>NZ_JHBV01000037.1 GCF_000724545.1 Aureispira sp. CCB-QB1 | reverse complement strand
TTCTACCTTTTTCACACTACTTTCTTGTATTTATACTTTTTTTTCACTTTTTTGTTTACAGTTTTAATGTACGATAATGTCTAATACCTATTTATTTTTTTTCTTCTCTTGTTTGTCTTTCTTTTTTTCGGTCTCTTTATAAGTTAAACCATAATGAGCAAAAATTTTCTTGGTCGCTGCTTTACCAACAGAAGCTTCTAGCGCTTCTTGTTCAGCCGTTTTTATTTTTTCAACGGAAGCAAATTCCTGTAGTAATTTTTCGGCTGTTTTTTTCCCAATACCTGGGATTTCTGTTAATTGCGTAGAAACATATTTCTTGGAGCGTATCAACCGGTGAAATTCTATAGCAAAGCGATGCGCTTCATTTCGAGCTTGTTGAATAACTTTAAGTGTAGGTGATTTTTTACTCAATAACAAGGGTACGCTGTCCTCTGGAAAATAAATTTCTTCTAACCGTTTGGCAATTCCTATAATTGTAACACGCTTATAAATACTCAACGCCTTCAAACTCTTGACAGCAGCACTCAATTGCCCCTTCCCTCCATCTATAATAATCAATTGGGGCAATGTTTTATTGCTCTCCAAAAGACGCTTGTATCGTCGGTATACAATTTCTTCCATAGAAGCAAAATCATCGGGACCTTCGACTGTCTTAACATGATAATGCCTGTAATCTCGCTTAGAAGGTTTTCCATGTCGAAAACAGACCATAGCCGCAACAGGATTGGTTCCTTGTAGATTCGAATTATCAAAACATTCAATGTGTAATGGAAGGACAGACATTTGAAGGTCTTTTTTCATAATCTCCATCACTTTTTCAGCAGTTGATTGTTTGTTGGCTCTAGAGGCAGCTTGCTTACGCTTTTGCAAAACATAATAAGCTAAGTTTTTCTCCGATAATTCTAGCAGTTTTTTCTTATCTCCTATCTTAGGAATGGTAATCGTTGTTCCCTCCCAAACAGACGGAATGTCAATCGGCACAATCACTTCGGGAGCAATACTCTGATATTTTTCCCTCAACGTCTGTATCGCAAAAACTAATAGATCCTCTTGATCATCATCTAAGTTTTTGTCCAACTCCATGGTAAAGGTATTAATAATAGCTCCATCAACTACTTTTAAATAATTGAAGTAAGCTATTTCATCATCCTGCTCCAAACTAAATACATCAACATCCCTGATACTAGGATTAACAACCGTCGATTTGCCTTGATAATTTTCTAGCGCATCATATTGTACTTTTATCTCTTGAGCACGCTCAAACTGTAATTTTTCAGCATGCTTCTGCATCTCATCTTTTAAATATCGTTTAACTGATGCAAAATGCCCTTTCAGAATATTAGCAACTTGGTCTACTTTTTCGTTGTACTCCTCCTCTGTTTCAAAACCTACACATGGCGCCAAACAATTCTTGATATGGTATTCCAAACAAGGCTTGAACTTTCCTTCTAAGATATTTTTTTCGGACAAATTTAGACTACAAGTACGTAATTGAAACAAATTTTTAATTAACTCTAAAATAGCGTACATTCTACGCTTAGAGACATAAGGACCAAAGTATTTAGAACCATCCTTGTAAACTTGTCGAGTAATAAAGACTCTTGGGAAACGCTCTTTTTTGATGCAAATATAAGGATAAGGCTTTCCAGACTTTAGCATCACGTTAAATCGTGGTTGGTGCTTTTGAATCAATGTAGCCTCCAATAACAAAGCATCTTGTTCTGTATCTACAATTGTATATTCTATTCTAACCGACTTTCGCACCATAATCCGCGTCTTATTACGCATGTCTTTTCGATTCCCAAAATAAGAAGAAACTCTCTTTTTTAGGTGCTTCGCTTTTCCTATATAAAGAATTACATCGTCTTTGTCTATAAAACGATATACTCCTGGTTGAGTAGGAAAATTAGGCGCTATTTTTTTGTAATCGTCTTTTGTCATAATAATTTAGTAGTGTGGCAAAATATACAACTATTTATCAAAATAAAACAGCCAATAATCATTTTTGTTGCTATACAAAACTACAAATGGTTGCAAAAAAAAATGCCAACTCACACACGTTGGCATTTATCACAAAACTAAATTTACACTACACTTTTATATTTTAAGGTGTTCCTCAGGGACTAAGCAAACACCTTTTTTATTCAAAACTCAATACTAATTACTCGTCTATTTTTTGTTTTAAATTAGTAGGAGTAAAACGATTTCAATTGTTATAAAGCAAAGATCTATCTTTTGTCCTTAATAGAATAGAAAATTCTAGCCATCCTATGACTCATTTTTGCCAAATCATATTTTTACTTATCTCTTCGTGGAAAATAAAACTATAAACAACTCAAAATAAACTAATTACAAACAAACCTATTTTACTTATAAAGAAATATTATTTTTCATACTGTTTACTTTTTATATACTTTGCATGAAAAATAATACTTTTAGCACGAGAGCAACAGGCAAAAAATCATGTGATAAGACATTATAAGACAGTCCCTTTCTTCTAGTTCATCATTTTAAGAGGTGGGTTATTTATTGTAATTGTGGGTAAGTTTATTACTTATCAAAAGGAAGCTCCAATTAGGACATAACAATTAGTCTATTAATACGCTTTGTTTAATAGACATCAGGAATTACGTGAGAAAATAGAATTGTTTTTGAGCTCTTACCTATAGTAAATATTCGTATAGATCGAGGAGCGAATAGAATTGTTATTAACAATATATCAGTAGAATAAGATATATTTTCAAGACGAAGAGCTGTATAAAATACAGACATTTAGCTACGTGCTATTATGTTGAGGGTTGCCTATATTTTTTCAAAGGTGATCGTATATATACCCTATATACATCTATTTCGTTAGGGTTGTATTAAGCACAAGAGGACCATTTCCTTTTACAGATTCGCTGCTATAGATATTATGATCATAATTCTGAACCATCTTAACTCCATATTCATTAAAATCTAAGTAAAAAACCCCTCTTTCATCATTGGGGTAACAAACTGCCAAGTGTTTTGCTTGAAACCGACAATCGCAAGTAATACCATTTTCAGAAGTTTCTACAGTCGCCTGAAAACCATCTCTTTTAACTTTACTAATTGTTAGTGCGGTTTTAACTCCTTCTTCGCTAAGTGTGTAGGTTCCTCTATAACGAGGATTCGAGACCTTTCGTACCACACAGCTTTTATTGGCATAACCTTTTGTAAGGTCTAGTTGCACCCAAACAGGATTCACTATATACTGATTACCCACCTTATTTAAGGCCAAGATAAGCAAAGGCTCTGTTGTTTTGTATTCTGAATGACCTTCCACATCAGCAGCTTTGTGCAGCACAATAGAATTTCGCTGAGGGATTTCCTTGATATCGCAGGTAATTCGAAAAGGTTTTTCATTAATTAAACCTTCTAAAATAGCCGTTGGCTTGCTTTGACCATCGATTAGGTCTGTTACGATATGAATGTTACAGAACGTTTTTCTACTAACGATAGCCTCCCAGCGACCTTGCCAATCAAAACTTTGAGCAGAAACAAAAAATGGGGTAATAAAAAAAATAAAAGATAGGGATAGGGTAATTAGGGACTTCATCTTTGTCATTGTGGTGTTGTTATTTAATTTCAAATATAATTCAGGGGGGAATTATATTGTTTATCTAAAGAAATGTTCGTACATAAATAAATGTCCTTTTTAAATACCTTGTTACCTTAATTAGGGCTTTCTTTCTCAATAAATATTTTACATATAATTTTATTTTAGAACTTATTTCCTCTAATAATGTCTCTTGAAATAAAAACTAGTACATTCATCTGCCCAGCTTTAGATTATAAAATGCGGTATCGACCACATCAAACTATTTCCCAACAAAAAAGGCTACTTAGCAATGCTGCCAAATAGCCTTCTAAATATTTTTCATCAAGAATTTCTAGTTACTTTTTCCACCTTCTTTAACCTCTTTGCGCATTTCGGCAACCCGTTCTGTCAAAATTTTAAGTTTTTTCTCCTGAGCATCAATTTCCTCTTGTTTTGCTTTGATTGCAGCATCAAGAGTAGCAATTTCTGCGGTTGACTTTTCTTTAGCAGCAGCTACAGCAGCAGTTGCTTTATCTTGTTCTTCTTTTACTTTAGCTTTACTTTTAGCAATTTCTTCTGCTGCTTTTTCATTTGTTTTAGCAATCTCTGCCGCTGCCTTTTCTTTGGCAGTAGCAATAGCAGTGGCATTTTCTTCTTGTGCTGCTTTTAAGTTAGCATCTAATTTTGCTTTAGCATCCATATTTTCTTTTTGAATGCGCTGAATTTCTGCGGTTGCCTTTGCTTTAGCATCAGCAATTTCAGAAGCTGCTTTTTCTTTGGTTGCAGCAATTTCATTAGCCGCATTTTCTTTCGCCTCAGCCATATCCTTTTGAGCTTTGGCAACTGTCTCATCCAATTCTTTTTTAATGCTAATTTTTTTATCTTCTGCAGCTGCTTTTGCCTCTGCCACTTCCATAGCACCTTTTTCTTTAGTCAACGCAATTTGCTCTGCTACTTCTTCTCTCGTTTTTAACAAACGCAACGTTTCTTCTTTTTCAGCTGCTACTGTATTGGCTCTAATATCCTCAATTGTTGAAGCAGCATCTGATTTTGCCTTAGCAATCTCTCTAGCTGCTTTTTCCCTAGACGCAGCAATTTCATTGACTGCTTTTTGGCGTTCAAGAGCTGCTCTTTCTTTATCAGAAGCAACTCCATTAGCTAAATTTTCTTTTATTTTAGCACGTTCTTCAGCTGCCTCTTGTTGCATTTTAGCAATGGATTCTATAGTTTCCTGCTTCGTATTGGCCTCTTGCTCCTTTAAAGCAGCAATTCTATTCAACGTAGCTTCTTGCGTTGCTAGCATTTCCTCTGCCGCTTTTGCCTTTGCCTCTGCAATATCTTCAATAGTAGCTGTTTTAAGTTTAGCTGCATTTTCTTTGGCTGCCTGAATTTGTCTAGTAGTTTCTTCTTTGATTTCCTGCATGCGTTTAGCAGCTACCTCTTGAGAAGTTTTGACATCCTCTACATACTTAATTTTAGCATCTTTTGCCTCTAAGTTGGCCGATTCAATTCTAGAAATAGCCTCGTCTTGAGCTTTTTGAATTTCAGCAGCAGCCTTAGTTTTTGCTTCTGCAACCTGAAGAGCAGACTCTTCCTTGATTTTTGCTTCATTTTCTTTGGCAGCCTCAATTTTCTTTTTGACTTCCGCTGCAATTTTAGCAATTTCTTCCGCTGCCTTTTCCTTAGCAACAATCACCTCACTAGCAATTTCCTTTTTCTTAGCCTCCGCTTCTTCACGTGACTTAATCACAGCTTCTGAAGTCAGTTCTTTTGTTTTAGCAATTTCAGCAGCTGCTTTTTCTTTAGCAGCAGCAATTTCTTCTGCTGTTTTGGTATTTTCATTAGCAGCATTCTTCTTCGCATCAATAACACTAGCCTTGATTCTAGCAATTTCCTCTGCTGCCAAGCCACGTTCGGTTTCAATCTGTTTGGCAATTTTTTCGCGCTCTTCTGCTGCTTTATCCAACGTTTCGGCAATCGAAGCAGCCGCTTTTTCTTTTATTTTAGCAACCTCCTCTGAAGCTTTTCTTTTTGACTCAGCAAGATCCAATTGCACTTTTTGTTTTTCTTCAGCCGCCTTCTTTTTAGCATCACCAATATCAACCGCCACTTTTTCACGCACGGCTTGAATTTCAGCAGCAGCAGATTGTTTTGCATTAGAAACATCCTTTGCTGTCAAGTTTCTTTCTTCTTCAGCTCGTTTTTTGGCATCAGCAATCTTTTGCGCCACCTCTTGTTGAATTTCCTTTAATTCATCTTCAACCGTTTCTTTAATAGTTTGAATTTCTACCGTATACTGTTCTTTAGCTGTTTTATATTGTTGATTGGCTTCAGCGATTCGTTCCGCAGCAACTTTTCGAGCATCCGCAACTTTGGCAGCTTCTTCAGCCTGTATTTCTTGAATTTTTTGGTTGGATTTTTCTTTGGTTTGTAATGCTTCTAATTGAGCTTTTTCAACAATTGTTTTAGCTGTTTTTTGAGCTTCGGCAATTGCTTCTGCCACTTCTTCTCTTGCCTTCTCAATTTCAATATTTGCCTTTTTTCTTGCATCCAATACTTGCTGCGCAATCTCTGATTGTGTTTTGGCAGCATTTTCTTTTGAAAGTGCGATATCCTTAGCCAAACGAGCTTTGATTTTATCATTTTGAGCCTTAATTTCAGCAATTTCATTTCTCAAAGCATCTTTGCGCAAAGCCAGTTCTCTTTTCAATTCCTTTTCCTCTTCATCTGTCAATTGATCGCATGGAGAGCCAGAAGTTCTAGCAATTGCAGCAGCAGCAGACTTATTCGCAGTCGATTTGTTGCTGTTAGCAAGCTCTCCCATACTTGCAGTCACCTCTTTATCCTTGACCTTAGAAGGATCCAATTCCTTCAAAAAACACATTGCAGCTTGTTGAAGCTGTGCTTGTCGAGCAGCATCCAAAGAATAAGGATACATTTTCATTTCTACCATATTCACCAAGCGTATTTGCGAAATGGTGTTTTCTGCAATCCACTCCAATGCTTTTAAATCCAACTGTAGTGTATTTACATAAGCAGCTCTATTCCTGATAGTTGTTTTTTCACTATCATAAATAAAATTGTAGGGGCGTTTGGCACCCGTAGAAGAAATAAACATGAGTTTATCGTCTTTTTCCAACGGCTTGATTAAAGTTGAATTGTGCCCTGTTGTGGTAATAATAGCCGTAATTCCCTCTTCAGAATTTTCAAACTTTATACTGTAGTCAAAATCTATTCGAGCAACTAAAATTTGGGAATTCGTCATTAAGCTATGCATATTTCCATGCTTAATATTTTTAGAAAATATGTTGCTACATTGCCCCAAAGCAACATTTCCTAAAAGAACGAAAATAAATAGGTTAAAAAATTGTTTCATAATTTGATTTTTTGCGGTAACGAAAATTGACAACTAAAGAAAGAGCATGGTAAAATTATTTTTGAATTCGTAAACTCTTTGTTGCACGAACCCCATTTAGAAACTCTAAATCAAGCTCTTACAACCATAAAAACTCAAAACAATTAACTGGGGGACTCTATGACAAATATTAGTGGCTCATACTAATGACAATAAGTTTATAAAATAGTTGCAAAAAAAACTTAACTATTTATAATTCAATGCATTCTATCAGCTCTAGGTTTTAATCCTTTGACCAAATCGGCTTCAAACTCCAAACAAGCTTTCCAACGTTCTTGTGTCAGTTCTTTGCCTAAATAATGCTCTGCTAAATCCAAAAACATTCGGTAATGTCCTGCCTCAGATACCATAAATTTATGGTAAAAATTGCGCAAAGCTTCTTCTTTAATATTCAAAGAAAGCAAACGAAAACGTTCACAACTCCGAGCCTCAATCATAGCACAGACCAAAATTCTATCTAAGAACAGCTCATCAGGCGTTACTCCTTTTCGGACAAATTTTAACAGCCCATTGACATACTCATCTTTCCTTTGACGCCCTAGCTTCAACCCTCTCTTCTCTAGCTCTTTGAGCACCAATCTAAAATGACTCCACTCCTCCGACACAACAGGAGTTACTTTTTCAACTAATAATTCTTTGTCTGAATAACGTTGAATCAAACTAATACAACTCGTTGTTGCCTTCTGTTCACAATAAGCATGATCGGTTAAGATATCTTGAAGACTCATTTCTGCCATATCTACCCATCGAGGATCTGTAGGCAATTGAATCCCCAATACACGCTTACCACTGTTTTTATTTTCCATATTTATTTATTCTATATCCTAGTTACTTTGTCAAGTAATAATAGTCTTCTGTTTATTTTCGTTTAAAATAGCTATTGATGCTTATCCAATATTTCCATCAATTGAATCGCTTCCATCGCTGGTTTAACATCATGAACACGCAAAATGCTTGCCCCATTTTGTAACGCAATTACATGTAAAGCTGTTGTTCCATTTAATGCTTTTTCAGGCGTATTGCCCAATACCTTCCATATCATAGATTTGCGTGATATACCTGCAAGAATTGGCATTTGCAATGTTTTGTAGACAGCTAAGTGATTAAGCAATTGATAATTATGAGCAATCGTTTTTCCAAATCCAAATCCTGGGTCAATAATAATATCTTCAATTCCTTTCTTTTTTAACAAAGCTATTTTCTCAATCAAAAAATCCAAGACATCGACTACGACCGATTTATAATGAGGTTTTTGTTGCATCGTTTCAGGTGTTCCTTGCATGTGCATCAACACATAAGGAACTTCATTTTTTGCGACGACATCCAACAACGCATCATCTATACTAGATGCAGAAATATCATTAATAAGATGTATCCCTGACTGAATAGATTCTTTAGCTACCTCTGCCCTATACGTATCAATTGATAGCAATGCTTCTGGATAATGCTTCACTAATAAGTCAATAATTGGAATAACACGATTTAGTTCCTCCTTGACAGGTACAAAATCAGCCCCAGGTCTTGAAGATACACCTCCAATATCTATAATACGAGCTCCTTCTTCTAGCATTTGTTCAACTTGTCCCCGAACTTCGTGCTCTGTTTTCATTCGGCTTCCCTCAAAAAACGAATCAGGCGTTATATTCAATATCCCCATTACAATTGGAGTGGACAAATCTAATAGTGTTCCTCGACAGTTTATAGTCATATATTTGATACTAATATTCCACTAAGCATTGCATTAGTAATTAGCTGTGCTGCTACTTTGCAGTCGTTGATTGGCTATGCTGCTACTGCGTGGCATTGATTTCATGAACTTCTTTTCATGAGGATTTACCAACGATGCTACGACAGGGTTTCAACGAATATTTTACTTGGCTTCCCTATATAATACCCCATTTTGCACACCAATTTATAAGTATACTAAGCCTATTTAGGGGCAGGCTTTATTCATTTTTAATTAGGTACCCTTGCGAGTATACAAACAATTCATACTTATTGTTTGCGGTTGCCAAGTACTGATAGAATACTTAGAAAGTGAAAGTGTTACAATTTTCTTAAAACAGATTACAAATATAAAATTTCTTATCCAAATTTGTGCATCTATTTTATGCTTTTGAGACGATATTTTCAAGAAAAAAATACTTCTGAAACGGTCTCTAAAAATACTTTCATACAGAGACGGTATAGCTTTTGTATAAAACCACTCAAAAGGTTGAATTTGAGAATTGGACATTAAAAATTATTCTATTCAATATTTCAACATTATCTTTACTCTTATTTTAGCATCAAAACTTATACAGTATGAGACCATTAAAGTCAATAGGACTTTTCTTATTACTAATTGGTAATAGTATTTTGTTTGCCCAAGACAGCACCTCTACATCTACGATAGATAGTAGTGCCAATCAGGGTAATAATGCGAAATACTTTGCACAGCTTCCTCCCCCAGAACCAGAGGAAAATGCCGAAACGCTTATGAAAGAAGCAATCGTCCATTTTGACGGAGGGCGTTACCAAAAAAGTATTGAGATATTGGACGAAGCACTTAAAATTAATGAGTTTCCTCAATTAGCTCCTATTTTACACTTTTATAGGGCTGTTTCAAAGGTAAAAGTCAAACAATACGAATCCGCTATTCCTGATTACACCAAAGCAATTCAGCTAAACCCACAAAAGTCAAAATATATTTATCACCGTGGTTTAGCCTACTTTCAACTTGGTCAATACGAAGAAGCCAAAAAAGATTTTCAATCTACATTGGTTATGGATGGTGGGAATGCAGATATTTATGTCAAATTAGCTTTTCTAAAACAGCAAGAAAATGATTTAAAAGGTGCTATTGAAGATTATACCAAAGCCATAGAGTTTAATCCTAAATTTGCCACTCCATATTACTATCGAGGACTAATCTACCTTCAAGTCTTGCTGCACGATAAAGCTTGTGCGGATATAAAAAAAGCAGCCAACTTAGGACATCCCTTAGCACTCAGACAATACGATAAATATTGTGAAGGGCAGTAAAATAATTCCTCTACTGAGGTAATATAAATTTGATTAATTGACAAGGAATCAATTTGGCAGGATTATTAGGGTCTTTAACGTTTGCCGCTGTTATGCTAAATACAGAAGACTCTAATTGTTCTATCCTTGTTCTGCTTTCCTTTTCAAACGATTGATATTTTTCTAAAGGAACAATTGCAACCAACTCAAAAGCTGCTGTTGTTTTTTGATGTAGATAATGGTACACTTTTCGAGGGTTCTCTATTTGCCACATCCCTCTAATTCTCAAATTTGTAATTCCAAGAGGATCCACACGGTTAACCCTTCCCAACTCTTTGGTTTCAGAAAACTCTACGTTGGGAATTGTTTTAATACCAGTTGATATGGTTTCTTTTATCCTTTGATAAGTAGCATGTTGTGCAGCATACAAATGCCCATATACCATCCAAATAGATTGCAAACGCTCCTTAGTAACATGACCAATACAATAAATAAGATCTTTTTCTGTCCACACTTCGCAATTTCTACAATCATTGGTAATCATAGGACTAGAAGCATGGATATTCGCTTTGGGATAGGAGCTATTTAATGCCAAAGAGCTATTGGCACTCTGTATTTTTTTCACCTCAATAGCATCTCCACCTTTTATCATAATATCTGGTGGATGATTTTGATTGCCCAGCCAAGAAAATTTCTGGTTAAAAACTTCCATTTTCTTTAGTTCAGATGCTTCGCTCAAAGTATTGGCAAAAGCATCTTTAATATATTGTTCTAAAGCCTCCCCTATATTATTCATCCTATTTTTGCCACCGTATGTAGTTTTAAGTTCAAATTTTTGGTATGCGACTATATTACTAATTGCCTCTAGGATATTGGTCATATTTGGTTGTAATTAAGAAATTGCTGGACTACAAATCGTACTCTAAGGAACAATTTGTTACTGACTTAATGAAATTTTGTGAAGGGCATTTTCTTCTAATTGCTGCTTGATACTTTGTGCTAAGAACTTAGCTAAATTAACAGGCACTGCATTTCCTATCATTTTATAACCTGCTGCTACTTTGGTATAATGAAAAATAAAATCATCTGGAAATGTTTGAATTCTTGCACATTCTCGAATACTCAATCGTCTATACAGCTCTTCTTTTCCAGGAACAAAGATGCGCTTGTTTTGTTCTACCAATTGCATTTTAGGTGCTTGCGGATGAATTGGGGCATGCCGTCCCCCTGCTTGAATGGTAAAAGACTGTTCTTCCCACGTTCTAACCCGATTTCTAGACATAAACATGGATGAAAAGCCACCTATCATATACTCGTGGTTAGGGACTTTGCAACGTTCTCCATTGGTTTTATTTCCTTCTAAAGCAGGCATAACAGTATGTTGTAAGTCACCAATTGCCTCTCTAAGATTGATTTTTGGGAAAGTGATTTCAGGAAACTTAAATTCAAACTTCAAATCGTTTCTTATTCCGATAAAAAAAACTCGTTTTCTATCTTGTGGAACATTGTAATTGGAGGCATTTAGCAATTTAAAAGACAATTCATAACCAGCTCCTTTAAACATCTTTTTTATATTCTCCAAAGCTTGACTATGTCTAGGCAATAACATACCACTTACATTTTCAGCCAAAAAGAACTTAGGTTGCTTTGCTTCTAAGATTCTAATAAAATCAAAAAACAACTGTCCTCTTTTGTCATCAATACCTCTCAAAGCCCCTGCCTCGCTCCAACTTTGGCAAGGAGGTCCCCCAATAATACCATCACAGTCGGGCACTTCATTAGCTTCTACTTTTGTAATACTTCTTCGATCTAAGGTGGTGTTTAGATGATTTTTCTCATAAGTTTCCCAAATATCTTTATCGTATTCATTTGCCCAAACAACCTCAAATCCAGCTTTTTCAAATCCTAAATCTAAGCCTCCTGCACCTGCAAAAAACGAAGCTATTTTCATCATATTATTTATTTTTCTCAGAGTAGCCTACTTTAAACCAATCATGTCCCTTTTGCTTGGGGTATTTTTTGCCCATAGGCACCTACAAAGGTATTAGTTTATCCCTAAAAAATCAAACAATTTGTTTTTTATTATCTTATAATTGCTTGCCCTTTTAGATAAAAAATCACGTCTTACACCATTGGCAGTAAAACGTGATTTTCAAAAAATTGTTCTTATGATTTTCTCTATCCACAAAATTTACTTCAAAAGAAAACGCCTACTCAACGAATCATTACTCCGTTGAAACCATGCAGTAGCAGCGCAGCTAACTACGTCGTATTGCATGAGTGCTTAAAATTCATTTATTATGATAATCCTGAGATTTTACCATTATTATCAATCGTCATTCCTTCCGAAGATGGCACCGCAGGCAAACCAGGCATCCGCATCATTTTTCCTAAAATAGGAATAATAAATCCTGCTCCTACGGCATATTCAAACTCTCGAACCTCTACTGTAAAATTAGTTGGACGTCCCAGTAATTTATCGTTATCAGAAAAAGACTTCTGCGTTTTTGCCATACACACAGGCAACTGCTCTAAACCAAGCCGAGCAATTCTTCTCAAATCCAATTCTGCTTTCTTAGAATAAGTAACACCATCTGCCCCATAAATTTCCTTAGCAATGGTCTCAATTTTTTCTTTAACAGGCAAATTCCAATCATACAAAGCACTAAAGTTATTGCGATTTGATTCTACCTCATCTACAACTGCTTGAGCCAAATTAGTCATTCCATCACCACCATCAGCCCAACCGTTCGCAACAATCGCTTGCACGCCTAATTTTTTACATTCAGCTTGAATTAATTCTATTTCAGCATCGGTATCACTAGGAAATGCATTAATAGCAACGACAGGATTCAATCCAAATTTTTGACAATTTTCAATATGTTTCTCAAGGTTTTCAAATCCTTTTCCTACCCGTTCTACACTTGCCGTATTGTACTCCTCTTTTGATGCCCCCCCGTGGTGTCTCAACGCACGAATTGTTGCTACCAAAACAACTGCCTTCGGTTTTAATCCACCCGCAACGCACTTGATATTTAAGAATTTTTCAGCTCCTAAATCTGCTCCAAATCCTGCCTCTGTTACTACATAATCCGATAAAGATAGTCCCATTTTTGTGGCAATAATAGTATTGGTTCCTTGTGCAATGTTGGCAAATGGTCCTCCGTGAATAATGGCGGGATTTTCCTCTAGTGTTTGCACCAAATTTGGTTTGATAGCATCTTTTAACAAAATAGCCATAGCATCTTGTGCTTTCAAATCTCTAGCATAAACAGGTTTTTTATCAAAAGTAAAACCTATAAAAATATTGCCTAGTTTTTCTTTCAAATCTTCCATATCTCTTGCCATACAAAGAATGGCCATGACCTCTGAAGCAGGAGTTATATTAAAACCATCTTCTCTAGGGATACCATTTCCAGTGCCTCCTAGCCCTATTGTAATTTGGCGCAAAGCTCGATCATTCATATCCATGACTCGTTTCCAAACGATTGTTCTAGGATCAATGCCCAAATTTCTAGTCTTGCTCTGAATATTATTATCAATCAATGCAGACAACAAATTATTTGCTTTTTCTACAGCAGCAAAGTCACCTGTAAAATGTAGGTTAATATCTTCCATGGGCACCACCTGTGCATAACCACCACCAGCAGCACCACCTTTAATTCCAAAAACAGGTCCTAAAGAAGGTTCTCTCAAAACAACTGTCGTCGTCTTCCCTATCTTATTTAGCCCCTCTGTCAAACCAATGGATGTCGTGGTTTTTCCTTCTCCCGCAGGAGTTGGCGTCATAGCTGTTACCAAAATTAAATTGCCATTGGCAACTTTAGCATCATCAATTAGAGACAAAGGAAGCTTTGCCTTATATTTTCCATAATATTCTAAATCATCCTCTTGAATGTTCAATTTCTCTGCCACCTGTTTGATGTGACTCATTTCGTTGTTCTGTGCAATTTCAATATCCGTAAGGAATTTTGTTTCTTCCATTTTGAGTAGTTTTTTGGAGAATTGACCAATAAAATCACATTCTATTAATAATCAAATTAATACAACTCCCCCGCAAAGTAAAGTAGATAAGTTTTATACAATATAAACTTGTTTTACTACAATTTAAAGACTAAGTGGTTTTTTGTTAATTCTAGTAGAATTTAGTACCTTGAATGAGATTATCAACTAACATCGAATAAAAATCTTTGGAAAGGCTTGTATCCAATTATAACTGTTTCGTTTAAGCCAAAATGACTGCTAAAACAGCCACCCAATATTTTTTTCATGTACAATAAGTTTAGTAGTTAGTTCGTAGATTAGCTTCGCTGCTACTGCGTGGTACTTCGTGGGCGCTGCGCTTTTAGTTAGCTTTGTTACTCCCTTCGGTCGTGAGCTCGGTTCGCTGCTACTGCGTGAGATCGCTATCGCTTAGTTGTTTACTTTTTAAAGTAAAAAAGCAAAGACTATGATCCTACTAACATACTCTACGAAACAATAGTTATTGAGACGCCAAATTATTACTTAGATATACCTCCACTATGAAAAGAAATGTTCAAATCGTGCCCCCCGAAAATTTTGAAAATTTAAAACTCACTGAACGCAAGCGAAAAGCAGCAGGAATTCCTGCCTTGGTGGCTTCTTTACAACACCTAAACAAAGAAATGGGTGTTTGGGAAGGGATCAAACGCTTGAACAAAATGAATCAAAAAGGAGGCTTTGATTGCCCTGGATGCGCATGGCCTGACCCTGATGGCAAACGTTCTTCATTGGGCGAATACTGCGAAAATGGTGTCAAAGCATTAGCAGAAGAGTCTACGACTCGAAAAGTTACGCCTGATTTCTTTGCTCAATATAGCGTTGAAACAATGAGCCAATGGTCTGATTACAAAATTGGCAAATCGGGACGAATTACAGAACCTATGTATTTGCCTGCCAATAGTTCTAACTACCAACCTATTTCTTGGGAAGATGCATTCAAGTTAATTGCCAAACATTTAACACAACTTAATGATCCCAATGAAGCTGTTTTTTATACTTCGGGGCGCACCAGCAATGAAGCTGCCTTTATGTATCAACTATTGGCTCGCCAGTTAGGCACTAATAATCTTCCTGATTGTTCTAATATGTGTCATGAATCGAGTGGCAAAGGGCTTGGCGAAACTCTGGGAATTGGCAAGGGGTCGGTAACACTTGAAGATTTGCACCAAGCGGAGGTAATTGTCGTCATGGGACAAAATCCAGGAACCAATCATCCTCGTATGTTAACAGCACTAAGCCATTGCAAAAAAAATGGTGGCAAAGTAGTTAGTATCAATCCGATTCCTGAAGCAGGTTTAGAACGCTTTGTTAATCCTCAAAGCCCTGTAGAAGTTGTCAAAGGAGGAACCAAAATTACAGATCAATACCTCCAAGTTCGCATCAATGGAGATGTAGCTCTACTCAAAGCAGCTATGATACTCATGCTTGAAGCAGAAAAAAAGCAACCTGGTACTGTCTTTGACCTTCCTTTTATTCAAGAACATTGTGAAGGTTATGAGGCTTTAATTGCCGATTTAGAGCAAAGTGATTTTCAAGAAGCAGTGGAAGAAAGTGGTGTATCAGAAGCAGAAATTCGTGCTTTTGCACAATTGCTCATCGACAATAAAAAAATCATTATCTGTTGGGCAATGGGCATTACGCAACATGAAAATGGCGTGCAAAACATTCGTGAAATCGTCAATATTTTACTACTTAAAGGCGCTATTGGCAAAGAAGGGGCTGGCACTTGCCCCGTTCGTGGTCATAGCAATGTACAGGGCGATCGAACTGTTGGTATATGGGAGGCTCCACCCGAAACTTTTTTGGCAAATCTAGACCAAGAATTTAACATCAGAGCCCCTCGTCCGCACGGTTATGATGTTGTTCATAGTATCCATGCGATGAAAAAAGGGTTGGTTAAAGTTTTTGTAGCTATGGGAGGCAACTTTATTTCTGCGACGCCTGACAGTCAACTAACAGGAGAAGCGGTTCAAAACTGTGCTCTAACCGTTCAAATATCAACTAAACTCAATCGTTCGCACTTAGTGACAGGAAAAGAAGCACTTATATTGCCTTGCCTTTCTAGAGCTGAAAAAGACTTCCAATCTTCTGGTCGACAATTTGTTACGGTCGAAAATTCTATGGGAGTAGTACATCTTAGTGAAGGTAATTTTGAGCCCGCTTCTAAGCATTTAAAAAGTGAGCCTGCTATCGTCCAAGGAATCGCTGAAGCAACTTTTGGAAAAGACACCTCTATCAATTGGACTGCCATGGTTGATAATTATGATGTTATTCGAAACCATATAGAGGCTGTTGTCGCTGGTTTTGATAATTATAACGAACGAGTTCGAAAACCTGCTGGTTTTTACCTTCCGAATTGTGCTCGCAACCGTACCTTTAACACTACTTCTCAAAAAGCACAATTAACCATCAATCCTATCCCCAAACGAAAAGTATCCGAAGGGCGTTTTATTATGATGACAATTCGCACACACGATCAATACAATACCACTATTTATGGTTTAGATGATCGTTATCGTGGTATTCTCAATGAACGTCGCATTGCATTGATGAACAAAAAAGATATGCAAAATCTTGGTTTAAAAGACAAAGACATTATTCACTTTAGAAGCTATTTTAAAGGAGAACAAAGGGCTGCCAATAACTTTAAAGTGGTAGGATATGATATTGCACAAGGATGCATTGGCACGTATTTTCCAGAAACTAATGCCTTGGTACATATTGATAATGTTGCAAAAAAAAGCAACACTCCTGCCTCTAAATTTATAGAAGTAGAAATTATCAAAGCAGATGTTTAAAGACTATTGTGACGCCACATCCTTTTAAAGGTTTCTATTACCGTTGAAGTACATTTTTTCAAAACGTAAGCCGTATATCTTCTATTATGATATACGGCTTATTCTTTACCTCTTCAATAACTTATATTTTTTACACGTTTTGTTACTATTACTTACCTTTCTACAAAGCAACCAATCTACTTGATAATCTGCTCATTAAGCAACAATTACGTCATCAAAAGGTAACTTTACAGACAATTTGTATATAAATACACTTCCATGCAAAATAAAATACCTCATTAATTTGTTTTAATAAAATATCCTTTTAAATTTATGACACTTATTTAAAATTTTATATCACAAAACAAAATAACCTTTTTAATTAATATCCCTTGTATCCTCTATTGTAATAATACATTGATGTAGTAATTGCTTTGAAATCCCCTATCCCCCCCTTTCTGAGCAATTGATAGTTTTTCCATGACTTAATACCCCATATTAATTCATTGTAGTAAACTGCCCTAAATTTTAAACTTACATCGGTAAGGATAGGAGTACTTAATTAAAAAATTGAGTTGCCAATTAATTTACACACACATAATAATTGCAATCATTTTTTTCAATTAAACTTCTTTTAAATGAACCAATTTTACACCAGCAACCTATTAAGGATTGCTTTTGTCCTGCTTTGCTATTCCCTAGCATCACCTAGTTATGCCTCTCATAATATGGGAGCCGATTTGTCCTATGTCTGCACAGGGGGCAATAACTATACTTTCACATTAGCATTTTATCGAGACTGTGCTGGAATTGCCGCTCCAACTACAGTAACGCTCAATTTAAATTCTGCCTCTGGTTGTGGCACTAGCCAATCTGTCTCAATGACTCAACAATCCGTTGCAGAAGCTTCTCCTCTTTGTCCTGCACAACTTCCTAATAGTACTTGTAATGGCGGAACTTTACAAGGAGTTGAAGTCTATACCTATACTGCTTCTGTCACTTTATCAGGACCTTGTACCGATTGGATTGCGTCTTTCTCCGATTGTTGTCGTAATAGTGCTATTACCAACTCTAGTACAGGTTCTATTTATGTCGAAACGTTAATTAATAATGTAGCAGCACCTTGCAACAATTCTCCAACTTTCTCAACGCCCCCTATCCCCTATATTTGTGCCAATCAACCTTTTGGCTACAATCACGGTACGATAGACCCCGATGGCGACTCATTGGTATTTTCATTAATTAATCCTAAAGAAAGTGCCACTTTAGACATCACCCACAATGCTGGATTTAGTGCAACTCAACCACTTTCTACCACAGGAACGTATGGTTTCGATCCCGCAACAGGGCAAATGAATTTTACGCCCGACGCAACACAAATTGGCGTTGTTGCTATTTTGGTTGAAGAATATAGAAATGGTGTTTTAATTGGTACAACTATGAGAGATATGGAAATTGTGGTTATTTCTTGTACCAACAATACCCCTGTTCCTGATCCTGTTAGTAATATTAGTGGAGGTGCTCTTAACAATAGCGCTTTTGAAACTTGTGTCGGCAACACACTATCATTTGATATTAGTTGCCCAGACCCTGACGCAACAGATGTTGTTACAATTGCCAATAACATCGCTGCTAATCTAACAGGAGCCATTGTTACTGTTGTTAATGGCAACCCTGCTACAATCAATGTTAGTTGGTTTGTTAATACTATTGCCAACCAAACCTTTACGATTAATTTTAATGATGGAGCTTGTCCTGTAGCTGGTCAACAAACCTTGGGCTTTATTATTAAGCCTGTAGGAGTTAGTTTTCCTGCTCAAGACACTGTTAAATGCCCAAATGAAACAACCAAACAATTACAAGCCTTAGCTGGCAGTGGCACTTATTCTTGGAGTCCCGCAGCAAACCTATCCGATCCGAATATAGCTAATCCTATCGCAACCATACCAACAACTCCTGCTACTTTTTCAGTTACTTACACAGATCCCTTAGGATGTACAGCCACCAATTCTCTAACGGTAACCGACCATGCTATGAATTTGGCTTTTACGCCAGATACCAGCCAATTACAATATTGTGCAGGAGATGCCCCTGTTAACTTAGTTGCTGCTTTAAATGGCGATGTTCCTATTCCCGTTGCAGCAGGGTACAATACAGGTACGACAGCTTTTGCTCCCATTGCTATCCCAGGCGGCACAACAGTATCTCTAGGCGATGATGCGCTAAGTGGTGCTTTGCCAATTGGTTTTCCTTTTAATTTTTGGGGTATCAACTATACCGACTTTTATATTAGCTCCAATGGCTTCATGACGTTTACGGCAGGCTCTCCCAATGGATGTTGTGCTGGTCAAACTCTCCCTTCTACCACTACTCCAAACAATTTAATTGCCTTTTCTTGGGATGATTTAGATCCAGGTAATGGCGGACAACCAACAGCCAATGTTATTCGTTATCAGACAGTAGGGGTTGCTCCAAATCGCACCTTAGTGATGGAGTTTTTTAATGTAGATCATTATCCTTCTGGTAATAATATCACTACTCAAGTGCACTTAATAGAAGCAACAGGTTGTATTGAAATCCACACAACAACACAACCAGATGGTTCTGGAGGACATACCATGGGTATAGAAGATGCAGGTGGTAATAATGCCGTTACGGTAGCGGGAAGAAATTCATCAGCTTGGACGGCAACAAATGAAGGAATTACTTTTTGTCCTATACCAGGTAGTTTTGTTTCTAACTATACCTATGCTTGGTCTCCTAGCTCTGGGCTTAGTTCGACCAACTCTGCCAATACTTCGGCGTCTCCACTTTTAACAACGACTTATACCTGTACTGCTGATGATGGTATTTGTGCCACACAACGCAACATTCGAATTGGTTGTATTCTACTGCCTGTTAAATGTGAAAATTTCACAGCCATGCAGCAGGAAAATGCCATCCAACTACAATGGACTACTTTAGGAGAAGAGGACAACCTTGGTTTCTCTATTGAACGAAGTACTGATGGGATCTTGTTTGAAGAAATTGCTTGGGTCGATGGTGCTGGTACGACAAATGTTTCTCAACATTATTCCTACAAAGATGTTCATGTCGCCAATGGGCTTGATTATTATTATAGGCTGAAACAGGTAGATATTTCTTATAGCCCTGAATTTATTTGTGATATCAGCCATGTGCAAATGAGTGGAAAATTTGTCAATGACATCCATCTACAACCCAATCCAACAAAAGGAAATACCTTACTTCGTTTCCACGCACAACAGCCTAACAATGTTGAGTTAAAAATTACAGATGTGCTGGGACGTACGTTAATCAACATGGGTACTCATCAGGTTTTGCAAGGTCATAATACCATTGAAATTCCTTTGAATGAGTTTGCTTCAGGTATTTATTACATTGAACTGAAAAATGAAAAAGAAGGTTTTAGAACGTTAAAAAAAGCGATAAAACAATAAAACCACTTCATAAGTAATCGTTCAGAAAAAATTCTATAAACCACGAAGTAGCAGCGCAGCTAAACAACCTTATTTTTTACCTATAATTTTTTATGCCCACTTACTTAGTTTTTTTAAGCCAATTTGAAAATAGGATTATTTTCAAATTGGCTTTTTTTATCCCTTAATGGCTAATCTCCAATCATTTGCATAACAAGTAGCACGTTCTTCTCGACAAAAGCCCAATAAGGTCAGTCCAAATTGTTTGGCATATTCTACGGCCAGCGAAGATGGTGCAGAAACAGCAGCTAAAATAGGAATCTGGGCACAAAAAGCTTTGGAAACAATTTCATAAGAAATTCTACCACTCACCAACAAATAACTAGCTTTTCCTAATGCTTCCTTCCAAATCAAATCTCCAATTACTTTGTCTACTGCATTATGTCTCCCAATATCTTCCATTAAACTTAGCATTTCTCCGTTCTTAGAAAAAGCTGCTGCGGCATGTGATCCACCAGAGCGCAAGAAATTATCTTGCTGAGTACGCATCAACTCAAAAGATTGGTACAACTTCTCTATATCTATGGTTACTTTTTTGGTCAGGCAATCTTTAAATGTAGATTGCTCATCCAAGTCTTGTCGTCCACAAATACCGCAAGAAGAAACAGATAGTAAATTTCTAGTGCTTTTTATTCCTGCTCCCAAAAGCGATTTATCTAGGCTCACATTGGCAATTCTGGTAATCGCATTTTTCTGTCGATAGTCGATGGTTAAAGCGGCATTGTCTCCTCTGTAAATATCTTCAGAAAACAATAAGCCGCGAACCAATGCTCGATCGTTGCCTGGCGTTCGCATGGTTACTGTAAATGGAAAATTGTTAATAGTAATTTGCAACGCTTCTTCGACTGTCAACACATCTTGTACAAGCTTTTGTTGCTTCTTTAAATACTTTTGTCCTTGATACTCTGATGTAGCCATATAGTAAGTCTATTTTTTTAGCTATATTTTTCTGCTCTCCTACTTATCAAAAACAAAGTTACGAATACTTTTTCCATTTGTGTATTTGACTCTCTAATGTTTCCGTATTTACAACATTTATATAGTAAATTCCATTGGGCAAATGTGCTATTTGAATAGACCGTTTATTGGTCTTGACAATCAATTCTCCCAAATGATTATAAACCTCAAAATGATACTTAGAATGGTCTTGCTCTAGTTCTATATTTAAATAATCTTTAGTTGGATTGGGATATATGAAACTTCCCGACCACGTTTTTACATTTTCCACTCCAAGTACTCCAATCGCAACTGTTTGTTCCATTGATTTTGCGCAGCCATTTTTGTACGTAGTCAACGTCACATTATAATTTCCTGTTCCTCCATACGTCACCATCGGATCGAAAACCGTTGATGTCGTCCCATCTCCAAAATCCCAAAAGGAACTATCTATATTTGTAGAAAGATTGGTAAAACTAATGGTATTTCCATTAGTGGTGTAATTAAAATCGATCGTTGGAGCAAAGGTATTGATTCTCCAATTTGATAAATAATTCAAAACCGTTGTATCTGCCAACTCTTGATAAAAATCTGCATCCGCAGCAGACAACGAAGTTACAACTGTAGACCCTCTAGATGGTTTTTGAAAAATAGTCGCATAAAAAACACAAGCAGCAATATAAGAACCTTTTGCATTAGGATGTATGTCTCCGTAACCTCCCCACAACAGGCTATTCTGGTCTTGATTCCATGCGGTTCTAAATGCTTCTCCTACAGGTGCAAAAAATGTCTCTGTAGAATCAGACAAATAAGTTAAATTGTTTCGAATTGCGGTCATGGTATTGTTATAGGTAGCTAAATTACTTGCAGAATTGCCCCATACGCCATAAGATATTTCATAAAATAAAACCTTTGCACATGGATTGTATTTGTAAATAGAATCTTGTAATATTCGACCTCTACTCAATGTTTCGCTGATTGGATAGGAATAACCTGGTGATTCATTAGAACCGGGTTGCAAGACAACATAATCCCAATTTCCCTGTCTAAACTGTGCGAATACATTGGGATTCGAAACATGGTTAACAAACCCTGTCCCTCCTGGTGCATACACCGTAACGGCAGTTGTATCGCCATGAGAATTTGCAATAGCTTCAAAGGTTTGTGGCATATTATTAAAATAGGTAATGCTATTTCCAATAAATAAGACCCTTGTTGTGTCTTGTGCTTGCATATGAAGATTCATCGCAATAAAAAATAGAAAAAGTACAAT
The DNA here is from genome assembly GCF_000724545.1 of Aureispira sp. CCB-QB1. Taxonomy (GTDB): domain Bacteria; phylum Bacteroidota; class Bacteroidia; order Chitinophagales; family Saprospiraceae; genus Aureispira. Next base: position 58,311 of record NZ_JHBV01000037.1, on the reverse strand, counting down.
TTGTTTCATTTTTTGATGTATTTAGAATTTCTTTTGAATTATAAAAAATGCTATATGCCATAATCTTGTAGCAACTCTAAAATCCAAAAATCAGATCGTATCTGCAAGAACATTTTTCCCTGTTTATCAGATATAAATACCCTCTTTAAAAAGAAAAAAGCCCATACATCCGAGGATATACAGACTTTTTTATAAGCAGATTGTTCGAAGTAATTCATGGTCATAAAATCACATATTCATTTCATGAATAATTTACTAGAAACACTACTCCCAATAATTTATTGCTTTACAAAACGTTGAGTTCTCATAATGCCATCTTCACTAACAACAGCCAAGAAATAAACGCCAGCAGTTAATTCTGCAACATCCAATACAACAGCAGTATCTGTTGATTGTTTTGTTAATACATTTTGTCCAACTTGGTTCAAAACAACTAAGGTTACAGCTTCTGCTTTTTCAAAATTTACAGCCAAAGTAGTTGTGGCAGGATTAGGACTTATAGAATACATCAATTCGTTCGATTTAGCTACTTGGAGAGTAGAACTCACCAAAATATCAGAAACAATCGCCAATGCTTCAGGAGAATATTCTACTTGGAACATTCCCACACTATCTCCATTCATATCATAAATTCTTCCTTTGTTTTGAAGCTGATCAGAATAATTGATATGGCTCACACAGAAGGTATTGTTGAATGTATCCAACACAAAAGCAAAACTTCCTGCAATGTTAACCATGTTCGCAGCTATAACAGCATTATTAGCCAAATCATAGCTACCAATTCCACTATCATAAGGAAAATACCAAACACCAGCACCTTTTGTGAATGCTGTTGGTCCATATGCAGCTGGTTTCAAATCCAATCCATTAGCAGCTGGTTGTGTTGATTTTGCTAAAGTCACTGTGTTGTAACTAGAAATCGTGTTGCTTGCGCCATTGATTGCATAAATCATATCACCTTCTACCACCAATCGACCTATTTCTTCTCCTGTAGTTGATAATGTATCGTTGCGAACCAAAGTCATTGTTGTCAAATCTACTACAGCCAAATATCCTAATGTGTCTCCAAAACCAACTGTTTTATCGTTGTTTTGAGCGATATAAGCGTAATCTCCAATCACCACAAAATCATCTGCTGGTTTTGTTACTTGTGGGATACTATCAATCAACGATAAATCATTCGCATCATAAATCAAAAAATGACGATTGTAAGGTCCAGTAGCCCCCCAAGGTCCATACCAGTTTCCTACTAACAAATGGTTGTTGTGAAGTGCCAAACTTAAGGTACTCTCTCCACCAAAAGCGTTGGCAGCAACTCTGTTTTTTGTCATCCAATTGTACTTCACAATACTATCTTGCGCTGCTACATATACATATTGGCTATCAACGAGCACATCTTGAATAGAAGAGGTTCCAATGGTTCCCATATTGGTAGCTACTCCAGAATTTAGAGCTTCAATCGTTGTATTGGCATTTGTTACGCCATAAATACCACCATTGACAACAATAATAGATTCATTTTGAGCAAAAAGATTGCCCATTGTTCCGACCAATAGGAAGGTTAAAAGTGTAAATTTTACTAAGGCTTGCATAGCTTTAAAATTTAAATGAAAAAAAATTTTACTATGCTAACAGAATAGAAGCTAGTCCAAGTAGAACTAGCCCAATATAGGAAGGCTAAAAAGGCTCCTAGACTGGTTGCTTCAATCCACGAAAGCATTAACCAAAAGGATATAGGCAGGTCTCCTGACTTATAGCGTTTTTATATTCCTTCCCATTCTAAATTGAACAGTGGATTTTTTTTTACAAAAACAAAATGCTATTTACAGTTGCGGGACAGTTCAAGATTTACACTCGATTCCCTTTTAATTTTCAAATACATAAAATGAAAAACCTACATCTCTAAAAGATGCCGCAAATGTAAAAAACCTTTTGATGATTTACACATCAAAAGGTTTTTTTTTGTAGTATTCTGAAATACATTTTTTTATTCTTAAACTAATCAAATAAAATTCTTGCCTTAGCCAAAGGGTTCCAAGTATTGTCTTCAACAATTGCCTCTGCTTCAATTCTGTAGTCAGATTGAACGCCCTTCATAGATTTCATCATATTAACGACTCCTCTCAACAAAGGTCCTTTGCCTGCCCGCTTATCCATCGCTGATTCTACAGGGTTAAATTCCAATTTAAAGAACAACATATGTGGGTTGCCATCGCTGACCTCTATTGGTTTGTTATACTCCCAAGTTCCCAGTAAGAATTCATCTATACGTTTGTCTTCTCCTCTTCCACGAGTATAAACTTCTATAAACTTTAGTTTAATTGCCAAAACTCTTTCGGGACGCTTGGAGTAAATTTCTATTTCTCCGTTAATTGTTTTAACATTTCTAGGATAAGAAGGTAATACATGCAGTCTTATCTTTGTTCCCTCTATTCCAAACCATTTCTTAACTCTTCCAAACATATATTTAGGCTATTTTTGTTGGGGCTTTCTGTCCAATTAAAGTAATAATATAAGTAACCGATTATACAATAGTAACACGAATCCACACAAAGTTGTTCCCCAGTAAAAAAAAAGGTGCTATTTAATATTAATACTCCGTTGATTATTCCCTCTGGTCATGAGGGCGCAAGCTTAGTTTTTTAGTTTTCCTACGAACCCGTAGGCTCACGAAGTAAAAACGTAAAAAAGCATCTTGCACTAGTTTAATTATCAGTCTTTTAGCACAAAAGTCAACAAAAACACATCTTACTGATAATCAAAATTTTAACACAAAACGCAATAAAGATACAACTTTCTGATTATCAACTGCGCAGCACTCACGAAGTAAACCAATAAAATTTTTCAACGACCACGTAGTAGCAGCGCAGCTAACTATTGTTAATAACAAAGTCATGTTAAAATAGAAGGTTACCAAACTAGTCCTTGATAACAAAAACCAAAGCAAGGTCCTTTTCTTCGAATAAAAATAGGAATCTTGCTTATTAGCAGCAAAATTCCTGTTCAATACTAGTCGTTACTCAACAATAACGCATTTATGTATTTATTATCGTTGTATGACAAATTTCTGTTGCAAAAAACCTCTGTCTGTTGCCACAACTACTAAATACATTCCATTCGTTAAATTAGCAGCAGGGATCTGAACCAAATTATCCCCTTTAGCAATTGTTTCTTTAGCTAAAGTAACCATAACTCTTCCATCCATTCCATAGATTTGGATAGACCCAACAACTTCCTCTGCGGTATAAATAGATAAAGCTACGTCGTTCGATGTAATTGGATTATTGCTTACTTTTAGCGTCATCTGTTTCTCTATTGACAAATCTTTGATACTTGTAGCGGCAGTTGCTTCAAATTTATTATAACTTGCAAAACCAGCACAAGTTGAATATTGGTTAATTGCTTTCACGCGCCAAGCGTACCGCTCTCCTACTGTCAAGCCTGTTGTTGATAAGTCATAATGGCTATTCCCTGTTGTAACAATTCCTTTAAATTTAACATCGTTGGTATTCGGAAGCCAAATTCCAGGAAACTGCGTGCCATATACTTCCAAATAGTACCAAGTTGCCCCCGTAACATTATCCCAATCCAAGCGAACCGTTGAGTTCGCAATAGAAGCGGGAGTATTATTAGCAGGGGATACAAGTGTCGGTACTCCTGTTACAGTAGTTGTATTAGGAGGCGTATTGGTTACCCATGTTCTATTAGCTACAGACATGGCAATCGCCCCTTTCTGCTCTGTAGAAAAGTTATTTTGACAATTATCATTATAATAAGACATATAATTACTTTCGTCTGGATTTAAGGTAACTCCTGTAGGATCTAATGTTGAAGGGGTAAAATTGCAACTTTGAATGAGTGCCGTAGAGTGGTAATCGGCTTCTGTATCACAAAAACCATCGGCTGCTGTTGCGCAATTTCCTCCAGCTCCTCTAGCTACCTTTTCTACCAATGCTCCTGTCAATGGCACATGAGTTGGTGCATTAACACCATTATAATCTATCTCTGCATCAGTTCCTTCCCATCCATTAAAAGTATGTGGTAAAGTAAAGAAATGCCCTATTTCATGTGCTTCTGTTTTCGCCGCAGAAGATACCATTGGCTCTTGCAAAAAGACATAATCATAATTGGGTTCATAATAACTCGTATATCCTGTTGCTGGATAAAAGGTAGACCGTCCAATATAAATATTCAAGGTATTCGCTACCTTATTTTGGAACATCGCTAGCTTTGCTTGAAAGGTATTGGAATTGGCATCAATAAAGTCATTGGTCAAATTATTAATCTGACCATGAATAAAAAACTGTATGTCTTGATCCGCATAAATGGCATTTAAACCACATAAAAAGCCTAGTATACGATCTTCCGAAATGGCTCCTTCCCCACTAGTATTCCGTACATTATGAATTGTTATAGGAATATATGTGATGGCTCTTGAAGTCATCAAGCTATTTATTTGCTGCTTGGTAAACAACTGGCGATTGGCTAACATACGTTGCTTAATAATTGCTGCTGCTGCTGCATCTACTCCACAATTAAACTGTTGCGCTTGTAGAGATACTATACTTAATAAAGTAAGCATCCAAAGTGAGATTGTTTTTTTCATACTGTTATTATTTACATTAATTCGCTTAAACCACGCAGTAATAGCGCGACTAAATTGTATTAGATTAATAAATACTAATACTCCGTTGATTTTTTAGTTTTCCTACGAAAAACGTAAAAAAGCATCTTGCATTAGTTTGATTATCAGTCTTTTAGCGCAAAGACTAATAAAAGCATATCTCATTGATAATCAAACTAATACGATTTTTCAACGGAGTAATGAAATACAAGACATGGAGTTATTATCCTTCCTAGTATTTGAGTGCGGAAGAAATTTGTCCTTCTTTAAAATAAGTGAATTGGTATGAATAATTGTGAAGTGAAGTAGTGGTTATTACTTAAAAGTAAGTTTTTCTAACGAAAAAAGGAAAGACCTCTCTTGAAATCTTTCCTCTTTTTATCAAAATAATTGACTATTAATTATCGTTGTATGATAATTTTTTGTTGCAATTGTCCTCTTTCAGTAATTAAAACAGCAACATATAGTCCATTTTCCAAACCATCAGCAGGCAATTGAATAATGCTAGAACCTTTGCTAATATCTTGTTTGTTCCAAGTCAAGGCTTCTCTACCATCGACGCTATAGATTTTGATAGACCCAACAACATCTTCCGCTGAATAAATTGACAAAGCAATAGACGAAGTTGTAATTGGATTGGAGTTAACTGTAAATGACATTTGCTTCCCAATTGGCAAATCCTTGATAGATGTAGTTACTCCTGTTGTTGCTTCAAAGTCAGCATATGCAGACATAGGTCCACAAGTAGAAAGAGAATTAAACCCTTTTACACGCCAAGCATAACGACTTCCTGCTGTCAAATTAGTTGTTGGCAAATTCAACTGTGGTGTGGCAGAATTAACAATCCCTTTGTATATAGGATCATTTGTATTAGGCAACCAAAGACCAGGAAATTGTGTTCCATATACTTCTACATAATACATTGTTGCTCCTGGCACAGGATTCCATTCTAACAATACTGTTGGGTCATTGATATCCCCTAATTGCGCTCCATCCAAAGGAGACACAGGAGTTGTCGATGTCGTTACATCGGTAGTTGTTGGTGGCGTATTTGTTACCCATGTACGAGCAGCTATATCCATTGCAATGGCAGCTTCTTGTTCTGCTGAAAAGCTATTCACACAAGCATCATAAGCATAAGACATAATATTGCTTTCGTCTGGATTCAATGGAACTGTATCACAATCATTGAATGCTGGGAAAGGGCAATTTAACCGATCTGAAAAATAATCTGCTGGCGTATCACAAAAGCCATCTCCTGCTGTTTGACAATTGGCTCTTGGTCCTGTACGAGCTACACGTTCAGGAGCAAAAGAATAAAAACCACTTGGATTAACAGTACAAGATGGTAGTGTTCCAGAAGGATATATACTTGTAACCGTGCTATTTTCCCAACCATAGAAAGTGTGTGGTAAAGTAAAGAAATGTCCAATTTCATGCGCCTCTGTTTTGGCAGCACTAGTCAACATTTGTTGTAACAAAAAGACAAAATCACCTTGTGTATCATACCAACTTGCTCTAGGATTATTGATAGACGCACCTATAATTAAGTTTAAGGTATTCGGAACTCTATAACTCAACATTTGAAAACGAGAAGTAGAGGTTCCTGCATTGTTATAAATATTATTACTTATTCTATTGCGAATAGGTCCATGCATAAAAAATTGGACATTTTGGCTTGCATAGATGGCATTCAAACCACATAAAAAAGCTAAAATAGTTTGCTCACTAGTTTTACCCAGACCACTTGAATTCCCCGCTACATTATGTATGGTTACTGGAATATAAGTCGTTGTGCGTTTAGTGACTAAATCTTCGACCTCTTGTCTAGTAAACAACTGACGGTTGGCCATTAAACGCTGCTTGATCAAAGCGGCTGATTGTTCGCTGATACCACATTTAAAACCATCATTAGAAGAAGTGCTGGGGGATTGGGCATTCATTAAAAATGGAATAAACAGGGTAACAAACAGTGCTAATTTTTTCAAGTTCATATTTGACTTTGTTTTGTTGAATAGTAAAGTGCTTTTTTTGCAAGTAAACACTTAGTTGTAATTATTTTTGTACGCTCAAAATTAAAGATTATAACCAGTTCATCCTCATAATGTTTCTTTTTTTTTTTCAAAACGTGTTATAAATTGGTAAAAAAACAAAAAAGACCAAAGAAAAGTATTCTCTAGAGATGAGGATTAAATTATTCTTTTTGTTGATACTCTTGATAAAACAAACGATAAGCTTCCAAAGCATCTACATTCATCCAATCTACCCCTTCATCCAATAATAGTTTCCAGACAACAGGCTTATTGGGCATTCCCCAAAAACGAACTTTTCGATTATCGGCATGTGCTGTTGCTACAATCTTTCGCAAACGCGTCAATTCTTTGGGGGGCATCTCCCCTTTTCCTCGCCAAGAAAACACACTGGCATAACGCCCACTGACACGAGGGGCAATGGCTGCCGTTCGGATAGAATCGTTAATATCCTCTAACCCTCCATCAATCAACATATATCGTACCGAGTCCCTTAAGACCTGCTCATAGGGTTTATTTCCTGACAATAATATGTCTAAAACTCCATAGGAAACAGAATCTTTGTCGGGATAGTAATGGGTTATCAAATGTTTGTATCGCATACATAATGTTCTTAATAAGGCATAACTTTTGGAAGATGATCGTTTTATATCAATCATAAATATTAACCGTTGTGTACTATCCTCAAACAATTTTCCTTTTTTGACAACCACTCCTCCAATGGCTTAAAATACAATGCTTCTAATTCAGGAGCTACATTTAAGAAAAAATCTATGTGTGCCACTTTTAGTTGATTTTTATAAGGGAATACATCTATTTCTAAACTTACAAACCCTTTTGACAGTGCCGTTTTAAAAGCAGGCCATTTTTTTTCATAATCATTGTGCGCATGCCCATTTGGAAGTGCTTTTGCTACCTGCCCCACTCCTGTCAAAGCTAAAGCAGAAAAAAGTATTAAAAGTATTTTTTGCAACATCCCGTTTTTGTTCTATTTTGATAAAAGTGTATTGATACTAAGTTTAGTAGTTAGCTACGCTGCTACTTCGTGGTCGTTGATTAGTTCGCTACGCTCATGAGGGCGCAAGCTTAGTTTTTTACTTTTTTACCCAAAAGATAAAAAAGCACATTTATATTAGTTTACTTCGTGAGCGCTGCGCTTTTAGTTAGCTTCGCTGCTACTTCGTGGTACTTCATGAGTGCTGCGCAGTTGATAATCAAAATTTTAACACAAAACACAACAAAGACACAACTTACTAATTATCAACCCAATAAAGTTTAGCTTCGCTGCTACTGCGTGGTTTCAACGAACTATTGTAAGTTATAGGTAGTAATTAACGATGCTGCTACGATCTAGTTTCAACAAACTATTGATAAAAAATTCTCTATAAAACATGTAAACTAAAGGCTATGAAAGCTTTATCTTTTTTAGGTTTGGGAGCAGTCATCATACTATTTGCCACAACATGGTGTTTAAGCTATCAAGACTGTTATAATTGGGGGTGTGAATGCAGTTATTCTATTTTAAATCACGACGCTTATATCGTCATCAGTTTGGGCTTCTCAATTTTCTTCTTATTGTTTTGCACCTTATTTTTATTTAAGTTTTCTGAGCTTTCTAGTATCCAAAAAACAACATCCAATGATAAATTGTTAGACAGTACTTTGGTCGATACCAATTACACGGTTTACCAACTGCCATCTGTTAGACTTTTCTCAAAAATAGGCTTTGCTTTGAGTCTTGGTTTATTTTTATTGGCCTATGCTACTTTGAAAATACAATGTCTCCCTGATGCAGACTGCAATCTATCCAATTGTACAGACGATGCTTATTATGGTGTTGACACCTACCTACTAGGTTACGGCATTAGTGGCATGTATTTTACAATGTTTTCATTTATAGCCCTACTCAAAGCTTATCCATCCAAGTATGTTTAACATAAGATAATTACTTTGTGAGTGCTGCTCAGTTAACAACCAATAGATCATTGGTGATTTCTGCGGATCGTGAAAACACAAACTTAGCACAGAAAACACGAAGCGATATAATTTCTAAAAATGCCCTCTTAAAGTTACAATAACATTCATACCAGGCGCAGAAACACCAGAACCATAAGGGCGATAATGCCAGTCTAACAAATTTTCTAGCCCCAAATTGATCGAGAAGAATTTGTGCAAACGGAAACTTGCATAAATATTTACGGTAAACCAAGCAGGTGTTCCTTCTGGCAATGCTTTATCCAAGTTTTCAGAACTATCATTAGAATAATCTTTTAGTTCCTTAGCTCCATTAAATCGAATGTTGAAACGCGTCTGGAATATTTTGCGCTTGTAGCCCAACTCAAATTGCCCATACAAAGGTGGTATATGTGCTAAAGGTTGAGGCTCTATCCCCGTTTCTAATTCTCTTCCTTCTGTATAATTTACGCCCATTTTCATAAAAATATTCTCCGTAAACTCTACTTTCAAATTAGCACTAAGTCCCCATATGGTTGCTTGCCCTGCATTAATATTAGAATAAATACTTCTAAAAGAGCCATCATAATACATAGAATCTACACCATTCAAACTATAAGGTTCTTGCAAAATAGCATCAAAAATATGCGTATAAAAAAACGTTGCCCCTAACCAAGCTTTCTGTTTAAACTGCTTGCCAAGTGTTGCCTCAAAGTTCAGTGCTTGCTCTGGTTTTATGGATGGATTAGGAATGGTTATATTATCTCCTTTCGCTCGAATTTTTCCATTATCATCAATATTAGGAGTTCTAAAAGAGGAAGAAAATGCAGTATTAAACTGAAATTGCTTTCCCATATCCCAAGCCAAAGCCAAACTCCCTGTCACGGCATGGTTCGAAGCAACAATGGTGCTATAAGGCAAACTATACAAAACGGTATCTAAAAAATTAGCCGAAGTATAAGAAAACACATACCTTACCCCTCCTATAACATTGGCTTTTTCTCCTAGTTTTAACTTATAACTTGCATAAAGCCCTGCTGTTGTCATAAAACTTCCTCCATCTGGATAACGAGTTCCTATACCTCTATTAGACAATTCTCCCGTCAAAATATTTTGTGTTTTAATTCTAGACTGAACAATATTATGCGTTGCTTCTACACCATACAATAGTTTAGATTTGGGCTTATTTTTTTTGCCAATTTTTTTGATAAAATCTGCATTTAACGTCAAAACATGAACATCCTCTTGTTGTATCCTTCTCAATGGATCATCAAATTTTCTAGTGATTCTATCTTCGTCAATTTTCTGGTACGCTGCTGTAATATTCGCTTGGCTAAACAAAGCAATATTGTCGTTGTCAATCTTGGCTGTTAATGCTCCAAACAAACGCTGTTGAGGACCATAAAACCATTCTGAATATTTAAATGTTTGTTCTGTAATTTGACCATTGGCAATTGTCACATCTCCTTCCGTCAATTGGTCATAACGAGGAATATTACTACTGGTAGAATACTGCAAATTGAACAAAAACTCTAGTCCTTGCTTGGGTTTAAAACGAATTTTTTGAATAGCGTCTAATTGCGAATAGCGAGTTCCAACCTGTACATTAGGATTCTCATTGACTTCCACAATATCTGCACTGTCGTTTCTAGTTGCATAAAAATAGCGGTTCCAGTTCAGTGTCATATTAGGGCTACTCTTCAAACGTCCTGCTCGTAAATCTTGGAAAGCAGAATACGTCACACTAGTATAAGAAGCTATTTTTTCGCTGCCCACATTTACATCGGCGTGTACCGTTGCTTCATAATTAGCTGTGGAAAAACGAGTATACACATTGGCATCCATTGGCTTTAAATCCTTAGAACGCAAACGGGGCGTTTTGGTATAAAAATGCATTACCCCACCCAAGGCATCACTTCCATACATCACAGAGCCAGGACCATGATGCACTTCTACTCGCTCAATTGCTGCATTATCTATTGTAATTGCATTTTGCAAGTGACCACTTCTATAAATAGCATTATTCATTCTCACCCCATCAATTACCAATAAAACTTTGTTTGCTTCAAAGCCTCTAATAATTGGGCTTCCTCCTCCCATTTGGCTTTTTTGTACAAATACATCCCCACTTTGCGCTAGAGCGTCGGCAGAAGTTTGCGGATTGTACAATTCTATATCTTTACGGTCAATTACAGTCACTTTATTCGGAATTTCAGAAAGCGGAATTTTCTCATTCGTTGTCCCTTTCCCGATTACCTGAATCATAGTCAGATACCCTGATTCAAGAACAACCTCCAAATTATTTGCACGAATATCGTGAATACTCAAAGTAGTTTCTCGATGTTGTATGCTGGCAATATGAACACGATTATCATACCCTATATCTCTAAAAATTGCCTTCCCATCAATGTCCGTTAATTGTTGGCTTGCAGAATCAATTTCATAGACATTATCAATCTTATCAACAATAAAAACAGAGGCATTAATAACAGGAAATCCATCTTCATCAATCACACGAATGGTATCTGTATATTGGGCTTTAAGAGATGTTTGTAGAACAAAAAGTGTAAAAAAGAACGTAAAAAATTTCAGCATAATAGTTTTAATAACGTTTGATAACTCAATTTCTGCAAAGTGTTATTGAATATTTAATTGGGGGAATGATGAACAAAGAGCCATACTCATTAACCTAGTAAGTAATCTAGTACTGTAACAACCACAGTTTTCACACCATGAACATTTGATCTAATTTATTAATTGTAGTTAACTACACTGTTATGACATTGATTGTTGATTATTTTAGGAGATCGCTATCGCTTAGTTGTTTACTTTTTACTCAAAAGATAAAAAAGTACATTCATATTAGCTGCGCTGCTACTGCGTGGTTTCAACAAACTACCAAAGGACACTATTTTTTTTTGTTATTTGAGTTTTTTGTACAGATTTTATTAAGATTTTTTTTGTAATAAAGGCTATTTTATTTGAGGTAATTGAATTCGAAAAGTCGTTCCTTTTCCTTCGGTAGATTTCAGCACAAAAATTTTACCATTATGGTATTTCTCAACAATTCTTTTGCATAAAGACAAACCTAAGCCCCAGCCTCGCTTTTTGGTAGAATAGCCTGGCTGAAAAACTGATTTAAAGCTGCGTTTGGGAATTCCTTTTCCTGTATCTGAAATATCAATGTGTACAAAATATTCGCCATCAATTACCCTTGCTTCTATTTGACCTTTGCCTTCCAAAGCATCTAAGGCATTTTTTAATAAGTTTTCTACCACCCAATCAAATAGCAAAGGGTTAATATTAACCATTAAAGCGGCGTGCTTGGTCGGATCAGGAAAATCAAAGGTGATTTTTCTAGAAGCTCGCTGCTGGACATATTGAAGATGTTTGTTCAAATTATCATAAACATTGATAGGTTCTAGTTTAGGAACGGCACCAATCTTGGAAAAACGATCAGCAACCAGTTTTAACAACTCTACATCTGTATTCATTTCTTCAGCGATCATCAATAGGTCTTCATCATCTGGATACATCATATTAATATTCTGAATCCACCCCATTAAAGAAGTTAGAGGCGTTCCCAATTGATGAGCGGTCTCTTTTGCCATACCAACCCATACCCGCTCTTGTTCGGCTTGTCGATTGAAACTAAAGGTAAAATAAGAAAGCATTAACAACACTCCCAACAAAGCAAATTGAAAATAAGGAAACCATTCTAGACTAGTAATTAAAGTAGATTGCCTATAAAACAAATAGTTTTTGATCACGTCATCTTCTATAACCAAAGGTTTTTGATGCTTTTTTAAGTAAGCAATCTCCTTATTAAAATAAGCCGTATCTTTTATTGCATCTTTATCCTCATAATTCATCACATCCATAATTCTGTAATGCTCATCGGTCAGAATAATCGGAATATCAGAATTACTTTCTATAATACTCAAATTAAGACTAAAATCACAAAATTCGTCTTCTTGTGTTGTTACATCAAACATAGCCTTTTGAGCATCAAACCACAATTTCACACGCTTTTCTTCATCCAATTTCAGTTGATACACAACCGTATTGGTATACAAAATAGAAGTGGCGACCACTATTAAAGCTATAATGATTAAGGCAAATCGCCATCTAGTACGTTCGTATAGTTTAGGTTTCTTCATTGATTGTATATAAAAAATGAATGATGGATAAGTGGACTATATTTTATTATACCCCTAAATTTAATACACACAACGCCCACTAATTCAGACAAAGGTAAGATTATTATCGACTAGGAAAAAATTAAAGTGGAACTATGCCTACGAATAAAAGGTTGATAGGGAAAGTACAATTCTTACAATCGTTTGAATAACTTTGTTTTTTACTTATCTTTGCACTCTCAAATGAAAGATGATATTTTATAATAAAATAAACGGTTAGAACGCATTACTTAAAATGAAATCAAACAATTCTACGTTTACAGGTATTATGTTATTGGTACTCTTATGGTTAACATACAGTATCTTAACAGGTCCTACCAAAGAAGAAATCGAACAGCAGCAACAAGAGCAAGCAGAAGCGATTCGCCAACAAGAATACTTAGACAGTTTAACAAAGGCTGAACAGCAACAAGCAGAGCTAAAAGTTCAACAAATTCAAAAAGACACCACACTAACAGATGAACAAAAAGATAGTGTGCAGCAACAATTACAAAAAGATTTGCTCGGTAACCAATATGGTATTTTCACCTCAGCAGCAATCGGTTCTGAAGAACAAGCTACCTTGGAAAACGAAAAGTTAAAAATCACTTTTAATACCAAAGGTGGTTCTATTGCCAAAGTGGAGGTAAAAGGCTTTTTGCAGTACGACCACACTACCGAAGATCCTTACGACAAGGAGCCTCTTGTCTTGATGGACAACCCCAACAATAGATTTTCTTACTACATTCCTTTAACTGGCGCATCTAAAGGAGATATTTCGACAGGAGACTTGTATTTTGAGCCTATTTTGGAAGGCAATACACTGAAAATGCGCGCCTATGCCGACGACAAGAGCCAATACATTGAGCAAAAATATACCATTAATGATAATTATGTGTTGGATTATCAATTAAACTTGGAAGGCATCAATACCTCAATGCCTCGTAATAAAAATATTGTGTTAGATTGGTACACTTATGTTCGTAAGATTGAAAAAAATCCGCATTACGAAAAGACCATGACAACAGTTTATTACAAAAATAAAGAAGATGGCTTTGATTATTGCGACTGTAGAACTACCAACGAAGAGCAATTAGATGCTCCTGTACAATGGGTTTCTCAATCTCAACAGTTCTTTAATGCTAGTTTGTTTGCACAAGAAGGAACAACCTTCAAATCTGCCAATGTGGGTGCTTATGTAGTAGACGATAAAGAAGAATTTCTTAAAATCTTAGATTCAAAAATTGAGATTGCTACTAGAGATCAAAAATCTGCGGCTTATGACATGCAATTTTATATTGGTCCTAACGATTACAATGAGTTGGTGACGATGGGCAATGAATTTGAGCGAATCATACCTTTTGGATGGAGTATTTTTGGCTTTATTAGCCGCTCTGTTATTCGCCCATTATTCAATTTCTTTGCCTTGTTCATTTCCAATTATGGCATTATTATTCTATTGTTAACACTTTTAATTCGTCTAGCATTGTTCCCTCTACAATATAAGATGATTTTAAATGGGGTTAAAATGGGGGTTATGAAACCTGAAATGGAAGCCATGCGCGCTAAGTACAAAGATGACCCAGCAGGAATGCAAGCGGCTCAAATGAAAATGTACCAAGAATATGGCTTAAATCCTCTAGGTGGTTGTTTGCCAATGTTATTGACCATGCCTATTTGGATTGCTTTGTATCGTTTCTTCCCTTCTTCTATTTCTTTCCGTCAAGAAAGTTTCTTATGGGCAGATGATTTGGTTAGTTACGACTCTATTCTGGATTTTGGATACATTCCATTTATATATGACATTTATGGCGATCATGTTAGTTTATTTACCTTATTGTGGATGCTTTCTATGTTTGCATTTTTGTGGTACAATAGCAAACAAATGGATATGTCCGCAGCAGCAGGTGGCGGTGCGAATATGAAAATGATGAAATACATGCAATTTGCCTTCCCTGTTTTATTCTTCTTTGCATTGAATAGCTGGGCAGCAGGTTTGACCGCTTATATGTTATTCAGTAACTTATTAAACATTGCACAAACCTTTATTACCAAAAATGTTTTGATTAATAAAGATAAGCTTAGAGAAGAGTTGCTAGAGAAAAAACGCAACTATAAAGAACAACCTGGTGGCAAAAAAGGCTTCATGGCGAAGTATCAGGAGTTGTTAGCAGAACAACAAAAAGAAATGGAACGCCAAAAGAAAAAAGGCAAGAAATAAATAAATAAGTACTTTATAAAGAAGGCGAATTGCAGATTGCAATTCGCCTTTATTTTTATCGTTTATAACGATAAATGTATTAATTGTACAAATTATTACTTTAAGCCTTAATAGCGTTACGCTCCTCAATCATAGTGCGAACAAATGGAGGCAAAGCAAAAGCAGCATAATGTATTTCTGGTGTATAATATTGTAATTTTTGCTGCTCTGAGAAAATAGCTGCATCAGCCAAATTGAAGTTGGTGTACTCCAACTCTTTTCCTTTTTGTGCTACGGTAAAACTCCACATACCTGTCGGATAAGTAGAAATATACGCTAGATAACAAGCCATAGAGCTTCTTCCAAAAATGTCTCCAATACACTGATTCAAATCCAAGAAAGCTTCGGTATTAAACAAAGGACCTTCACTTTGTAAATTTAAAACACCTTCTGGTTTCAAGGCACGATAAACATCTTTGTAGAATGCAGGGCTAAACAACCCTTCTGCGGGTCCCTCTGGGTCACTACCATCAATTACAATTAAATCAAAACGAGCTTCATCGCATTCTTTCAAATATTGGATACCATCTTGAATACGCAAATCTAACTTAGGGTTGTCAAATTCACAAGACAACTGAGGCAAATGCAACTTAGAAGCTTCTACCACCTTCTCATCAATTTCAACCATGACAATTTCCTCTACACTCTCATGCTTAAACAACTCTCTAACAGTTCCTCCATCTCCGCCACCTATAACCAATACCCTCTTAGGATTGCCGTGAATAAAGGCAGGAACATGCGCAATCATTTCGTGATAAACAAATTCATCTTTCTCTGTCGCCATCACCATATCATCAATCAATAGCGTCTTGCCATAAGCATAACTTTCCAAAACACGAACACGTTGGTAAGGAGAAACTTCGTTGTACAACAAATTTCCAGTATGACGTAAAGAAAGGGCTATATTCTCATCCTTATCGGTAAACCATACATCCCTCTTAAACAAAGGATTTAATTCCTCTTCTGCTAACTCTCTATCTTTGCTCAAATAATCAACATTGATACGCTTCAACAGTTGCTTTTGCCCTCGATTAAGCTCCATAGAAGAACCATGATCGGCTTCAAAAGCTTTTTTTAGAAAATCATAGGCAATCCAAGGGTCAACTTCTTCCCCACAAGTAAAAATGTCTACGGCTGCGTACTGATATTCTGGCCAAGCATGAATGGCTAAATGGCTTTCCTGGATAACAACAACACCAGAAACACCATAAGGTGAAAAATGATGAAAGGTAGAGTTAATCACGGTCGCTTCAGCAGCTTTAGCCGCATCTACCATTGCTTTTTCTATTATAATAACGTCGTTCAAAATAGTTGAAGAACAACCAAAAAATTCGACTAAAATATGTCGTCCTAGTGCATTACTCATACTTTTATAAGAGCTTAATTTAATAATTTAATTTATGAAAATTACTCAATTAGTTCCAAGGAATTAATTAGCCAACAAATATACACTAGAGATTAATAATTTTTATGCTTATGGCTATTTTTTTAAGACTTACTTTGGTCTATCTTTTAGTCTTTACTTCCCGCTTCCCTTTAGGATAACTAAAACGGTATGGATCATAATCTTAATATCCAAACTTAGCGTTAAGTTTTCTATGTATATTAAATCTAATTTTAGGCGTTCAATCATTTCTTCTACATTAGAAGCATAGCCATATTGTACTTGTCCCCAAGAGGTAATACCAGGGCGTACTTTGTGTAGTTTGTGTACTCTAGGATCTTTTTGAGCGATTTGATCAATAAAAAATTGCCGTTCTGGACGAGGTCCAACCAAGGACATATCTCCTTTGAGCACATTCCAAAATTGAGGAATTTCATCCAAACGGTATTTGCGCATGACACGTCCCCAAGGTGTACAACGATCGTCTGTATCTGAAGATAGTTGAGGACCTCCCTTTTCCGCATCCAAATACATAGAACGAAATTTGTAAATCATAAATGGTTTTCCATATCGTCCGATGCGTTCCTGTTTGTAAAAAATAGGTCCTTCGGAAGACAACCGTACCCGAATAGCGACAAAAAGATACAAAGGGCTACAAAGCAATAAGACCAAGAACGATGCAATTACATCCATTGACCGTTTGACAACACGCAACCAAAGAGGAATAAAGTGGGTTTTGATTTCTAGTAGCCCCACCCCTCGTACATTCGGCATATTTACTTTACCAAGTAGAACTTCACGCATTTGCGGTATCGCTCGTACCAGCACAGTATGACTATGCCGGTCCAAAATTCCTATAATTTTTTTGAGCTTGGTATGTTCTGATTTTTCCAATGCCAAAATCACCTCTTCTACTTGATGTTTTAAAACCAGTTCATTTAAGTTATCTACATTTCCTAATTCAGGTAGTTTTTCGGCTAGAGGATGCAATAAATTTTTTTTCTTCTTTGTTAAGACATAACCAATAATGTCGTAGCCTAATCGGTGTTCTCGATTGATAATTTCGGAGTAGATGCCCTCTATTTTGGGATGCCGTCCTACTATGATTGTATTAAAAGCCACCTTTCCTGATCGAATCCGTTGGTTGGCAATACTTAGCAAAAGCATTCTTGAAAATACCGTCAAAGAGAAGTGAATGGTCAACAAACCACCAAAAGCAAGATAATATGCATGGTATCCTCCTAAATAATTTACCAAATCATCCAAAAGTATGGTAAAAAACAAAAGCAAGCCGCCCGCTAAACTGGCAAAAATTGTTCTTGCAAATTCGGTTAATCTAGACATGCGGTATACATTTCTATAACTATCAAAAATAATGTATACCATCAACCAAATCCCTGGCACAACCAACATACTATACAAGAAGTTATCATCTTGAAAAATCGAGGTCGAAAATGGTCGACCTTCTATGATGATTCTTCTAAAGATTACAAAAACAAACCACGATAATGCGGCAGTTAGGTAATCACAAAAAGCATAAAATAAAACCCCTTGCGGGAGTCGCCAAGATTTCATTCCCAAATTAAGTTGTGCAGATAGTTTTTTTCGTGACAAAGGTAATAAAATTAATTGCGATTTTCGAAACAATGAGTCTCTAAGTCCTCTCTCTTCAAATATAGCGTATTATTCTACACAATTCCTAGACGCTTGCAACAAACTGAAATTCTTTTCTATTAAAAATTTGTTTCTTTATAAATCGAACCCAATGGTTAGAAATTTACCTTCCTTTTACAGAAAAAACAATTAAAATTCATCTAATATTAATAATTTACTTTCTCTAATCCGTTTTCATCCAATGTTTTTCAAAAATTGACAGCAACACCATCAGCAATGAAGTATATAGGCAGTACCAATGAATATTTTGAAGTCGTAACTATTTCAAAAGAAAATTGCTATCTTTTAAAAGAAGTAGGCAACGAACGGCTTTCCCTTTTATGGTTTAATACTGATAACAATGTTTTAGTTATTGATGCCGTTCAGTATACATTCAACAAAAATCAAATTATTTGTACTACTGAATTTCATAATATCAAGCCTGTGCAAATTCAAGGCTTGCAGCTCTTGCGGTTCAATCGTCCTTTCTATTGCATTAGCAATCACGATAGCGAAGTTGGTTGTAAGGGAATTCTTTACTTTGGCTCTTCAAATTTGCCCATTATTAATTTAACCAATAAAGATGCTGATATATTAGAGACTGCTTGGAAAATGTTGGGTATAGAAATGGAATCTAGAGACAATTTGCAATTAGAAATGTTGCAGATGATGCTCAAAAGAATTTTAATTCTTTGCACTAGAGTTTACAAGTCACAAGAAAATTTTGACCAACTCGAACACAACAACGATACCGTTGTACGAGCGTTTAATTTCTTGGTTGAGCAGCATTTTAGAGAAAAACATACTGTTAGTGAATATGCTAAATTACTAAACAAATCGCCCAAAACACTGGCTAACTTATTCAAAAAAATAAGCCATCGAACGCCACTAGAATTAATCAAAAACCGCCGTATGCTAGAAGCTAGACGATTGCTTAGTTACACTAATGAGCCTATTTCTGAAATTGGTTACCAGATTGGGTTTAACGATATTCAATCCTTTAGCAGGTTTTTCAAGAAGAATGAAGGCTCCTCTCCTTCCGAATTTAGAGAAATGCACCTTAGTGAAAACAAACCTAGTCTTTAATTTTTAGAAAGCAGTAGCTCACTTAAAAGCATCTTAAATTGTCTATAATCTCTTCTCAACAATCACAAAATCGCATGCAACTAACTATTGTGATGCATGGCTTTTATTAATAAAAACAACATTAGGGATAAATTGATAAATTCTAAGGAAAACTAGCCTAACTATCCCATCTTCTTTTCCCTCATCTTTGTCTTATCAAATTAATTAACGGAAAGCAGTAGTTTTCTTGCTACTTTCTATCTCATAAAAAAATTTAAAGACAATGTCAAACTTCACAGTTCCAACAAGAGAAGATGTATCTGCTAACAATCAAGCAATTTTTGATCAACTACAAAAAAGTTTGGGTTTCGTTCCTAACTTGTATGCTTATTATGCTAAGAGCGAAACCGCACTTCCTGATTACTTAGCTTTACAAAATCGAAAATCTACTTTAAAAGCAAAAGAAAGGGAAATTATCAATTTGGTTGTTAGCCAAGTGAATGGCTGTCGTTATTGCCAGTCTGCTCATACCGTTTTAGGCAAAATGCATGGATTCTCTGAAGCTCAAATCATAGAAATTCGTGGCGGTAGTGCCAGTTTTGATGCCAAATTAGATGCTTTGGTAAAGTTTGCAAAATCTACCGTAGTCAATAGAGGTAAAGCAGATGAAAACGCAAAAAAAGCATTCTTTGAAGCAGGCTATACAGAGGCTAATTTGATTGATACCGTTATTGTTATTGGCGACAAAACCATTAGTAATTACATTCACAACTTAGCCGATTTTGCAATTGATTTCCCTCTAGCTCCAGAATTAGATTCTGTTAAAGCTTAAGGAGTTAATTCATTGATTGAAGACTTGTCAGTGCTTGATTTAACAAGAAAAGGACTTTTAGCCAAGTAGTGGGGAAAAATAGCCTAACAAAGTCCATCGTTACTCCCTTATCTTTGTTGTATAAACAGTTATCCCCATTCATAAACGACCTGTTCAAAACAAAAATCATATTATCATGAAAGAAATAAAAAGTGTTCAAGATTTTAACCGCTTGATGGAACAAGACAAACCTGTTTTACTGGACTTCTATGCCGATTGGTGTGGCCCTTGTCAAGCATTATTACCAACAGTTGAAAAATTAGCCAATCAATACGATGGCAAAATAGAAGTTGCAAAGGTCAATATCGATCAACACAATGCTTTAGCGAGCAAATTAAATGTACGCAGTATTCCTGCCTTGTTCTTTATTCAAAACAAGGTAGTGAAAGAAAAACTTGTTGGGTTCCAATCAGAAGCTGCTCTACAATCAAGATTCGCAACTTATAGTAAATAGATTAAAAGTTTTTATCGACTAAATACAGCGTAAAAGGTGCTTGTAAGTCATTGCTATGACTGGGCACCTTTTTTATTTCCGCTTTTGGGTAAAACCTTAAAATTGGTCGTAAAATAGACCATACAAATGTCAACCAACTAGAAGTGTAACAATTTTATGTTGTCCACATAAATTTGGGGCTGATCGATATCCGCTGTTTTCAAGGCTCTAACAATAACAGAATATTCTGCCGCATTAGCACCATAGGCTTCTTCTGTCAAGTTAAAATAAATTTTCTTCCAAGTAGTTGTTGCATTCACTCCACCTTTGTACAATACTTCTGTGTCATTAGAACCATAATGAGCTACCAATCCTACTTGAAATGGGGTGTTGGTTTTAAAGTTCATTTCTAAATAAACAGCCGTTGCAGAAATGTTATTTAGGTTATAATAATGCGTAGATGTAGCTACCGTACAGTCCAAGTTGGCACTATCCAGCACAAGTGCTCCAGAATAATTTCCTTCAAATACTTCATCCATCTGAGTAATCATTTCTGTATTGGGGTTTCCATCCAAATCATCTGTAAAAATAGGTTGATTAGGATCTTCAAAGTCCTCAACAATAATAACATTTGCATTAGAAGGATAATACAAAGTTGGGCGGAAGGTATCAATCTTTCCTGATTCTAAATCAACCGTTGTTACATTAGGATCATAAAAAGGATATATCGCTCTCGTATTTGTAATACCATTGTCTTTAATTCCCGCAGAAATTCGAACACTATTTACCTGAAAATTATCATCCAAAATAACAGGAAATAAGGCAGGCAAGTTGTTGGTTCCTAATAATTGCCCATCAACACTAACCCAAACATCCGTAATATTAGAAGACGAAGAACCTTGTCCTAAGGATGTGTCTGCTTCAAAGAAAATATCTTCAATATAAACATAAGCAGGACGTGAGGGATTATTATCTTCAATACAGCCTCCCAAAAAGAGGGCTATCATCAATCCCAAAACTTGATAAAACTTAATCATATAGTTGTTTGTTTTTTGCAAAAATATCCTTTTACTTGGTATATGCAAAGGATAAAGCGATTTAGACGTAGTTTATAAAAGTTTAATATTCTATTTACGTTATCATTTAGTAGCAGCGAAGCTAACTATTGATCATTACTAACAGTTATTTAATCTTATAACGTGCAAATTGGGAAACGTCTATCTTATAAGATGGGAATAATGGGGTAAAAGGTTGGGTAATTATCATTTTTTTTACAAAAAAAATATAAAAAGTCCATCTACTACCGTAGACAGACCTTGCTCTAAATTAGAGATAACATTCTATAACCAATCCGAAGTCCCTTACCAATTTTTTTGAATGGCAGACCAAAGTTGATCACTACTATTGCCAGGGTAAGCCATAAATGAATAGTTATCATTCATGCAATAACCAGGAAAATCCGATGTTTGAGGAATATCTCCATTGTTAAGACAAACAATAGGCAGTCCTCCTGACCAAGTAGGCGTTTGGGTATTCAAATCATAAGCTATAAATTGATCATAATCATCATAATAGCCTAAGTCCAAGGTAGCCCAACTAATTTTATGGTCATTGTCGTGTGCTCGATACAGCAGTCGCAAGAATTTGTCGTCGCCACAAACTGAAATGCTCGTGCTCGTCTGTGGAACAAAGTCATTTAAGGTATTGTTATTGGTTACATTGCCCATATCATAAACAGTTCCTGAGGTGTCCATTCTAACCACGGCTAAATTATACGAAGAACTACTTGGGGCGTACACTAAAAACAAATTACTTGCATTGCCCACAACAGCAGGACAAACCGTATGGTGAGAAACCACAGCAGTACCATTCTTTTTAAAACTTCCTTCATACGTCCATGAACTACCATTACATGTTGCATATTTAATAGTAGCATCGTCACTAGTACTCAAAAAGAAACAATACAACACCCCATTAAAGACCGCCAAAGAAGGACCATTATTAGAGACCATACTGCTATTAGGATTTCCATTTTTTGTCCATTGGTGAGTATCAGGATTGTAGACACACCATTTCAAATTACTATTGTCACTGTCTTTGTATACAAGATGCAACTGTCCTTCAAAATAAACCATTGCTGGATGTTTGTCTGTGGTTGGAGTCTTATCGCTTCCTGTTGTTGAAATATCCACTGGTAAGATAGAGGGATTGCTTATTATCTTCCCCGATAAAGTATCGTAGGAAGGTTGATCCCACCATAAGTTTTTATGGTCGTTGGTATTCTTATACACCATATATAAGTCCTCTCCTATCGTAGCCAAAGCAGGTGCCTTATTTGACTGAGCATTGCTTGATTTTATTTGGTGGTTGCCACTCCATCCTCCAGTAGGGCTTTTGGTAGGGTTTTGAATAATTTCAGAAGTAATTAAGGTGAGTTGAGGATTGCTAGGCGCATGACCATTTTCCCAAGAAGGATAACGATAATAGTCTACCTTAGGGTTGTTATTGGTTCTCATTGTAATAATTGCTCCTACGTGTGGGTAATAATAATTAGCATCATGGTCATTATTATAAGCAGGATTTGTTGCTAAAAATGTATTGGCATCGCTATAAGGAACCATTGGATAATTGTTAGCATAAGGATTGTCCGTAGTCGCTTCTTCATAAGAACTGCTCCCAACTAAGCGGCCTTGGTTCAACCCAAAAGCGCCATTTTTAAACAAAGCAAAACTATGCTCATGCCCCCAAAACCAAGTGGCAATTTTATTGTGAAAGAAAGGGGAAAAATGCTTGTATAAGTGTGGATTCGCATAACTATCGCCATATTGATCCGAATTCATATCTCCAGTACGCGAAAATAGCTGATGATGGGACAATAAAATCGTCTTACCTCGAAAGTTTTTGATTTTATCGATTGCCCATTTATAATCGTTGCTACTTTTGAGTGCTGGTGCTGGTGGTGTAAAATTAGTATCCCAAGCGCTGTGATCATTATATCCTGTATCCAATCCCAGAAATTGATACTCGTCATTATCTGTTCTCAAACAAAAATAACTCGCTGCTTGTCTAGTATTACTAATGGGAATCCCATTGTTAATGGTATCAATAAGACCATAGAATCCATGCCCAAAAGAATAATACTCGTGATTGCCAGGAATCGTAAAGACAGGCACTTGGCTCCCAATTTCTTGACGAATAACATTTAAAAAATAATTGGTGCATTCATCCTCTGTTCCTGTATAGTAAATATCTCCTAAGTGAATGATACAGTCTATTTCTTCCTTGGCAAGTAGTGCTCTTAAAAATTCATGCGCATCGGTATTACCAGTTCCCCAATCTCCAATCAATGCAACTTTGGAGTCAGATGGCAACTTCCAGTCAATCACACTATAATTAATATTTCCATTTCCTTCTTTTTCGTAATCTCGATACATCCAGTTGCCTGTTAGATAATCCCAAGACAAATAGCCTGAGTAAATCGACTGCCCCAACCACTGCCACCATTCAGCCGTACTATAAGGCCAAGTATCTATACTTGTACTAAGATTAGTGGTGTTTTTAGCTTTACTAGCTTCCTTGGCAGCGTTAAAAAAGAAAGCCGAAGCATAAGCATGATGTTCGATGTTGTTCGTATCAAAATCTCCATCAATAGCTTTTGGGGTGCTCCCTTCCATAGCTTGTTTTACATGCAACCAACAACCTTGCAACTCTGGTAAATTTCGAATCTCACCCAGAGATAAATTAGGGTGCTTCTCTTTTAGGGCTTTCTCTACAAAAGATTGCCAACGGGAAAGTTCTGGATTTCTAACGGTAAAAATCGGTAGGTTTTTCATTTGAGTTATTTATTCGTGTGATAAAAAATATATTATTATCCAATAGTAGTTAGCAGCGCAGCTAACTATTGATCCAAATAACTCTTATTTTTTGTATATAAAACGGACAGATTTGGTTCAAAAACGGACATTGAGGATATTTTGTGAATGCTTCTTTCTTAAAAACATCCAAAACGGACGTTTTTCCTCTAAAACGGACAAATGACAAATAAAGTAACATCAATCCCCAATATTTTATACCATCTTATTAACTACTAGTAGTTAGCTATGCTGCTACTTCGTGGTCGTTGATTACCCTTTTTTCTTAGTTCGTTTTCGTTTTAGAATCCTCATCTCAACAAAGTCGCCTCGTATGTTGTAGGTATATTCTCTAATTGTATTGCGATTGCGAGAATATTTGTATTGATATTTATGAATCATGCCTTTGTAGGATTCTACCGCATCCGTTCGCTTCCGAACATATACCCCTGCCGTTCCTTTTTCTAGCACATCATCTTTATAAAAACAGACTTCCAATAAATCGCTGTGTTTATTGTATTTAAAAATACAATAAGTCGCATTGCTTTGCTCATAAGCATAAGGTTCTTTTACCCATTGCAATGGATTGCCTTCTTTATCATAAAACTTGAAAAACTTTTTCAAAAAAATAACCTGCTGGTGGACTCCTCGATGATCTTCCGTTCGGGCACCATCTAAACCAAATCGCTCTGATTTTAACAAATAATAATTCTTATACTCCGAAACGATTTTATGGGTTCCTAAAGAATCAGCGATAGGTTTTCCTTTTTCGTCTACATAAAGCTCTATATGCACTAAAGTATCTCCCTTGCTGAATTCTGTTTTTTTCCATTCTTGTGCTGTGCTCTCCAATGCGGTGTGCATTATTAAAAAAAAGAAAGTCAGGAAATAAATGGTTTGCTTCATTATTTTATTCCTTGTGTGATAATCTATTAATATAGTAGTTAGCTACGCTGCTAACTATTGTTAATAGGCGGTATTCCGAAAAAAACGCATGCAAATCTTAGGACTTACATGCGTTTGTATTTTTAGTAGAGGGCGTTTGCTTTTTAATTAGAACTTCAGTTCTAAGCCAACCATACCATTAAATCCTAATTGTCGATACAAGTACCAGCGTTGATTTTGATTGTGTATAATATTATTTAAATCTGCAAAAAGCGCAAAATTAGGAGAAACTTGATAACGAATGTTAAAACTAAAATCGTACAAGCCTTGTAGTACTTTTACGGTATTGGTCTCATCCAAATAAGGTACTCCTGCATTTACAAACAACTCCGCTTTGAGTGACAAGTAGTTACTATCTCTACGTCCACCCTTTTTCGGTTTTGATTTTTTTCCATTAAAATACATATTATAAGTAATAAAGAAATTACTCTCGAATGTAGGCAAATGAAATGCTTTTTCGTAATTTTTTGTATTATAAATATTATAACCTATTGTTCCTCCAACAACCAAATCTTTTAATAGTCTGAAATCCAGTGTTCCTCTCACAAAGACGATTCCTGTGGTATCGTATACTGGTCGGAATCTAGAAAACTGAGCCAAGCTATCAGAAGTATCGTTCAAGAAATAAGGCAAGTTTTGAGTAATCGCATAACCTGCTTTAACATCGTAACCTATCTTTTTGATAGAACCTTTTAAACCACCAAACAATTCCAAATAATTGGTGTGATGCAATTCTGGATTGGAAACCAAAAATCGATTGTAGTAAGTCAAAGAACGGAAGCTGTTTTGGCGTACTTGTCCGACTGCGCCTGCGTAAGGAATAAAAGCACCTTCTGCAATAGAATAAGACAATTCAACATCTGGATGAATAAAGAAATTACCTTCATTAACACCTAAATTCACCCCTAAACGAGCTTTGAAGTCTCCAGCATTAACGGTAAAGGTTGGATGAAAATAAAATAAGAAAATACTTTTTGTAGCTGTTGTTGTTGTGCTGTCAATTGTAATAGGAACATCATCAAAGGACAAATAATTGAGACCGACATTCAAACGCAAAGGATGCCTATTTTTACTTTTTCCAAACCACTTCTCTATCATTATATTAGGAGTCAAACTAAACTCGCTAGAACCAAAAGCATCGCTATAGCTATAAAAATCAATATCTCCACGATAATTGAAATTTGCCTTATTAATTGTGCTATTAAATAAATTAATATTTCCTTTTACATCTACAAAACGCTGACGCATACTATCCTCACTAATCGTAATTGTCTCTATTGAATCTGTAAATCCATAAAAGCGATTGGTGTTAAAATTAAACTCAAAACGAGCTCCAACAGCTAGATTTTTTTGAGTAAAATAGGTCGCATTCGCATCAAAATGCGTCTTAGTAAAACTTTGATTGGGCAAATATCCTTGAATAACAGAATGGTGTCGAGCATTCAAGCCAAACTTCAAGTTGTTGATATCTTTATTATAATAAGATAATTCTACCAAAGGAGACAAAGGATAACCAAATCCAGCTTTTGCATAAAAACTATACACTGGTGCATCCTTAGCTTTAGGCATTGCCAAAGGGCGAATGACAGGCGCAGGATAAGCTAATGTTGACAAATGTGTCGGGACAACATAATTCAATTTTTTATTGGCATTAGTATCCAGTTTGGGCAATAAAGGAGCTGCCTCAAACTTTTTGCTTTTTGCCAATTTTGCACGAAATGGTTTCAGAAATTCTGTCTGAGTGTCATCTATAATCTGTGCTGTCCCGATTTGACAAAATGCCAACAATAAGCACCATAAAATTACTCTATTTATATTATTCATTATTCTAATTTTAAAGCTCAAAAGATTAGACTTTTATTTTTATCTATAAAGCTGTTTGGGCATATGCTGCGCATTTTCCAAAAACAACTTCACAAGCAAACGAGAAAAAGAAACTTGATGGTTATCAATTTCAATTTAATTTTCCTCAAGCATTTCCAAATCACCATTCAAATTAGATGGTTTGATTTTGCTCTTACTTTTCTCAGCATCAATTACACGTTGCAACTTACGTTTTGCTTCATTCAACAATTCTTGATCGCCATCGTAGTTATCAACGATAGATTGCAAGGTTGCCTTTGCTTGAAATAGGTTGTCTTGTTCTGCATAAATATCTGCCAAAAGAATAAAGCTCTTAACCAACCAATAAGGATGTCCTGGTATCTCTTTATTATTTTTAAAACATAAATCCATTGCTTTATCCAAATCGCGTTTTTTGTAGGTAATATAAGCTCTCCAGTAACGCGCTTCTGCCGAGTGCACATCGTCTCCTGACAATTGTATATTCTTGCTAAAAGCCGCCAGTGCTTGATCGTAATCCTTCTGTGCAAGATACGCCTTTCCAATAAAGTAATACGCTTCGGCATGATCTTGTGTCGTCGCACGAGAATTCTTTATTAAACGCTCTGCAATCAAAGGCAAATTTTGAAAATCTGAAGCATAAAAAGCACTACGCATCCCAAACTGTTGTGCCTCGAAAAGCAATTCTTCTGTTGTTGCTGTTTGTTCCAAACGCCCATAGTATTTCTGAGCTTCACGGAAATTTTGTGTGCTGTAATAAGCAATATTTGCTGCTCGATGGTTGGCAGTTTCTGCAAAAATTGAGCTTCCTTGATCCGAAATATAAGCATAATCTTGAATCGCTTCGTTGTAGCGTTTCAAATCAAATAAAGCTTCTCCCCTATTAAAATGTGCTTGGATACTATTCAATCCATTTGGAAAGCGATCTAAATAACTAGTGTAACTAGCTACAGCTCCTTCCCAATCCGCATTGTTAAATTTAATTTGTGCCGCAATAAACATTAAAGAATCTCGCTCAAACTCTCCTACATTGTACCCTTGAACCGTATTCACAAAATTAAAGTACCCATCTGGATTGCCATCCTCTATATAAATTTCTTTGATCGCCGCCAAGGCATCCTTAGCTTCCTCACTTTGCGGATCTGTTCTAAAGACTCCTTTGTAATAATTCAAAGCCTCTTCATTTCGTCCTACAGAATAAGCAATTAAACCTAGTTTTAACAGAGCTTTGTTTTTCATATCACTATTAGGATAATCTTGCAACAACTGCTCGTAAGCTGCAATTGCCAAATCCTTGCGGTTCATATTAAATAAGGTATTCCCTTTGTCATAGTAAGCATCATCTGCATAACGAGAGCTAGGGTAATCACGGATAATTTTATCCAACAAAGCCAACTGACTAGTCGTATTGTTTTCTAGATTATGAATCAAACTTAACTGATACATTGCATAATCTTTATTGGGGTAATTGTTTCGGATGATGGTATTGTAATGCCCTTGAGCTCCTGAATAGTTTCTCAAGTACAACAAACAATCACCAGCACGCAATAAGGCGTCTGGATAAACAAAGTTGGTGACATACTTATCATTATAACTTCTTAACTTTTTCTCGATCACATTCACCGAATTATTAAAATACTTAGAAGCATTGGCATAATCATCTTTCTTGATATAAGCATAACCCATTCCATAATAAGCAACTCCTAAAGATGAATTATCGGGCAACCGTTTTAAGGTTTTTTCTATCAACAAAAACTTACCATACTCATCAATACTAGCATCAAATTTTTCCTGTTTGAAAAACGCTTCTGCTTTCCAAAAATAAGCCAGTGCCTTAGTTTCCATATTGATTCCTTGAGCCAAGGATTCATCAAACAATTTGATAGCTTGATTATACTTTCCATCATTGTACAACTGTACTCCTCGAAAGTAAGCCACTTTCTGATGTGTTTCTTTGATTTTGGCCGTTTTCTTGTTTTTGTCCATTTTGCGCAACGTCTCTAGAGCTTTGTCATAATCTCTAGTATTCAAAAACACTTCTGCCATTAAGTTTTGTGCTTCATTGCCATAATCCGATGCAATAGGAATATCTTGCAATGCAGATATAGCTTCACTATCGAATCCTAGTTCATACGATAGTTTGGCATAATTAATCAAAGCATCTTCCTGCAAAGCAGGATTAAAGTTCATCTTACTAGCTTTTTGAAATGCTTGGCGGGCAGCAGATTTATCATTGGTTTTTAATAAGCAATCTGCCATATTGTACAACGCATTTTGTCCCAAAGGATTTTTTTCGCTGTTCAACTGTTCAAAGTTCTTAATCGCCTCCTTATACTTTCCTGTTTTGTATTGCGTATATCCCAATTGATACAAGGCTTCCTTAGTTACTTTAGGTGTTTTTTCTACGTATTGCTCCAATAGAGGCAAAGCTTTTCGATACTGCCCAAGTTCAAAGTACGATTGACCAACCAATTGAGCAACTTGTTCCCGTTCCCGAAGCTCTTTTTTATTGACTAAAGGCTTTCCAAACTTGATAACTTCTTTATACTCCTTTTTGGCAAAATATATTTGAATGATATAAGAAGGAACAATATTCTCATAACGGCTCGATTGGTTAGCTCGATTAAACGCTTCCAAAGCTTTATCATAATCCTTGTCAAAGAATTCAGTGATACCGTAATAATAATTAGAAGGATAATAATATTGTGTCTTTGCTTCTTTGATTTGTGTAAACAAAGCATTTGCCTTATCAAATTTTTTCTTTACAAAATAAGCATACCCTAATTTGAATTTTTTTTCAATGATTTCTTCATTGGTCAATTCGAGTGAAGAAACCTCACTTAGGTATTTAATAGCCATATTATAATCTCTTTGATCATAATAATAATTCCCCAAAGCCAAACGTGCTCTAGTCGCTACGGCACTAGGCTCATTTTTTTCCATAAAATACAACAAGCGTTTCTCTGCATCAGGTTGACCAAGATACAAAGCAGACAAACCTGAATGCAATTCTGACTGAAGGATATACATTGGTACATCCGTGTCTTGAAAGAGCTGTTCTGCTTGAACAACTTTATCAAATTCTTCCAAAGCTTGTCCATAGAGACGTTGGTTATAAAAGTGCATCCCACGTTTATAAGTTTCCTGATAATCTCTATAAATAGCGGATTCTTGAGCAATAAGCAGATTACTTATACTCAAAAAAATAAGGGCAATAAAAGATTTTTTAATACTCATTCCAATGGATTTATTTGTTTCTTAGATTAAATGGAGTATGTAACTTCTAATAGTCGACAAAATTAGATCTTGACACAGCACAACTCAATATAATTGTTTGCTTACTAAACCTACACTTTTTTATTTTGTATCCACACAAAAGTAAGCTGATTTTTTAGTTGATAATTTTTTGCCTACCTACTGTGCTTCCTTCCCTCTCTTCTTGGTTACCTACATACGCACCAATGACTCCGTTTGGTGTTCTTAATATAGTTTTAACAGCGTAGCTTGTTAAGGTTATTGTTTATAGCAGCGTAGCTAGTATTGTGTTAAAAAACTACTGATTAATAGTCTAAAATATAATTACCAAGCTAGGCAAATATAATAATATATCATGAAGTTGGAGAACGTTCTACTGGCTTAGTATCGAAGCGCCTATCCAAAGATCTGATATTGTCATACCATCCTATCAAGATCAAGTATTGAAGAAGCAATTGTACAAAAAATTGTCAAAAAAAACTATTCTTTAAATTACTTATATAAAGCCTTCCTAAATATCAATTGCATGACAATAAAAACAAGTCAGCATAGTGAAAGTTGTTATTTTTATTGATTTTTTGTTCTGGCTACAATTTTAGGACAACAATAACGATCAAAGGATCAAGAGGTGTTCCGTTTTCAATAAGCCCTATCACTTAACACTTTAACGTAGAGCGTGAATTTTTCTTATTCATCAAATTGTTAAAGAAATATCAAAACAATTTCTAACAAAAAAATCCTACTCAAAAAATATGAGTAGGATTGTATAATTTTTAATGACTGAACTCAGCAACTACTAAGCTACTTCATCTTTATCGTCGTATACCTCAAACTTAACAGAAGCAGATACTTCTTTGTGAAGTGCTACTACAGCCGTGTAAGTTCCTAGCATCTTAACTTCTTCAGGAAGCTTGATTTTTTTCTTGTCGATTTCAACTCCAAATGTATCTTTAAGAGCATTCACCAACTGAACGTTAGAAACAGAACCAAAGATTTTGCCGCTTGTACCTGCTTTGGCAGCAATTTTAAGCGTTTGGCTAGCCAATGTAGTAGCCAATTCTTTAGCCTCGTCTAAGATTTTTTGAGCTCTTTCTTCTTGTTGAAGAATCTCTTGTTTCAAGCTATTTTTGTTTGCTTTGTTAGCAACGATTGCCAATCCTTGAGGGATCAAATAATTGCGAGCATAACCAGCTTTTACAGTAACCAATGCTTTGGCCAAACCGATGTGCTCTACATCTTTTAATAATATAATTTCCATGATTTATAGTCAGATTATCAAGATTCAAAAAAGAATAAACTAGCGTTTAAGCTGTTATTTATTTCAAGTTATCTACTACATAAGGTAGTAAACTTAAGTGACGAGCACGTTTAACAGCAGTAGCCACTTTTCTTTGGTATTTCAATGAGTTACCAGTGATACGACGAGGAAGAATTTTTCCTTGCTCATTGATAAAGTTCATCAAAAAGTCAACATCTCTATAATCGATTGACTTAATTCCGTAACGACGGAAACGACAGTATTTTTTACGTTTTTGACCGATCTTAGGATTGCTCAAAAACTTGATATCTTCTCTAGTTGCCATAATTTATAGCTTTTATGATTTCCAAATCAGATTTGGAGAACTATTTTTTAATAATTTTTAAATGACTTTGCATTTGCATCATCTCAGTCTTAAAAGACAAGATTAAGCATCTACAGACGCTTTAGTATCAGCAGATTCAGCTGCTTCAACACCTTCATTTGTTTTCTCAAACTTACCAGCACGTTTGTCCACATTGTACTGTGCTCTATGCTTGTCTACTTTGATAGTCAAATAACGTAATACATTGTCATCACGACGGAAAGCCAATTCCATTTTGTCGATAATAGCTCCATTTGGCGCTTTATACTCTAACCAAAAATAAGCTCCAGAAGAACGTTTTTTGATAGGATAAGCTAATTGTAGAACACCCATTTCTTCAAGATGTATAATCTCTGCACCTTCCCCTTTTAGGAAGTCGACATACATTTGAGCTGTCTGCTTGATTTCATCACCTGACAGTGCGGGATTGATGATGAACGTTGTTTCGTATTGTCTCATTACGATTTAATAATTTATATGTATGGTTTACAATTAATAAAACTTAAATTCTTCCAAAAGTTATGCTCAAAAACTGTCACAACCTTTTAATGGATAAAACCTAAGCGGGTGCAAAAATAGAATTAAATTTTGGATATTAAAATATATACTGCTTTTATTTTCCTTTTTTATCAAAAAAAGCCACTTCTAAGCATTAGAAGTGACTTTGCAGTTATTATTTGATCTAAAATTGCTTAGACTAATCTTTTTTAGCACTACGCTTGCGATCGTGTTCTTTCAAAAGAATTTTACGCATACGAATATTCAACGGAGTTACCTCTACATACTCATCTTCACCGATGTATTCCATTGCTTGCTCCAAAGAGAAAACTACTGGAGGTGGTAATTTTACTTTATCGTCTGCTCCAGAAGAACGCATATTGGTCAATTTCTTAGTTTTGGTAACATTGATAACCAAATCATTATCACGGCTATGCTCACCAATCACTTGACCTTCATAAATATCTACTCCTGTAGGAATAAAGAATTTACCACGATCTTGCAATTTATCCATAGAATAAGGGATAGACGTACCATTTTCCATGGCAATAAATGCCCCCTTGCTACGCCCCTCAATCTCACCTTTCCAAGGCTCATACTGCAAGAAACGGTGTGTCATAACAGCTTCACCTGCTGTTCCATTCAAAATATTCGTTCTCAAACCAATGATACCACGAGAAGGAATGTTAAATTCCAAGTGCATCAAATCACCTTTAGGTTCCATAATTGTCATGTCTCCTTTTCGTTGAGAAACCAATTCAATTACTTTTCCAGAATAAGTCTCAGGCACATCAATAGATAGCAACTCTACAGGTTCGTGTTTTTTACCATCTATTTCTTTGATAATAACACGCGGCTTACCAACTTGTAGTTCGTACCCTTCACGACGCATAGTTTCTATCAATACAGACAAGTGCATTACACCACGTCCATAAACCATATAAGCATCTGGAGATTCTGTTTCTTCAATTTTCAAAGCCAAATTCTTCTCCGTTTCTTTGAACAAACGCTCTCTAATATGACGAGAAGTAACATATTTACCTTCTTTTCCAAAGAATGGAGAATCGTTGATTGTAAACAACATACTCATAGTTGGCTCGTCAATAGACATTGGCTCTAAGCCTTCTGGGTTTTCAGCATCTGCAATGGTATCTCCAATGTCAAATTGATCCATTCCAGCTACAGTACACAAATCACCACATTCAACCTGGTTGGTTTCCTTTTTGCCCAATCCATCAAAAACATACAATGTCTTAACACGTGTCTTGTCAATAGAACCATCTCTGCGAACCAAAGAAATAGGCTGATTCACCTTTAGGTGTCCACGAGTAATACGTCCCATTGCCATACGTCCAATATATTTAGAGTAGTCAATGTTCGTAATTTGCAATTGAACCGTTCCCTCTACCACTTCAGGAGCAGGAACTTCTTCCAATACAACATCCAACAAGTGCGTAACATCATCCGTAGGGTTTTTCCAATCAGGTCCCATCCAGCCCATTTTTGCTGAACCATATACCGTTTTAAACTCTAGCTGTTCCTCTGTTGCGTCCAAGTTAAACATCAACTCAAATACTTCCTCTTGCACTTCATCAGGACGGCAATTGTCTTTATCAACTTTGTTAACAACAACGATTACTGTTTTTCCCAATGCCAAAGCTTTGGATAGTACATAACGTGTTTGAGGCATTGCTCCTTCAAAAGCATCAACCAACAATAACACACCATCTGCCATGTTTAATACACGTTCTACTTCACCACCAAAATCGGCGTGACCCGGTGTATCAATGATATTGATTTTAGTACCTTTATATTGTACCGATACATTTTTGGCTAAAATCGTGATACCTCGCTCACGTTCTTGGTCATTGTTATCCAAAATTAATTCACCAGCCTCTTCATTTTCTCTAAATAATTGACATTGGTGCAAAATTTTGTCTACCAAAGTAGTTTTTCCATGGTCTACGTGCGCTATGATAGCGATATTACGCAATGGTTGATTGGCCATTTTTTATATTCATTATTCTAATTAAAAATACAGCTGTTTTCTTTAGCTGCTTAAAAGCGCTGCAAAAGTACAACTTTTATTTGTTATTGACCAACTTTTTAGTATTTCATTGATATTCTTTAAACTATATTTAATAAAAAAAGCCTGTACACTTGTTTAAAAACCATTTTTTTTATCAAAAAATAACATCTAGACAATCTTCTAATAAACTACTCCTTAAACTATTTTATCAAAAAGTAGCTTCAATTAATTGAAAATTAACCATTACGCCAGCCAAGGTTCCACTAGCAACGGCAAAGGCAAGTGCCCGTTTTGAAGAATTATCACCACAAGCAAAAACATCTTTAACCGTCGTTTCTTGCGATTCGTCCACCTCTATAAGCCCCCCTTCTGTCAACTTACATCCTAATTGCTCCACTAAATTTGAAGTTTGAACAAAGTTGACCATAGCATATGCTGCTTCTAAAGGCAACAAACGACCATTTTCTAACTCAATAGACTGTATTTGCCCCTTTTCGTGGTACAATGTTTTAATCGCTGTTTCTACTATTGTAATATTATGTGCTCCCAATTTCTTAGTCTCTTCTTCTGTTAACAAAGAAGCACCGTTGGTAAAGAGCGTCAAATCATTTGTCCAATTGGAAATCAATTGAGCATAATGCATAGCCGCTGCACCATTGGCAATAATTCCCGTTGGTCGGTGGCGGACTTCGTAACCATGACAATAAGGACAATGCAATACAGAAATCCCCCAACACGCTTTAAATCCGTTGATATCAGGTAATATGTCCTTTATTCCTGTTGCCAAAATTAATTTCTTAGCTTTAAAAACAACTCCTTTTTCTGTACCAACTTCAAAACCTGTTGTTGTCTTTTGGCTGTTAATAGCAAGCCCAGCATGAAAATGGACTGTCTTATACTGTTCTACCTGAACTCTTGCTTCCTTTAAAATTTCCAAAGGTGCTTTCCCGTCTTGAGTAATAAAATTATGAGAATGTGGAGTCTGCCGATTACAGGGTTTGCCTGCATCTATCACCAATACCTTTCTCAAAGAACGCCCCAAAGCCATTGCAGCTGCCAATCCTGCATAGCTTCCACCTATTATTATAACGTCATAAATTTGCTGATTCATAGTACGCATCTTTTTATAATAAATTGTATTTCAATTGATGTTGTATAGTAGCTCATTTCACTCCTACACAGCTCTTTTGTTAAAGATAAGAAAAAAAACACTAATGCAACGCTGTTGCATTAACAAAATGCATAAAAAAATAGCAGCTTAGACGGTCCAAACTGCAATCCCAAACTATCCTCATTTACTTCTGAGCACGGAACAACATCCAAAAAGCTACTCCCAAAAAGAAAATATTGGGCACCCAAACTCCCAATAAAGGGGACAATCCTCCATTGATAGAGAAAGTTGTTGAGAATTTTGTCATAAAGATATAAATTGCTGATAGCCCAAATCCAATTACCAAATGCCAAGCCATCCCCCCACGCATTTTTCGTGAGGCAATCGAAAAACCAATTAATGTTAAAATAAAAATAGAAAAAGGATCGGCACTTCTTCGATAACGTTCTACCTCAAAAACTAGTGTCCCCCCAACCCCCTTTGCTTTCTGTTTGTTGATATACTCTATCAATTCATTGGTTGTCATATTATCTTTATGATTATCTCGTTTGATTAAATCTGTGATATAAAAACCAATCGTCGTATCCATAAACTCTTGGGGAGGCAATTTAACCACATTGTCTCTATAAGCTGACACTTTTTCTCGCTTTCGTATTCCAGATAAGCGCCAACGGTTAGGGGCTTTTAACAAACGAATTTTAGTCGCTGTCAAAACAGATGTTCGACGCAATCGAGAGCTATCGTGCTTGATCCATGCAAATTGGCTTCCAGTGCTATCATATCGATTAAATCCTTGCAAATAAAACTCTTCATAAGGGCTTGCGGCAGCATGAAAATTGCCCGTATTACCAACATAATTATGCTTGTAGATATATGTATTCTCAAAAGCTGTTCGGGTCGTATTAGATCGTGGAATTAGATTATGATTTCCATAATAATGCAAACCTGCAATAATAGAGGCTCCCATTAGATAAGGAACCAACAAGCGATAGTGGTTTACGCCATTGCCTACCATGGCAATAAACTCTGAGTTAGCTGCTAATCGAGACGTAAAAAAAACAACAGCGATAAGGTTGTACAAAGGAAAAATCAAACTGTTTAAGAATGGAATAAAATTCAAATAATATTCAAAAACAACTTGATAAAAAGTAGGACCACCTTCTTCTAAAAAATCATTGATTTTTTCTGCAGCATCAACCACTACAGAAAGCATGGAGGAAAGTAATACAATAAAGAAAAAGCTTCCCAAGTATCGTTTTAGTATGTATCGATCTAATATTTTCAAGATTAAAACTTGGGCTTTGGTTTGGTAATATTCGGTTTTTTGAGGTAGAATGGCTCGAAATAAGCAACGTCTACTGTTTTTTGTTGTTGGTAAGCCTCATAAGCCAACTGCGCTAGATATTTGGAAGAAGGCAATTGAACGGTGCTAATTTTCAAAGGATTGGTTTGACAGTTTTCTTGATATTTTGCCACTGCATCCCCTACCAAAACAACTTCGTCTATCTCTGAGTATTCTAATAATTCATCAAAACTATTGGGTTCTAAAGTAGCAAAATAAGGCGTTTTTATACACTTGCAATTCACATCATACACGCCAACATAAGCATCCATTCTTCGAGCATCCATCAAAGCCACATAAGCTGCTTTGGGATTATTATATTGCTGAATGGCACCAAAAGCCAACGCTTGTAAAGTATCAATAGCAAGCATCGGCTTATCTAAAGCATAACATAAACCTTTGGCAGTAGAAATTCCAATTCTCAACCCAGTATAAGAACCAGGACCTTGACTCACAGCAATTGCATCCAAATCTTTCAATGTTACATTTGCCGTTTGCATAACTTCTTCTATAAATAAAGTCAACTTTTCTGCATGTCCAGCTTGACTATTCGTCTCTCGAATAATCCATGGCTGTCCGTCTTTTGTCAAACAAACAGAACAACTTCGAGTTGCAGTTTCTATTGTTAATATTTTTGTTGCCACTATTGTTATATTGAAAATGATTTACTCCTAAAATCCCCTTACTGCTGCGTTACTTTTTGCGCTTTTCTTTTAATATTGGTTATTTTCTATGTTCTTCTCCCAAAGATAGCTTATTCAAAGAACTTTTAAAATGCTATTGTCAAAAAAGAACGTTAAGTCTTGTTATGAATTTGATAAAATAATTTTGTAGGAAGTTCTATCCCCATTTCTTATAAAGTAAATATTCAATTTGCTTAAAGGCTTTTAGGTGAACTTCTTTAGGTCTTTATTTGTGTTACTGTTATAATTCGGCACAAACAACTAACATCAAATTGTAAAATCATTAAATTTCACTAAAAAGAGTCTGTCAAAAATAATGTAACTTAACAACCAGGACTTTAAAAGATGTCTTTTACTTATCAATTTTTCAGACTCCTTTCTCTAATTACTAAATTTGGTTAGTTTTTTGATTTACAAGCCCCAAGTAGCATTGTTTACAATTGTTGTTGTTTGCTCCCCAAAAACTAAATTGTAAACCTGGAATAAAAGTTAAACTGAGACTTTTTGAAGGAAAATCCACAAACAAAAGGTACCCTGTCGGTTATTCATTAACTTTGTCTTCCAACTTGCATTAAAACCATTAATTTTAACACAAAAATCAATTATTAAATGCGACTATTTACATTTATTGGACTACTACTCACCAGTATTGTGTCTCATGCTCAAAAAGATACAATCTATACCTTTATCTCTGATACGAGTGGTACCCTAGAATTTGAGAATGTCATTCATCTTGATCTTAGCAATCAGAAATTAACGGAATTACCCCCTCAACTCACTCAATGTATTAATATTGAAAAGTTAAATCTAGCTAACAATCAATTAGAGAGTTTGCCTGATGAATTGGGCTCTTTAAAAAAACTAAAAGTGCTTGTTTTGGATAATAATCCATTAGAATCTTTGCCTAAAACATTCAAAGATTTAAAGTCTATTGAAGAGGTCTATCTCAACAATGCCATTAAGTCTAATAGTATTAACACAGCTTTTGGATTGTTTATCAAAAACCCTAAACTTGCAAAATTAGAATTAAAAAATAATGATATATCTAGTTTGCCTAATAATATCAAATCACTCAAAGCTCTTAAATACTTGGAATTGGGGAACAACGCACTAGTTCACCTCCCCAAGAATATTTCCAAAATGCTAGCACTTCAATACATCGGTCTATCCCAAAACCCTTCGTTAGAATTTAGAGAATCTTTTGAAAATATTGCTCTAATCAAGACCCTTCGTAGTATTGATATTTCTAATAATGAATTGACTGAAATTCCCAAAGAAGTCATGGATTGTCGTTACATCTCTACGTTGAATGTCTCCAATAACAAAATCACAGAACTACCTGACCGAATGACTCAACTCATTCGTATGAAAACGCTAAATGCAGAAAACAATGCGATTACCAAGGTCTCCGAAGCCTTTTCATTATTAGAAGGGCTGCAAGTTTGGAAGATGAATAACAACCAGTTGACAGCACTGCCTAGCGGGATTAATGCAATTGCGGAATTGCAGGTTCTAGAAGTACACAATAATCCATTGGCTAGCCTTCCTGAAAATTTGCGCAAATTAAAATATTTAGAAGTGCTCGATGTTGGTGGAAGTGAGTTGACAAAACTAGGTTTTAATGTTGGTAATTTAAGAACCTTGCGCTACCTAGATTTAAGTGCCAATATTGAAGACGTAAAAACAACGAACCTCTCCACTCTAACAAAGGTAGAGTTTTTGGATTTATCAGGTATGCAGCAATTGTATCAAAATGAGTTTTGGGCAACCCTTGCAAAATTGCCTGCGCTAAAAACACTCAAGCTAAACCAAACGGCATTAAAAAATCTTCCCGAAGATCTGTCGGCACTAAAAAACTTAGAGCATCTATATTTAGAAAATAATGATAGTTTAGACGTTTTACCAGAGTCTATCAAAGATATTTCCCAGCTAAAAACACTTAGTTTAAATGGAACTGCTGTTCAGTATATTCCTGACGCTATCAAAAACTTGACACAATTAGAGGTACTTTCTTTGGCTAAAATTCCAACTTTGGATATAGGAACCACATTGGTCAATATTGCG
The DNA here is from genome assembly GCF_000724545.1 of Aureispira sp. CCB-QB1. Classification (GTDB taxonomy): domain Bacteria; phylum Bacteroidota; class Bacteroidia; order Chitinophagales; family Saprospiraceae; genus Aureispira. Next base: position 18,618 of record NZ_JHBV01000037.1, on the reverse strand, counting down.
CCCTTGCAATTAGAAGAGTTAAATTTAACTGCTTCTAAATTGGTTAATTTTCCTAACGAAATTCCTATGATACGCGCAAAAAAAATTGTTCTTACCAATGCCGAATTTGATCAACAAGTTTTGGTACCACTAAAAAAAGCATTGCCTACTACTAAAATTATTACTCAATAGGATTAAACACCCTGTAATTATTCCAAAGTTGATAGTCTGCTAGCCTCAATTAATTTCAAGGTTCTTAGCAGACTATTAATTTTATGGATGGTTGGGTTTCCTCTTAAATATTCTACACCATGGAAAAAACTTGCGCCAAGTGCCAAAATAAATTTGTGTGCAATGCTACAGATATTAAAAACTGCCATTGCTCAAATGTTTCATTAACACCAGAACTAATTGCTAGATTGCAAGTTAATTATCAAGATTGTTTGTGTGCGGATTGCTTAAAAGTGCTTTCTGCTAATTTGGAGAAAAAGCAAATTTATAAATAGCTAATATCAACAAGAAAGAGGTTCTTGGAAAAGGATTTTCCCCCAGCCTCTTTTCCGTCCAAACGGAGGTCTTTAGGTTATGTAGTTATGCAAGAGTATACATTTTTATTCAAATACTCTGAACACAAGAACGCAGCGATTACAACTGAAGGGGGTAAGCAGATGAACCATTATGAAGTCGTGTATGTCAAGTACTACGATAGAAGGTATGACTAATGACTGCTAGCTATTCCAAGCTACTAGCGTAGTACTAGAACGTTACTTTTTAAGTTGAATACCTTGCTCCTAATCAAATTTTATCTTTATTTTTTTAAAGAAAAGTTCTCCTTTCCTCACAAAGGCAAGGCAAAGAATATTTCCATTTAAAATATATCTATAATAATAATTTCCCCCAATCTTTCTTTCATTATTTTTTTCTAAATAGTTTAAATCCTCTTTCTTATTCTGAATTATATTCCTGTATGATAATACATGATTATATCCTTGATATTTAGTGTATAATAAATCACCTTTATCAGGTTCAAAGTAAATAACTTTTGAATCAGGGAAAAAATCATTTCCAATATACCATAAAGTATCTATTCCTCCTCGTTCTGGTGTATAAGTATTATCTTTTTTATACAAAACATGAAATGAAGAAAAATAAAAATCATCTTGGTTTTCCCAAAAATTAAGTTTATATAAATCATTCCCTCTTTCACAGTATATAGAATCTTTCAAATCTTTTGCATTAATCAAACAATCACTTTGAGCGCTTAATATTGAACTTTGAATATCAAGTTGATGCTTATTGATATATTTTGGTAATAAATAATACATGTCTGCCTCATATAGATCCTGATAACCAGCAGAATACATTGAATACCATTGATCTCTAATTAGTATATTTTTTAATTGAATAGATTCATCTTCATAATCAACTATTGTTATTCTATTTTTTGCATCTTGTAAAAGAATTACTTGATTTGTTTTTGGAACAAATTCAATTTCATCAATATTACTATACCCTAAGTATATATTATTTTTCAACTTACCATTTTCGTAAAAAATATATAATGATTTTTTTTTATTGCAAAAGCTTGCAATTAATATATTATCTTTATTTATACCTATTGAATTTATACTAAAATCTCCTTTTTTTGAAAAGGAACTTTCTAAAGAGGTATTTATCTGAGAAATAGAGCTGATATTTCCAAATATAATAATGAATAGAGATAAAATATTTCTTATTTGAAGCATAATCTACTTTTTAAGTATTTTTACTTTTTTACCAATAATTAAGTCTCCCTTTTTGGTAAGATTTTTCCTGTTTAGTGCTTGAAAATTTTTATTACTAACACTACTCTTTCTAGCTAAAGATGATACTGTATTTTTATTCTCACTATATGGTTTTACTGTTACAGAGTGAACGACTAGAGAACAGTAGCCTTTTGCTACTGGCGCAGTACTAGATCGCTACTCTCTTGGTGGAATTACCTTGTTCTTCTATTTTCAATTCCTGAATTAAAATACCTTTGTAGTACTCTTCTTTTTTTCCAATAAACCTTTATCATTCCAATAGCTCCAATATCCATGCCTCATATCTTGTCTATATTGAGGATAAAAAGTGACACCATATTTCTGTTCTTGTTCTTTGTATTCATCATTCGTGAATTCTATAATAGCTCCAAACCAGTAATTGCCTTCACACTCCTTTGTGCCATTTGGATGATACGCAGTCCAAAAACCTATTTTAGAATCCATAATATGAAGTTTATTGTCTATCCTATATTCTTTTGTGCCAAATTCACCTTTCTCTTTTAGTCCTCCTGATTCATAATAACAAATATATTTACCACTCAATAAACCATTCTTACAAACTTTGATGGAAAGTAATTGACCAGATTCATAATATTCTTTCCACTCTCCTTCATGAAGATGACTATAATTATATTCTCCTTCCAAACGAACTTTTCCATTTTTATGGAAACTTTGAAAAAAGCCTACATAATGAATGTTCTCTATTTTATCTTTATCTTTCGTAAACCCTACTGATTTTAGAACATCACTTTCGTATATGTATATCTTATATAAGTAATCCTCTATATAATAAAATTCAAACTTGATTATCGTAGAATCTGGCAATATTCTACTTACCTCGTTCACTTTCTCTTGTGTACTTTGACCATATAGGAAGTTTACAAGACCAAATATAAAAATATAAGCTATTATTACTCTCATTTATTCAATTTTCTAGTTGTCTCTATAATTCTTGTTTTTACTTCACCTACTTGTATACCAAAAGAAGAATTTGTTTTATTGCTAGGTAAATCATTTCGAATTTTTTTAGGATCAACGCCTGCTTTTATCAAGTCTTTTCTAAACTGTTTTTGCTGTTTTGGCGTCCCATTTATTTTGATAACCCGATTGGGAGTTTTTGCCATGTTTTTAGCAGTTTTAATAGATTTCTTATAATTTCTCTTATCTGCGGGGGTTGGTCCATGTAAAACTTTAGGCGTTAAAACCATTGTAAAGTTTTCATCTATATATTGTTCTCTAGTTATTTCTATAATATATAAATCTGGTTCTGGTTCTTCTATTTCTAATTCATCAGGATTTAATGGATCCAATTGTTTGAACATAGATCCATCTGGTATACTTTTAATCTTTAGTCCTATTATTCCTTCTCCAAATTCTCCATTGGGTGTTCCTACAGGTTTTAATACATTATCTCTTACTTTGGGATCGGAAGGATAGAAAATTGACCGAGGATCTCTAGCTACCGTATTAGAAGGAACACTTTGGGCAATTATGTCATAACCATTAATTCTAGCTGTAGTTATTCCATGTATATCTGACAAGGTATTCCATGCCTTTCTTAAAGCTATTCCTCGTTTAGAATCTTCAGATATATATAACCCATTACCATGAATAAAGAAACGTAATGGTCCTGTAGCATCCACCAATGACAAATGAGCATCTCCATCTTCTCTGTTAAACTGTACATCAAATCGTTCTAAACCATCTAAGTCAATAGACTGAATCGGTGTATTACTAGCAAATTGATATGGTGTTAAATCTGGGTATTTATCTGAAAGAGGATCGAAGGAAAGAAATTTACCTAAACGGTTATCATAGAGTCTAAACCCATAATCTTGAATATTCCATTCTGGGTCAAACTCTTTTCCATTAAAAAACGTAAATCGACTTCTATCAGCATTGAGCGAGCGCCCAGGTTGGTTCCAACCAAAGGGGTAATAATTCCTTCAACTTTTTCAAACAGCTTTTTTCTCATCCTCTTCCACTTTTTAAAGATACTTCTTTTTTCAACAGAAGACTTAATTTTCTATTGAAAAAAAAGTTATACAAACGTTATTTCATAACGGGGGAGATTGGTATTCTTCGTCAGGAGTTGCCTTCCAGAGCTTCGCCAGTATAATAATATAGCATTCATTTGTCATTCATTCTGTCATAGCTCTGGGCTTACATGTTCCTCATCATGCTTAGTTCTCGTCCTTATACTATAATATATATAGTACAAGCACTTCACTAGCTTAGTGTGCGTACCCGCTAGGAGCCGCCTAGCTGCACTACGCCCCTTAGTTACACTTCGTTTCATACGGGATCATAGATTTGTATGAAGTATCATATAGCAGTCTATCGCTCTTAACATAGCTTTCCTATACTGCACTGGTCGCTCCTTACGCTATCGGTACGCTGGGGACAAGCCCACTTTGTACGCTCTTTTTTTATAGCCTTGTCGGCTATAAGTTTTAATATTTGCCATACGTCGCCTATCGGCTAGCATGTCAAATATTAAAAAAATCATCTTAATGGATGATGAACGCTTAAGGCTTTTTGTAGATTTTTTACAGCATATACTTTGTATCTTTCTGTACTACTGGCGTAGCAATGTCCTAACTTCTGTTGAACTTCCAACAAAGGACTATGCTCTAACCAATGTACTATGATGCTGCTTCGCCAATGTTCTAGATTCTTTAATTTGGGTAGGCGTTTTTGCAGCTTCTTCTTTAATTTCAAAAAGCTATTTTGTAAACTCTTAGAGCTTCCTCCTGTAATAAAAAGTTGATTGGTTTTGTATTGCAAAAGCTCTGGACGAGTTGTTTTTATATAATCTTGTAGCTCGATGACTTGCAAAGCTGTTAATTCTAGGCTTCTGCTCTTGCTTCTATTGCTCTTTGGAACGTAGATTCGAGCTTTTTCTAAGTCTATATCTTGCAGTTTTAACGCTTTGATTTCTCCAACTCGTAAGGCTTGATGATGGATAAGACTTAACATCAGAACATTTCGTTTTTGATAGGCTGTTTCCCTTGGCAAGTCCTTTAAGAGTTTTGATAAATCTTCTATTGCTATGGGTTCAGATAATGGACTTCGTCCTTCTGTTTTTACTCGCAAGCCTTTGATGGGATTGTTCTTGTTTGGCAAAAGATGCTTATAAATTTTCTCAATTATCATTAGCTTTCTATTGATGCTCTTGGCTTTTAAGCTTCGCTTTTGCAATGATTCTACATAATTTAAGATTAAAGGATAAGTCACATTTTGTATTGAACAATTCTTTTGATAAAGATAAGATTCAAAGTCCTTCCACTCTCTATAATAAGAACTTGCCGTCTTCATTTTATGCCGTGTTTCCAAGTACTCTTTTATCATAATTCTTTAGTTTTGTAATGAACATATATTTGTGTGGAGTCTAGCGTTTTATGCCCTAAAAATTGTCCTATTTGCTCACTTGACATACCTGATTGAGCTAGATGTGAAGCAATGCTATGTCTTAATGTGTGTAGTCCTGTTTTGGGCATTTCTGCCTCTTCTAGTAGCTTGGTAAAGCTTAGATAAATGACTTGTCTTGTTATCGCTGTTCCTCGATTGCTTAATAAAAAACTACTGCATTTTTCTTGCTTCAAAAACAAAGGTCTTATTAAGCTTTGATAATCTTTAAAGTCCTCGATTAGCTTGGCTGTTAAGGGAACTAATCTACTCGTTTTTGTCTTTGATTTTCTTACTTGAAGCAAAGCTTTGTCGTACCATAAATCACTAAGTTCTAAGTTTACAGCTTCGCTTTTTCTTAGTCCACAGCCATAACACAAGCCCAAGATTACTTTATTTCTATATCCAAAAGCTCCAGAGTCACAAGCTTCGTACAACTGCTTTATTTGCTCTTGACTAAAGACTTTTATTTCCTTTTCTTCTCGCTTTAAGCGTTCTATTTTGTAGTAAAAGTCTAGTTGATTGAGCTTTCCTAAATACTTTTGCAACAAGCAAAGGGCATGAGCTGTTTTGTTAATGTGTGCTGTGCTCAAAGCTCCTGCCTTGCGTTGATTCTTTCTATTTTTGTAATAGCTCATAAAGCTTTCAAAATCACTTCCTTGCCAAGCAGCTAAGTCTTTCTTTTTCCCTTCTTGATAGTGCAAAAATTCTCGTATGCGTAAGGGCAGATTGTAACAAGTACTTTCACTATAATTTTGTACTTCTAACCAACTTTTAAAAGACTTTTCCAACTGCTCATACTGCTTTGTTTTTAACTCTAATTTTTTCATCCCTATCTTGCACTTTTGGCTATCTACATTATCCACTCTTGTAACTCATTGATTTTCTTCTCTTTGAGTGGATAATTCTATCAATTATCTACCTATTATCTAGTATTATCTACTCTTTATTTGCTCTAAAACAGTATCTAATACACTATCAATATGACTTTTCAACTCTTGATAATCATTTTGCTTAACTAATTCATATTCAAAGCCTCTGTAACGGCTACCACCTAAGATTTTTAGTTGATTATAGCGTAATAATTGCTGTACATAATATTTCATATTTGCAGGGTTTATACGCAAAGCTTCTCTTACTTCTTTCATTCTAAAGCTTTCAACTTTATTCTTTTCCAACCATCTTTTTAGTCGCTCCAAGAACTGACGAACTCCCCAACTTAATTCATCACTTTTTGATAAGAGTACATCTTTCATCAACTTGTTTGCCCATTCAATATCTTCTATCGTTGTTTCAATATATCTTGTGCCTGATTGGCTTGTCTTGATGGTGCGTTGATGTTGATGGTAAAAGGTGATAACTTCTATAAATTTCAAGTAGTGTGCATTCGTTCTTAATGGCTTAAAAACTTGATTCGGTAATACTAATTTTTCAGCATAAGGATTCACTACTTTTATCGGTTGGAGCATCATTTGAACATCTTTAAAAAGCTCTTTGATTCCTCTTTGTTCTAACTCATTTACTCGTCCTGCAGATGCTTTGCGTTGTTGTTTCATTACAGCTTCTTTATGAGCTTTGCTCTCATTTCTATAAAGCAATAAACAACGGTTTGCATTGTCTTCGTAAACTTTTTCTTTTGTGGTGCTTCCTGCAAAGCAGATTGGACCTTTCACAAAAACAGATACCGTTCTGGGTTTCCCTTTTACGTCTTTTAGAACGACATCTTTTTTCAAGTAACCTTTACTTTTTAGCTCTCTTACTGCATATTGAGCATCTTCGCTCATGCCGTCCATATCTTCAACTACAAACAAGCTATGTTCTAATGAGCCTTTGGGATAATAGTACAAAGCGTTATCGGATAAACTTGTGATGTTGATTACTTCATGCTCTGGGATTAGCTCTGCTATGGATTCTTGTAGATGCGTTTTTAAACTTCCACTACTGCCCAAGCTAATGACATGCAAAGGCTTTTCTAATTTCCTAGAGCTAAAGCACAAGTACATTATCATCGCACTTATTCGCTCTCCAACTATCCCGATTTTGCCCAAGTCCTCCCAGGTTCTTTCCATCAACTTTTCATCTTCTAAAAACGCCAGGGCTTTTTGTTTCTGCTCTTTGCTTAAACTTCGTTTACTAAGCTGATTTTCTAAAGCTGCATCTTGCTCTTGACTACGAACTTCTTCTAGGGATTCTATCAGATTGGCAAAGACTAAACGAAGCTCTTGCATAGGTAGCTCGAACTCTTCGGCTACTCGTTTTATTAAGCTTTTGACCTGTCCGCTATGGTATAAATTTAAGTTTTGGCGAAGCTTGTCTAAAGCATTTCTTTTGGGGATTCTTGTTAGCCTTAATGTACAAGCCATCTTATCCATTTGCTCTATATTTATGCCACCTAGAACTTCAATGTTTAGCTTTTGAGTTTTATAGATGTAATAATTTGCATTGATAATTTTTAGTGCTGTGTTGGAGCTTGGTTTTAGTTCTTGGGCTTCGCTCAATAATTCTAAAAATAATCCTTCGCTTAGATGATTTGCCCAAAGCTCATTCACGTCCATATCTTTAGCAAGATGAGCTATTTTGATACTAAGATTTGGATTTCCGCAGCTTCGTGCGGAATGTCCCAACTGGTCTATTAAAAATTTTGCTAGTTTTTCACTCGCTTGGCTGCCTGCTTCGTCTCCATCGAGCATGATAATTATCTCTTCTAAGTTCTTTAGATTTGAGATTGCTGCTCGATGTTCTTCGGTCAGTCCATTTGTGCCGTACAAGGCTAAAACGCTGTAACTTTCTACTATAGAAGCGATTTGTAATAGACTTGCTGCATCTATGATGCTTTCTGTTAGGATTAGTTTTTTAGTCGTTGCTTTTGGATAAGATGGATATAAGCCTTGTCGGTTTTTTATATAAAAGTGTCCGCTTTGATTAATGCTTCTACCATAAAAGCTTACGACTTCATTTTTTGCATTTCGCAGGGCAAAGATTAAACATTCTTTTGCCCAGACCTTATGCCCCTTGTTGCTCATGGATGGCAATAAATAACCCATGTTTTGAGCTGCTTTAATTTCATCCTCTGTCCGCTCTTTTTTATTATGCCATCTGCCTTGATTATAGCCAAGCTCTAAATTTTCTATCCCTCTGCTTTGAGCGTAGCTCTTGGCTTTCTTTGACTTTGTAAAACAATTCGTAAACTCTTGCCACAGCTGAGGGATTAGATTCATTTTCTTTTGATTTGGGTTTTGGTAATTTAATAAGGATTTGCATTTCATAATCGCTTGATGTCTCGTGCAACTCTCATGCTTCATGATAAATTCAATTACATCTAAGCTTTTCCCATGCGTGGAGCAATTCCCACTAAAGCAATAAACTGTGTTCGTCTCTTCATAGACTTTCATACTTGGATTTTTGTCCTCATGAAAAGGGCAGTTGATATGCTTATTTCTGTTTATTGCATAGCCGTAATGTGCTAATACATCTTGGATGCTTAGACTTTCTTTGATTTGTTCGATGGTCATTAATCTTTGTAGGGTTTGCAAATTCCCTTAGACGTCTAAAAAAAATTTTCTTTTGAAAAAATAAAACTATTAGACACAAATATATCTTTTTATTCTAAAACACACAAGAACTATATATTTTATTTATTTCTTATAATTCTGTATTTTTACAAAAAACCATGATTTTAATTACAAAAACTATCCTTTAGTTATGGAAATAGGTAAAATAATAATGAACTTGCGTAAAGATAAAGGTTGGTCTCAATCTGAACTTGCAAAAAAAACAGACGTTTCTCAAGTAATGATTGGCAAGTATGAACGTGGCGATGCGATTCCATCTTTTGACGTAGCAAAAAAAATTGCAGATGCTTTAGAGGTTAGTCTTGAAGTTCTGGGAGGTAATGACGAAGAAGATTTTAACCAAGAAGTTGTGCAAAAAATGAAAGAGATTCAAACTCTTGACAAGGATACTCAATCTATTCTTTTCAATATAATTAATACATATTTAAGAGATGCTAAAGCTCGTCAAGCTTACAGTTAATTTTCTGACCTCAATTATTATTGTATGCGTGGCTGCTTTGCAGCGATGGCAGCGTACAATGATAATTGAGGTTTATTTTTATGGAGCATAGCGTAATAAAAATATTGCCCCATGCAGCGACAAGCGTAATGTATAAGAGAGGACAAAACGCCCTTGTGGCTGGCGTTCCCGATAGCGTATGGAGTGTAAGGTGCTATATAGGAAAGTAGCGTTTAGCTACGATAGATAGCTACATAAAAAGCCCCCTCAGAACTATTCTGAAGGGGCTTTTCTATGCAAGTATTTACAATAATTTTATTTTCAAATGAAAACAAAAATACGCAGCCTGACAGCTCCTACAAGGTACACACACTAGGGCGGTGTAGTGCTTGTAACATAGGCTGTGCCGAGGCTATAAGCATGAGAACCGCCGTGACGACAAACATGCCAATCCTAGAAGCGTGACAGAATATAGCGACTAGCGTAATGGTAGTTTTTTATAACTACTGGCGTGATTCTAGTCTGTTGGCTTCTGAGGAGGAACACCTTTGCTTAAAAAAATATTAAAATCGTCAACTGTTGCATCAATAATACCCTTAAGTTCAGGATTATTGATTAATGTTAATTCATTCGTTACCTTTAATTTCTCTAGAGTGCCATGAATTCTTGCCAAGTCACCCAAACCAGTTATTGCATTCTTAGCAATCCAAAAATTATGATGATGAATAAATCTTAATATTTGATCCTGTTTCCATTTCCAATTCTCATTTAAATCTATAATACTAATCAATCCTTCTATAATTTGATTATCATCTTTTGAAGATAATAAAGAAACTATCTCACTTTTAGACCTTTTAGTGAAATTTTCATATTTCATATTATAATATTTTACCTTTTCTATTAGCTACTTTATTTTTAATCAATGTGTTCTTCATATCTTGACTCAATTCTTTCCATGTTCTTACATGTCCGTGGAAATTACCTTTAGTATGTTCATCAAATACATTAAACTCACCAGTCTCCTTGTCTACTCCTACTCTTCTTGTTGTATTACCAGGTAATTCATATGAATTTTCTAAAGATTTTTGGGGATTAGTTGGTGCTTTCCCTCTATTTCCTTTTTGCTCATTACCATGTTTTTTGTTATGTTCAAAATTCAAACCCTCCCCAGGTTTCTTAGCATTAGGTGCTCTTTTTCTTTTTTTCTTGCTAAATAAGCCCTTAATCCATCCCCAAAATGTACCACTTTCTCGCAAAGCTTTTTCAGTTACAACATCATTGATAAAACCATCTGACTTAGCAGCATCAGTGATAGCTTTTCCTTCTAATCTTAGTTGCTTTTTAGATTTTTTACCTGGCCCTATGTCTGCCCCTGTTGCTAACTCAATTGCAGCCATAACTATTTCTGTATTAGAGGCAGTAGGATCTATAAATATCGTATGCACATTGTCTACTATGCCTTCTAATTCTTCTGTCAAAAATTCCTTTACGTTAAATTTCTTGCCCCTTTTCTTCGCTTTAGCAGCTTTTCTAGCTGCTTTTGCAATAGTAATTAAAGCTTTTATAGGACTATGACCATCAAGGTCTATATTCGTTACAGGACTATTAGCTGCAAAATTATAAGGGCTAGCCCAAGGAAATTTCCTAAACTTAGGATCTCTAGAAATAAAGCGACCTATTCTATTCTCATATAGTCTCCCTCCAAAATCTTGTATTTTCCACTCTGAGTCAAATTCTTTTCCATTAAATGTGAATCGACTTTTATCCCCATTGAGCGAGCGCCCAGGTTGGTTCCATCCGAAGGGGTAATAATTCCTTCAACTTTTTCAAACAGCTTTTTTCTCATCCTCTTCCACTTTTTAAAGATACTTCTTTTTTCAACAGAAGACTTAATTTTCTATTGAAAAAAAAGTTATACAAACGTTATTTCATAACGGGGGAGATTGGTATTCTTCGTCAGGAGTTGCCTTCCAGAGCTTCGCCAGTATAATAATATAGCATTCATTTGTCATTCATTCTGTCATAGCTCTGGGCTTACATGTTCCTCATCATGCTTAGTTCTCGTCCTTATACTATAATATATATAGTACAAGCACTTCACTAGCTTAGTGTGCGTACCCGCTAGGAGCCGCCTAGCTGCACTACGCCCCTTAGTTACACTTCGTTTCATACGGGATCATAGATTTGTATGAAGTATCATATAGCAGTCTATCGCTCTTAACATAGCTTTCCTATACTGCACTGGTCGCTCCTTACGCTATCGGTACGCTGGGGACAAGCCCACTTTGTACGCTCTTTTTTTATAGCCTTGTCGGCTATAAGTTTTAATATTTGCCATACGTCGCCTATCGGCTAGCATGTCAAATATTAAAAAAATCATCTTAATGGATGATGAACGCTTAAGGCTTTTTGTAGATTTTTTACAGCATATACTTTGTATCTTTCTGTACTACTGGCGTAGCAATGTCCTAACTTCTGTTGAACTTCCAACAAAGGACTATGCTCTAACCAATGTACTATGATGCTGCTTCGCCAATGTTCTAGATTCTTTAATTTGGGTAGGCGTTTTTGCAGCTTCTTCTTTAATTTCAAAAAGCTATTTTGTAAACTCTTAGAGCTTCCTCCTGTAATAAAAAGTTGATTGGTTTTGTATTGCAAAAGCTCTGGACGAGTTGTTTTTATATAATCTTGTAGCTCGATGACTTGCAAAGCTGTTAATTCTAGGCTTCTGCTCTTGCTTCTATTGCTCTTTGGAACGTAGATTCGAGCTTTTTCTAAGTCTATATCTTGCAGTTTTAACGCTTTGATTTCTCCAACTCGTAAGGCTTGATGATGGATAAGACTTAACATCAGAACATTTCGTTTTTGATAGGCTGTTTCCCTTGGCAAGTCCTTTAAGAGTTTTGATAAATCTTCTATTGCTATGGGTTCAGATAATGGACTTCGTCCTTCTGTTTTTACTCGCAAGCCTTTGATGGGATTGTTCTTGTTTGGCAAAAGATGCTTATAAATTTTCTCAATTATCATTAGCTTTCTATTGATGCTCTTGGCTTTTAAGCTTCGCTTTTGCAATGATTCTACATAATTTAAGATTAAAGGATAAGTCACATTTTGTATTGAACAATTCTTTTGATAAAGATAAGATTCAAAGTCCTTCCACTCTCTATAATAAGAACTTGCCGTCTTCATTTTATGCCGTGTTTCCAAGTACTCTTTTATCATAATTCTTTAGTTTTGTAATGAACATATATTTGTGTGGAGTCTAGCGTTTTATGCCCTAAAAATTGTCCTATTTGCTCACTTGACATACCTGATTGAGCTAGATGTGAAGCAATGCTATGTCTTAATGTGTGTAGTCCTGTTTTGGGCATTTCTGCCTCTTCTAGTAGCTTGGTAAAGCTTAGATAAATGACTTGTCTTGTTATCGCTGTTCCTCGATTGCTTAATAAAAAACTACTGCATTTTTCTTGCTTCAAAAACAAAGGTCTTATTAAGCTTTGATAATCTTTAAAGTCCTCGATTAGCTTGGCTGTTAAGGGAACTAATCTACTCGTTTTTGTCTTTGATTTTCTTACTTGAAGCAAAGCTTTGTCGTACCATAAATCACTAAGTTCTAAGTTTACAGCTTCGCTTTTTCTTAGTCCACAGCCATAACACAAGCCCAAGATTACTTTATTTCTATATCCAAAAGCTCCAGAGTCACAAGCTTCGTACAACTGCTTTATTTGCTCTTGACTAAAGACTTTTATTTCCTTTTCTTCTCGCTTTAAGCGTTCTATTTTGTAGTAAAAGTCTAGTTGATTGAGCTTTCCTAAATACTTTTGCAACAAGCAAAGGGCATGAGCTGTTTTGTTAATGTGTGCTGTGCTCAAAGCTCCTGCCTTGCGTTGATTCTTTCTATTTTTGTAATAGCTCATAAAGCTTTCAAAATCACTTCCTTGCCAAGCAGCTAAGTCTTTCTTTTTCCCTTCTTGATAGTGCAAAAATTCTCGTATGCGTAAGGGCAGATTGTAACAAGTACTTTCACTATAATTTTGTACTTCTAACCAACTTTTAAAAGACTTTTCCAACTGCTCATACTGCTTTGTTTTTAACTCTAATTTTTTCATCCCTATCTTGCACTTTTGGCTATCTACATTATCCACTCTTGTAACTCATTGATTTTCTTCTCTTTGAGTGGATAATTCTATCAATTATCTACCTATTATCTAGTATTATCTACTCTTTATTTGCTCTAAAACAGTATCTAATACACTATCAATATGACTTTTCAACTCTTGATAATCATTTTGCTTAACTAATTCATATTCAAAGCCTCTGTAACGGCTACCACCTAAGATTTTTAGTTGATTATAGCGTAATAATTGCTGTACATAATATTTCATATTTGCAGGGTTTATACGCAAAGCTTCTCTTACTTCTTTCATTCTAAAGCTTTCAACTTTATTCTTTTCCAACCATCTTTTTAGTCGCTCCAAGAACTGACGAACTCCCCAACTTAATTCATCACTTTTTGATAAGAGTACATCTTTCATCAACTTGTTTGCCCATTCAATATCTTCTATCGTTGTTTCAATATATCTTGTGCCTGATTGGCTTGTCTTGATGGTGCGTTGATGTTGATGGTAAAAGGTGATAACTTCTATAAATTTCAAGTAGTGTGCATTCGTTCTTAATGGCTTAAAAACTTGATTCGGTAATACTAATTTTTCAGCATAAGGATTCACTACTTTTATCGGTTGGAGCATCATTTGAACATCTTTAAAAAGCTCTTTGATTCCTCTTTGTTCTAACTCATTTACTCGTCCTGCAGATGCTTTGCGTTGTTGTTTCATTACAGCTTCTTTATGAGCTTTGCTCTCATTTCTATAAAGCAATAAACAACGGTTTGCATTGTCTTCGTAAACTTTTTCTTTTGTGGTGCTTCCTGCAAAGCAGATTGGACCTTTCACAAAAACAGATACCGTTCTGGGTTTCCCTTTTACGTCTTTTAGAACGACATCTTTTTTCAAGTAACCTTTACTTTTTAGCTCTCTTACTGCATATTGAGCATCTTCGCTCATGCCGTCCATATCTTCAACTACAAACAAGCTATGTTCTAATGAGCCTTTGGGATAATAGTACAAAGCGTTATCGGATAAACTTGTGATGTTGATTACTTCATGCTCTGGGATTAGCTCTGCTATGGATTCTTGTAGATGCGTTTTTAAACTTCCACTACTGCCCAAGCTAATGACATGCAAAGGCTTTTCTAATTTCCTAGAGCTAAAGCACAAGTACATTATCATCGCACTTATTCGCTCTCCAACTATCCCGATTTTGCCCAAGTCCTCCCAGGTTCTTTCCATCAACTTTTCATCTTCTAAAAACGCCAGGGCTTTTTGTTTCTGCTCTTTGCTTAAACTTCGTTTACTAAGCTGATTTTCTAAAGCTGCATCTTGCTCTTGACTACGAACTTCTTCTAGGGATTCTATCAGATTGGCAAAGACTAAACGAAGCTCTTGCATAGGTAGCTCGAACTCTTCGGCTACTCGTTTTATTAAGCTTTTGACCTGTCCGCTATGGTATAAATTTAAGTTTTGGCGAAGCTTGTCTAAAGCATTTCTTTTGGGGATTCTTGTTAGCCTTAATGTACAAGCCATCTTATCCATTTGCTCTATATTTATGCCACCTAGAACTTCAATGTTTAGCTTTTGAGTTTTATAGATGTAATAATTTGCATTGATAATTTTTAGTGCTGTGTTGGAGCTTGGTTTTAGTTCTTGGGCTTCGCTCAATAATTCTAAAAATAATCCTTCGCTTAGATGATTTGCCCAAAGCTCATTCACGTCCATATCTTTAGCAAGATGAGCTATTTTGATACTAAGATTTGGATTTCCGCAGCTTCGTGCGGAATGTCCCAACTGGTCTATTAAAAATTTTGCTAGTTTTTCACTCGCTTGGCTGCCTGCTTCGTCTCCATCGAGCATGATAATTATCTCTTCTAAGTTCTTTAGATTTGAGATTGCTGCTCGATGTTCTTCGGTCAGTCCATTTGTGCCGTACAAGGCTAAAACGCTGTAACTTTCTACTATAGAAGCGATTTGTAATAGACTTGCTGCATCTATGATGCTTTCTGTTAGGATTAGTTTTTTAGTCGTTGCTTTTGGATAAGATGGATATAAGCCTTGTCGGTTTTTTATATAAAAGTGTCCGCTTTGATTAATGCTTCTACCATAAAAGCTTACGACTTCATTTTTTGCATTTCGCAGGGCAAAGATTAAACATTCTTTTGCCCAGACCTTATGCCCCTTGTTGCTCATGGATGGCAATAAATAACCCATGTTTTGAGCTGCTTTAATTTCATCCTCTGTCCGCTCTTTTTTATTATGCCATCTGCCTTGATTATAGCCAAGCTCTAAATTTTCTATCCCTCTGCTTTGAGCGTAGCTCTTGGCTTTCTTTGACTTTGTAAAACAATTCGTAAACTCTTGCCACAGCTGAGGGATTAGATTCATTTTCTTTTGATTTGGGTTTTGGTAATTTAATAAGGATTTGCATTTCATAATCGCTTGATGTCTCGTGCAACTCTCATGCTTCATGATAAATTCAATTACATCTAAGCTTTTCCCATGCGTGGAGCAATTCCCACTAAAGCAATAAACTGTGTTCGTCTCTTCATAGACTTTCATACTTGGATTTTTGTCCTCATGAAAAGGGCAGTTGATATGCTTATTTCTGTTTATTGCATAGCCGTAATGTGCTAATACATCTTGGATGCTTAGACTTTCTTTGATTTGTTCGATGGTCATTAATCTTTGTAGGGTTTGCAAATTCCCTTAGACGTCTAAAAAAAATTTTCTTTTGAAAAAATAAAACTATTAGACACAAATATATCTTTTTATTCTAAAACACACAAGAACTATATATTTTATTTATTTCTTATAATTCTGTATTTTTACAAAAAACCATGATTTTAATTACAAAAACTATCCTTTAGTTATGGAAATAGGTAAAATAATAATGAACTTGCGTAAAGATAAAGGTTGGTCTCAATCTGAACTTGCAAAAAAAACAGACGTTTCTCAAGTAATGATTGGCAAGTATGAACGTGGCGATGCGATTCCATCTTTTGACGTAGCAAAAAAAATTGCAGATGCTTTAGAGGTTAGTCTTGAAGTTCTGGGAGGTAATGACGAAGAAGATTTTAACCAAGAAGTTGTGCAAAAAATGAAAGAGATTCAAACTCTTGACAAGGATACTCAATCTATTCTTTTCAATATAATTAATACATATTTAAGAGATGCTAAAGCTCGTCAAGCTTACAGTTAATTTTCTGACCTCAATTATTATTGTATGCGTGGCTGCTTTGCAGCGATGGCAGCGTACAATGATAATTGAGGTTTATTTTTATGGAGCATAGCGTAATAAAAATATTGCCCCATGCAGCGACAAGCGTAATGTATAAGAGAGGACAAAACGCCCTTGTGGCTGGCGTTCCCGATAGCGTATGGAGCGACTAGTAAAGACTAGGAAAGTCCTACAAAGTAGAGCGATAGGCTGATACATGAACGCCCCTTCAGAAAAAATCTGAAGGGGCATTTTATGCAAGTAGATACCTTATATTTCATTTGAAAATAAAAACTAAATCTACGCAGCTAGGCGGCTCCACGAAGGGACGCATACTAGGGCGGTGTAGTGCTTATAACATGAACGAACGTACCCAAAGGGCATATAGCCAGTGGCTATATGGTGGAGTGAACCTGACAAGGATGCTACGCCGAGGCTATAAGCATGAGAACCCGCCATGACACCGAATAGTGAAGCCTAGGACTGTGACAGAAAGAACGGCTAGTGACTGGTAGCTTTTTCAGCTACTGGCGCAATACTAGATCACTACTCTCTTGGTGGAATACCTTAGCCCCTTTTGCTACAAACTTGGACTAGCTTGGGGGTAATTCCATTGTTTGTGTTCCTATTATTTTTGTAACTCCGTTCTTTTTATTTCTTCGTGAATGTTTTATTATTAGAATTTGATTATCCTTAATACTTATCTTATAAAATTCTTTTTCATCACATTGCCCAATCATTAGCCGATAGTCTGAATAATTGGTTAAAAAATACTTTGTAACTCCTCCTCCTACAGCACCATAACTTTTAGAGTATCTTTCAACAAATAAGCTATCTGATAACTTTATATTGCTTAATTGTTTATATCCTGTAATATCTTCTGAGTTGCATGCAATAAAAGAAAACAACATAGCGAATAAAATCGTCATCCAGTTATACTTCATATCTATTCTTTTTTTATAACCCCAAGAGGATTAGTAGAACTCAATTTTAATTTTTCTTTAAGAAATAACGCATCTGACATACCTTGTGTATTCCAATAATGATCATCTACCTCATCCATAAAAGCAGGAGGTTCTCCTAGGTAGAAATTCCAATTTTGAGTATACTGGTCAATCATTTGCATAATTTCTCCTGCTTTCAAATCTTTGTACTGCTCAATTAACCCTGCTCCTATTGTTTGTATTGAAGTAGGAATACCTGTCATAGAACCTGTAAATCCTGCATGATAATTACCAAAATCTGATGCATCCTCGAACGTTAATTTTGGAGTAACAAACTGCGTTTTCTTGCCTGTTCCACTCCAATCGTTTTCATCATATGCCCAAGCAACACCCCATATAGTCGAACAGTTAGCCTTTAAATCCCAAATACCATCACCTTTAACGTTTGTAATCCATTGTTCGGTAGAGAAATTTTCTGACAAAGCTATATTGGCACTTTCTACTAATTTATTTTGATATATACCATATTTACCTAAATCAAGTGAACCACCTAATTGTCCTATGTAATTCCCATCACCTCCTGGATTAAGTCCCCCATTTCTTTGTAAATCAATATCAGCCCTTGTTGTACCGTTTTCGTGAACATACACACCATTATCACCATCATCATATTCGTGTATAACATTTCCCAATTTATCAATATGCGTAGATTCTGTATTCCCTCCAACAGGATCAACTCCAAGTATAGGATTATCATCCATAGAGTTGTAAGGCGAAAGATGTGCATGCGTAACAGGGTCAACCGACCACCAACGTCCTATCCTTGTATCTAAAGCTCTAAAGTGAGTGGTATAATTTCCGTTAGAGATTTCCTTATCTTTCTCCATCCCATTAAATCCAAAACGATAATTGCCCGAGTTGTACTTTCTCCCAGGCATTTCCCAACCAAAGGGATAATATTGCTGATAACTGAGCACATTGGCTTTAATGTCATTGGTTAGTAGTGTACCCGCTTTTCTATCACTCACTTGCGTCGTCACATTCCCCAAGTGGTCTGTGAGATCGTACGCCTCTACATACTATTTTTTCAACCTTTTACAAATCCTTGTGATCTGCTGTATAACTTCTTTAAATATAGGACT
>NZ_JHBV01000036.1 GCF_000724545.1 Aureispira sp. CCB-QB1 | reverse complement strand
GACTTAGAAAAGCCATCCATTTTATCTTAACATTTTTATTTTGTCAATGTGCTTTAGAAAATTCGGGATGACTCATGTTTTTTGTTTTAGCTACTAACTTGTTAATAAAAGATTAAAAATTAGATATTTACTTCAGCATATGTTTTTACTAGGTAGGGATTATTTATCTTAGATGCCCTTCAATCATATTCCCCAATAAAGTAGCTAGTTTATGCTCTCACAAGCCAAACAGTCGTTTACAGTGGTGTTTATCCAATAAAATAGAAGTAAATTTTCAATTTACGTGTGAATTCTATAACCATTTGCGTTTTTAATTGTTACAGATTTGCAAATTAATTCCAAGAAATAATATTAAAACATGGCCAATAGAAAGGGATTTATTTTCAAAGAATACGAAGCTCCTCATCAGGAACCTTTTGATAGATTATTAGAAATTTTCAAAGAGTTGATTACATATACTTCTGGAGATGTGGAAGAAACACTAGACTGGATGCGGCAACTGGACAAAGAATACCAACTAACCACTCCTGAATATACCTTAGAAGACTTTGAAGAAGACTTAAAAAAGAAAGGTTATATCAAAGAAGAGAACAATCCCAAAGATGGTCGTGGTCAATTGTCCATTACAGCAAAAACCGAACGAGCAATCCGACAGCAAGCATTAAATCAAATTTTTGGAAAACTCAAACGCAGTGGCTCGGGTAATCATAAGACCAAACACACAGGGCAAGGTGATGAACACAATGGTGAATTTAGAAACTATAACTATGGGGATTCTTTGGAGCGTATCTCTATGACGGAAAGCTTGCGTAATGCTCAAATCAACAATGGTATAGGAGACTTTAAGCTTACAGAAGATGACTTGGTTGTTGAAGAGACAAGTTTCAAAGCTCAAATGAGCACTGTTTTGATGATTGACATCAGCCATAGTATGATTTTGTACGGAGAGGATCGAATTACTCCTGCCAAAAAAGTAGCAATGGCATTAGCTGAATTAATTACGACGCGCTATCCCAAAGATACATTGGATATATTGGTTTTTGGCAATGATGCTTGGTCGATTAGTATCAAGGACTTGCCTTACCTAAAAGTTGGTCCTTACCACACCAATACAGTGGCAGGCTTACAACTAGCAATGGATATGCTGCGTAGAAAACGCAATACCAATAAACAAATTTTCATGATAACCGATGGAAAGCCAAGTTGTATTCGAGAAAAAGATGGCTCTTATTATAAAAATAGCTTTGGTTTAGACAAATACATTGTCAACAAATGTTACAATATGGCTGCTCAAGCTCGAAAACTGCACATTCCAATTACAACATTTATGATTGCGCAAGATCCGCACTTAATGAATTTTGTAGAGCAATTTACCAAATCAAATCAAGGAAAAGCATTTTATACAGGTCTTAAAGGTTTGGGTGAAATGATTTTTACAGATTATGAGCAAAATAGAAAAAAAAGAATTCGATAAAAGCGCATTTCCCCCCTAATGGGCAATTAATCACTAGACATAAAACTTAATAGCGTACTAATTTTTTTAATGCTATTGAAATCTAATAACTATACAAAATGAAATCAATTCAAACATTCGGTGAATTAAAAAAATCAGGCTATCAGAGTAAATCTATCAAAGATGAGCTTAGAGATAACTTGATTGCAAAAATTAAAAATAAAGAAACCATTTTTAAAGGAGTCTGGGGATACAAAAATACGGTAATTCCAGAACTAGAGCGAGCTATTTTATCTCGTCATAATATTAATTTGCTAGGTTTGCGTGGTCAAGCCAAAACTCGTTTGGCTCGTTTGATGGTGCAACTTTTAGATGAATGGATGCCAATTGTTGCAGGTTCTGAAATTAATGATGACCCCTTCTATCCTATTTCTAGATTTGCCATTGATTTGTTGGAAGAAAAGGGAGACGATACTCCGATTGCATGGGTACACCGAGCAGAACGCTTTGCTGAAAAGCTAGCTACTCCCGATGTAACAGTTGCCGATTTGATTGGCGATGTTGATCCCATCAAAGCTGCTACCATGAAACTAACGTATGCTGACGATAGAGTGATTCATTTTGGTATGATTCCTCGTGCGAATCGTTGTATTTTTGTTATTAACGAACTACCAGATCTACAAGCTCGGATTCAAGTGGCACTGTTCAATATTTTACAAGAAGGAGACATTCAAATTCGAGGGTTTAAATTAAGAATGCCTTTGGACGTTCAATTTATATTTACAGCTAATCCTGAAGATTATACTAATAGAGGTAGCATTGTAACACCACTCAAAGATAGAATAGGTTCTCAAATCCTAACGCACTATCCAGAAAATATTGCTGTAGCTAGAACCATCACTGAACAAGAGGCTCAATTAGATGATCGTCAATCTGAAACAATCCATGTTCCTTCTTTAGCCAAGGATTTACTTGAACAAATCAGTTTTCAAGCTAGAGTAAGTGACTACATTGATGTAAAAAGTGGAATTAGTGCTAGAATGAGTATTACAGCGTTTGAAAATTTATTGAGTACAGCCGAACGCCGTGCATTAAAAAATGGAGATGAAAAAACGTCCATTCGCCTAAGCGACTTTATGGGAGTCATTCCCTCTATCACAGGAAAAGTGGAGTTGGTTTATGAAGGAGAGCAAGAAGGAGCTGCTTTTGTTGCCGAAACTCTAATTGGCGAGGCTATCGTAACCTTGTTTAGCACATTATTTCCTAAAATATCAAAACTAGAGCGTCCAGATACAGTAAGCCCTTATCATGATGTTTTAGAATTTTTCTTTGAAGAAAGTGGTTTTGAGTTGTTAGATGAGTTGCCAGAAAAAGAATACCATGCTCAACTAGATAAGATTACACCTTTAACTGAACTAATTAAAAAATATCAACCCAATATCTCAAAAGAAGACAGCTATTTCTTAAAAGAGTTTGTTTTGTGGGGCTTGGTCGAACATAAAAAATTAAGCAAAGATCGATTTACCGAAGGCTATCAGTTCAAAGACTTGTTAGGTTCCTATTTAAGTGGTCTGCAATAAACAATCATTATCAATTTATTATTTTTTTATATAGATAGGAATAGGGAAAACTCTATTCCTATTTTTTTTCTTGTCTAAAAAGCTTTAAAAGATAATCCAAGCCTACTATTATTATTTTCTATTAAACAAGCCATTACTAAACCTAGCACCTACTCGAAATCTCTCCTTGAAACGAACAATTAAAAAATATTAGGATATAAATTATTGTAGTTTCACAAACATAAACTCAATGAATATTATAATTTTAATAAAAATACATTGAGTGCAGTACATCAACTTTGTGTGCTAAACCTACTTCATTTAGGAAACCCCACTCCTAAAAATCGTCATACTCCCCCGACAACATATTGGATTAATTTATGATCGCTAAATATGTATTTAGCCTTTGATTTTCATTCTATATTATTTAGTAGAACACACTCTACTATACACACATTATAACTATATTTTTTCACTATCTAATTTTATAATATGAGTATGAAAACAAATTTGTATATAATGCTAATTGCATTATTTGCCCTGTTTCAAGTACCTAGTTTTGCGCAATCAAACAACAATGCACCTGTTGTCTTAGGTTATTTCCCATCTTGGTCAGAGAACTGGGTTTCAAACAATCAAAATTCAAAATTAAGGGAAATTCCTTCTTATGTCAATCACGTTTTTCTTGCTTTTGCCAAACCCGATTTGCGATATACTAAGGGATCTTATGACATTAGTCAAACAGGCATTCAAGTTCCTTATGATGGTTGTACACTAAAAGAGAGTATTGGGGCACTCAACAACAAGGGAACGAAAGTGATTCTGTCCATTGGAGGAGAAACATATTGGACCAGTAACACCATTTATAACGACATTAATTATCAGCAAATCAAAGATTTGGTAGACGACATGGGATTTGCAGGCATCGACTGGGATTTTGAGCCCAACGGTTCTTTTGCCAATATCGGAAGTGCTACAAACGTACAGCATTTTATTGATTTCTTCACCAACTCTAGAGCTATCATGCCTCGTTCTCAGGGATACATTATGGCTTGCGCTCCTAGTGGTGTTGGTGCTTTGGGCGGTCAGCTAAATGATGATCCTAGTTCTCCTTTTGCCTTTGCCAATCGCAATACCCTAACAGGAGAAACCGATGCTCAACTATACCAAGGTACTGCCCAAACTAACGGTATCAATTTATTTGGTTTTAGTGCAACAGGTCATATGATTCCTGTTATGAAAGCTGTTGGTAACGAAATTGATTTAATTGCTTTTCAAGGCTACAATGCAGGAGGGAGTACCAATCGCTCTATCATGTACGATGCCTACGCGCACTATGCAGAACAATATGGATTTAAAATTGCTGCCGGTGTCCATTATCCCAATGAACCATGGGGGCCGTATTACACTTATACACATGCCAACGTTGCTTCTTTATCAGACCATATAGAAAATCATCCAAATCGTGCAGGGGATGGAGATGGTATTATGATTTGGCAACTATTAATGTCTGGTAGTAATAGTTCTGCATACTCCTACCTAAACGTTGCAAGCAGTGTCTTAAATGGAACTGCTCCTGCCAATGCCGTTGCTGATGCTAATAATTTTGCCATGGAGCCTTATAGTGGTGGTGCAGATGACTGCAATGGTGCTGGTAATGGTGGCGGCGGTGGTGGCAATGGCGCTATTTACTGCGGTCATGCTTCCTATAATCCTGCCAATAGCTACCCTAGTCCTAATACCAATGTTTATTACCAATGCAAAATTTGGAGCAACCAATGGTATGCCAATCCGAACGAAGTGCCTGGATCAAACCCTGTTTGGGTAGAAATTAGCCCTTGCACAGAAGATAGCAGCTGTATTGGCAATGGCGGCGGTGGTAACGGTGGCGGAAATGGTAACGGGGGTGGCAATGGCAATGGTGGTGCTTATTGTGGTTACAATGCCTATGACAATAGTATTGCGTATCCTACACCTAACACGAATGTTTATTACCAATGTAAAATTTGGAAGAACCAATGGTATGCCAACCCTAATGAGATGCCTGGATCAAATCCTGTTTGGGTAGAAGTGAGTACTTGTAATAATGGTCCAAATTGTACATCTGCACGCCTATCAGCGCCACAATGGTCTATTGCTAACCAAGTGCTAAGCATCCGAAACGTTTCTGAAAAGCAAACCATCTATGTTTTTGATGCGTTGGGACAAGTCCATTACACCACTACTACTTCTTCTGATATTACAATTGATTTGAGTAGATTAGCAGTTGGAACTTACTGGATTTCAGCAATTGATACACAAGGAAACAGAACCATCAATACTTTACTAAAAATCAACTAAGTATAAATAATGATTAAATTTTAAATTTGTTACAATTCTATTTAGTTTCTTCCCCAATAATCACAATAAGGAATTTATTCCCTAGTGGTTATTGGGGTCTTTTTTATTTGGTAATATACTTGTCAATAGATTTTTCGGTTAACATTTGTTGCGTTACAAATTGACCGTTATAAAAAACACTGTAAATAGTATGAGGAACAAAGTGATTTTGGGCTTGTTCTTTGGTTGCCAATCTATGAATTTGAATAGGAATACCTCGCTTTTTGGCAGCTTCTACTAGTTCTATATTGGCATAATACTCTGTAAATGGACAAGCATTCGTATAATAAACACTCAAACCTTGCGGAACATCGCAAATCCCTTGTTTGGCGATTGTTTTGAACGTTGGGACAACAGCATCTGCATGAAATGGATAGTACCATAATTCGAAGTACGGCAAGGCCGTATCGCACAGCTGAAAACCTTTTTTATTAAAAAATTTCTTTTCAGACATAAAAGGCTGTTTCTTTTTTGCGGTTACAACTACAAGCCCATCTTTATCCCTAGCATCTTCTAGACAAGCTTCATAAAGTCGTGTTCCCAATCCTTGCCCTTTGTATTTCCCAGAAACCCAAAAACAATTGATTAACATATAATTGGGGGCATCAATGGGCACCCATCCTTTTTCAGCAGGAACATACTCTATAAATACCTTGCCCCTAATATTAAACTTCTTGAACGTATAACCATCTTTAAACTGTCCTTTTAACCAATTTTTTTTGGCTTGATAGCCTTCTGCACAATTCTTATTGGTAAATGCACAACAAATGTGCTCCGTATCTAGATTCCTTTCATTTAGTGTAATCAATTCATATGCTTCCATCTTATTCTATTTTTCTACCCGAACAATCATCTTACGTTTTTCCTTTTTTTGGTTACCCAAATTAATATTCTTTATCCATATTTTCAGCAGAAAATAGCAATATCCGATAGAGATCTTATTATAATTCCTCCTTAAGAAACTCATAAAGTTTTCAACGAACAATTGAAAAATATTCCCCACTCCCAAAACATATCTGTATCTTTGGCATTTTCTTGCATATAATTTTCTTTTTTGTAATCTGCCCGCAAACTATGGATTCGATTAACTTTGATACTAATTTTTGGAAACAAAAGCTCATCTTAATTGATAGTAGAAAATTAATTTTTCCTGCACAAAGTATCTTTTTTGCAATTAAAGGAAAGCTCAATGACGGCCATCGTTTTATCGATGCGCTTTACCAACAAGGTGTTCGGCATTTTGTTGTTAGTGAATCGATCTCTTGGGAACAATACCCCATGGCTCAAGTTATAACAACTCCTAATGTCATCCAACTTTTGCAAGACTATGCGCATTATCATCGAAAACAATTTGACCTACCAGTTGTAGCAATTACAGGAAGTAACGGAAAAACGATTTTAAAAGAATGGCTTTTCCAATTATTAGAACAAGATTATACCTTGATCAAAAGTCCTAAAAGTTATAACTCACAAATAGGCGTCCCCCTCTCTGTACTTGCCATCAATGGGCAACACAACTTGGCTATCTTTGAAGCAGGCATTTCAAAAGTGGGTGAAATGGAGCGATTACAAAAAGTGATAACTCCCACCATCGGTATTTTCACCAATATAGGCAAAGCACATGCTAGTGGTTTTGCTAACCTAGAGGAAAAGATAGAAGAAAAACTATTGCTATTTAAAGGAGTCGAGGTACTTATTTATAGTACCAACCATTCGCTAATCCATCAAAAAATCAGAGCAAAATTCAAGCACACCCCTACCCAACTTTGGTCTTGGGGGGCTTCAACAGAAGCTCAATTGCCTATTTATACACAAATAAGGACAAATAAAACGCTTGTGCAAATTCATTGGGAGCATAAAATTACCCGAATGTCGATTCCTTTTACCAATGCCGCAGCTATTGAAAATTGCTTGCATACTATTGCAACCTTACTTTATTTGGGCATTCCTATTCAGCAACTAGAACAACGCATGGAGAAATTGAGTGACGTTCCCATGCGTCTAGAACTAAAAGAGGGGATTCATAACTCGCAGATTATTGACGATAGTTATAACAATGATTTAGAAGGTCTGAAAATTGCCTTAGATTTTTTACAGCAAAAACACAAAACTAGTTCGGACTATAGCAAAACTTTAATTTTATCAGACATCCCAGAGCTAAAAAAACTTCCACATTATCAACTAATTGGACGCTTACTTCAAGAGCATCAAATTAAAAAGTTGATTGGTATTGGTCCTCATCTAATGCAAGCCCAACATTATTTTAAGACCATACCAGAAACCTATTTCTTTGAAACAACAGATGCGTTTATCAGTGCAATTGGTTCCGAGGTTTCTTTTTATCAAGAGAGTATTCTGCTCAAAGGAGCTAGAGCATTTGGTTTTGAGCGAATTGCACAACAACTAAAACAACGTATCCATGGAACCGTCTTGGAAATCAACTTAGAAGCCGTGACCAACAACCTCCAAATCTATAAAAATCAGCTCAACCCCAAAACTAAGCTAATGGTCATGGTTAAAGCTTCTGCCTATGGTAGCGGTTCTTACGAAATTGCACAACTACTACAATACAATCATGTTGATTATTTGGGAGTAGCCTATGTTGACGAAGGGGTAGCGCTGCGATCAAGAGGTATTCAACTGCCCATTATGGTTATGAATAGTGCCGCCTATGAGTTTGAGATCTTGTGCAAAAATAGATTAGAGCCTGTTGTTTATAGTTTTAGTATGCTAAAGGCTTTTTTACATTATTTAACGACCACTGACCTAAAAACCCCTTATCCAATTCACTTAGAATTAGACACAGGAATGCATCGTTTGGGCTTTGTGGAACAGGACATTCCGAATGTATTAAGCATTCTCAGTAAACACAAAAAACAATTGAATATCAAGGGCATTTTTTCTCACCTTGCAGCATCTGATACACCACAACATGAGGCATTCTCAAAGCAACAAATTGATAGTTTTGCCCATCTAGCCAATCATCTGGAAACAACTCTAGAGATCAAAGCTATTAAGCACTTACTCAATTCCGCTGGCATTACTCGTTTTCCGCAGCACCAATTTGATATGGTTCGTTTGGGCATTGGTTTATATGGCATTGATCCAAATCGACAATTACCATTACTACAAAATGTCGTTTGCCTAAAAACAAGTATTGCTCAAATAAAAACATTAGACACCAAAGAAACCGTAGGTTATAGTCGCAAAGGAACCCTTGAGCAAGTTAGTCGGATTGCCGTTTTATCCATTGGGTACGCAGATGGTTTTTTGAGAGCTTTTGGCAATGGCAATGCACAAGTAAAAATTCATGGACAGCTCGCTCCTACTATTGGCAATATTTGTATGGATATGTGCTTTGTAGATGTTAGCCATATTTCAGCGGCACAAGAAGGAGATGAAGTTATTTTGTTTGATAATGTCGATATGATTCAAGCTTTAGCGACTACGCTAGAGACCATTCCTTATGAAATATTAACCAACATCAGCGATCGAGTACCTCGCATTTTTTATGAAGCCTAACCAAGATACCAATCTATTTCAGATCTAAAAATAGTCTCAAAAACAAATTTATTCTTTTTCAGCATTTTCTTCCTTTACAATCTTTTTTTCTAATTCTTCGGAAGAACTAATCACCTTAGTTTTTCCTTCTTGCATTGGTCCCAAATCTAAAACGCCCAAGTTAGTTTGTTTTTTTATTTCATTGTTCAAAACGACTACCTTTTCAGCAGCATTGCGTTCTTTTTTGGCCACTTCAATATCTTGCTCAATTTGTGCTTGATTCTGAATCGTTTCTTTCATTCTATCAATGGCCAAAGCTTGTTTTAATGCCAATGTTTGGTACTCTTTGGATTCTTTAGACTGTGCCTCCAATTGCTTTTTTAATTTTGACAACTCCTTAGACAACTCTGCCAGTTCACTTTTAGTTGTTTTTAACTCCAACTCTTTTGCTTTTTGCAATTCTTTGGCAGCAATTGCCGCTTCCTTTGCAGCTTCTGCGGCTGCCAAGCGTATTTTCTTTTCTTCTATTTTTTTATCACAATTTTGAAGCAACAACATATCGTTTAAAGAAACTATATCTGCGGATACAACATAGTTTACAGCATAATTATCCGAGCTATTATAAATTTCACCCTTGAGACCAAATATGTCTCCCCCTGACACTTCTGTCGCACTTTGAATTCGGACATAATCTTTGGTATAAACAGTTGTCAATTTAGCAGATTTGACATAGTACAAATTCACTTCTGAATCTGCTTGATCTGCATTTTGAAATGCCTCACAAATTTCGGTATATGGGATTAAGCTATCTGGAATAATTGCCATTGCAATATCTGTGATGGTCAATTCATAGACACTTTCGATACTTGCATTTACAGAAGCAATCATATAGTGCCCATTAAATTCGCAAGAGCCGTCAATTTTTGAGCTATACAACGCTTTATCGGATATAATAGCTTCCATTTTTGGAGGGCTATTTTTTCGAACATATCGCCCTAATATAACAGGTTTTTTATTTTTTCCTTTTTCCTTTTTTATTAACAACACATGCCCTACCAATTGGTCAATTTGATTTCGATAACCAGCCAAGCCTCTAATAAAGGTTCTATCCGTATAATCAGAAGGAAGAGGAGAATTAATTTCTTTTGCCCCTGCATGCCTACTAAACTTTACTTTTTTTACTCTTTGAGCTTGTAAGTCAACGTAAGGATAAATTAAAAAAAAAACAAGCGTTACAAACAAGAATTTTCTGTGTGGTGACATCATTCGTATTTAATCTACTCAACAATTTTTTTGCTCCTGCAAAAATATAGGATTTCTATCAAAACAAAAACTATAAAGCGATTTGAATTATTGTCTTTACTTTCCTAAATATGGGCAAATCTTGTAAAGTTTTCCATCCCTTTTGCAAGTCTAAATTTCCTCCCCAAAATGACCTAAGACTTCTTCTAAATCCTCATCCATTAATAGAACACGTACGCTTCCATCCTTCAAAAATTTCTCTAAATCAATTCTTAACTGTTCATACTTTAGACTGGTTTGTTTGTCTTCTATATTTGCACTCGCATCTGTAATCGAAAATTCATAATCAAAGAGCACTTTTTCGAGATAAATATATTTTTGATTTCGAGCATCAAAGAAGTTCAACCGTGTTAATTCTTCAGCTATACTGTCAATCTTTTCTTGTGTAAAAAAGACTTCATTATAAACAATTACATGCGCTGCCTCTCCATAACTTCTAGTTTCTAAATTAGCAACAACAGAACTTGGGTCGGTAAGCTCACTTGAAGGCTCTTCTTGAGGCGAAACAGTCCATCCTTCTTCAGAAGGGGTAGAAGGAAGTATTCGATCAGAACCATACCACAAATAACCACCCATAAAAATACTAATCATAACTAACGAAAAAATAAAACTAATTCCACCCGCTCGCCACAAACTATACACCTCTCCTCCTTGTTGAATATGTGCTTCCACATCTTTCTCTTGCTGCTGCTTAAACAATTGCCGTGCAATGGCAACACTAATAATTGGAAAAACTACATTGGGAATATTGATCGTTACGATTTCTTGTATTATAAAAAGAATGGTACAATATAATATGAAAACTACTGCCGTAATTCCCCATACTTTTTTAGATAAATGACCTTTTCCTAGGTTTTTATAATTTGCCACAAAAAGATAACCTGTAGCTATAGGACCTCCGAAAAATGTACCTAGTGCTATTCCTGTTTCGTTGTAAACTTTTTGCGATGATTGGACTTCATCCAATATGTGTGTTTCTTCCATGTATAAATATTATCAAATAAGATATTTATTGTTGTACTCTACTTCGTTTAAAAATCGTATTGTTTTTAATACATAAACTATTCATTACTTTTCGAGTTGGTCTAGCAATTTAATAACATTTTGGATTCCTGTAAGTTCTGATCCAACAATAAATCCATCTTTATTAATTACAAAAAATAAAGGCAAGTAATTGATATAATAATCTTTCGCAATTTTTGAATCAAAGGAATTAAAAGCACCAAGATTTATAGCCCAATTTATTTGAGTAGTGACAATTGCTTCTTGCCATTTTTCATAATTTTCAGGCTTCTCTATCCCTACAGCAATGAATTTCACCTTAGATTGATACTTTTTAAAAGCAGGCAATATCCTAGGATTCAAAAATGGAGCCCCTCTAAAAGTGGAAGACCAAAAATACAGAACAACTGTATGCCCTTTAAAATCATCTAGAGTTACTATTGTATTATCTAAACTCTTCAATTCAAAGTTTGACGCAACTGCACATAATTCAACACCTTCCTGATGAACAACATTCAAGTTTTTATCATAAATCTTAACACACTCAATGTTCCCTAAATAAGAAATTTCTTTCCTAAAAGGTACATATTGGGTACTATAAGGGCGGTGTTTATAATCGTAATTTTCTTCGCAAATCAACCTCTTTTGTGCATCGTATTTCAATTCAAGAATTCCAACATTATCTTTTTCTATATTACCATCAGCATCTAAGTATTTAATTTGTTCTTCCAATCCATGTTCATTGTAAGTATATGCCATTCTAAATTTTGTATCTCCATTCCTTGACATTCCCCAACGCTCTATGACTTGCTTTTTTGAATTGTATGTATGAATAACTTTATGATAAAATGGAGGGATGTCCAATACATCTGGTTGCATATTTTTATCATAACAATATTCTATTTTAGACTCCTTACCATCTATAAGTCGGTATTCATACACAAAAATTGGAGCCAAACCAATTCTAGAAAGAATCTCACCAAGAGTGTCGGTCATATATTCTTTGATAAGGCGATTATTAGGATCATACTCGTAATGATTCAGATAATTTCTTCTTACTCCCTCTTCGTAATACTCCACCTTAACAATATTACCAGCAGCATCTACTGTTCTTAAAGTATCTATAGACTGACTGTAAGCAAGATTAAAAATTACGAAAACTAGTAATAGGGTTAAAAACAACATAATATAAGGATTAAGACAAGCAAACAATTATCAAAAAATATATTCAAAATATAAAATTCAAATCGTTTTACCTTCTTTTGCACGCGATGGAGCTTCATTGGATTTTTAATTTTCCATGAAGCAATGAACTTGTTATATCAAATACAAATTAAGGAGGAACATAGTTTCAATCCATTACATTTTTTGCTCTTATCGCTATTGTGCAGAATAAAACATTGCTTAGCGTAGCAACGTAATATTTCCTTTCAAAAAGGCTTCGCTCCCATCGTCACAAACACACTGCATATAATAACCATATACATCTGGAGACAACAATTTCCCTTCAAATGTTCCATCCCAACCTCTATCTTGATCGTTGGTTTCAAAAACCTTCTGTCCCCAACGATTGTAAATAGCAAAAGTCATTTCGGTAATATGATTGCCTTCTACCCTCAAAATATCATTGTGACCATCATTATCAGGAGAGAAAGCAGAAGGGACAAAAACAACAGGATTTCCGCAAAGTGGCGGCAGAATTGTAACTGTTACAGAATCTAGTAAAGAACACCCTATATCATTTCTTACAGAGAGATAATACGTATTGGTTGATCGAGGTTGGGCAGTAGGATTATGAATATCATATGCATTTAATGTTGTATCGGGCAACCACGTATAGGTATAATCCATGTCATAAGTAGCCAACAGTTGAGTTGTTTGCCCTTCATAAATTGCATCAGGCACGGCAGAAATCGATAGTACAGGAGAAACAGAGCTGACAATCACACTGGTATAATTCGTATCTTTACAATTTTCAGTATTAGTACCAACCACTTCCAAGTAAATATCATCATTAGCCAACACCCAAATACTATCTGTTCCCTGTCCTGAAATAATATGCTCTGTAGGCGTCCAGTTATACTCTATAATATCATGATAATTTTGCCCTGTTGCAAATGCCGTCACTAATAATGTATCTGACTTACAAACTGTTTGGGAGCCAATAGCTGCGATAGAAGGACTTGTAAATGGAACGTACAACATTCTACTAAATGTATCTTGACAAGGATGTCCAATACCCGCAATTAAAGTTATTTCGTACATTCCTGTATCGGGAAAGGTATGGGTTGGATTTTCATCGGTTGAACTCCCCGTATTTCCAAAATTCCATAAATATTGCTGATTGTTCGTAACACTTTGGTTGTTAAAAGGAACTGAAAGTGATTTATTACAAGCAAATGTAGTCGTATCAAAAGCAGCCATCACTGTATCTATAGGAACATCTACCTGTGTTAGTTGTACCATATCGGTGCATCCATAATTATTCGTTGCCTCTACCATTACCCCAAAACTATTGCCACTTACTGACATCCAAACACTATCTGTTCCTTGTCCCGAAATAATATTGCTAGGTGGCGACCAGTTATAGCTAACTACTTGATTAAATTCAGAGAAAATATTGTAAGCCACTAACAATACTTTGTTATCATTACAAATAATTGGAGCACTCACGACATCTATTTCCGCAGCCTCTATATTTAATTGAACATCCATTTCGATAGAGTCCTCACAAGGAGTTCCCAAACCAGCAATAAGAAGAACCGTATACTGCCCTGTATCTGGAAAAGAATGAACAGGATTGGCTACTGTTGATATGGGGCTTCCATCTCCAAAATCCCAAATAAAAGGACCATTAGAAGGGTTGCTCATATTATCAAAGCCAATATTTAGAGAAGCATTACAGATGGGAATATCTGGCTCAAAATCTGCTGTAATAGAAGTAATACAAGGTGTTACAATAAATTGGAAATCTCTCCGTATGCGCCCCATTAATACGCCATTTCGGTATTCGCTAATGCAAATTCCAAATACAAAGGTTCCATTAGAAAAAGGGGTTCCTGTCAACATTCCCGTTACAGGATCTATCACAAATGGTTGTGGTCCTCCAAGCATATTGTTTAAATTATAAGGGAGTACCCAATTCACAAATTGATTTCCCGCCACTCCAAAGATATCGTATGGAGTACACAATTCGTAAACCAAAGAATCCCCATCAACATCTGTTGCCGAATGATCATAACTAAATGGCTGTCCATTACAGATATAAAAAGGAGGCCAATCTCCTACTTTTGGGGCACTATTGCAAGACAACAAGGCTTCTTCTGTTAAAACAGCATGATAAGCCGCTTGGGTTCCTGTAGGATTTGCAATATTAATAATATCTTGATTTCGACAGCAGATTTGGTATAAAAACTGATACCCTCCCACTCGAAAAGGCAACGTCCGCACCTCTCGATAAGTAGTGGTATGAATACAGGCAGACGGTGGAATAACAGAACACGCTGAGCTTGTAAAAGCCAAGGTATCATTGTTTCTCAATCGCATTCCTATCGTATCAATAAAGTATCCATTAGCATCCAATATTTGAATGGCTGCTGGATCTTCAAACCAAGGTACTCCAGTGTCACAATCTCGAAACAATTGCAACGTAATTTCATACCGATCGTTCCCTAAGCACCGATAATTAACTTCTCCTCCAATAATATGGGTTGCCAAAAGCGAATGCATGCCTATAAACATACTGCTTATACTTAGGATCAAATATTGGAGTCGAAGTGTTTTCATGGTGTTAATTTTAGTGGTCAAGGGCTATTCTTCTGTTCAGCCTAAATAAGCATCTGGTTATTAGAAAATAGTATTTCTGTTTACATTTTAATGCCATTAATTCTAGTTCTAAGATAACATATAGTTTGAATAAAATCAACCTCCATCCAATCATATTAAATTAAACTAAATTTACAACTTGTTATTCAATATGAGCATAATACTTGCTTTATCTCAACAAAGTAATATTTCCTTTTGTCAATAGTTCACTTCCATCATCACATATACACCTTAAGTAATAGCCATAAACGTCTGGAGGCAGTGTTTTCCCTTTAAACGTACCATTCCATCCAATCGCTTGGTCGTTGCTTTCAAATACCTTTTCGCCCCAACGATTGTAAATTGTCCAATCAATCCTTGCTATGTTATTTCCATTAATCATCAAAACATCATTGTGACCATCTCCATCAGGTGAAAATGCGTTGGGTATAAACACAGTAGGCAAACCACAAACGGGAGCTTTTATCGGAACTAAAACCGAATCTTTGGTCGTACAACCATATTGATTGGTTGCCGAAACAAAATACCAAGTTGTTTGCCTCGGTTTTGCCATGGGATTATAAATAAAATAATTATCCAATGTTGTATCTGGCAACCAATTATAGAGATAATTGATATCGTTTGTTGTAGCTAATTGAGCCGTTTGACCAACAAAAATACTGTCAGGGTTTACAGTCGTTGTCAATATTGGTGAAATGTAAATGATGCGCCCTTGTGCATAAGCTGTATCAACGCAACCATGCGCATTGTTTCCAATTACAATAAAAGTGGTATTAGTATCCATCAAGGCATATGCCGTGTCGGTTCCTTGCCCTGCAAAAATTTCATTGGTCGGCAACCACTGATAATTGACCCAATCGGTATAAGCATCCAAAGCATTGGTAACCGTTAGTTCTACCGTATCTTCTTTACAGATAACCGAGACATCAGGAGCATCCATAATTAAACCATGTAAAGGCAAATAGACCTCCATATTGAATGTATCTGGACACAAACTACCAACTCCAGCCACTAAACGTACGGTATAATTTCCTGTATCTGGAAAATTGTATAGCGGGTTAACATCTGTGGATGTTGCCAAATTTTCAAAATTCCACTCATAATTATTCATTGTTAGATTGCTAGTAGATGTATTGACAAAAGGAACTAACAAAGAAGTATTACACAAAACATCTAGGGTATCAAAAGAAGCATTAACTTCCAATACGTTTATGGTCGTAGCAACAGTATCTCGACACAAATGACTGTTCAACGCTTCAACTTTTATAGTCGTCGTATTGGTCGCTAGAATTAAGACCGAATCTGTCCCTTGCCCTTCAATAATCTGTGAAGTAGGTGTCCAAACATAGTCAATACTATCCGAATAACGTTCTAACAAATCATCCACGGTTAACCATAACGAATCGCCTACACATGCTGTTTGTGCTGGAATTGGTGTCAAATCAACACCATAAAGTGGTAAATATAAATCTAATGACATGGTATCAGGACACAAGGTATTGGCTCCTACAATGAGTTCAATTGCATACATTCCTGTATCTGGAAAGGTGTATATTGGGTTGGTAGCCGCACTAGTTGCCAAAGTATCAAAGCGCCATAAATAATTACTACCTCCCAAACTATTAATGGAGCTGTTCGTAAATGGAATGGCTAGAGATGTATTACAAGCCAAATCAAGCGTGTCAAAATTAGCTTCTATATGGATAACGTCAATGTCAAAACTCAATGTACTGGGGCAACCATAGTTATTTTGTCCTGATACCTGTATTTGTGTGGAGTTATTGGCTATGATTAAAACACTATCTGTTCCTTGCCCCGTTACAATCTCTGAACTTGGTGTCCAAACATAATTAGCAGAAGTAGAATAATCTTTATACAAATCTATAGCTTTAATAAAAATACTATCTCCCTTGCATGCAGTGACATCAGGAATTGGCTGCAACTCCATTGCTGTTAATTGTACCAAAACATTCCTTGAAATAGTATCAGCACATAGGCTGCCTACTCCTGCCACCAAAGTTACGGTGTAGGTTCCTGTGTCAGGAAAAACAAAAAAAGGATTGGTTGCCGTAGCAAATCCTAAGGTACCAAATTGCCATTGATAATTATTATTAGTAGGGTTGCTAGAACTTTGATTTTGAAACTGTAAAGTTAATGACGTATTGCAGGGTGTACTCGTTGTTGTAAAATCTGCCGTCACTTGTCGTATGTTGATCGTTGCAAAAGCACTACTAGTACAACCATAGTTATTGACACCATCTACTCGAAACTGTGTGCTTTGATTAACAACCACCCAAACGCTATCTGTTCCTTGTCCGCTGATAATAGCCGCCGCAGGAGACCAAGTAAATGTTGTTGAGTCAGAATATCCTTCATAAGTATCGGTAGCCACTAACAATATGGTATCTCCTTGGCAAGCCGTTTGTGGTGCTGCCATTGATAATTCTAAGGCTTCTATTCTAATGTCCATATCCACAGAAAAAGTATCCAAACAAGGAGAACCAATTCCCGCCACTAGAGTGACGGTATAAAGTCCTGTATCTGGGAATGTAAATATAGGATTAACAGCTTGAGAGGTTCCCAAAGTATCGAATATCCAATTGTACGATCCTGTTACGACTCGACTGTCATTATCAAATGGATAAGTTAACACTTTATTGCATTGCAATCCTGTTGTGTCAAAATCTGCTACTGTTTGTGGTTCACAGGTTCCGACTACATGTTGAAAATCGCGCCTAGTAATCGAAATTAAGTTTCCATTTCTA
Organism: Aureispira sp. CCB-QB1; assembly: GCF_000724545.1. Taxonomy (GTDB): domain Bacteria; phylum Bacteroidota; class Bacteroidia; order Chitinophagales; family Saprospiraceae; genus Aureispira. The sequence continues at coordinate 44,334 of NZ_JHBV01000036.1, read as the reverse complement.
TATTCTTTAAGACAAACTCCAACCAAAAATACGCCTAAGTTTTGTGGCGTACCTGTCAACAAACCAGTAACGGGGTCTATAGATAAAGGGTCGGGACCTCCTAGTACGTTGGATACACCATATGGCGCTTGCCATGTGATATTTTGATAAGGAGGAGCATTGGGTGGTTGTGGTCTTGCGTTCGCATTAGTTGCACCATCCGAAGGCGTGCAGAGTTCGTATACGATAGAATCCCCGTCTACATCTGTTGCCGAATGATCAAATGCTATAGGAACTCTTGAACACAAATACACCCGAGGCCATTCATTAAAAACAGCTGAACTGTTGCACAATTGCAACGCAGCTGGTGATATATATGTCCAGTAAGTTGCTCCTGTCGAATTGGGATTGACAATATTTACAATATCTTGATTTCGACAACACCTTTGATAAGCCAAAGTATAGCCTGTCAAAGAAAAAGGCAAGGTAAACGTATCGGTATAAGTGGTTGTATGAATGCAAACATTGTTGGGTACAATCAAGCAAGAATCAGGCAAATAAATATCTAGTGTATCATTGATTCCTGCATCTAAATCAACTAATTGACTAAAAATTAGCACATTGGTTTGTCCATCAAAAACACCAATCGAAGCAGGATCATCAAACCAAGGAACACCAGTATCGCAATCTCGAAATACCGTCAAAGAAACTTCGTATTGATCATTGCCCAAACATCGATAATTCATTTCTCCCCCAACAATATGGGTTGCTAGAGCTTTTTGAGAACAGCAAAGGAGAGCCAGCAATAAGGGTATGCCTTTTAAAGCATGGAGTAGTGCTTTTTTCATAATAGAGTAGTTTTGAGCTGTGGGGGCTATCAAAAAAAACGGGATAAACTACCAATCATTTATCCCTTTTACTTTTTTATCACGCTCTGATTCTTTTTAATTATCAGAGTACTATTTTAAGATAGCCCTAAAAGCATCGTATTACTCTATCAAACCATCTATTTACTTTAGTAAGGTAATATTTCCTTTTAATAACAACGTACCTCCTCCATCGCACGTGCATCTCATATAATAACCATATACATCTGGTGGCAAAGCTTGTCCTTCAAATGTTCCATCCCAACCAATATCTTGGCTATTGGTTTCAAATACCTTTTGTCCCCATCTATTATAAATGGCCATCGTCATTTCGTCGATATTGTTTCCATTCACCATCAATACATCATTGTAACCATCTCCATCAGGCGAAAATGCATTGGGTATAAATACAACAGGACCATCACAAACTGGCTGTCTTATTCGAACAGTTACAGAGTCATAATCTGTGCAAAGTTGATTTTCAACTGTCAAATAATAGGTTGTCGTTTGTCTAGGCTTAGCGATTGGATCAGGAATATTATAAGCACTTAAAGTTGTATCTGGCAACCAGCTGTATATATAACCTGCTACATTGGTAGCAGCCAACTGAGAAGACTGTCCTAAAAAGATACTATCAGGGATTGCAACCACTGTAAAAGCGGGAGACATTGTACTCACATTAACATGCGCCATAGCAGTATCTCTACAACCTCTATCATTTAAGCCAATTACTATAAAATCTAGATCTCCGTTTGCCAAGACTTCCACACTATCCGTTCCTTGACCAGTTAGTATATTTGTCCCTGGTGTCCATGTGTAATCTACAACATTACTGTATAAAGATAAAACATTTGAAGCAGTTAACAAAACGGTATCTCCTCTACAAACCAATTGAGAATCAGAGGCTATTATTTCTAACCCATCTATTGGCAAATAGATCGTCCTTGAGAAGGTGTCTGGACAAGCAGTTCCAATACCTCCTATCAATGTAACGGTATAAGTCCCTGTGTCAGGAAACGTGTGGGTTGGACTTAAATCTGTCGAAGTTCCTGTACCTCCAAAATCCCATACAAATCCTACATTAGGATCGACACTGGTATTAGTAAAAGGAACATCTAGCGATTTGTTACACACCAATTCCGTCGTGTCAAAAGTAGCGTTAACTTGAAATACTTGAAGCGGTAGTTTTACGGTATCGACACAACCATTGTCATTAATAACATTAACTGTAAATACCGTATTGGCATCTGCTACAATTTGAATAGAATCCGTTCCTTGACCAGATAAAATCGGAGCATCTGGTGTCCATACATAACCTGCTATATTATTATAATTAGCAAGCTCATTGGTCACACTTAAAATCAAATCGTCTCCCTTGCAAGCTTGTGTAGGAGAAGTAGACAGAACTGATGCACCATCCAATGGGATATAAATATCTCTAGTAAATGTATCTTGACACAATGCTCCATACCCAGCAATTAAAGTAATCGAATACAGTCCTGTATCTGGAAATGTATGAACAGGAAATACATCCGTCGAGGTCCCTGTCCCATCAAAATCCCACCAATAACCATTGTTGACAGCAACACTATTGTTAGTAAATGGGATACTCAAGGTAGTGTTACAATCAAAGGCAATACTATCGAAACTAGCTTCTACTAATTGTAATTGTATATTGGTATTATCAACATCTTGGCAACCATTATCATTGATTACCGTTACACTCAAGTTTATGTTACTATTAGCGACAACATAAACAGAATCGGTTCCCTGTCCTGATAAAATGGTGTTGTTGGGTGACCAGTTATAAGATACTAAATTATTATAGTTACTCAATACATTTTCTGCAACAAGCAACACCGTATCTCCCAAACAAGCTTCTTGCGGAGGCACTTCTACATCTGCCCCATCTAGTGTTACGGTAATTTGGCGCTCTACGGTATCCACACAAGAAAGTCCCGCTGCTGCAATCATGGTTACAGTATACGTTCCTGTATCTGGATAGGCATGGTATGGATTAACAGCGGTTGAAATAGGTGAATTATCTCCAAAATCCCATTGAAAAGACGTATTTAGAGAAGTACTTGCATTAAGGTGCAAGACCGAAAGCGTATTATTGCAAGGTGGAATATTAACCGCAAACTGTGCTTGCAAAGGAGTACACACTCCTACGGAATATTGAAAATCTCGTTTTGTAACCCCAATTAAAACACCATTTCTATATTCTTGGGCACAAATTCCTACCACAAAAGTTCCTAAAGTAGGTGGTGTGCCTGTTAACAAACCAGTCACAGGGTCTATTCTCAAAGGATCGGGTCCTCCCAACATATTGTTAAGGTTGTAAGGTGGCAACCATACCACAGAATTGTAAGGAGGACCTGCTGGTGGATCAGGGATAGGATCTCCTTGAGTGGCACCATCATAAGGATTGCACAAACTATATACGATAGAATCTCCATCTGGATCAAATGCGGAGTTATCATAATTGATAGAAGAACCTTGGCAAATATAAAAAGGAGGCCACTCTCTAAACCTTGCGCTGCTATTACAATTAGCTAGTGCATTGGCTGAAATAACCACATCATACGTAGCTCCAGAAGCTTGTGGATTGACAATATTAGCAATGATATTATTTCGACAACACCGCTGATAAGCTAAGTGATAACCACCACTTCTATAAGGAAGGGTAATTTGCCTTCTGTAAGTTGTTGTATGAATACACACATTGGGGGGTATCGTATAGCAAGGATTACTCAAGGATAAATCTAGTGTATCGTCTACCGTTAGAAAAAAAGATTCTTTGCCCAAGTAAGCCCCTGATGTAGCATCAAAAACACCAATAATGGCTGGATTATCAAAATAAGCTCCTGGGTTTCCATTCTCACAATCTCTAAAAATGGTTAACAAAATCTCATATTGATTGTTTCCCAAACAATTATAGGTCATTTCTCCTCCTACAATATGACTTGCTTGAGTAGTAGAAAATGGGAATAGAACTAGACAACATAACAAACTTATAGAATGAATTAAATACTTCATAGACGACGACTTCCAATTTTTTAAAATAAGGGAGCAGATTAATATTATATTAAAAGAGGTACTATATATATCATAGCAATGGGCTTCGGTCTAAGTTAAACAATTCTTACCACAATTGTAGTTTGTTTATCCTCCAGTTTGATTTATACCAATACTTATATAGATTCTTAGTACAGAAAAACGAAAGAAATTGTACTTTTGTTTAAAAATAGAACCAACTTAACAAATGCGCAATTATTATGCCTTTTGAATATCGTTTCATAATTCATCAATTAGTAGTTTGTACTTTCGTTCACTAGGTTCCTTCGCTCGCAAGCTTGGTTCGGTGCTAATACGGAATTGGATAACCCTGTGTTTTTAGTAAACTACAACGAGCAAGTGTAATAATAATTGACTAATAATAAATAGTAGTTAGCTACGCTGCTACTTCGTGGTCGTTGATTATTCCCTGCGGTCATGAGGCCGCAAGCTTAGTTACCAAAAAGATAAAAAAGCACATTCATATTAAATTTTCAACAAACTATTCAATAAAACTTACAGCCTATTACAAAATGAATGTACATCAAAAAAAAATACTAGATAGTATACCTAGTTTACTTTCTGATCAAGATCTCCAAGATTATGGAGTGTATGACAATGTGGTTCCCAATACTTCTACTAACGTATGGGACGGCTCAAAAGGTTGGAGAAGCCCAAGAAGATGGCAACGAAAATCTTGGATTTTTTTAGGGGCTTATAGTCCTGATATCTTTGTAGGTTTCGCAATTGTCGATGCTGGTTTTATAGGCAAAGCTTTTTGCTATGTTTACTTTCCACAGACCAATACCTTTTTAGAGCACGGGATTGATCGCCCATTTGCTTTTGATGCTAATTTTGAGGCAAACTTGGATAGCTATTGGCAATTAGGGCAGTATGAAATTTTGACACAAAAGGGACAAATGCAATTCAATTTTAAGGGCAAAAAATTTCAAATTAGTGTACAATGTGTCAACAACGAGCACGGGCTAAGTTTTATTTGTCCTTCCTCTGGTGGCAATCGCCCTTTTCATTTTACTTATAAAAACTTGTTATTGCCAACCAATATTCAATTGAAACAAAATGGAGAAACAAAGTTTTTTAACGATTTGTACGGAGGCATTGATTTTTCTAAGGGCTACCCTCCCAAACATACCAACTGGAACTGGACATCCTTTCTAGGAAAACTAGAAGATGGAACGCCTATTGGTATAAATGTGGTGGATCAATTCAACCAAAATATGGAAAATATTGTTTGGTTGGGAACAGAGCGCATTTTGATTGGAAATGTTAGTTATCAATACAACAAACCATTGTCAAAATCCCTATGGAAAGTGCGTTCTTTGAACGGAGATTTGGAACTAAGTATGCAGCCAAATGGTTCTCGAAAAGAGAACATTAACATCAAACTATTAAAAAGTAAATTTACCCAAGTATTTGGTCAAATCAATGGAAAAATTCGCCATCAAGGTACTTGGAAAAAATTCACAGGTTATGGTGTTATGGAAGAACACGAAGCTATTTGGTAATTTTTGCTAGATTGTTTTCGTTCATGGACTGTTTAGCAATCGAAATAGAATGATTACTTAACAAGCAAGTTGCTGTACTAGTGGTTGAGTAATTATTACCCATAATAAAATATTAAAATAAAAATTTGATTACAAAATGAAACGTGTAGTAGTAGGACTTTCGGGTGGTGTAGATTCTAGTGTATCAGCCTATTTGCTAAAAGAGCAAGGGTATGAAGTAATTGGTTTGTTTATGCGAAACTGGCATGATGATTCGGTTATTTTAGATGCGGAATGTCCTTGGATTGAAGATAGCAATGATGCTTTAATTGTAGCGCAAGCTTTGGGAATTCCTTTTCAAACCATTGATTTGAGCGAGCAATACAAAGAACGAATTGTCGATTATATGTTTGCAGAATACCAAGCAGGACGCACGCCCAACCCTGATGTTTTGTGCAATAGAGAAATTAAATTTGATGTTTTTCTTAAAACTGCTTTAGAATTAGGGGCTGACTATGTTGCTACGGGACATTATTGCCAAAAGAAAAGTATTAAAAAGGATGGTCAAACACATTATCAACTAATTGCGGGGGCAGATAACAACAAAGATCAAAGTTACTTTTTGTGTCAACTCAACCAAGAACAGTTATCTAAGGCACTCTTCCCTATTGGTCATTTACAAAAACCAGATGTTCGTAAAATTGCGGCCGAACAAGGGTTGATTACTGCCGATAAAAAAGATTCTCAAGGTCTATGTTTTGTTGGTAAAATCAAATTACCAGAATTTTTACAACAACAACTAAAACCTAAACAAGGAGATATTGTAGAAATTCCCAAGGATGCTCCTGTTTTTCAAAATTATCAAGAACAACTAGATGCCATTGGTGAGAACAGAAATACCGCTGCTTTAAAAATTCTTAGCAAGACATTAAGTTATGCCCCACAAGATGGGAAAGTGCTTGGTCAGCACAATGGTGCCCACTACTTTACCATTGGACAGCGCAAAGGATTACAAGTTGGAGGAACCAAGGAACCTCTTTTTGTCATTGCAACAGATACTCAAAGCAATGTTATTTATACAGGTCAAGGGAAACATCCTGGTTTGTTTAGAAAAGGGCTTTTTATTGCTACTAATGAAGTACATTGGGTGCGTCCAGACTTAAAATTAACAGTTGGTGAACAACGAGACTTTATGTGTCGAATTCGTTACCGCCAACCTCTAACAGCTGCCACATTGTATTGTGAAGAGGATGGAATTTATATTATTTTTGAAACGCCTCAAAGAGGGGTTACTCCTGGGCAATTTGCAGCATGGTACGACGGCGAAGAATTGATTGGCTCGGGTGTTATTGGCTAAACTTATTCAAATTCTAATATTATTGATCGCAATCGTTCTTCTAGCACGTAGAAGGATTGCGATTTTTTTATATCTTTATATAGCTAATTCTCGACACTATACCTAAAGCTATGACTCTAACATTCAAAACACCACGTCTTCTTTTAGTGACCTTACTCCTTCATTTTTGCCTGTTTGCTATAGGTCAAACAACAAAAATTGATAGTATTCTAGCATCTACAGAAATAGAAAGTTCTCTCTACGAACCTAAAATCAACAGTGGACAACTACTCTTATTAAAAATGGCTTATGGTAGTATTCAAATTCAAAATAAACAAGATTTAAAGCAGTTAGAAGGTGCCCATATTGTTAGTATTGATTTACTATATTCTAATCATCCTAAATCTGGAGATTTCTCGCAACTTATAAAAAAGCGACTGCAAAGCCTTCAGCAATTAAGTCCTGAGCTTTTTCAAAATTATAACATCCACTGGAGATTGGTTCGTCAAACCAATTGTTCTGACCAGTCTAGTGCACAGAAATTATTTCATGGGTTTGTAATCACTTATCGCCCTCTTCAAAAAGAGGAACATATCGAAAAAGAAATTGAATATTTGAAAACAATTCTTTCGGATCAAGAAAACAAACTAACAACGGCTTCTTCTGACTTGGCATTAGAGTCCGACGATCCACCTACCCCTCTTTACGACACTATGGTTGGCAGCAATGGTGAACTGTTGTTTCGATTGGGTTCAGGCAAAAAAGATAGCGTTCAATATGATAAAGATATGGAGCAAAAAAAAGCGCAGCAATTAAAAAAATCTTCCCACAGTTGGGATGACAAACCTGATGAACCGACTCCATCTGAGCTCTACAATTCTTTTGTAACACCCAAACGGGATGTTACTATTTTAAATGTCCTTAAACGGAACGATTGGAAGAAGATGTTGATTGTTGCTGATGTAACAGGCAGTATGTCTCCTTATACAGGACAATTGTTAATGTGGTTGCGTTTTAATACTATAGATGACAAGGTCAAACATTTCGTTTTTTTTAATGATGGTAACCGAAAAAATTCTTTTGAAAAGGAAATTGGCAAAACAGGAGGCATTTATAACATTCCTTCTTCTGAATACCAAGCTGTAGAAAACCTTGTTTATGAAAGTATGCGCAATGGAAATGGTGGCGACCGTCCAGAAAATGACCTAGAGGCTTTGATTGAGGCTGTCAAATTATGCCCAGATTGCGAAAATATTGTTTTGATTGCTGATAATTGGTCTTCTATTAAGGACTTTCGTTTGCTAAAAAAATTTAAAAAGCCTGTTAAGGTTATTTTGTGTGGTACTGATGTTGAGCTTAATACACAATACCTCGATTTAGCAAGAGCTACTGGTGGTTCTGTCCATACTATGGAAGATGATTTGGTTCATTTGATGGATATGAAAGAAGGGGAAGTTATTAAGTTTGGCAACGATGAGTATATTATTGAGCATGGTAAATTTGTTCAATTACGTAAAATTTAAGTGCTTCTTAAACAACCTATTTCTCAGTGTAATATATCATTCAAAATTTGAGCTACTTGATCGGCTTGCTCCAAGATCATAAAGTGTCCCCCTCCTTTGACCAAAATAAGACTTGGCGTTTTCACCAAAGGCAAAATTTTGTCGTTTGTACCATGTATTTGAATCAAATCTAAGGGCACTTTTTCATTTTTCCAGTTTACAATTGCTTGAACAGCCCATCTAAAGAAATGTTCCTCCGTGTCCTGTAAAATATTGTTTAGCAAGACTTGGTATTGCTTGGTTTTTATACAAAAAAAATAATACGTCAAGGCATTGGTCTTTTGTAGAATAGAGAAAGGAATTTTGTCGGGTATCTTCCATTGACCTAACAATCGATAACGAAGTGGGATAGCCGATGCTGTTACAGCACTAGACAATACTATAATTTAGCTATTCTCAATCCAATGTCCCAGTTCTACCGCCAGCATACCACCAAAGGAAAGCCCCAAAATTGTTACGGAAGTACTTGTATCAATTTGAGGCAATAACTTTTTAGCATAGCTTCCCATTGTATCATCAATGGAAGGGCTTAGCCAAGCTATGTGTACAAGTTCTATTTCGGGTAGCTTTAATGCTGCAAAAACCCGTTTATCAGCTCCCAAACCACTAATACAATAAACCTTTTTCATCAAAATACCATTTTAGCATATTTTACAGAAAACCACTGTCGTATTAAAAAATACCCGATTATTTTTTAGGTAAAAAAACAATCGGGTATTAACTTTTAGTAGTTCGTTGATTAGTTCGCTACGCTCATGAGATCGCTATCGCTTAGTTGTTTACTTTTTTACCAAAAAAGACAAAAAAGCACATTTATATTGGTCTAATAATCAAAATTTTAGCATAAAACGTAATAAATCTACAACTTGTTAATTATCAACTGCGCAGCACTCACGAAGTAAACTAATAAAGTTTACTTCGTGAGCGCTGCGCTTTTAGTTAGCTTTGTTACTCCCTACGGTCGTGAGCTCGCATAGCTCGGTTCGCTGCTACTGCGTGGTTTCAACGAACTATTGAACTTTAAAATTAATGACGAAACAAACTACTTGCTCTTTTTAGCTCGATCTCCGTTCACAGTCCAACCACTACGTCTAGTATCTTCAAATAAACGCAATAAATTAGCTCCATGTGAGGGATCATTATTCCATCGATCTTTTTCTTGAATCGTTGTTCGTACCACATCAAACAAAGCTTGCTGCAAGTGATCAACTACCTCTGGGTCAATGTGTGCAGAACGCTTCCCACTAACAGGGTCGTGCAACCTCCAATTATAATACGACACATTACTAGCCAAACGTCTCAATTCATCCTCCTTTTTCATATTCATTTTGGACTCTCCCTTCCAAGCCAACTCAGTTGGGTTTTCCATACAGTTGCTAAGTGCTTGAGCAGCATCGGCAATAATAGCCCCTTGTTCTGCTTGTGCTCCAAAAGGACGTTCATAATTTTTGCTGACATACGTCAACATAGCACGATACACCCGTGTAATTTGAATGTTGTCAGGATTCGTCCAAGGTGCTTCCTTTTTCTTATCCTCCAAATATTCCTTCCAAATAAAAAAGATAGTCTCTGCATCTTCTGTAGACTGAGCACCAATTTTTTCCAAACTAGATATAGCGCTAGAAAACTTATTGGACTTGATGGATTTTTCAATTTTCTTCAAATCATTAGCATAATCTGTTTTTAATGCCTCACACAGTTCTGTCGCATAAGTTCCCATTTCTGCCACGATTGCTTTATAATCATCTTTCGTAAATGCCTCGGGATCTTCCCTTTTGGTAGGTGTTGTATTCAACGCCATCAACCGTACGCCACCTAGCATTGCCGTAACCGTTTTTTCGTACTCTGCCTTTGCTTGGGACTCTGATCCTTTTTTGGGTGTTGCCAAAGGATAATGTCCATTGAATCGCAATTTTTGCGCCTGTACTTGCCCCCCTATAACCATTATTAAAATACTAAAAAAAATGCCACAATATTTGTTCGAGCCTATCATCATATTCCGTTCAGGATTATTATGTTTTTAAAATCAAGAAATTGATTGCTAATTGCTTATTAAGTAAAACAGGTTAGCTTTTAATTCTTAACTACTAAGAAAACTGTGCCATAAATAACGTTAATATTTTGAGCATTGCCAAAACAGGTGCTTATTAGTCTTCAATTACGACAAACTTTTTGTCCAATACGTCCAAATTTGCCTTTAAAGTATCTAAAAAAGTACGACCATATCGACTGTAAAAAGCCAAAAAGTTATCGTATCGTTCTTGTAAACCATTCTTAGGGAACAAATTATCTTTTAATTTTTGAATGCGCTGCATACTCGTTTCATTCTTTTTCTTTTCTGCACGAATCAAACGCTGCTCCAAATTTTCGACTGCCTTTTGCATCTGAACCTGCTGCCCCAAAACACCTGGTTCTAACGCAGGGTCTACCCGTTTTGCTTTGGTCAAAATACATTCAAAAACTTTATTCAAAGATTCCAACTCTTCTTGCAAGGATAATTCTTCCTCTGTATGGTCTAGTACATATTGCTTTAACAAATGGTGGGTATCCTCAAACAATTGCTCTACTTGGATATTTAGTTTTGACATGAGCTTTGTCATACCTTTCGGAATCCATAAGACAGAACAACGACGAATCAACATTGGGAAAGGCACTTGATAATGCTCAAACTGTGTCTTACGCTCTAACCAATAAGCAATTTCGCCCCCTCCTCCAATATAGGCTAAATTAGGCAATATAGATTCCTGAAACAACGGTCGCAAAACAACATTGGGGCTAAAGTTTTCAGGGTGCTCTTTTAATGTTTTTAATATTTCTGCCTCCGAAAAACGAATGTCCGTATCCAATACCTCGTAACTATCGCCTTGTTTGACAATTCGGCTACGTTTGTTGGGAGAAAGGTAAAATAAGTTGATTTCTCGGGCATAGGCTTGTTGTTGATAACCCGCTGCCTCCAAATCTTGAATGGTTTGTTCTATAATTGGTTTGGAAGGTTGGTGTAGTAGTTCATCTTTGAATAAGGGGATCATCTGACGTTTGAATCCTGCTGTATTGGCATTGACAATGACCAAACCATACGCCCCAAAAATCCAATTTAAGAAATGCTTTACCGCCTCGCTATATTGTGTTGCGTTGCCATAAAACGCTTCTAGCTTATTGGCTACTTCCTTTGCATATGCTCCGTCTCCTAAAATTTCTTTCGTCTGATCCAAAACTGTCCGCAAAGAATCAACCGAATATTTTCCTACTGGACCGCCTTGTTCGTCTTCCCAAATCAAACGATTTCCAAACAAATTCAAATGATTGACTTCTTCAAAATCATGGTCTTCTCCTCCTGTCCAAAAAATGGGTACAAATTGCTGTTTAGGATACTTTTTGGCAAGCTTCTCTGCTAAGTTAATCGTACTAATTATCTTATAAATACTATACAAGGGACCTGTAAATAAGTTGGGTTGGTGTGCGGTAACAACCGTATAACAATTGGCAGCTTTTAGCCTCTGTATATTCTGTAAAGTCGCTTCACTAGCTTCCACATCTTCATACTGCATCTCTAATTCCTTAACCAAAACATTGCGTTGTTCTGCTTCAAATTTCTTGTTCTTTATGACATCTTCAAATGCTTCCAAAGTAACATCGTACTTATAAAATGGTCGAAGATTTTTGTCCCCTAACGTATATGCTTTATCTGTATCCGAAAACTGAGGAATATTCTTAAAATCAAAGGTTGTAATGTTCATTGTTTGTTATAAATTTGTATAATAATCCTTAGCTGTAGTGCTACATTATTTTCATTTCACCTCCCCAACAAGAAGAAGGCAGTTTTGGTTGTCAAAAAATTGATTTTTGAAAATTTATCACTAGCGTTATACCTCTAGCCAATAACACTCCCCCTTGACAAGATTATAATTGGTAACAATCCAACAGCAACTGCTGCAATACTTTTGCTCCCATTTCTTCTGCTACTTGAATATTCCGTTCGGGAATTTCTTCTGGCGCTTCGTAATGCTCTAAGGCTCTTTCGATGCTTTCTTCTCGAATGATATGCAACGTTGGATAAGGAGAGCGGTTCGTATAATTAGAAGCATCGTCCAGTGTTGTCCCCCAAAATTGATATTGTGGATGAAAACTAGCCAGTTGATAAATCCCTTCATAATTCAACTGATTCAAAAAGGATTGTCCCATGTCTACTAAATCCAAGTAGGATTCAAAATCTTCAAATAATTTAGGATAAATTAGTAAGGTCGTCTCAGTAGTAACGTTCTTATCCAAGTAGTTCAACTCTCTCACCAATTCCTCTAAAACTTCTTCTAAACTGTCTTTATTCGAAACATGGTATCGGATACTATCCCTCAAGACCTCTCGCTTGGCAAAAGGACAAAAATTCAAACCTACAACCACCTTAGCAACCCAATTTTTGGTTTGCTGAACAATTTCTTCTTCTGTATAATTTGTCATATGATGCTATTTGCTTTAAAAACATACTTTTTTTTAGAATACCCCCATTTCATAAAGTTTGAATAAAATCCAAACCAACATGATTAGAAAAAAAATAGCGGCATTGATGAACAACCATTTTCCACGTTTCTCTTTTTCTGTATTCAACTGAAGGGATTCTTTTGCTTTGGCTTCTGATGCATCCAAATGCCGTTTACCCGCTCCCATATAGTAAGCATCTAAAATCACATCCACTGTTAATTTGTCCGCTTCTTTGATGTAAATTAGTGCGCTTGTTCGGTCTAATTCTGTAGATGCTAATGGTACAATAAAGGTATTGTTGGTAGAACCCATTATTTTTTGAAGTTTAAATTCCACCCCTCCCTCTTCCAGTAAAGCAATTACATCTGCAATTTCATCCTTGCTTAAATTAACATAAGGTACAAAACCTTTGAGTTTTTCTTTTTCAGAACTTCTATAATCATCTAGTATATCCATGGTTTATAAACATTAGCTAAGTGGCTGCATTGTTGATTTATTAATCTGCAATTTTATATACTCTATTGCTGGTTGATACGTCTCAATGCCATGCCCTACATTGGGAAACACCTTAATAGACTGAATATTTTTTAGATAACGTTGAGCATTTGCCATCGATTTTTCATAAGGCAATAGATAGTCATTGGCACCAAACAAAAGATGCACAGGCGTATCAACAATCCGCAACTCTGCTCCCATTGGATATGGTTTTTGGGTTTTATCTTGATAAAATTGAATCACATAATGCATATAATCCATAATTAAATCTTTCGAGTTTGAAGACAAACAATGATGGTCACCGCAAAAAACAATTTGCTCAAAAAATAGGTCCATATTTTTTTTGCTAGGAAACAAAATTGGTAGCAAGTTATAATATAGATTTTTAAAACCTAACGATATCATTCTAAAACAGCCCGCATTTAATAAAAAAGCTGCCTTTATCTTCTCAGGATTGGTTATCGCCAATTTCATACATACCAAACCTCCAAACGAAGCTCCAGCAATATAGGTGCGCTCTATACCAAGTTGTTCTAGTACTTTATTTGCCCAAATTCCATAGCCATTTCCTTTAATATCTGGTGTATGTCCAGCACTCAGATTAGGTTGCCCGTTGGTTTCTATCAGATAAATTTTTAAAGCTTCACGTTTTAATAAGTCTAAACCATTGTCAAAGTCCCAAAAGAGCGCACTGGTTCTAAATCCAGGAAAAATCACGATACTTTCTGTATAATTCTCATCCAAATTAAGGCCATAAACCTGCGTTTGCCCTAACTCTGTTTCTACAGAAATTTTAGCATAAGGACGACCATTCGATGCTTCCATTTTCGCCACCCAACCTTCTATTCTCTCTTTTCCCTCTTTAGGATTTTTAAATGACGAAGTTCTTTTTCTAATTAAATCACTCATAATTTTTTATTTATGGTAATATATAAGCTTCTACTCCTTCTCCATACTTACTAATTAAAGCCGCTGTTTTTCCATTTGCTAAAGGAAGCAATTCAATAGCTCTTGCCTCTCCTTTGACTCGCCACCCAGATTCCTTGGCAGGTAAAGGATACAAAGCCTTATTTTTTGCCAACAAAACCGTTCCAATACCAGCATCGTAAGCAACCGTTTCCACTTCTGTATCTTTCCAATTTCCAACCCCTAACAAGTCACTCTGACCATCTTTATCCCAATCCCACAACACCATACTCCTCAACAAAGAAACTTGAGCAGCAGCAGGCAAATGTATGGTTTTCTTAAATTGTTGCTGCTCATTAATAAAAATAGTATGCTCAAACGTCCTAGCTTCGTACACCAAAGAACTATCAATGTTCGTTACGCCTAAAATATCTCCCACCTCTGCCTGTGCAAACTGCCCATAAGTAGGGTATTTCTTAGCAATAAAAGGCATTTGTTGCGAACTACATTCTCGTCCTCGAACAGGAAGTTCCTTGCCTTCTTTATTAAGACTTAAATAAATATCCTCTGTCCCATTTCGATCAAAATCTCTAAAATATACTTTCATGGGCTGATGGGTGGATGGATGAAATTTATTATTCGTTCCTAAATTGCCTGCAACAATATCTAAATCTCCATCTTGGTCATAATCATAAGCCATTAGAGATTGCCACCATCCCATTTTCAGAGGGTCTGCTATTTTTGCCGTTACATTCTGAAATCGACCATTGACTTGCTCATAAAAGGAAACAGAAAACCACTCTCCACAAACCACCAAATCCAAGGCACCATCTTCATTAAAATCAATACTTAATACATCTGTTACCAAACCAACATACTCTAGAGCATTTGCAATAGAACCAATTTGATCTTCAAAATTTCCCTTTCCATCATTCACTAAAAAGTAAGACTTAGGCGCTTTGGGATAACGACCTGGTTCATTCCGACCTCCTACAAACAAATCCAAATCTCCATCTTGATCGTAATCAAATGCTTCAATCGCTTGGGTACTAGACTCAATCGCTGGAAAATTATTTTGACGCACAAAATTTCCATTCTCATTCAAATACAAACGATCTTGTAACAACATTGGTTGATCTGCAATTTCACCACCACCACCACTAGCAACATACAAATCCAAATCCTTATCGCCGTCAGCATCAAAAAACAATGCGCCCAAATCTTCAAAGGATTTATCTTGGTTAAAAGCCTTTATGCTTTTGGGAGTAAACGTGGCATTAGTTTTTTGAACAAACAATTGACCTGCTTGATTTTGATTGCCACCCATATAAACATCTGCCAAGCCATCACCTGTAACATCACCAACCGCAATAGCACCTCCTAAGGTAGACATTTTGTGAGGGAGTAAAATTTCTTTCTCAAAGTCATTAAACCTACTTTTTTTATAGGTAAAATTAATTCCCAATTGCTTGGCTTGGTTGGTTAATTCTTCTGTTTTAATTAATGGCGCAACAGACTCCGTTGCATCTTCCCAATACACCTCCAAACGTTGATTGGCAGCAACTGCCTTCAGTGTTTGCTGTTTGCCATTTTGCCATTGAACCACTAGTCGATCTAGTGTTTGAACAGTTCCCAATCCAAAATGCAACAAAGGCTCTACAGAAGAC
Source organism: Aureispira sp. CCB-QB1 (assembly GCF_000724545.1). Classification (GTDB taxonomy): domain Bacteria; phylum Bacteroidota; class Bacteroidia; order Chitinophagales; family Saprospiraceae; genus Aureispira. The sequence continues at coordinate 28,485 of NZ_JHBV01000036.1, read as the reverse complement.
TGAAAACCTCTTGTTAAGGTCAACTCTTGATAAAACACTTCTTCGCCTTTAAAACCAATTACTTTAGCATTTAGCAAAGCCGCAAAGTTGTTTTCCTTGCTTTTGAGAACGACTTGCAGATAAGCATTATTTTTTGTTTTGTTTTCGATGATAGAAGCAGGTGCATCTATGTTGTTGGTCACCAAATCTAAGTCACCATCTTGGTCCAAATCTGCATAAGCTGTTCCATTCGATAAATTAGCCGTAGACTGAATCCAAGTATTTCGCATGTCCTCAAATTGAAGTGCTCCAGTATTTCTGAGGTAATGATTTTTGGCTTTGTATGTTGGAATTTGTTGAATCCATTTCATACGTTCTGCCTCAGGAATAGGCTGCCCTCTTAACTCTATTTTTCGATTCCTTAACTTCATTCTAAAATCATTGTCCAAGGCATTTTGTTTATAACCATTGGTAATGATGAGATCCTTTAGACCATCATTGTCAAAATCTGCAAACAAAGGTGCCCAGCTCCATTCTGTTTTTGCGGTTCCCGCCATATTGGCAATCTCCGAAAATTGCCCATTGCCATTATTCAATTGCAATTCGTTGTACATATATTGTGGTACATAACCATATAACTCTGTCAGCTTTCTAAACGAAGCAGGTTGCATGGAAGCCATTGAAGTTTTTGCCATTACATGATCCTTGGCTGCCATATCAACCGCCACAATATCAGGCAAACCATCATTGTTAAAATCATTAATATCACAGCCCATTGAAAAATAGGCTACGTGTCCCATTTGTTCCTTAATTTTATCCGTAAATGTTCCGTCTTGATTATTAATCCACAGGACATTAGGTTGTGTATAATCGTTAGAAACATACAAATCTGTCCAACCATCATTATTAACATCTGCCGCTACAACTCCTAGACCATAGTCATATTTCAGCATCCCCAATTCAGCCGTTACATCTCGATACGTCCCATTTTCATTTTTATACAAATGCGATGAATTTTCTTCCAATAAGGCGGGATTTTCTTCTATTTTCTTACGGACTTTATCCACAGTAGTCGTTCGATTAAAATCTGCAAAATGATTGTTGACATACAAATCTAAATCTCCATCTTTGTCATAATCAAAAAAAGTAGCTCCTGTTGAATAAGCAGCATCGTTAACCCCATATTTTTGCCCTTCTTCTGAAAAAGTCAAATCTCCTTGATTAATAAAAAGCAAGTTTTCGGGTTTGGCATAATAATCTTTCATCCCTGACCGACAAATATAAATATCCAACCAACCATCATTGTTGACATCTGCCAAAGTTACTCCCGTATACCAAGACGGTTTGCCTTGTTTATCCTGTACATTGATCTCTGCTTTTGATGTAACATCTTCAAATTTCAAACCTCCTTTGTTAAGGTAAATTCTATTATCTACTTGATTTCCTGTCAATACTAAATCGGGCAACCCATCATTGTTTAGATCGCCCACAGCTACGCCACCTCCATTGAATAGATATTCCCAAGATAAAATATTAATGGTAGCAGTTTGTGTAATGGTATTCTGAAAATCAATCCCTGTTTGAGCAGCTGGCAATTCTTCAAAAAGGTACTCTATGGGTGTTGCTGCTGTTTCTTTCTTTTCTTTTAATAACGCATCAATATCAGGTTGTTCTTGATTACAAGCAGTAAAAAATAGGCTTCCTATAACCAATACATAACAATAGTAGTCGTATTTCATATATTTTACATTTATTAGCAATAATCGCACATTAGAAAATACAAACAAGGCAAGGGGATAACTTGATCGATACTAAAGATAAAATATATACGCATATTGTAAATTAATACTTCGTAGATTTTTTGCTTTGGTACAAAAAAAGGTGGTCTTGAAAAAATCAAGACCACCTCTCATAAAAATATATGTGTAACTCTTAGCGAGCTTCTATTTAGAATTGCTCAACACCACCAAAGTGGAAGTTACCTTCGATTTCAGCATTCTCATCAGAATCAGAACCGTGTACCGCATTCTCACCAATGCTCTTAGCATATTTTGCACGGATAGTTCCTTCAGCAGCTTCAGCAGGATTAGTAGCACCAATCAACGTACGGAAATCCTCAACAGCATTATCTTTTTCTAAAATAGCTGCTACGATAGGACCAGAAGTCATGAATTCTACCAACTCACCAAAGAAAGGTCTTTCCTTATGTACGGCATAAAATGCTTCTGCACCAGCTTTAGTCAACTGAGTCATTTTCATTGCAACGATTCTAAAACCAGCTTCATTAATTTGGTTCAAAATTCCACCAATGTGTCCTGCTTTTACAGCATCAGGTTTAATCATTGTTAGCGTTCTATTAGTAGCCATTTTCCTACGTTTATTTGTTAGTTTATAAATTTTATTTTTGTTTGCTTATTAAGCTTGCCGCAAATGTAGTAAAATAAGTGGAGTAATAACAAGGATTTTAAAAAAAATACTACAAAGTTCCGTACAAATCAATCCCCAAAACCAAGGGCATGACAAAGTAAACATAAATCGAAAAAAGCAATATAGACAAGAAGACATTAAACCTATCGCTGCTTTAATCATATCACCGATTTGAATTATTCATATTCCAGTAATTAGCAGCAAATTGATAGCCAAAGAAACCTAGAAAATAGATCGTCCATAAACTATTGGCACCAGACATTCCTAACAGCACACCAAGCAATGCTAATGAGCCAATCCCCCAAAAGGCAATGGCAGAGACTTTCGCATGCATTTCATACGTTGTGCCCTTAAAGTCAAAATACATATAACTCGGTATAACAATTGACAAAGCAAAAATAGCAATCAAAGAAGCCTCATCCCAACCTGTGAGCGCATAAGTAGCAATAGCAGTTAGCCCTACAGCAACACCAATACCAACAACATTTGCCCCACTAGATTCTTCAGGGGTTAATGCATACCGAGCCGTTTTATCTAATTTGATAAATAAATTGAATAAAGGATTCATCACCCATGTCATATAGAAAGCGATTGCCAATAAAACAACCACAGGAATCAAAAAGGGATAATGCGCCGATATTTGCCTTAAATAACGTGCGCCAAAATACAAGCCAATGATTATGAACCATTGAGAACCTTCCGTCTTGTTTGCCATCCAGAACATCCAACTCAAGAAAATTCGATACATAAAATTTTTCGCTTTCAAAGCCTCCAACAAACCTATTCTAGCATCATCTAAATTAGGATTAATGCGTAATGCTTGTGCAAAATGCTCTTTTGCTCCTTCGTGATCCCCTGCTTGAAGTTTTGACCAACCGATATTATTATGCGTATAAGGATTATTCGGCTCTGCCGATAAGGTATCTTCCATAGAAGCCTTCAACTCCTCCTTTCGACCCAACTGTGTAAGAGCTTTTACCCGAATATTCAAACAATCGACTTCACTCGGATCAATTGCCAAGCCTTCATCGGCATATCTAAGAGCTGCTTCCCAATCTTTTCGTATTAGATGAATACGCCCTAACAACCCTAGTAAATTAACATAGGTAGGCGCTATGTTTAGTCCTACCAAGGCAATTTCTTCTGCTTCTACCAATGCCTCTTCATCCGTTAGGTTCAATGCCAAAAGAAAATAAATCAATGGTTCTTCGGGATACGTACTTAACAATTGACGTGCAATATCAATCGCTTTGTCAGTTTTTCCCATCTTGGTATAACAAATGAGCATTAGCAACCAAGCATGCCCATTATCGGGATTTATTTCCATCGCTTTTTGCAGCTCTTGCAAAGCCATTTCATAACGATGGACATCTATCAAAGATTGAGCACGGTTTAAAAATTGTTCTTGATCAATCATTTTATTTTTTCAGGTTAAGATATTTCATAACATCATCATATAGACCACTCTGATTGGCATATAAGACGTGATTTTTAGCAGTAGCCAACCAATCTTTGGTAGAAGGTTGATGGCGTTTAATCGCGTTTAGCAAGTCTTTTTGGGTAATGGGAACAACTTTATTTTGCATTAGAGACTCTTCCAATTTACTTTCTACAGCAATATCAATAATAGCTTTTAGATCAGCTCCAGAGTAATCCTTAGTTTGCTTAACCAATTTAGAGATATTAATTCCTGCCTCCTTAGGGATTTGCTCCAGATACAAGTTTAGGATGGCTTCTCGTGCAGGTGCATCAGGTGGTTGCACAAAAATGATTCGATCAAAACGTCCTGGGCGACGAAAAGCAGCATCTAAATACCAAGGGCTATTTGTAGCTGCTAGAATTAATAAACCATCGTTGGAATAACGAATCCCGTCCAATTCATCCAGAAATTGATTGACAATAAAACGGCTAGAAGAATTTTGCATGTTAGAACGACTCGCTCCCAAGGCATCTACCTCATCAAAAAATAAGACACAAGGCTTGCTAGCTCTAGCTTTTTGAAAAATTTCATGCAAATTGCGCTCGCTGCTTCCTACCCACATATCCAAAATATCACTAATCCCAACATTGATAAAAGAAGCATTTATTTCACCAGCCGTCGCCCTTGCCAATAATGTCTTTCCACATCCTGGAGGTCCATACAACAAAACGCCTCCTCCTATTTTTTTACCATAAGCCTCATAGATTTGAGGATTTTTTAAAGGATGGATAATTTTTAAAGCAATCTCTTTCTTAATAGACTCTAATCCCCCCACCTGCTCAAAAGAAATAGCAGGTTTCTCTATATCGGCAAAAAAAGGTGTATCCTCTTCAGAAGATTCCGTTGTATTTCCCATCGCCATGCCACTATCCAAAATAGTATTTTTAAGTTGTGCTTCAAAGCCTGTATCTTTTAGTGCTAAATTAGCATCAATGGCTTTTTCATAGTACGCCTTTGCTTTGGGTAAGTCCTTATTTTCCAAAGCTAGTTGTGCCAATAAAAAGGTAAATGCAGGTGTGTCGCAACCTTGTTCTTCTAATTCCTCTGCAATAACTGCCGCAACTGACTTTTTATCTAATGCCCAATAGGTTTGAGCCAACCAAAGTTTTGCTTCTTGGTCTTCTCCCGTTAAGCGCAAAACGACTTTTAACTCCATTTCTGCTTCTGACCAATAGCTTTGATTCATCAATTCTTTAGCTAGCATTTTTCTTAAAATAGCGTTGTCAGGAGATAAAGCAACCGCTTCTCTTAAATTTTTAAGTGTGTTGTTCATAAGTTTTATTTAATTCTATATTTTTCTGCCGTTGTATAGTAGCTACTAAAACTATCCAATACAGCTATTGTCATGTTACCCAATGCCTTCGATTAAAGCATCATTCCTTTACGTCTTCGTACGATCTCTTATCTATTACAATCTTGAAGCAACTTATCGTAGAAAAACCAAAAATTTAATGGTCTACTATTGGGAAAAATAGTACTTTTATGTCGCTTTGCATAAACTTATTCTAATTATCATTCAAGGAATCGTCTTGATTATTATACTTCGCAGTCATTCACTTTGTTACTCCCTTCGGTCGTGAGCTCGCTATGCTTGGTTTGCTCATCAACAGCTAGTTCCTTTGCACTACTCGGCAAGCTTAGTTGGCGGTGGTATGCCCTTCAGTTGTGGATGCTTCGCTGTTGTTTATCAACCATTTAAAGCTTTAGACAACAAAAGTATATTTTATTAATAATCAGACAAATACGATTTTACCACAAAATAATGTATTCAACACAATGAAATTATTGGTCGCTAGTGCTACAGAATTTGAAATTATCCCTTTATTAGATTACTTAAAAAGTAATTTTAAAAACAAAGAAAACAGACGCTTCTTTTCCCAAAAGATAGACATTCATATTTTAGTGACAGGAGTTGGACCAATTCACACAAGTTTTGCATTAGCCACAGTATTGGCACAGCATAATTTTGATTTGGTTCTAAATTTAGGTATTGCTGGTGCTTTTAATAAGAACTTCAAGATTGGAGAAGTATTTCAAATTGTTAACGATCGTTTTGCCGATGTGGGAGTGGAAGAAGCCGATGGAAGTTTTACCGATTTATTCGAAATGCAATTGATGGACTGGAATGAGCCGCCTTATATTAATGGAAAACTATATGCCCCTAACACAGAACACAAGTTTTTGCCGCAGGCTACTGCCATAACCGTCAGCAAAGTACACGGCACCTTAGAAAGTATTAAAAAAATTCAAGGCAAATATACCGCTGATTTAGAATCTATGGAAGGGGCTGCTATCTTTTATGCTTGCCTACAACATCAAATTGATTGTTTGCAAGTTCGTAGTGTTTCCAATTATGTAGAGTCTCGCAACAAAGATAATTGGAACATTCCTTTGGCTATTGACAACTTGAATAAGGTTGCCGTAGAAATTATTGATTTATTTTCTGAGTAAAAAGCAAAAAGTCATCGCCCAATTTATAAAAGCGATGACTTTCCTGTTAATGTTAATACATACTAACTAAACCCTATTATCTTCCGTTCTCTCCCTCTAATATCTTAATCATTTGTTCTTCCTTAGCCGTTCGTTTTTTCTTTTTCCACTGGTTAAAGAATTTCCCCCATGCAATTGGATCAAAAATAGACTGTGGCGCTTGTTGACCTTGATAAGAATAGTCGCTTGATTGTTGGCGCAAGTATCGAATAGAACTTTCTCTACCATCGGCATCTGTTGCATTAGCGACTGCTAATAGTTGTTGTTTATCTAGATTATCCTTAGCGATAGCTTCTAATTGACCTGCACGGTTGGGTTGCATTGCCAAAAATTCTGCTGCCAAATTGTTGCGATCTGGCCAAGGAAAAACGGTAACTTCTTCCATATTTATCTCTGCTGGTTCTAATTCTACCGTCAAACTATGATACATACCGTTGATATCTTCAGGAATAACAATATCTCTAGCCTCAAAACCTACTGCTGAAAAAGATAATGTTTGCCCTTTCTTAACAACAATAGAGTACATTCCTTCGTAATTGGCATATGTTCCTCGTGTTGTCCCTTTTACCGCTACTGTTACAAAAGGAACATAAGCATATTGAGCAGCTTGCCCTTTGGTCACAATCAGACCATATACTTCAACAATATCAGATTCTTCTTGCGCCATTGTCGTCAAGGCAAAAAAACTAAGAACTAGTGCAAGGAAATATTTTGGTGTCATCATATTTATTAGATTATAACAATCATAAGTAATTGTTTACAATTAAGGATAACAGACATTATCATAAAATACACGTTTATAATAACCTCTATTATTGTTTGATTTTAACTTTAGAAACCGCTTTTACTGTACCTCATTAAACGTTAATTGGGTAGTTGAAGTTGGTTTTTTAACGCTTTAATAACAAATAAATTTACGAGGGAAAGAAAATCCCATAAATATCTAAGCCATTTGCAAATAATAACAAACCTAGCAGCAAGATAATTCCAACTACTTGTGCATATTCCAAAACCTTTTCGTTAACGGGTCGACGTGCTACGATTTCAAAAAGTAAAAAGAGTACATGCCCACCATCTAAAGCAGGAATTGGCAGTAAATTCATAAAGCCTAAAATTAGCGATAAAATGGCTGTCATTCTCCAAAAATATTCCCAATCCCAATAAGGAGGAAACATTTGACCGATGGAAATAAATCCTCCTAAGCTATCTTGTGCCTTAATTCTATTGGTAAACATCTGTCCAAATGCTTTGATTTGATTGGCCAAAAAGTCGTAACTTTTGACGACAGCGACAGGAAAAGACTCAAAGAAACCATAATGAATTGTATCTAAGGCAAAAAATCGAGGTGGTCCATAAGGAGCTATTCCAATTATTCCATTTTCTGTTGTATGAACAGTCTTGGTTTGAAGTTCTCCATTTCGATAAAAATCAACGGTTATATCTTTGTCTTTTTCTTCAGATGCTATTGCCAAAAAGTCGTTAAAAAAAGGTGTTGGTATGCCATTTAGTGCTACAATAGAATCTTCTCGTTCAAACCCTACTTTTTCTGCTGGCGATTTTCCTGCAATTTGTTTTGCCACAAAAGGCACCCTTGGTTCGAATAAGCGAATTTTTTTCTTGCTATATTTGGTCAATTTGACGACAGTACTATCAGGCACTGTTAATGTCATTTTTTCTCCATTTCGTTCTATTGTAAGTTCAAAAACTTGATCCAAAAGCATTTTGGCGGTCACAACTCCCGAATTAAATTTATCAAAAGGCTCCTCTCCGATTGCCAAAACTTTATCTCCATCTTGCAACCCCATTTCTTCTGCTAAACCAGAAACGGCAATTCCATAAACAGCATTTTCTGCTGGCAAGTACTTATCGCCATAAATCCACGATAGCATCGCAAACAAAAAGATCCCTAGCAAAAAATTAACCGTCACCCCTCCTATCATTACAATCAAGCGTTGCCAAGCTGGTTTGGAACGGAATTCCCAAGGTTGAGGTGGTTGAGCCATGGCCTCTCGATCCATGCTTTCGTCAATCATCCCTGAAATTTTCACATACCCCCCCAAAGGCAACCAACCAATTCCATACTCTGTTTCTCCTATTTTTTTCTTATACAAATGAAATCCTGCATCAAAAAACAAGAAAAATTTCTCCACACGCATACCAAATTTCTTGGCGGTCCAATAATGCCCAAATTCATGTAATGTTACTAAAATTGACAAGCTCAATAAGAGCTGCATTCCCATAATAAAATACCCCATTTTTCTTATATTCTTTTATTTTACCTGTTTGTTATACCAACAGCGGTTTTCTTTGTTTGGCTTGCGAAAATACAAAAAGAAATTGGCTCTTTTGTAGATTTTTTTTAACAATGTCGTGCTTCATGATTAAATCCTTGCTGTCCTATCTATAAATAACATAAAAATAACAGTATTTTAGATAGAAAGTTGAATATGTTCAACACGCTACAATTATTCAACCAAACAACTTCATCGAATATTCCTAAACGCCTATAGGATTCCTCACAATATCAAAACCAATGAAAATATTATTTTATTTTGCACTCATTTTAGTTCTTTGCAGTTGCCAGAATGCTGTAAACAAGGAAAACATGAAAGAGAATAGTGCTCCTAGCAACAATACCACACTTCATTCTAAAACAATTTCTGATTCCTCGTCTAACTCGACAACACCAACATTTAATACCCTACCTCCTTTAGCCCAATACATCAATGAACTTCCTTTTTTTAGTTACCACTTTCCTTTAGAAGCTCCAAAAACTCGTCTGCAACTCCGCGCAGATACCATACAGTTTTTAGAGGGCGTAGAAGATGGCGATTATTCTTATTATTATAACCTAAGAAAAGCATCTACTACCAACATTCAATTCGAAGGAGGCTGGTATGGCACATCAGGGGAACAAGACTGGGTATCGCATTATCAGTTATTAAATAGCAAAGATGGTCATCCTATCGTCTTGTTGGCCGTGCAGTCTCAAGAAAGTTATGGTGGGTATCAAGAGGAGATAGAATTCCATTATAATGATTTAAAAGAGTTAATAGCACAAGGCAATACTAGTATTCCTAATGACGAGGATGCTTTGAGTCGAATTGCTCAAGATATGGCCAATGTAGGAAGATCTATTCGTACATTAAACGGCACATATCAAAAGCATGATATTAGATTTTGGGTATGGGAAAAGAAAAAAGGAACATGGCATAATATTTCTTCGCAAGTATTTTCGTCTCAAATGTATGCCCGCTTAGAAGCAGCGCTTCCTTTTTGGGCTCAAAATAAAGTCCTCCAACCAAAACATTCTGGTTTCTTTTTGATTGAAAAAACTTATTCCAAAGAAGGACTGACACAAAACCAAGACCATTGGAAACATTGGCTTGGTATCGAACAATTAGACCAAGTAAATTTCAATCTTAATATCCATGCCTCATCTATTGTTCTTGAATTTTCACCTAACAAACATATTCGCTGGGATTGGAATGGAGCACAATATACACTCAACAACCTTCCTACTCCTATTCCTTGGAAAGATGAACCTTGTACAAAAATAGATTATTCTAGCTCTAAAAAATATATATTTGCAGGAAAAATTGGGGAAACGCCAATTCAGATGGAAGCCTCTTTTAATTATGGGAAATTGCAAGGTTTCTATTGGTATCCCAATAGACCTCATCGTAAATTGCCCATCGAAGGGAATTTCGAGGCATCTATAGAAGCTACGCTCAATTTTTATCGAATCAAAAATAATGAACAAAGAGAACGATTCAATGGTTACTTTGCTAATTGCCAACTCAAAGGTTGGTGGCAACATCAAGAAACTATGGAAATAATGCCATTTAGTCTAGAATTGGTCGACTAAAACGCCTAGCGGGTAATGTACTTGTTGCCTTCTTAGCTATTACTAAATATATTCAAAACAATAATTTGCTACCTCAAAATAATATCTTGGACAAATAAGTCTTTTGTATAAGAAATTAATAGTTAGCAGCGCAGCTAACTATTGAGAAATAGATTATTGTTAAAAATACACAAAACGAAAAAAATGTTTTACGAATTTAATGGTTACAAACCTGTTGTGCACGAAACAGCTTTTGTACACCCACAAGCAAATGTTACAGGAAATGTTATTATTGGTGCCAAGGTATACATTGGTCCTGGAGCTGTCTTAAGAGGAGATTGGGGGCAAATTATCGTTGAGGATGGTTGTAATGTGCAAGAGAACTGCGTGGTGCATATTTTTCCTGGCAAAACCGTTTATTTAAAAGAAGGAGCGCATATTGGTCATGGAGCCATTATCCATGGGGCTACTGTAGGTAAAAATGCACTGGTCGGAATGAACGCTGTTTTGATGGATGATGTTGAGGTAGGTGATAATTGCCTAATCGGTGCGCTGTGTTTTGTACCTGCCAACACCAAGATTCCTAATCAAAAACTAGTCGTGGGTAATCCTGCCAAAATTATCAAAGATTTGCCTGACGAAATGGTAGATTGGAAAACGGAGGGCACTGCACTCTATCAACAATTGCCTGCTGAATGTCAACAAACCCTCAAAGAGTGTGTGCCTTTGCGTACGGTTCCCAAAGATCTAAAAGTTCAAGATTATTCTAATTACAAAACATGGCATGAGCTAAAAAAATAGTGTTTTGGGCATTCCAAAAGAGTAATGATTAAAATATCCACACTAAAACAACTTCTTTTTTTGTTAAAATGGCTTGAAGGTTGTATTATAATTAACGCTTATATTGAAGTTATTTAATATAGTAGTTTGCTGCGCTCATGAACAGCCCCTTTGTGCTATTAGTACCAACCTATTCTTCAAGCTTAATTTTTCACTTTAGCTTACTGGGGTTTCGACGTGATTTAAGCGGACTAATGATCAAATATTTTCTTGATAAATACTGCAACCTATGTTAGACGAAATTATTCTTATTGACGATGATAAGATAGTTACAACTATCAATAAAAAAATTGTACAGAAATTATTGCCCAATGCTTCTATTAAGACATTTGAAAATGGAGAAGCGGGCTTAATTTATCTTATTACAGCACAAGATTCTAATCTAAAAACACTTGTCTTTTTAGATATAGATATGCCTATTATGGACGGTTTTCAGTTTCTTAACATTTATGAAAATGCTATGGCACATCAAGATCATTCCTTTGTAATTTGCTTGCTCACTAGCTCTATTGCCGAAGAGGATCAGAAAAAGGCTGCTAAGTTTCTCAGTGTTTTGGAATATGCCCAAAAACCATTGGACGAAGCCACTATTCAAGGTTTAATTGAACGAGCTGTTACGAAATTACGTCAACAAAAACCACATTAGAATAAAGCATTAGTTCGCTAATGCACCTTTTTCTTTCACAAAAGCTAATATTTCTTCTATTGCCGAGCTATCTAACTGCGGAAAAGCGGTCATTTCACTAGGCCACAACGCTGCTACTTTAGCGGCTCGTTCATGGTTGTTGTTAATTAACTCTTGAGGATTTTGAACAAACTGAATAAGCTCTCCTCGATTTGACCAACGACTTTCTACCCCATACAGAGCTGGACCTGTCATATCGTCTACCATATTTGTATTATGGCATGCTGCGCAATGTTCTAAAAATAGTTTTTTTCCTATTTTTGATTTAATAGCAACTGTTTTCTTTATTTCAGGAGTTGTTTGAGGTGGGTTTGTTTCAGAGCTACAACTCGTTAAACACAACCATATTCCTCCCAACATTCCAAGTACTTTTCGATTCATACTAAAAACCCGTTTTCATTTCTACAAACGCAAAGATATTTCGTATTTGTGTTGTATCCAAATTAGAAAAGGCTGTCATTATTGACGGAGACCATTTTTCCATTTCCAAAGCTCTAGGATGCTCTTGTTCTATCAGCACACTATAATCTTGTACCCATTGGTATAAATCTGCCCAATTTCCCCATCGATCAACCGCACCGTACAAAGCAGGTCCTATCATATCGCTAACCATATCTATATTGTGACAAGAAGCACATTTTTGCAAAAACAAGTCTTTGCCTTCTATAACATCGCCATCCACTTTGTTGGAGGTTCTTATTACTACAGTTTTTTCTTGTTCAACAACCAAGGCGCTTTCATCTTGAAACCCACTAGATAGACCTTCTTGTAATACTAGTCCGATTAAAATTATAAAGGCAATTCCAATTAGTGCTCCTAATTTACTAATTTTATCCATTTGCTTAAAAAGCTCTTTTCCTTCCATTGCTATTTTAGTTTAGGGTGACAAAATCATCGTGATTTAGAAATACTAAAATAAGCGATTGTAAAGAGAAATACCACTCAAAAGTCTATTACAGATTAACCTAGAATAATTATAAATTAAAGTTTAGAATGGTTATGAATTAGCATTGAAGTGGTGTATAGCTACTTCTAAAAAAGACTATTTAGAAATGATAAAAGTAGTTTTCTATGTCTAGTTCAACTGTTCTTTTTGTTTTTCCCTTTTTTCTGACGAGCTATCTTTCTAGCTTTTTTAAACGCAGCCCTTCGGGTAATATAAATATTGGAAGCACCCTCTTTTTTCATTTCATTACTTTTATAGTCTTGCTTTTTTTGTTCTATTTCAAGCACAGCTTTCAAATTTCTTTTATCAACTTCTAAGGTATTCGTAATTGTGTCTTGAGTAGCCAAACAAGCTTCCAACTTTACTTCAATATCGCTATATATCTTAGGATAATTAGCTTTTATAAAAGGAATAAGTTGTTCTTTAACTTCAAACAAATCATTATCCAATGCCTTAGATTCGTAAACATACTGCTCCAAACAAGCCTTTTGATCCTTAGTTTGTAAAATATTCATCGCATACTTGGTACCTTCTTTTAGTTTCTTTTGTTGAATATATTGAGGACCAACAGGTATTTTTGCAATGTTACTTCTCAAAGTAAACTCCAATTCGTTTTCTTTTAAACAAGTCAATAAATTGTCACTTTCCATTGGTGTAAATTGGAATGTAATTTTATGCTCATCATAATTCAGAACACTTTCTGCAGCACCTTTACTAACCTCTATCTTTGTTATTTCGGCTAATCCTGGCACAACTTCATAAACGCAACCTCGAACAGTTTTTGTTTGTGGGGCAATTGCACTAAGACCTGATTGAGCTCCCCCCCACATTGGTAAAATAAAAAAAATACTAGTTATTATAAAGGATACTTTTTTCATGTTGTTTAGCTTTAAAGATGAATATTTTTAGGATTACAATTCTTTATAACTAATAAGATGACTCTTGGCTGGATATTGGTGTACAACAAACACTATTTTTCGGAACGCTCATTATAAGTCTTTGTTTCTGCGCGAGCAGCCTCCGTCATCTCGTTCATGTAGACACCTAATAAATAATGGTCATAAGTTTGGTATAACTCAGGAGACAAAGGAGGTATTTTTCCAAATACAAGCCAATACGATTGACGAGTCATTCCAAAACTATGAATACACCCCTGTGTATATTGATAGGTTTGAAGCGCATTTAAAGCAACTCCTCCGAGTATTATAATAACAATTGGGATCAACCGCCATTTTTTTTGAAAAAACCACTGCAACAAAGCAGCTATCGCAAAAGAAAAAGGAACCATGGATTCAATCAAAGGGCGCATTCCAAAGCTTCCTCCATACCACCAACACCACCAACAAGAAATAATGTACCAATTCAACAAAGTATATAGCAAGGTTCCCCAAAATAACTTTTCTTGGTATCGATGCATAAAGAACATTCCTATTACTCCCAAACTCATTAAAGGAGTATACACCAACCAACCTTTTTTATATCCCAAAAGGATTTCAAAAAGCATGGGATCCAACCAGAAAAAAGTCCCTTGTTCGACTCCGTAGGAATTAACGAACCAATACCCTGTCATTGAATACCAATAATATAGTTGTGGGATAAAGGTAAGAGCAGTTAATAGCAAAGCTACAGTCAACCACTGCCAATTGGATTTTAACAACACCAATCTAGCCTTCAGACCTTTTAAAGTACCGACCTCCCATAGCAACAAAACCAGTATAAAAATACTGTTGGTTAATCGAACATTTGCCAATAGCCCAAACGCAATTCCCAAGAACAGCAATTGGTGTTTTTTTTGTTCGTTTAGCCATTTAACTGTCATATAAAGACAATAACTAAATAAAAAAAAAGAATAGTTATGCGACATGACAGGCTCATACAATGCATAATAAAAAAGATTTGTTCCTAAAGCAAGAATTAAGCATGTCGTTGCCACAATCTTGTCTTGATAATACCGCAACAAAACATTTCTCAATAATAAAAAAGCTAAAAAGAGGTAAAAAAATTGTGCTCCAAAAATCCAGCTTCTATAAGGAGTCGAAAAACCATCTACAGGCGTTCCCGATAGTTCAGCTTGCAGGCTTGCCATAACAAAAAATGGGCTCAATAGCATCGCTACGCCAACGCCATAACGATTAAGTGTTACCTTTCTCCCATCTTTGCTACTTTGCGGACTCAAGAACGAGTTCTTATCCATGGACAAATTATCCAAATACGAAAAGGTTAAATCTTGATAAAGAAATGAGGCAGGTAGGTAGTTATAATAGCCTGCTTGATCGTATAAAAATGGATTAGCATTTCGGGCTTTGTCTGTTGTTTTATGGACGACTAGATAAACGCAAAGACTAACGATAATAGTTATTAGAGAATATGGATACTGGCGGTACAAGGTCATTTTACTTTTGAGGATGAGCAGTTTTGGTACGTAGATTCCCCACTTGAATAGTGGGCTCTCCTTTTAATCTTTTGCGCATTTCTTTATATTTCATACGCTCCATTCTTTTAAGATTCCGAGCCTTTTGCCTAGCCAATTGAATTGCTCTATTGGCTCGAATGATGCCCAAGCGTTTATCCAATTGTGCCAATTTCAAATCCTTTTTAGCCCTTTCATAATTCATAATAGTTGAAGTTGAATCGATCTCTAACTCCTCTAGACTATCCAACACTTGGGTTGTTTCTTTTTTCATTTTTTCTAGCCACATAGAACGCTGAGGAAACAACTCAAATAAATCGTTGTCCAGTATTTCAGAAGTGTACGTATATTGCTCAGTACAAATTTGCCCTTCTCTCTTTTGATACAACTGCATAGGATAATGTTGCCCCACCTTTAATCCCTTTTGTTGAATATAAGCAGGTCCTACACAAACTTTTTGATCTCGATAATAAAGCATAAATTCCAATTCCTTTCCTTGCAATTTATCCAAAATAGTATATCCCTGCTCAGGAGTAAATCGAAAAAGCACCTTGTATTCATTATATTTATAGACACTTTTTTGAGCAGACAGGCAATGCTCAATAGCTGTTATTTCAGCTGATCCAGGAATTACTTCATAATAACACCCTCTTACTATTGCAGTACTTGGAGCAACTTTTGGGGCTTCAGAATTAGCAATAGCTTTTACCTTCTCCGCCAATAAATCAGCTGCTTCTTGTTCAGCTTTTTCTTGTAACAAACGCTGTTGATATTTTTCCTCTTCTTGCTTAGCCAATGCCCCTAATGCCGCTTCATATTCATCCAACAACGTACTATGTTTTTTCAGGAAATCCAATGACGATTGTGTAAAGAAAGGCTTTTCAGAAGCATGGTTGTCTACAATAGGTTTTAGTTCTGCATCAATCAAAGCACGTTGCTCAGCAGGTGTTAATTCTTGATGTATTTTGCTTATAATCGTAGAGTCATTTGCATTAAATGTGAGGGTTAAACTCAGTTCCTCAATCACTCGTTCGTACACTTTGAACAATTGATTTTCAAGAACTTTAGATTCATAAAAATAACGTTCAATATTCAGCCCTCCACTGCGTGTTTGAAATAATTTCATAGCATATCGAGTTCCAACTCTTAAATTCATTTTTCGAATATAAGCAGCACCTACCCGAACAGAGGAGCTATGATATTTGAGCATTATTTCTAATTCCTTATTTTTTAACACTTCTAATAACTCATGCCCTTCCATTGGTATAAATCGAAACAATACCTTGTATTCATCATACCCCAGAGCACTTTCTTTGGCCTCTTTCATCAACTGAATTTGAGTTATTTCTGCTAAACCAGGAATTATTTCATAGTTTACACTATTTATTTGCATCGTCTTAGGCAGTGGCTTAACAACAGGCAACTGCTGACCATGCACAATAGCAATGCCGTTGGTATTCATAACTATCAAAAGAAATACACAGAATTTGAACATCATAATCGAGTATTATTTGTAATACTTAGCTACGCTACTACTTCATAGTTTCTACAAAGTAATGCTTGGGGAACTCAAATTATCATTACGCACCAATCATAACGATTAAAAGTGCTTGTTTTAGTCTGAAATAGAACATAAAGAATTCTTATCCAATAAAAACGTGGCTTCCTTCAACAGTTGAAGAGAGCCACGTTTCATTTAAGATAATATAGTCATCAAGCTTTGTCGCTTTTGATACTCAAAGCACAAACTATTTTAATTTTATTTTAGCTCCATCATTAGGCAAATCAGGAGAATAAAGCATCATTTCTGTACAAATCCCAGACTGTAATGGCTGAGCAAAACCTTGGTATTTAGAAGCTTTGAATACTTTATACTTTCTAATGTAACCAGCGCCAGGATTGGCATTTTGCCCCATTGGATCTAGCGTAAAGACAAAAGCTGCCTCCCAGTCTTTTTTCTCTTTTTTAGACAAATCAGCATAATTATCTGGGCGGAAAGTAACCATGACTTCATATTCCGTATATTTCAAGTGACTTAAGTTCGCCTCTTTTACCTTGCTTACTTTGATCACTTCAATTGTTCCAGAAATACGATCTCCAAAGACACAGTCCTTACGTTTGGTCTCATCCACGATGCGTTGAGCCATTTCTCGCTCAATTTCCTTAATTTTCTCAATCGCTGCTGTTTTTTTGTTACGCTCTTCCTCTTCTTTCTTAGCCTCTTGAATAGCTGCTAAACGAGCTGCTTCTGCCTTTTCTTCTATTTCTCTTTGAATTTCGGCTTCTACTTCTTTTTCTAATTTTTGTCTCAACTCCTCTTTTTTGCGAGCTCTTTCCAAAGCCTCTTGCTCTTTACGTTTTTCCTCCAATCTAGCTGCTTTTTCAGCTTCCTTTGCTTTTCGTTTTGCTTCTCGAATCGCATCACTAGCTGCATTGCTAGATTTATTAGAATTATTTGATTTAATAGTCGTAGTAGATGAGTTTGCCTTTCCATTTTCGGCAGCAGCCAACTGTGCTGCATATTCCTCTCTCTTCTTAGCCTCTATTTCTGCTCTCAATTTTGCTTCATCAATGCCAGAAGATCCTCCGTCATAAGAACTTGGAGTGCCTTCATCTTCAAATTTCTTTCTTAAATTCTTTTCGACCAAGGCACGCATTTCTGCTTCTGACAAATTGGCAATTTCTTCCTCAGAAAGCCCTCCATAATCAAATTCATCTTCTTGAATAGGAGTTTCTACAACTGTTTCCACAGTAGGGTCGACCGTTTCTGCAACAACGACATCTTTTTCATTCGCTTTATTACGCTCGTAAGCTCGTTCCTTTGCTTCCAATTGCTGCACATAAGCCTCTTTGGTATAATCAATAATATGCTCGTACGCTTCAAACAAGTCATTGTCTAGTGCTTTAGATTCGTACGTATACAATTCCAAACAAGCATCTCTATTTCTAGTTTGTAGCAAGTTCATCGCATATTTGGTTCCTACCTTTAAATTCTTAGCCTTAATATATTCAGGTCCAACAGGAACACGGATGGCACGAGAGCGCAATACAAATTCAATCTCTGTATCTCTAAGCATTTCGAGTATCTCTCCTCCCTCCATAGGAGTAAACTTAAACAAGACCTCATGCTCATCATACTTCAAAGCGCTTTCAGAAGCTGGTCGAATTTTTTCAATAGACGTTATTTCTGCCAATCCTGGAAGGACTTCATATTCACAGTCCCTTACAATCTTGGTGCGCACTTTTCCAGAAGTTCCTTCACTTGGTCCTTTTTGGGCAATCATATCTACTGGCATAGAACATAATGCGCCAATTATAGTTGCCAAAATTCCAGAATATAGTCTTCTCATAATTATATAATTTGATATTTTCCAAATGTTATATTAGTACCCTTAAACGTACTAGTTGAGTGGATGGTTAATCGTTTTAATATTTAATATTTACAAACCATTAGATGCAAATTTTATGCAAATTGGTGTGATAATCCTTTAATAAATTAAAAAATACAGCTTATTTTATTTCCTTTTTGCTGTTTTCTACGAAACTAAACCATAGCAAAAAGATTTTAATAGTGTATTATTAATCGATCGAATACCAATTGTAATTAGGAAATCGTCAAAAGTTGTTCTAATTTTACTTATTTTAAACAACCTAATACAATATTATAATGTTTCGTAACAACACAACATACTTCTTATTTTTCAAAACCCGCAACCAAGAAAGTTAGTATTTAAGTCAATTCAATAATTCGCAAAAAAAGAGTTATCATCTTAATAATCTAATCAACGAACTACAATCAATTAATAAGAAGAGGAGTCGTAAATTTTGTCATAACGTTTTTTATCTACTTGGGTGCTAAAATAAGGATTTTTTTTAAGGTTTTTATTAGACTTTATCTCGAATTATTCTTATTTCTTATAAAAACACCTCACAAAAGCAGTTAGGTTTGTATGCTGGTGATAATCATTAACAAAGTAAACAAGGCTTATAATTATTTTAAGAATGTCTAAAAATCAAAAAATTGCTGTCAGCGAATACTTTTACAGTTTACAGGGAGAAGGTCGTACATCTGGCATCCCTGCTATTTTTCTCCGATTGACAGGATGCAACCTTATGTGTGGTGGCAAGGGAGTCGAAAAAGATGGGGTGCTGCGCGATGGAGCGACTTGGGTTTGCGACACTATAGATGTCTGGATGAAAGGAACTACTTATTCTTTTGCAGACCTACTAAAAGAATTAAATCAAAGTACCAATTTTATACAACGCCTACAAACAGGGGTGCATTTGGTTATTACAGGGGGCGAGCCACTTTTGCAACAAGAACGAATCGTTGCCTTTTTAGAATACCTAGAAACAGAATATGCGCTTCGTCCTATTATTGAAATAGAAACCAATGCTACTATACTGCCACTTTCTTCGCTTGATGCTCGGGTCCATTATTGGAACACCTCCCCAAAGTTAAGCAATTCTGGCATGCCAACCAGCCAACGGATCAATCACTCCATCCTAAAATGGTTTTCAGCAAATCCGAACACTATGTTTAAATTTGTTGTTACAACTAAACAAGATTTTGAGGAAATACAAACACAACTAGTTCATACGGGATTAATTGACTCAAAAAAAATTGTCTTAATGCCTGGTGCAGATAGCATTGAGCAGCTTTTAGAACGCAATCAGTTGGTAGCAGATATTTGCATCGAACATCAGTTGAGAATGTGTACTCGACTCCATATAGAAATATGGAATCAGCTAACAGGTGTTTAGTAAAAAAATAATCTCTCGGCTTGCAGCAAAATTTTGAAAACTTATTTTTTTGAACATTACTTAACTGACAAATTGTACGAAAAATTGTTAAAAATTGGAATGGCACATTCCTTGAATAATTCTCAGAAGCTACCAAGCCTAATACTTTAAAACAATACTGATTTTTAACAAAATAGGCTAGTAAAAGCAATACAACACCAATAAAACCTAGTAGATGACTTTGTGTCTACCAATGACAAATTGGCAAGTATTCTGACAAAAATAAAAGCACGTGAAATCAAGAACAAATATTAATTTACCTAATAATATACAATTGCAAATGCTAAGTGGAAGTAATGACGAAGTAGATTTTTTACCTCTTTTTTCAATCAACGAGCAAGGATTCGACGAAAATGAGCAGGAAGATTACCCTGACATTTTACCCATTCTAGCACTTAAAAACACTGTTTTATTTCCTGGAGTTATTATTCCAATTACAGTGGGGCGCCCAAAATCTATTGCTGCAGTAAACGAAGCTTACCATTCGGATAAGAATATTGCGGTTCTAACACAACGAGATATCAAAGTAGCAGATCCTATGCAAGAGGATTTGTTCAAAGTTGGTGTGGTTGCCAAAATTTTAAAGGTATTAAAAATGCCTGATGGTACCACAACCGCTATCCTTCAAGGACGTCAAAAATTAGAACTAAAGCAATTGTTACAATCAGAACCGTTTCTAAAAGGTTCTTTAGAGTTTGCCAAAATTGAGGTACCTAATAACACACCTCAATTCTTAGCTATCGTTTCTTCGATGCGAGATTTGGCTGAAAAGATCATTAAGCTCTCTCCCAATATTCCTAACGATGCTTCGTTGATGCTTCAAAACATCAAGAGTCAGCACTTTTTGGTCAATTTCATCGGTTCTAATCTAAATGTAGATATTGCTACCAAACAAGCTTTGCTCGAAATTGAACGAACAGAAGATAAAGCAGATGAAATTCTTCAACACATGAATCATGAGTTGCAGGTACTGGAATTGAAGCAAAAAATTGAGGTAGATGTTCATGGTGACATGGAGAAACAACAGCGTGATTATATCCTGAACCAACAATTGAAGAAAATTCAAGAAGAGTTGGGAGAATCTCCTACTCAAAATGATATTTCCGATTTAGAGGAAAAGGCTAAAAATAAACAATGGTCCAAAACAGTTCAAGATAAGTTTGATAAAGAACTGCGTAAGTTAAAACGCATGAACCCTGCTGCACCAGAACACTCTATTTTGGTCAACTACCTAGAAGTATTGGTCGATTTGCCGTGGAACGAAGTCACAGAAGATTCCTTTGATTTGTCTTCGGCAGAAGAGATTTTGGACAGTGATCACTTTGGTTTGGACAAAGTAAAAGATAGAATTTTAGAGCACTTGGCTGTTTTGAAATTAAGACAAGATATGAAATCACCAATCTTGTGCTTGGTAGGTCCTCCTGGTGTTGGGAAAACATCGTTGGGGCGTTCGATTGCCAAAGCCATTGGTCGAAAATATATCCGCATGTCTCTCGGAGGGGTACATGATGAATCTGAATTGCGTGGACATCGCAAAACGTACATCGGTGCAATGCCTGGGCGTATCATTCAGTCGCTAAAAAAGGCAGAATCAGATAATCCTGTGTTTATTTTGGATGAGATTGACAAGCTAGGAACAAGCTATAAAGGCGATCCTTCTTCTGCCCTATTAGAAATTCTAGATCCTGAGCAAAATACTTCTTTTTATGATAATTATTTAGAATTGGAATATGACTTGTCTAAAGTCTTATTCATCGCTACCGCCAACTCGTTGCAAAGTATTCAACCTGCTTTACTAGACCGTATGGAAATCATCCAAGTTAATGGCTATTCGGTAGAGGAAAAATTAGAAATTGCCAAACGCCACTTGGTTTCAAAGCAACTAAAAGAGCATGGTTTAACAGAAGAAGATATTGTTCTAGATGATGCTGCCTTAAACAAAGTTATTTCGGACTATACACGTGAATCTGGCGTTCGCTCTTTGGATCGTGAAATTGCTAAGGTTATGCGTCATGTTGCCAAAAAAGTGGTCACTAAGACGAATACTAACAAAAATCTAAGTCCAGAAGATATTAGTACTATTTTAGGTCCCAAAAAGGTCAACTTAGATGATATCTTTGAAGAAGAACAAGAACCTGGTGTTGCTGTTGGTTTGGCTTGGACTAGTGTTGGAGGAGATATTTTATTTATAGAATCTAGTTTGAGTAGAGGTAAAGGAAAGCTAATCCTAACTGGAAACTTGGGCGATGTTATGAAAGAGTCAGCAACAACTGCTTTAAGTTATTTAAGAGCGCATGGAGAACCGTTGGGCATCCAAGCGGAAGCTTTTGATGAAACGAATGTACACATCCACGTTCCGGCGGGTGGAATTCCCAAAGATGGTCCTTCGGCTGGTATTACCATGCTAAGTGCCTTGGCTTCTGCTTTCACCAAACGTCCATTACGCCAACATTTAGCTATGACGGGAGAAATTACTCTCCGTGGTAAAGTCTTGCCTGTAGGGGGAATCAAAGAAAAGGTATTGGCAGCTAAACGTGCTGGTGTGAAGGAAATTATCATGTGCGCAGATAATGAAAAGGATGTCAAAGAAATTAACCCTGAATACATCCAAGGAGTACAATTTCACTATGTTAAGAAAATGCAAGAAGTCTTAAATTTAGCATTGAGTTCTCCTCAATAAAATTAGGCTGTTTCATTCGCAATAGTTGTAGGTTGTTATAATGCAACTATTGTGAATGATAAGTATTTCAAGGAAAAGATAGGATAAAAAACTATTTCAGATTGAAATAAAAGAGCTCAAGCGAATCCAGTTCACTTGAGCCATACTATTCAAAGTACAAGTTGGTTAGGCTATGATTGGTTATACTTATAGTTGTGCTACGGCAGTTGTTTCAGTTGAACGATGCCCATCAACCACCCCACCTAAGAAATCTATATTGCCATCTTTCAGTGCTTTTTGCAACAGTTCTTTTTTCCAACGACCATTTAAAGTTAGTAAGACTAATTCATCTTCTTCGGCTACCAAAATCATCACATGTCGAATCAAATCTCGTTTTTTAGTTTTCTTTTCTTTTACCAGAATGTGTACCGAAGTCGTGCCTTCTTTGACCGAAAGCAAATCGACATAACGGTGTTTGCGTACACTAGTAATTAGGCGATTGATCTCCTTTTGAGAAGCATAATTTTTTTCTTCCATGACCAACAAACGAATGTTGTTCAATCCTCTTAATAATGGTCTGTATTCATCCACATCCTCCTTTGCTTCAGAAGCATTTAGTCCAAACTTGACCAACCAGCCAGGAAGTGCCATCGCAATCGTATTGGGGTGGTGTCTATGCTTGATAAAAAAAGCATCTAATTCCAAGTTTTGAGCCATTGATGCACTGCTCATGCTAATTAGTAATAGAATAATTATTGCTTTCATTGTTTTGTCTTTTTGGTGTGATGAGATAAAATTTAGTGTGCCTCGCCTTCGACCTTGTCCAAATGCTCCATACCTTGTATATCCATGTGTTTGGCAAGTTTAGAGATCTTTTTTAAGTCAACATTGCCGACTATACTTAGTAGAACAAACTCCTCTCCCCCTACTAAAAGTAACAACTCCTTTACTTGGCTACCTTCTTTTTTGATTAAAAACCGAACATTGGTATCTCCATCTCGCACTTTCATCAAGACCTTGTATTCTTTAGGATTGACCAATTTAATGGCTTCTTCATAGTATTTTTTACCATCTTTCTCAGTTGTTAGCACCTGCAAACTCTTCAACCCCTGCAAAATCTCCATTACCTCCTTGTCTTCTGAGCTCTCCATATCTATATCAGCAAACAGACTAAACATATATTCGCTCACATAAACAGAGGTAAATGCCTCTTTATCTTCGTATTTTTGAAAATATTTTTCTATTGCATTCTCCTGTGCAAATGCTCCTTGTATGGCGAAGAATAGCACCAATATTGTGATTATATTTTTCATTGTATATTGTTTTAGCAATTCACTAGCTCCTAGCGAATTTTGTTGTTTTTTAATTTTCTTTAAAATTATTTCCCCTATTTATTTGAAAAAGATATCAAGACAAAATCATCTTCACCACCAGCTAACATCAAGACCTCTTCGACACCTTTTTTGCCCTCTCGAACCAAAATATTCATCCCACCACTTTTGCCCTCCTTGACAGTCATCAAAGGCATGTATTTATTTTTCTTGATCAAAGCCATCGTTTCTTTATAATACTGTTGAGGCTGTTTTTCGGTCATCAAAAGCGTCATTTTGCTTAAGTTTTTGATCAATTTGGCAAATTTATGCTCTGCCTTTCCTAATTCTGCTTGAATTTCTTTGAGCATTTCTTTTGAAAGCAAGTTGCTCAAAGCAAAATTCATAGAGGTAAAATGATCGTCGTTCAAATATGCTTTCATATGCTTTTCAATAAAATTATTTTGCGCTTGCATGGTGAAAGAAAAAGAAGCGATTACGATAAAAATTGCGATAATTGTTTTCATAATTTGTTTTGGTCTAATTTGTTTTTGAATGATTTTAATTTATCGTAAAGCTTTACTTTATAACAGGTGATCAATCCTGCATCTATTAGGATAAGGTTCTTAATACATTGGGTTTAGTAATGCGTTTTATTGTTTAGCTTTTTGAACGCCTTCCTTCGTTTTGGTCATTCCTTTATTCAATCCTTTAGAAATTAGCATCAAAGCAGCTTTCGCCTCTTCATATGCCTTTTGAGGATCTTCATAAGTATCCTTGGTCGTTTCATCTACTGCAAAAATAGCCGTATTAGAATTACTTTGATTTAGATAACAAAATGTCCCTACAGCTAATACAAGAACAATACTAGCCGCTGCAACCAACCATGTTGGTACCAAACGATGAACAACAGGTTTCTTTTTCAGTTTTTCAAAGGACTGAGTAGATGTTTTTTCTTGCTCTTTTTTATAATAGACAAATAGAGGGCGAAAAGATTCTAACTCTTTTGCTACTTGGTTGCTATTAAAGTAATCTTTTAGCAATTGTTCTTCTTTCAAAGAAGTTTCTCCTTCCCAATATTTGTCTAGTATCTTTTTTATTGTCTTATAATCCATAAGATTCTATATTTAACAATTGTGTTCGGATGCTCTTACGAGCTCTAAACAGATTTACTTTTACTTGATTCAAAGGCAACTCTAGTGCTTCTGCTATTTCTTTATATTCCATCCCCTCAATATCTCGAAGTTGCATCACCATACGCTGCTTTTCTGGTAGTTCTTGCATCAACTGATGAATGTGTGATACGGTGTCTTTTTGAGCAGTTTGTTGATAAGGATTTTGGCTATCTTGAACTTGCTCTGGTGCCTTGTCCAAAGAAATATTTTGAAAACTTTTAGCTCTTGTTTTATCAATGGATAAATTTTTTGTCATGCGCATGCAGTATGCTTCTAAATTTTTGTACTCATGTCGATTCTCTCTTTTATTCCACATTTTGATAACGACATCTTGCACAACATCCTCTGCCAACTCATCGTCTCCAACGATTCGAGCAGAAAAACGAAAGAGCTTATCTTTCAATTCTACGAGTTGATATGTAAATTCTTTTAGTGTCATGTAGCGTGATTTCACTTCAAAGACGAGGCACTGTAGAAAAAGTTACACCTAGTTTCAAAAAAAATTATTTTTTCTATTTCCAACAAAAGGTTTTGCTGTTAAAAAAGCCTGAAACACCCATTTTTACAAATATATTGCTTACTTTGAAAGTCCTTAATAAAAATCTCCTTATTATATATTTTACCTTTCTTTCTACCTTCAATTTAATAAAAAATGAGTCAAAAAACACTAGAGGAATACTACAACGCATTGTTAACAGACGAAGCAACCAGCAAAAATACTTTGAAAGACTTAAAAAAAGAGTCAGAAGAATTAAATGCAGCATTATTAGAAAAAGTAATGCCTCTTTTGAAAATCTTTAAAAAGAAAAAGTTAAGTGATCTTTCTGGGATTTTAAAAAAAATAGATGCTGATAAATGCACTTATGCACAAGAAGTTGCCTTGTGGTCTACTCCTCCTTTTGACGAACGCATTGACGCTTTTAAATATGATCGCAGCAAAAAGCTGAAAGAAATTCCGAAAGAATTAAAAGCATTAAAAAACCTAAAAGCCATACGAGTTGCGAAGAATACAATTAGTGAAGTTCCTACCTTCATAGGTGATTTTTCAGAATTGGAAATCTTAAACCTGCATTACAATCGGATAAAAAAACTCCCTAATAGCATTGGAAAACTATCCAAACTTAGATTTTTATACTTAGCCTTTAATTTTTTACCTGAACTACCAGAAGCAATTGGCAAACTAGAATCATTAGAATACCTCAATGTTTATTACAATTCTGATCGTAGACATGGTAATCCTGTTCTCAAGTCACTACCAAAATCGTTGGGCAATCTATCGAACCTCAAGCAACTTATTGCTGGCAACAATTTGATGTCTGAGCTACCTCTAGCTATTCAAAAACTCCATCAATTAGAAAAGCTAGTTTTTTCTACTAGCCAGATTAGTTCCGTTCCAACATGGATCGGTGAACTTTCTAAGCTAAAAAGTCTAGATTTATCTTGGAACAAAAAAGTAGAGACATTGCCCGACAGTATTGGCAAATTAACACAACTTGAAGAATTGAATATTGCAAGGTGCTCGCTAACATCATTGCCTACAACTATTGGTAACTTAACAGAACTACAGACGCTAAAAGCCAACAACAATCAATTAGATACCTTACCAGAATCTATCGGCAATCTAAGTAAATTAACAACTATTGAAATTAACAAAAATCCATTTACAACACTACCTGATACAATAGGGCAACTTTCACAACTTACCTATTTAGATTTAGAAGAAGGCAAATTAGAATCTTTGCCTGATAGCATTGGTGCCTTGACAGAACTAAGTGGTTTAATTTTGTCGCACAACCAGCTAAAAACGTTGCCAGCATCCATTGGCGCACTAAAAAAAGTAGAAAAGTTATATGTTTACAACAATCAATTAGAATCTTTGCCTGATAGCATTGGTGAAATGGAAAATCTGAAAGTACTTTCTTTGAGTAAAAATAACTTAAAACACCTTCCTGATTCGATTGCTCAATTGCAACACCTTACTCACTTATTCTTATCAGAAAACCCATTGTGTTCTGACGAAGAAGAAAAAGAAAAAATTGAAGATTTATTACCAAGAACAACCATAAGTTATGAGTAATTTTGAATCTAAAAACTTGGAGCATATTTGCCAATTATTAATTAGTGGCGATGAAAATACAGCCTTGGGTATACAGCTTTTAAAAAGCCAACCCAAGGCATTAATTGCAGAGGTAGAAGCTTATTTTCAACCATTATTAGAATTATTCAATCGAAAAAGCGTCCAATCTTTGCCCACTATTTTTTCTTACATCAAAGAGGGTAAATGCTCAGAACAAAAAAAAATAGACCTTTGGGGTACTCCATATGGTCAATACCACATCAAGACACTACATTTTGAGTATGACGAAATTCAAGAAATTCCTGATTCAATTGGAAATCTTGCCAATTTAGAATCCCTTAGTATTTCTAGTTGCCCTATTACATCGTTGCCAGCGTCTCTCGGACAGCTCTCAGAACTTAAACAATTAAAACTCTATGGCTGTCGAGACTTAAAAACACTTCCAGAGAGCATTGGAAACTTACAAGCGTTGGAGGAGTTAAACATTGGCTTTACGCAAGTCAAGTATTTACCTGAAAGCATGGCTCAGTTGGAACGATTAGAAATGTTAAGACTTTCGAGTTGTCCTTTAGAAGCAGTACCTATTTTTATAGGGAATTTCAAACGACTCAAAAAGTTATCTTTAGATCGTTTACACCTAAAGGAACTTCCTGCTTTTCTAGAACAGTTTAACAATTTGGAGTACTTAGACCTTTCAGATAATAATCTTTCTTCATTGCCCTCTTTTATCTCAGAATTAAGTCACTTAAATCATTTGAGATTAAATGATAATCCCTTAATGGATTTGCCCAATGACATTGGAGAGTTGCAAAAACTCAAAACCTTGGAATGTGGTCATACCCGTTTGATAGAGTTACCTAAAAGCATTGGCAATCTAACTCAATTGGTTCATCTAGATTTGTACAGCAATTTTTTACGACAGTTACCTCATAGTATTGGTAATGCTAGTTCCTTAAAAGTATTAAATCTGAACAACAATAAACTCAAAACACTACCTTCGTCTATTCAAAACTTGCAACAACTAACTACTTTAGATTTAAGTCAAAATAAACGGTTGTCCTTGGAAGAACAACAAAGTATACAAATGCACTTACCCAATACTAAAATAACCTTTTAAGCTTTTTATACTTATGCCTGTCCCCGATTAATGAATAGTTAGGAAAAATTTTAATGCACAAATTGGGATAAAAATAAAACACAGCAATAGGACATTTTTTTTATTTTTTTTTTACATTTTTCAGTTATTAATTCTATTTTAAGCCCATTCTATTTTTGGTAGTGATGTAGATTGTATGATAAGTTAGAAAAAAAGACAATGAAGACTATATTTGTAAGATGTGTTCAATATCTATACAAA
>NZ_JHBV01000035.1 GCF_000724545.1 Aureispira sp. CCB-QB1 | reverse complement strand
ATTTACCTTGCTGCTAATAAAGCAGCTTTCAATGAACTCAATTTATTAAAGATGGGTAATCCATCTTTTGCGTAACTTCAGTTATTTAACAACATAGTAGCACCACAGCTAACTATTGTTAATGGTTCATTTATTATTTAACAGACTCATAATTATGAAAATTCATCACATTAGAAACGCAACAATGATTATTGAAGTGAACAATCACTTCATTTTAGTAGATCCTATGCTTGGACCTCAAGCAACCATGCCTCCTTTTACATTATTCCGTTTTAAAGCTAAACGAAATCCTATTGCCCCTTTTCCTGAACAAAGTCGTTCCTTACTAGAAAAAGTAACCCATTGCATTATTACGCATCGACATCCTGACCATCTTGATACTGCTGGCATTAAGTTTCTAATTACACAAAATATCCCTGTTGTTTGTAGTTATAAAGATGCCCCTATTCTCAAAAATAAGGGGCTAACTATTTCTCAATCTATCCATTACTGGAAGGAAGTTAATTTTTTGAATGGAACCTTAGAAGGCATTCCTGCAAAGCATGGCTATGGTTTTGTTGCCAAACCAATGGGAAATGTTATGGGATTTTATTTAAAACTTCCTCAATATCCCTCTATTTATTTGAGCTCTGATACTATTTACACCAAACATGTTCACAAAGTTCTGATGGAATACAAACCTGACATTAGTGTTATCCCTGGAGGCGCCGCACAGCTTGACTTCTTTCAACCTTTGCTCATGACATTAGATGATATCCTTAAATTTGTGCAAAATGCTACTGGAAAAGTTATCATCAATCATCTAGAAGCAATCAATCATTGTCCAACTACTCGAAAAGATCTAAGAGAAATAATGACCAACAAACAACTTATGCCAAAAGTTTTCATCCCTGACGATGGGCAATCCATTATTTTCCAAGCCTAAAACACCTTTAAAATAATAAAAATCAATATACTAAATATTATAAAAATAAAATTTAATAAAAAATAGGCTTTCTCGTGAACCTTTTACCTTGTTTTGTTGTTTATAGAGACATACAACTTATTTTTTAGAAGAATCTTTTCTTTATTAAATCAAGAGAGCCGTTCATTTTGAGAAATTTCAAATGAACGGCTCTTTTCGCCTTTATAGATTCTTCTTTTGAGGAGTATATTCTCTATTCCTCTTTTGAGTAACGCTTCTTTTTCTTTTCTTTTTCTTTCCCAGCTACCACTATAACAATTTCACCTTTGGCTTTTAATTCATTGGATGCAACTTTAGCTTGCAACTCTGCCAGAGAGCCTCTAGTATATTCTTCATATAATTTAGAAATTTCTCGGCAAACTACTGCTTGGCGATCAGCACCACAATGCTCTGCCAATTGATTCAAGCATTTTTCCAAACGGTGCGGTGATTCGTACAAGGCAAATGTAGTTGGTAATTCTGCCAAGTACAGCAATCGCGTTTGGCGTCCTTTTTTGTGGGGCAAAAAGCCTTCAAAATAAAAACGATTGCAAGGCAGACCAGAAGCAACTAAAGCAGGAATAATAGCCGTAGCACCTGGCAAACACTCTATTTTGATAGTAGCATCTGCACAAGCTTTGATAAGGCTATAACCAGGGTCTGAAATACCAGGCGTGCCTGCGTCTGAAATTAAAGCAACTTGCATACCTCCTTGTATATCTTCTACAATCTTAGCCGCCTCTTGATTTTCGTTGTGTGCATGGTGCGAACGAAGTGGCGTGCTAATTTCATAATGCTGCATTAATTTTTTAGAAGTTCTAGTATCTTCTGCAAAAATTAGATCTACCTCTTTTAGCACTCTTAATGCCCGTAGAGTAATATCTTCTAAATTGCCAACTGGTGTGGGTACTATATATAACATTTATTTTTGTTTCAGGTCTTAACTAAACTGCAATTTAGCCAATTGAGTGTACACGCCATTATCTTTTGCAACAAGTTCTTCATGGTTACCTTGTTCAACTACTTTGCCCTGTTCCAAAACATAGATACAATCTACATCACGAACCGTCGCTAATCGATGTGCAATAATAATAGATGTTCTACCTTCCATCAACTTGTTTAAAGCATCCTGTACAACTCGCTCTGACTCTGCATCTAAAGCCGAAGTCGCCTCATCCAACAATAAGATAGAAGGATTCTTGAGAATTGCACGAGCAATAGCTACCCGTTGGCGCTGTCCTCCAGAAAGTTGGACTCCTCTCTCTCCTACAATTGTATCCAAACCATCTGGAAATGAATCGATGAATTGCCAAGCATTGGCTTGTTCTGCTGCAGCTATAATTTCTGCCTCTGTGGCATTTTGTTTTCCATAAGCAATATTCTCTCGAATACTCCCTCCAAATAAAATGACATCTTGGGGAACAATCGCAATATTTTGCCTCAATTGAGATAAGTTATAATCCGTAATTAGCTTGTCGTCAATGGTAATATTACCTCCTTTTAAATCATAAAACCGCAACAATAGCTTTACTATCGTTGACTTTCCACCACCAGAGGCTCCTACCAAAGCTATCTTTTGTCCAGACCAGATTTGCAGGTTAACATCATTTAGAATGGTTAAATCAGGTCGAGAAGGATAATTAAATTTGACGTGATTAAACGCTATGTTTCCTTGTATTTTTAAGTCAGGTAGCGTTTCGTCCAAATTTATTTCCGAATTGCTTTCCAAAATTTCCATAATACGCTCTGAAGCACCTACCGCTCGTAAGACCTGAGTATAAAAGTCTCCTAAACTTGCAACAGCTGCTCCTATAATAGCCGTCAAGGTGATAAAGGTAACCAATTCGCCAGACTTCATTGTTCCAGCTTCTACCATAGTGGCTCCCCACCACAAGACAAAAAACATCGCACCAAATAAAGCCGTTATAATAAAAACAATAAACAAACCTCGGATGCGAGCAAAGCTAAGTGAAATGGAGACAACATCGTCTACTGATTTCCCATAACGTTTGCGCTCGAACCACTCGTTGGTAAACGATTTGACAACAGAGATAGCCTGTAGTGTTTCTTCTAAAATAGTACTTGTTTCAGCTAATTTATCTTGGCGTTTTCTTGATAATTTTCGAATATAACGACCAAATACCATGGCAATAATAATAACAACAGGAAATGTAGATATCATCACCAATAATAATTGCGGTGCCATCCATGCCAAATAAACAAACCCTACTACTAGTATTATAATTTGACGAATCAACTCTGCCAATGTAATTGATAAGACATCTTGTAATTGTTGAACATCTGCGGTACTACGACTTGTCAATTCTCCTACTCTATTTTGGTCAAAAAAAGTCGTGGGTTGTGTAATTAACTTGTTGTACAAAGCCTTGCGTATATCGGCCATTCCTCTTTCGCTTACATTCGCAAAAAGCAGTACTCTAAAATAAGACGTTAATGCTTGTAATACTAAAATAGAGGCTAAAACCAAGCCTACATCTTTGAGCGTAAAGCCCCATTTTGACTCGCCTTTAGCAATATCTATCAATTCTCCTGCTGCCGCAGGAAAAACCATAAATACACCACTACCAATTACTAAGAAAAAAAGCCCTCCGATAAAGGACAAACGATAGGGTGCCAAATAAGCCAACAACTTCTTCGCTTTTGCCCACCCATCTTTACTAATTTTGGGACGCTCTTCTGAACCGCTTCTCCGTCTAGCCATGTGCTATGATATAATTAAGAAGGTATAAAAAAGTCACATATTTGTGATTTTAATTTTATCTAAGTAGTCAGAAAAAATAATAACAAAAAATGGGATGCTTTTCTGCTAATCAAAGAAGAAAAACAAGGCTGTTTTAGCTGCGCTGCGACTGCATGGTACTTGTTATTTTTTTTTTGAACGATTACTTATACAGTACCTCGTAGATTTTTTATTCTAATTATTGGTAAAACAAAAAATTTATGAAGTATTGCTTCAAACAATTAAGGTCAATCGACCCAATCATTTTGAGGTGCAAAGATAAAATCAATCTCTCTTTATTCTGTCAGACTTAGGTCAAATCTTATAAGCTGACATAGAAAAAAGGTTCGCCCCTAATTGCGACGAACCTCATATCTTTTATTTTGTAACGCAACTGCGTACTAATTAGTTAGTAGGCTGTTGTGGTAGTGTTTGTCCTCCAGGAACTGATGCAGGAGCTGTTGGTGCAGTAGGAGCTGTTGTAGTTGTTGTGTTAATTTCTTCCCCTACAGGACCACTAGCGCCGTCTCCTTTAAAAAATACACCTGTCACCAAGCATAAAGCCAATAAAGATGAAGCTAAACCCCATGTAATTTTTTCTAGCATATCGCCAGAATTTGCAGCTCCCATAACTTGATTTGCCGCTTGGCTTCCTCCAAATGCAGAGCTCAATCCTCCACCTTTAGGGTTCTGTACCAAAATTACAAGAATCAATAATACAGAAATGAATGCGATAAGTATGGTTAGTAATAAAACCATGATAGTAGATTATTTTCTTAAATTAATGAATAATTAGACCACGAGACACAATGCAAACATCAATGTCGCCATTCCCAAAGTGATTTTTTCGAGCATTTTATCAGATCGAGCAACACCTATTAATTGGTCGGCATTAAATGTAGCGCTCAATGCGCCTGTCTTTGGATTTTGTATTAAAATAACAAAAACTAGTACAGCAGCTATCAAAGCTATTGCAATTAACAAAAATAAACTCATGTTTGCATTTTTTTAGTTAAAAAAGGAGTTATGTTTCTTTTTTATCCAAATACCATACAATTTAAGCTAGTTCTGCTATTTTGTCTGCAAATAAACGACTTTTTTCAGGAAATTTCAAACTTAATGTCTTATACATTTTAATTGCCTTAGATTTTTGCCCTTGTAGTGCCAATAAGTCAGCCAAAGTTTCAGAAGCAACTTCTTCATTTTCAGTAGTACTATCATCTTCCCAAGCCTCTGTAGAGTTTTCAATATCACTCTCCTTTTTATCGCCAATACTCTTGAGAAAGCCATCCGTTTGAGTTAAAAACAAATCAAAGATATCTACAGACTCTGCATTTTTTTCATACATCTGCTCCAAGTTCTGGAATTCTAACTCTTGCTCGCTCTTATCGACTTCCACTTTGGGGAACGTATCTTCTAAAGTTTCCTCTTTAGCATTTGGAACAAAAGAAACGTCTTTGGTCTTTTTACGTGTTTTCTTTTTAGAAGTTTTAGCCTTTCGTGTTGTAGGTTGAGTAGAATTTTCTTTCGGTTCAGCTTCTTCTTCTAGAAAATCAAAAACCCCTTTTTCAAACACTGGAATTCTAGACAACTTAAAGCCTTTTTTTAGAGCTGGATTTTTATCATCTATTCTTGGAGGTTCAAACTCTTGCAGCCATTCTTCTATTGGCATATTGCTCAAACTACGGTTTTCTTCTTCTTCATTTTCGTCCGAAACAGTGTATCCAACCGACAGATCCTCAGCCGTTAATGGAGTTTGAAATGCTAAAAATGGAGGGTTTTCAGAGACTTTATGCTGGTAAATAGGGGGTGGATCAGCCAATTCAGTCGTTAGTGGAGTTTTTTTTTCCGCTTCAGAATCATCTGAAGGTTTCATATCTATCACCTTTGTTTTCTCATTAGCTACTGTTGGCGTATTTAAAAAATCATACAATTTGCTACGATCAGCAGCATACATAGAAGCCAAAGCTAGGTGTCGTTCAAACGCAATATGTTTGTCTGTTTTATATTTTTTGAGCAAGAGCATACGGATACCGTTGCAGTATGGAAACTGCAAAAGCAATTGATCCAATGCTTCATAACTCATTGTATTGAGTTCATTAGGATTTTTTAATAAACTAGTGAATTCAGATCTTGTCATAAAATGATAAATGCATTCATTCTTCAAAATTCATATCCTCGTGATAATCAAATCAAAAAATGCACTTTATTTTCAATAATTTGCAAAAGTTACTTAAACAATAAGATAACAAAAATACATTTTTTTTTCGAATAATCATTATTATAGACAGGATAATCTACAAATTCATTCTATCCGACTTGTTAATATGCAACTATTCAAAGGACTTTTTTGCTCATCAAAAATATTAATAACAAAAATCACCCTACCTTGCTTGTATACATATAGCTATTTTACCCTCTTATCAGCTGCAAATTTTTTTATTCCTTACCAACTCTCTATCTTTGTAATGAACTTTTCTTAAAAAGTAGTTTTTTAGTTTCTAAGACTTCGTGTATTTTTTCATTTCTTTTACAAAAGAACAAAAAATGCATTTCATTCATAATCAAATCAATGTGGTTTAACTGAACTACTACTGCGTGTTTTCTCCAAAAAGTCTACGTACTAATCTTTATTCACTATTACCCATAAAAAACCAATGACCAATCATCTAGATAATTTAGGAGCACTTACATTTAAAATTTCTAAATCGTATATCCAATCCATTCTTGTAGCGTTTCTAGCAGCAATTGGATTTATTTCTTATGTAATTTGGAGCAATGAAACGCCAATGTTATCCTTAGGAATAGTGGGACTATATGCCTTATTCACAATTGTTTTTGGTCTCTACTTTTCTTATATCTTGTCCTATCGTGTTATTGTTGACACTAAGAAGATAACCATTAGAAGTCTATTTGCAAGCAATTCTACTTCCTTAGAAGTATTGAACCATTATTCTCATTTAAAAGGAATACTTTACCTTAACACCACAGACGGCAGTAGGATTACTATCTCTTCTTATTTGGAACATATGGATTTATTCCTTAATTGGCTCGATCATTACGTCCCAAGCCCAGAAAAAGAAAAAGAGTTACAACGTCTAAAAACAGCTAGGATAGAGTTTGAACAAAATGAGTTGTATGGAAAAAGTGCTTCTGAGAGGGAAGCTAACTTAAAAAAAGCAAACAAGGTCGTTCTAATTCTACATGGTGTCACTATCATCAATGTACTACTATTTTTTTATTGTATTTTTTCTTCAAAAAGCAGTTTATATCCTTTTCTAGTCAATCTATCAACCCCTATTATTTGTCTGTCTGTTTTGTACTATTTCAAAGGGCTTGTTACTATTGGTTTGGATTATAATAAAATAAATGTACAACCAAATCTTATACTACCTTTAAGTTTTTCTAGTATTCTAGTTGCACTGTATCCTTCTCTATTGAACATTCATTTTGTCAATTACAATCAACTTTTATCGTATAATTTACTTTTATCAATCGCATTTACCTTGTTATTCATACTTGCTTCTAGAGAATTTCAGCTTAAAAAAGTAAAGGATTTATTGCTTCCAATTTGTATTTTACTAACTGGCTCCCTAGTTTATAATTATGGAACTATTTCCTTTTTTAATGTCTACAAAGACACCTCAGAGACCAAAGCATTTAAAGTTGCAGTATTAAATAAAAACGTAGAAAAGGAAAAAAATCATTCCATCCAAGTTAGCTCGTGGTATCACCAAGCAACCAATAACAACATTCCTGTTCCAAAATATCTTTATGAATCGGTACAAGTAAACGATTCGGTCCTTATTGTAGTAAGCTCTGGCAACCTAGGTCTAGAATATTACTGGATAGAAAACTTAAATAGGTAATTCAACCAAGTGCTAACCAAACAAAGCTCGTATCGTATCTTCAAAAAAATACATTCCCATACTCAATCCAATTGTTGGAATCAAAATACCAATGATATTGCCAATCATATATTGTCGTTGGTTGATATTGGTCAAAGCCAAAGTGTAGCCTACAAAAGGCGAAAATTGAACTAAAATTCTTAATACAATTAACGTTCTAATAGGTCGGATTTCTACTTCTGCTAGTAATTTTTTGACCGTAGGATTCTTAATTTCTGTCAAAGCTTTGCCTCCCATGGTACGCCCTAAGACAAAAGTAGCCCAAGCTCCTAATAAAGCTCCAACATAAGCAAAAAACGCTCCTTGCCAGTATCCAAATAACATAATTGCCAATAACAAAAAGGCCGTCCCTGGGATATTCATAATAGCAGAAGTTACAAAAATGGCTATAAATATTAATATCCCCCAAAAGCCCGTTTGCTCTACCATATACTGCATACTCTCAAGACTCAGCCAAGCACCTAATGCTGTGTACTTGACTAATAAGATGGATGTAATAATAAATAAAACCAAAGCACCTAAACGAAGAAAAGTATTCTTTTTAGTTTTTTTCTCTTGCTCCATAGAATATAATTAATGATAAATCGTCTGCTAATTAGCTTGCTATATTCGTCTTCTCTAGCTTTTGTGCCAATAACACTTCGTTACCTGTGACGCTATTGATTGCAAATACGATGCTATTGATAAACGAACTAATGTGTCAACTAATTACTGATTTAATCCAAACCAAAACGACTTCTTGAAAAAAAGCGCTTCTAAAAAAAACGGTTCCTAAAATAATAAACGCAAAAGGGAATATCATTGCTATAGCATTGCCTATAAAAAACTGTCTAGATTTTATATTGGTTAATGCCATTGCATAATTGACAACAGGAGACAGTAGCATAAACACTCTCAACCAACAAATCGTTTGTATAGGATGTGTATCTACTCTCGAAAGCACTTTTTGAATTCTTTTATTTTTAATCTCCGTCAAGGCTTTCCCTCCTACAAATCGTGCAAACAAAAAATTAATCATTGCACATAGATTTGCAGCACCAAAAGACAACAAAATCCCCCAAAAGTAACCGTAGGTTAAGATAGCAAATACCAAAAAAACGGCTCCTGGTACGCTCATCAAAGTTCCTACCAAAAACACTAAAAAATAAATAACAAGTCCCCAATTTCCTGCCGCCCGAATGAGTTCTTGCAATTTTGCGACACTAAAGTAGGCTCCCAAAGGAGTATATTTTGCCAAAGCTAATAAACCTAACATAACCGTGGCTAATAATGCAATTCGTAAAACGAGTTCTTTTTTCTTAGCCATTCGGCTCAATACTTTTTGGGATTTTTGGAATAAATTGAAGTTTCAAAGTAAAATTATTTATATTAATTTGTTAATCAACTGTTTTTAGATTTTAAGTACCGTCAGCTAATTCTATCAAAAAATTGATTATTTATCAAAACTAACCACCCATTGTCTATTTTCTCGTATCAAGGTCAAGCCATTGCAATTATCTATATCTGTTGAAGACATACAAATAGTACAAGTAGCTAAAGTGTCGTTTTGAACCAAACAGTCTCGGACGATTAAATCATCTAAAAATGTATTGATTTCAACAGCTCTATTTCCAGAACTAGAAGAAAATAAGATATCAATTCCATCTTCTAAACTCTCACTTGCCAAGGCACGAACGGTTGCTTTATCTTCCGCTTGTATTGCCTCAAGTAACTGCTCTACTGTTTTCTGGGGACTCATCCCTTGCGTATTTTCCCACACATCGTACCCTACATAAATAGCCACCAAAAGTAGTAAGCTAGGCTGAATTAGTCCTCCTATTATAATCAATATAATAGCACCTATTGCTACAGATGTTGAAATCATAATTTTGATTTATAAGAGAAAATAATACCTTTCATTATTCAATTAAAAGAATAGATAAAACTGCTTATTTTGCTCTCTAATGAGAAAAAAATAGCGCTTTAAATTACTAAAAAAATAGAAAAAAAGCAATTTCAAAAACTACATTTAAAACTTCTTATTAGCCTCCCTTTTTTTGTACGATACATTTTTAATGTCATAATTTGAAAAATTGGCTAGCATATTGCTATTAAAAAGCGTATATTTGCAATAGAATAACGTACAATGCGTTCATTTAGAATAAGATTTTGATTTTCTAGTGTTAAACATTAGAATTTTTTTGCAAAAAACCACTTATAAACGTCTCCAATACAAACCATTTATTTAACCTCAAAAGTTTGTATTAAAACAACAGATATGAATAAGATTATTACCTTAGATGAATTCATCATCCAACGTCAAAAAGATTTTCCATTTGCAACTGGTGAACTATCGGGTTTACTTCGAGATATTGGACTAGCGTCTAAGATAATCAGTAGAGAAGTTAACAAAGCAGGTTTAGCTGACATTGCAGGACATGCCGACACAGCTGCTAATGCTTCTGGTGAGCAGGTTCAAAAACTAGATGTTTTGGCAGATAATTTATTGATTTCTTGCCTTCAAAATAGTGGCGAATGTTGTGGCATTGCTTCGGAAGAAAACAACACCTATGTCCCTATCGAATCTAGTATTAATGCCAAATATGTCGTTTTATTCGACCCTTTGGATGGTTCTAGTAATATTGATGTGAATGTATCTATTGGTACAATCTTCGCCATCTATCGCCGTATTTCGGATGATGGTGTTTGTCAATTGAGCGACTTTCTACAAGATGGTGTAGAGCAAGTGGCATCAGGCTATGTCTTGTACGGTTCTTCGACTATGTTGGTCTACACTACGGGCAAAGGAGTAAATGGGTTTACCTTAGATCCTTCGATAGGAGAATTCTGCTTATCGCACCCCGATATGAAAATTCCACAAAAAGGCAACATATACGCTGTCAACCAAGGAGCTTATCACAGGTTTGATGCCTCGGTACAACAGTTTATTGATGAGTGCATGGATGATTGTTGTACGTTTAGATATGTTGGTTCAATGGTTGCTGATGTTCATCGCACCTTGATCAAAGGGGGGATTTTTATGTACCCTGCCACCACAACAGCTCCTAAAGGAAAACTACGCTTGTTGTACGAGTGTAACCCTTTATCTTTTATCATCGAGCAAGCAGGTGGATGCTCTACGAACGGTACTCAACGTATTCTGGAACTTGAAGCAACCGAACTGCACCAAAGAACACCTATTTTCATGGGTTCTCCTAATATGGTCAATCGTGTAGAAGAGATTATTACAAGCCAAAGCCAAGTAATGGCTTGAAAGAATAAACATAATAAATAGGGACAATTGTATAGTTTGAAAGTTTGAGAATACATATTATTTATATTTTCAAACTTTCAAACACAATTTTTGATTTCTATTTTTGAGGATAATGCTTTAATGTAAATTCTAAAGCATTGTTATAGCAAATTTTGTCTACGACTAATTCTGGCGTAAATGTATCGTTAAAATGTGCCACACATTCTAATGGATTTTCTTTGGCAGCTTCTTCTTTTATCTTAGCCAATAAATCTGCTTTAAACTGGTTCAACTCTATAGCCGTTTTATAGGTACTAATAGGATCAATATAACCATCGAAGTCTGTTCCTATTGCCAACATATCCCAAGCTTTTTGCTTCTCTGCTGCCAACAAACTAGTATCGTTATAAATAACCCGAAGTACTGCTTTGATGTTATTCCACATGGCATCGATATTATTGATTTGCTCCTCCCTCTCCTCTCGTTTTTTAGATGAAACACCTAACATTCGCTTATCAAAAGAAAGCCCAAACAAACCGCCTGTTGCATGAATCATATAAATATCTTCATCACACAAATTGATTCCCCACGCATAAAAAGGTCCTTCATCAGTTTTGACTCGAAAAGTATCGTCTTCATCCTCCTGTACATCAATAATTTCTTGCAATGTTTTTCGAGCGGCATAAGAACAATGACTAGCAATTAATGGAATGGTATCCCCTTTTTCCATACAAGGGCGAATTAAATATTCATAATATTCTTTTCGTCCTTTAGGGCTCATGTGCTTCAAATCAATTAATATTCGATACCCCTCTTCAGGTGCAGGGTTATTATCAGCATCAACAGACAATAATTTCCGAATAACTTTCCAGCCCAAATCCGTAAAACCTTCTCCCATTAAGCTATCCTGATTCAAAACATAAGCCGCTACTTCTGGCAAGCTATGGGCATGACCACACAAGCCATTGTTAAAATGATGCGAATAGGTAATAAAAAACAACGGATGTTCCCATTCTCTTTTAATAAAATCAACTCGATCCAAAACCGTTTGTTCAGACTCCGTTTCAGCACCAAAAACATGCGCTCCTTCGATGGATAACGCCATCATAATAACATCATCTTTCTCTTTTGCGATTTCGGCTGCCTCCAATCGGTTTTTAGGAATTGCATACGTTCCTTCAGCATCATAATACGCTGGATATTTTGTTCTCCGTCGTTCGCTATTTTCAAAAGCTTTACGAGCAACACCCAAAGTATAAATTTCGTTTTTTGTTTTAACACCTGATTTGCTACAGATATAAGCATATTCTTCTTGCAAAAATTCCCAATAATCGTACTCCTTTGATGTTACATATCGAATCATAGCAGTAGGAATTCGCATCGTTAGATGTTGCATTAAGGTTCGCAAAGGTGCTTTGTGGTGTGTTGCGACCCTTGCAATACGGCGAAGCATTTGATGTTTCCCTCCCGTTGGTTTGGTGGGGGTCTTAAAAAAACCTTTTTCGATAGGATACAAAGCATTCCAAACTAAACGAGCCCCACCATTCCAAAGCGTCACCAAATCGGATTGGCTATATCCAGCCGCTCGGTCAACATTTTTTAGACGAGACATATTGGTTGCAACAACTGTCCAGGGGTGATACATTCCTTTTTTTTCGTACTTGCTACGTTTCTGGTGCAAGCATAGATAGGAGCGCATGTGCGCATGACAATGCAAATCTGCAAACATATTTTTTTTTGGTTAATGGTCGACATTGCTTAGCGAATGTCTGTTAGTGAGTTATTAAACGTAAGTAGGACGGAATCAACACCTTGGGTAACATTTAAAGACTTCGAGCAACTTGCCGCTAAGTCAACAATACATAAGTATCTTAAAATAGGCATTAACTCAAACAAGTTCTGAATTTTTGACCGTTTACACAAGTAGTCGTCTGCTATTTTTTAGTTTTTTTAATAAAAAGCTATTTTTTATTAATACAAAATACTAATAATCAACTACTTAAAATTAACCTTGTTAAATTTTATGAATGAGAACATTCAAACAAATATTAGTTTACATCTTGTACTTTAAAGCTAAATTTAGTTTGCATCATATAACTAAACAATACAGCAATAACAGTCGTTAGAATTTTGGATGGTGTTGGGTAAAAACCAATTAAGTCTACCAAAATTTTCATCGAAAGGTAACTGATTAATAATGTAATCATCCCTGCAATGAAGTACCTAACAAATTGTGTCCTCATCGGTAAATTCGATTCAGGAAAAACAATAAAACGATTTAGCAGAAAGCCAATACAGAAAGTGATGGGAAAAACAAAAAATAAGGAAGCGATATGAGCACTTAATACAATAAAGTACAAATCTAAATTTTGTTTGTTTAGTACAAAATGAAAAACTACAAAATACAAAATCGTATCTAGTACTAAGTTTCCTCCACCACAAACAGCATATCGATAGGTTTTAAGCGGAATAAATGGTTTAAAAATAAAATAACCAAGGTCAATAATTCGGAGTAAAAAAGAAGTCATGATTTTTGGGGGAATATTATGAATTAATACTTCGTGGATTACTTTTAGTCCTGATGGCTCACTGCTCTTATGAGGACACTATCGCCTCCTTAGTTTGCCACAAGCTCACACAACTAAATTGATACGATTTCCCCAAGAAGTATCAATAAATACACACACTAAAGAAAATAATTTTTAGGCTGCTAAGTTATTAATTAACTACTCTAATTCATCAAAATAATCTAAAAATTACCAACAATCCTATTGCAAGCGACCTTGTTGGGTTCTTTCATACCAAGACTTTAAAGGTTGGGCTAATTTCTCTCGCACAAAGAAATGATTTCCTTTAAACACAAGCAATTCAGTTTCATCTAGTTGCTTTAAAAATTTTTGGGCATGTGTTGCAGGTGTAATTCGATCCTTTTTTCCATAAAAAAAATAGGTCTTAACTTGGTATTGATTGAGTAATTTTAAATGTGCCATACTAGCCTTCATAGGGAAATAATACATCGCCATCCACGTCTTTAGCATTCTTGCTCGCCGTCTAGGTAAATCCAATTGTTGTTTGAACACCAAGTAAGTCGCTCGGTTCATTAATTTCAAGCGGTGCGTCACTTCAAAAAATCTCAAAATTCCCTCCGAGGTTTCAAAATGGTTTCTAGCTCGCTTTCTAAACCACATAGGGCACCAAAGACGGCTTGCTGTGAATGTGTATTGAAAACCTGCGGGAGCAAAAAAATAGATTTCCTCTATTTGCTTTGCCAATAAAGGCAAAATCCCCCAAATGATTCTTCCCCCCATGCTATGACAAGCCATAGTGCAAGATTCTACTTTAAATTGCTGCAATAACAACAAAACGATGTGGGCAATATCCTCGGGTTTATAAATATCTCCCTTCCAACTTGTTTTCTGACCATGAAAAGGAAGATCAATAGCCAAGGTAGTATAGTCGTTTGACCACACCTTAAGAGCGATATCCTTGAACAAATCTCCATTATCTGCAAACCCATGCAATGCAATTAATACTTTATCACCATCTCCATATTGGTGATAATAAACTTGGTGTTCTTTGTATTCTAAGAAAGGCACTTTGCTTGTTTTTTTAGGGAAATTTACTTGTATTGCTCTTTTACTTGGTCTATAATAAATCGCCCTAGCTCATTGATATAATCCAATTGCTCTACAGTAGAAAAGAAGCTATCGTAATCTTTTTCTATTCTTTTATGATAATAACTATCCTTTACCTCCCATTCTAACACATAACTAAGTCGATTAAAATGAATGGATACTTCCAGTTCAAACCCTAAGTTTTGTTCAATCACAAACTCTTGCCAAGAATAATATAAAGTACTGTCCAAGCTATCCAATAACTGCAAACTGATTTCAGGAAATTCGACACTAGCAAATAAGTTATCAAATTCTTTCGCCATCTTTATTAATCCTTTTAAAAAAGGTTCCAAGCTATTTTCATACACTTTTTCTAGTGCTTGGCGGCTAATTTTTGTAGGCATTTTTTTAGACTTGTTTTAGTATTATATACTCCCTTGATGTACTTTCCGAATCCATAAAAGGACATTCTTACTTTACTTTCCACAACCGCAACAAAACGGTTTCGATTGCCAGAAAAATTAGGGCTAAAATCAAGCACCATTTCCACAAAGCTGTTCCTTTGCTTTGAGTAGCTATAATTTCAGTAAAATCTGTTACATTAGTCCCCTCTATAATCGCCACTTGATCTCCTACTAAACCGCCTAATTCATCTTGGTTATAAAATGATAAAAAGGATTCTTTTCGATCATAATTAAACCCAAACTTATCTAAGACCTCTCCCTCCTTTAGGAATAAATCATAGAAACCAGCCGAACGAATTTGATTGTTCATTCCTAAAGACACACGACTCCCCATAGGACGCTGTTCGGGAATAAATTCGCCCTG
Organism: Aureispira sp. CCB-QB1; assembly: GCF_000724545.1. GTDB lineage: Bacteria > Bacteroidota > Bacteroidia > Chitinophagales > Saprospiraceae > Aureispira. The sequence goes on along the minus strand of NZ_JHBV01000035.1, from coordinate 102,630 downwards.
CTTGCCCTTCATTTTATATACTAGTTCTGAAGAAGAAGCACGGTTATCCGTTTCCAAAACTTCATCCTTGCCGATTATATAGGCTACTTTATCTTCGCTAGTAGCCGATAAAGCCATTTTATACAACATTGGGACAAAAATTTCTCCATTTTTGACAAAATCAGAATAGTCCAAGCCAAGAGGAGCAGCACAGAGAAACAGATGTCCTTTGCCTTTTCGGTATTTCCCCACAAACGTACCACCATCTCTATATCTCAAGATTACCTCCTCTCCTGTAGATGCCTTTTTGGTAATTTTAAAATTCGCTTGTGTTATTGGCAATTTTAAGTTACTGCGTCGTTCTTCAAAGACATCATTAAAAATAAATTCCTCAAAATTAATAAAAGAAACCTTTCGCTCACGAGTATCTAAAGTACCATAACTGTTGGCATTGAACTGCCTTGTTAAATTATTATAATCGTTTAGATTAGCTTCGTGGTGCGGAAAAACAACAACATTTCCTCCATTTGTCACATAGTTTTTTAATTCGCTAATCAATCCTGAAGGAATCGTTAATAACTCATCTAAGATCACCAAATCATAATTGGGGAAATCCGAATAATTCAGTTGACCTGCATTTTGAGCAGTTGCTTTAAAATACTCGTTATCTTTAAATGTAGCCGATACAAAACGGTTGGGCGAGCCTCCATGAATTTGTAAAATATCAACTTGCTCATCGACATTAAAGGTAAAATAATAATCGTTGTCAAACTCTATTGGAAAATCTGTGATATTCAATTTAGCTTCATACCACCCTGTACGCAAAACGGGAATATCAATGGTATCATAAACAGAAGTTTGAGCGGGAATTGTTAAGGTTCCGATAGGACGAGTTTGATGGTCTATAAACAAGCTCATACGTACATTTGGAATTTCTTTATCGCTCAAATTTCGAACTTTTACAACCAGTGGGTTGGGCTGATTTAAGCTTTGGACAGGCGATTGAAACCAAGCTGTATCAATCGCTACATTTTGGTTTTGAACCGATTGTAAAGGCACTAAATTCAAATTGATTGTTGTGTCTTCATAACGCTCTAAATCCGTAATATTTTTCTGAAAATCTGAAACAATATAAATTTCCTTATTTTTATTCTTTCCTCCGTTCACTGCTTGTTTTTGACGAGCCAACACCTTCGATAAGTTGCGAACATTGTACGTAATTTCCACCTCGTTCAATCGTGTCAAAGCATCTTCTTTGCTCAACAAGCGTTGATCTCTACCTTCAAAATCTGCTGTCAAAATTTGAATTCGATCATCGACACTGTAAGCAGATACAATTTCCTCTACCCTACTTCTAGCTTTTTCTAGCAACCGCACATCTTCACTTTCTGCCGCCATACTAAATGAGTTATCAAAAAAGATACTAACATCTTTATTACCCGCTGCTGTCTGCCCTCCCTTGCTTGGGATGTAAGGCATTGCAAAAGCAAATACTAGAAAAGCAATGGTCAAAATACGAGCCGCTAAGACCAATAAATGCTTAACCTTAGAGCGAGCAGATGTTTGTTCTTTTACCTCCTTTAAAAATTTGACATTAGTAAAATAAACAGTTTTAAATCTTCTAAAATGAAAAAGATGAATAATGATTGGAATTACTATTGCCAATAAAGCCCACAAAAACCAAGGATATACAAAGCTCATTTATTTTTATATTACATTTTTTAATACTCCGTTGATTTTCAGTTTGATTATCAGCTCCTTAACAGAGCAACAAAATACATCTTTTTGATAATCAAACTAATACAACTTTCCCACGAAGTAATGAATTTTCATAAAACAACTTTTGTTCTAAAATACAACAGGCAGCAAGCTATACCAACATTTTGATATGTCTTAAGAAATATTTAAGTCCACAAAATGATACCGTCCAATAAAGCCTCCTAATAATCTATACTTTTAGCGCACTAATAAAACCCCATATACTCTTGCAAAATAATACAAGCACTAATCTGGTCCACTAATTCTTTGTCTTGCCTATCTTTTTTCTTTTTAACGGTTTTTTGAATTACATCTTTAGCCATTTTGGAGGTATAATTTTCATCCTGGCGCTCAATTTTGATGGTAGGATATGCCTTCGAAAACCGCTTGATAAAACCTCTTATATGCCCTTCTAGATATGTTGGAGTGCCGTCTTTATGTGTCGGCTCACCAATAACAATGCACTCTACCTCTTCTATTGCCAAATAAGATTCAAAAAAAGACATCAACTTAGCTGTTGCTATGGTATCTAAAGGACTAGCTATAATTTGCATAGGGTCTGTTGTTGCCAGACCTACTCGTTTGATACCATAATCTATTGCCATAATTCTTGCCATATTTTTATTTTTTTGAACGATTATTTACATCAATTACGACTACAAACAACACGTCGATTTCACATGCTTGCAACACATAAAATCGACGAATTGTTTGTTTATAATGTTAATATTTGAAATGCACTTCGTATCGATAATCGTCTACTGATTATTCATCTTCCACCTTATTTCCATAAGGTTTCTATAGCGACTTATTCTTTTTACGAAGGATTGATAATAGGATACAACAACAAAAACGCTGCTGCCCCTGCTGCAAAGCCAAAAAATGCCAACCAAGCAATTTTCTTCAAATACCACATAAAATCAATTTTCTCCATTCCCATTGCTGCTACACCTGCCGCAGAACCAATAATCAACATAGATCCTCCCGTACCAGCTGAGTACGCCAAGAAATGCCATAATTTAGCATCCATAGGCTCAATATACATTCCCATTGCTGCTGCTACCAAAGGTACATTATCAATCAAAGCTGAACCTAAACCTAAAACAGCAATTACTATATCTCTACTTGGAATCGTATTGTCCATAGACACTGCCAAATCTTTCAGAGTTCCCATTGACTCTAATGCTGCAACAGCCATCAAAATTCCTAGAAAAAACAAGATACTTGACATCTCAATTCTAGACAATGCATTGTGTGCTGAATAATGGTGCTTATCTTCAAAATCTTCGTCAGGATGTAGATATTCAGAAATCAACCATACCACTCCCAATGAAAGCATCATACCTACATATGGAGGCAAGTGCGTCACTACTTTAAAGATTGGAACAAACACCAAACCCAATAGACCTGCAACCAACATAATTCCACTTCCTTTTACTTTCTTAGTATGTTGCTCTGCTTGTCCTACAGGCGTATCAGGAATTGTAATAGCCCCTTGCATGTAAGACATTCTAGACATCAAGAAAGTGGGCACAATCGCACACACAATAGAAGGTATTAATATATTAACAATCAAACCTGTTGTAGAAACTTTATCATTAATCCAGAGCATGGTTGTTGTCACATCTCCAATTGGAGACCAAGCTCCCCCTGCATTGGCAGCAATGACAGCCAAACCAACAAAATAAATACGCTCCTCTTTTACTGGCACTAATTTTCTTAGCAAAGAAACCAAAACGATTGTACAAGCCAAGTTATCTAAAGTAGCCGAAAGAAAGAAAGCTAAAGGGGTTATCAGCCAAAGCATCGTAGATTTCTTTGTTGTTTTGATACGCTCTGTAATAGCCGAAAATCCTTTGTGCAAGTCAATCAACTCTACAATCGTCATAGCACCAATCAAAAAGATAAGAATTTCAGCGGTCTTACCAATATGATGTAAAAGCGTTGGTCCTAGTTCATCTTTGTAATAATCATGTGCTCCTCCTGCTCCATGAGCGGCTACGTGTCCCTCTGGAAGTGGGATATGTCCCAATGATACTAAAGCCCAACAAATTGCGGCCATTATTAATGCAGGAACCGTTTTATCTAACTTTAAAGGGTGTTCGAAAACGATTGCCAAATAACCAATGATAAACGTAATAATTACTGCTGCTAGCATTTTTTTTTATTGTTAAATGATTAGGAGTTTTATCTTGTTATAATAATCAATAGTCTGCTACTCTTTGGCTTTTGCACTACTAGCATAAACCAACTTAACAGGCTTAGTGAGCAAAAAACGTAAACGCACTTTCATTAGCTTGATAAGCAGACTAGCGAAATGATATTTGTTATTTTTATTAATACTTTATATAAATCAATAGTTCGTTGAAACCACGCAGTAGCAGCGAAGCTAAACTTTATTAGTTTGATAATCAGTAAGTTGTGCCCTTGCTGCATTTTATGTTAAAATTTTGATTATCAAACTAATATAAATGTGCTTTTTTATCTTTTTTGGTAAAAAAGTAAAAAATCAACGAACTACTAATAAATAATACTTCGTAATTTTTTTCGTCTTGCATAGAAAACAAAAAAGCTTCGCATCAACTTAATTACCAACAAAATAAACCTCAGTAATCTGAAGTCATAAAACCGATAATTAGGTTAATAAACACAATCTATGGAGTACTGTTTTATAATCAGTAGTAAATCTAAAATAATAGAAACAATCCACTAGGTTTTAGCAAACAATTAGTTTCGAAGTACTCCCTAAAAAATCAGCTCAAATTACACAAATTGGTGGGTTTACCAAAAACTAAAACACTTTTTTAAAGGTACTTTTTTCAGTATACTATATTCTAGCTATTGGGGTGTGATTACAAATAAGCTCAACTCAATTGATACAGAGGTTTTTAAACTCTTCAAGCTCCTTCCTTTGAGTGGCAAAAAAGTAAAACGCCATCCTCAAAAATGGGATGGCGTTTTTCATATTTTTCTTAAAATTGCGCTCCTATTTAAAGTAAGAATCGGCAATGGGCATTCTAGTTACTTTTTTTAAAGTTGTCTTTGCCAAAACATTTCCTTGCTTGTCTTGTATAGTAATATTGAGGGGAAAACCAGCTTTGCCAGATTCTGCCAAAGCACAAAGACCATAGTCTGATTTAAAAAACTGTTTATACTCAGCAAAGTTGACACCTATATCTGTTGTTACTTCAACTCTAGCCGTCATTTCGGCTGTCGTAATTTGCCATTCTTGAATGCGTTTAAAATCACTATTGCTGCTAGAACCTTTTTCCTCTAATTTGGCATCTTCCATCGAAAAGCCAACAGGGGTGGTAATTTTTTCAGAAGGAATTTCAGTTTTTGTGTTCCCACTAATCATTAGCATTGAGTTAGAGCTTTTGAGAGGAACAAAACGCATTTGCACGCCCCTACTTGAGGCAGACGATAGTTCATAAGCAATTTTATCTCCTTTTATATACCATTTTAAATCATATTCTAAGCCATTGGTGGTTACTTGGTGCATTTCGATAACTCCTTCAAAATTTTGAGCAGAGAGTAGATGAATGCTGGTAAAGAAAATAATTAAGAGTAGAGTTATTTTATTCATATTGTCGTATTATTTGAGTAGAGTTCGTGTACTTCTATGTTATTGGTCAAAGAATTTGCCAAATTTGTGTTTTTGTTGACATTTAACTGGTTTCATCAAATTTAGTTAAAAAATCAAACACTTAAAGTTAGCATTTATTTTTATTTGCTGTTGACTCCCAAATACAAGTCTAATTCCACTGACAAAAAGAGCACACACTTTTAAGTCGTTTGTTATCTTATTTTTCAGTTTATAAGCATTTTAGTCCTAGAACAAATTGAGTTAATACTAATAAAGAATAACAGCCTTTAAGCGGAGATTGCTTAAAGGCTGTTTTGGGAGATTAATTAACCATTTTTACCAAAGGTGTAATACGATATTATTGGTTATTCGCTTGATAATATCTAAATAACAGGTAAGCGTAAAAAATAGCATTCTAATTCCCTACCACACCTTTTATATTAGTAGTTTGATAATTGGCATCAATAATACCCTGCAAAACATTTCCATCTCTTTTAATCGCATAACCTGCCTGACCACCTAAAGGAAAAACTTGAAGTGGTGGATCAGGGAAATTTTGATTAAACACACTAAAGCCAGCTATGGCAACATCTAGATTAAAGGTCAACGATCCTGCTAGACCATCTAGACCATATCCTCCTCCATTGCCACCAAAAACAGCAGGAGAAATTGTAATGGTAGGATTAACAAAAGGAATTGGTATGCTGATTGAAATTGGTGTTACCAAAACACCTCCATTTCCTGGGGTAGCCAACATTCCTCCAGTAGCAGTATTCCCAGCCTCATAATAACCTAGTCCTGTTCCCAAATCTCCACCTAATCCTAATTGAGCACCGCCACCACCACCAGCACCAATACCGATATTAAAGTTTCCTGTTGGACCACCAATTGGAATTGTAGCCAAAAAGCCTACAGAACCACCGCCGCCACCGCCGCCATAAATGCGACCAGTATTAATCAAATGCGTGTGGGTGGTTAGAACCATTGCATCTGTTCCATTTTCCCCATTACCAACCTGACCTTGCAAACCAGCACCAACACCGCCATCACCTCCTCGAGCTAGCAAAAAGCCTTGATTATAAATACCTACTTTGGATTGAGGGTGCAGCCCGCCTGTTGTGTAAACAGGAGCACCAGAGGTATCGTTTGTCATTTCTAAGCCTGGTGGGACTCTCAATACCACACAAATTGGCGTCCCCGTAGGAAGATTGTTAACCGCTTGTAAATCATAATTAACGGTTGGTGCAATCAAATCAATTTCCACACAGGGATCAACTGTTACAACATAAACCTGACTTTTGATGGTTCCATCACACGCCGCTTGAACGACAATTGGATAAGTACCCGCAGGAGCAAAAATATCGGCTGTAACTTTTAACGTAATGGTATCTGTTCCTGTCACTACTGCGCTATCAATAGAAGCCGTAATGCCTTGCGGAAGGTTTGCAATAACATACACACCTATTGAGGCAGAACCATTCCTTTGATCTATAAAAAGTAAGGTAGAATCGCTATTGCCTACGATACGATCGATATTTCCATTCTGATTCTCTATAGAAAAATCAAACAGGCACTCATCACAATCCTCTTGCCATACTGGTAACCAACACCGACCAGTATAATACTGCATAGTGCTATCTTCGGTGTTAAAAATTGTTAAACCTGCCTTGGGGCTAAAAATATTGTCTCGTTGGCTGGTTGTCATTCTTGGAGGCAAGAATCCTCGGTCAGTAGATTCTAAATGCAAGATAGCTGAAGTATCTGGCTGAAGAATGTTGATTCCTACCTGCGCTTCTGTGAGTGTTGCACAAGCAAAAAAACAAACCAAGAGAAGAAAAATCCTATTTAATGATTTCATTTAATCTTCTGTATTATTTTTTTATCTAAAATTGTAGTATATACGGTCCTAATATATGGTTACAAACATATCAATATTAGCACGTTTAAGCCCAAACATTGGCTTGGTACATTTAGTAAATATATTAACTTTTTTTTAAGAAAAAAACCTAAAATCATTTAAATTCAAAACAATGAAAGATTGGTCTCAGATTTTAACCCACCATGGCGAGGAAAAGGAAAAGTATTACAACGCTATTGTTCCTCCTATTATTCAATCCTCCAACTTTAGTTTTCCAAATGTCAAAGCATTTAGAGAGGGGTTCAAGAACGAACTAGATGGTTCTATTTATACGCGCGGCAATAATCCAACTGTAAATATCCTTCGTCAAAAAATGGCCGCCCTAGAAGGAAGTGAAGATGCTCTGATCTTGGCCAGTGGCTCCGCAGCTATTTCTGCTGCTATAGTAGCCAACCTTTCGGCAGGGGATCACATTATTTGTGTTCAAAAACCTTATAGTTGGACATTTAAGTTGCTGGATAAGTTCTTAAGTCGATTTGGCGTGGAACACAGTTTTGTAGATGCTACTACAATACAAGAAATAGAAGCTGCCATTCGTCCCAATACCAAAGTTTTGATGCTAGAAAGCCCCAACTCCTTAACTTTTGAAATACAAGACCTAAAAGCTTGCGCTCAACTTGCTCAACAACACAACATTACGACCATTATCGACAACAGCTATGCTAGTCCTTATTATCAAAATCCTATTGACTACGGTATAGATATTGTTGTTCATTCAGGAACTAAATATCTGGGTGGTCATAGTGATGTTGTTTTTGGAGTTGTTTGTGCGTCTAAAGCCATGATTCAGAAAATATTCTATTCAGAATATATGACTCTAGGAGCCTGCATTTCTCCCAATGATGCTTGGTTGGTTCTGCGAGGATTGCGCACATTACCCATTCGTTTAGAAAAAATTAGCCAAACAGCTGAGCAAGTGATTGCCTTCTTAAAAAATCATCCTAAAGTCGATTATGTATTGTATCCACTCGATAAGGATTTTCCACAATACAACTTAGCTCAAGCTCAAATGCGTGGAGCAGGAGGTTTGTTTTCTGTTAATTTTAAAGCAAAAACAATAGAACAAATGGAACAATTCTCCGATGCCTTAGCTCCATTTTTTCAGTTCGCTGTCTCTTGGGGAGGACATGAATCTTTGCAAATACCTACCTGCGTCTTTTACAACTTGCACCCAAACGAAGTTCCCCCTCTCCCCTTTACTTTTGTACGATATTATGTTGGTTTAGAGGAGCCAGAATACTTGATTGATAAATTAACGACTGCTTTAAAATTGTTGTAGTCACCTAATTTTAATAGCCTATTCTTCTGTTTTATGCATCGTCCATTTTATTCGTAACAGAAGAACAGGCTTGTTCAAAGTAATAATCCTCAATACTTTATTTGTAAATTTTAATTCAGTTTTGTATTTTGTAGGAGAGCATGCTTAGACTTAATTGGTAATCATAAGTTCCAAGTAACTCTTTTAAATTTGATATTGCATTATCAAAACGCAATCGCTACCTTCTTTTCATCAACAATCAACTTTAATTATTATGTGGAGAGATTTAAAATACTTGCTAGCCTATATTATTCCTGCAATTGTCGCACATGCCTTGTACTACAGAGGTATTTGGTCTTTTAATGGAGTTACAGTTGCTTTCATCGCCATTCCTATTCTGGAAGCGTTTTTCCCTGGCAATACCAATAATTTGGATAAAGAAGAAGAACAAACCCAAGCCAGCAAAGTATTTTTTAATATTCTGCTCTATTTAAATGTTCCCATGCTTATTGGTATTGCTTATTGGTATTTCTATACCTTAGCCAATACTGCTTTGCAAACTTATGAAGTCATTGGTTTGACTCTAACTGTAGGAATTTATTTAGGAGGCGTTGGCATCAATGTAGCCCATGAATTAGGACATCGCACAGAAGCCCTGCCTAAGTTTCTATCTAAGATATTACTAATCCCTAATCTGTATATGCATTTTGCCATTGAACACAACCATGGTCATCACGTCAATATCGCTACGCCCAATGATCCTGCTAGTTCGAGATTCAATGAAACCATCTATGCCTTTTACTTTAGGTCAGTCATTTTTAGCTATATTTCTGCATGGAGTTTAGAAGCGAGGCGTTTGAAACAACAAGAAAAACCTGTTGTCAGTATACACAATCAAATGATTCAATTTCAGTGCATTCAATTGGGTTATTTGGCATTGGTTGTCTTTCTCTTTGGATGGTCTTTGTTGCCTTTTGCTATTCTTACAGCCATACTAGGATTTTTAATGTTAGAAACAGTCAATTATATTGAACATTATGGCTTGCAACGCCGTCAATTAGAGTCAGGGCGATACGAGCCTGTTCAACCTTGGCACTCATGGAATTGCAATCATGATATTGGAAGAATTCTATTGTATGAATTAACAAGACATTCCGACCATCATTATAAATCAACTAGAAAATATCAAGTGTTGCGCCACTTCGAGAAAGCCCCTTTACTACCTTGGGGCTATCCAACTTCTATGTTGATTGCTCTTATTCCTCCTTTATGGTTTTATCTAATGAACCCAAAAGTAGAAGCATTTAACCAACGTTTGGTGGCTTAATATTCTTCCTTATTTTCATTTAGTTTTCCCTAATAGTCATAGGAGCACCAATTGTCAGGTAATCAGAAACGTGTTTTACTAAGATATCTCGTGTGTAACATTTTAGTTTGAAATAGTCGGAAGTATTTTCAAAATAAATTCGAGCCACATGCATTTGGGAGCCATCAAACAAGCCTTTGATAGTAACTTTTCTCAAAGAGAATAAGTGCTTAGAATCGTATAACTGAATTTCATCTTTAGCAGTTGCCGTAAAGAATTGACAACTACAAATTTTACCTTTTCCATTGTCTAGCAAAACTGATTTGGCGCCAACAGGAATTCCAAAAGATTCTTTCATTGCCATTTTGGTTCCTTCAGGCAAGGTCATTAGTTTTGTATCAGCCATAATTTGCGCCTGTAAATTAGTGGACATCAAACAGCTTACAGTTATAGCAAGGGACATACATAATTGTAAGAATGTTCTCATAATAGATTTATGTTTATTGGTTCTTTGACAAGTCGTAGAATCAATAGGATGCAGTGTTTTAGTAGTTAACAATGTAGTTTCAACAAACTATTTATCATTAAAAATGAACTACTACCGCACAAGTTATTGTGTGCACTACAATTCTCAAAGAACATATTTATTTAAAAATTCCTAGATTATAATCTTGTATTTATACGACTTGTTATCACAAACAAGTACAATTAAAATAAGGAAACTTAAAATGGGGGAATTTGTCAAACAATGCAAGACAAACTGAAAATCTATCTATAGAGGTACTTTTAAAAGTAGTTTGAAGTTGTTAAAAGTTCATCCATATACATATAAAACAATAATTTCAACAGACTACTACTCATAAAAGTAAACCATTAAATACTAAATTGCCACTTAAGGATAGCATTTAACATAAAAAAAACCTCTAAAGCAATTTATTTTATGCTTTAGGTAAGGTTTGTTTTTCGAGTGAGGTAGGATAAACTATGTTGTTAAGGTTTTGATTACGGTTTCTTTTAAGAATTTAGCTCGACGTTTGAAACCTTCGGGATCGCTCATTAATTTATCAAAATACGTTAAGCCTTCGTTGACAATAATGAGATAATCCGCAACATTTTCAGGCTCTATATCTTTAACAATACCTGCTTCGATCCAAGAAACAGCTTCGGGAATCAACAATTGCTTAAACTTATTGTACATTTCTTGAAAGAGTTCTTTAATACGAATGTTTCGAGAAGACAAATAATAACAAGCATAAAAAACTGTTTGATCAGAAAAATTCAACCAATCTTCGCTGAACATGATATCCAAAGTATTGCTAAATCGCTCTTGGGGATCTTCTGAATTAAACATTTTTTCTTTAAATGTTTCTTCGTAACGTCCTAGCAAAAATTTCACGAATGCCACGACCATTTCATCTTTAGTTTTGAAATAGTGAATCAACAAACTAGGGTTTACATCCATCAAATTGGCAATTTTTGCAATGGATGCATTTTCAAACCCTTCATCTTTTAATATAATGTAGAAATGCTCTAATATTTCTTTCTTGCGTACATCTGCTTTGCTTTTTCTTCCCATTGCCTATTTTCTCTTTCGTTATTAATTTAAAATAATTTGTTCTCTAAAGATATTTGTAGCCACTAATGCTTCTTCTTCTAGGCTCCAAAAGTTACTCAAAAAAAGAATATCAATATACTAAAAAGTTAGAGAATCAACTACTATGACAAACATTCAACAAATATTCAAATAATTTTGTTAATTTTCGCCTTTTAACTCAACAAAATTCACAAAAAAAACGCTTATTAGATTTTCTATCCCTTTGTTGAAGGGCATTTGAAATAGAAACGTATGATAAGAATAATTGTTTAAAAATAGCAAGATTCTATTCTGATAGAATACAAAGCTACACAATGATTCAGTGTATCTCTCATTTTAAATGATAACTTTTCTATTCTTCTTTTAATGTAGTTTCATTATATAAAATCCGAAGGTAATCAAGAGCTTAATTTAGCTACGCTGCTACTTCATGGTATGCTTAGATAGCTTTATGTTTAACCTTTGTGTTACCAGCACAAGCGCCCCTAGTTCACTGCGTTCATACTCGAATACTGTATTTGTCGAATGATTGTTCCTTCGTCATAACTGACAAATACGGGCGTATTCTTCATAGGCTTATTCTTTTATACTACTAGAGTTCAAGCCATCCCGATTTTTCAAGCTCCAATATACCCCCTCAGAGTAAGGCATAAGCTCTTTTTCAGGGTAGACTCTGTTTTATTCTTAAAAAGTAAAATCCGTACGGTTTTATAGCTGCATTGTAACTTTATTCTTTATTTTTTAAGTAAGAAGATAAAATATCAGCTCCTTTTAAGGAAACATGATCTCCATCTGGTATAAAGCAACTATCGTCTAAAACTATACTATTAAAGTCTAGAGTAACTAACTGATGTTCCAGCATTAAATTATTGAATTTTTCGATATATTCATTAGGAATTAACTTACTGTAATAAGGATGAACGGGAACCTTTAATATTATCAATTCAATGTCTTCAGTTCTAACCAAATCTTTTATCTTCTTCAAGTACTGAATATTTATTTCCGAAAAAGAAAGTACATCTCCAGAATCAGTAAAAAACTGTGTATTAACTCTTTTTATCATGTGTTTTTTTATAGCAGAAGTACTTATAAACTTATTATCATATCCATGATTAATCCCATTTTTTTTTACATTTATATAATTCCTATAAAAAACACTCACTTTTAAAGGCATACATCTTAGTTTTTCTCTAAAGGGCAATAGATCAAAATATCTAGGTAGTATATCTTGCGCTCTCTTACCATAAATAAATTCATCATAATAAGATGAAATATTATGATAGCTAAAACCTAAATAAATCTTTTTGATATTGGAGTTTTCACTGAGTATTTTTTTAAGCTTATAGTATGAAAAATAAGTAGACTCTGAGTTAATTGCAAAATTGGCAGTATTGCTTAGTATGTTATCATTTATTGAGAGTTGAACATGAGAATCTCCTATAAATATATTATTTATTTCCTGTTTTGCCCTAGTATAAATCAAGTTGTTACTTGGCAATAAAAATGGCCATAAAAATAATGGCAACAGTCCTCCCAAAAAAACAAGAAACTTCTTATTAAATTCTTTCATTTCACTTTATTTATAGTTCGCCCAAACCTCCCAGTTCTATCGTTTTTTGCAAAGTGTAATCCTCATAAACACATAGCTTAATGAAGGGTTTTCCTATAAAAATGTTTGAACGAAATTGTTTTCTAGATGAATAGTATTTTATGTATTTCATAAAGATTTTTTTAGCCCCCTCTTAGTTTAATATTACTGTAGTTCATAAAATGAATAGATACTTCAGACAAAGTATCTATTAAAATTGAAAATAAATAAATTGCTGCTCTTTACCTCCAAACCAAATTATTAAAAATATAATTATATAATACATTAAATAGCGTAATGGCCTTTTCCACTCCAAACCTAAATTTTGTAACGCAAACTGTTTTTCTCTACCTTGCCACTCTATTAATAAAAATACTAAAAGTAAAATAGGTAAACTCATACCTATCTTCCAATAAAGTAAATTTATACTTTCAACATAGCTTGACTTCTGTGTTAGTCCCCACAACATAGCATTTATATAACTACACGCATGACTAATACTTTCTGCTCTAAAAAAAATCCAAGCAAAAACAGTCAAACTAAAAGTAAAAGACATAGAAAATATTTCTTGTACATTGGGAAATACCCTTCCAGAAGCGACTGTATCAAGATTCTTTCTATTATTATTCAAAAGTAATAGAGGTAAAAAATAAAAAGCATTCAATGCCCCCCAAGCAATAAAAGTCCAATTAGCACCATGCCAAAATCCGCTCACTAAAAAAATAATAAATGTATTCCTAATTCTCAGGCCTCTCCCTCCGTGACTGCCTCCTAAAGGAATATAAAGATAATCCCGAAACCATGTAGACAAAGAAATGTGCCAACGCCGCCAAAATTCTGCTATATCTCTAGAAAAGTATGGAAAAGCAAAATTTCTCATTAAATCAAAACCGAATAAGCGAGCTATTCCTATTGCAATATCTGAATAACCAGAAAAATCACCATAAATTTGAAACGTAAACAAAATTGCTCCTAAAACTAGAGTACTTCCTGAATAATCAGCTGAATTATTAAAAATTAAATTAGCAAATTCTGCACAATTATCTGCAATAACTACTTTCTTAAACAATCCCCAAAGCACTTGGCGCAAACCATCAACGGCTTTCGGATAATTAAATACTCGCTTAGAACTAAATTGGGGCAATAAATGAGTCGCTCGTTCAATTGGGCCTGCTACTAGTTGAGGAAAAAAACTAACAAACGCAGCAAAAGCAACAAAATCTTCTGTTGGTTTAAGTTTTCGCTTATATACATCAATTGTATAACTTAAAGTTTGAAAAGTATAAAAGCTTATTCCTACAGGCAAAATAATATTTAATCTCTCAATATTTAATGTTGTTCCCCAAAAAGAAAATGCCGTTATAAAATTTTCAAGGAAAAAATTATAATACTTAAAGAAACCTAAAAAACCAAGATTGACAATAATACTTCCCCAAAGTAAAGTTTTTCTTTTTTTAGTGTTACTACTTTCTATTTTTAATTGTCGCCCAATTAAGAAATCTACAACTGTGCTAAAAAATATTAATAATAAAAAACGCCAGTCCCACCAACCATAGAAAATATAACTAACTACAACTATTAGCAAATTTTGCCATTCAAGTTTTTTGTAAAATACATACCAATAAAGTATAAATACAATTGGCAAAAATATTGCAAAATCAATTGAGTTAAAAAGCATCTTTATTTTATTTAGTAACTGTAGTAGTTCGTTGCTTAGTTCACTACGCTCATGAGGGCGCAAGCTTAGTTTTTTTTACCAAAAAGATAAAAAGCATATTCATATTGGTTTAGCTTCGCTGCTACTACGTGGTACTTCGTGAGTGCTGCGCAGTTGATAATCAAAACCTTAACACAAAACACATTAAAACCATAACTTGCTAACTATTGACACCAATAAGTGGTCAAAAAAAAATAATAACAAAAAATGTGATTTGATTTGTATTAATCAATAAACACAGTGACCACATAGTAACCGTGTAGCTAACTACTAGAACTTAATTCAATGTACCTTGTTATTTCTTTGAATAATTACGTATTGGAATTTCATTCTTTTACTAATGATTATCAATCATATAAAGTTTTTTTGAAAAAAAACTACTAACAAAACAGATTCATACACATCCATTGTTTGGAACTGCAAGGTACAGAAACAACAAAAAATAGACAACAAAAAATTACTTTTTATTGTTTGCCAAACATATTTCCTTACAAGTACCAAGGCTATTATATATTTTGTTCTCACAATTTTTTTCTATTCTTACTTTCCTACATACTCTCAATATAATCAGTTTAAAATTTTCCTTACCTTGTTGCTCAATAAACAATTTATTCATGCTTTAATCTTATACGATTTACAAAATAACAGATGAGCTATTAAGATTATCAATCGTTTGTTCAAACCTCCTAGTAGCTCATAACTAATGACTAATTTTACATACTACCTAATTCATTTTGGCAACCATTTTGATAGTATATTTTAATATAGGTCAACACAAAACGGTGCAATATTATACCAGATAATAATTAGAATGACAAAAAAAAAACACAGCCTTCTTTGGGAAATTAGCGGTCAAAGCTTAGCCACACCATCTTATCTCTTTGGCACCATGCATGTAAGAGATAACCGTGCTTTTAGAAATATTGATTTTTTGGAACAATGCATTCAAAACTGTGCGGCTTTTGCAGCTGAGTTTGACTTAAAAGATGCCAACCCTCAACAACTCCAAGAGGCTACGACACTTCCTGAAGGTGTATCTTTAGAAGATTATTTAAATCCTAGAATCTATAAAAAACTAGAACGACTATTGCAGAAAGAAACAGGTCATCAATTAGAGCACCTAAAATACAGTTCTCCTATTTTGATTTTTAATTTGATCTCTGAATCTCAATTTCAAAAAGACAATGCGGTTGCATTAGATAGCGCCCTTTACAATATTGCGGAAAAAGCGGATAAAGAATTGATGGGTTTAGAGACATTTCAAGAACAAATGAGTGTATTTTCTAAAGTTGATATCAAGGAACAATGTCGCTCCCTAAAAAAGATGGCAACGCATTTTGTTTCTTTTAGAAGAGAGATAAAAAAAACATCGGAGTTGTATATACAAGGTGATTTGCAAAAGTTGCTAAAAAAGGCAAAAAAATCAATTGGTGGCATGCGGCAAGTATTGCTTTATGATCGCAACATCCTCATGGCAGATAGATTTGAACAGTTTGCAAAAGAACAAAGTCTTTTTGCCGCCATTGGAGCAGGGCATTTGGGAGGAAAAAAAGGAGTTTTGAGATTATTAAAAAAGAAAGGATATACTGTTAAACCTGTTTATTACTAATTTGCAGTTGAGTAATGACAGCAGTTCTTTGATAACAACTAACCAATAATGCATTGTTTTCTCTACATTTTATACCTTACGTGTTTGACAAGTATTGTACAAGCTCAATCTAACTATCAATTAAGCCAGTTTAGAGTTATTCCTAACACCAATATCCAAGGACAACACGGCACTACTCAAGGGATTGATATTCAATTTAAGTGCACACCCTACGTACTTAGCATCCCTACTCAACAATTTTCTGTAGAGATCAAGAACAATGGGCAAATGATTGCTGCTAAAAGTATTGATTTTTCTTATCAATGCAGCGATAGTTTGGCGTATTGGATTGACAGCTTAGGTATGGATAGTTTCAATTTAGACACCCTACTTCACATTTATATTCCATACCGTGAAATAGATATAGAAGAGGGTTTGCATGATGTTAGTTTAACGATTTGGATAAAAGGACAAGGACTCCCCATTTACAACCGTGCATACCGCTTAACACAAGTCAAAATTTATGATCTATTTCTAGACCTAAAAGCAGCTGCTATTTTTCCAGATACAAATGCCAACCCTATTAGTTTAGGTTACAGTGTACCAGATCCTAAATGGTTGGTAAATATTAGTTCAGACCTTACCTTGCATGGCGTCAAAAACAAAAACTCACTTAAAACTAAATCTCAAACATTCAGCACAGCAATTAGCAATTACGATAGCCTTTCAGTCTGCATTTACAATGCCGATCCAACTGCTTATCAGTATTTAGGATGTTTTCAAATAGAGCATGGCAATTCAGATTTTTACAAGGATTATCAAAATGTCCATACCAACCAAATTAAATCAGCTAATTTCGAAGTAAAAAAAATCGAACGAAAACCTGCTTCTACCAACTTCCACGTAATTGAAAACATGAACTATAAAGGCATCAAGGGCATCCAAGTTGATTTTCAATACAGCCTCCCTTTATCTTACAAACGCAAACACATTCGGATACACATTACGGATAAAAAGCAAGCTCGATTAGAGAATATACTAGAAATAACAGGACAACGAACGGTGCAAGGCAATCGGATTATTGGCAAGTATAGTTATTTCATTGCTTATTATAATTTACAAGGGTCTCAAGCTATTCAATTAAAACTAACAGGCAATGATTTTTTAATTCAACAACATATATCTGATAGTTTAAACATTGCTAAAACGATTGAAGCCCTTCAAGTACAACAAAGTGTTGGTTACCAGCACCAAGGCATTTCAGGCATCTTATATCAAATAGATTTTAATATTCCAGAAATTCCTAGTCAAGCTCAGCTAAAACTGTCTTTCCCGACATTACCTGATAAGACAATTGCGGAATTATTCTACTGGAATGCCATCCATCCTAATAAAGTATACAAAGGAGTTGAACCCAAAATACCTTCTCTTAATCAACAGACTATTTTCATCTTTCTTCCTTATTTTGTCGCCCCATCAACCATACAATTAGCACCTCGCTTAAGTATAGAAGCTATTGATGTTCCTTCCATTAAACTAGCAACATTTGACACTAAAAATTACGCTCGACCTAATAGTTTGAACGATATTAGAATCGAAGCAACTAGCCATAAAGAAATTCTATTTACAGGTATTTCTGGACAACTATTTCAGTTTAAAACCAATATTCCTGATTATTACCATAGTAAAGGTATTTTCCAAATTCAAATTCTAGAAAATGGAAAACCAATCCAAGAAGGATTTTTTATCAACGAAAATGCCGAACAAAGCCTTCAATTTCCGATTCACAATCAAAAAGATATTCGAGTTTTTATTCCCTATCGAATCATGCAAGAAGGTGCCCACTACAGCGTTACCCTACAAGCACAAGGAGCTAATTTCACACTATCCGAGTCTAGGACAGAGTCTTACAATTATTCACAAACAAAGGTAGAAACCATTGGATTTTACTTACAAGAACTATATAGTAAAGAATGGCAACAGGTTGTTTACGCTATTCAAGTTAGAAATAACAAAAACCCTAACAGCACATACCCCAACTTAGGTTATGAGGTAATTTTGCAAGATACAGTAGGTTCAAAATACAAGCCTTCTATCCCCAACGCCATCCACTTTTCTGCTGCTTTAAATGACGAAATTATTATTACCATCAAATCTCCTACACAAACCAATCAACAGGCACTGCGTTTTTCAACTTCTATTGCCACCATGCGAGCAGAAAAGAATTTATTACAACTCAAAAATCAGTCTGCCGTAAAAAAAGCTACCTTTAAGATGATTGACCAAAATTAGCTATTGACTTGTTCAATATTTATATATCTTTGTGCTATGAAATCGAACAAAATTACAACAAAACACATTCTTGAGCGGTTGCAAATTGATGCTTTGAACGAAATGCAACAGGCAATGGAACGTACAGCTCAACAGGCTCCGAACATTGTCTTGCTCTCGCCTACTGGATCTGGGAAAACGCTTGCTTTTTTAGTAGCACTCTTACAACAACTTAACGACGCACCTGAGCTTGGGGTTCAAGCTTTAATATTAACGCCTTCAAGAGAGCTTGCGCTTCAAATTACGCAAGTTTTTAAGGACATGCAGACAGGATACAAAGTTAGCTGCTGTTATGGTGGTCACTCTATTCAAACCGAACTAAATAGCCTTCAAGTTCCTCCAACCCTTTTGGTTGGAACACCTGGTCGGATTGCAGATCATTTGCGGCGAGAAAGCTTTTCTACTCAAAATATTGAACATCTTGTTCTAGATGAATTTGATAAATCATTAGAATTAGGCTTTTCCAAGGAAATGTCTTTTATTATCGAACATTTGTCTAATTTGCAACGCCGACATCTGACATCTGCGACTACAGCTGTAGAAGTACCTGAATTTGTTGGTCTAAACGACTATACTACCTTAAATTTTCTTGCTGACAAAAACGCTGAAGCTCTAAGCACCAAAGCTTTGGTAACTACTAGTGCGCATCGAGAAAACGATTTTTTGAAGTTGGTCAACTATGTTGGCTCGGAAGCAACGCTTATCTTTTGCAATCAAAAAACAACCGTTGAACGAGTACATCAGATGCTCTCTAGAGCGGGGATAATTCACGATGTATTTCATGGTAGCTTGGAGCAAAAAGACAGAGAATTAGCCCTAATCAAATTTAGAAATGGAAGTCACAACATCCTTGTTACGACAGATTTAGCAGCAAGGGGCTTAGACATTCCAACCATTCAACACATTATTCATTATCAACTACCGCATACCGAGGCAGAATTCATCCATAGAAATGGTCGAACAGCACGGATGAAAGCAACAGGAACAGCTTATCTTATTTTGGAACAGGACAAGCCATGGAGAACCTATATTGATGAAACAATAGAATATATTGAACTGCCAGAAAAGGTTCTTCCTTTGCAGAAACCAACTTGGAAAACACTCTATATTAGTGCTGGAAAAAAAGACAAAATTAATAAGTTCGACATTGTTGGCACTTTATTCAAAAAAGGAGGACTTCAAAAAGAAGACTTAGGATTGGTTGTTGTAAAAGAACACTTAGCTTATGCTGCTGTACACGAAAGTAAGGTTAAACAAGTCATTAAAAACGTTCATAAACAACGCATTAAAAAGAAAAAAGTATTAATAGAATTAGCTCGATAAAATCAAGCTATTTAACAGATTATCAAAAGCATGAAAACACAAACCTTATTCTTTTTTTAATCTTTATCTACTTTTTTTTCTATCTTTAATAATGATTCACCCCCCATTTATTGCTAATGTCCTATTGTCCTCCCCACTGGCAATACTAAATTTTAGATATATGAAATTAAGATGTCTACACTTTTTTTTTGCATTTCTTTTTTTAATTAGTACTAATTTATCTGCCCAAGTAACTCTTACGGTTCGAATCAACAGCGGAAACTCAACCACCACTTGTACCGATGGTTTTTTTGGTGGTGCTCCAGAACCTCATTGGAGAGTAGAGGTAGCAGGACAAGGCTATACAACCTACCCTAGAGCAGGCATTTGTTTTACAAATCCTCCAAATACACAGTACAACGAGACCTTTAATTGCCCTAGCAGTTATCCCAATAGTCTACAAGTTTGCCTTAGAGCATTTGAAGACGATGGTACTGCTTGTGTCGTTAGTCAAAGTTGCTTGGAACAACGTTGCCAAAATTTTGCAACGCCTACTCCTGGCAATTCCATTACTTATAATTTGAATGTAGGCGGTTCTAGTACCGCTAATGTCAACTTCACCATTACTGCAACAGGCTCCTACCCTCCTGGTTCGGGTTATGATCAAGTTTGTAATGCCATCAATTTAGGCACCTTAAATTCTAATAGTTCTGTTGGTAATAGTAACCTCAGTAACTATGGTAATTTTTGTGCAGGCAATGCTGGGGATCCTAACCCTTGGGGAGGTAATAACGATCAAGGAGTTTGGTTTCGTTTTACAACAGGTCCAATGCCCGCAGCTGTTATCGACTTCGATGCGAACAGCGATCCACAAAATCGTGGGGATGGCATAGACTTACAGTTAGCCTTATACGAATCTAGTAACGGAACTTGTAGTGGTACACTTAGCTTAGTAGCCGAAGATTATCAAGGAGCAGGGGTTGTCTGGGATGAAGACATGTCTATCAATTGCTTACAACCTAATACTACATATTTTCTTTTAGTCGATGGGGAAGCTTTTACACTACTTACTAATAATGGAATAGAAGGTTTTTTTGGTCTGCAAATCAATGACAATGGAATTCAACAAGCAGGAGACGAAATCTGTGATGCAGAAAACCTAGGAACTGTTCCTAGTGGTGGCTCTGTTGCCACCCCAAATCTAAGTCGCTCTAATGTCTGTGCTACGAATACCAACGATCCCAATCCAGGGGCATGGGGCTCCGACAAAACAGTTTGGTTTATGTTTCAAGCGCCACCATCTGGTCACGTTTACATCAATGCAGATAGCGACCTTCCATTTCCTATAGGAACCGATGCGGTAGATTTGCAGTTGGCTGTTTACGGTACTAGTAACGGAACCTGTACTGGCACACTCAATCATATTTACAGTGATTATACTCCAGGGTTATTTGGTGAAGAAATGGATGTTCGTTGTTTGACGCCAGGAGAAAACTATTGGGTAATGGTCGATGGCTCGCCCTTGAATGTTGATGGTATTTTTGATTTAACCATTACTGATGGTGGTCAATTCCCTGCCCCCAATGATTTGATTTGTGATGCCATTCCACTAGGACAACCAGCGCCAGGAGGAACCGTTGGTTTAACAGGTCAATATAACTATTGTGCCAATAATTTATTCGAACCCATTCCTGCCAACTGGGGAAATGACCAAGGGATTTGGTATACCTTTATTGCTCCCCCTTCAGGAAAAGTGGAAATTCGATTAAACGACTATGGTTTACTAAGCCCTGATAGAATTGACTTACAAGTTGTCGTTTATGATTTGACAGGTGCTGTTTGTACAGGAACTCCTACTGAAATAAAATCAGAACACGATGGAATTGGTGTAGTATGGGACGAAGACATGTGGGTTGATTGTTTGATTCCTGGGCGTGAATATTGGATAATGGTCGATGGTGAAGGCTCTTTAATTGACCCTGACTTACAAGAAGGTGTTTTTGATATAGAGGTCTATGGAGACCCTCAAGATCCGCCTGCCGCCAACGATGAACCTTGTAATGCGATTGCACTAGGAGACCCAACAGGAGGTTCTGTTGGTACTTCGCCTACTCCTTTGCATGGTTCTCAAAATAACTTCTGTGCGGATGCCGTTGGAGAACCACAGCCGTCTAACTTTACAGCAGATCAAACTGTTTGGTACACCTTTGTCGCACCATCGACAGGAGCTGTTAATTTTGATTTAAATAGCGACCCTGTAATTGGGGGCGTTGATGCCATCAATTTGCAAATTGCTGTTTACCGATCTCCAAGCTGTACTGGACCTTGGATTGAAGAAATAAGTGGCAGCGATTTAACCTACGATGTTGATATGGACTTATGGTGCTTGGTTCCTGGCGATACCTATTATGTCCAAATTGATGGCGAACCGCCTGTTCTTCTAGAAGGTCATGAAGGTTATTTCGACATTACCATTACCGAAATTCCCCCTATTCCTGTTTCTCCTAATGATACGATTTGTGGTGCCATTCCACTAGGTAACCCATGGGCAGGACCTGTCAGTATTGCCAACCAACACAATTTGTGCGCAGACGATTTGGGCGATCCTAATCCAACTGCATTTGGCACCGACAATACCGTTTGGTATACATTTACAACCCCAACTACAGGAGGACCTTTTGCATTAGATATCCAAGCAACCTCAGACTTGCCTTGGCCTTTTGGAACCGATGCGGTAGACCTACAGCTAGCAGTCTTTGAATCATCTAACAATAGTTGTACAGGAACATTGACTGAAATGACTAGCGAATACTCTGTTTTAGACTTGTTCAATGAATTTATGAACGTCCGCTGTTTAGAAGAAAACAAAACGTATTTCTTGATGGTAGATGGTTCTGTTTTAAATGTTCAAGGGTACTTTGATTTAAATTTAACCCCTGCAACTCCAGTCCCAATTCCAACAAACGACTTAATCTGTGATTACATTGACCTAGGAACTGTTCCTGTTGGAGGGGCGATCAATAATGGGGTAGATTATTCCAATTTCTGCTCCGACATCGAAGCGGGTGAACCCAATCCTTTTGCGATTGAACAAACCGTTTGGTTCTCCTTTGTTGCTCCCAATCACGTTGGGCTAAATGCTACTTCTGAAGTGACGGTTAACGTTACAGCAGATCCTGGAGGTTTAGGGGATGTTGTTGATTTGCAATTAGCAGTTTATGAATCTAGCAATACGCTTTGTACAGGTACTATGAATTTACTAGAAGATGGCGATGCCGATCCACTAACAAGTTTTGATGCTAGTGTTAGTGTTACTTGTTTGTATCCAGGGCAGCGTTATTACGTACAAGTAGATGGTTCTCTTTTAAATCAAGAGGGTTATTTTAGAATTGACATTCAAGATGATGGTCAAGGGCTGCGTCCTCCTTATAATATGTTGTGTAATGCTGTTAACTTAGGAACTGTTCCGAATGGAGGCGCTATTAACAATAATGTCAATTATACCAACCTTTGTTCGGATACAGAACCAGGAGAACCAACTCCGTCAGCTTTTGGCATTGAAAAAACGGCTTGGTTTACCTTTGTCGCACCAGCATCTGGTAACATTACGATTAATGGATACAATGACCCTAACAATGTAGGAGATGAAATTGATTTACAATTGGCTCTCTACTATTCTGATGATAATACTTGTACAGGAAATTTCTTAGAAGTAGATAGCGATTATGACATCCTAAATAAAGACGAAGAATTGTCTATAGATTGCTTAGAAGGCGGTCGCATTTATTATCTACAAGTTGATGGTTCTGGTGGTTTGCTTGGCGATGAAGATGGATGGTTTACCTTGCAAATCAATGACGATGGAGGTACAAGCAATGCTCCATACAACAATGGCATTTGCGATGCCTTTAGCTTTGGTACACCAACAGGTACTTTGCAAACTCGCACCAATGAGAGTAATATTTGTGCTAATATAGAAGTAGGTGAGCCAGGAGTTGGCAACTATGCTACACATACGGTTTGGTATCAATTCACAGCCCCACCATCTGGGCGAATAGAAATGAATGTGACTTCGACCAATTTAATCTTAGGAATGGATCCAGAAGTGCGCATTTTTGCTTCTTCTAATAATACTTGTACAGGAACCTTATCAGAGGTTGAAAGTTCCAACTGGCCAACGGCATTAGTAACAGAAAATATTGAAGCAACCTGCCTTGTTCCTGGTAATCAATACTTCATTCAAGTCGATGGATCCAACTTGGTTATTGAAGGGAGTTTCAATATCGACATCATAGATATGATGCCAACTTATGGAACAGGAGTTGCAGGCGATCCACAACCTAGCAATGATAGCTGTAACAATGCTATTGCGTTGCCTGTTCAATCTGAGTCGTGTCTAAATGGAGCAGGTACCTTCCAAACCAACAATTATGGTTATCCAACCATTACTTACAATCCTGCTTATGCACAAGGTTGTGGTGGCAACTGTGGGGCAACTTGGTATCAATTTACCATGCCAGCTTCTGGTAATGCTGTTATTGAAGGAAATGATGATGCGATTGGAGGAACTTTTGGCGATTATTCTGAATTGACCGTAGTTGCTTATACAGGAACTTGTGGTAGTCTGACGCCTATTGACTGCGACCAAGGAGGACTGACTAGCGATGTTTCTTTCCAAGTGGCAGCAGCTCCAGGCACAACGGTTTGGTTGCAAGTATTCAATGACGATGGTGACGATAATGGAGAAGATTATCAAATTTGTATTTCTGAAGGCTGTGGTTTTGATAACTGTTTGGATGCTTTATTAGTCCCTATGCTACCTAATGTTCCTTATTGTTGGAATACCTCAGGTGCTGGTGGTGAAAACATTTCTGGTGGTGCTCCTGGCTATGATGAATGTAGTGAAGGGGATAATCCTGAAAATTCTGTTTATTACTACTTTGAATCCGATTGTAATGGTAGCGATGTTACGTTACACATTATGAATGGTCAAATTAATGGTAGCTGTCTTTTGGGAATCAACCCAACAGATGGGTTTAACATTTCACTATTCCAAGATGCAACCCCTTGTGACAACAATCCTTCTGCGTTAGTGGACTGTCAATCGTTTACGGCTTGTGATGTCCAACCCATCAACTGGAACTTTACATACACTGGATTAGCTCCAAACACACCTTATGTCATCCAAATTGATGGTGGATTTGGTAATGCAGGTGGTAACAACCAAGGAGAAGTGATGATTACGACGACTGTCAATCCAATCTTAGATCCAGTCTCTACTCCTCTAACCTGCTCTGGTACAAACGATGGAACAGCATCAGCAGTTGTGACTGGAGGTGGCGTCCCACCATTTACATTCTTGTGGTCTAATGGCGGCACAGATTCTACGATAGTTGGACTAGCATCAGGCACCTATACGGTAACAATCACAGGATCCAATGGCTGTACAGATACTGCAAGCGTCTTTGTTGACGATGGTTTGCTAATGACCGCAGCAACCTTACCTCCAACTAATGTAAGTTGTAATGCAGCTTGTGACGGTCAAGCAACAGTTATAGGAATTGGAGGTACGGTAACTACAGGATACACTTATTTATGGGATGCTGCTGCTAGCAACCAAACAACAGCTACAGCTACTAATCTCTGTGCAGGGACTTATTCTGTTACCGTTTTTGATAATGCTGGTTGTTCTGATTCTACACAAGTTACAATAACAGAACCAAGTCCATTAGCAATTAGTTTGACAAACATTGTTCAATCTGGCTGCGATTCTCTACTTTGTGTAGGAAGCGCAACAGCCATTACTACAGGTGGCAATGGTCCTTATACTTACCTTTGGTCAAATGGTAATACCAATGCTATCCCCGCTAACTTGTGTCCAGGATTTAATGCTGTCACAGTGACAGATGCACGAGGGTGTACCGATAGTGCTAGCATTATAATAACGACTCCTATCGTTTCTACTCCACCTATCATCACACCATTAACAGGCAGTTTCTGCCCTAATACAACCGTTAACTTGGTTGCCACGGGTGGGATTGCAGGTACAGGTGCAGTTACCAACTGGTATACGGGACCTAATGGAACAGGTAGTTTTGTTGGCACAGGAAATAGTATTAATATCGTCACGGATACTACTACAACGTACTATGTACGTCGAGAAAGTTTGTGTGGCAATACTGTGGATTCAAGTATTACTGTAACTGTCAAACAATATATTTATGCCTTGAATGGTACGAGTACCAATACCTATTGTACGGATAACAATGGGTGGCATCATTTCTTTGTTGGAGACGATATTATTTTCTCTATACAAGGAGATATTACGACAGGAGCAATGCCAGGTTTCCCTCTTGTAACGATATGGGATTCCACTAGTTATTATCAAGAGTCCGAAGGACCTTTTGCCCCTACGTCGTGTGCAACAGGCTGGACACCAGGAGAAGAACGTTTTGAGATGGAGCGTAGCTGGAATGTAGATTTGGGCGGTGGTGCTGTTAATGCCCCTTATAATGTACGTTTTTACTATGAGCCCGCAGAACGAGTAGCCATTGAGACAGCTGCTATTAACTGGATGGCAACCTACCCTGCTTGTGGATATACTTACAAATATCCTTATCCTTTAGGTTCGTACTTTTTCAAAAATGAAGGTGCAAATTACGATGCGCCTGTTTACGACAGTTTACACCTAACAGGACCTTTGGGGACGACTATTAATGGAGTCAATTATGGAGAGCTACAAAATATTAATAGTTTCTCAGGTGGTTCGATTGGTTTGATTTTAATACCTATAGATTTGCTTCCTGTAGATTGGCTTTACTTTGACGGGACAACAAACAACAAAGTTAACTTCTTGACTTGGGGAACCGAAACGGAGGACAACACGGATTACTTTAATATTGAGCGCAGTAAAGATGGGTTTAATTTTGAAAAAATTGGTCAGGTCAAAGCCCAAGGTCAATCAACCGAAACTACGCATTATTCTTTTGATGATATTCATCCATTCAAAGGTCCCAACTACTACCGTTTAGAACTAGTCGATTTAGACGGAACATCTACCTATTCTAATGTTGTATTGCTAAGCATCGAAACAGGCAATCTGGTTTATAACTTCTATCCTAACCCTACTGATGGAGTTCTGTACTATCAATACGAAGCAGAAAACGCAGAAATGTTAGAAATAAAGGTTATGGATGTTTTGGGTAAATTAATTGAGGTAAAAGAACATCAAGCTGTTTTGGGAACGAATAACATTCCTACTGACTTGAATGAATATCCACCAGGAACTTACATGGTCAGAGTTTACCACAAAAAGACAGGTTATGTTCACATAGCTAAAGTGATTAAAAATAAATTCTAGTTTAAAATAAAAGCCGTTACTTAAATAAAAATTGGGTAACGGCTTTTTTATTTTTCATAAGAAAGCTCTAACATAGCATAGGCATTATCATAATACAATAAAATGGCTACCTATAAAAAATTATGTTTTTTAGGCATTATGAGCAAGGTAATCCCCCAAAACATGATACTCCAAATTATTAATCCTAAGGAATAAGGTAATGTCCAGCACACAAGAATAATAAATTGAGGATGTATGTTAATTGTTATTAAGTAACTTAGATGGTTCCATAAAATCAAGGTTAAACAAATGACCATTACTACCGAAGAAATAATAAATACGCCCCAAATAATCGACTCTCCTTTTATATCTAGACCTTCAAAAAAAGTTCTTACAATAAACACTCCTAAAAGTAGAGAAAGACCAGAAAGCAAGAAGCCTCCTATATATTGGGTTTGTAGTAAAAAAAATGTTGCTACTCGTGACATCTCCCCTCTCTCAATATATTCATAAAACTCATGTACATCATGAAAACCTACAAGTACATGCATGATACCAATAATTGCTATTTCTAATTGAATAAATCCAATGGTATCTTCACTAAAAAACTCTTTTAATAATATTTTCTTTGATTTATCGTCATCAAGTATCGGACTAGGCATAAGTATTCTGTTTTACAAATAAAAACTTCATTTCTTTAAAATACTTTTTATAGAGAAATATTACAGCTGCATAATAGATATTAAATAAGTAGTCAGAGAAAATAATAACAAAAAATGAGATTATTTTCTGTTAATCGAAGAAGTAGGCAGTTTCAGCTCTGCTGCTACTGCGTGGTACTTGTCATTTTTTTGAACGATTACTTAAATATAATAATTCCTTAATTAATCGTTGAATGCATTTATAAATAAGAATCTTTCACACCATTTAGAAAAGGAGATAAACGACCATTAATCCAATCCTAACCACCTAATTGTATTTAAAGAATTAACTATTTTTGACTAAGATTATGTAACTTGGATTTATCATGGAGATAGTTATGGTCATTTGGGGCTTGAGACAGGAAATGTTTTTTTGTTTTTATAAACGCAATCAACTGGTAGCAGAAATCAACTTGCATAAAA
The DNA here is from genome assembly GCF_000724545.1 of Aureispira sp. CCB-QB1. Classification (GTDB taxonomy): domain Bacteria; phylum Bacteroidota; class Bacteroidia; order Chitinophagales; family Saprospiraceae; genus Aureispira. The sequence continues at coordinate 74,242 of NZ_JHBV01000035.1, read as the reverse complement.
AAATTACCTCAAGTTGACACCTACAAAATTTGCGCTATTCGGAAATATATTTTACTCCTGAAAGTGCTGTTTTTAAAATAAGGGGTAATAGAAGTTCATTTAAGATCTACCCAATGTTTATAGCCATATTTTTGAATTGTCTCAATGCAAACATCTTTATCTCTTTTTTTAACTCATGACTTAAATCAACTTATATATGGCATCTGCATTTTGGACATTAGAAGATGGTAGAACATTCGCTCGAAGATGGTCGGCTATGGCATTTATCCTTCAGTTATTCACTGCTGAACTAAAAAGCATTAATGGTGCGGAAGAATTCTGTGCTTATCTAGAGAAATTCGTTTTTAAGGAAGAGGAAGGAGACATAGCCAATGGTTTTGGTGGATTTATTAGAGATAGGGAAATTGTTATGTTCAACTTTGATTTGAGGTCTTTTACTCCAACAAACCAAGGTTATTTTTGGCAGGCTACTCAGAACGCATTGGCTAAACAAAAAAGTATTCAAAATAGTAATAATGAAATAGTAGTATTTCTTCTTACAACACTATTAGACATGCATAAAAGAATTCAACTTAGAGAAAACCCTATGCAACTAAATCACTTAAAAACAATAACGCCTGCCCCCAAAGAAAAACTTGGTCCTGGGTGGTAGTCTTTTTAAAACTGCTAAGAGCAATGACGCCTATAGTATATTCTCATGGTTCCAGAAATTACACCTTATTTTTACAGTTAAATATATAATATGTTCAACTCCACTCATGAAAAAATGCAGTACTTGATTTCTACTGCTCAAATTGAAAATATTGAGTTAGCATTTCAACTAGCTCAAAGCCAAAATGTACCCATAATAGAACTATTAAAGCCATGGAAGTATTTACTAGAATTCACTCAAATTAATGAAAAATCTCTTACCCAAAGTCTTTGTAAGATGCTACATTTAGAACGGCTCATTTTTATTAACAAAGAAAAAAGGAAGGTTTCATCAATTCCCGATACAATAGGTAAATTAAAAAAACTTAAATCAATAGTCATAACGGAACAGTTGTTACAATCTATTCCTGAAAGCATTGGTGAATTAAGCGATTTGACCTTATTAAGTTTGTATTCAAATAACATCACTTCTATTCCCGAAAGTATTGGTCAACTCGTTAAATTGAAAAAATTTAATCCTTACGACAACAAATTGACTTTTATTCCAGAAAGTATTGGAAACTTAACGGAGCTCACAAGTATTAACTTATTAAGCAATAGGCTATCCCAGTTACCAGAAAGTATTCATAAATTGACTAATTTAAGATACCTTACCCTTGAAAACAACCTCTTTCAAGAGTTCCCTTGTTGTATCCTTCTGTTACCTCAATTGGAAATCTTAAACCTGAATAATAATCTTCTGACAGACCTCCCCCCAAACATTCATCAACTCCAAAAATTAGAACGACTTTATTTGAGACATAATCGAATCAAACATTTACCTAAAGCAATGAGCTCTCTTACGAATCTAAAAGAATTGTATTTAGGAGGTAATTCTATTCCCAAACAAGAAGTAAAAGATTTAAGAAAAAAACTCCCTAATTGTACAATATACTACAACAAAAACTAATCATTCCTCCTCTTTATAATTCAAAACATAATAAACAGACCGCTCATTTACTACAAGCTGCATTTTCTTAATTTATAATGTCTCAATACAATATTTCCTAGGGAATATAGCCTCTATAATTCTACATAATTCACTAAAAAGTTATACAGAATTAATTATATTTAGATTATTAATTTCCTAATCAAACTATCCCTTACTCATGTACTCTAAAAAAGAAATAAATGCTCTCTTTGAAATTTTTAAATCTGGAACTATTGAAAATATTGAATTAGCTTTACAATTATCTAAAGAATCAGACCTAGACTTATCGTTGGTACACTTTGAAACGCTATTCGACTATTTATTAAATATTGGTGCATTTAATGCCTCTCCTAAAATATCGTTGGCGTACAAAATTCATCAAATCTTAACCACTACATCTCTTTCTATAACCATAAAGGATACTGCATTTGCAATTCTCCCAGCCAGCATCTATCTCCTAAAAAACCTAAAACAATTAACTATTGCCGCCCATGTAGAAATATATGTTCCCCAAACCATCTCTTATTTCAATCATCTCGAAGAACTAGAAATTTACCTTCTAGATCAAGAAAAAATTCCTTTATCAATTTTTGAAATTTCATCTCTAATAAAACTTGATTTGAGTCTAAACCTATTTACTGAACTTCCTCGTGAAATATGGCAATTAAGAAACCTAGAAGAACTCAACCTTTTAAATTGTATTTATTTACACACGATTCCCAATGAATTATTTGGACTACCTAAACTTAAAAATGTCTATCTTTTACAAACTTTAGTTAATGAAATTTCCCCCTCTATTGCTTACTCTCCTATTCAAAACTACGTCCTCGAAATTAGCTCAGCTGAAGGGAAAAAATTAATGGCGACTCCAAAACTAGGGACAAAAATGCTACGACATATGAACCATGAGACTAAATGGGGACGAGCCTTTCACGATGCCATGCAATCACGCAAATTCTTCAATCAAAAAATTGAAAATATCCCTCATCCTATTAAGCAAAAAGGACTAAATGCGATAAAAGAATATTTTAAAGGAAAATAACACCTCATCCTATGTTTACGATTAAATATCTTCCCATTTGTATTGTATTGTTTTTCGTTGCTTGCGACAATTCAACCGCTCCAGCATCTAAAGAATCGATTAACACCAACAACACTACCTCAAGAGATTCTATTGAAAAAAAGGAAACACATACATTCCAAGCTATCAATCCTCAGACATTTCCACAAGGTTTTTGGATAGGAAAAAGCTATTATGATTCTCTTCAAAATGGCAACTTGACGTCACTATTTATAGAAAACCATCTAAAAACCTATATCGCCAACAATCAAGGACAACTTGAAATTGGCAATGCTTATGGCATTCAGAATGGAACGGTTTCTATGGTAAACGGACATTATTACTTTCAGCCTGCTTACCCTCAAAAAAAAGCAGATTACTTTTTTGATATTAAAGAAGATAATCATTCTTTTTTGCTTTCTACTAACTTTTATTGGGGTGCTCAATATGTTGATGAATTAAATCAAGATACGATGTACATCAAAGTTAGTGATGACATAGATGATAATAACCAAGATGGCTTCTATCAACTCGAATTTCCAATTGAATTGTTATATTTTAGCGGAAACTATGAAGTCTTAGATAAGAAAACCAACCAAGTTTATCCTAATGTAAAAATTGAAAACCATTCTATTCAAAATTTTATCAATGGTACAAATTATCCATTTGATTATGAATCCTTTTTCAGTGGCTCTCATGTCGTGTATATAGCACTCGAAGAAAAATATGGAAGAACCTATGAACTTAATTCTTCCGAAAGAACCTATTACTTGCCTTCTGAAAGAAAATATTTTGTTGTTGAAGATACCGAAAAAGGCTTTCAGCTTTTTCAATTACTACAACCTTCCCTTAACAATCCTAACGGTTGTGTAGAAGCCCATGATATAGAATCTGAAGCAGAAAAAGGAGAGCTATTATTTGTATTTTCTAAAAAACTATAATTCGAAGGTATTCTATATTTTGGTCATTAAATAAAATCTCGTTTGGAAAAACTTAATCCATCGAGATCAAGAAATTACTGGCAACAAGTAAAATCGCTTCTCTTTAACACTCATTTTATCCCCAACATTATGAATCAATACGAACTATTACAACTCCTCCGACACAATGCTAAACAAGCAGCGGTACAACTACCTAAAAGCCTTAATATTTTCTTAGAAAAGACCACTCTGATAATAGATATTCCTACCAAAAGAACGCTTGAAAATATGCAAACAGATGGCGCTGCCATTGAGAGTTGGATTTTTCTTTTAAAAAGATGGATTCCTAAAATTGAAAAAGTGATTATTAAATGGGAGTCTCTTCCACCAGATTATATTTCTACCAAAGAAAATGCAGTATACCATTATCAACGTTTTTTATATAGAATGGATAAAATTTCTAAAGCTTTTCCTTGGGTAACCATTCTCCCTTCCAATCAATTGGATCTTGCTACTTCAACATTCAAAACAAGCAAGAACCTTCTTATGAATACACCTTCTACTAAACGCGCTACCAAAACTGTTGTCAAAAAAGAGCTAGAAGCATATACCGAAAGCGAATTGGAAGCCCTTATTTTGTTTGATCCACAGACTTCTAATGCCTTCAAACAGCACTTCAACTTAAAAACAATTGATTATCAGCTTCCTGTTGGCATTTTTGAAGCTAATATCAGCAATTCTGCTAGAGTTTTTTCAGGTCGTAAGAGTGCTATTGATATTTGGGGTATAGATCAAGATGATAATTGCTGCCTATTTGAACTAAAAAAAGCCCAAAATCGGAAAGTAGGTGTACTTTCTGAAATGTTTTTTTATGCTCATATACTACTCGATGTTTTGAATAAAAACATACAATTTGCTCAAAACAATCAGTACATTCAGCCAATTCTCAACGCCAAAAAAGTTAAATGCTTTTTACTTGCTCCCTATAGCCATCCATTAATTGATAAGACAGTATTCCAATTAATGAACACCTCCCAATTTGGAATACAATATGCCCAAGCCTTCATTCAAGAAGCAGATTCTCAAAGCATTCTTTTTAGTGATTTCTCAGCCAAGTAGTGTTCAAGAATTATCGGAATGAAATCTTGCGTTTGCGCTCGTGTAACGCTTTTAAGAATTGCTCTAACTCTATTTCATCGTTGATATATACTTGTCGAGCTTTGGAGCCTTCGTTGGGTCCTACAATACCTGTGTTTTCCAATTGATCCATAATACGTCCAGCTCGATTATAGCCTAATTTAAGACGGCGTTGAATCATAGAAGTAGATCCCTGTTGATTCATTACTACCAAACGAGCGGCATCATCAAAATGCTCATCAAGTTCGTGCAAGACTTGATTTAATTTTTGCTCACTATCATTTCCACTTCCACCTTCTTCTCCATAGGCAGGCAGTAAGAATGGCTGTGGATAGCCAGGTTGACTGGCAATATGATTAATGACACGTTCCACCTCTGGCGTATCTACAAAAGCACATTGAATACGAATTAAATTCCCTCCAGAAGAAAGCAACATATCTCCGCGCCCAATCAACTGGTCAGCCCCTCCTCCATCTAAAATTGTTCTAGAATCAATTTTAGATGTTACTTTAAAAGCAAGACGTGCTGGGAAGTTCGCTTTGATAATACCTGTAATAATATTCACCGATGGACGTTGCGTCGCAATAATTAAATGTATACCAACAGCACGAGCCAACTGCGCCAAGCGACCAATTGGTAGCTCAACTTCTTTTCCTGCCGTCATAATCAAATCTGCAAACTCATCAATAATTAAGACAATATAAGGCATAAAGCGATGCCCTTTTTCAGGATTGAGTTTGCGCGCAACAAATTTTTGATTGTACTCTGTGAGGTTACGAACCGAAGCCTTTTTTAATAGATTGTAACGCTCGTCCATCTCGACCGTTAAAGAATATAAAGTTTGGACAACTTTGGTTACATCCGTTACAATTGCCTCTTCTTCATCTGGTAAGTATCCTAAATAATGAGCAGAAATTCGATTGTATAAAGATAATTCTACCTTCTTAGGATCAATCAAAATCAACTTCAATTGCGAAGGGTGCTTCTTATACAGCAAGCTCATGATAATGGTATTAATACCAACCGACTTACCTTGCCCTGTTGCCCCTGCTATCAATAAATGCGGCATTTTGGCTAAATCTGCAATAAACACCTCATCAGAAATTGTTTTACCTAGAGCAATTGGCAAATCCATTTTAGCTTCTCTATACTTCTTAGAAGCCAATACTTCTTTCAGAGAAACAACTTGTTTGTTCCTGTTAGGAACTTCTATACCAATCGTACCTTTACCTGGAATTGGTGCAATGATACGAATTCCTAGTGCAGCCAAACTCAAAGCAATATCATCTTCTAAACTTTTAATTTTAGAAATGCGAACTCCTGGAGCAGGAATAATCTCATAAAGTGTCACTGTAGGACCTATTGTTGCTTTTATTTTTACAATTTCGATCTTGTAATTTAGCAATGTCTCTATAATTTGATCCTTGTTCGACTCTAGTTCTGCTCGATCTATAACTGGTTTTTGATCATCATAACTTTCTAACAAGTCGATAACAGGGTTTTCATACCTAGGCAAATCCAGTGTCGGATCATAAGGTTCAAAATGGTCTTTATTTTCCTCAGCAATACCAATATCAATCGTATCACCTTCTTTTGAAATTTCCATTTCTAATTCCCCATCATTCTCCTCCTTAAGTTTTTCCTTAGCTGCCTTTTCCAAATCTAAAGACAATTGATTTTGAGTCAATTTTTTGACTTTATTTTCCAACTCATCTTTGGTTGATTGCTTGATAACTTTTGGAACTTCTAGCTCTGCTGTATTAGGACTTGTTTCTGTCGTATTATTTGCATCTTCGACTACCGTTCCCGTCTCAGTTGTATTGGTAGTAACCGAAGTTTTTAAAGTATTCGTTTTCGGTTTCAGCACGGTAACAGTTTTCATTTCTGGTGCTTCTGGTTCTGGTTGCGCCTCTGGAGTCAAACGGAAAAGACTTTTGAGTGTTGCTAGTAGATTGCTAACAGAAAAAGCACTTTTAATCTCCTCTACTGTTAAACCATCTTTAAAGTTTGGATTTTTATTCCAAACAACAAATCCTAGAAAAGCAAATATTAAAATTGCGATTGTTCCAATTGCTCCTACTAAACCATCTAACACTCCTACCAAAAACCTTGTTATGGCACCTCCCCAAGGAAATTCGTAGCCTTGAAAAACAAATGCAAACAAAAAACTCGTCCAAAGCATGGTTAATATAGAACGCTTATAAACAGGTATTAGTTTTTTGAGGGGTGTTTCAACAATTAAACTCATTCCTGTTGTAAATAACAGAAATACCAATATAAAGGAAGAAAAGCCAAACCCATAATAGATAAACTGGTGCGACAACACTGCCCCCAATCGTCCTAGCCAATTCTCCATATCATGTGGAGACAATAGAACAGACCAGTTGGCTTTGTCCATATCTTCCTTCCAAGTAAACAGGTAAGAGGAAAATGCAATAAAAAGGTATAAAGTAAAAAATAAGCAAAACAGTCCTACTAACTTTGGAAAACGATCGTCTTGTACTCCTCCCTTTATAGAAACTTGTTTTTTCTTCTTTTTAGCCATTCTTTTATAAAATCAATGATTGAAATTAGTAGTCCAATTACCTTGGGATGGGCTATAACAAAATTACAAATCTGCGAAACACGTTAAGTGAAATGAGTTTACATACTTCTATCGCAAAGATGATGTTGTATTTTCATACCTACAACATGTTCTTTTTATTCAAAAAGTAAAATTTAGCCAACTACTATTTTTACAGCCAACAAAAATAAGTAATAATATTGATGTTTAAAGGATTTCAAGGCAAAAATGTCATGTTTTTGCTGATGTCAGAGTTCTTGTGTACGCAAATTTGTGTTGAAATGCTTCTTGAATCTATTTTTAGTTGACGAATCAAAAGCTTTTAGAACAATTAAAATTCTTTTTTGTTATAATCAACATTCGCAATCGCCGAACTGATTTTATAATTCGTAATTCCATAGAGTATTCTTATATTTGCAGCATGAAAGAATTAGCCTATTTAAATAAATATTTTGCGCAATACAAATGGCGTTTTTTATTAGGAATTGTATTTATTGCAATCTCTAATTATTTTCGTGTCTGGCAGCCACAAATTATCCGTTATTCGCTGGACTTAGTAATTGAAAACGTAACGCTCTATGGCTTGTACGACGGTTTTTCTGTCAAAGACCAATTATTTGAACGAATAGGAAGTATCCTATTTTTCTTTATGATTTTGGTCATTAGTTTTGCCTTTCTAATGGGCTTTTTTATGTTTTTTATGCGCCAAACGTTGATTGTGATGTCAAGGTTAATCGAATATGATTTGCGCAATGAAATATATGCACACTATGAGAAGTTAACCCTTGCCTTCTACAAACGCAACAATACAGGCGACTTGATGGCAAGAATCACCGAAGATGTCAACCATGTACGTATGTATTTGGGACCAGCGGTTATGTATAGCATCAATTTAGTGATTTTGTTTACCATGGTGATTTATTCCATGATACAGGTTAGTCCTACGTTGACATTATATTCTTTAATTCCTCTTCCTATTCTTTCGCTATCCATATACTACGTCACTAGTATTATCAATAAAAAAAGTGCTCGAATACAAGCACAATTATCTGTTTTAAACAGCTTATCACAGGAAGTCTACTCAGGAATACGTGTTGTCAAATCTTATGGACAAGAAAAAGCAATGGGAAACTTCTTTAAGACAGAAACCGAAGATTTCAAAACAAAATCACTAGAATTGGCTAAAGTAAATGCCTTCTTTCATCCTCTAATGCTCTTTTTAATTGGAATTAGCACCATTATTACAATTTATGTAGGTGGACTGTTGGTGATGAGTGGTGAAATTTCTACTGGAAACATTGCCGAATTTGTCATTTATATTAATATGCTAGCTTGGCCTGTTACTTCGATTGGGTGGGTAGCCTCGATCATACAAAGAGCCGCTGCATCTCAAAAACGAATCAATGATTTTCTAAAAACAGAGCCCGATATTGATATTGACCACACCGCTCCAGTTACGCCTATAAAAGGAGAGATTGAGTTTGATAAGGTGACCTTTGTATATCCAGATACAGGTATTACTGCCCTGAAAAACATTTCTTTTAAACTGAAAAAAGGGGAAAAAATGGCGATTATTGGTCGCACAGGATCAGGGAAAACAACCATTGCAGATTTACTACTGAGAATGTACGACACCGATAATGGACAAATTTTAATTGACAACCAACCCATCCAGAAGCATAATTTAGCTCATCTAAGGGCAGCAATTGCTTATGTTCCTCAAGATGTCTTCTTATTTTCTGATTCTATTTATAACAATATCGCTTTTGGAAAAACAGACGTTGACGAATCAACCATTCGAGAATACGCCAAACACGCTGCTGTTTATGACGATATCATGAATTTGCCAGAACAGTTTGATACTGTTGTTGGTGAGCGTGGTGTCACACTTTCGGGAGGACAAAAACAACGCATTTCTATTGCTCGTGCTTTGATCAAAGAACCAGACATCGTTTTATTAGATGATTGTTTGTCTGCTGTTGACACCAAGACAGAAGCTCAAATTACGGACTATTTAAATACTGCTTGTGCAGATAAAACAACCATTATCATTACCCACCGCTTGTATGCTGCATTGCAATTTGATCAAATAATAGTTTTGGATGATGGTAAAATTACAGAAATGGGAACTCATGAAGAATTGATGCAAAACAACGGGTATTATTATGAAATGTATGAAAACCAGCGTTTAGAAGAAGTTGAGTAATGTAATATTTAGCAAATAAAAAATCAATCATGCCAACACCTAAAGTATATGAAACCGAGCGACTTTTTTTAAGTCCTACATCTGCTGCTGATGCTGCCTTTGTATTAGAACTCTTGAATAGCCCCAAGTGGATTCAAAATATCGGAGATCGAAATGTACACTCACTAAAAGAAGCAGAAGATTATATTACCAATAGAATGCTTCCCCAATTAGAGAAATTGGGCTTTTCTAATTATACTTTAATTAGAAAATCAGATGGTGCCAAAATGGGTTCTTCTGGCTTGTATAATCGCGAAGGTATTGAAGGGGTTGACATTGGCTTTGCGATGTTGCCCGAATTTGAGGGAAAAGGTTATGCGTTTGAGGCTGCTAATAAATTGATGACATTAGCCAAAGAAGAGTTTAAACTTTCCAAAGTTAGTGGCATTACTATAAAAACCAATAAAGCCTCTCAAGGTCTACTAGAAAAATTGGGGCTAAAATTTTCTAAAATAATTCAACTAGATGGCGATGCCGAAGAGTTAATGCTTTATGAGTTAGAATTATAAAAAGATACTAAAAGTATAGCATTTTGAATTTGCATTGAATTAGTTGTACAGCAATATATAAGCATTTAAAGAGGTAGCTATTAATAACCACACAAAATAAGGCAACATCAAAAAGGCTTTGGCTTTCATAGTAGATCGGTATCCAAATAAAAAATACCCTACTAATATTGTCAATAAACTAATGACGATTAAACCCAACAAAACATAGTGATAAACAAAAAAGAGGGGGTTCCACCCTACGTTCAAAATCCATTGAATACCAAATAGGATAGCTAATTTTGTTTTGTCCATTACTTCTTCCCATGCATAAGCCATAAAAATGGAAAAACAAATCATTATTGTTGTCCAAGCAGCTCCAAACACCCATCCTGGTGGTGTCCATGGTGCTTTGTTAACACTTTGGTACCATTCTCCATTAACAGCTGCATTGGTTGCCAAGCCCCCTAGTGCCAAGGCTCCAAAGTTAATCACTAAAAAAATAACTAGGTTTTTAAGAACTGTAGAACTCATAACTCAAAGCATTTTTATTTTTATTAACAATATTGATCTACAATAGTTCATTAAAACCATGTAGTAAAGCTAGTGACTGGCTTTTGTCATGCCTCAATTCTTGTTCTCCTTATACATTTTATGTACCAAAGAACACGACAAAATAAATACGTTTGCTTTACTATAGAAAGCTCCTTTTCAAGCTCAACTCCAATCAAAAAGATGGTATAAATTCACCTATTTCATTCCAAACAAATAAATCTATACCACCGTTTTTTTTTGCTTTAGCCTCTATCTCTACAAAGATGTATTTTCTACTTTATCATAAATTTGGCTTAATACTGTTGGATCTTGTATTTTATCATCTTTAGCCAATAACAAAACCTTTGACATTAACTCAGCAGAACGAGGGTCGTCGTCTACAAAAGGCAAAAATAAGCGACCACGATGCTGAGAATGAACAGGTAAAATAGAAAGATAGCGTCCTGGTATCTTATGACACACAGCACTTCCTAAATGCACCGTATAGCGTCCCATAGTACCATCTATGTAAACATGGTGTTTTTGAGTGCTAACATTCTTCAATTTGAACAGTCGAGCTGTTTCCTCTACCAAGACGGCTCTCATTTCAATTGTTGAATGGCTTGCCTCTGGGTCTACCCCTCCAACATGTGCCACACTGACCACTAAATCAATATCCCGCATCACTTCGCTAAACAATCTAGGTTCTAAATCTTCAAAAGCAACAGGCTTGTATGTTTTTCGATTAAAAAACTCCACTGTTTCTAAAGTAGGGCTTTCAACATCCGCAGGCGAGAACCAGTCTGCCATTGCATACATTTTGGCAATAATCCCCTCCTTGTGATAAACTTTTTGCAAGCCTTCTTCATAATCAACCGTCCACCCTCTAGTTTTTAAAAGAGCAACTGTTTTTTTAGGTTGAACTTGATGCCCTGCATATCGACGAGAAATAGTTCTCTCTTTCAATTCATCGGGCGTTGCCAAATAAAGCTCTCTAAATATCTGTTTAAAAGGTTGCTTTATTTTTTCATCAAAACAATAACGCTGGTACGCAGACCAATCTCCATCTTGATAAAGATCCGAACAATGAGCAATCCATACGGTTTCTCCCCATTCATACTTCTTATTATGGACACTTTTAAGCCCTTCTGTTGTAGCAAAACCTAGTTGGTTGTTGCTTTTGAGCACTAGTTTTTTTAGCATCGGTTCTACCACAGGATGGTGTAGCAAATTTTGTATTTCTGAGGTTGTAAACGCATCCCCATTGACCATAGCTTCTTCTAGGCTTTTACGGGTACGGGTATATTGATTTCGAAGTGTTTTATTAAACGCTTTTAATTCCACAACTGCTTTCTCTTTTCGTAGTTTGGCAGGTATAGCATTTAATTTTTTGCCTTGTTTTTCACAAACAATAGACGATTTACCCAACTCATCAATCGTTAAATAAATTTCAACAGCACCAAAAGTTAACCTTTTAGCTTTCTCCATAATTTGATGTGCCTCGGCAGCCTCCATTGCCCAAGTCAATCGAATAGGATCGCTATATCCTGCCGTTCTAGCTAAATTATCCATTGCAATCCGTACTGCTAAACCTTCACTTGCTTGACGTTGCGAACCAAACTGCTTGCTCTCTTTCTTAAATTGCTGCAAGTACTGATACCGTTTAAGCAAATCTTTTTCTCGATTCGCTCTACTCAATGGAACCAAACCATACACCCGCAAATAGTCTTGGTTTCGCTTCTCCTTGACACGTTGTGTTACTTCTTTAATCTTTGTGTTGCCTAAAATTACATCGGCATACAATTGCGCTCGTTTATGCCCTCTCCCATCAGAAATATATTTTGCCGCATCGTACAGGACTTTCCATTTGGCTTTCCCCATATTTTTATACGCTGCTTTGAACCACTCAGTGTCTACTGCCCCATCCTTAAAATCAGTTACTTGAACTTTGGAATATTTTGCAATCTCTGTTTCTGTTTCAGCCGTATGATAAGCATTTGTATGCGCGTGCAACCACCAAATAGCCGAGTCCAATCCTTTCCACTTCAAGTAAGTACTAACAAAAGGAATCCATTGTTGGGCATAAACCGCCGCCTCTATCAAACGTTTATCTGATAATTTTGCCTCTTTCACCAACTCATTAAAGTCCTGTTGAGTTTCTGTTTTGAGCGGTTTACAACTTTTCAGAAGTTCACTCAATATTTGCTTTTTACTATAATCCGAGCCACTCCAAACATACCCCCTGTTCAAACTCTCTTTTCCCAATGCTTTAAAAATTTGAACAAAATTATGAATGCCGTAAATTTCTGATAAACTTTGTGCCAACGGAGTAACAAGCGTAGAGCTATCTCCCCTAGCCAACTCAATTTCCAAAATTCGATCTCGGCATTTTTTCAAAACATCGGCTAAAAAAGGAAAACGTTCTAAGTAGTTAAATGCTTGTGGATGCTTGTTTCTTTGTGTCAACAATCGAATAGCATCAGGTTTCAATACTCTATGATATAGCTCATCTATAGTAATCAAATTCAATTCGTAAGCTCTAGCTACATCAATCAATTGAGGTAATAGATAATCAGCCTCCTCAGCTTCTTTGGGCAATGTTGATTTGCACCAATGTTCCATCTTCCAATAAGATTTAAACGCTTCGTCCGAAAATGCTATACTATTATTTTTATAAGCATTATAAGGAACTGAAAATGCAACTAAATCTCTCCAAGTTCTTACATTCGTTTGCCAACGATTCTTTTCTATTACTGCCTTATCAATTTCACCTTTAGGCACCACAGCCATTAATTGAGCTATCAGGCCTTTCAAAAAAGCCATTTTCTCTTGGTAGGGAAAGGCGTAAACCAATAACTCCAATATCTTATAAATTGGATTTTGCCAATAATAAGTTCCTATTTTAGGGATATTGGGGTAATAGGTATAACACTCAAACTGTTTCTGTACTTTTGACTTAGTTTGAATGATTTGTACGTTCTTATTTTGATTTAATAAAAATAAATCACAAGGGGTCAACTTAGCATCTTCATACCATTTTAACCAAACTTCGGATAGCGGATAATTCTGAATATGTTCTTCTCTTGTTGCCTCTTCTCCCAAATCGTTTGAAATCTGTCTAAACTGATTCCCCAGTACGATTACCTCTCGCTGTCCTCCCCAATGCTGTACCTCGTACTCGTAGTCTTGGTATTTTTGAACTAGATCGTGTAGTTCTTTCAACGCATTTTCTATCTTTTTTGCAGGCATACTCAATCCTAATGGATTTTTCTTGGTACGTTCCACATACTCTCCTTCACTTGGCTTTTTTGGTTGAACAGCAGCTGTTTTCACTAATGGGTCGTATAAACCAAGACCATTTTCCCAAGTGTACTCCTGTCTTGTTTCTTGTGTATTGACAATATTTTGCAGCAAAATTGATTCTGCTTCTGTTAATGTGGGACGTTCTTGGTATTTTTGAGCCGTAGTAACCGTCCAATCTTTTAAGGTTTCGTCTGTGTATACTTGGTTCAAAATATCCAATCCAGCCAAACGTTGATCAATTGACTTCGAGGCTACCAAACGCTCTGTACTAGCAATGATTTGCGGCTTGTCTTTTTTTAGAATTAACTGAATCACACTTTTTCGGGTTGCCGCACTTTTTCGTTTTAACAACAATTCGAATTGCTGTACCTCTTCATCGTTTAGCTCTGCATTTTTCAAAGCATTCATTCCTGTGTCTCGAATTAATTGCCCCCTATCGGTTAGAATAGTAAATGCAAACTCTCGCTGAAATGGTGTTAACACTCCCTTATTCTTTTTAATATTATTGTTATAATAAGGATAATACGTAGGCAATATAATCTGAGTCACCTGCTCTCGATCAGCCACAGACATTTTAGAAAAATGGGGTAAAATTAACCGTACATCCTCTTCTTTGGTCGCATCAATCAATTTTAGCATTGCTTTATATGCCATCGAAGGATGAATCTCAACACTTAACCAAGAAAATACCATGTTAGAAAGACTTTTCCCCTTTTTGGGAATTCGTTCCAACTGCCCTTCTATATTTCTAAAAATTTGTAAACCACGAGCATTAGAAACCAAATATTGATCATTAAAGGTATAGGAATTAAACGCCCTTAATCCCCAATACAACAACTTCAGATTTTCTTCCTTCAGTGCCTCCTCTGCAAATTCCAATTCTAGTTTACCAACTTGAGTTTGGTTCGCAAAATACAAAGCCAAACAGCGTTTTTCTATCGTTCCTTTTTCCCACAAATATTGAATAAAAGGGTAACACTGCTCAACGTCTAACACGCCTTGCGCCCACAAAGCCATATACACCTCTGTATTATCTTTGTCTTTGATAGCATTGGGAATCAACTCTGGATTGTTCAAATAGTTGCTTCCTGCTTCCAAAAAACGCTTTACAGTACTTTGCTTGGCTCCTTCCCAACCTAATCCAGCCCACGTATCTACTGCTCTTACAACCGACGAAAATCTTGTTAAATTATGCTCTAAGATTACCTCTATTAAGTACTTCATGGCTCCTAAAGAAGTTTCATCCAAACATTCTAATATCGTTTGTCTCAATCCTTCTTGGCGTTGTGCACTCAGCAACAAATCTTTAACAGCCTTCCAAGCTTCTTCTTTGGTAGATAATAATAAAGCCTTGATAATTTGCCGACTTACTTTTCCTTTTGGATGTCGTTGATAGACAATATCCAATAATAACTGAAATATAGCTTCATCTCCTGCATCAATCGCAGCAGCCCACACATGTGCCTTCCAATTGCTTCCATAAGTGTACAAAGCATGGTCGTTGATGATGTACGTTTCCATGTCCAAATTGTACGACAACTCTGTGTTGAGTTGTATTAAGAAGTTCAGTTGATTGACTCTTGTTGTATAAGTTAAATGAGGCGCACGAAAAGATCGTCTATAATACCCACTTTGGTAAGCTAATTCAGGGATTTTATGCCATGCTTGTTGAATGTACTTTACACGTTCTTTGCCATAAAAATATTCTAATACCGCTTCATATTCGGCACACCACAAATCCTCATTCTTATATAACTCATTAAATTTAGCATAACGCTTTGAAAATAAATCAACTGTTTCTTGATAAATCCAATAGTAACTATTGCGTTGGTTTGATCTTAATTCAGGAAAACCGTTCACCAATATTAAAGCCATTTCTAAAGCGTTTTTAGACAACTTGACGGTCGAATTCCCCAACAAACTTGCTACTTCAACTACTTTGGTTTCAGAGGAACCTAAGGCTCCTTTCAATTTTAATAATAAACCTTTTTCCGAAGAGTAATGCTTACTTAATTGTTTGCAAGCATTTTTGCACTTTTCGTTGATATAGTTTGTTTGTAAATCTACTTGGTTTTCCATTGTTAAATTGGGTGTTTAGCTACGCTCATATTGCGTAATTGTATAATTTTTTTCTGAATGATTGTTGCTGCTTATAATTGAATAAAGGTTTACCAAATGCTCCCCGCTAAGAATGTCAGGCGAATAAACGTAAAAACACTGTCTTGGTTGAGTTCTACGATTTGCTCTAATGACTCAATGGGATCATCATTTAGAAATACAGCGAATAAACCATCTTCAAAAGCTTCTAAAGCAGTTTTTATAGCTGCTTCCTCTTGAGCAATCGTTGTATTTTCAGTGTCACCAAAACTAATTTTCCCTTCTTGGCTAGCTTGATTAAGTTGTTTCGTACTCAAAATGTTGAGAACAATAGGAGTTGTTTTTTGAAGGTTATAAGCTCGTACCTGTTGCTGGACAATTGCTGTTAACAAGGAACGAAAGGTAGTTTTTGTTTCGAGAAGTTCTATTGAGAGCGTGGCTTTATCAATTATGGGATGTTTTTTTCCCAATTGTTTGATAGAATAATGGATTTCCATTTGGTGTGTTTGGTGTTATTACTAGTATTTTTAATAATAACCACTGTTAAGTAATTAGTAGTGATTACTAGTTGTATTATTGTATCTATTTTCAACAAATTATCGGGGCAAATGGCACCAATATTAAAACACCCCTATATACTCAAATAACGAGTAAAAAGTTTCAAAATCACTAAATTAATTACACTTTTATTTATTTTATAGCATTATTCTTAAGCCTATATATTCAATATAGTCTTGATTTTCAAAACAATACTTGCAACATTCAACTACAAATAAAAATAGGCTGTAATTTCTTACAACCTATACAATATTTTTATTAGCGATTATCGTTGTTATTATATTATAACATCTCCTCATCGTCATATTTTATATGTTCTCGGTGTCCTTGGAAGGGAATTTTGAGCAACGCTACGACATCCTCGGTAACTTCCTTGTCCATATAGGTATCCGCCCCATAAATTAATTTAGAATTATCAACAACGACATATGTTCCAAAAATTCGATCCCAAAACGAATAATTGCTCCATTTCAAGAGGAGTGGCATAGCCTAAGGCAGAATGCCGACGGCGCATATTGTACCAAATTTCTATATAGCTAAAAATATCTCTTTTAGCCTGTTCTATTGTTGGATATTTTGTTCTATAAATGCATTCCACTTTAATCGTTTTGAAAAATCTTTCAGCAACAGCATTATCCCAACAATTCCCTTTCCTGCTCATACTTGCTTTGACATAGTGTTTGTTTAAATTTTTCACAAAGTCTGAACAAGCATACTGTACACCTCGATCGGAATGAAAGGTAAGCCCATTGGTTGGCTTTCGATTAATGATTGCCATCTGAAGAGCTGCTATCGTTGTTTCACTTGCTTGCATTGTCTCACTCAGTGCCCAGCCAATGACTTTTCTATCCTATAAATCTATAACCACTGCCAAATATAACCAACCTTCACCTGTATCAATGTATGTTAAGTCAGATACCCAAACGTTGGAGGGAGCATCCACTGCAAACTTTCTATTCAATAAATTAGGCGCTACATACAAATTATCATTAAAATCAGTTGTATTGGGTTTATATAATGCTTTTCTATTCTAATAGAGATTTGTGAAAATTATGAATATTATTTTTGAATAATAAAATGAACTTTATATATTTGAATATATTCTTCGTTTAACATTTGAAGCTGCTTAAAAACTATCTTAGTACCTGTGTTACAAACTGGTAACTAGTTGCTCAGATTTCCAATATAATTTTCAAACAACTTCTAAGTAATCGTTCACAATAAAAGATAAGTAAAGACGCAAGTAATTTTGATGATGGGTAAGGTAAAAAATGCAGGAATAGCACGGCTATCACGAGTGTTTTTAACGCAGACCGTCGCTAAATTACTTCTTGAATTTATTGTGAACAATTACATATATATATTAAAACACACCTAAATTTAACTACAAATTATGAAACGATTTAGCATTATTTGTTTTCTTACCTATGGCTTAGTTACCATAGCAATTTCACAAAATAAATCAGAGTATTTTAAAACGGTTCCAAATATACCAGAAAATACTCCTGAGTGGGTACAATTGATGTATTCCCCAGATCCTAACGTATTTGAAGTGGATGAATTACGGGAAGAGTACTACAGAAAAAATGCCTTCCAAAAGAACTTGCATACGCAAAACTATAAGCATTGGAGACGAATAGTAGAGAATTATATCGATGAACAGGGGTTAATTAGACCAATGAGTCCACAAGAAGAAGAGGCATATTTTAAAGAATTAAAAGATAAAAAATCACAGCAACATACAGCTAGGAGTAGTAGCCAAAACTGGACTAATATCGGTCCAGTAGAAACTTATAAACGAGGTACACTTACCCCTATGTCCTCTCAAGCCAATGTTATGTCTTTAGATCAATCAACAAGCCATCCAGATATTCTTTATGCTGGAACAGAAGCTGGTGGAGTATACAAAACAATAGATAAAGGACTAAATTGGAGTTTAGTATCCCAAAATGAAGCTTTTTTAAGAGTTACTGCAGTACAAATACATCCAACGAATCCTAACAATGTTTTGGTTTGTGGTGATTCTAAAATCTATCAAAGCTTAGATGGAGGATCTACTTGGATTCGAAGAGCGTACATTGATGCAGTAGGGCATGAACTTAAGTTTCATCCTACTGATCCAAGCTTAGTTTATTGTGCCAATTCAACTTCTTTGCTTAAATCGACTGATGGAGGTTTTACATGGGCAGTAGATCAGAATAAAGAAACTTGGGATGTTGATTTTCATCCTACTAATCCTAATATTATTTATATACTGATAAAAAATGCAAGAAGAAAAAGAGCAGAGGTATTTAGATCAAATAATAAGGGAGTTACTTGGGCATTAAAAGGAACAGGTTGGTATATACCTACTGATTTGGCAAATGCTAAAACTCTTGGTGGCAAGTTAGCAATTCCTCCTAGTAGTCCTAATATGATTTATGCTTGTTTAATCGGAGAAAGCAAAGCAGGGGATCACGGTTGGATTGGAGTTTATAAGAGTATAAACAGGGGAAATAACTGGACAAATCCTAGCGGTCAAGATGGAGGTCCATACGGTCCTATTAATAGTAATTCAGACTGGAATGTAGCAGCATATCGGAGTGGTTATCATCAAGGTTTTTATAATTTTGATTTAGAGGTTTCTCCTACAAACCCCAATAAATTATGGGTAGGTACCATTCGATTAGCAACCTCCAACGATGGAGGTGCAACTTTTAGTAGTATAGGAGGTCTTTCTCATCCTGGATTGCATGCTGATATTCAGGCATTAGAAGTAAATAGAAATGATATTTGGATAGCAAGCGATGGCGGAATTGGGTACTCCAATGACGGATTGGCGTCTGCGGAATCGAGGAAAAAGGGAATTACTGCTTCTAGTTTTTGGGGATTTGGCTCTGGTTGGAATCAAGATGTGCTTATTGGAGGGCGTTATCACAATGGGAATGCAGCTTATTATCAAACGTATGGTTTAGGAAATTTTCATAAGATTAATGGAGTAGAGGAAGCAACAGGATACGTTAATCCCATGCGAGAACGAAAAGTATATAGTGGAATACGAACAAATACTTTTGTTTCTATCATACCAGACGTACTAGGAGGAAACATCCAATCATTCCCTAGATTACCACTAAGAGCTACAGAATCCCCCCGAACAGGTATGAGTAGTGGTATTTATTTTGACCCTAGGTATGCGGATCATTTGTTATTAGGAAAAGATAACCACATTTATAAATCAACTGATGGGGGATCTAACTTTAATATATTGAAGAGTTTTAGGACTAATAGCAAAGTTTTTGAAATAGCTATTTCTAGGGCAAACCCTGATGTGATCTATGCTGTTGTTTTTTATAATAACATTAACAACATTTATAAAACAGTAAATGGTGGAAGAACTTGGGCTAGAATTACTAATCCTCCTACCAATAATCTAAGAAAACTAATTATTACACTAAATCCAAGTAATGCCAATGATATTTGGGTTGCTTGTATTTCAGGAGCAAATGGAAGAAAAATATATCGTAGTACTAACGGAGGAAGTACTTGGGTAAATAAAACAACTTCGACTCTAAACAACGAGAGGATCGAAGATATTTATTATCAAGGAGGGACAACAGATGGTGTTTATTTAGCAACATTTAATAAAGTGTTTTACTGGAGTAATACTGCGAACAATTGGGTTGATTGCGATGCTAACCTCCCCTTAATTGCAAAGTCTCTAAAGTTTGGACCTTTTTACAAGGAAGGAAAAATGAGATTGGCAACAAAAGGGAGAGGTATTTTTGAACGTGAATTTGTTAATCAAAATTTTCTGCCTGTAGCACAACCAATTACTTACACAAATGTAATTGCTTGTAGCCAAGATACAGTACCTTTTGATTGCCATTCTATGCTTAAACATAATGGCGCTAGTTGGGAATGGATAATTACTCCTTCTCCTGCCTATATTAGTTCCACATCCGTAAGGAATCCGAAAGTAGTTTTTGGAAATAGTGGAAATTATGATGTAACCTTAAGGGTTACAGATGCAAATGGGAATATTGATAGTAAGACGATCAATCAAATGATCTCAGTAACTCCTAGTTCTTGCGACCCTATTAGTTCTACTCCGTCAAAAGCTTTAAGAATAACTTCTCCTAATAGTTTTTTGAAGTTTCCAAATGATGATATAAACAATACAGAGCTTAAAATTGAACAAAAGGAGGAGGAATCACTTATTATTTATCCTAATCCATTAGAATCAGGAGGAGAATTAACCATAAAAATAGCAGATAATAAGAAGGGACGTTTGCAAATTTTTAAAGCTTCTGGTAAATTGGTTAAAGATATCATTTTAAACGAAAGTCAAACAATAATTAAGTTCCCTGAGTTAACAGCAGGGCTTTATTTTTATATATTTGAAACTACTACTAAACTTAAAACAGGAAAATTGATTATTAGATAATCATGCAAATAGTTTGTTTTTGAAAAAAATAAAAACGCTGCGGTTATATTATAAACTATAAATTAGCTCCTACTAAATTACATTTGGTAGGAGTTTTTATGTGTAATAGTCACGATGAGGTCTGACAATTTAGATTTGTCGTTCAGTGAAATAAGAAGAAATCTTATCTTGAAGATATGGCTTCTTTTCTATTTGATCAAACTGTTTTTGAACCGATTTTTTTTCGACTTCAAATCCCTGCCCAGTCTTTGAAGGGTTTGAAGTCGAAAAAAGATCTACTGGTAATTCCTTATTGGACAGCATTTTTTCTTTAGCTAAAGGAATGCTTTTAATAAAAGTTTCATAAGGTGTTTTACCATAACAGTGCTTACCAAAATGTGTTAACACTCCCTTATTCTTTTTATTATCATTGTTATAATAAGGATAATATGTAGGCAATATAATCTGAGTCGCTTGCTCTCGATCGGCCACAGACATTTTAGAAAAATGGGGCAAAATTAGCCGTACATCTTCTTCTTTGGTCGCATCAATCAATTTTAGCATTGCTTTATATGCCATCGAAAGATGAATCTCAACACTTAGCCAAGAAAATACTATATTAGAAAGACTTTTCCCTTTTTGGGGGATTCGTTCCAACTGCCCTTCTATATTTCTAAAAATTTGCAAACAACGGGCATTAGAAACCAATATTAAAACACCCCTATACACTCAAATAACGAGTAAAAAGTTTCAAAATCACTAAATTAATTACACTTTTATTTCTTTTATAACATTATTCTTAAGCCTCGATACTCAATAGAGTCTTGGTTTTCAAAATAATACTTACAACATTCAACTACAAATAAAAATAGGCTGCAATTTCTTACAACCTATTCAATATCTTTATTAATGATTCGTTACAATACCTCTTCATCATCGTATTCTATATGTTTCCGATGTCCTTGAAAAGGAATTTTGAGCAAGGCTACGACATCTTCGGTAACTTCTTTATCCATATAAGTATCTACCCCATAAATCAATTTAGAATTATCAACGACTACATATGTTCCAAAAATTCGATCCCAAAACGAAAAGATATTACCATAATTAGAATCTGAATAAGGTTGGCGGTAATGGTGGTGTACTCGATGCATATTGGGCGTACAAAACACTAACCTTAATGCCGTATCTAGCCAAGATGGCATTTTGACATTAGCATGATTGAATTGCGTTAGAATGACTGACAATGTTTGGTATAAAAACACCAACCAAATTGGCGCACCAACAATTAAAACTGCTGCTGTGGTAAACAAGAATCGAATGACGCTTTCTCCAGGATGATGTCGATTGCCTGTTGTCGTGTCTACATTTTGGTCGGTATGATGAATAACGTGAAACTGCCACATCCATGTTACATGGTGTTCGATATAATGCGCCAACCAAGCACCTATAAAATCCATTAGTAACAAACCAAGTGTCATAGAGACAAAAATAGAGGCTCCGATCCAATTTAAAATTCCAAAATTATTTGTCTCAACAAAAAGAGCTGCCCAAGCTAAAATAAATGCCATAGCAAAATTAATGACAATCGTTGTCATTGTAAAAAAGATATTCAACCCTGTGTGTTTAGTCTTGTTGTAAGACGCTTTGAATAGTGGAAGTGTGTTTTCTATTAAAAAAAAGATAAATAAACCTCCAAACAAATAACCTGCTCGGTGTAGGGGAAGGTGTTCCAACCTAGAAAAGTAGTCTACAATAGCATCCATAAAATTCCTGTTTTTTAATTGATTGATTTTGGAGGGATTCTTCTAAAACTAATATAATAAGTTGCTAGTTAGATTTTTAATAAAAATGCTATTTTAAGGTTTAATACTTCGTGATTTTTTGATTATTACATAAATTAGTAGTTAGCTACGCTGCTAAACTAATAAAGTTTTTTAACGGCCACGTAGTAGAGCGCAGCTAACTATTGATAAATATAACTTAGCTCTACAAAAAAAAGCCATTCTAAGAATGGATCCTAGAATGACTTTCTATTATTATATGTCTATAATTTATGTTTCTCTTGCGTGTATATATTTGCCTTGAGTTATTGCCGTCATCTCAAGCGATTAAACCAATTGCTTCTTTTGAAATCTTGAAGAAACAACCAATTCCTTGCTCCCTTTTTCATATTTGTAGAAACCTTCCCCTGTTTTGCGTCCCAAATAACCTGCTGTCACCATATTTACCAACAATGGACATGGAGCATACTTAGGGTTGCCAAAGCCGTCATGTAAAACGTTTAAAATAGACAAGCATACATCCAAACCTATAAAATCGGCTAATTGCAATGGTCCCATAGGGTGCGCCATTCCTAGTTTCATAACCGTATCAATTTCTTCCACTCCTGCCACACTTTCGTATAACGAGTAAATTGCCTCATTAATCATAGGCATCAAAATTCGATTCGCAATAAATCCAGGGTAATCGTTTACCTCTGTAGGGATTTTTCCTAAATTTTTTGACATTGCCATAATGGTTTCTGTTACTTCGTCTGAAGTAGCATAACCACGAATTACTTCTACCAATTTCATCACAGGCACTGGATTCATAAAGTGCATGCCAATCACCTTATCGGGACGGCTAGTTTCAGCAGCTATTTTAGTAATTGAAATAGAAGATGTATTGGTTGCTAAAATCGCATTGGCAGGAGCAGCAGCATCAATTTGTCTAAATATTTTCAACTTTAAGTCAATATTCTCCGTTGCTGCTTCTACGATTAAGTCTGCTGATGCAGCAGCTTCATCTAGGTTTGTTGAAGTTGTAATATTTGATAGAGTTGCCACCTTATCTTCTTCGGATATTTTTTCTTTTTTAACCATTCGGTCCAAGTTCTTCGAAATAGTAGCCAACGCTCTTTCTAGTGCAGCTTCTGAAATATCTACTAAAGATACAGCATAATCATGCATGGCAAAAACGTGTGCGATTCCATTTCCCATCGTTCCCGCACCTATTACAACAATATTTTTCATCATTTTAGATTTAAAAGTGAGTTATTCTTCAATGTTCAACAATGACACAAAGATACAGAAGTAGATTCAAAATTCATCATTTCTAGTGGTATTCCTTCTGGGTAAAAGTCGCAGGTTAGTATCAATGAGTAGCTAGTAAGCCACGAACATTCTCTCTATAAATTTCATCACATTGAGCTCATAAAACAAAAGCCTATTTCTAAAAAAGAAACAGGCTTTGTAAAACATATTTTTATTAAAATCTTAAGGCCAAATACCCAATGCAGTATAATCGCTTCCGATTTTTTCGATAGCATAAACAAATGCAGCAGTACGTAAATCTTTGATGTATTTTCTTTTCAAAGTATCACGGATACCATTATAAGCAGTAATCATTGTTTCCTCTAGTCCAGAGCGAACTAAGTCTACCTCATCGGCACCAAATGTCAACAATTTACGCTCGTTGTCACTCAACTCCTTTCCAGTCATTTTCAAGACCAAGTCAACCAACAATTCGTAACGATTACTTTCAAAACGTTTTTGCATACGACCAAAACGCATGTGAGAAAGGTTTTTCAACCACTCAAAATAAGATACAGTTACCCCACCTGCATTGGCGTACATATCAGGAATAATCAAACATCCTTTGTCCAACAATACTTCTTCTGCTTCTGGCGTAACAGGACCATTTGCTGCTTCTACAATGATTTTAGCTTTAATTCTATCGGCATTGTCTTCGTTAATTTGATTTTCTAAAGCCGCAGGAACCAAGATATCACATTCTAATTCCAAAGCATCCCCTCTATTTTCTAAAGTTGTTGTACCAGGGAATCCAATGATAGATCCAGTTTGTTTTCTAAAGTCCAATAAAGCATGAATATCGATTCCATCCTTATTATAAATTGAACCTTCGTATTCAGCAACACCAATAATTTTAACATTACCTTCGTCTTGAGAAATCATTCCTGTATAAGAACCTACATTTCCCAAACCTTGGATAACCATTGTTTTTCCAGCTAGCCCCGTTGTCAAACCTAGAGCAGCCATATCTTCTTCGTAGTTACAAGCTTCACGAACAGCGTAGTAAACACCACGACCTGTTGCCTCAGTACGACCTGCGATACCATTTTGAGAAACAGGCTTACCAGTAACACATCCAGCAGCATCAATTTCACCAGGATTTAAGGCAGCATATGTATCCATAATCCAAGCCATTTCACGAGGTCCTGTTCCATAATCAGGAGCAGGAACATCCATACCTGGACCGATAAAATTTTTGCGAACCAACTCAGCAGCATAACGGCGAGTGATTTGTTCTAATTGTTCTTCTGTATAATCTTTTGCATTGATTTTAACCCCTCCTTTTGCACCACCAAATGGTACGTCTACAACGGCACATTTATAGGTCATCAAAGCAGCTAAAGCCATTACTTCGTCTTGATTCACTCCCGTGCTGTAGCGAATTCCTCCTTTAGTAGGAGATCTATGGTTCGAGTGTTGTACACGGTATGCTTCAATTACTTCTACCGAATCTCCTATTTTAACAGGAAAATTCATGCGGAAAACGGCGTTACAACCTTTAATTTGCTCAAGCAATCCACTAGACAAATCTGTATGTTTGGCTGCTTTATCAAAATTTTTCTCGACTCCTTCAAAAAAGCTATAATCTGACATAGTTTTTTTTGGTTAAAGTTATTATAAACGGTTAGTTATTTTTAAGAAGTGTGTAGTTCTAAATGATTAAGTAGTTTATTCAAAATACACACTCCTATTTTTACTTATTCTTCTATTCCCATATCTTGTTCTAGGCTTGCTACTTTTCGTTCTAAACGAACTAAAAATGCAACAATTCCTACGAATAAAATGAGGATAACACCTACAGTTACGTATATTTTCCCAATATTACTAAAAAAGTCATTTCCAGTTGTTGTTTGAGCAGATACACAAACAGGTATTAAACTGAGTATTAATATGTTAATAATTTGCTTCATTAATATAGACCTAAAAATGGTGTTTTTTTTAAAAAAAAAGAATTTTTCCAAATTATATTTTGAGCAATTAGTAGGACTTTAAATTAGATAAACTTCTGACTCGCCTCCCCAAAACCCACAACAACTTAATTACCAACAAAATACAATCAAATAATTAAATATCTTATTATTAGCCACAAAGGCATAAAATTACTCCTCTAATTCTAGTTTTATTCGCATCAATCGTTCGATTCTCCCACCTAGATTAGAAATCCAAATTCCCATCATCATCCACCCCAACACCGCTGGGTAAAACACCATTCGCATGGTATTGTCTAAATCCAATTTACTAAAGGCTGGATTTCCTCCCATTCCTGGGTGTAAACTATCTACCATTCTAGGAACAATGTAAAGCAACGGAATTAAAGTTGCAAAAGCAAAGATATTATAAATAGCCGCTACTCTAGCACGTTTATCCATATCATCAAAAGAACTTCTCAATACGAAGTACGCTAAATAGATTAACAAAGCAACTGCAGAAGTGTTTTGTTTAACGTCAAACGACCAATAAGCTCCCCAAGTATGTTTTGCCCACAATGCGCCTGTCAAAATTCCAATCACTCCGAAAAGTACCCCAACAGCAGCAAAGGAAGTTGCTTGAATATCATATCGTTCTATTTCTGGTCTTGCCAGATACAAAATGCTATAAACGACAGATATTAGCATTAATAACATCATGGCAAACCACATTGGCACATGATAGAATAAATTGCGGATGGTTTCTTCTAAAATATTTAAGAAAGGAAAACTGATTTGTTCTTCTTCTGTCTGCGCAAAAGGAACGACATCACAAAAATCTTGTATGGTATTTTCAACCAAGCTATCTTTGATGTAAACAGCAGACTCTAGTGAACTGTAACCGTTGTTTTTTCCAGATACTTCCAACAATGGAAAGCTAGATTTTTTACCATTCTCTGTTAGGGTTTGGATTGGTAATTTTCCTAAAGGTAGATCAAACGACAACTCTAATTCTTGGTTGTTTTTAACCGTTATATTCTTGGCACAAATTGCCAACTTGGGATTGAGGCGAATACGAGCTTCATAATTACCTTTGTCTTTCAAAAAGTTGGCATTGTATCCTTTTATTTTCAGATCTAAAGGTTCTCCTCCTTGAGCAACTCTTGGTGAAACATTAATAATTCCTGTTCCCAAAGGAATTAGCATACCAGCAAGGAGACTATAACTTACTAAAATGACTCCCAATATTTTGTATATATTCTTCATGCTTCTCTTCAACTACTTTTAATTAATACCATACAAATATGCAAAGTATTCGGCTAAAAACCTTCTTTATGCCTCTTCATTCGACAAAAAACTAAAGTAGGATTGTCCGTATTGGCGAAGTTCTACAAATTTGGGATGATTTGCAAAATTTTGACGAGAATCATGTTCGATAATTAACAATCCATTCTCATTTAACAATTCTTGTTCAAAAATTATATTCGCTAACAGTTGAAACTTGGGTGAGTCATAAGGAGGATCTGCAAAAATAATATCGTATTTTTTGCGGTGTTTGCCCAAAAATTGAAAAACATCTTGTTTTCTAACCTCTAAGACATCCTCTATTTTGAATAGCTTTGCATGTTCTTGGATATATCGGGCGCAAGCCGAAAATTTGTCAACACAACAAATGTAACTAGCTCCTCTTGATGCAAATTCATACGACATATTCCCCGTTCCTGCAAACAGATCCAATACTTGTATGCCGTCCAATGTTATCCAATTAGACAAAATATTAAACAAACTTTCTTTAGCATAATCGGTTGTTGGACGTGTTTTCCATTTGGAACTAGGCAAGTCAAATCGACGACCTTTCAAAAAGCCACTAACTATTCGCATAATTTAAGACTGTACAAATCAAAGAAAAAATTCTGAGCAAAACTCGCCTGAAGCTTCTCTCCAAAAACATAAAAATTAGGACGATTCACAAAATGTATCGTTTTTATGTATTTGTATAGCAATTTATGAATTTCTGAATCCGCTACCAATTCACCTACGATATACAAAGGATGTCGATCTGGCATCAAGCCTAATTGTTTGTAAACTAACAAAATGTAGTACAAGCAATCTGGCGAAGCTTTAAAAGAAAAAATATTATGAAAAAGTAATTTGTTATTTTCAATTACCGTAATCATAACATAATGATCATAAATATTCAGAAAAATATTTTTAGAGCTACTGCTATCAAAATTATTAATAAAATTATTAATTAAACCAGTAGATACATGACAAAAGTTCACCTCTGAAAAATGTTCTTTGAAGTCTTGGATATAAGGTATTGCAAAGGCATAAATATTGGCTGCTTTCAGACTCTCTACCAAATCAAAAAACACCTGATCAGACTTATTCAAGGTAGTTGTTTGTTGCAAGTATACACTAGCTTCTTCTTCGCTAAACAAAGACAAAGGTATCAATGAGAACTTGGGGGCAAACAAACCAACTCGAACCGTTTTGAACTTGGCTCTAAGAATGCTATCTTCTATTAGAACTTGTTTGAGTGGCGATTCATGAGGCAAACCAGAAAGCTGATACGATCGAAGCGCAACAACTTGGTTTTGTTCATTACTGATTAAATAAGACAACCTATCCGTGCCCATAAGGACGGATAGGTTATAAGTATGCGTCAACGATTTATTAAAATCGTCTTCAAATATATTGTATATTATATCTACCAATTACCGTTTGTTGATGGTTTGTACAAATCCCCTACTTTTCTCAATTTATTTGGGTTGTACTCTGGATCATAAATTACATGACTTGCAGAATCAAATTCTTGCATGTAAGTGCCTATAGTTGTCCCTACTTCAAAGGTAGAGGTCATCATAGAATCTGTTCCTTCTACGATTGCTTCTCCTGTTTTGATATAAAACTTTTTCCCTTCAGAAAATGGTACTGTGCTTACAAATTTAAAAAACTCGTCGACAGACATTTCTGGTTTTGTCTTTTTGATAAAAGACAACAAAGAATCTTTTGCAGGAAGTTTTACTTGAACTCTTTGAATAGTTTGTGTTGTATCGTATTCGTCTCCAATCACTTTATCTACCAAGAAAGTATCGTGTGTCAATACGTATCTCAAAGAATCGTAACTATCTGCATATTTACCACGCAATGATTTGTAAATTTTTTGAAGCTCAGCCGCTTGAGTCAATCGTTCGCGAACGAGTTCTTCTCTTAACTCTCTTGTTTCTGTAAAATTAATTGGCTTGCGAATGGACTCTACCAATAAGTAAATTAATCCAATAGCAGCTAATGTCAACAAAATATTCAGTGCAATTTTCATTTGTAGTATGTTGTTAATAGTTTGTTTTTCATTTACCTATTGAAGGCAAGTATACGTAAATATATTTATGACGACGTATTTATACATAATCAAAGCAATATAGCTAACTATTGTTTGTTGAAAACAAATTTCAAAATACGGCTAGCAATTTCTAACAACTTATTTTTTTCTCTTGCAAAGAGAAAATGCTGTTCTTACTCTTTGATTGCAATAATACTTATTTTTTATTGAAAAAAAACAACATTAATATCCAATTTTTGAACAAGTCGCAAAAAATAATTCCCTTTTATCTATGAAGATGCACTTCTACTCTTCTTTTGGTGTGTTGGAATTTATTTTTTTCGACAAAGGTTAAAAGCTCCTGTTTAACGATATTACATTTTGGATTAATGCTCAGGAAAGACCAAGTGTGTCATTCCCATAGCTTCTGCAAAAATATCCATATTTAGATTTAACTCCGCTCCTTTTTTAGGAAAATAGCTCAACATTTTTTCGGTAGGCATATTTCCTGTCAAATCATCTTTTGCCATAGGACAACCACCATATCCTTTAATAGCTCCGTCAAATCGGCGGCAGCCATTCTTAAATGCAGCATCTATTTTTTCTTCCCATTCATCAGGACGAGTATGGAAATGCGCTCCAAACTCAACATCAGGATAAGGGGGAATTAAATTGCTAAACAAGTACTCGATTGTTTCTCTATTAGCAACCCCAATGGTATCCGACAAGGACAAAATTTTAATGCCCATATCAGCTAACAAATCGACCCATTTTTGAACAATATCAACATTCCATACATCGCCATAAGGGTTACCAAATCCCATAGACACATAAACGACCAATTGTTTGTTGTATTTTTGTGTCAACTCTTGAATATTTCCTAAACGCTTTAAAGATTGATCAATTGTGGCATTTGTATTTCGTAATTGAAAGGTTTCTGATATTGAGAATGGATAACCTAAATAAGTAATTTCATCAAATTGACAGGCATCTTGTGTCCCTCTTTCATTCGCAACAATTGCTAGTAACTTACTATTGGTTGTATCCAATTCTAGTTGACTCAAAACCTTTGCAGTATCTCTCATTTGGGGGATGGCTTTGGGCGACACAAAACTACCAAAATCAATGGTATCAAAACCAACTTTTAGTAGTTTGTTGATGTACTGAGCTTTAACTTCTGTATCAATAAAAAATTCTTTGATACCTTGCATAGCATCTCTGGGGCATTCCACTATTTTTACCATAATGTTTATATTCCTTAGGACTTCTATACAATATTCTAAGGTAGAATATTGTCCTTTATCAACTGTTTTCGTCTAATTTGTTTAATAAGCAAGCATTCTACTTATTTTGGAGTCACAAAGATAAAGCTAAAGTTTAAAATACTAAATAGATGGGCAATTGTTTGCAAATAATCCCTTATCTTTGCATTAACAATAGCAAAGATAAATGACTTGCATTACAAGAAGAAAAATAAAATTACAACTAGATGATTATGCAACTTGTTGGCTTTTTTATATTAGCCATAACAATATACCTTACGACAACAACTGTTGAAAAGAACCCTAATTTAAAAACCTTATGGACCTTTATTGGTTGTTTAATGTTTTTTACAGGAGCACTTTGTCTCATTGTTAACTCTGTAGGTCTAAAAATAGGGTTTCTAGTGTGGATAGAAAGCATGGGAATTCTTGGTTCTTTTCTATTCAAATTGGGTTTAGTTTTTGGCGGAATAGCCGTTGTTATTTTAGCGCATCACAATCCAGATGCCTACGATGAATATTTTGATGGTACAAAATACCAGTAACTTTAACTTTATCTTCTGCCTCATAGCAATAAGTAATACCTATTTTCTATGAGGCAGAAAACATTTCTAGCTTTTTAAGTCCGATATATCAGAATCCAATACTTCCACCTGTCTAGCAGCAGTGACAACTTTATCTTCTCGAATTATAAAAACAACCCCCAAAATCAAAATGGTTGCGGCCCAAGCAGATTGGGTTGTAATCACCTCATCATTCAAATACGCCCCTAATGCCAAAGCTATAATCGGATTGATATAAGTTACCGTAGCAACCTTTCTAGGGTCGTCTTTTAACAACAAATAGTTGAACGCAGAATAAGCGATGATAGAACCAAAAAACAGAAGGTATAATAATGAAAAAAATGATTTCCATGTAAACCGTGCTGGAATTGTCGTTAAATCTTCTTGCAAAACCGTGCTCACCATAAATAGTACAAAGCCTGCTGCCAGCATTTGAATGGCGGTATTCGCAACTTTTGATTCAGGCATGTCCATCTGCTTAATATAAATAGAACCAATTGTCCAACTTACAATGGCGATAGAAATAGCAATAATTCCTTTGTAAGCATCTGGATTTGTTGTTATTGTCTCTTGGCTAACCAAAATATACATACCAATCATTCCCAATCCAACCCCTAATAACTTCTGAAAACTAGCCCGCTGACCAACCAAAAGCCAAGATAGTAAAACCAACAACAAAGGTTCGCAGCCTACAATTAAAGAAGCCATTCCTGTATCCAAATACAAAACAGACCACATGGTTCCTCCTGACCCTATGCCCAAAATCAGAATGCCAAAAAAAGCGGCATTTTTAAGTTGTTTGACCGTCGCTGTCTTTACGCCTTGATAACTGATTGATAACAATATCAATCCTGCTGTTATAAATCGAATAGCAGTCATAAAAAAGGGCGGAAAGGATTGAAAAGCCCAATCGGTTGCCAAATAAGTAGATCCCCAAATAAAATAAATGCAAAAATAAGCGATGGGGATTAAATAGCGATCGGAACGCAATTTTTCCAGATTCATTGTCTTTTTTGCCCCAAAGGTATTTATAATATTTCCAACATTGTATTTAATTCTGTACTTTTTTTCTGTAGGATTAAGTCTAGTATATTTCCTCTAAAATTTGTTTCTGTAGGGTCATAAGCTAAGCCGTTGTCTAACAGTAATTGAACGATATTTAATAGGTTATCATCCAGCTTAGAAAACATCAATAAGTTATAAAGTGGAGACCCATTTTTATTTGATTGATTGGGATTTGCTCCATAATTTAACAAAAGTTTGACTAACAAATAATTCCCTTTGAAACAAGCCATATTTAGTGCTCCTTCCAACTCAACATCGTTTTTCTTTAAGAATTCTTTCACTACAACCACGGCTTCTTCTCTAACCAACCTATTTAACAAAGATAATTGATTGTAATCATACAAATTAGGGTCGTCTAATTTTGACAATAGAGGTACTATTTGATGTTCCTTTTTAGAAAGGATATGCCGCAAGATTTCTAAACCTATATTATTAACAGACAGCACCGCTTTTTCTCCTCCTAAAAATTCTATTGTAGATTTAGAGTCACACACAACTGCCATATCTAGTGGCGTCCAACCATAGTGATTTTCCTGATTGAGAGCACCTCCTGCCTTCAACAATAATCGACAAATTTGGACGCAATCTTTTGCAGCAGCAACGTGCATAGCCGTATAACCATACTTATCTTGGATATTCACATCAGCTCCATGACATAGCAAACAATTCAAGACTTTGGGTTCGTCCCACTTTACTAATTCAAATAAGATAGTTCGTCCTCCTTCATTTTTTTCATTGATGTCTAACCCCAAACCAATTAAAAAAGATAATAACTTTACTTTAGTCGTAGAACGGTCGCCATACCGCATTTGAACAATGGCATAAAATAAATTTTCGCCCTGCTGATTGGTGGTATGCTTGTCGGCTCCTGCATCAATTAAATATTGAGCAATTGTTGTTGATCTAGATAAGATTGCTTCATACAATGGGCTGTGTCCCGTCCCTAATGTAGATTCTATATCGGCTCCTAGTTGGACAAAATATTTGACAAAAGACAATTTTCTATAATTAACCGCATAATGCAGTAAGGTTCCTTTAAACAATCCCAAACTATCCGTTACCAGCAGATTCATCATATCCTTTGGGTTATCAAATGCTGTTTTAAATTCGGTAATGGTTCCTCTTTCGATTAATTCAATTGCTTTTTTCATTTTTCGTTTCATTGATGGTTTTCTAGCTCCTTGTTTTATAGTTTGAGAGCATTTTTTAATCAACAATAAAAATAGCCATCTAAGTAAATTTAGACAGCTATATAATTGATTATTTCTTAAAATTAGTAGTTAGCTACGCTGCTACTTCGTGGTATTGCATGAGTGCTGCGCAGTTGATAATTAAAGTTTTAACGCAAAAAATAAATTCACAACTTATTCGCTATCAAGATCAAAATTCAACTTCATTGCTACTGCGTGGTTTCAACGAACTATTGTAAAATGATAATACATTATTATTTCAAAAAGTCTCGAACACCATAACTTGCCAAAACTCCCTCGCCTGTCGCAGCGGCGACTTGTGCAATGGCACCTTCTCGACAATCCCCTGCTGCAAAAATGCCCTTGACAGATGTTTCTCCCAAATTCTTTGTCAAAACAAAGCCTTCTTCATTCATATCCACCAAGTTTTTGAAATTATCTGTGTTAGGAATTAGACCAATAAAAATAAAAGCACCTGCGGCTTCAATCAATTCTTCTTCTTCGGTTTTATTATCTTTTATTGTTAAACCTTTAAACAAACCATCCTCTGTTTTTTCAAAAGCAACCGAAGTTTTATTTTTTAGCGCTACCACATTATCCATCGAAGACAATTTGTCTGTATACGTTTTGGAAGCCGAAAATTCTTCTGAACGGTTAACGATGGTTACTTTCTTGCAAAATTTAGCTAAAAAAATACCTTCTTCTAAAGCCGAGTTTCCTCCACCAATAACAATAATCTCCTTCCCTCGATAAAACGCCCCATCACAAGTAGCACAAAAATGCACTCCCGAACCTATCAACGCACTTTCGTTGGGAATTCCCAATTTTCGATACGTCGATCCTGTTGCCAGTACAATTGTCTTTCCTGAATATTCCCCCATTTCTGTGGTCACATGAAAAATGTTGCCCTTTTTGTCAATTGTCGTCACCTCCTCTCCTGTTCTAATATCAGCACCATACGTTTCCGCTTGATCTTCCATTCGATCCATCAAATCGGGACCAGAGATATCCTTAAATCCTGGATAATTTTCAATTTTCTCTGTCAAAAAAGCATTGCCTCCTATATTCTTTTTTTCTAAAATTAACGTATCAAAACGATCTCTTTGAGCATAAATGGAAGCCGTAAGTCCTGCGGCACCGCCCCCTATGATAATGGTATCATAAATTTTGTCTTTTTTCTCTTTGTCTATTTCTAATACATCCCTCAACGTTACATTGCTAGGGTTCGTATATGTTCTTCCATTAAAAATGAGCGTAGGAATAATTCGTTTCCCATCGTTGATTTCTTCCACTTTTTGCACAGCCCAATCGTGTGCATCAATGTCAATAAAAAGATAATTGATTCCGTTGCTTTGCAAATAGCCTTTTGCACGACGACAATCAGGACACCAATCGGCTCCATAGAAAAAGATACGTCCTTTGGGGTTTATTCCCAAGACACAAGCAAGCATTGAGTTACTAGGATTCGTATAGCTTTTTTCATCGACAATAATAGTAGGAATGATGCGTTTCCCATTATTAATTTTTTCTACCGTAGCCGTAGCATCTGCATTCATATCTACATCGATAAACTCATATTCTATCTGGTGTTTCTCCAAATAACTTTTTGCACGACGGCAATCAGGACACCAGTCGGCTCCATACATTTTGACTTTGATCATAGTTTGTTTTTTTATAAATTTCGATAATAGACAAGGGCTGTTTATTAATAACTTATGGGAGATCCAAATTGTTTAAAGAAAGATCGAAGTTGGATACAATCAGACGATCTCTTTTCTACCATTTCTATTGTTAATTTATAAAAAATTTGATACAGACCTCCTCCTTTAAAATCTAAACTCCACAAAATCAGTCTATTTTCTTTATATTTATACTCTAAATCACTCAACAGTTTTCCTAATTTTTTGATTATGCCATTTATAACCTTATGCATAGCTTTTTTCATGGCTACAACGATATGGGGTCAACAGCCTTGGACAGCATTACAAGACAGCAATTTAATAGCATTAAAAAACAAAGCTCAAGCACTTGCAATACTAGCTGATAGCCCAACTCCTTGCTCCTGTCACACTTCTCCTGAGCTCTATCTTTATGACCTTTATAATTATTACCAACAAAAAGAACTACTAGAACAAGAACAAAAACGATTGAATGAAAGCAAATTTCATCCTAGTGAAACAGCAAGTAGCCTAACGACTAAGATAAAGTTACAACAACAGGAGCTTTCTAAACAAAAAAATAATCTTACAATCAAAGGGTTGTCTTTAGCCCAATCTATGGCAATTCAATCTATGAAGGTGGACAATGAAGACATCCAAGCACTATTAGCCAAAGAAGCCCATTTTTTGAGCACTACCTATCCAAACACAAAGAACGATCCCTTTGTATATGAAGCTGTTTACAAAGCACTACTTCGACTAGAAACAGTCTACCAAGATAATCCTAATTTCAATGTGCTCAATCAAACACCTAAAGGGTTTACTCGTCTTGGACGAATTCGAATGATAAAAATAGACAGCAGCAATCAAATAATGTATACACTTAGTTCGGATGGATTGTTATTAAAATGGGAATTAAATATTTATAAAAATAAGAGTGCCCGTTATGATACGATGAACAAACCTCAAGTACTTGCGATCAACCCTACAGTTTCAAGAACCTTGGATATTAGTTCGAATGGAAAAGAATTAATCAGTGCTGGTGATGGTCATAAAATTTTAACGACCAATGCTATTTCTGGCAAAACCTATTCCCAATTAGCAATTCCCAAAGGACATCGTATCTGGGCAGTAAAGTATGTATCTAATAAAAAGGGAATTGTTATAGCTGAAGGGAATATGACTCGTGAGACCATTGTACATTATCAAAACAGCACCAATACAACTACACAGACCATCGACAGCATCCCCTACCGTTTAACTTCTTGGGACCTATCTACCGATGGAAAATATTTGGCAGGGGCAGGTGATTCTGCGACTATATGGATTTGGAATTTAGAGCAGTTTCATCGTGAGTTTTTGTTAAAAATTCCTAATAATAGAAAACGTGTTACAGCTATTGCTTTTAACCCACAAAAAACGCTTCTTGCTGCGGGGTATCAAGATGGTTCCTTAATGATTTGGGACATCAACAGAGCTAAATCAGATTCGACCTATCTACCTAAGAAGATTTTGCACCACAAAGCCTACATATCTGATGT
Source organism: Aureispira sp. CCB-QB1 (assembly GCF_000724545.1). Taxonomy (GTDB): domain Bacteria; phylum Bacteroidota; class Bacteroidia; order Chitinophagales; family Saprospiraceae; genus Aureispira. The sequence goes on along the minus strand of NZ_JHBV01000035.1, from coordinate 37,735 downwards.
TGAATTTAATGCTGATGGTACGAGGTTGGCTGTCGGCAGTCTGGATAAAACAGCAACGTTATGGAGCATCAACACATCTAAACAGTACGGGAATCAAGAAACACTATATCCTTATCTAAATCCTAACTTTGATCCTATTGTATTGGATAATTACACCGACTGGGTAACTTCGGTTGCCTTTAGCCCCAATGGACACTATTTGGTAACAGGTACGGCTAATGGTCAACTAAATATTTGGGAAACAGATTTGAAGGTTTACATGGATCAACTTACGCCCTATGTCAATAACTTTAGTACTGAATACACCTACAAAATTTGGCAACAATACATTCAGACAAAAGCACCTACAGAAGAATATAACCCAAGAAAGTTGTACAAAAATTTTTTAATAAATCTAAGGAATAAAAAATAGCCACTCAACACATATGGTCAAGTGGCTGTCTTTAATATAGTTTGAACCAATTAAGGTTTCTTTTTATTGTACATCTGTCGCATTACGAATGTTAATCTGATAACCTGTAAATTGAGATACAATTGCAGTAATATTAACATTACCAGCAGGAACACTATTCGTAGAGAAAGTAGCCCCAGAACGAGTATACATATCAATACTTCCTGTTGCATCTGTCACAGTAGTTGTTCCAGAGTAAGTAGAAGCTCCAGAAATCGTAGCACTGTTAATAACAACTAGTGTAGATTCCCAATTTTCTGCGTTTGCCAAAACATCTGCTACGGTTGCTACTCTTGGAGTAATAGAGTTACCACTAGAAACAACAGCACCATTACCATTTGGTATATTGCTAACTTGCAACAAACCATTAAACTCAGAAATTGTAGCCCCTGAAATATCGACAGTAATACTATCTCCCAAAGCAAAAGTTGTATTATTGGCATCAAAACGAACAACAATACCTGCACCGCCTGTTTGTTGCAACACTAAGTTTCTTCCTGTGATATTTTGATTGTCTTTATCAGAAATTACGATACCAGCAATAGAAGTAGTTGCAGGTGCCGTTGTTGAACTTCCTGTAAACAAAGCACGTGCAGCGCCTATTGTAATGAAGTTGGTTGGACCTCCGCCTCCGCCACCAGAGATATTAACATCTGACGTGTTACGAATATTAATTTGTGTTCCATTATAATCTCCTACAACACCTGTCACATCTCCTGTTCCTGTTGGAATAGCAGTGCTTGCAAAATTAGAAAAGGCACTAAACATAGAGATAGAACCTGTTGCATCATTTAGCATAATTCCAAAATCACCATATGTAGATCCACCATTTAGATTAGCATTCATTACTTGTACTAAAGTAGATTCCCATGCTGTGGCATTTGCTGTAATGTCAGCGACAGTTGCGACACGTGGTGTGATTGAATTTCCTGTTGACAATACTGTTGCATTAGCATTTGGCACACCATTTACTTGCAATAAACCGTTAAATTCTTCGATTGTTAATTGAGAAATAATAACCTCTACCTCATCTCCTAGATTAAAATTGTGTGCAGCATCAAAACGCACTGTAATACCAGCACCGTTTGGCTCTTGGATAACCATGTTGCGATCTACCCAGTTGCCACCAACTAAATCAGAAATTACTACCCCAACGATTTTGGTAGTATCAGGTGCTGTTACCGCTGTTCCTGTAAATAAGTTACGAGCATCTTGAATTGTAATTTGGTTAAGCGTGGTGCCACCACCACCTCCACCTCCGCCACCAGAGATGTTCACGTCTGAAAGGTTACGAATATTTAGTTGTGTACCATTATAATCACCTACAACAGCCGTCACAGTACCTGTTCCTGTTGGGATTGGAGCACTTGCAAAATTAGCAAAACCACTAAACAAGCCAATAGAACCCGTCGCATCATTCAACATGATTCCAAAATCACCATAAGTGGTTCCTCCGTTTAGGTTCGCATTTTGTACTTGTATCAAAGTAGATTCCCATGCTGTGGCATTAGCAGTAATATCAGCTACAGTTGCGACACGTGGATTAATCACAAGTCCTCCAGGGTTTGGCAATGCAGTAGCACGACACAATGGTAAATTATTAACTTGCAACAAGCCATTAAACTCTTCTAGTGTTGCTCCTCCTACTTTCACTTCTACGTAATCTCCCAACGCAAAACTATGATCATCATCAAAACGTACTGTAATACCAGAACCATTTGGCTCTTGAATCACCATATTACGGCTTTGCCACTGTCCTGTATTAGGATCAGAAATTACAATACCTCTAATTTTTCCTGTAGCGGTTGCTGGAGCACCTGAAAATTGACCTCTTAAATCTTGGATGCTAACGCTAGTATAGTTTGCCAATGAAACACAACGTGTACCAGTCATGCTGCTAACATCATTAGGATTACGAATAAACAATTGAGAAGTACCATTAAAAGAATTGAATACAGCAATGATAGAACCATTTCCTGTTGGCATCAATTCGTTTGCAAAATCAGCAAAACCACTATTTCTAACAATAACAGTTCCTCCTGAAGCACACTCTGTCAAATCTGCGTTTTTGCTTTCTTGAGTTGAGGCATAAGCATAAGAACTTCCTGCAAAACAGTCTGCAAACTCTACATTATCCAACTGAATCAACGTGTTGTAGTCTGCTGAAGTCAATGTTGCCAACGTTTTCACTTTAGGTGTCATAGGTTGATTGTACGCTCCACCTATAATAAATTGGCGGTAAGTTGATTGTGGAATTCTAGAATTGTTCGTATTGCTACTTCCAATCAAAGCAACCACATCTCCGTCTTGCCAAACAAATAAGCCCTGACACTTGATCCATACTTTGCGACCAATTGGAAAATCATTGTAAATACTAAAAGCATCAATATCAATGCGAATACCAGCTGTAGAATCTTGTATCACCAATTGCTTGTAGAAATTTCCTGATTTATCATCAGCAATTACAGTTGCTTCTAATATTTGGTTCCCTAAAGCAACAGGCGAAGTTGATGCCAATGCGATCACATCAGCAATAGTAGCATTTGCCGTCAAGTTTGGCAACTCGCTAATCGGGGGCTCATCAAACTCTTTTTTACAGGCACTAAATACCAATAATGTTACTAATAGTAAAAAAGAGGAAAAATTAAAATATCTAGCTTTCATAAGGCTATTATTATATAATTATAAGTTAATGATACTTCGTGGTTTTTATCGACCACTTTGTATTCAATGGACTATTCATAATAATCAAATACCCCATTGAATACATTATATGAAATAATGGTTGTTTTTAAATTAAAATTTTACATTCTAAAGGTCAAACTAATCATAAAGTTTGTACCATAAGCATAGTAATAAGTATTTGGGAAACGGTCTACATTCTTCCCTTCATAATCAAATCGGAACTGCTCAAATCCACTTGTTCTCATATTTGTATTATTCAAGATATTACTAACGCCAGCTCCCAATATGACATAAAAGTTTTTAACTTTCCATGATTTACGAATGTAAATATCAGCCATAAAGTTGCCTGGTAATTGCTCCTGATAAAGAATGCTTTTCCACAAGTCAGAACCTGGTTGTACAGCATCTTGTACATATTCTGGTGCCAATCCTGTATTCGAAACAGCTTGAATAGTACGTCTATCAAAGTTCATATCCGAGTAAGTGGCATGAGTATAGCTAAAGTTAAAGCTAAACGACCAGAATTTAGGTGCACGCCACCATACGCCTACATTAAAAGCCATCTGTGGCGTATTCGGAACATAAAAGTTTTTCAAATAAATAGTTTGCGTTCCTCTAGCTATAGTAGGATCATTATCTAAGTATAAAGTAGCTTTTGGTCTAGAAGTATAAATATACTCTCCTATTGCTGCTGCTGCACTTAACGTAACATTTCCATTCAAATTAACTTCTCCCGCTAACTCGATTCCTGCATGTTGCTTTTCGATCCCTGTCATGACATAGTTCACAAAGTTTCCTCCAATTCCTGCTGGCGAACCACTTCTATCCAAGTAGAAACTACGTTGAAAAAATTCATTTTGGAACTTCGTATAATAACCTGTCACCTTAGCTTTAAATCGAGGTGCTTTTAAAATATATCCACCTTCTACAGAGTAGTTGCTAGAACTTCTCAAACTATCTGTTACTTGATCTCTTGTACGAGGTGCTACATAAGCATAACGGAAATAAGGTGCCTTAGTTTGGTATGAACCGTTGGCATATAAATAATTACGTCCATCAATTTTGTACGTTACCCCACCTTTTACTGTATAATTAAAGAACTGTTGCTCTTCTGACTTTCCTAAAGAGTTATCTGGAAATTGTCCATTTTGAACATTTCCTTTACGCCAAAATGTGGTATAATTTCCTTGTCCCCCCACAAAGAAGTCCAACTTGTTGAATGTAAAGTTCAATTGAGCCCAAGCCGATGCTTTGTGGATAAATGCTTCGTAATTATAACCAAACACATCTCCTTCTTTTAAAATTCGATTTGGGTTAGCCAAGTCATTTTGCGAAGCAGATGTATTTCCAACAGCTGCCGAGTCACGCTCTACAAAACGATTGATATCAACATAAAAATCGGCTCCCAACAAATCCTCCAATACTTTGAAATTCTTGCTATTATAAAACTGGTAAGTCAATCCTGCGTCGATATTTAAGAATTTTGCTGCATTAGCATTCAAAATCATATTGAAATTGGCTTTTTGACTATCGTAACGACGCTCTTCTACTACATAGCGAGCACGATTGCCCCATACGGTATCCCCTTGTACTCCGTTAGCATCGGCAACAAAATCATAAGAGTTTCTATTTACCTCAAACATTCTATCCCAATTTACTTGGCGAGCGGCTTCGTTTTGAACATACAAATCTGAAGCTAAGCGGCTTTGAATAGGATCTTCAATATAAGAAGGCAAATTTCTATAATACTGAGGACGAGGATCCTGCGCATCATACCAATCTAATGCCGTACTACCATACTTGCCAAATTGGTAACTAGCGGCAGTTGTAAGCTTTAGTTTCTCACTCAACTGCGCTTCGTGCGTTAGAATAAACAAAGGTTGATGAGAGTCTGTCATTCTAGAGTTTCTAATCTGTTTTTTGCCAGTTACGCCACTTGTTTGATAGCCCCAGTTGGGGTTGTAATAATGGCTGTTCGCTAAACTAAACATTTCTTGTGTAGCCGGACTCCCCTTTCCTCTCACAGAAGGAGCTCCCATAGCTGTAAAGGAGAAAGAATGTTTTTTGAATCGTTTTTCTACTGACAAGAAGTAAGAAGCAGCATTGTAAGAAGCTCCTTTTATAAAGGCACCATTCTCAGAATAACGCCAAGAACCAGAGGCGGAAAACGCCCAACCACTTGGTAAAAGCCCTGTATTGTACGTCAACATTGCACGATGATTGTAAGAACGGTTAGCATAAGAATAGGTAAAAGTTAGTCCTTTACGTTGACTTCCTGCACGGCTATCTAAAGACGAAGCTCCACCGATATCTCCTAGTGTGTAGGCTGTTGCAGCCAAACCTAGAGAAGACGAACGATTGCGCATAACGTCGTTTAGCCCAGACCAAGACCACCAAGTAGGACGACCAGATTCTAGGTCGTTCATAGGAATATTGTTCATAAATACAGTGGTATTCTCTGAACCATAGCCTCGTAGTCTAAATCGAGCAGCCCCCCAAGCAAATGCTACTTTAGAAGAAAGCACGTCATTGTTGGCATTCAGAACACCAGAAATCGACTGTGTTCCACCTGCACCATTTTCGATTTGCTCATCGGATAACATAATGGTAGGAATAATATCTTCTGCTGCTGGGTTTTCAGCTCCAATATTATCCAAGTTCACAACCCCTAAATCCAAAACACCATCCGTAATTTTAATAGTTTTAGTTTCCAAGCCGTAGCCTTCTGCACTAAATTGAATGGTGTATTCGCCATAAGGTATGGCGGTAATTTCAAACATTCCTGAGGAATTTGTTTGAGCATAAAAATCTGTGCCTTGAATCTCGACCAAAACCCCGGCTAATTTACCTTTGTTGCCGGCGTCTTGCATAACTCCTTTTACAGATCCTTGCCCGTACATCAAACATGCTGAAAAACTCAGCAAGAGTACAAACATACTTTTTAAACAATGCTGCATATCTTAGTTTTTGTTTTAATCAATCCACAGAAAAATTGCCATCTTCCTGCTTGCCCTAATTTCATTGGGTTGTTCTGTTCTAATTTGAGGCTGCAAGTTACAAATAAGGAAGGAATAAAACTCACATTGAGCTGCAAACTTAATAAAAAGTTAATGCTTGTCCGAATAAAAAAAGTTAACCATCTCCAATTTTGCTTTTTTTGACACGAATTGTGCAATTCTGCCCCCAATTACTACGATTAGGTAGATTGCTTTGTTAAATATAAGTTGCGGGAAGGTTAAAAAAATTGATTTATGTGCTAGAATTAAAGATAAATGCAGCATTCATATTGCCGTAACTCCAAGAAATTCTATATTTGTGCGTTTTTTGGTACAAAAATAGAATAGTGTATACATATTGTTATTTGAAAACAGACTAACTAGAAGCTATTTAGGAAGCATATTGTTGAAGTTAATACCCATTTTTTAGCAATCAAATGAAACAATACACCATTAGCTTTTTCTTTCTGCTTTCCAAATCATCATATCAATGAAACGTTCTAAGCGTTCCAAATCATTATATCAATCAATAATAAAATGAAAAAACAGACACTGTTATCTCTATTAAGCTTATTATTAATAAGTACTTTTAGTTTTGCTCAAGCAGAAAAACAAGCTCATAAAGTAGTTTGCGTAGGGTTTTATAACTTTGAAAATTTATTTGATACTGTAGACACAAAAGGCAAACGAGACGGAGATTTTACACCAAACGGAAAGTTACTCTATAATTCCAAAGTTTATCAAGAGAAGCTGGGTAATTTATCTCAGGTCGTTTCTGAACTTGGTACAGAACTAACTCCCGATGGTCCAGCTATCTTGGGCGTTGCAGAGATTGAAAACAGAAAAGTTTTAGAAGATTTTACTCAACAGCCTAAAATAAAAAATAGAAATTATCAAATTGTTCATTACGAATCATTAGATAAACGAGGTATTGATGTTGCACTGCTTTACAATCCCAAATATTTTAAAGTCATCGAGAGTGGTAAAATTACGCCAAAGCTTTTTTATGATAAAACTCCTGATGCAGCCAAAAGAGATACTGTTTGGACAAGAGATATGTTATGGGTAAAGGGGCGTTTGGACGGCGATATAGTTCATATAATTGTTTGCCACTGGCCTTCTCGTAGAGGCGGTTCTTACCTTCGTGAAGGAGCGGCCAAATATTGCAAAGACTTTATTGCAGGTATTCAAGATGAGAACCCTAGGGCTAAAATTATTATCATGGGGGATTTAAATGACGACCCTGTTAGTCCTAGTGTTAAGGATGTTATCAATGCCAAAGACAAAAAAGGACAAGTCAAAAAAGGTGGTTTTTACAACCCTTGGGGCAAATTGTATAAAGCAGGGATTGGCACCTTGGCTTACCGCGATTCTTGGAACCTGTTTGATCAAATTATCCTAAGCCAATCTATTACACAAAATGATGGTGAAGGGTATTATTTTTACAAAAATTCTATTTTTAATAAATCTTACTTAATTAGTAAAGCAGGACGTTTTAAGGGCTATCCTTTCCGCACGTACTCTTTTGGCAAGTACGTTGGTGGTTACAGCGATCACTTGCCTGTTTGTGTTTATTTGGTAAAAAAAGTACAACCAAAACCTTAAGGAGAATATTTTGTTTTAAGGATAGCAATTCTATCTGCAAACAAAATTCAAAATAAATCTGTATTTTGGGTTGAAGCAATCAACCGATTCATCTGTACAAGATGTGAGTTTGCTCGCATCTTGTATTTTTTTATAGACTCATCCAAAATCAATACACCAATGCAACAGTTCGAATACAAAACATTAACAGTGCCTCTCAAAAGCACCTTATTTTCTAAAAAAATAGATTTAGATATGGAACTCATAGAAGATGAACTAAATCTACTGGGAAGAATGGGTTGGGAATTAACCACTCAATTTACAAGACAAAAAAATGGTTTTAGCCAATATGCTGTCTTAATTCTAAAACGTCCTATCGTTCTACATGCTTCTAAAAATAAGTCCTAATGCGTTATTTGATATTTTTATGTTTTGTTCTATCTATGTTGTCTTGCCAAAAAGAAGCCATCCAACACGACAACGATATTCAGCTTATAAAAGATTACTTGTTGGCTAATAATATCAATGCAACAGAAGATAAACAGTCTAATTTATTTTATCATATTTATGTTGAAAGTGGTGACAGTGTTGCTCCGATAAGAGACAATGATATTGTTGTTGAGGTAAAATACAAAGCTTACTTGTTAGATGGCACTAGTGTCTATAATACGAACAATTTAAGTGAAAGAGTTGACTTAGATAAGAGCATTTATGGCTGGCAATTAGCCCTTCCTCATATGGATATCAACGATAAAATGTTGTTATTTTTGCCTTCAAGACTTGCCTATGGTGAAGAGGGGCACGGCAAAATTCCTCCTAATTCAGTCGTAATTTTTGATATTGAGTTAATAGAAGTTTTTCCACACTTCTAAACAACAAAAAAATAATTCCGCAACAGCTACAATTCTATAGCTAGTTTTTATTGCCTTGTTTGGTGTATTAAGAGGCTTAGGTATTTTCTTGAAACATAGCAATAACAACAATTCAACTTATAAGATTAAAAATAGGTATTCAATGACAAAATATGGTATCCCAATTGTAATTTTACTTTTAATAGCCTCCTGTATGTGGTTTTGTGCGCCCAATCCTACTTCAGAAAAATCAGTAGATGCCTTCTTAAATCTTAATGATTCTGTTGAATATGTTGGCATGCAAATGTGTCAAAGTTGCCATCAAAATGTTTATCAAACTTATATCCAAACAGGAATGGGGCAATCTTTTGGCAAAGCAAATCTAAAAAAAACAGCTGCTGAATTTGGAGACAGTGCCTTGGTTTATGACAAACAGTTGGATTTTTATTATAAACCTTATTTCCAAGATTCTGTCATGTATGTTATGGAGTTTAGATTGAATGGGAAAGATACAGTACACAAACGCATTGAGCGAATTGACTACATTATTGGTTCAGGGCATCACACCAACTCCCATATGATCAACAGAAATGGATACGTCTATCAAGCTCCCATCACGTACTATACCCAAGATAAAAAATGGGATTTAGCGCCAGGTTTTGAAGAAAACAACGAGCGTTTTGGACGTGCTATTTTATCAGAATGCCTAACGTGCCACAATCACACGCCTACACCTGCTACTGGTTCTGATAACAAGTATCACAAAATGCCTTTGGGCATTGAGTGTGAACGCTGTCATGGGCCTGGAGGGCTTCATGTCAAAGAAAAACTGATGGGCAAGCATGTTGATACTTCTAAGTATGTTGATTATAGTATTGTAAATCCCAAGCATTTGCCCATTGATCGCCAAATGGACTTGTGCCAACGCTGTCACCTTCAAGGAGTTGCTGTATTGAATGAAGGAAAAACCTTTTATGATTTTAAACCAGGGATGGAATTATCAGATGTTATGAATGTGTTTTTACCTCGGTTCACCAACTCCGACAAACGGTTTATTATGGCATCCCAAGCAGATCGTTTGCAATTAAGTGATTGTTTCAATGTGTCTAAAAAATTGTCTTGTATCACCTGCCATAACCCACATCATGACGTGCATTCTACTACTAAAAACAATTATAACACCGCCTGCTTGAGTTGCCACAAAGACAACTCTACCCAAAGCAAGTTGTTCAATTGTTCTGCACCGATTGCTCAACGCAATTTAGAACAAGACAACTGTGTTGGTTGTCATATGCCACGCTCTGGTAGTATTGATATTCCTCATGTGAACATTACAGATCATCACATTAGCAAAAATAATATTAAATCACCCGATACCCTAAGTCAAGAAAAAGTAGAAGAAATTGCTGGATTTTTAGGCTTGGAGAGTTTGGTTATAAAAAATGCAAGTCCCCTAGAAATGGCACGAGGTTATCTAGCCTTATGGGATAAATTCATGGGTACTCCAGCAGTTTTAGATTCAGCCAAATATTATCTAGATCTATCAAAAGCTAGCCGAGCCGAAAAATTCAATACCTTGGTACATTATTATTTTAACAAACAAGAGTATGCTTTGCTCGTTTCCATTGCCTTAGCACCACAGGAAATTCAAGATGCTTGGACAGCTTATCGTATCGGTGAAGCAGCATACAAAAACAAAAACCTTCCAAAAGCGTTAGCTTATTACAAACAAGCGACGAATTTAAAGCCGTACAGCTTAATTTTTCAAGAAAAACTGGGTAGTACTTATGCTCAGTCAGGGCAATTGAATGCTGCCAAAAAGGTTTTTAACTTCATTCTAAAAGAAGATCCGAATCGAAAAATGGCTTTGGCTAATTTGGGGTTGCTTAACGCCCAACAAGGCAATATCAATCAAGCACTACAACTGTATAACAAAGCCTTGGCTTTAGACCCTGATTATAAGAATGCCTTGCTCAATAAAGTTGGTTTGCTGTTGCAAACTGGACGCCGTCAAGAAGCACAGCCTGTCATTCAACACTTAATAAAAAAATATCCTAATTATCAAGCAATTTTAGAACAACAAGGAATCTTGTAAATGAATTGGCATTAATTTAGGTAGAGTATTAGTATATTAATACTTTTATCCAATGAACAACCCACTATAGACATACGTTTGGTTGTTCGTTCTGAGTTGACTAAGCGCCTATCTTGCGATCTTACGAATCCCAAAAGTGAATGAAAGGGTTAACAACTTACAGCCGTTCGTAAAAACCACAACATAGCAACTGTGGGGCAAACCATACAGTAGCAGCGCAGTTAACGACTAAAACTCAATAACAGCCAACTTAATCAAACAATAAAATTACTAAAAACTATTTATGACAATGAAGCAATACATTTTGACTCTTGCACTATTCTTGGTAAGTACTGTGCTTTCTTTTGGACAAGCCCCTGCTACATTTACCAATATGAAATTTTATCATTTGGATGTTGAGGTATCGTTGGACAAGTCTTATATCAAAGGAAATGCTAAATGTGAGTTTGTCGCAGTAAAAGAAAATGTTACGCAATTATCCTTAGATCTCGCTGACCAATTAAAAGTTAGCAAAGTCGATGGGGCAAGTTCTTTTGAACAAAAAGACAACAAGCTTATAGTCAAATTATCAGGCGATCCTCTAAAAAAAGAACAACGTTCTGAAATTACCGTTCACTACGAAGGAGAACCTCCTGTGATCACTAGTAACAACGGTGTAAAAAAAGGTCTAATCTATGATACGCATGGCAAAAAAAATAATTTGGTTATCGCTAGTGTGTGTTATCCTAATGGTGGCTATTTGTGGTTTCCTTGCAAGCGAGGACTTGGCGATAAAGTAGATTCTATCTACGTCGATATAACCATTCAAGATACTATGGTTACAGAAGTTTTCATGAATCCTAAAACGAAAAAAGAAGAAGCCAAAGAAATGCCCATCATAGCTGTTTCAAATGGAAAACTTGAAGCCATTCAGAAACTTGAAAATGAGAAAAAGAAACAATACCAATGGCGCCACCGTCACCGTATTGCACCGCATCATGTTCTATTGGCTATTTCTAATTTTATGAAAGCAGAGTCTGAATTTAAAGGGCGTGGTTATGGTTTTCCTATCAACTTTTACTTATTTCCTGAAAAATTGAAAGAATCTTCATCTATGATGCGTCGGGTGCCAGAAATCATGACCTGTTTAACCAATACATTTGGTCCTTACCCATACAAAGACGAAGGCTTTAATGTTACTCAAGTTGGTATTAATTTAGGAATGGACGGCATGCCTACTCAAACAAATGTCCTTTTAGAAGACATGAAAGGGGTACATATGTATATGGTGGTGCATCAAATGGCCAGTATGTGGTTTGGTAATCATATTTCACCTAAAAAATGGCAAGATGCATGGATTACAGAAGCTTTAGCTACTTATGCAGAAGCAATGTGGCAAGAATACAAGCGAGGCTTAACGGTTTATCAAATTATCTTAGACGAAAAGGAGTATTTTGAAGGTGGTAAATTGTATTTGGCAAATCGAAAAGATTATTCAGAAGAGCGATTGAGCAAAAAGGGAATGTATGCCATCCATATGCTTAGAGGAATTATGTCTGATGTTTATTTCTTTCAAACTTTAAAAGCAATTACTTCTGGAAAAAGAATGGAAGGGGAATGGTCTAAAACCTATCTAAGCACAGAGAACTTTAGAAAAATTGCCGAATACTACGCTAGTGAAAATATCGAAGTAGATTATCAATATTTCTTTGATCAATGGATTCGTGGAGAGTACTATCCTACTTATCATATCTCTTATTCTATCAATAATGGTAGCGTTTCTCTAAATGTAGTTCAAAAAGAATTGGAATCACAGCCTTCTATATTTACAATGCCCTACAAAATTGAAATTGAGTTGGAGGATGGTACCATTATCAAAGAAACAATTAACACCAATCAAAGAGACGAGGTATTTAATGAAACTAATCAGTATTTTGAAATTCCAGTCAATGGAACCGTCAAAGATGTTCGTTTTGATCCAGACAACTGGATTTTTAAAGATCTAAAATATGTTCGTAAAGTAGAAAACGATCGTTTTGCATTGGAAGACTTCGAGATCACAACAAGCAACCACCGACGAAAAGCTCAAATCAAATATAATGTTCCCAAAAAACAAGATATTCGCATTGAACTATTTGAAGTAGCAGATGGCATTAGCTTAATGGAAGACAAGTCTATCGAGGTTCAAGAATACAAAAAAGAATCTGGGGAACAAATTCATAATCTTAAAATACCACTAGGATATAGCTCTCGTGGTGTCTACAAAATTGTCGTTACAGGAAAAGGAGAAACGTTCACTAAAATCTTACGCTTAAAACGTATTAAAGAGATTTTTTAAGCTCTTTTTTGATGCCTCACAATATATCAGCATTCTCTAATTTTAGGGAATGCTTTTTTTATGGAAGATGAGTTTACTTTTTCTTTAACTTCCAAATACGACGATCAATTTCCTCCTTCCAAGCACATCTAAATTTTGTCGCAGCCAATTTTCCTACATAGCGCCAATGCCAAGGTTCTTTTTTTATAGCACTTCCCTCTCTAAAATAATAACTTGGCACCCAGCCAAAATCAAATGCGTGGCGCAACAACCAAAGAAACTTCTTGTTCGTTACTCGTTCTAAATCTATTGCTGTAAACAAGTGATGTTCTGAATACCCTGGTCGCTCAGCCTGTTTTGCCCCTAATTTGTTGTGCAAGTGTTTTTGGTAGCTGTAACTACGATAAGTATTATTAAGTTGGAGGTAAATTCCTTCTTTCTCTGATTCCACACGCATGGCTTCTAAAGCTTGATACGCCTCTTTATGCAAATATAAACCCTTTTCATTTTCTAATATGATGTGGTCGTTATCTGTACTATATTTTTGAATCGTATAATTAAAAGGAATGCCTACAGGAGCGCCCAAAAAATCAATCTGTATCTTCTCTACAGGAACACTTATACCAAAATGACGCTCTGTGATTTGGCTTAATTCCAATCTTTGCTCATAATACATCCAAGCTTTTTCACAATCTTGTGCAGCTAGAGGCTTGCTGATTATTATAAATAAAAGTAATAAAAAACGGTAAACTAGTAGCATCTTAAAATATAAGTATACGTAGCGTAATAGTTCGTGAGCCCTTTGCTTTTTTAGCTACGCCTGTTGACAAAAAAATTCAATAAAAAAGGTGCAAGTACCCCATGTACTTGCACCAAAGCTTTTATAACGATAATCCGCCTTATAAATCTAAATAATGAGATTAAGAATAGATACGGACAATACTAAATTACAATATTAACCATTCGCTTAGGTACGACAATTATCTTTCGAATTGGCTTTCCATCAATCCATTTTTGTACCTCATCAACAGCCAAAGCTTCTTGCTCAATAGCGTCTTTTGTCGCATCTGCCGCAAAAGTGACCGTTGCACGTTTTTTGCCATTCACACAAACAGGATACGTAATCGTACTTTGTACTAAATAAGCAGGATTGTGCTCTGGGTATTTCCCGTTGGCATGAATAGAACCTTCATGTCCCAGTTGCTGCCACAACTCTTCTGTAATAAATGGTGCAAACGGAGCCATCAAAACAACCAATGGTTCTAGAACTTCTCGTTTGTTGCAATTAACTTTCTTTAAGTCATTGGTTACCACCATAAAATGAGCAATGCAAGTGTTAAAAGAGAAATTAGCAATATCTTGGTTCACTTTTTTAATCGCAGTGTGCAAAATTTTCAACTCGTCTGGCGTTGCTTTTTCCTCGCTGATAGCCCATTGCCCATCCTTGTAGAATAAATTCCAGAATTTACGCAAGAATTTTGATACTCCTGTAATTCCCTTTGTATCCCAAGGCTTACTATCTTCCAATGGCCCCAAGAACATTTCATACATACGGAAACAGTCTGTTCCATATTGCGCTACCACATCATCAGGATTAACAACATTGAAATAACGCTTAGAAATTTTACCGATTTCACTATGAGTAACTACCTGCCCTTTTGCATTCGTTACAAAAACAGCCCCTGCATAATCTGGTCTCCAAGCCTTAAATTGCTTTCTACCTTCTTCATTTAAATAAGATTCTGGTTTGCCATAATCTGTTACAAAATCAATATGCACAGGAATTTGAGCAAACTCTTGCCCATCGTATTCCGACAATTGATCGGCACTTACAAATACAGATTGACCATCTTGTTTTTCTTTGAGCATATACAAAAACTCGATAACTCCCTGCAACATACCTTGGTTCACCAATTTTTTATATGGCTCACGCGTTGGTACCATGCCTAGATCAAACATAAATTTATGCCAAAAACGAGAATACATCAAATGTCCTACAGCATGTTCAGCTCCACCGACATACAAGTCTACTTCTTTCCAGTAATTAACTGCCTCAGCACTAAATGGCGCCTCATCATTATTTGGATCCATGTAGCGTAAGAAATACCAAGAAGACCCCGCAAAACCAGGCATAGTATCAATTTCACGCGTCATACCATCTTGATGCACCCATTCTTCAGCTCTAGCCAAAGGTGCCTTGCCTTCTTTGGTTGGTTTAAAATTATCTAATGTAGGTAATTCCAATGGCAAATTCGTTTCAGCGTACGCCACACCGTCTTTGTCATATTTCACGGGAAATGGTTCTCCCCAATAACGCTGACGGCTAAAGTTAGCATCTCTTAAACGATAATTGATCTTTCCTTCTCCTATATTCTTAGCATTGATTTCTTCAATTGCCTTCGTAATTGCTTCTGTAACAGGGAAGCCGTTTAAGAAACCAGAATTAATCATCGTGCCCACTTTATCACCAATTGCAGCACCTTCATAAGCCGATTGATCTACCACCTGTACAATCTCTAAGCCGAAGTGTTTTGCAAAACGTTCGTCTCTTTCATCTCCACTAGGAACAGCCATAATTGCTCCTGTTCCATATCCAATCAATACATAATCGGCAATCCAAATAGGAATTCTGGTTCCTGTAAATGGATTGACAGCATAAGCACCTGTGAAAGCACCTGTGATGGACTTTACATCAGCCATACGATCTCTTTCAGAGCGGCTGTTGGCATATGCCTGATAATCTTCTATTTCTTGTCTTTGTGCTTCTGTTGTAATCTCCTTTACCAAATCGTGCTCTGGTGCCAACACCATAAATGTAGCACCAAAAATAGTATCTGGGCGTGTTGTAAAGACTTCTATTTTCTCATTGCTATTGTGTACGTCAAAAAACAATTGTGCTCCTTCTGAACGTCCAATCCAATTGCGTTGTTGCGTCTTTAAAGCTTCTGAAAATTCGACTTGTTCCAAGCCATTCAACAAACGTTCTGCATAAGCAGTAATACGCAATGCCCACTGGCGCATTGGTTTTTTAACAACGGGGTATCCTCCTCGCTCCGAAACACCATCCTTGACCTCGTCATTTGCCAAAACAGTTCCTAATTCTTCGCACCAGTTTACAAAACCAACTTTACGATACGCCAAACGATAATTCATTAATACATCGTCCTGTTCTTTGGGACTGTAACCATTCCATTCATCCGCAGAAAAAATAGTTTCTTGGCTAGAAGCAGCCTGAACATTTTTATTTCCTTCTTTTTCAAATAGTTCAACTAGATTTTCTATCGGTTCAGCTTTATCTATTTCATTGTTATAATAATGAGCAAACAACTTCAAGAAAATATGCTGTGTCCATTTATAATACTTTGGATCTGAAGTATTCACAGAACGGCTCCAATCAAAAGAAAAGCCTAAGTTATCCAACTGCTTACGATAGAAACTAATATTCTGATTGGTAGAAACAGCAGGGTGCACTCCTGTTTGAATGGCGTACTGTTCAGCAGGCAAACCAAAAGCATCGTATCCCATTGGATGCAATACGTTATAACCTTGTAAACGCTTGTATCGAGCAAAAATATCGCTAGCAATATAGCCTAGCGGATGCCCTACATGTAGCCCAGCTCCAGATGGATAGGGGAACATATCCAATACATAATACTTGGGTTTTGAGGTATCGTTAGAAGTTTTGTATACCTCATGCTCAGCCCAATACTGTTTCCATTTCGCCTCAATTTCACTTGATTCGTAATCCATTGTTATAATTAAATAGTTGTTGGTATGTAAGCAATAATTGCTTACTGTTTATGTAAAAAGTTATTTTCTATTTATTGATAGTTACCTATGATAATACTCCGTTGATTATTCCCTGCGGTCATGAGATCGCAAGCTTAGTTACCTGCGGTACTACTTCATGGTAGCTTTCTGCGGTCGTGAGATCGCTCACGAAGTACCACGAAGTAGCAGCGCAGCTAAACTAATACAATTTTTTAACGAAGTAATGCTATGATTTACCATCAGCAAATGGTAAAACCTACTACAACTAATTATGCATTGGACTAAAGTACGCTTCATTGTTTTGTGAAGTATTTATGCTAAAATTTGAGTCGTGCATTCATAGTTTAGCCAACGAATTTATACAAAGTTTTTGAAAGTGGTTACTTAACAATTGTAGTTTTTTAAAAATAGTTTCATTATGCCCTCTTTTTGTGTTAAAAAAACTTAAAATCAATAAATAGAATTATTTTTCTAAAAAAAATGTTATGTCTATAAGGAGTTTAAAATGAGCGAGAAAGAAGGCAACAAGCTTTTTGAACCAAATAATATTTCGCATTCTAGTTTTAAATGAAATTTTTGATGTAGATCATTCATTGTCAGTTAAAAAATAGCTTGACTTTATGGCATAAAAATCGCATCTTTGCACTCCCAAAAGAACAACCTAATTAAGGAATGGCATATTTTTTCCTTATTCTTTAACCCAAAAATTAAATTTATTATGAAAAAAATCTTTACACTTTTTATTCTTTCTATTCTTTTTGTTTCAGCTAGTTTTGGACAAAGTCAAAAGACATTTGTCAAATCCCTAGCTGCCGATGCTTCTAGTGTTGCGATCAACCTAGAGGGGACAACTCAAGTTAGAGAGTGGGAAGAATCCTTCATTCGTGTAACCACCACTATTGAATTGACCAACTTTAATGAGGAAATCCTCAAACGCTTGGTTTCTGTGGGACGTTACAACATAGAAACAACTACTGATAATGGCGTTATGACAATTCAAATGCCTAAACTAGCTACAAAAGTTACCATTAGAGGTCAAGTCCTTAATGAAGTTTTAACTTATGAGATTCTTGTTCCTGAAGGCGTAACTGTCGAAATGATTTCGAATCCTGACAATGATAGTACAGTTAACTAAATAATTAGTTTACTAGATCACCAATTCATTGCTTAAGATAACTTTTTTGAGAAGAAAGCCATTCTATAATAAAGGGATGGCTTTTTTTATAAGTAAATCTCGCCTCTCTCCTAGCTGTTAATATATCCAACCATTATCATTATTCCTAGCTTATAAGTAAACTGACTTTGTCTCGTTGAAGTAATCCCTCGATTAAAGTCATAGACCAATTCTCTTTATTTAAAAAAAATAAAAAGATTCCTTACTCTTTTTGTTCTTTTTGCGACAATTCATAAATATTTAGGCTGTTTTTGAAAAATTCTAAGCTATTTTTTTTGACGATACCAACCTTTTGCTATTTTGTTTCGTTTTATAAATACACAAACATTCAATACAAGCAAAATAAAAATATCCTTCCGAGGATAATATTCATCTTATAATCTTTTGATAATCATACATTTTTCGTATCTTAAAAAAGAGTTTAATTGATATATGTTTAATCATATTAGTTTTAGTTATCTTTGCCCATAATATTATTCTTATTGTTCCTAAACACATTTTTTAATAAGTTAATATTAGAACAAACTACCTAACTACAAACACAGCAAACACACCCAATTTATTCAATCACAAGTCATGTATATTCCCTGCAGTACATGAGCCAAAAAGCAAGCGTATGAAATATTTATTCCTAACAATGGCATTCGTCTTTGGATGCACTCTAGCGGCTTCTTCCCAAGTCCAAAAAAACATCGTCAAATCGTATCAGTACAACGGTGCGCAAGTCCTTACTTTAGCCGTAGATGGAGAAATTGAAATCGAAGAATGGGACGAAAAAATAGTCCGTTTAGTGACTACAATTGATGCCGTTAATTTTAATGAGCCTACTTTAAAAGCATTGGCGGAAGCAGGACGCTATACAGCAAGTTCTAAAGATGTCGATGGAAGTATGATTTTAACCATGTTAAAAGCACAAAAAGAATTGGTCATTAGAGGAACGACTATCGAAGAGAAATATACCTTCAAAGTTTTTGTTCCCCGTGGCGTTACAGTCGAGCAAGTTCAACATAAAGATGTTGCAGCATTGTTTTAGGCATCGTTTGATGTAATTATAAACATGGTCTAAAAAACGCATTGGGTTTATCCAGAAATCATGTTCAATGCGTTTTTTTTCTTGACAAGTTGTTTTTTAATGATGATTTGCGCTATCTCCTACACAGCCTTTTTCAATCATCTTATAGTCTTTTCTAGAGACTATTTAAAAGAATATCTCTATTCTTACCGTATACCAAAACAACTCTTAAAGAATTTCATTTTCAACTATCAGGTTATTCCCCTTCTGTTCCAAGAAACACAAACGTCCTAACTCTATTCAGAGTCGTTAACTTACTTATTTATTTGCTTAGTAAATTCAGAGTCTTTTATCAATGAGAAAAAAGAGTAACATTTTATTGCTGTTTTTAATGCTTTTGTATGCCCATACCCATGCTCAACAAATTAAAATAAAACAAGATTTTGGGGTTTGGGTCGGAGTTTTAGTCAAAAAAAAACTACCTCAAAATTTTCAACTTTCCTTAGAACAACAATTTCGAACCTGCCAAAATAGTAGCGTTGTTGATGCCTATTTAGCTGATCTAGGACTAAATTATACGATTAATAAAAACTTTCGATTGCATGGCAACTTTCGCTATATACATGATGTACAAAAATGGAAGCCAACAGAAAACAGTCTACGCTATAACTTTGATCTTGAATTTAAGACTAAGTTTAGTAAGAAGTTTAAACTGTCTTATAGGCTCCGATATCAACAAAAATTTATTGACTTATTTCAACCAGAACCAACCATAATAACTAGAAAGAAATCTACGGTTCGCAATAAACTAAAATTGACCTATAAGTATAAGAAAACACACCAATTCTATTGTTCTACGGAATTATTTGTCAGCACAACCCCTCATCAAGAAACACACTTAGATAAGTTACGGTTTAATATTGGCAATAAGATAAAAACAGTCATTGGGCAATTTAATTTTGCCGTGGGATACGAAGTAAATTTGCAGCCCCAAGATGCCCTTTCATTCTTTTTTATAAAAATGATTTATAGTATTGAATTATGAATAAAGCCCTCTTTTTTTATTGTATCGCCGTATTCCTTTTTTTTTCTCAATCCTGCTACAAAGAAGAAATCATCTTTGATGCCTTGCCCGATGACCAACTAGAACTTCCTTTAATTTTAGCTTTAGACCACAAGGATTGTTTTTTTGACAAAGCAACCAATTCCTTAAGATATAGCATAGCGCAGGATTCTATCTCAAACTTTACCCCTCATGTTCGTTTTCAGGATTATGCGAGCATTTCAATTGATGGTATTTCATTAGCTAATAATGCTAGCAATAACCTTGGCAAGGTTAAAATTGGAGAAGAGTATGTTGTTGAACTAGTCACCAAAGGCATTTGCAAATATTTTACACTCCGTTTTACCAATTTACCCATTGTGAGAATTGTTACTCCAAACGTCATTATAGATGAGCCAAAGAAATTAGCTCGATTGACAATCAATTCCCCTACTGATGCAAGTTACCCCATAACATCTTTTGTGGGGATAGAAATCAGAGGTGGCTCTTCTCAATCCAATCCCAAAAAATCGTATGGTTTTGCTTTCCTAAACAGCATGAGTTTGGGTAATAAAGTCTCTAAATCTTTGTTTGATTGGGATAAGAATGAAGACTGGATTTTAGATGCTATGTACAACGACCCATCTAGATTGCGCAATAAAGTTTCTTTTGAAATCTGGCAAGCCATGAACCCCTTAAAGCATCATGGCATACAATCTAAATTTGTAGAACTTTATCTCAATAATGATTATCAAGGTATTTACTGTTTGAATGAGAAGATAAACGCCGAAAAACTTGGCTTAAACCATCCAGAAGCTGTCTTGTACAAGACAACAGCTTGGGGAGATGGTACAACGACTTTCGAGCAATTAAATTCTAATATGCCTCATCATTCCAATAATTGGGATGGCTGGGAACAAAAGTATCCTATTCCCAAAAATAGAATTCATTGGGCGCCACTACATCAGTTAAGAGATTTTATTATTAATGAAAACGACCATAACTTCAGCACTCAAATTAATACCTTCATTGATTTGGACCTTTTTATAGACTATTATATCTTTTTGAACCTAACATCTGCCTTTGACAATACAGGTAAAAACATTATTTGGGTTCGTCAAAATGCAACCGCTCCATTTTTTATTACTCCCTGGGATTTGGATGGCACTTTAGGGCAATTCTGGGATGGTTCTCCCACCAATACCACTACTATTTTGAGCAATCATCTCTTTGATCGTCTGCTGCAAACTAATTCTAATAATTTCAAACAAAGGTTAAAAAACAGATGGTTCTTGCTTAGAGGAAATGTTTTTAGTAGTTCGCATTTAAATTCCATTTACGACAATAACTTTGCAGAAATAGGTACATCAGATATTCTATTTTGGGAAAATTTGAAATGGAACAGTCACATTGACATCGCCCAACAACAATACTATATAATCAATTGGACACAAGACCGTTTGCTTTTCTTAGATGATTATTTTACCAATCTTTAGTAGTCTGCTAAGCTTTTTTAGAACGGCGTAATAATAAACCTACTCCCAACAAAAGCAATGCAATGCCACCCAATATCCATAGCAGTTTCCCATTTCCTTCACCTTGCCCATCAGGACTTGGCAAAGGAGCTTCATCTCCAATTTGAATAAAAGCCGACCACAAAAAAGGATGGGCTGTTTGGTTGGTTGCATCCTTGATGAAATCATGTTTTGCCTGCTGTAAAGCCTTATCTTTGGGCATCCCCATCTTTAAATTGGCATACAAGCGGCGCATAATTTCGGCCGTAGCATGATCGTTTACACTCCACAAAGAAGTAATCAGACTCTTTGCCCCAGCATAAGAAAACCCTCTTGCCAAAGAAGCAATTCCTTCGCTTTCGTATAGCTCTCCGATTCCTGTTTCGCAAGCACTCAAAACCACCAAACTAGCCGTTAAGTGCATGTTGTACAAATCTCGAACATAAAGCAATTCATTATCACTAGAATCGGGTACTTCAGAAAATGCCAAGAAAGAGTTTTCTGAATTCTCTGTATTCATCACCCCATGCGTTGCAATATGAACAATACAATAATCCTCACAATTTTCTTGAAAGTTCTCTTTGGTAGCAAGTTCTCCATCAAAGACTTCTCCCATCCCCACCAAATCAAAAATTTCTTTCACTTCTTTTTCGCTATGCAACAAAGGGTCAAAGGCATACTTTCCCTCCAATTTTACCCCTTGCTTAAACTCAGGAGCAAATCCCAAAAATATCTTATCAGGAACATGCTCTTTCTGTTGCATCTCGTGCAATAAGGTAGCAGAGTAACAATACCCAATGGCGTAATCATTGAGCAAATAAGGCATTTGCGTAAAATTTTCGCCTGTAGCAGGAGCGGTCAATAATGCCTCAAAAGGCAAAAATCCCAGGTTCCCTGCCAAAATAATCATCAAACGACTTTCCTGTTGACCAGCTAATACAGGTTTCAAAATACCTTGGTACAATTCATAGCCTAAAGTTTGGTATTGCTGTATGTAACTTCTTCGCAACGATTGGGAACGTTCCTTATTATTCAAATAATATCCATAAATACCTTCTCTAAAGGCTTTAATTTTGGGTGTCAATTCAAAATCTAAGGGCAATTCCAATACATCATACCCTTGTTTGCTAATTTTAAAAACGATTAATTCATTTTTTGTGATAAAATACTCTATCAATAATTGATCGCTTGCCAAACGTTCTTGCACCTCTCCCACCGTTGTTACCGATAGATCAAATTTTAGCTTATAATAATCAGGATATTGTTTTCTAAGTTCTATCAAAAAATCCTCGTACATTCGTTTTTTTTCCAACAACTCTTTTTCTTTTTTTCTCAACTTATTTTTGTAACTCTCTGTACTTTTTCTGTAGCGTTTTAAGTTGTACAATTGATTTTCCAAAGCATCCACATCTGCTTCTAGTACTTCTTCTTTTTCAATTTTTTCAATGGGAACACCAGAAACTTTCTTAGCTTTTATTTTTTTAAACGCTTCTAATAACAACAAACTTTTGCTTCTTTCCGACAATTCAAAGGCCTCTAAACGATAATCTTCTTGCCCTGTCTTATCATATAATCTCAAGCAGCTTTTGATGGCTTTTTCATAAAAATCCAATGCTCGGTCGGACCATAACAAACGAGCACTTTCTCCAGTATACAGACGACGCAAACGAGTAACAAACACATCCATGAGTCTGTAATTTTCTAAAGCTTTTTTTAATTCTCCCTCATTTTTATTACTAAAAAAAATAGCTCCTCGTTGAGCCAATAACTGTGCTGCCAACCCCAGAGATGTTGACTGATTCAACTCTTCAATAGTTGGCAATCCATTCTGAGCTTCATTTTTCCATGTAGGTAACAGGGACTTAATAGCTAAACTGTTGTATTCTAGTGCTTCTTCGTTTCGCTTGTACTCGATATAATAATTGGCTAAGTCGTGATAAAAATTGCTCCACAACACACTCTGCTCTATAACCTCCATTTTTCCCACTTCAATCGCTGTCAACATTTGATCACCTGCTGAGCTATGATTTCCAAGCTTCTCCTCTACCTTACCTAAATATAAATGCTGTTGTGCTAATAATCCCATCTCTTTAACCCCTACCTCCTTGCTATATACTAATGCTTTTTCAAAAAACGTCTTAGCTTTCGAGTAATCTGATTTTGAATAAGCCGTAGCGCCAATTCCGATCAATGTGTTTAGATAAATAATTTGAGCACTACTATCTTGTTGCAAAGATCTATCATTTTCAAATAATTTGACAGCCTTAGAGTAGACAAATTGAGCAGAAGCATATTGCTCTAATTCATTTAAAATTTTTCCTTTCTCGTGATAAGCCAACAATAGATCTTCGACAGGGTAATTTTTTTCTGTCTTTGCCCATTCTATAGGCAAATCCAAACGCTCCAATCCACGTGTATAATTTCCAATTGAATGATAAGCTATCCCTAGCTTCGTACTCAAAGGAAACCAAATATTTACATCATTTTGTATAGACTTTCGCAACAACAACTCTTCGCCCAACGCTGCCGCTCGATTGTATGCTCCTAGATTATACGCCAAAGAAAAATCTGTCATTGTTGTACGTTGCGCAGCTAGTGTTATGCTCTCCAAAAGCAGAGCAACAAAGAATATTTTTTGAAGATAGATCATAATTTGATTGTTTTTAATAGTCCGCCAACATTAAATAATCGTCCAATAATTCGATATTGCACAAAACACTAAGCGTGCCTTGTAATACCTTTAAAAAAGGTAAAAAAGTATTGTCTACGAAGTCAATAGTTCGTTGAAACCACGCAGTAGCAGCGAACCGAGCTTGCAAGCTCACGAGCGTAGCGAGCTAAAAAAGTAAAAAATCAACGAACTACTACGAAGTATTACGAATATAATACCTTAACTTCATACTTACTGTCAGCAGAACGACACATACTCTATTATTTTTAATAAAAAATCGGCTCATGCGTATTTTATTAGCTAATATCTTATTACTTTTTTTCCTACCTATTGGAGCAATGGCTCAAAATGTTGGCATTGGAACTGCAACTCCCGATCAAAAATTAGTTGTTGAAGGTGGGCAAATCAAGTTACAAAATCCTGATGGAACAAAGTTTCTACACGTCCGTACAGATGGTAGCGAAATCGACATCACTACAGTAGGCAGTGACTTTTGGATAACAGCAACCTCAAATAAACATATTATCTTAAATCCGACCGAATCTTCTCATGGCAATATTGGAATAGGGACTTACAACCCTACAGAAAAACTTGATGTGGCAGGTGGAGCAAGAATTCAATCGTTAACAGGGACAGGCAATAGAATTGTATATACTACCTCGACAGGAATTTTGGCAGCGAGTCAGCTTAATATTTCAGATTTAGAAAAAAACAATGCCCTACTTCAACAAAAGGTTGAAGAACAAGCGTTGTTAATTGAGCAGCTAACAAAACGTTTGGATCAACTAGAAGCTGAAAGTGCGAAGCATTAGTTGTCGTAATGATCAAACAAACTATTTTTATTGTTCCACCTCAACTGCCAATTGTATGATGGACCAATAATTAGGTGCTAACACTCCTTTTTCGTAAAAGCCTCTTGCCTTAATCAGTGCATGCATTTCAGGCAATTTGTACGATGGAACGCCCATTAACATATGGTGTTCTACATGATAATTCACATGATAAGGAGCAAACAACATCCGCTCAATAAAGTTAGCATAAGTAGTTCGAGTATTTAACAGTGGGTTGGTCGCATCTTCTACCACAGAATGCTCTGCCATCGAACGCACTCGAATACAAAATTGAAAAGTAGTTAAATAAGCTCCAATCCACAACAAATACAACCATCCAGAAGCGAATAAATACAAGGGTAAAAAGATCATAAAATTGGCTACAATTGGTTTCCATAAGTTGGCAATCATCACCTTAAAAAATTCCTCCCATGTCCTATCTTTTTGAGATACTCGAACAATATTATTTCCTAAATTATATTCTATATAGCCCAAGTTCATTAAAATTAAGCCTACAAAAGCTTTCATTCCTGTTTGTCCTGACAAATCTCTAAAAAACTTTCTCATCATACTCTTTTTAGAAGTGGGATACCCTCTGGTCAATAACAAATCAGGGTCTTCTTCTAATCCTGTATAAAGATGGTGTATTTTGTGATAAGGACGATACGCCAACATATCTTGAAAAATAGGATAAGCCCCTAGCCACTGCCCTACAAAATCATTGACCTTTTTATTTTTAAATACAGAAAAATGGGAGGCATCGTGCAACAAAATGGCACAAGCCAATTGCTTCCCGCCTAAAATAAACAGAGCCATTATGATTGTCAGAGGGTGACAATAAAAATAAGGTAGTAAAAGAGCAATAACAATCCATAACCAATGAATAGTTACTTCTACAAATGCTCTAAAATCGTTCATCTCTAACAATGATTTCCGTTCTTCTGTAGTTAGATAAGGAGCTGTTGGTAGTTGGTGCATGGCTATTAATCATTTTAATGTACGCTTCACAAAAAATCTCTTTTGCTGTTGTTGTATAGTTTCTAAAGTAAGGCTATTTTGACAGTCTAACATTATTCCATTGAAACCACGCAGTAGCAGCAAACCGAGCTCACGACCGTAGGGAGTAACAAAGTTAATCAACGGAGTATTGAGTCTAATATACTTAATATTTAAAACAAAAACAAGGCATACTTAGCATTCTACTCAAACCTCTATATTTAATAATAGCTTCTAGGAATAAATCTCAAATTTCCTTAACCAAGTAGTCAATTTTTTTTATCTTAAAGTGATTTATAGGAATATTCATACGTGATGTATTGAATTAATACGTCACAAATTACAATAGAAATGAAACACACTGAATTTAGTTGGACAAATCCAGCCAAAGTCAAAATTTACGCACAGGGCTGGTGGCCTGATGAGACTAAATACAAGCTCCCTAAAGGAATTATCTTGCTTATTCATGGTTTAGGAGAGCATTCTTCCCGTTATCAACACGTGGCAGAGTTTTTTACGCATCATGGATTTGCACTCTTAACTTGCGACCGCTCTGGTCATGGAAAATCGGGGGGCAAACGTGGTCATATTGCCAAGTACGACTATGTCTTTGATGATATTGTAAAACTGCATAGTGAAGCTAGCCGCAGGCATTCTTCTGTACCTGTCTTTTTGTATGGACATAGTATGGGAGGAGGTATTGTCTTAGATTATATTTTGCACAAAAAACATACTGGTCTCAAAGGAGTTATAGCTACTTCTCCATTGTTAGAACCAGCATTTAAACCACCTGCTTTTTTGCTATTTTTAGGCAAATTAATTCGACCTATTTATCCTAAATTCACACAGGACAATCAACTAGACGTTAACTTAATCTCTAGAGATAAGATGGTGGTTGCAGCGTATAGCAACGATCCATTAAACCATAGTAAGGTAACTTCTGAAACCGCAATAGGCATGCTAGAATCGGGACAAAAAAGCCTAGAAACAGTCTCTAAAATTAACCTCCCCTTATTACTCTTGCACGGTAGCGAAGATGGTATTACCTCCCCCGCTGCTACTCAACGCTTTGCAGAAAAAGCTACTGGTGACATTAGTTTGAAAATATGGGAAGGCGGCTATCATGAACTTCATAATGAGCCTGAGAAATTAGATGTACTGGAACATATTTATCAATGGATATTACAAAAACTATAGAACTATTTTTATATTGAGCGCTTCTTTTAGACAAGAGAATAACAACTATATTTAATTGGTTGTTTTTAAGATATTTTTGTCAAAAAGGGTCTGTTAAAGGTATTCTGATAAGAATATCTGTTACAATCATCAAAAATCTAAATCGAAAAATTTTAAATTTAATATTCAATTCTTATGACTGCAAAAGAATTTATACTAGGTTTCCCTGATAGAATTACTCCTGAAGCATTGGATGGTAAAGGAGATACTCGTTTTCACTTTAAAATTTCTGGTGATGGTGGAGGAGAATTCACTGCATCATCTGAAAATGGTGAATTTTCGGTAGTGGAAGGCCTAGAAGGTGAAGCAAAATGTGTCATTACTACTTCTGATAAAGTATTGATGGATATCATCAATCGTGAGCAAAATCCAATGACTGCAATCATGTTTGGAAAGCTAAAAATTAGTAACTTAAACGAGATGACAAAATTTGCCAAGCCGTTAGGATTAATGTAAACACAACAACCTATTGAACTTAGCAAATTTTCAATCGTTGTGCCTCAAAGTTTAAAACTTTGGGGCTTTTTTATCTCTCATTTCAAGGCTTAGGCAATTTATTT
This sequence comes from Aureispira sp. CCB-QB1, assembly GCF_000724545.1. Taxonomy (GTDB): domain Bacteria; phylum Bacteroidota; class Bacteroidia; order Chitinophagales; family Saprospiraceae; genus Aureispira. The sequence goes on along the minus strand of NZ_JHBV01000035.1, from coordinate 9,971 downwards.
TCTAATTGCTCAACATGCTAGCCGTTGATAGTAATACGAGCCCATACTGCAAGAGCATTGTTCCGTCCATCAATGCTGTGAAATAGTAGTCGTGCTTTTGCTGAGGCGAATAATAGACCAATATTCCTGTTGTAATTCCTGAACCCCACAAACCTACTACTATCGACCAAGTATAGATTTGAGTGACTCCAAGCATCCAAAGAACCAGTATAAAGAATGCCAATTGAAGCGTCTTTTTTACACCAATGGTCGCAGGAATTGTTCTTACACCATTCTTTTTATCAATTTCCCAATCTCGTAAATCAAAAGGCAAGGTGATCACAAAAATAAATAATATCCGTTCTATTATTGCTCCAATTGCTTGCTCCTCAAGTGGAATACCATATTCTAAGATTGGCAATAAAACAGTTACATAAGACCAAACAATGGCAATTAAAAAAATTTTGATAAAATGCACATCCCGCAATCGTAGTTTTTTATTTCCCATAAATGGAATCACATAGCCCAAGGACAATATCGCAGGCAGCACTAAAGCATATTGAGTAGTTCTCGCTAAAAAGAAAAAACAAACACCACCACCTATCGTCCCTAAAGCAGCATAAATTTGAATGTGCCGTTGATACGTTTCAATCACATTAAAACGTTCTACTTTTAAATTTTTGTCGACCTTTGACAAACTCACCAAACGATGCAAGGCATAAATAACCAAGGTAGAAAAAAAAACAAGCCCTAGCAAAGCAGGACTTGTTGGTACACTTATATCAAATACATATAGCGTTTGAGCAGTCATCGCTACTGCACACAATGCAATATAAATATTGCTATACAATAGGAAATTGATAAACTTCGCCATTCAAACTACTTATGTAAAATATCTAAAATCGTGTTTATCTTCTATTCTTTGCAAGGCTTGGTAGATTAAACGAATGACATTTTCCACATCGTCTTTGTGTGCCATTTCTACTGTCGTATGCATGTATTTAATTGGTAAAGAGATCAATGCAGAAGGAACACCAGCATTAGAAAACGCAAAAGCATCGGTATCTGTTCCTGTAATTCTAGAGCTGGCACTTAGTTGATAAGGAATTTCATTGGCTTCTGCGGCTTCTCGAATCAATTTTAGTAAATTGTTGTGTACCGCAGGACCAAATGTTAAGTCGGGTCCATCCCCTCCTTTAATATCTCCGTGTTTTTCGACACTTACCAAAGGAGTATGTGTATTATGAGAAACATCGGTTACAATAGCTACATCTGGCTTAATGGCATTGGCAATCATCTTGGCACCATTTAAACCAACTTCTTCTTGAACTGAATTGACTATATACAAGCCAAATGGCAGTTTGATATTATTTTCATGCAACAATCGGGCAACTTCTGCAATACAAAAACCACCAATACGATTATCCAAAGCACGACCAATATAATAACGCTTATTAAGCACCTCAAAAGTATCGGGGTAGGTAATGACACAACCAGGATGAATTCCCATTTCCAAAACTTCTTCTTTGCTATCTGCACCTACATCAATAAAAATGTTTGTTAGTTTAGGGTTTAAAGTAGAATCTTCGTCCCTTCTAGTATGAATAGCAGGCCACCCAAACACACCTCGAACAATTCCTTTCCCAGTATGAATATTAACTCGTTTAGATGGCGCAATAGTATGATCAGAACCTCCATTTCGAATTACTTTTATATAACCATCCTTGGTTATATAATGTACAAACCATGAAATTTCATCGGCATGCGCTTCAATAACGACCTTATATTCTGCTTCTGGATTGATAATTCCATAGACCGTTCCATAATTATCAACCTTATAATCATCAATGTAAGGTTTTATATAGTCCAGCCACATCTTTTGACCTGGTGATTCAAACCCAGTTGGAGAAAAGTTATTCAGATAAGCTTCTAAAAATTTTTCTGATTTCTTTGTTATTATTGACATAATGGATTTACTTATAATTCAGATTTTTTCAATATTTACAATAGGGTTCTACAAACTAAAAAACTCATTTCTTTTTGTTTGGCTATTTCTAACCATAAAGCGTAAAGAACCATTCATTACAATACTTCGCACAAAATTACATTAGCCTAATTATCAACAAGATACCTTTTAAGCATTCAAACAGTAAATTACTGATAATTAAATTCATACAAAGATATTTTTTTGTCTTTCTATCAAAAAAGCAAAAAAATCCATGAAGTACTATAATTAAAGATACAATAGTTTTAGAAAAATAGAAACAATCATTTAAATATCTCTCTCCTTGCTGTATTTAATGTTTAACGAAAAAAAAATTTTCTGCTAAAAAATAATTTAAATTTGGCTCCCAAGATGGTCTTTTTTGTTAATAGTATTTTCAATGTAAATAAATTGATAATTTTTTGTAAATTTAATCTTTAATCTTAACTTTTTATTTACTTAGTCGCTCTTTGATAATGAAGTACACAATTCTACTTTTCCTATTCTTTTGTCTTTCCCAATATTCTAATGCACAGGTTGTCAATCGCTATCCCAATGTGCAGCGCCCTTCTCAAACAACAGCAACTATTGCTTGGCGTCGTGCCACTCCTTCTACTGGAACACTATATTTAGGAACTACCTCAGGCGTATGGTTTGACTCTCTTTCTACGACAGGACTAGATCAAAAACATTTTTTTGATTTGGCTGGCTTGCAAGCTAATACGACTTATTATTACCAAGTAAAATCAATCGCTCCCAACGATACTTTTATTTCTGCCATCGAGCATTTTGAAACAGCACCTCTACCTTTAGCCGATGAATTTAGTTTTTTGGCCTATGGAGATTGCGGTTATAACAATACCATACAAAATCAAGTCGCAGGATTAATGGAATCAGAAAATGCAGATTTTGCAATAGTGACAGGAGATGTCGATCAAAATGTGGGCGATAATTACGACAATATTTTCTTTGGAGTATACAAAGATATGTTAAAACGAGAATGTCATTTTACATGCATTGGAAATCACGATACGTACGCAGATAATGCAGCAACTTATTTAGATGCTTTTTATCTTTTTAGTAATAATCCTGCGAATACAGAACGTTATTACTCCTTTGAATGGGGGGACGCTAAGTTTGTTTGTTTGGATGCCAACCTCGATTACACAACAGGATCTGCTCAATTCAATTGGATGGTTGATGAATTTAAGTGCAATGACAAAAAGTGGCTCTTTATTTTCTTTCACCAACCGCCATGGACCAATGCTTGGAGTTTAGATTATTATGTTCCTTTTTCTCCTTATTTTTTATACCAAGGAGACGAAGATATGCGTACGGACTTAGTGCCCGAATTTGAGAAGTATAACGTCGATTTTGTGGTTAATGGACATTCTCATTGTTATCAAAGAGGAGAAATGAATGGCGTACAATATCTAGTAACGGGTGGTGCTGGTGCAAGTACATTAGATGCTAATACGAATAATAATGCTCCTAATTTAAGTGTAGAGATCTACGAAAACCATTATGTTCGGTTCGATATTAATGGCGATACGGCTAAATATGTCATGATTAATGATAATGGACAACGCAGAGATTCAGTTATTGTTATAAAACCTTATGTACATTACAACCAAGCTATTAGCAGTACTAATGTAAGCTGTTTTGGTGCCAATGATGGGCAAGCCGTTTTAAATGTCACAGGTCCTAAACCACCCTATACCTATCTTTGGAGCAATGGACAAACTAGTGCCAGTATCAACAATTTATCTTCTGGAACCTATCAAGTTGTCATTACAGACTTTGTAGGTTGTGAGCATTTGGATAGTGTTACCATTACAGAACCTGCTCCCACTACGACACAAATTACTTCTACTTCAGGACAATATGTTCTTTGTGACAATGCGCCTTTAACCTTAACCGCAACAGGGAATTTTGCTACTTATTCTTGGTCGAACGCTGCCACAACAGCAAGTACTCAAATTAGCTCTCCAAACACATATAGTGTTACAGCTTACGATGCATTGGGTTGTGCTTCCATTCCTGATACGGTTATAATTACAGCAAACAGTAGTCCAACTATTAGTAATTTTCAACAAAACGTTTCTGGCTTGGATGTCAATTTTGCAACCTCTAGTATTGGCGATTCTTATGCTTGGAACTTTGGAGACAACAATACTTCTACTCAACAAAATCCTTCCCATACTTACGCAAGTGCTGGTACGTATACCGTAGAGCTAATAGTCAGCAATGTTTGTGGAAGCGATACGATTAGTCAATTGGTAACAGTTGGCGCCACTAATATTCAAAACACTCAAGCAATACAGGCACTCAACATTTCAGTAAACCCCAATCCTTTTGAAGAGGCAACAACATTGATGTTTAATAACGTTGAGCAAGAAAGTTTTGATTTAATCATTACCAACTTGCAAGGAAAAATCATTCATACTTATACCAATATAGCGTCCAATCAAATTACAATCAAGAGAGGTTCTCTTACTGCGGGAACTTACTGGTACCATCTAAAAAATGATAATATTCATGCTACTGGTCAACTGATTATTCGATAAGACACACATTACCAACACATAGAAAGCTCATCTGGGATATTCCCAGATGAGCTTTCTTGCTATCGGATGTTCTGAATAGAACGTCTCAATTTTTGTCTGTTTTATAGAAATGATGACTTTAGTTACCGATGGAGTTGATATAATCGTTTATCTCTCGCTTCGACTTGCCTAGCTTTTGCTGCAAATGTCCAAGCATTTCATCTTCCTTTCTCTCTCGATACATCAAATCATCTTCGGTTAACTCAGCATATTTTTGCTTCATTTTACCTTTGATTTCATTTCAGTTTCCTCTGATTTTATCACTCATTGCAATCATTTCTTTTTTATTTTTCGGGTGAACGAATTAATATAGTTTTTTTCATGCTGTACAAATCCATTTGAAATTGCACAACCTGTGTACAGGTTTTATTAGGAGTTTAAAAGAAATAAATTTAGTTTCCAATGGAATTAATCCAACGTTTTATTTCTTGCTTTGACTTTCCTAGCTTCTGCTGTAATCGTCCAAGCATTTCATCCTCTTTTCCCTTCTCATACATTAAATCGTTATCGGTTAATTGAGCATACCTTTGCTTCATTTTACCTTTAACTTGTTTCCAATTTCCCTTTACTTTATCGCTAAGCGCACTCATTTTCTTTCAATTTTTGAAAGTGAACAAATATTTTTTTCTTGTTGCACAGGTTCTTTTGAAGCTGTACAACCTAAATGCTTGTTCCTGTAGGGATTTTGAAAGTGACTATACTAATTACCAATTGAGTCGATGTAGTTTTTGATTTGTTCTTTAGATTTTCCCAGCTTTTGCTGTAGGCGACCTAACATTTCATCCTCTTTCCCTTCTTGGTACTTTAAATCATCTTCGGTTAACTCAGCATATTCTTGCTTTAACTTACCTTTGATTTCGTTCCAGTTTCCTTTAATCTTATCGCTAATCGCGCTCATTTCTTTTTAATTTTTTAAGGTGAATAAATATATTTTTCCTTTTTCCAACACCTAATGTGTTGTATGATACATAGAGAGTACCTTAGGATATACGTCTGGTATAATTAGCTACCAATTGAGTCAATCCAATTTTTAACTTCCTCTTTAGTCTTTCCTAATTTTGTCTGTAGGCGACCAAGCATTTCATCTTCTTTTCCCTCTTGGTACTTCAGATCATCGTCAGTCAATTGAGCATATTCCTGCTTCAACTTACCTTTGATTTCATTCCAGTTTCCTTTAACTTTATCGCTAAATGCACTCATAATTTGTATGTTTTAATTGTTAATAGATTGATTATTGTGATAATATGCGTGTATTTGTTGGTTATTATCCATGGGTAATCAACACAGGAATCATTAACTACATCACTAAATAAAAGTGAGCATTCTGATTCTTCAATGTGTGCAGGACATTAAAATTGACTCCTACCGATTGATTAGCTGTATTGAAAAGTTAGTTTATTCCTCCTACTTAAGCCTAACAAATAAGCTAGAAGTTGTAGAAGTATAAAAATATAGATTCTAAGGCTTAGACTGCTCGAACATGATATGAACTACGAACAGTTTTGGGGGATATTACTACTGACTATATGTGCTTGTATTGGGTCTTTGAAACGGGTGTTTTACAAAAACAGAATGGTTTAATTCTAGGAACGATTCACTCTGCTCATCAGCAGCAATGTATGCAAATTTTGATTTTTATCATTTGTTGTTTAACGTCTATATTATTATAACAAATATAATCAAAAAATGTTCATTTTAATTTCAACTTTCTTTTATTACGCCTTTCTTAATAGACTGAATAACAATGAAACGACTAATAATACAAGGAAAATGTAAAAAATAATTTTAGCAATACCTGTAGCCGCACCAGCAATTCCTCCAAATCCAAAAAGAGCAGCAATAAAAGCGATGATCAGTAACGTTATGATAATTCTAAGCATGATTTACGTTGTTTTTTATTAAATAATAAGTTTTCGAGATAAGTAGCAAGGGGCAACAAGACCATTTATACCAATAAATAGTACTCTTACTCGATAGTTAGCTGCGCTGCTACTACGTGGTCGTTAAAATAGTTGCAAACTAAACTTACTCAAAAATAAGGGTGATTATTAATATTTGTATTGAAGGTCTCTTTTTTCAGAGTCAACTGATTTAGGGTAATCAGCTCATTTTCAAAACTTTTAAGTAAGTTAAAAATGTATGTTTCGTTGTCACTTGATACATAATTATAACATCCCACAGCACAGATTGTTCAAATAAAATCAAAAAAAAAATTGTTTTTACAAAAAAAACTAGCTGCACCCTACTATCTATCAGCACATTAGAACTGATACCTTTTTTTATCTTACTAACAAGACTTTTGCTCTTCTTCGAAATAAGACCAATAAGTACCACAGATAAGGAACCTCTTACTCATGAATATAGCTCCCCCCTCCTTAAGAGTTTCAAAAGATGAAGCTCAATGCAACTTTTTTTTATTCAAATTTGTATATTGGTTAGACAAGCAACAAAAGCTATTACGAATACAATTCCAAGTATCTATTATTTCGTAAGTGTCTATTAAATTAGTAATCATTAATCAACCTATTGATGGAGAATAAATTCATTAAAGCCGCAAAATTTGTACGAAAAATGAGTAATAAGAATAATAATGAGGATTTGAATCAGAGAGCAGAATCTGCTGTAAGAAATCATGTAATTTGGTCTATGGGGGCTGGTTTTATTCCAATTCCAATTGCTGATTTTGTTGCTGTTGCAGCTGTTCAGTTGGATATGATTCGCACCATTAGCAATATATATGGTGTTGATTTCAAGGAAACAGAAGGCAAGGCTTTAGTGACTTCTCTTACTGGTTCGGGGCTTTCTAGATTAGGTGCCAATGCTTTGCTCAAATTGGTTCCTGGCTTTGGTTCTGTCTTAGGAGGCGTATCTATGTCAATTGTTTCTGGTGCTTCAACTTATGCCTTAGGTCAGGTATTCAAAACACATTTTTCGGTCGGAGGAACATTCCTAGACTTTGATACAGACCGCTTTCAACGTTATTATGATGAGCAATTTGAAAAGGGGAAAACAGTTGCTGAGGACATTCAGAGGGAAAAAGAAGAAAAAGGAGCTGTTAAAGAAGATACCGTAGAGTACACCAACACTACTCCCCAAAAGGAGGCTTCGGAAGAAAATGCTAATTCTGAAATCGTTCGTAAATTAAAAGAACTCGCAGAATTAAAAGATATGGGGGTCATTGATGATGAAGAGTTTGCACAAATGAAAGCTCGGTTGATTGAGAATTATAAATAATTTTTAGTAGTCAATAGTTCGTTAAAACCACGCAGTAGCAGCGCAGCTAATTAACGAACTACTAAATAATGTAATATTATTAAACCGCTTCGCATAGGATTGCTAACTTATAATATATATGGTTATCAACCCTATACAAAGCGGTTTTGTTTTTTAACTCCCAAGTACGTTTGTTTTAATTTGAGCTAAAAGTGTTTACTTTATTGTTTCAAAAAAGCTTTCCCATCTTTAATGCTTTCTAACATATCTATATGTACTTGTTCGATTTTTTGCTCTTCATCTTTTAGATAAGTCATAATGTCTGTCTCAGACATTTTTTTGTACTCCTCCTCGTTTAACTCCGTACTTTTAAATTCGTGCATCCAATTCATCATTCCATCGTCTGCTTTTTTGAGTGCCGTCAACAAGTTGAGTATCGTATCTTTTTTAAGGCTATCAATTTCTGCTGTTTTCATTCTTAACCTTAGTTGACTCCTTGTTGCTTCTATATCTGTCATTAAGAGCATTGCCGTGTCGTGCTTCTCTCCAACTACTTGATAGAGTGTTGCAGCATCTTCATTTAATTTCCAAGTTTCTTTTTCTATCTTTTTGGAAGGCTCAGGATTAGAACAAGAAACCAATAAAAAACTGATTATCAGCAAAATTAAATACTTCATTTGTTACTTATTTTTTCTATTATAAAACATTTTATAGGTGAACATTGACTTTCTAAGAACTTAAAACCAATGTTTTTGTTACTTTTGTGGTGCAAAGATAAAGAATTCAGAATAGACATTTTATTCTATTCTATATTCTCCATAAAATTTATTAATAACTGTATAAGCACCTGTTAAAATCCAACAGATTATTCAATAACAAAAGAAGCATTCTATGGAATTAGCGCCTAAAAAAGTATCCGAGTCGAAAACGATTATGACGGAGATGATCATGCCCAATGATACCAACCCTATCAATAATTTAATGGGGGGAAATTTATTAAAATGGATGGATGTTGTTGCAGGAATTTGTGCAGGCAAGCATTGCGAAAGTTATGTTGTTACGGTTTCTGTAGACAATGTATCTTTTGATAAGCCGATTCCTCTTGGAGATGTCATTACACTAGAATGTGTGGTGACTAGAGCTTTTACAACATCTGTAGAAGTATATGTAGAAGTTTTTTCTTCTGATATTAAAGGCAAAAATACCCGTCGATGCAACGATGCCTATTTTACATTTGTAGCTGTTGACGACAAAGAGAAACGTCCTGTAAAAGTTCCGCCATTATTACCTCTAACCGCCGAGGAGAAAAAACGTTACGATGAAGCATTGCAACGTCGCCAAATGCGATTGGTTTTCTCTGGAAGATTAGGGAAGGAAGAAACCCTGAAATTAAAATCAGAATTGTTAAAAGATTAAATCATTATAAAATAAAATCAAACGATGAAAAATATTCTTCTTATCGCCTTATTACTATGCACTACGACTCTATTTACACAAGCTCAAGATGCTACTTATACCGTTGATGGCGCCCATTCTTCTTTGGTATTTGCTGTTGGGTATAAATTCAGTGATTTTCATGGTAGTTTTGGCGATATAGCTGGAAAAGTTGCGTTAAAAGATGAGAAAGATTTCAGCACGGCAGCAGTTGACTTTACAGTACAAATCGCCTCTATCAATACCAATTCTGAAACCAGAGATGGGCATTTGCAGGGAGAGCGTTATTTTAATGCTGAAAAAGCAGCAACCGCTACTTTCAAAAGCAATTACATCAAGCCAACAGGACACAATACTTATGAAATGACTGGCGATTTATCTATTGCTGGTACTACTCTTTCTCAAACGGTGACTGTAGTGATAAAAGGGCAAGGAGAAGTAGAGGGAAAAGATGGCAAAAAATCAAGTATTATGGGAGCTGAAGCTACCTTTGATTTTAATAGAAGTAATTTTGGTATCAAAGGTGGATTGCCAACAATTGCTGATAATGTAAAAGTTACCGTGGCTCTTACCTTGGTTAAAGAATAAGTTGCCTAGTACAATAGTGTTAGCGTTGTGATTCCCTCTAGTCATGAGCTCACTGCTACTAGTACTGTATAAAAGATTTAAAACAAACATGAGTCATCCCGAATTTTTCGGCGATGACTTTTTTTTTGGAAAAAAGATAGGAATCTACTAGATTTAATTACCACAAA
>NZ_JHBV01000034.1 GCF_000724545.1 Aureispira sp. CCB-QB1 | reverse complement strand
GAATCTATCGTGGTCGTCCAGCTCCTTCTGGAACATATACTTGGTATGCTGATGTCTTGTTTAAAGATGGACATACAGAACAAGTGAAAGGGAATATTATTCTCTTGAGATAATAAAAATCAAATTGTAGGGACTTTATTTGTAAAGTCTCTACAATTTATTTTAAATAAATATTATACTTGTTGTAAGATTCCTCATAGATTTTTCGTTATTATTACAATGAGCCTCCAATGAAACTAGTTCTTAAAAGATACTAGTTCAACATTAAAAAGAAACTATTAGTTAGAATATTATTAATCCGGTGATTATGAAATTATTTTTTAGACTCTCTCTTATTGCTATTATATTTAATAGTATTGCTTTATTACCGAGCGAAGAAGTATACGCACAGGGCGACCCAAGATACTCTCAGTATTATCAAGCACCGCTTCGGTTAAACCCTGCTATGGCAGGAGTCTTTGAAGGACTTTGGCGTGTAGGAGCGAACTTTAGAACACAATGGGGATCTGTGATGGGTGGATCCAACGCTTATTATACTTATGCGGTAGGCGCTGAGTTAAAAACACCTGTATTTAGATCGGATTATATTGGTCTAAGCTTTTCTGCTTTGACAGATGTGGCAGGTGCAGGGCAGTACAATGTTACAGATATTAATTTAGGAATTACTTACATGAAAAAGTTGACAGGGGGAGGACGTTCTTACCGACCTAGTTTAACTTCATATTTAGTTGCAGGAGCACAAATCGGAATTGGGCAAAGAAGTGTAAAATGGTTGAACTTGACATATAGTACACAATATGTAGTTGATAATAATACGTACAATCAAGGTATTACAAGTGGAGAGAATACAGGTGGAATGCGTATGACTAAGATTTATCCAGATTTGAGTGCTGGTTTGTTGTGGTACGGAGTGATGGGAGATCGCAAGAGTGTTTATGCTGGATTGGGATTGTTTCATTTGAATCGCCCAGAAATCTCTTTGTTTAATCGCTCTAATGCTGGAGCTGATGTGGAGCGTCTATACATGCGTGTAACTGCACATGCAGGAGGTGAATTTTTGGTTGGAGGACGTGGGTCTGCCATTAGTTTATTACCTGGTTTTGTGGGAATGTTTCAAGGACCTTTTATGGAATTAAACATGGGAATTGGAATGAAATACCAAGCACCAAGATATGATGACTTCGCCTTTAAATTATCTGTATGGACTCGTTTAGCGAATAGATTAGAATCTGAAATTGATGCTGATGCGTTGGTTATTGCTGTGGGATTAGATTATCAAACATTCCAATTTGCAGTAAGTTACGATATCAATACATCTACTTTATCGAACGTTTCTGGGGGACAAGGGTCTTTAGAGTTTTCTATTATTTATACGCATGATGGTAAACGATCAAGAGGACAAGGTTGTCCAACGTTTAACTAAAAATGTTCGGCAGTTTGTGTTTTATCTTGATTAAATAAAATAATTTCAGGATTATCCATAAAATCAGCACATTGAATGATATTTTCAATGTGCTGATTTTGTTTTTGTTATGTTTTTTCGAAGGAGTTGTGCTAATTTTTTTTTGAAAAAAAATGTTTTTTTTAGCCTTAAAATTTGGTTTAGGAATATAATGTCGTATATTTGCTGCGCACTTAGCACAAACGGCGAGATAGCTCAGTTGGTTAGAGCGCAGCACTCATAATGCTGAGGTCGGGGGTTCGAGTCTCCCTCCCGCTACTGATTTAAGCACAAATAATTGTTATTCAATTGTTTGTGCTTTTTCTTTTTTTATACACTTCTAATCAATGATTGATGGATCTAAATTTAAAAGCTGCGTTGTACAAATCTTGTGTGTCTTTCTTGGAAAAACGATTGAATGTAATACAGCATAGATTAAATGAGTTGAATGATTCGTTGGAGGCAGAAACCAAGAGTAGTGTTGGAGATAAGTATGAGACAGGACGTGCTATGTTGCACTTGGAAAAAGATAAACAAATGAGGCAATTGGCTGTTTTGTTGGATTATAAAAAGCAGTTGCATCGTATTAATCCAGAAATTGAATGTGACTGTGTCGAGCAAGGTGCATTGGTTGAAACGAATCAAGGTGTTTTTTATCTTTCCATTAGTGCAGGAAAATTGACAGTTGAAGGAAATTCTTATTTTGCTATTACCTTGGCTTCCCCAATAGGACAGTTGTTGTTTCAGAAAAAGGTAGGTGAGGAGCTTGAATTTAGAGGTAGACGCTACTCTATAAAAAATATTATCTAGAGCTATCTTGATTTATAAAAAGAAGCTGTTGTGATTAAATTAGAGGTATAATTATGAAGCTACCTTGACTTATTTTCTTTTTTGTGAGAAGGAGGTTAGATAAATAGATCTAAAATTATCAAGATGCCAAATATAGCACTTGCAATACCATTGGTCGTAAAAAATGCTAAGTTGACCTTGCTCAAATCATTGGGTTTTACCAAAAAGTGTTGATAAATAAGTAAACTAATGAATACAACGGTTCCAATCCAAGAATAAAGCCCTACATCGCTTCTTAGTGTAGCCCAAATGACTAAGCCTGCTGAGATAATATGCAAAAGATTAGAAAGCATTAGAGCGCGTTCTTTGCCTAATGTGGCAGGAATAGAATTTAAGCCAAGTGATTTGTCAAAATCCTCATCTTGTAGGGCGTAAATAATATCAAACCCAGAGACCCAGAATAGCACTACAAATGAATAGATAATGGCTGTAATGCTATTGTTATCAAATACACCTGTTACAGCGATATAAGCGCCAATAGGAGCCAATGCTAAACCAATTCCTAAAACAAAATGACAAAGAGCTGTAAAACGCTTGGTATACGAATATCCTAAGACCACAGCCAGTGCTATTGGAGAAAGATAAAAGCAAAGTGGGTTGATTAAATAAGTGGTAAGAACAAATAAAATACAGTTAACAATAACGAAGTAAAGTGCATTTTCAGGAGAAATAGCACCTGCAGGAATTTCTCTTTGTGCTGTTCTTGGATTCTTTTCATCAATATCTCTATCGGCATATCGATTAAATGCCATGGCTGCACTTCTAGCAAAAACCATACAGAGCACTACTTTTAGAAACAACCACCAGTTGATAGCACTAGAAGTTGAGGTATTTGTAGTTGCTAAAAAAAAGCCAATACAGGCAAAAGGCATTGCAAAAATGGTATGGCTAAATTTGATAAGAGATAGATAGTTTTTCATAGAAAAGCTAAGCTTTTGAGCGCTATTATTTTGAACAATTCAGAACTTTCAATATTTTCTAAAAGTTAGTACAATGATACAAAAAAAACTCTATACAAAATAAAATCTGCATAGAGTTTTTGGTTAGACGCTTGGTCTACTTTTATTTTGAAGCATCTGCATCTTCTCCCTCTAACTTGATTACATCAGAAGTGATTGTTAAGATTGTATTAGCAGGAATTGTGTTTGCTGTAATCGTAACAGTTTTGCTTTGCTTTCCTTTTTTTCCTTTAGAGTCAAATTTTACCTTAATTTCGCCACTCTCGCCTGGAGCGATTGGCTCTCTTGGCCATTCAGGAACTGTACATCCACAACTACCTCTAGCGTTGGATATTGTCAACGGATTGTTACTTGTGTTTTCAAATTTAAATACATGCTCTACCTTTTCACCTTCTTCTAAAGTTCCAAAGTCAAACTCGTTTTCAGAAAAAACAAGATTAGCAGCTGTTGCTGGATCTACTTCTGGTTGCTGAGGTTGTGTATTGGTATTGGTAGGTTTTATTGCTGGCTGACTAGTAGGAGGAGTCGCTGTTGCTGTTGTATTCAAAGCTCTAGTTGCTGCTAGAGTACTAGCACTAGCACTACTAGAAAAGTATACGCTATACGTTAAAACTGAAAGCCAAAGGGCCATTACTGCCATGCCACCCAATATTAAGTTTTCCTTATTTTCCATTTTGTCTAAATTGGTTTTACTAAGAATAATTGTTTTTAGAATAAAAATTTGCTTTACAAAAATAATCTATTTTTCTTAACTATGAAAATAGTTGAAGCGAATCTTAACGCTTTTTAACGTGTTTGAAGGCTTAAATAAATGTAGTGTTCGGTTTTGGATGCTTTATAACTTCACGGTATTAGTAAGAAATTTGTTTGATTGGGCATACTGGAGGATGAGGCGTTCCAATTAAAGTAGATGGAGTTAAATGTATTTTGTTGATAATCAACAGGATATATTTTAAAGCATTTTTGTTTTTAAAATTTTGATTATCAGTGCTGTACGAATGGGGGGAATGTTTTTTTTTGTGAAAAACTAAAAAATTAGCGGATGGTTATGTTTGTATAAGGTAAAGATTTTTACGACATTTACTTTTCGATAGAAAAGATGTATGGCAAGTAATAATTTTGCCTGTTATTATAGATAATTATTAAAAAATAAAAAACATACACATTATGGGGTTTCGCAAAGAAAAAGACTCTATTGGATATATTGATGTGCCAGCGGACAAATATTGGGCTGCTCAAACACAACGCTCTCTAGAAAATTTTAAAATTGGAGGACATTTGATGCCTAAGGAGGTTATTCAAGCGTTTGCCATTTTGAAAAAAGCAGCCGCGCAAACGAATACGGAACTAGGAGTTTTGGATGCGAACAAATCAAATCTTATTGGAAAAGTTTGTGATGAAATTTTAGCAGGAAAGCTAGATGATCAGTTTCCATTGGTTGTTTGGCAAACAGGTTCGGGAACACAATCCAATATGAATGTCAATGAGGTGGTTGCTAATAGAGCGCACGTTTTGAATGGTGGTAATTTGTTGGATGAGAAAAAAAGTATTCATCCTAATGATGATGTTAATAAGTCTCAATCTTCTAACGACACTTTTCCAACTGCTATGCACATTGCAGCGTACAAAAAAGTTGTTGAGGTGACGATTCCAGGTTTGGAAGCTTTAAGAGACACACTGGCAGATAAATCAGCAGCATATAAGGATGTCGTAAAGATTGGTCGAACACATTTTATGGATGCTACCCCTGTAACAGTAGGGCAGGAGCTGTCTGGTTTTGTTTCTCAATTGAATCATGCTATAAAAGCAATTAAGAATACATTAGAACATTTATCTGAGTTGGCATTGGGGGGAACAGCTGTAGGGACTGGATTAAATACACCCAAAGGTTATGCTTCCTTAGTAGCAGAAAAAATTGCCAACTTGGCAGGGTTACCGTTTGTAACTGCTGAAAATAAATTTGAGGCTCTTGCTGCTCATGATGCTATTGTTGAGGGACACGGAGCTTTAAAAACAGCTGCTGTTTCTTTGATGAAAATAGCCAACGATATTCGAATGTTGGCATCAGGTCCTCGTTGTGGCATTGGAGAATACATTATCCCTGCGAACGAACCAGGATCGTCGATTATGCCAGGGAAAGTTAACCCTACACAGGCAGAGGCAATGACGATGGCAATGGCGCAAGTCATTGGAAATGATGTTGCGATTAATGTTGGTGGTATGACAGGTCAATTTCAGTTGAACGTTTTTAAACCTGTCATGATTTATAACTTTTTGATGTCAGCTCAATTGATTGGAGATGCTTGTGTTAGCTTCAATGAAAATTGTGCGGTAGGGTTGGAGCCTAACTACGAAGCTATTAAAGAGAACTTGAATAACTCTTTGATGTTGGTGACAGCTCTAAATACTAAAATTGGTTATGATAAGGCTTCTGAAATTGCTAAAAAAGCATATAAAGAAGGTACAACTTTGAAAGCAGCAGGTTTGAGTTTAGGCTATTTAACAGAAGAAGAGTTCGATCAGTGGGTTCGTCCTGAAGATATGATTGGAAGCTTGGATTAATAAAGTGTTTGCTTATTGTTCTGCCTCAACCAGAATAAGTAGAAGGACATAATGTTCAGTTTTAGTTTAGCTACTCTACATTTTGTCCTTCTATTTCTGGATGGTTTGTTTAGGGTATTAAGTTACCCTATTTGTTCTGACAAGTCCCATACGGTTAGTTCAAGCCAATCTTGAGGCCAAGATCTTAATTGTTGGTTGTTCGATTTAATACTATTTTGAACCAGTAATCGATACAAATCAGAAGAGCTCAAACCTCCCATGCCATCATTGTCTTGCAAGACATTTTTGAAAACGGTATTGTTGCAAACGTCTTGTCTTGTGCGGTTGATATTGGTCAAATGTTGAACCAGTATATCATTCAGTTTTTTAAAACTCATAACAATTCTGTTTTAAATAGGAACA
Source organism: Aureispira sp. CCB-QB1 (assembly GCF_000724545.1). GTDB lineage: Bacteria > Bacteroidota > Bacteroidia > Chitinophagales > Saprospiraceae > Aureispira. The sequence continues at coordinate 28,225 of NZ_JHBV01000034.1, read as the reverse complement.
CGATTGATGTACTATAACTTGATGATCATTCATTTCACAGATAAATAATCGGGAATAAAGAGCAAGTTGGCAGTACGTTTTGTTACTTTAAAAAACGTCTAATATTAAAGGATGGTTTGTATGTATTCCTCTTATTGTTATGTTAAAAACATAAATTAAATATTTAAGGCAATTTCTACCATTTCACTCAAAGTTTCTTGCCGTTCTTGTGCTGTTGATTCGATTCCTGTGACCAACTCATCAGATATTGTTAAGATGGTCAAGGCTTGCACTCCAAATTTAGCTGCTAAGGTATAAATCGCAGCTGTTTCCATTTCTACACAAAGTACTCCATATTTAGCCCAATGTTGGTAGGATTCAAAATTATCATTATAGAATTCATCGGCAGAAAGAATATTCCCCGCTTTGACTTGAATTCCCCTTGCTTCAGCTGCACGGACAGCATTCATGAATAAGGTGAAATCTGCTGTAGGAGCGAAATCCATACCATTAAATCTTCTTCGGTTGATTCCAGAATCGGTAGAAGCAGACATGGCTAAAACAACATCTCTAACCTTTAAATCAGCTTGATAAGATCCTGCTGTTCCAATTCGGATGAGTTGCTTGGCACCATAGCCAGAAATTAATTCATTGACATAGATAGAGGTAGAGGGAATTCCCATTCCAGTACCTTGTACAGAGACTTTTTTGCCTTTGTAGGTTCCCGTATAACCGTTCATTCCTCTTACAGTGTTATAACAAAAGGGGGTTTCTAGAAAAGTTTCTGCAACCCATTTTGCTCGGAGTGGATCACCGGGGAGCAATACTTTTTCTGCAATTTGGCCTTCTTTGGCTCCAATATGTAGACTCATAAATTAGGTTTTAAAATAAATAAAAGGAAATAGTGCTTGAGTTGAAAATAATAACCTATTAACGGTTTAATTCGAATTAACATCTTAAAAAATAACTAGGTTGCTTCTTCTTTTTACAAGGTTAGAAGCTAAAATTCAAGACAAGCTATCTAAGTTAATAAACTTTGTGAAGTATTTCGAACCAAAATGAAAAAGTCTGGGATATTACTTGGTGACTTCTTTTATTAATAGGAGACTGAATCTAAAAATGAATGTTTCTTGGTAGTAAAATTGTATAGACTTGTAAAGTATATCATTTATAGAAATGGTTGATACGTTCTACCAACAATAGTTTGAGTAAGTGCTAGTTGGTTGAAAGAATTTTATTTGGCTATCTGTCCTTTTAGGCATTGTTTGAATTGAAATAGTTAGGCTTTTTTGTGTCGTTTTTGTAATAGAAAAACAATACCTTGTAAGTTCAAATGAATCTTGCTTGTTGTGAAATAACATTTGGCATACCTCGCTGCTATAGAAATATTTTATTGTCAACTACTAATAACTAATTATGAAATGTTTAAACTTATGTCTAATGTTTTTAATGGCATTAGGAATTGTTAAGCTTGCAAATGGACAGTGCCAAGCAGGTGAGACTGAGATTTTATTTAACCTAGTGCCCGATAATTATGGTTCTGAAACTACATGGAATTTTACATCACCAGGTGGAGGAACGGTATATGCTTCAGGAGGTCCTTATACGAACAATAATACAACGCCTATTAATGCAAGTGTTTGTGTACCTACGGGAAGTCAAGTCGTTTTTACAATATCAGATAGTTACGGAGATGGCATTTGTTGTTCTAGTGGGAATGGTTCTTATACAGTTAGTATTAGTGGTGTGACAGTTGCTTCAGGAGGCTCTTTTTCTAATTCTGAAAGTATGACATTTTTTGCCCCTCTATTATCTTATGATATTATGATGGGAAAAGTACAGAGCCCATTTCCTGTCGTTGGAAGTGACGAAACAGTAGAAGTCAAAAGTTCTTTAACCAATATCAGCTCAACAGTTATTACAGAGCTAAGTATTAGCTATCAAGCAGGAACAGAGCCTGTTGTAACAGAGAACTTTACCTCTTTGAATGTATCACCATCTGAAACGTACGACATTAAATTTGCTACGTTGTGGTCTCCACAAAACACAGGGCCTCAAGGGTTAAAAGTTTGGGTAAATAGTATTAATAATGGCAATGCTGATATGTATCCATCCAATGATACTTCTAGCATACAATTGGATGTATATCAAGGAACCGTGATTCCCAATATCATGGATGATTTCCTAAATTCAGCGCCTGTTTTCTCAACGATTGCAACTAGCTCGAATCAAGTCAATAAACCAACAGATTTGGATTTTCATACCATTCTAAGTAGAAAAGAACTTTGGGTTTTGAATGAAAATACAGAGTCTACAGGAGGTTCTACAGTAACTATTTCTAATGCTGGGATGCCCAATCAATCTAGTCTTTGGTTGAGAGATGGCAATGCATGGCATTTTATGTCTTTACCAACAGGATTAGCTTTTGGAACAAACGGCAACTGGGGAACATCAGCGGGTGTCTATGATGCTAATCATGATGGTGGAGCACCTTTCACAGGACCGACGTTATGGTCTAGCGATATGTCTATTTATGCACAGAATGCAGGACCTGGCACGAATGGAAGTCATTTGGATATGTTGCACGAGACACCTTATGGAATGGGGATTGCACATCACAAAGACAATGCGTATTGGTTATTTGATGGCAATGCTAATAATATTGTATATTATGATTTTGTAGAAGATCACGGACCAGGACAACATTATCATGGCGATGGTATTATTCGACGCTATACTGAAGTTGTAGTTGCCAAGGATGGTGATGTTCCAAGTCACCTTATTTTAGATAAGTCTTCTGGTTGGTTGTATATTGTAGATGTAGGAAACGATAGAGTATTGCGAATGAATACCAATACAGGTAATGTTAAAAATCCATTAAATCCGACGCTTGAACAAGTTGCTGAATATTCCGAAATGGAAAATGTGGTTTCAGAAACAGTTATTGATACTGGGTTGACACGACCTTGTGGTATCGATTTGATAGGGAATCGTTTGATCGTAGGAGATTACACAACAGGAGATATTCGTTTTTATGACATTAGCGTTAATCCAGTTGCTTACTTAGGAAAAATTTCAACAGGGGCAGCAGGCTTGACAGGTTTGAAAATTGGTCCAGAAGGTAATATTTGGTTTACTAATCGTATCAATCATACGGTTCAGAAAGTAGTTCCATCTGTTACTACCAGTGTAGTAAAAGCTGCATCAGAAGAACAGTTGGCTGTTTATCCTAACCCTGCGTCTACTTCTGTAAATGTACAAATTCCACCTACCGTAGGATCAGATGCCACCTTCATGGTGACGGATGCTTTGGGAAGAGTTGTTATGAGTAGTCAATTGAATAACAGAACTACGATGAGTTTTAATACTTCCAATTGGGCGAATGGATTGTATTTGATTACGGTTCAAAGTGCTAGTTACAAGGAAAGTAAAGTTCTTCAAATTCGTAAATAATCGTCGATATTTTCGATAAACAAAAAGCCATAAGCTCTTTTGGAGCTTATGGCTTTTATGTTTGTAATAGCAATTCGTCGTGCAAAAAAGTTTATGCTTTTTCTTGGTTAAGACCAGCGGCAGCTGCTTTAGGTTTTTGTGTAGTGCTAGATTTTTCAGTTGTACCTTGCAGGTAACGTTCTCTAGAAACAGCTTGGTATTTATCTGTGCTTCCAATCACTTCTTGTTTCTTTTCTTTGGATAGTCGCATGGTAAAAGGGGCATCGTTTCCTGTTGCTTTGCAAACTGCTGTAACGTAACTAATGTCATCTGACAAAGGAATTAGAAGGCTAATTTGTTCAAAAGGTTTTCTGCGATAATCCCCATTTAGACCACAGACTTCTACAATTTTGCCAGCATTGGCCCAAGCATCACAGTATTTGCTAGCATCGGGGTAAAACTGAATTTCATCAATGCAAATAACATCATAATCTTGGATAAGGTCATGGACTTCTTCTAATTTGTGGCAGGAAGTTGCTTTGTAGCTAATTTGATCGTGTGTTACCAGCATTTCTTCAGAACCACTGTAACGTTGATCTTTGGCGTATTTGATGAGTAAGCAGGCTTTGCCCCCAATTTGATAGCGTCTATATCGTGTTAACAAAATGGTGCTTTTGCCCGAAAACATAGGACCTAGAATTAAACTTAATTTACCAGACATAATAGAATAGTTGCAATCTTTACCAGATTTTTGATTTATAGAAAAGCTACCATAACAGGAATCTAAACAAATGCTCAAAAGTACGCTCATAAAAAACTATTTTAGAAAAGAGTAGCTTTTGTCTTTATACTTAATTTGTTGATTTAGTTTTTTCGTAGCATCTTTGTATTAAATTTCTTTGAACGTTGAGTAATTATCAAACATGAATAGAAAATAGCAACGTACTATTCATTGGTGTGATGTATACCAACGCAAAAACCACAAAATTTCATTTGATAACAACTTGATTATTGGTTGTTATTTGTAATCAGTACTTCGTGGATTTATGGAATTTTATATTAATAAAAAGGTAATTTGAAAAACTTGTTCAAATAATTGATTGTTGATAAAAAAAGCGCTTTTTTATAAATGGAATAGTGGTTGTTTAAATTTTATTCATGAATTGAATATTATATTGACTATCAGGTGGCAAAAATATTTAAACATATTATAAAAAAACTCTTTGATAGACTTCAATCTTAGGTAGGCAATTGTACTTGTTTTGGATAAAAAAAACAAGGATTTTACCAATTTTATTCAAATTAAGTGTAACTTTTATGTTTGATTCTACACGTCCCCATACTAGAAAAGAAGCATTGTTGTAATTGTAATATATAATGAAGATATACGTCAAATTTATCGTCCTGTTTTTTTTATTTTATACCCCTATTACGAATGCTCAGTTGCCTTCAACAGGAAAGAGCAAAGGAGCTTATAATGTATTTAGAAATGCTGAAAATAAGTTTTATAAAGGTAATTTAAAAGCAGGAGAAGCTACTTTTGAGCGGTCTGCTAAACGTTATGAAAATAGTGGTGAAGTAGACGGTTATATCGCTGCCAAAGCAATGGAAGCCATAGTGTTACTAAATAAAGACAAACCGAAAGAGGCGTTTCGAGCATTTAGAAGAGCAGAAGAACTTTATAATGAACAATCCAAACACAACGAAGCGACACGTGCTTATTTGAGATTGTGTTTGGGAAAATATCATCTGTATTACGACGAACAAAAAGAAGCCAATACATTTTTAAAAGAGGCAGAAATAGTTGCCAAAAAAAATCCAGATTATCTTTCTCCTATTTTTAATATTGAATTGCAACAAAGTTTAGGGGAACTTTATCTCAAACAAGGAAACAAACAAGGGGCTCTAACGGCGTATGAAGATTTGATTGATGCTTCCGAAAAATTAGAAGATACGAACCAAGATTTAACCAATCAATATAAAAAGAAGGCGGGGAGTTTATACGATAATGTTTTAAGTCCCAAAGATGCTGCTGCCAAATATAGAAAAATGCTGAATCAAGCAGATTCTAGTGAACGTGGAGAATTAGATTTTAAAACAGGGCGTTCTTATTATAAATATACTGAATACGAAACGGCTTATGAGCACTTAAAAAGTGCTTTGGAATATGATTTGTCGCCCAAAGAACGGGCAGAAACGAAAGCTATGTTAGCGACAATAGCCATGAGTATAAAGGATTATCAAGATGCCTTGGAACAAAATGGAGAAGCTTTGTCAATTCAATTGGAAATAGGAGGAGCTCCCAAAGATATTTATGATGGTCTTTTGCAACAGGGAAAAATCTGTCAAAAATTAGAAATTACAGGAAAGTCTTTGTATTGGTATAAAAAGACAGTCGAAAACATTTCGGATGATTGGACTTTGGAACAAGAATTAGAAAACTATGCATTGGAGGCAATTGAGCATTTGGGAAACAATGCATTGAGCGAAAACTTTAACATTGCTTTGCTGAATTATGAACGAGCAGAACGTTTAATCAATAAATTTTCGAGGAGTGAACAAGACGTTGCAAGGATAGAGATTTATATGGCCAAAGGGAATCTATATTTTTCTGCTCGCAATTATGACAAATCAGAAATTTTCTACAACAAGGCACTCGATTTGATGCAAAGTGTGTATCCCGAAAAACATGCTTTGGTTGCTGAAGCAACTCGATTTATTAGTGAAATTGCGATTCAAAATAAAGCTTATGGACGGGCTTTGTCTTTTATTAATCGTTCGATCAATGCTTCTACCGTAACAGGGGCTCGAATAATAAAAGGAGATGATTTGCCGAATCCTGCCGAGGGGCAATATCCGTATGAATTGCTGCACTCTACGATTACAAAAGCATCTGTATTGTATTTGTATTATAATGGCAATGGGACAGGAACAGAGCAAGAGTTGCAACGAGCATTAAATGTTTCAGATTTGGCAATGAGTATGTTGGTCAAACTTAGAGCAAGTTATCGAACAGAGGGCGCTAAGTACGAACTGTCGGAATTGTCTCAGCTGATTAGCCACCAAGCGATTCAGACGGTAAGTGCATTGTATGGCAAAACAAAAAGCAAAGCTTATTTGCATCAATTGTTTGTTTATATCGAGACCTCTAAAAGTGCTTTGTTGTTACAAGCTGTACAGCAATTAAGAGCACAGAAGGTTTCTAGGGTGCCTGATTGGGTGGTGGAAAAAGAGAATAAACTAAAAACAGATATTGCTTATTTGAGTGGAGAGATTTATTACGAGGCTAAGCAGGGAAGAAAAATGGATAAGGTGCGCTTAGAAAAATTAGAAGCAAATTTGGCGCAAGTAGAAGAAGAGTATCCTAAGTATTTGGATTATATTGAAAAAACCTATCCAGAATATTATAGCATGAAATACAAGCAACAACCAATTAGTTGTGAGGCACTACAAGAACGGATGGGAAAGGATGATGTTCTTTTAAATTATGCTATTGTAGATTCTTTTATTCATGTTATTTTAGTGCATAAAGAGTTAATTGTTTACAAGTGTATGCGAACTCCAAAGCCACTAAAAAAATCTGTACAGCGGTATATTCGTTCTCTGAAAGGAGAGAAAATGGACGATTTCATTAAGTATAGTAATATCTTTTACGAGACGTTGATACAACCTATTGAAAAATATTTGGACAAAAAATTTATTGTTGTTATTCCTGATGCTGAATTGAATTATTTGCCTTTTGAATTGGTTCCAACTGCGAATCTTTCACAATCTTTTGGGGGAGGAGATAACAAGAATTATGATATATACAAAGAGGTACCTTATTTGATCCGAAAAGCATCTGTGACTTATAACTACTCCGCAACTTTGTATTTGGATGCAAAGGAACACGATTATTCGAACGTGCCTGAAGGCTTTTTGGGGTTTGCACCAGATTTTTCTAAAGTAGAATCTTTTACAGTCTCTAATCGAGAAAAACAAAGCAAATATGAAGATTTGTTGTTGACACCTTTGGAGAATGCTGCCATAGAGGTGAATACGATTGGAAAACTAACGCATGGTAAGGTTTACGATGCTTTTTCGGCAACGGAAGCTATCTTTAAAGCAGAGGGACAAAATTATGGGGTGCTGCATTTTGCTACTCATGGTATTTTGAATCATAAATATCCATTGTATTCTAGTTTGGTATTGTTGGGGGACGATGTAGAAGATGGTTTGTTGCATACTTATGAGTTGTATAATATGCAATTAAATGCAGAGTTGGTAGCATTAAGTGCTTGTAATACAGGAGTTGGTACGATACAAAAAGGAGAAGGAGCCATGTCTGTAGCAAGAGGATTTGCATATGCAGGGTGCCCTAATATTGCTATGACGCTGTGGCCTGTATCGGATCAAGCTACCCAGATTTTGATGGAGAATTTTTATAGAAATTTAATGAGGGGATTGCCTAAGGCTGAAGCATTGCAAAAAGCTAAGTTAAACTTTTTAGATGCAGGATCTGGACTAATTTGTGTTCCTTATTTTTGGAGCGGCTTAATTTTAGTCGGAACACCAGATCAATTGCATAGCTTGCAAACAATCTCTTCAGGGTGGGCTTGGACAACTTGGGCTATTGGAGGACTTGTATTATTAATATTAATAGTTGGAGTATCCTTCTTTAAGAACAAAAGAACAGACTAATGTACAGACTTATACGAATACATATCGTTTTTTTTGTAGGACTGATTGCTCAATGGTCAATAGCACAGAATGGTACTTCTACTGTTCCAACGGCTATTTATATTGGCAATGCTGCATTTGAAGCACCTGTGCATGGTGCCAAGGTGGCGTTGACACTTCAAGAAGATTTTGGCAATCAAAAACGACCTGTTAGTACATTTATAGGAGAATTTGTCTCGGACACAGCTGGAGTCATTACTGTTTCTTTGATACCTGATAAAAGCTATTTGATACAAACATCAAAAGATGGTTTTTATACCCAGTTATCAAAAGTTAAAACGGCAAACTTTTCTCGTACCCAGCAAAATAAAAAGGGCATCAGTCTACGTCCTAGAAATATTATCTCTATCAAAGGAAATATCGTGATGCCTAAGGGAAAAACGGGAACGGTTACTTTAAAAAATAAAATAACTAATTATACAAGAACAGAGGTATTGGATGCTACAGGTGATTATGATATCAAGGCAGTAAAAGGAAATGATTATGAATTGCACGTGGTCATAGAAGGTGTGATGGATACTCTAGTAAGTATCGAAAAGAAAGATCTTAGTGCAGGTTCTGGAAATATACCCTTTGTTTATAATTTTGTACCCAATGCGCCCAAACCTAATTATAGAGCTGGAGATGTTTTAGATTTAGAGGCGTATAATTTGAAATTTATAGATCGAACCGTTCGACTTTCAGGTGAAATATGGTTGGATACTTTAACTCGAATTCTTCGAGATAATCCTAATGTGAAAATAGAAATTCAGATTCATACAGATGCTCGAAAAAGTGATCGATTAAATTTAATTCTTAGTAAAAAACGAAAGGAAACAGTAGAGGCAGAGCTGATAGAGCGGGGGGTGTCTGTTAATCAGTATGTTTTTGAATTAAAAGGAGAAGATGAAATTTTAAATGATTGTGTTGATGGAGTTAATTGCTCTAGACGGGAACACGCTGTTAATAATCGGGTGAGCTTGTTGGTAAAAGAAGGGGCTTTTTTGTTTGAGAAGAGTGACTAAGAAAGGTCACATCTCGTTGATTATTTTCGTTTTAACAATAGTTTACCCTAATTAAATAATCGTTTAGAGAAAACTATAAGAACATCAATCAATAGTTTACATGAAATACCACAAAGTAGTCTGCTATTGATGCAAATATAAAATAATCTGCTCGAACGGCATGATGACAATATTGAAAAAATAGGAAGCATTTATTGTAGAACAAATAGCAAGGGAGTGCTAGTTGGTCATTGTGATGGATGAAATCATGCAACAACTGCAACATTAGCCGATTATTATAAAACTAACTATAACTATAAGAATAGGTATCTTTATTATGGAACTAGTAGCTTGCTAATATATTGATAAAATGATCTATTAAAATAATCTGAAATTACAAAAAAAAGAAGTTTGTAAGCTTGTAATGAGTTGATTATCTTTGAGGTACTGTGCACCGGTTTTTTATAAAAAAAATCTAGTGAGGAATGAAATAGACCATGCAATAAAAAAAGAGATAACTTAGCAGCTTATGCATTCAGCTTAATACAGGCAACGTAGCTCTAGTCCATTTAAAGATAAATACCACACACTCCAATATCCATAAAAGAGAATGATTTATGGATTGCTGTATCAATAGAACGCTACTTTTTTATTAAAAAAGTAACGACCTAATACGGTATGATATAAACGTATATATTCAAATAGCTATAGTATATGAAATTAAAAACTTTACAAATAATTTTCTTGTTTTTTGTTGCGTCCTATTCTCTACCTTCGAATGTACAAGGACAATCGGTCATTGGAGGAGAACTGTCGTACAGATATTTGACAATCAATACTTATGAAGTTACATTGGATGTTTATGCTGATTGTCAGCAATCTATCTTGAGTGGTGCCCAAGTTGTTTCTTGGCGAGATTTAAGTTGTGGTGTTAGCGCCAATTCATTTACGGTAAATTTGGCTTCAGGGTATCCTAAAGATGTTTCTCCAATTTGTTCAGATTCTGTTAATGCTTGTAATGGGGGGCAATTTATGGGGCGACATCACTATCGGTATACAGGAGTTCTATCATTGTCAGGAGGATGTAGCAATGTATTGATGTCTTGGGCATATCAGTTTAGACAGAATACAATTAATACGTTATCATCACCAAGCACTCAACCATTTTACGTAGAAGCAAGGTTTGATGGGAGTCTCACAACTCCTAACAGTGCCCCCCAATTTATATATGATCCTCTATTTTTTAGCTGTAGAAATAAGCTAATCAATTATAGCTATAAAGCAATTGATCCAGATGGAGATTCCTTAGCGTATAGTTTGGTCAATTGTCGTCGGGCAGCATCTACAAATGTTAATTACGTAGCTCCTTACAATGGACTCAATCCTATTAATACGTCTGGACCATCTCTTACAATAGATAATAAAACAGGAGCCATTCAGTTTAATTCAGCATCTAATCAAGATGCGCCTATTTGTGTTTTGGTTCAAGAATATAGGAATGGGGTTTTAATTGGGGGGCGTGTTAGAGATGTTCAACTTAGAACCCGAGGCTGTGCACATGTATTGCCCACTTTGTCAGGTGTTAATAATACAACAAATTATCAAACTTCGGCAACTATTAATACGCCATTAAATTTCTTTGTAATTGGAAATGACTTAGGAAATCTCTCTCCGAATATTAATGTGACCATGCGTTATGATAATACGGTATCTGGTGCCACATTCTCAACGACTCCAGCAACAGCTTTTGGACCAGATGCTGTGCGAGGTGATTTTAACTGGACACCTGCTGTGGGAGATCAAGGAGTACATACATTCACAATTTATGTTGATGATAATAATTGTCCTAGAATAGGGACTCGAATTATGACTTACCGAGTTAATGTATTGCCCGCTCCGCCTAGTCCTGTTACAACTAGTCCAGATACAAGTATTTGTTTAGGAGACAGTGCTCGATTAAATGCATTTGGGGCAGGACCTAATCCAACGTATCAGTGGGTACCTAGCACAGGATTGTCCAATCCTAATATTCCTAATCCTAAGGCATCACCAACAAGTACAACGACATATACCGTAACAGCCAACTATTCAAATTCAACAAGTGCTAGTAGTCAAGTTATAGTGACCGTTAATCCTAGACCTGTTGTCTCGATTAGTGGGCAAACCGATGCTACTTGTTCAAATACGAATGATGGAACAGCAACAGCAATTGCAACAGGAACAATTGGTCCTTATAGTTATCAATGGGATGCTGGAGCTGGTAATCAAACAACAAGCACTGCTGTTAGCTTGTCACCAGGAACTTATAAAGTGGTGGCACGAGATGCAAATACTTGTAAAGACAGTGTTTTTGTGAATATTGGGGCACCAAGCCCAATTCAAGCTTTTGTAGTTAACTCTACCGATATTCTTTGCCATGGCGATTCTACAGGAAGTATTACCGTAGGTGGCTCTGGAGGTGTACCAGGATACACTTACCTTTGGGATGCCGCAGCGGGAGGACAAACGACAGCGACTGCAATTAATTTGAAAGCAAATATCAACTACTGCGTTACAGTAACCGATCAAAACGGTTGTTTTGATGTTACTTGTCACACATTGACAGAACCTACAACGCCAGTCTCTGTCAATGCGATTGTTTCATCGAATTATAATGGAGCTAATATTAGTTGTTTTGGTGCAGCTGATGGAGAGGCGAGTGCTTTATCAAGCGGCGGTGTTGGAGGCTACAGTATTTCATGGAATACAGGAGCAACAATACCTACTGTTATTGGAGGTGCTGGACGATATATTGTGACGGTAACAGATGCTAATTCTTGCTCAGCAGTTGATTCTGTAGACTTATTTAATCCACCTCCTTTGAATGTTAACATCACAAATATTGTACACGTAGTTTGTTTTGGCGATTCTACAGGAGAAGCTACAGGAGCAGGTAGTGGCGGTGTAGGTAATTATACTTATAATTGGAGCAATGGTCAAACGGGACCAACAGCAGTTGACTTACGAGCAACAAGTACACCTTATATTATTACGGTTATAGATGATAATGGTTGTACGACGAGTGATAATGTTTTTATAACACAGAATCCAGCAATAGCTGCGCCCGACATTCAAGCCGTAGATACGATGGTTTGTATTGGAGACACAATTTATTTAACAACAAATACAGTTGGAGATATTCGATACCATTGGGCTGGTCCTAGTGGATTTAGATCTAATCTACAGTCACCAACTATTTTTGGTGCAACTTCTATCCATGAAGGTGTTTATTTTTTAGAGGTAGAAGATACTATTACGGGGTGTTTTTCTGAAGATACTTCTTTGTATATAGAGGTCAATAGACCTCCCAATCCACCTTCTATTATCGGTGGGGGAGTTATTTGCGATGGCAGTACCATTCGTATAGAAGATCAAAATTTGGTGTCTAATACGGCATTGTTGTGGCAAGGACCTGTTGTAGATCAAACAGGAACATTTAATTTTGTAGATGTTAATCCTGGTGATGCCAATTATCAATCTGGAATATGGACATTAGAATACACCGATACGTTAACTGGTTGTACCGCAACTTCAAATCCCTTGTTTGTTAGCCTTGTGCCAACGCCTCCGAGACCTAACCCTGTGATAAATGGTCCTGTCTGTGTAGGCGGGAGCGTTAGTTTGTCGGTACCATTTGTACTAACAGCCAATGTAAATTGGTATGAAAATCCTAGTAGGGTTGGGGGACCAATTTATTTTGGTAATAATGTAACCATCCCAGGAATAACAAGTGACACAACATTTTATGTAGAATACAGCACTCCTAATTGTAGGTCTCAAATGGGGTTGGTAAATGTAGTGGTTAGTCCTAATCCCCCTAGACCAGATATATCTCCAGATATGACGATTTGCGAAGGCGACTTAATTTATTTGTACACAACCGTAAATGCAGATACATTTCGATGGAGCCACCCTAACCATACCTTGCCAAACCAACAAACCATTTCAATCACTCCTAGTGTCTTAGCTGACTCGGGGATTTATACCTTATCTATTGTTGATACGAATGGCTGTACTTCACCAGATACATCGGTTCATGTGACTATTAATGCCAATCCAATTGCCCCATTGGCAGAGACGAATAGCCCTATTTGCCGTGGAGAAGATTTAGAATTATATCATTCTGGTGGCTGTTCTCAAAGTGTTTGGTTGGCACCCAATGGAGCAGCCATTTCAACCTCTTTAGATACGCTAACGTTGTTGTCTACAGATCCAAATTATGGAGGCGGAAACTGGCGTTTTATATGCGAAGACATTCTAACAGGATGTGTTGATACGTCTAATTTCGTTAACGTTCAAATTGACCCTAGTCCACCTTTTGTTAATGGCTTTAATAATGGTCCTGTTTGTATGGGGGACGAAGTTCGCCTAGGGGTTCCTTTGGTGAATGGAGCAAGTTATAATTGGTTTAGTGATTCATTATTAACGATACCAACAATTCCAGGTACGGGACCCAACCCAACGGTTCCTAATATTACTACAGATTCTATATTCTATGTAGAAGTGAGCATAGGAAATTGTTCTTCAATAGGACGTACATTAGTTCGAGTACATCCTGTTTCACCTAAGCCTGATGTTCCTGCGGATTTCGAAATATGCGAAGGAGATACATTATCAGTAACTACATCTACCATCGCTAATCGTTATCGATGGACCTTGCCGTCAGGAGGGACTGTTAACAATAGAACAGTTAGAATTAATAATGCGACCCCTTCAAATGGAGGTCCTTATACGCTATCAATTGTAGATACCAATAATTGTAATGTACCTGATACGACCGTGTATGTTACGGTAAATCCATTACCCAATCCCCCTTCTATTTCAAGCAATCCAATATGTGATGAAGATTCGTTAATATTAGTTGCTTCGGGTACTTGTGGTGCAATTGAATGGACTGGTCCTTCGGGAGTATCATTTATAGCGGGAGATACCCTTGTTGTTCTTCCTGGAACGCCTAATTATCAAGATGGAGGGAATTGGACAGCTTCTTGTATAGATACGGCAACAGGTTGTCAGTCTTTGTTGTCGAATCATATAGCACATATTCGCCCAATCCCTTTAAAACCAGCTATAAATAATGATGGACCTGTATGTTTTGGCGAGTCGGTTGAATTGAGTACTCCAATAGTAGCTGGAGCATTTTACAGATGGTATGATCAAGATTCTATTCTATTTATAGGACCAGGAAATATTATAGATATTCCAAATATTACGAGTGACACCATCTTCTTATTGTCTATAGAATTAAATGGTTGTACCAATTCCGATACTACTCACGTGAGTATTTATACTCAACCTAATCCCCCAATTCTGCCCGATACAATAGAAGTTTGTGAATTTGATACCTTGGAGTTGAGCACGCCAACGTTACAACCTGTTTATGAATGGACAGGTCCAAACGGATTCAATTCGACTCAACAAGAACCACTGATATATCCTGCTACATTAGCAGACAGTGGATATTATGTTTTAGTTATAGAAGATGCCAATGGTTGTCCTTCTGAAGCAGATTCTATACAGGTAATTATTCATAGATTACCAGCTGCTCCGAATATTACAGCTCAAACTACTGCTATCTGTGATGGAGATACCCTATTTTTGGCATCCGATAGAATTTGTGACGAATTAATCTGGGAAGGTCCCTCAGGAGCTACTTTTGTTGGTGGCGATAGTATTTTTATAGATAGTTTTGATGTAAATTATCTGGATGGAGACTGGACCGTATTGTGTGTGGATACTGTTACAGGTTGCTCTCAAATATCCAATACGTTGACAACAACAATAAAACCTCTTCCAAGGCAACCTATTCTTGCTAATAATAGTCCTATTTGTGCAGGAGACACTGTCGATTTAAGTATGTCTTTGGTGGCAGGGGCTTTTTACCAATGGTTTGCTTTTGATAGCACTAGAATTGATACCGTGTCAAGCATCTCCATTGGCGGCTTAGAAAATGATACCATCTTTTATGGTGTTATTGTAGTGAATGGTTGTAGTAATTTTGATACGACTCATGTAACTGTCCATTCAAGACCAGCGACCCCTAATGTATCTGTAGAAGATACGGTTTGTTCCAATTCGTTTATTCAATTTGTTATCAACCCTCCGAACCCCGCAGGAACCATCTATGATGTAACGGGACCCAATGGCTATTCAAGTAGTGGCACAAGCACGACACCGTTCGTTTTTCCAATAGATACGAGTGCAACAGGAATTTACACCATCAGCGCCACCGATGGAAATGGATGCGAATCCTTGGATACTGCTATGTTTATTTTGGTTAATCCAACACCTAGCATCCCTACAATCACAGGAACAAGCCTTGTTTGTCAAGGAGATTCAATACGTTTAGAAGGTGGTAGTTGTGACAGCTTGGTATGGAGCAATTTATCGTTCTCTGTCGTCTTATCAACCGTCAATAATCCTTCATTGGTCATAGGACCAGGAATGCCAGGATACGACCCCTCTAATCATTGGCAAGTAAGGTGTTTTGATCGGTCGACGGGTTGTGAATCTAACTTTTCAAATCCGTTTAGAGTAAATGTTAATAATCCACCTTCAGGTGTTACTCCAACCAATGATGGTCCTATTTGCTTTAATGGTAACGCAACCTTATCGATTGCTCAACAAAGCAATCCTTCTACGTATATTTGGTCAACAGATTCTTTACTGACAGATACAGTAGGTACAGGAACGGTGATAGTGGTTGATAGTTTGACAAGCGATACCACTTTTTATGTGGAGGTAAAAGATGCGTTTGGATGTAGTACGATAGGTTCAACACAAGTATTGGTATACCCTGCCTTAGGAACTCCTGACATTGATGTATTAGATTCTGTAATCTGCGAAGGAGAGGATATTAACTTATCCGAGCTGAATTATTCTATTGGTCACGAATGGATGGGACCCAATGGTTTTGCTTCCACAAGTACATCCCCTACACTTACAACCGCTACGCCTAGTCAAAGTGGGATTTATCGTGTATTTATAGTAGATGGAAATGGTTGTCCTTCACCTGTAGACTCCATTACAATTCTTGTACATGCCCTGCCAACAGCTCCTATCATTACAGGAGGGGGGAATGTTTGTGACGGAGATAGTATCTTGTTTAGCTCCAATACGACTTGTGATAGTACGGTGTGGGTGAGCGCATTAGATACCTTGTTAGGTAATGGAAATGTGCTGGGAATAAGTGATTTAGACGCAGGATATGGCAATGCTACTTGGCAATTATTTTGTTATGACACAATATCAGGATGTTTTGACTCTTCCAATGTATTAGGAGTCAATATAGTTCCAACACCATCTTTGCCGATTATTAACAACAACAATCCAGTTTGTTTTGGAGATAGTGCTATTTTAATCACCTCAACAGCATTTGGGGCTTCCAGTGTTTGGTATTCAGATTCTTTGTTAAACAATTCAATAAGAGTTGGAGACACACTAATGATTAATACCACCAGCAACGACTCTATTGTTTACCTTCGACAAGAAGCCAACGGGTGTTTTTCACCAGTCGCTATAGATACCATCATTGTGGCACCAGTGCCTTCAATTCCTAATATAGGAGCCGATCAAATTGTATGTCAAGGAGATTCGATTTACTTGACAACAACAACATTAGGAAGTACTTATTTTTGGACAGATTCTAGTGGTTTTACCTCCATTGAACAAAAACCAATTATCCCCAATGCAAGCTTGGTAAATTCAGGGACTTACCATTTGTTTTTAATAGATAGCAATGGCTGTGCTGCACCTAGGGTAAGCATGAAAGTAGATGTGAGCATACCACCTCCAACACCACTACTGTTCGGCAATGATACGACTTGTAATGGAGATACGTTGGTATTTGGAAGCAACAAACCTACGAATGTACGCATTGAATGGGTCACACCTAACAGTGATACCTTCCAAACAGATAGTTTGGTCATTATTACAAGCGATAGTATTTATTATCAATTTGGGCAATGGACCGTGATTTTTACAGATACCTTAACAGGATGCCAACGCAGCAAGGACACGATTTTTAGAATAGAAACAATACCTACCGCAGGAGCATTGTCAAATTCTGGTCCAGTCTGTATAGGGGACAGTGTTACGTTAAGTACTGCTTCAATAGCAGGAGCTACTAGCTATCTTTGGTTTAGGGGCGATACAACCATTGCCGATATAGGGCAAATGGTAGTGATACCTGATATTGTCAGTGATACTTTTTTTGCTTTAGTAGTTCAAACTGCTCTGGGATGTAATTATTTTATGGATACAAATATTGTTTTGGTACACCCGCCAAGTTCTGCGCCTCCTATAGATGTGGATACAACAAATTGTATTAATGATTTTATCCAATTTCAAACTAATCCAGCAACAAGTTATACTTGGACAGGACCAAATGGCGTGTTTTCTTTGCAACAAAACCCCAATATTGGTCCTGTGACTACTGCGGATGAGGGACTATATACACTACAGGTAGTAGATGCTAATGGATGTTACTCTCCTGATACAAGTATTTTTGTGTATGTAAGCAATCCACCAGTAGCTCCAACGGCTAGTGCTCCGAGCCCTATATGTCAAGGAGATACTTTATTCTTAAACTCAACAGCAGGAAGTTGTGATTCAGCTTATTGGATTGGTCCTGGGAATCGTATTTTGCCTACAGCAAATGCTGTTATCCCATCAGATAGTAGTGCTTATGCAGCAGGAAATTGGCAAGTATTCTGTGTGGACACTTCTTCGGGATGTGAAATAGGGTCCAACATAGTTGCTGTTAGCATTCAAACCTTAGCTAGACCTAGTGCTATCAATAACGGTCCTGTTTGTTTGAATGATAGTGTGCGCTTAACAGCTAATTTTGTGTCAGGGGCAAGTTATCTATGGTTCTCCGATTCACTGAGAACAGATACAATTGGAAGGACACAAATTATTAGTGTAGATAGCATAACAACGGATAGTACCTTTTATGTAGTGTTGATTAATAGTAATGGTTGTGTTTCGCCTTTGGCTCAAACAACAGTTAATGTACATCCTTTGGCTCCTGCGCCAGGAATTGGATCAGATGTTCGAGTGTGTGAAGGAGAGGACATTCAGTTGACTGGACAATTTTCCTTGTTTGGGCATTCTTGGACAGGTCCCAATGGCTTTACATCGACACAGCAAAATCCAATTATATCCAATGCAACGTTATCAGATACAGGAACCTATACTTTTTCTATTGTTGGGTTTAATGGCTGTTTATCCGCAGATACGAGTTTGCATGTAATTGTAGATAGCTTACCTGATGAGCCAACGATAGGAGGTTTTTTGTATTTGTGTGCTAACGATACACTGTTCTTGAGTTCCGATAGCGTTACGACCCATTGCGATTCCGTAGAATGGATCGGACCCAATGGAGTCAACTATGCTGTATCTGGTCGAAATATCGCGATTCCTCCAGGCGACACGAATCATACAGGTGGTTTGTGGCGCATACGATGTATAGATACCTTGACAGGTTGTTTTAGCACCTCCAATTTTAGTTTGGTAATAATTGTTCCAAACCCAGATACACAAGCAACAGCAAGTGATGGACCTATTTGTGTTGGAGGAACCGTTAACCTAAGTACAGCTCCTATAGGAGTAACTACTAGTTATACTTGGTATGCAGATTCTACCTTAACGAATATAGCGGGCACAGGTACAAATCCTTCGGTATCTAATATTACTACCGATACGACATTTTATTTGGTAATAACCAATGGAGGTGGTTGTACATCCGACCCAATACCTACAGCAGTATCGACCTATCCATTAGCCAATGCCCCACTAATTGCTATAGATACTCAACATTGTGTAGGCGATTCAATTGTTTTCTCTACCCCAACAATAGCGGTCAATTATTTTTGGAGTGGTAGTAATGGCTTTGCTGATACTGTTCAAAATCCACTACTTACACCTAGTGCAACCGTATTAGATTCAGGTTTGTATAGCCTTTCAGTGATCGACTCAAATGGATGTATATCCAAGGATACCACGTTTAGAATTGTAATTAATAATGTTCCTTTGTCACCAACGATAGTCAGCAATAGTCCAATTTGTGATGGTGATACATTGGTCTTGAGTTCTAATGGTCTATGTGGACAAGCTCAATGGATTGGTCCCTTAGGGAATAGCGCCGCTGTCTTGGGAACGCCAGGTGGCGGAAATAATTTATGGACGATAGGAACTACGACTACAATTCCACCGAATGATAACAGTTATGGCAATGCTACGTGGTATATGATCTGCATTGATACCATAACAGGTTGTCGTTCTACTTCTAATACCATAACCGTTGCGGTTGGTTCAGAGCCGAATATTACGAATATTTCTAATACAGGACCTATTTGTACAGGCGATACAGTAGCCTTATCAATAGCCGCAACAGTAACTTCAGGAACCCCCGTTATAACTTGGTATAGAGATATTGCTTTGAATCAAGCGGAGGGTATTGGTGCCAATGTAACGGTTCCCAATGTTACAAACACGACAACTTTTTATGTCGAAGTATTGGATACCGCAACAGGCTGTACCGCACTAGATTCTACGGTTGTAACAGTTCACCCTGTCTCTTTAGCTCCGAATATGCCTGTGGATACGGCATTGTGTGAAGGAGATATATTAACCTTGTTTACAACGACATCAGCAAATAGTTATAGTTGGACAGGACCGAATGGATTTACTGCAAGTGTACAAAATCCTAATCCTTTTGCTGTAACAACCTTGGATTCAGGAACCTACTATTTGGTTGTTGTGGATAATAATAATTGTCCTTCTTTGCCAGGAAGTGTTGTGGTAGAGGTCAATCCCTTGCCGAATGCCCCAATTGCATCCAATAGTAGCCCTGGTTGTACAGGAGATTCTATTGTATTAATGGCTTCTACGATTACTGGAGCTACATACAATTGGTATAAATTGCCATTGGGTACCAGTATAGGGCAAGGGCAGAATTATACCTTAAATAACGTAACGCTAGCCGATACAGGAAGTTATTATGTTGTTGTGACTCTAAATGGTTGTACTGCACAATCGAACGCTACTACTGTAACGCTTTACAACAATAGCTCCGCAGTTGCTATAACGGGTGCTGATCAAAACTTGTGTGGCATAGATACAACGACGATAACAGCTACCATTCCTCCTGCCAATACAACTGGAGTCTGGACAACAAGCTCTGGAGCAACAATTGTAAATCCGACTGCTGCGACAACGTTTGTTGCTAACTTACCTATTGGCACGAATGTATTCTATTGGACATTGTCCAATGCAACATGTCCTAGTATTTCAACCGATTCTTTGATTGTTGTTGTTGCTCCTCAAAGTACGGATATTGCGAATGCAGGGGTAGATCAAAATTTATGTGGAATATCTACCACTACCTTGACGGGAAGTAATCCTACTTTGAGTAACGGTACTTGGACACAGTCGCCTGCACAAGCTGCTACGGGAGCAACTATTGGGAATATCAACGATCCATTAAGCCCTATTACAGGTTTGATTCCTGGAAATAGCTACACCTTTGTTTGGGAATTTGATAATGGTGCTTGTGGGATTCATTCGACAGATACCGTTGAAATTGATATAGCGGTGGCACCTAGTATTTCAGCTCAAGCAGGAGGAAATATTGTTACTTGTAGTCAAGATACATTACTCTTAAATGCGACTAGTCCATCCATAGGGACAGGGATTTGGACAACGAATACATCTGCTGTTATTATTACACCAAACCAACCGAATACTATTGTAACTAATTTACAACAAGATACGACCTTGTTTATTTGGACATTGTCCAATGGTGCTTGTGTCAACTATAGTGCAGATTCTATGTTAGTTATATTAGGAGGGGCGAGTCCAATTGCCAATGCAGATCATTTTAGTGTGGTACCAAGTAATTCTGCTATTGTGGTTAATGTTCGTACCAATGATGTTTTAACCAACAATTGGGACATTTATATCAACACACCAATGAACGAAGGGCAGATGGTGAACCTAAATAATGGCGAATTTGAATTAAATTTACAAGGAGTACTTAATAATCAGAGCTTTATTTACGAACTTTGCAATCCTGTTTGTCCTTCTAACTGTGATACAGCGTTGGTACTGTTGGATATTAGTCCCGTTTTGGACTGTGATATTCCTAATATTTTTACCCCCAATGAAGATGGGGTCAATGATTTATTTGAGGTGTCTTGCCTAGATAACGCACAAGTCGCAAAACTATTGGTCTTTAACCGTTGGGGAGATTTAGTTTATCAATCTGATCATTATCAAAATCAATGGAATGGAACTCACCAGGGAAGAGTCTTGCCTGACGGCACCTACTTTTATATTATAAAAATAGGTGATCAAGAACAAATACAGGGATCTGTAGAGTTACGACGGTAAGTTGGAGTAATGAAGTGAGAATTAAAAATTAGTGTGGTATTTGAATGAAGCGGACTAATGTTAAAACTAAAATGTAAGCAAAACGCATCAAAAATATGAGACGATATAGTTTCCTTTTTATAATAATTTGTGGGTGTTGGGCAACAGCTTGGGCGCAACAAGATGCACAGTATACCCAATTCATGTTTAACAAAATGTACTACAACCCTGCTTATGCAGGCAGTAAAAAAGTAGTTTGTTTATCTGCATTGTATAGAAAACAGTGGATTGGGATTGAACGAGCTCCCCAAACGGCTACCTTGAATGCACATGGAGCTGTATGGAAAAAGCGATTGGGTTTAGGTCTTTCTGTCACTTATGACCAAATTGGATTCACTGATAAAGTGGATATAGAGACGAATTATGCCTATATCATTCGATTTAAGAACGAAAACTTTTTAAGCTTAGGCTTGCGAGGCTCCATTTCATACATGCAAATTCGATGGGATGAAGCCGATCCTACGCAGTCTTTTGACAACTCTATTCCAGGAGGAATGACCAGTAAGGTTTTGCCCAATTTTGGAGCAGGAATTTATTATCAAGCCAAACATTGGTATGGAGGCTTGTCGGTACCGCATCTTTTTGAGAATAAGTTAGATTTTAGCACCAATACAACAGTTAATATTGAACCCAAACTTAAGCAACACTATTATTTAATGGGAGGATTATCTTTTGATATTGCCAAAAATGTACAAATACAACCCAATTTATTGTTTAAGTATGTGGTTAATGCACCGTTGGATTTAGATATTAACTTAAGTTTTGTCTTTTTTCAAAAAGTTTTGGCAGGGGTAACGTACCGCTTGGGAGATTCGTTTGATATGATGCTTCAATGGAGAATTGCGCCATCGTTACAAATTGCATTTGCTTATGATATTACCGTTAGTCAACTGCAACAATACAATGCAGGAACCATAGAAGTAATGGTAGAGTATTGTTTTTTGAAGAAAACGGAAAAAGTAAATAATCCTCGATTTTTTTAACCATAATACGGTGTGACAAATTTTATTTTTGAATGAAAAATATAGTATACATAATTTTTATCCTATTCTTTACACCAACGCTTTGGGCACAAAAAAGTAGAGCAGAAAAACAATTTGAGTCCAAAGGCTATGGTGTGTATTTGGAAATGCAAAATAAGGAGGATATTGAAAAGCTAGATCGTCGAACATTGATTCGAATGGCCAAAAGTAGCCGAAAAATTGGCGATAGTCGTAGTGCAGAGAGATTGTACGGCATTTTGATAGAACAAGAAGATAATGAACCATTATTTCATCTATATTATGCACAAGCATTACAGACCAATGGGCGATATCTAGAAGCTAGAAATCATTTTAGGATTTGTGATGAGCAATTACAAGATAAAGCGAACGGTAAACCTTATGACCAACGTGCTAAAATGGGTTGGGAAGCTTGTAATCAAATTGCAGAATTGCGTTCTATTGGTCCTGTAGAACTCAAAAATGAAAAGGTGCTGAATTCTCCTAAATTAGAATTTAGCCCCATGTATTATAATGATGGAATTTTATTCGTTTCAACTCGTAACAAAACCGAACAGAGAGACCGTTGGTTGAACGATAATTACATGGATTTGTATTATGCCAAAAGAGCCGAAGATGGCTCGTTTGAAGAGCCTGAGTTATTTGCTGATGAATTAAATACGGAGTTGCACGAAGGTCCTAGTGTGTTTAGCAAGGATCAAAAAACAATTTATTTTACTCGAAATGATTTTTACAAAGGAAAACGAGGGAAAAGTAAGGATGGTACAACAAAACTAAACTTGTACATGGCTGACTTTGTCAGTGGAGAATGGACGAACGAACGAGAGTTTCCATTTAATAAGGCAGATGTAGATCAAGCACATCCAGCTTTGACCAAAGATGAAACGATTCTAGTTTTTGCAAGCAATGAGAAAGGCGGTTATGGAGGAATGGATCTTTGGGCATCTAGATTAAAGGCAGGGAAATGGCAGAAACCTGTTAACTTGGGATCTAGAATTAATACGCCTGGAGATGAAGTTTTCCCCTTCATTCACGAAGATGGAACGTTGTTTTTTGCTTCCAACGGTTGGTCTAGTTTGGGAGGGTTGGATATTTTTATGGCAACACAAGTTTATAACCACCCCGATTCTTTGTGGGAGTTTCCTTTCAATGTGGGCTCACCTATCAATTCACCTGGAGACGATTTTGGATTGATTATTAACCAAGATAAAACAGAGGGATATTATGCTTCTAGTCGAGATGGAGGTAGTGGAGAGGATGATTTGTATTACTTCAAAATAAAAGACGGTTTGGACGGAGTAGCGCCATTGCCAAGTATGAATATTGATGTTTGTATTTATGACGATGATTCTAGATTGCGTTTAGACAAAGCCAAAGTAAGTGTCAAACGAGACACAGAACGAGAAGAACCCGCTGTAGAAAGTATTACCAATGAATATGGATATACTACTTGTAAGTTAAGAGCAGGAGACCCTTATTTTATAGAAGTCATTCGCGAAGGTTATTTGACGGTTTCGGATTACTTTATTATGCCTAAAGATATAGATGGGTTAGATGAATATTGTATTGGTTTAACTAGAGACGGAACGATTGCCTTGGAAGAAGAGGTTGTTGTCAGTACATCAACTCGAAAAATGTACAATACAACAGACATTCCCCCTGTCAATTACATTTATGATCCTAATACACCATTACCCCCTACGCACGTCAAAGGAAGAGTATTAAATGTGGAATACGATAAACCTCTGCCTAAAACAAGTGTTATTCTATTAAACCGTTGTTCTGGTGAAGAATTGGTTATGGAAGTGGCAGACAATGGAGAATTTGGCTTCCCATTAGAATGTGGTTGTGAGTATGTCGTTAAATCTAAGAAAAATAAGTTTTTTGGCGATAATCAAGTAATCTCTTTGTTGACGGAAGATGATTGTAATAGAGGAATCGAACTAGAGATGGAAATGAAACCTAATTTTGATCGTTTAGGAGATCCCTTTTTGTTAACAAACAAAGAGGTGGAAAAATCTATCAAAGAGGGGGATGTTATTGAGCTAAAGAGCATTTTTTATGATTATGATAAATGGAATATCCGCCCAGATGCCGCCAGTGATTTAAAAGATTTGGTGGTTATTATGAATAAATATCCATCTATGGAAATAGAGCTATCTTCTCATACAGATACTAGAGGTTCTGATGCGTACAATCAAGTGTTGGCACAAAAAAGAGCAGAAAGCGCTAAGGATTATTTAGTTAAAAAAGGCATTGCAGCGAATAGGATAGAGGCAGTAGGCTACGGAGAGGAGCGCTTGAAGAATAAATGCACATTTTGCTCTGAATCTGATCATCAAGAAAATAGGAGAACAGAAGTCCTTATTACAAAGTTTGAAAAAGTTGAATAAAAATAATATATATCAATGCTCTAAAACCCGAAAGTCTGAAAATATTACAATGTGTAATTGTTCAGGTTTTCGGGTTTTTAAATATTAATTATAAATATTAATAGTTTGTTTGTTGTTTATGAATAAAAGATAAAAAAAAATATTTGTATTGATTTAATAGTGAAAGTTTAATTGCGATAATGCTTCGTTTTTTTGATGAACTATTGAAATATAAAAAACAATTATAGATAACATATAGGACTTACAGCGCAGTATTTGGTTAAATATCCTTTTTTTATCCATTAATGTCTTATGTTCTATTGTTTAAATTAATAAATATATATAGCTTCCGTCCCTTAATAAAAGCTTATTATAATGATAAAGAAGATACCATTAGTTTTAATAATTCCATTATATTTTTTATTTACTCCAATTTCTTTTGCTGTTTTTGGTGCTAGTTTAACTTATCAGTGTTTAGGAACCAACACGTACGAAGTGACCTTGACAGCGTATCGGGAATGCTCCAGTACTCCTTTGTCACTTTCTTCTCAAACCGTCAACTGGTCGGGTGCCTGTTCTCCAAGTTCAGGTAGCATCAACCTTGCATTTGTAAGCCGAGTAGATATTACTCCAAAGTGTACGTCAGGAAATACGTCTTGTAGTGGAGGGGGACCTTTTGGTGTGGAAGAATATGTTTACAAAGGAACGTTTACATTGCCTGTGGGGTGTAATAATGCAACAGTATCTTGGCAGCATTGTTGTCGATCAGGAACCATTAGTTCTTTTAATTCGGCTCCAGGAGGATTGTATATTTATGCAGAAATTAATAATGCGGCAGGCTTATTAAATAATTCTCCAGAATTTTTGGCTATTCCTAAAATGATAGGCGAGCGAAACAATCCTTATATTTATAATAATGGCGTTTTAGAAACAGATGGTGATTCATTGGTATATTCTTTAGTGGATTGTATGGAAAGCCCAGGAGTGCCTGTGGATTATGATACAGGGGCAGGTTTTTCTGGAACGAACCCTATTGATGCCTCGCCAAGTATGACCCTAGACCCTGAAACAGGACAGATGGAGTTTGGAACTACCTCACCTCCCAATCAGCAAGTTGTTTTTTGTGTTTTGGTAGAAGAGTATCGAGGAGGTGTAAAAGTAGGATCGGTTGTTCGAGATGTTCAATACTTAGCGAAAGGAAACAGTTCTAATAATTCGCCAACTGTTTCAGGAATCAATGTAACAACTAGTTATAGAGCAACTGCTACTGTTGGAAATCCTTTGTCATTTGTTGTCGAAGGTACAGATTCAGATATAGGAGATACAGTGAAAATGAATTGGAATCGTGGGATTCCAGGCGCTAATTTTTCGGTAGCGACGAATGCTGTGCCTAGTCAAGTAGAAGGAAATTTTTCTTGGACTCCGACCCCTAGTGACGCAGGACGTAGTCATAAATTTACAGTAAAAATATTTGATAATAAATGCCCTTTGTATGCAACCAGTACTTATGTTTATGTGATTAATGTTCCTCCCTTGCCACCACCAGGGGTTGCTGTTGATGCAGGAAGAGATACTATTATTTGCAAAGGAGGGCAAGCCAATCTAAATGCAAGAACAACTTCTTCTGCGGTACAAAGTTTTAAGTGGGAACCAGCAGCTGGCTTATCGAATCCCAATATTGCTAACCCTGTAGCAACAGTCAGTAATAGTACGCTTTATACAGTGACATTAACTTACTCGAATGGAGACCCGCCAACAACAGATGCTGTCCTCGTGACAGTAGAAGATCCCGTGGTCGATATTCTACCGAATAGAGGAAATGTATGTGGTGGTGGTTCTGTAAGTTTAATTGGAGGTGTGAATAGAGATGGATTGCTGTTTGCTTGGTCTGATTTAAATACAACAGCGACAGGGCATCCTGTTTTTACGAATGGCACTTCTGGAAGTGTTAATGGCTCCACATCCAGATTGGATTTTGGAATGTACACCTCCCCAGGGAATTATAAGTTTGCTTTAAAAACCCAGACTTCGAGTGGTTTTTGTATGGCAGAAGATACAATAGAGTTAAGGGTAATTCCTAATCCGCCTGCTGTTACTTGCCCTGAAATTTATGTTACTCCTTTAGCACCTAATTCTGGTAAAGGAACTAAATCAAATCCAACTAATTTAAATGAGGCTCTGCGACGTGCAGTTTGTGGTAACGTGGTTATCAAAATGGGAGAGGGAGTTTATACAATAAACCGAGCTTTAAATTTATATGATAATATTACTTTAGAAGGTGGCTTTTTGCCAACAATCAACTGGGTAAAAGCAAGTAACCAAGGGCGAACTGTCATTCATAGGACAGTAGCCAATCCTGATGGAAAACCGAACTTAAACCAGCGCTTAGTTGCCATTCAAGCTGTTGGTGTCAAAGGTTTTCGTTTGCAAGATTTAACCATTACTACCGATGATGCTCCTGCTGGATCGGGCATTTCGACTTATGGCTTGTATTTGAATGGTGCAGAAGATTACCATATTACTCGTGTTGAAATAGAAGCTGGAGATGCTGCTGATGGCACTGTAGGAATGAATGGTTGCGGTCGAATGGCTGGTCCTCTTGGATCAAGCAATTTAGATGGTCGAAATGGAGCAACTGGCGTTTCTGGAAGTTTATTAGGCGTATTTGTAGATGGAGGAAGTGGAGGAAACGGTGGGGGAAGTTTTGGGATTTGTGGTTTGCCACCCGAACC
This sequence comes from Aureispira sp. CCB-QB1, assembly GCF_000724545.1. Classification (GTDB taxonomy): domain Bacteria; phylum Bacteroidota; class Bacteroidia; order Chitinophagales; family Saprospiraceae; genus Aureispira. The sequence continues at coordinate 536 of NZ_JHBV01000034.1, read as the reverse complement.
ACCAAGAGGTCAGGGAGGAAGTACACTAAATTCTAATGGCGGAATGGGGGCTTCTAGTGTATACCCTAATATGCATGGCGGTGCTGGCGGTGGCGGTGGTGCTGGAGGTTTGCCAGTAGTTGGTGCTGCTGGTAGCGGTGGTACAGGTGGTGCTGGTGGCGGTCCAAGAGGAGGTGGACAAATTTCTTCGGGCGGTGCTTCTGGAAGTACACTTTTGCTTGGAACAGGAACTGGCGGGGGAAATGGTTTTCCTGGGAGTCCTGGAGCGAATGGAGAAAGAGGATCCGATGCAGCGTCAGGAAAACATATAGGAGGAGTCTACCAAATCCGAAAGGCGTCTAATGGTCAAAATGGTCAAGGAGGAGACGGCGGCGGCGGCGGCGGTGGCGGCGGTGGGCTACTTCCATCTGGAAATGGAAATGGTGGCGGTGGCGGCGGCGCTGGTGGCGCTGGTGGTGCTGGTGGTATTGGTGGTGGAAGTGGCGGTGCTTCATTTGGAATTTATATCACCAATAATGGTTCCAATGGTTATAACA
>NZ_JHBV01000033.1 GCF_000724545.1 Aureispira sp. CCB-QB1 | reverse complement strand
ACGTATGAGAACTTGGGTTATCCATTGTATGAATTTAGCTTGGATGGTTTGCAACCAACGAAAGAGGATACAGAAAAAGCCACGAGTGCATTAGATTTGATGCGAGTAGTACCAAATCCATACTATGCTTATTCAGATTATGAGGTAATCGAGACAGATAATGTAGTGAAAGTCATCAACATTCCTGCAAAATGTGACATCCGTATTTACTCATTGGATGGACGATTGGTAAGAGAGTTTAAAGTAGGACAAATTTATGGAGATGTCGTTAGAAATGGAAAAGCTCGTTTGGGGCAATTTGGAAACCCTGATATTGAAAATCAAATCACAACATCCGTGAAATGGGATTTGAAGAACTATTCAGGAGTTCCTGTAGCTGGGGGCGTTTATTTGATCCATGTCAAAGTCGATGGAGTAGGAGCTAAAGTATTGAAAAGCTTTATCATTAATCGTGCTTTGGATGCTCAAAAACTCTAGGGAGTATATTAGTTGACTTATTGGTAATAAAATTATATTTAATGCGCTTGTTTCTTATGAGATTGAGCGCATTTTTTATTAACGATGGTTTGAGGTAACAAAGTAAATAACTGGCTCTATTAGCTTTGAATTGATAGTTTTTTATTGGGAAAATAGTGCTGAATAGTTTGTTAGAAAAGATAAGTAGGAATTTAAAATGTTGAGGAATATTGAAATCTGTTATTTACTTTACATAAATAACCAACGATATTTATAATGTGCAAAAAGAGTCAAATGGGCAAAAATACCTCTTTTGTATGATAATGGCAATTATTAGAAATAGGTAGCTCCTCAAGCCATTATCCTTATTTACTACATTAGGACATAGATGATTGCTGAACTTCAGAAAAGACATTTTCTGGAGGTAGGACTTCCTATGCCTTTATTAAAATTCTCAATCAAAATTATTACTATGAACAAACTATCTTTTATAACCATTCTCATAGTCTATTTTTGGACTATACCGATAGAAGGAGAAGCACGGGATTTTGTAGGCGATAAAAACAAACCTTCCACACCGAAGAATATAGGATTCAGAAGCAATTGTACAGAATCTAGAGCAGAAACAGATTTGAATATCAATAATGTTCGGGCAAGACTGCGTGGAGGAGGTGATATGTGGTGGGATGGACAACAAGCTAGATATATTGTTCCCAATGTTGACCCAGCATCAGGAGAACCCGAAATTTCTTCTTTGTATGCAGGAGGGATTTGGATAGGTGCTTATGATGGCGGCGGAAATTTGATTCTTGCTGCTCAAACTTATAGAAATAGAGGAAACGACTATTGGCCAGGACCTCTCAATACCCAAACGGCTACAATTGATAAAAACGAATGTGCTCGTTGGGACAAGCATTTTACAGTATATGGTAGAGATATAGATGCATTGAGGGCAGATTTTTTAGATCCACTATCGCCAGGGATAGACGATACCCCATCAAAAGCGTTATTGGGGTGGCCAGCACGAGGCAACGTACATTTTGCAGCCATTCATGGTTTTGATATTTTAGGTTATGATCAAGATTTAGCCCCTTTTGTAGATAATAATGGGGATAATCGGTATAATCCTTATGATGGAGATCATCCAATTGTAGAAGTTGTGGGTTGCGATAGAACAGATTATTCCAATCCCGTTTATGCAGATCAGATGACATGGTGGGTCTATAATGACAAAGGAAACCTGCATACTCAGACACAAGGGAAATCAATGGATATGGAGGTACAAGCTTTGGCTTTTGGATATTCTACGACAGATGCTGTCAACAATATGACCTTTTACCGTTATAAGTTATTAAATAGAAACCAACTCCGATACAATGATACGTATTTTTCTTTGTGGACGGATCCTGATTTAGGATGTTCAGAGGATGATTATATTGGTTGTGATACTTCGACAGGAATGGGGTATGTCTATAATGCTTATCCTTATGATGATAATCCTTGTGGACAAGCAGGAACACCTGGGTATGGGGCACAAGTTCCTGCCTTGGGAGTCGATTATTTTAAAGGCCCTTTGGATTCTACTAAAAAAGAAATTGGTTTATCTGGTTTTCAATACTACAGAAGAGGTGGTGGTGGTATTGGTGACCCGCAAACAGCAATTCAACATTATCGGTTGATGTCTGGTCTTTGGATAGATGCTACTCCTGTTACTCAAGGAGGAAATGGCTATGATCCCAATAATCCTAATGCTGTTCCAACAAGATATGTATTTCCTAGTTTTCCAACTGACGACAGCCCCGGAGCTTGGTCTATGTGCCAAGAGAACTTAAATGGCTTGGATCAACGCTTTTTGCACACCTCAGGACCCTTTACTTTATTGCCTGGGGCTACCAATGAAATGATATCGGGGGTTGTATGGGTTCCTGAAGTGCCTTATTCTGGTTGTGCTTCTTTGGAATCTCTGGTTACTGCTGATGAATTAGCACAAAATCTATTTGATGGCTGTTTTAAAATAACAAATGGTCCAGATGCTCCTAATATGGATGTTATTGAAATGGATAAGGAATTAGTATTGAATTTAAGTTATGGTGCCAATAGTCCTTTTGATTATGAAGAGTCTCCAGCTATATTGGCACAGCATGCACCTTTGGATACGAGCTACAATTTTCAGGGGTATAAAATTTACCAAGTAGTAGGACCAAATGTTTCTGTTACAGAATTAGATGATGAAAGCAAAGCAAGTTTAATCTACCAGTGTGATGTGGAGGATGATGTAACTACCATTGCCAATTGGGAGGAATTTAGAAATGATGCGGCTCAAATTGATTTACTGACACCTGTGATTAAGGTAGAAGGAGCAAATAGTGGCTTGAAGCATACTTTTAAGGTCGTTGAAGATCAATTCGCAACAGGAGAAAAAAACTTAATCAATCATAAACCCTATTATTTCTGTGTGGTTGCTTATGCACATAATGAGTATCAAAAGTATGATCCTGTAACGGGAAAAGGGCAAGATAAAGCTTATTTGCAAGGGCGTCGCAATTTTAGAATTTATACAGGTATTCCAAGAATTAATGCGCCCGAATATTCTGGTATTCAATTAAAATCAGAATATGGTGATCAACCACAGATAACTCGATTAGATGGTCAAGGTGTAGGATCAGGAGAGTTTTTAAATATTGCGAATATAGAAGAAGTAGAGTCTGCTATTTTAGCCGGTAATAATGTTGGAAGAATCACTTATAAGGAGGGGCAAGCGCCTATCAAAGTAAAAATTGTAGATCCCTTGCGTGTTCCTGCGGGAACGTTCCAAGTTCGTGTATGTGATCAATTGTATGGTTGGCTTTATGATGCTAATTTAGATGCTTATATTCCACAACCAGCCAATGTGACAACCTTGTCTGATTCTGTTTATTGGATGTTGTCTGACCCACAAGATCCGAGCATCGTATGGTCGTCTTATCAAACTATGGACTGGAACTACGAGCAGTATATTCCAGATTTAGGAATCTCTCTTGAATTGGAGCAGAAAGATAAGCCAAGTCATAATGGAAATGTAGGATTTATCGGTTCTCAAATTGCATATGAAGATACTACTTATGGTGAATGGTATCATGGACTAAACGATGGGGACGGCATTCTAAATATGTTAAAAACAGGAAATAATGAGGCTGATCAAAGGTTTGATCCAGAGCAGTTGTATTCTGAATCAGAAGGAGGTTGGTACCCATTTATGTTGTGTGATGCACAACGAGATTTTGATGGCCCTTATTTGTCACTAGGGAATATTGCCTCGGATGGCTCCAAATTAAGAAATGATACAGTGCCAGGAGCACCAATAGTACCTAATAAAGTACGGGATACATTATTATCTAACTTAAATAACGTCAATATAGTAATGTCTCCTAATCGAGATGAGTGGAGCCGCTGTATTGTTGTTGAAACGGCTAATTTTTATCATGGTAACTCTTTCTTAGGAAGTGTAAGCTCCAATTGGCAAATACCTTCTAAGCGAGATCAAATGGAATGGAGAGGAAGTGTTGGACCAAGTTTTGGAGTTCCCAAACCAGTGTATCCTTCTCGAAACAAAGATATGTCTATTGATAACAGTACTGTTGGTATGTCTTGGTTTCCTGGATATGCTTATAATGTGGAAACAGGAGAACGATTGAATATTTTCTTTGGAGAAAATTCTTTATACAATGGTAGTGTTTTAGAGGAGGGGTTGAACCCTGGTAGTAGTACTGGAAACGATATGATTTTTAACCCAACTAATGTACAAACGACAGGTCCTTTTTCAACGGATGAAAAAGTACAATTACTAAGAAATGTACAAGGCGGACAGCATATTATTTATGTAACCAATCAGCCTTATGACTCTTGCAAAAGCGTTATTGCAGAGTTTGATAAAGTGAATCCTAACATTCCTCTTGATAAGGATATTCATATTTACAAAAATCTAGTTGTGACGTGGGCATCAATGGCAGTACCAACAACTATGCAGGGAACGTATGGTGAAGTTCCTCCAACCAAAGCGAGAATTAAGTTAAGAGTTGATCGCCCGTTTGAAATAGAAGAAGGAACGAATGAGAATTTAGGATATCCATTGTATGAATTTTCATTAGACAAATTTGTTCCTACAAAAGAAGAACAAGAGACGGCTGTTTCTGCTTTAGATTTAATGCGTGTGGTTCCAAACCCTTACTATGCTTATTCTGATTATGAGATACTAGAAACGGATAATGTTGTCAAAATTACAAATATTCCTGCTAAATGTCATATTAGGATTTACTCGTTGGATGGTCGATTTATAAAAGAATTTAAAATAGCACAAGAGTACAAGAATTCAGCTAAAAATGGTATTGCGAGAATTGGACAAGGATATGAAGGACCTCTGGCTGATGCACAAATCAAAACATCAGTTGAATGGGATGTGAAAAACTATGCTGATGTACCTGTTGCTTCAGGAGTTTATCTAATTCACGTCAAAGTAGAAGGAGTAGGAACCAAGGTGTTAAAAAGTTTTGTTATTAATCGAGCTTTTGATGCGCAGCGCTTGTAAGAAGCTCTCAATTGCTATTGAATATCCTTATAAACTGTATCAAAAGGCATAGGGATGGAATCCTACTTGACTGATAATCAGAGTGCTAATGTTTTTGATTTTCCTTTTAAAACTTTGATAATCAGTTTTGTGTGTCGCTGCTGAGTTTTTTTAAGAATTTTAAACTAAAAAAATAGCAGACTATTAGGCTAATAACTGGCATTTATCTTAATAATTTTATATATTTGCCTTTATACGGAATAAAGAACGTTCCTCCCAAAAACTGGGAGGAACGTTCTTTTTATTGCTTTTATGCGATAGAATTGCTAATCGGGCATCAGTTTTTTTCTTCAAGATAGCCTATCCATTACCAAATAAGTAAGTGTAAATAGAAAGGATTATTTTTAAGAATATGGGAACTTTTGAGCAACCTCTTCGTTAGGAATGGAGTTTTATAAATGAATTGAATTTTCTAGCAAATTCAAATTTTAAAAAGAAATATTTAATTGCAGGTTACGAATAGCACGAAACGTAACCGTTTTACAGCAAATTTATAAGGTAAGTAAGTTTTGATAGTAGATGATGGGTAAAATTACTAGAAATTTTGATGAGAAACAAGGTGAAAAAAAGTAGTGATAGCAGCGTTATCACGAGACTTTTTAACGAAGTTGATCACAAAATTGCTTCTTAAGTTTATGATCATTAATTATGAATGACTACTTAATTATAATTAAAAAGAAATTATTATGTCTAAATACTCATATATGACCCAAGATGGGTTTGATAAATTGAAAAGTGAATTAGAAGTTTTGAAAACTCAAGGTCGTCAAGACGCAGCAAAAGCAATCGCAGAAGCTCGTGAAAAAGGTGATTTGTCAGAAAATGCAGAATACGATGCTGCTAAAGAAGCGCAGGGATTATTGGAGTTGAAAATTTCTGAAATGGAAAAAACGTTGTCGACAGCAAGAGTAATTAAGCAAGAAGACCTAGATGCTTCTTCAGTGGTTATTCTAAGCACCATTAAAATTAAACAGGTGAAGACCAAAAAGGAATTTGAATATACCTTAGTTTCTCAATCGGAAGCAAATTTGCGTGCAGGTAAAATTTCTGTTGATTCACCAATTGGAAAAGGGTTGCTAGGCAAAAAAGTAGGAGAAATTGCAGAGGTACAGACTCCTGGAGGAATTATGGAGTTTGAAATTTTAGATATTGCTATTAATCTTTAAAATACGCTCATTATGCCAAGTATATTCACACGTATCGTAAATGGAGAAATCCCTTGTCACAAAATTGCAGAAGATGAACAATTTTTGGCTTTTCTAGATATTGCTCCTGTTGTCAAAGGACATACACTGGTTATTCCTAAGAAAGAAGTAGATTATATTTTTGATTTGGAGGAGTCTTTGTTTTTGGGATTGCATCTGTTCTCTAAACGAGTAGCAGCAGCTATAGAAAAAACAGTCCATTGTGAGCGAATAGGGCAGACCGTTTTGGGGTTAGAAGTACCTCATGCGCACATTCACTTGGTGCCGCTCTTAAACATCCAGTTTATTGATTTTAACAAACGACAATCAATGGAACAGGAAGAATTTGTCGCTTTGGCAGAAAAAATTCGAGCTAATTTTGTTTAGATAAGAAAAAAGTATTTTTGCTTTTTGATAAAACACCTAATTCGTAGAGCGAATTAGGTGTTTTTTTATATAAAAAAAAGGTCGTTCTGATATTTTCAGAACGACCTTTTTGTAAGACTTTTTACTGCTGTTATTTGATTCCATGCATCCATTTTGTAATAACAACCGATGCCAATATCAAAAAGCCACCAGCACAAACGGCAATTAGACCTAGATTGTTAAATACGGATAGACATAAGCTTAGAGATTCTTCAGCAGGTGTTCCTTCTGGAACTACAGTAAACTGGGCAATTGTTTTACCAGCTTGATGGGCAAACGAAGAAGCCATTAACCAGAATCCCATTACAAAACCTACAACCTGTGCAGGGGCTAATTTGGTAACCATTGATAACCCTACTGGAGACAATGTTAATTCACCTAGTGTGTGCAATAAGTATAAAAACACCATAAACATAGGTGCAATTAGACCATCAACAGCACCACCTTTGGAAAAGTTTAAAATTAAAAAACCGGAACCTAACAAGATTAAACCGATTCCAAATTTTACAGGCGCAGCAGGTTCCATGTTAGCATTTGATAGCTTCACCCACAACCAAGAAAAAATAGGAGCAAATAGCATGATGAAAAACGGATTTAATGAATTGAACATTGCCGCGTTCAAATAATCGTTTGGACGCACGTTGTTCATTGTAAATACTGTCAATGCACTACCTGCTAGTTCGAAGAAGGTCCAGAAAATAATAGTAAAGAAGAAGAGCGTTACAATAACCCATATACGTTGACGTTGTACTTTTTCATACTGAAAAGAACTGTATAATAAATAAGTTACCATTATAATTCCAATACCTCCAATACCATAATCTAAAATGTCATTGTGTTGGATTAGTAATAAAAAGAACGGAATAGCAATAATAGAACCTATATAAATCAATAAATTAAGTGGAAGACCAAATAACTTAGGTTCAACGGGATTTTCTACTAATGTAAATCGTTCAACTTGATCATCGCTAGCTTCTGATTGATCTGTAGGAGTCTTTGTTGTATTATCAAGAGTAGGATCATTGTTTAAAATTTCTCCCCCATTGTTTTGGTCTAACATAATACCTGGTCCACCTGCTGTAACTTGATATGGAGCATAACCTTTGTCTTCAAGTATTCCATTGCGTTCTGCATACCAAAATATCAATAAACCTAATAACATTCCTACTCCAGCAAGTCCAAAACCAAAGTGCCAACCTAAGTTAGGATCTAAACCAACGGCACCACAAGTTAAACCAGAAAGAAACGCACCAATATTGATTCCCATATAAAAAATCGTGAAGGCTCCGTCACGTCTTGGGTCCGTTTTTGCATAAAATTTACCAATCATAGAGGATATATTAGGTTTGAAGAAACCATTACCCATGATTAATAATGCTAAAGCAGTAAGGAAGATAAGTTCGTTTTCTATAGCCATTAAGAAATGACCACACATCATTAGAAATGCTCCCCACATGATTGCTTTTCGGTATCCCATAAACTTTTCAGCCAATAAACCACCAATAAGAGGTGTTGCATATACTAATGCTCCATAGGCTCCATAAATACCATAAGCGTCACTAGTACTATAATTCATTACTTCACTAGTCATATATAATACTAATAAAGCTCGCATACCATAGTAAGAGAAACGTTCCCACATTTCTACAAAAAATAAGAAGAAGAGTACTTTAGGATGTACCTTTCTGTTTGTCGAGATAACAAAGACAATCCAAATGGCACAGAAGACCCATGCAAGAGCCATCGTAGTATATGTTCCCATAATATCCGAAGATTTTTTTTGAGGATTAATTAATTATTAGCAAAATTTGAACTTGAAGGTAACAAATTACTAACGAAATGCGAATTAAGGGCAAAGGAAATAGATTGTTGTAGGCAAAAAATAGACTAAAACATATAAAAAAGTACAAAAAGAAGGAACTAAGAACTACTATTTTGTTGTTGTTAACTGTTCTTTTCTTTTATAGGGGTTAATTTTTTTTTTCCCGTACTTCTTGTGCTTCTATAACCAATATCTTTTTGGCATTTTCTTTTTTTATATGACGGTATTTTCCTGCCCCCATTTCACTAAGATTTTCGAGTAATTCTTTGTGATGGGTATACTCCTTTTTGGAGAAATAAAAAATGCTCAAACGGATAGGATCTTTTTCTTTAGTTCCTCGTTTGATAATTTTTTTGACCCTAGAATTAATGTTAAAGGCACCGTCTGTTGCCATGATAACCCGATTGTTACCGTTTTTAATAATACTCTCTTCGATGGTCTTGTAAGCCAATCGAATCCCTTTGTTTGCATCACTACTACCATCAGACGATAGTTGACTAATGATATCAATCACCCGTTTTTTGTTGGCCTCTGAAGTCATAGAAGTAGGTGGCAGGACGACTTCAGCTTTGCCAGAATATGTAATTAGAGTAATATTATCTTCTTCTCGCATCAAATCAAGTAATTGAACAAGAGCCTCCTTGAGCAGCGGCAGCTTATTGGTATCTTTCATTGAGGCAGAAATATCTAACAAAAACACGAGGTTATTTGTCGCAAATCCATTGAGATTCATGTCCCCAACTTGAGGATTATTTTTTCTATATTCTATGCTATCCAAAATTTGTTGGGCATAAATAGCACTGTCTTTTTTAGCTTGAGCAATACTATCCGATTTAATTTGAGCTATGCTATCTGCTACATATTTTTCGCGCAATTTTTTGCGAATGAGTTCTTCTATATCAATATCAGGAGCCTTGTATTGCTCGTATTCTGGAATGTCAGGGTAAAGGACTTCAAATAAGTGTGGCATTTCGTGTTCGTACAACCAATAAACGTCATTATCATTAATAAATTTGTTGAACAAGGTAGCAGCACCATCTCCCGAGCGATTGTAACTATTTAGCAAATCTATGTTATAGTAATAATAACTGGTCTTAAAGTTTAAATTTTGATACTTAGGATTACGCTGATATTCTTTTGCTATTTTTAATATATTTTGAGTCCTGTTAAGAATTTCTGCAAATCTTTTTTCAGGTGAACGCAGGGAATTGGGAATTTTTTTTAATCCTTTTAGAATGCTTTCTTGGCGACCTTCTAAACTGATCAGAAACTCATTTAATTTTAAAAAATTGTATTCTAATGAACTACTTGTGTCTCCTGCTCGAACGGCTTTTATTACTAGCTTACTTTGTTTGAGGAGTGGTTGAAGCTCTTGTGTTGCCCTTAATGCATTGCTGTCTATTTGAGGTGAGTTGTAAGTTTGGATAATTGCTGTAAGGTTCCAATGTAGTTTTTCTTGTAGGGTAAACATGTCATAGTAAAGTACTTCTACTCTACGGAGCCATTTAAACCCCTGAACGAGGTTGGTGTCTTTTTTGTAATCTCCTGTTTCGACATATTGAGCCAATAGAGAACGAGTATCTTCTATTTCTTTAAGAACATTAACAACCTTACCAATTAACTGAAGTGGAGCACCTCGTTTATCATAAGGGATATAAATATTATCATTAAGAATTGCAGGATAAAGATCACGTGGATAAATGGGAAAGTAATCGGGGTTGGTAAGGATATTATCTTTTTCGTAGACAACTTGATCGATGCTATCTTCTACAAATTGATAAAACTGATCATTGATATGCAAGAAATCAAAATACATTAAGTTTAGTGCATGCGATACTTCATTAGAATAAACAATATAGTTATTTAATGCTTGATAGGTTGATTTCGATAAGCGTTGATTTTGAGCCTGTAAGTTAGTCAAACAGAAACAAAATACCAGAAAATGAAATGTTATTTTTTTATATAAAAATTTTCCCGTCATAGTTAATAGCTACCGACTCATCCTTACAATCAGTAGAAACAGCAATCTCTATTAGGTCTTAAGACTATAGTTTGTTAAATAATCATTGGTTTCCTTTGTTGCTCAAATTTTATCATTGGCGAATGATTTGATTTTCAATAGAAAAGCAGTTAAGATTATAGTTTGCAAAATTGTTGCCAAGCTTTTTCTGCCAATGCAACTGTTAAATTTTCGATGTAATAAGCACCAGAAGCAGGATCAACGACTCTATTCAGGTAACTTTCAGACTGCAATAAGTGTTGTACATTTCGTGCAATTCTACGAGTAAAAGCATCTGCCTTATCTAGACTGTTGCAAGGACGAACATATATAGAATCTACACCACCTATAGCAGCAGCCATCGCTTGCGTTGTGGCCGTAATCATGTTCCAATATTGATTGTCATGCTGATCACTTAGTGTTGTTGCATGCAAAAAGGGGAAAATAGCTGTAGGAGCTTCGTAGGCTTCTAACAAACCCAACCAAAGTCTTTTGAAAGCTCTAATTGATGCTAGTTCTACAAAGTAACGTTCTCCTATATTAAAATCAAAACGCAAAAAGTTTGTAATTTGTTCGATATTTTTCTCTTCTTCTTTTAAAATAGCAATCCATTGATTGGCTGTAAAAATTGCATTACTAAGACTTTGGGTAGAAGCGTCTTCTATTAAAATATTTAAAAATCTGAGTTGAGGTAAATGAACGGCACAAAAGTCAAAGCAATCACAAATTAAATCTTTGTTAAGAGATCCTAAGTTGCAACTACTACTTAATGTCTGAATATTAGGAATATGGGAGAGGGTTTCCAAAAAAGTTTTGGGAGCATCAGGAAGAGCAACCCCTTGAAAATGGATGTGAATCAACTCTAATAAAACACCTTTTAATAAACGTTGCAAATCGTCTACAGAAGGGGTGAATGAGAAATCAAATATCAAAGCATTTGCCCCTTTGTTTAAGGCTTCTAAGATTTGTAGGTTGATGGTTGTACAATCAGCAGGGTGTTTTACTAAAAAAGCTTCACAAATACGCCAGTGATTGTTAGGGCTTAAGTTAGCGCTACCAAGGTACTGAGAAGTTGTTGTCTCTTTTCGGTGCAAAGGAGATACAATAAGCCCCTCTTCAATTTCCCAATTTAAACTATCAACGGGTTTCCCTTTTAAGAATTTCTCAATGGCATCAACCCATTCTTTGGTAGTTACTTTGTCAAACTCTTGGAATAAATTCTGTGTCTGCTCCATACTTATGATTTCCTTGTCGTAATATATTGGAATACTTTATTGTCAAACAACATTGAAAAGCTCCAAAAGATCTTTTTTATATCTTTATTTTTATTTTTTAGATTTGGTTAGCACAATCACATGGTATTAGCTTTTGTCAATTGCTAAATCACAAATAAAAGTTCTGTGCATTGTCAAATATCTAGTATTCTAAAGTTGAGTAATTGGGCAGCAAAAAAACTAAAAAATATAGAGTGATTGTTAGTGCTAATTGAACAAAAATAAAACCTTAGCGAACTAATCAACAAACTACTATAGTTAAAGCATACTATCTAAAAGAACTTCTATGGGATAGATCATTTTTACCGAACCATTACTTCGTTGGTCTTTTTAGTTTGACGGATTTTTTTCACTTGGATGTTTGTTAAGAATGCAACCATAAAAAAACTCAATAGAGAGTAGTAAATATGCATTACTTCTTTATGTAAAAAAAAATGATTTAATGAATCATTACCAAGCGATTTTTATCTATTAAAACTAAGAAACAAAAATACAAATTCTTATGAAATCATGAAAGTTTTTGGGATTAGTTTGCAATCGTTTTATGGTTTTTGTTTTAAGTAGTTATAGAATAACAAATTGAAAACTTTTTTGTCAAAGTTGAAAAATATGATAGCTTGTTGAAGCAATTAAAGGGCTTTCGTTTGAAAAGAGAGCGATCAATTCTACTAGAAAAAAAATAGTTAGATTCTTTTGTCCATGACAAAAGCGGTAACTTTGTTTTCGATGGTGTTAAAGTAAGAGCTCACATACTAGTGATGAATACTTCGTCGATTATGATTTGTTATGCTTATGAGATCGCAGGGCTAGTTCTCTACGGTCAATGACCTTTGGTTTTTGTACGACTAACACCAGCCTACTCAGCAATTAAAAAAATGCGACTACAAAGTAGTAATGTAGTTAAGTATTAACACTAAATAGTTGTACATTTAATCAGAAGTTGATAGAGTAGTAGTCCGTTAATAACTTCCTTTGGTTATGAAGGGAGAACTTAGTTGTTTAGAGGACTAAAATCTTAAAAATAAATTTGTCTTGTATTGGCTCTTCTGTTATATAAAAAAAGGACTTAAAAGAACAAAAAGAAACTACCTAACCTTGTTTGATAGCCATATAGTCCATCTTTCTGAGACAGTACTTGCCGATTACAAAGACTTGTTTGAGTATCTGAATGAAAAAATCAAAATAAATAATGAAAGCAGTCATTCCAGTTGCAGGAGTAGGAACTCGTTTAAGACCACACACATATACGCAGCCCAAACCACTAATTCCAGTGGCAGGAAAACCTTTAATTGCTTCAATTATAGATCAGTTAGTTGCCGATGGAGGCATTACAGAATTTATACTGGTCATTGGGTATTTAGGGGATAAGATGAGGAACTATATCGAAAACCGGTATCCTCATTTAGACATAACTTTTGTATATCAAGAAGCCAGATTGGGTTTAGGACATGCTATGTATATGGCAATCAATGCTTTTGAAGACTCCGAAGAAATTTTGATCGTATTGGGAGATACCATTTTTGAGGGAGATTTAAAAGTTTTGTTGAAGCAGCCGAATTCTTGCTTGGGAGTGAAAAAAGTAGATGACCCCAGAGAATTTGGAGTAGTAGAAATCGGAGACAACGGTTATATCAACAAGGTGGTAGAAAAACCTAGAATTCCAAAGTCAAACATGGCTTTGGTAGGACTGTACAAAATATCAGATGTCAAGAGTTTGGTTGAGGCACTGCAATATATTGTAACCAATAATGTTCTAACAATTGATGAGTATCAATTGAGTGATGCTTTGATGAGAATGGTTGAAATGGGGGTGCAGTTTACGGTATTTGAAGTAGATAATTGGTACGATTGCGGAAAGAAAGATATTTTGCTAGATACCAATGCCATGTTGTTGAGGCGGCAAGGAAATGCTTCAGAAGACATTCCTGCCTTCGAAAATACCATTATTGTTCATCCCGTGAGCATTGGCGAAAATTGTCAAATTAAAAATTCAATCATAGGTCCTAATGTGTGTATTGGGGATAATTCTATCTTGAATTATGCTATTGTAAGCAATTCTATCATTGGTAGTTATGCTATGATTGAAGAGGCTGTACTACAAAAATCAATTATAGGTAGTGATGCAGCTATCAAGGGATTGAGTTTGAGTTTAAATATAGGAGATAATACAGAAATTGATTTTTCATAATAGCCTTTGTTTATAAGTAATAGCTTGTTGAAGCCACGTAGTATAGGAAATAACTAAGTGTTCGCAATGGTTGGATAAAGGAATCAACGACCACGAAGTGGCAGCGTAGTGCTAACTATTATTATTAGATTAAGGCAATAAAAAAACATCAAGAAAAAAATGGAACAGTTGAAAAGTTACCAAGAAGCGAATAAAGAACGTTACTTGGAGGAGTTAATGGATTTGTTGCGCATTCCTTCTGTGAGCGCAGATTCGAGCTATGAAGCGGATGTTTTGAGAACAGCAAATTTTATTAAAGATAAGTTGATAGAAGCAGGTGCTGACAATGTTGAGGTTTGCGAAACGGATGGTTTTCCAATTGTTTATGCAGACAAAATTATAGATCCCAAATTGCCAACAGTGTGTGTGTATGGGCATTATGATGTTCAACCTGCCGATCCTATCGAATTGTGGAATTCTGGTCCCTTTGATCCTGTCATCAAAAAAACTGCCATCCATCCTGATGGAGCAATTTTTGCCCGTGGAGCTTGTGACGATAAAGGACAAATGTATATGCATGTTAAGGCATTTGAGAATATGATGAAAAATGATGCCTTGCCTTGTAATGTGAAGTTTATGATAGAAGGAGAAGAAGAAATTGGCTCTCCAAGCTTGGGACCTTTTATTCGTAAAAATGCAGAAAAATTTGCTTGTGATGTCATCCTAGTTTCGGATACAGGTATGATAGCCAATGATGTCCCTTCCATTTGTACAGGATTGAGAGGATTGAGTTATGTAGAAGTTGAGGTGGTTGGTCCCAACCGAGACTTACATTCGGGAATTTATGGAGGTGCCGTTGCGAACCCTGCCAATGTGTTGGCAAAAATGATTGCTTCTTTGCACGATGAAAATGGGCATATTACGGTAGATGGTTTTTATGATGATGTAGCAACGGTTTCAGACGAAGAGCGTGCGGCTATGAATAAGGCTCCTTTTTCTTTGGAAGAGTACAAAAAACATTTGGATATAGATGCTGTTCAAGGAGAAGCAGGATATACAACTTTAGAGCGTGGTTCGATTCGCCCAACCTTAGATGTGAATGGAATTTGGAGTGGCTACATCGGAGAAGGTGCTAAAACCGTTTTGCCTTCGAAGGCTAATGCTAAAATTTCGATGCGTTTGGTTCCCAACCAAGACTCGGAAACGATTACTAAATTATTTAAAGCACATTTTGAAAAAATAGCTCCTCCTTCTGTGAAAGTAACGGTAACGCCACATCATGGCGGTGAGCCAGTGGTAACGCCAACAACAGGAATTGCTTATCAAGCAGCAGACAAAGCGTATCAAAAAACATTTGGTAAATCGGCTATTCCTCAACGTTCGGGAGGATCTATTCCAATTGTGGCTATGTTTGAGGAGGTGTTGGGTGTAAAAACTATCTTGATGGGATTTGGCTTGAACTCAGATGCAATTCATTCTCCGAACGAGCATTATGGCTTATTCAATTATTATAAAGGAATTGAAACCATCCCATATTTTTATCAATACTTCACAGAATTATCTACCCAATAATTCTTTATCAATACAATCAATAGTCCGCTAAAACGACTGCTAAACCTTGTGATAATAATAATTTAGAGTAGGTTAGGCGGACTATTGGTTGTTTGAAGATAAATCAAAACTTCCCCTTTTAGCACCAAAACTCATTGTACAATGAAAAATCTTGTCCTATCCTTCCTATTTACTATACTTACGTTTCAACTACATGCTCAACAAGAAAAAATTTTGCACGACGGGCATGAACAGTATCGATCAGCTATAGATGAAGGTCGCTATGAAGAGGCTTACCAACATGCTTACGTTTGTTGGAAAACTCTAAAAGGAATGTCACCTCAGAGAGATAGTTTGTTAGGCTTAGCAGCCTATTATTTATCCTATACTTTGTATTTGAATGATAATCCAGAAGAAGCCTTGACGTATGCGTTGGAGGCTAAAAAAATGATAGAAAGAAGTTATGGAGAAGAGAGTGTTAATTATGCGTTGGTTGTCAATACAACCTCTATGATTTACTCTGATTTGGATGAGTATGATCTTGCAGAAACGTATTCTTTAGAGGCGATTAGAGTCTACGAGATGCATTTGCCAAGAAAAGAATATGATTATTTTGCTGCAAAATCAAATTTGGCAAGCTTGTACGATATATTAGGACAGCCTCAAGAAGCAAAAGTATTGTATCGATCGATCTTAGATCAATATACATTGGACAAGAGTGCAGAATTGTATACCGCTGTATTGATGAATTGGGCTTTGCTGCACGAAAGTTTAGGAGAGTATGCTGTGGCAGAAGCGGCTTATTTAGAAGCGCAACAGATTTTTAAAGAGAATAACCAAGTAACGCACCCTAATTATGCAATTTTGTTAACAAACATGGGAATTCTCTACCATTCATTAGAGCAGTTTGAGCAAACCGAAAACTTATTCTTGCAAGCGATAGAAATTTTTTCTAATGAATCCTTAGGTAATTTTTATGACATCTCTAGCGCTTACTCTGGTTTGGCGATTCTTTATAGTGACATGGAGCAGTACAAAAAGGCAGAAGAATACTATCTTAAGACAGTTGCTTTGACCAAAGAATTTATGGGGAGTAATAGCTATGATTATGCTTGGTCAATTAGCAATTTAGGGGTTTATTATGAAGAGATAGGAAATTTTGAAAAAGCCAAAGAGAAATATTTAGAAGCACAGCAAATATTTCTAAAAATATTTGATGATCAGCATATTAGCTATGCTACAAATTTGTCGCACTTATCTTCTGTTTATTTGGGGATCGAAGACTGGGATCAATCGTTGTTGCTTGCCAATCAATCCCTTGTTTTATTAGAAAATATTCGAGGAAAACAACATGTTGGTTATCTAATTTTGATGAATCGGATTGCTGAGATTTATTGTAATAAGGGGAATTATTCTAAGGCATTGGATTATGCTTTTCAAACGCTAGAAATCAATGGAGATTTTCTGTTTTCAAACGACAAAATTGATAAGGCGTGGTGTGCTACAATTCTAAAACATTCTTTCTTATCGTTTGTAGATTTAAACACTTCTTTAGAAATCATTTGGCGTATTTTAGATGAACAATCAACCCAAGATGCACTTCAAAAGCAGCTCATGCTAGTAGAAATGGTCATGACTATTTTTGAACGGCACCGAAATGAATACAGTACAGAAGAAGATAAATTGTATACCTTGACTCAAAGTACAGCTTGGGCTGAGCAAGGAATTATGACTATTGGAAAACATCGAGCACATCCGAATTGGAATCAATACAAAAAACAAGCATTTGATTTTGCAGAAAAAAACAAATCGGTTTTGTTAACTGGAGACTTGCAAGCCGAAAAGGCGTATAGTTTTGGCGATTTGCCCGATTCTCTAGCTCAAAAAGAACAATTATTACAAAAAGAATACGATGATTACAAGGCTTACTTGTCGGATGATATTACCGAAGAGGAGCGACAAGAAATTTATACTTATTTGAGTGACTTATTTCTCGAGAAAAATGCCTTTAAAGAATATATAGAAGCCAATTATCCCAAATATAACCAACTTAAATATGCAGCTACCACTGTTTCAATTGAGGAGGTGCAGGCAAATTTAGATGCAACAACTGCCTTGTTAGAATACAGTGTTTCGGATTCAATGATCACGGTATTTTATATCGATCAACAACAATTTGAACTGTATACGCTTCCTGTATCTTATAAAACGTTATCTTCTAAAATCGGATTATTGCACCATACTTTGAGTGATTACCAAATTTTATTAAAAGCCCCAGAACGAGCTTTCCGAAGATATACCGATGTAGCGTATTGGTTTTATGAAAACTTGTTGAAAGCAGTATTAAGTGGAAAGGATAAGATTGATCAATTGGTATTGGTTACAGATAGAGAATTAGGACACCTCCCTTTTGAAACTTTTTTGGTAGAAAATAGTGCAAACCAACAAGGTTATAAATCATTGCATTATTTAATGAACGATTATGCAATTAGCTACGACTATTCCGCAACGTTGTGGAAAGAAAACTTGAGTAAATCAGAGCGCCCCAACAACGATAAATTATTGGCAATGGCTGCTGTTTATAAGCAGTCCTTGACATCGAAAGGACATCGATCGCCTTTTTATCAACAGCAAAGAAGCATGCTTAGTCCTTTGCCCGCTGCAATCGATGAAGTGAATACCTTGGCGAAGATTTTTGAAAGTGATGTCGTGACAGGGGTAGACGCAAATGAGCGTTTTTTCAAAGAAAAAGCTTCCGAATATGGTATTATTCACTTAGCTATGCATGGTGTGCTGAATCGAAAAGCACCTATTTTGTCTAGTCTAGTTTTAACCGAAAACAACGATACCTTAGAGAATAATTTTTTGCAGGCTTATGAAATTTCTAAGATGAACTTGAATGCCAATCTTGTTGTTTTATCAGCTTGTGAAACGGGATATGGTAAGTTTGAGCGTGGCAATGGTATTGCTTCTTTGGCTAGATCGTTTATGTATGCAGGAGTACCCGCAATGGTTGTTTCATTATGGCAAGTTAACGATCAGTCAACGGCAATTGTGATGCACTATTTTTATGAAAACTTAAAACAAGGCAGCAGCAAATCAATCGCACTTCGAGCCGCAAAACAACGTTATCTGTCGGAAGTAGAGGGCATTTATGCTCACCCCGCTTTTTGGTCTTCTTTTATACAGTTAGGAAACAATCAAGCCATCGAATTAAGCAAAAAAAATACTGTTACGAAATATTGGTGGATATTGATAACAGTATTTTTGATAATGATTGTTGGAATAGGTTTTAAAGTATGGAAAAAAGAATGATTTATTGAAGTAGTAGTACAACTGGCTATTGTTAAGGCTTAATGAACAGCCAAATCAATCAGTTGGATTTGAGTCTTGTTCTACAGAAATAGCGTCTATGAAAAATTGATTCCAAGCTTTACCTGCTTCATAGTGTTTTAAGACCCAATCCATCAAATCTTCTTGGAGTAAAATACTTTCATCATCTTCGTATTGAGCCATAAAATAGAATTGCTTGTTCGCAATTAACGGCTCTTTTGTTAGAGCTTCTTTAAATTCTTTAGGAATGCGCTTGTTTTGCTCTCCTTGAATGGCACCATAAATTTCCTTGAATCTTTTATCTTCTTTGAGTTGGCGCACCTTTTCTGGATGTCGAGCAATATGCTCTCGGATTAATTGCAAGTTTTCCTTATCTGGACGATACATCCCACCACCAAGCCAAAGTTCTCCTACGCTAAACTGGAGGTACATACCTGGGATTTGCATATTTTTGCGTCCG
Source organism: Aureispira sp. CCB-QB1 (assembly GCF_000724545.1). GTDB lineage: Bacteria > Bacteroidota > Bacteroidia > Chitinophagales > Saprospiraceae > Aureispira. The sequence continues at coordinate 84,170 of NZ_JHBV01000033.1, read as the reverse complement.
CCATTAGAGATGATAGCACTGACATGTAGCTTATAGGGTGTTTTGTCTTTTGAAAAACGAATGTCTCTGTTGATTCTAAAGGTAGCATTTTTAACCTCTAGGTCTAATTCAGGGTCATATCGTTCCTTAATTGTTTGAATTAGATCGGTTAAAAATTTAGCAAAGGCTTTTTTTACTTCTTTCTCGTACGTTTTTTTATTCTCATGAAACCAATCTTTATTATTATTAGGGGCTAACCCCTTAAAGAAATTGTTGAATCCTTCGGTAAAGTATTGCATATATGGTTTGTTTATGGTGTGGTAATATCTAGTGTAAATATTAGTAATTATCTAATGATTTTTAAGCGCTCCTTTGATCTGTTCTGCTCGTTTTGTTCTCGTTTGGATAGAGTTATTATCTAATGCGAACGACCTCCACAACAAATAAAACCCTCTTTAAAACGAAAGCAATGTAAGGAACACAGTCCTAGGTAGTCGATAGAATATTTCATTTGGCAGATTATACTAAGGGGTGGCGCATTAAAATGTTATTTTTAAATAGCAATAGTTCGTTGAAAAACTTTATTAGTTTACTTCGTGAGTGCTGCGCAGTTGATAATTAATAAGTTGTAAGTTTGTTGTGTTTTATGTTAAAGTTTTGATTATTAAACTAATATAAATGTGTTTTTTTATCTTTTTGGTAAAAAAGTAAACAACTAAGCGATAGCGATCTCACGACCGCAGGGAGCTAATCAACGAACTACTAAAATAGTAGACATGATTACGAATGAAATGGTATGCCTACAAAAATATCTTTTTCTGATTGACTTCATCAAATGCTCTACTTCAGTCTAGTAAAAATTATTGCTATAAATATAATATAACGAATGGATTTTCTATGAAAGATAATACTTTACCAGCTCCATTAATCATTTTTTTGCCGCTTTTAGTGCTTTTAAGCAGTATCTTGATTGCGAAGTACTTTCCTTTAGACTCATCTTTATCAATAGGAATCACTGCTGATTTGGTTCTTACATTTCCTTTGCTTTATTTGGTGTTAATCTGGAATCGAAAAATTCCTAAAACAACGGCTATACCTGTATTGTTTATTGGTGTCGTAGTCGGAAATTACATCTTGCCCGATGATCAACAGGTTTACTTGAATGCTATTAAATGGTATGTTTTACCTATTGTAGAATTAGCCGTTTTAATTTATATTCTATACGGAATCTATAAGGTGTCGCAAGCCTATAAGGCAAGCGATGCGGCTGATTTTTATACCAAGTTACTGTATGTCAGTCAACAGCTATTTCCTAAAAAAGTGAGCTATTTCATCGCTAGCGAATTGAGTATTCCTTACTATTGTTTTTTTTGTTGGCAAGCCCCAATATTAAAACAAAATCAATTTTTTTATCATAAAAAAAGTGGTAGTATAGCCTTGTTGTGGGCGTTGATAATGATTTTAATCGTGGAAACGATTGCCTTACATTTTATAGTAGGCTTATGGAGCACAACAGCAGCTTGGGTCTTAACGATATTGAGTATTTACACTTGCTTTCAGGTGTTAAGTTTGATTAAAAGTATGCCTCAACGTCCTTTTGAGGTAAAAGAAACCGTACTTTGGTTAGCTTATGGAACCTTGTGTGAGGCTAAAATACCTTTGGAGCAAATCGAACAGGTTCTGGATTATGATAGAACAAAAGATACAACCAATGCTGTTCGTTTTTCGCCTCTAGGAGAATTAGAAACTCCCAATTTATGGCTCAAATTTAAGCATCCAATCAAAATAACTACTACATTTGGAAAACAAAAAGAATGCAGTGATTTACTGTTGTTTGTAGACGACAAAGAAGGGTTTCAACAATATCTTGCGAACAGCTTAATATGAAACAACAAACTATTATTTTAATCCATATCATTTTATGGTTGCTATTTGTCTTGCCAATAAGTTGCACGTCTATTGTCCTATTTAAGTTATATCCAGAATTAATATGGTCATTTTATCCTGAAGCAACGATGCATTACGTATTGACAGATGCGTTGTATAATACCCTTTCTTTTGGCATTTCTTTTTACCTTTTTTATTTTTTTGTGTTTAAATGGCTGTTTCGTTCCTCTAATTTATTACAAGGAATTGCAAAAACACTCGTATTATTTGTGATGCTATTTCTAAGCGAACTATTGATCATTCAGCTTTTTTATCCGACTAGTTTTACAGAAAAAGATTTTTTGTTAGGAGCAGAAATTACATTGTTCATATGGTTGTTGTTTCGATTAGGTTTGTCAATGGGAGCAAAAGGATTTGTGGAATATATTCAGGAAAGAACGAAAAGAAAGGAATTGGAACATTTTAATTTTCAAAGTGAGTTATCGTTATTTAGAGCGCAGATCAATCCTCATTTTTTATTCAATACCTTGAATAATATTGATGCTTTGATTTATACTAACCCCGACAAAGCTTCTGAAACTCTAATTCAGTTGTCCAAGCAAATGCGCTATTTGTTGCACGATTCCAATGTTGAAAAAATTGCTCTGACAGAAGAAATTCAATTTATTAGAAATTATATAGATTTGGAAACCATCCGAATTAAAAATAAACACTTTGTCCATTTTGCAGTAGTAGGAAAACCTCAAGGCATTCGAATCGCACCAATGCTATTCATTGCTTTTGTTGAGAATGCATTTAAACATAGCAGTGACCGATCTTGTGATGCTGGTTTGCAAGTATCTTTTTCGATAACAGAAGATGCCTTATTATTTCAGTGTAAGAACAGATATAAGAAACGCCCTACAGTAGAAAAAATGGAATACAGTGGCATTGGTTTGGATTTGGTCAAAAAACGATTGAACTTGATTTATAATTCGAATTACAATTTGAGCATTCATTCAACTGATGATTGGTATGTGGTGCAATTGGAGTTCCCTTTAACTTGTTTACGTTAATTTAAGACAAGATGAATTGTATTATTATAGAAGATGAACCTTTGGCAACCGAAAAGCTGAGTGCTTTTGTTAATCGAATGCCTGGGTTAAATTTGTTAAAAACATTTGACAATGCCTTATTGGCAATGGATTATATTGCTAGAAATAGCATTGATCTGATCTTTTTAGACATTCAGATGGAGGCATTAACAGGCATTGAATTTTTAGAAAGTACCCAAACGAATGCGCAGGTGATTATCACGACAGCTTACAGTGATTATGCCTTAAAAGGATATGAATTGAATGTTGCCGATTATTTATTAAAGCCATATGCGTTTCGTCGTTTTGTTCAAGCCATAGACAAAGTAAAGACTCAGTATCAATTGATGCAACAATCGAATAGTACAAAAGACTTTATCTTTGTTAAAACAGAGTACCGTGTTGAGAAGGTAAATTTAGCAGACATTCTCTATATTGAAGGAATGAAAGATTATTTGCGCTTGGTAACTCAACTAGGCAACATAATGACATTACAACGTTTCAAAACCTATGAGGATTACTTGCCTGCACAGCAATTTGTTCGTGTACACAAATCCTATATCGTTGCTTTGGATAAGATAGAAAGCATTGAGCGAAATCGAATTAAGATAGGGGAGAAGAGAATTCCCATTAGTGAAACTTACAAGGATGCTTTTAATCAATTGTTAGATGGAAGACGTTTTTGATAGATGGTAGACATATCAATGTGGTCGTTTCGTGCTTGCAATAGTTGCTAGAAAATTGTATCTTGTAAGGAGTTTTAGAGTCGCTATTAAATTCATCACCAATAATACTAAATGGATATGCAACAACGGTTTATTCCCTTATTTAAACAAATTGAAGGAGTGTTTTTCTTCTTAATAATGATAGGATTTAGTGCCTGTGAAAAAACAACCGTAGCAGAGTGTTCCGAAGCTTGTGCCAATGATAATCTTCAGCATATCAAAAGGGTTTTGGTAATAGGAATAGATGGTTGTCGTTCGGATGCCTTGCAAGCAGCTAATACCCCAAATTTAGATCAACTAATTGCTGCTAGCCGATATAGCTGGACCCTAAATAGAGGTGTAGATTACCCTTCAAGTGGTTCAGGGTGGTCTAGTTTGTTAACAGGAGTTTGGCCTGCGAAACATGGCGTGTTGGATAATTTTTATCAAGGAAAGAAATATGGACAGTATCCTTCCTTTTTATGCCGAATCAAAGAGGCGAATACTTGCTTTAAAACGGCTTCAATTGTTCATTATGCTGCTATTAATGATGAAATTATTAGTCCATGTAATGCTGTATTAAGAGATTATGACGAAGATCAACAGGTAAGAGATGCAGTGACCAACTATCTTAATGATTGTAATATGGATGTTGTTTTTACGCATTTTGATGGTGTAGACCATGCTGGTCATAGCCGAGGATTTCATCCTAGTATTCCTCAATACATAGAGGCAATAGAGCAAGTGGATGCGCATCTAAAACCTATCTTAGAAGCTATTTACCAACGAGAGCGAGATAATAACGAAGATTGGTTGGTTGTAGTCAGCACCGACCACGGAGGGACTATAGAGGGAACTCACGATGATAATGCGACAGAGGTAACACAAGTCTTTGGTATTTTTAGAACTAAAAATACTGCAAATCCTGGCGTTTTGCCAACTTCACCAGAACTAGTTGATATTGCCCCTACTATTTACAATCACCTAGGAATTCCCATTGATGCAGCATGGAATTTAGATGGGAGTGCTATTGCATTGTGATTGTAAGAAGTTCGTAACCATTCAGAAAAAAATATTGTTACAATTAGAAATGCAAAACTAGTGGAGGCTAGTTTTGCATTTGTTGTTCAGTGGCATACATTCCTAGAAAAATTTGGAAAAGAAAGATATTAGGGAAAGAATAGTAGTACAACTAAACTATTTTGGGTTGAAATGAAATAGGACTATCAAATATTTAATTGTTTGAATGTTTAGTTATTTAAAGCAAAGCTCATGCCAAAATAAGAAAATTGACCTCCCTTTATTCGACCCAATAACAAATAGAAAAACTCTTACCCCTTTTTGATAAGGAATAAGAGTTATCTATATTAAAGATAATCAGATAGCCACATTGGTTCCCACTAAGGTGGCGAAGCTACCTAATACTAATCTTCTACTTCTACGTCGTCGATTGTGTTTTCAACGTCCTCTACAACAGGTTCTGTTTTGTTAAGGATTGTACGACCACGGTAAGAACCGCAAGCTTCACAGATACGGTGTCTCAATGTAGGAGCACCACAGTTACTACAACTAACAACATGAGGAGCTGTAATCTTGTAGTGAGTACGACGTTTGCGTTTACGCTGCTTTGATATTCTACTCTTCGGATGTGCCATCTTCTTATTTTATTTAAACGTTATTATTTTAATTTTTTTAACTCGTCCCATATTGGGTTTATGCTGTCACCCTCATTGGCTTCTTCGTCAGAAGCTTCGGTGTCTTCATTCGATTCTAAATATTTTAGAACAGCTGGATCACAAGTATAGTTTCCATCATTATCAACTGGATGTACTGTGCGCATAGGGATACTCAACATTAATAATTCGTAAAGCATCTCTGCAATATTAATAGAACTTGTTCCTTCTTTTAGATAGATGATATTAAACTCATCTTCTTGTTCTGGAATTTCGTGAACTATTTTGACAAGTACTTGATCTGTTCCTTCAATTGGAAAATCAAATGTTTCTGCACAGACATCGCAAGCCGTAAGGACAGTACCCTGAATTTCGAAGTTAAATTCTAAACTATCCAAAAATTTAGTTAAGGATAATTTCACATCAACATCTCCTTCTTGTACCAAGGCTGCTTCAAAATGTTTTAAGAACTTGTTATTTATTTGATAATCAAATAAATGCTCACCATCAGCTAAACTAGCAAAATTTATGGTGAATGATTTAAGAGCTTTCATTGATATAGTTTTTTCTGAAAACGCCGTGCAAAGGTAGAAAAAAAAATAGAACCTAACAATTAAAATACAGTTACTTTTATAAAAATCTATAAACTAATAGCTTCGAAAGCTCTAAGAACGCCTTTTGAAGCTGCTAATTATTAGATGTAGTAGCATGTTTTTAATAAGTAGGTATATATTATAATCATAATAGAAAACTTACCTACCATATTAATCCACGAATTATGCTATGTCTTCTTAAGATCAATTTTAAAGGGTAATCTTAAAAGTAGTAGCAATAGCAACTGTAAAAAAAAGTTAACCAACTATTCTTTAATATACGTTATGAGCAATTTCAGATTTGTTTTGGAATGAAGTTGTTTTAAATAAAGACTCCGTTTAAAACAACTTCAGGGGCAAAAACCTATAAACAAAACCGATTAGTAAGGAGGCTGTTTTAGGCAGTTATTTTTCTGCAAGCAATGTTTTGATGGCATCTTCTAAAGCCTGTCCACGAAGGTTTTGATAACGAATAACACCTTTTCTATCAATTAAGAAAGTTTTAGGAATAGAATTGACACCATAAGTTGCAGCAATAGGACTACTCCAGCTTCTTAGCTCCGAAACATGATTTTTCCAAGTTAACTTATCCGCCTTAATTGCAGCTTTCCATTTCTCTTTTTCAAGTTCCATGGCTTTAGCAACCATATCAGGATTGTTTTGATATGCAGCAAGGCGTTTATCATCCAAACCATCTAGAGAAACATTAAAAATATCAAATCCTTTTTTGTGGTACTTTTTGTACAGTTCTACCACATGAGGATTCGTCATTCTACAAGGGCGGCACCAACTTGCCCAGAAATCAAGCAAGACCACATCTCCTTTTAGAGCAGATAAAGACATTTTTTTGCCATCAGGATTGGGAAGGTTGATTTCAGGAGCTTCAAGACCTACAGCAACAGGTTGAGCCTTTAGTTTCGCTTCCATAGACAATACCTTTGAGTTAAATTGCTTGGTATATAGGTCATTAGGATAAGTGTTTTGCAATGATGCCAATACCTTTTTATAAGCTTTTATATTGGCGGCCAAATCTAGTTTTTCTACAAGATAAAGATGCAACAAAGGTTTGTCTTCTTCTGTTGTTTCTATGTATTGCTTGATTTTGCCATTATCTAAATCAGCAGACCATGTTGCCATATCTTCGACATACAATCCACCAGTTACATCATATGTTTCGATATTTCTACCATTCATAGTGGCATTGAGTGTTACATTTTCCCCTCCGTTTAACAACATATAGACGGGTTTTGCCCCCAAACGTATGCGATAAATGCCTGGATTTTGAAGACCTGTATTGATTTCAAAATTACCGCTAGCATCTATTTTGGTAGAACTAACCACATCGGTAGCATCTAGTGTTTTTTTATCAAAAAATATTTTTGTACCCTCTTCCAAACCTTGAACAGATCCTTTTATAGTGGTTGGCGTACCCACAATTTTAGGCGGTGCTTTTTTAGTTGTAGTAGATGTTGAAACCGAAGTAGCGGCTTGATCTGTTGTTTCTGTAGTATGATTTGTTGTGTCAGAGCAACTAGCTAATAAAGTCGCTGCCAAAAGCGGAATAAAGTATTTTTTCATAATGAATTTTCAATTGTATTTCAATCGTTTGCTATATAATATCAGTAATGGTGTTATTGGTTATCTGCTACCAATACGTACTGATGTTGCTTTTCTATTTTGCTCATTTGGAATATGATGAAAAGTCCACGAAGTACTATTCTAATAGTAGTTCGTTGATTAGCTCCCTGCGGTCGTGAGATCGCTATCGCTTAGTTGTTTACTTTTTTACTAAAAAGATAAAAAAGCACATTTATATTAGTTTGATAATCAAAATTTTAACACAAACACAATGAAAGCATAACTTGTTAATTATCAACTGCGCAGCACTCACGAAGTAAACTAATAAAGTTTTTCAACGAACTATTGATTCTAAATAACAACGAATAAATATAGATAATTAGCGGGTGACTACCACAAAATACAAACTTATTGTGATAGATACTTTGAAATTATTGCGTTTTAAGATTTTGATAAGTATTTAATTGCTTAAGAATGACGCCTTATTTTGAATAATTTTCAAATTCCAGAACTCTCTTTAGTGGGGGTGATGCTCACTAATGTTATAATGCACCATAGACTGACGGTCTAATATAAATTCATCGCCATTCCAAACTAGAGCAACTTTATAAGCTTCTTTGCTAGCCACTTCATTTTTATTCGGGTACTTTTCATGAATCAAAATAGCTTGTAGGTAGTTGATGTCTAAAGGATTGGGTTCGAAATAAAAATAATCCTCTGGACTGAACGTTTTGGCATCGTTTTCCAAAAAAGTTTTTGTTGTAATTAAGGGCAATTGTTGGTTAATATCTTCCCAACGTTGATGTTTGAATTGGTAAAAGTCTTGTTGCATAACATGTAAGTTTTGACGACTTTCATCAATTAGCTCTTGCGAAACAAAGAGGACATTGCGTTGTTTTAAGGAATTGAAAATGGCTAAACGGATTTGTTCCACTTGCTCAAAGACATCATCGGGATTACTAGGTTTTTCGGTTATTTGCAGGTAATTACCAATCCAATTGACTGTATAATTGGCTGTTTCTTTTGATTGGAGCAATGTTTTTCGTTCAGCGATAGACATATTTTGCAAACCATCTAATAGCAACTCATCTGAGGATAATTTAAGGAATGCCTCTTTTACTGAAAAGCGCTTTTGAGGCAAATCACGTGTTTGAATGGTATCTGTAAACGAAACGCCAGAATCATTAATAGTATCTAGAGAGGCATCGTTAGGTTGGCAACCTCCTAAAATAATACTACTAACTACTAAGAGCATTATTAATTTTAAGAACGTATCTTTCATCTTTTAGTTATTTAGAAGAATGCGCTGTTAATGATAGATTTATGTAGTTGCCTCTTTGGGAATTTATGCCCTGCAACTACGTTATTTATAAACAATACTTCGTCGAAACCACGCAGTAGCAGCGTAGCTAAATCGTATTAATCAAATTACTTTGAGAATGCTTTGCAGTTGATGCAAAGATGCTGCTTTTTTTTTATAAAAAACGAAAAAAATCACGAAGTATTATGTAAAATTAAGTGGAGATTAATTGGGCTCAATTGTTTGTTGATGAATTTTCTTAAATTACTTTGCGTGTGCTACGTGTTTGATAATCAGTAAATTGTTGTTTTATTGTGTTTTTAATAAAAAATTGATCGCCAATCCAATATAAATGTGATTTTTTGTCTTTTTGTTAACTAAGCTTGCAATCTCACGAGCATAGCAAGCTAAAAAAGTAAAGAACTAAGCGAACCGAGCTCACGACCGCAGGGAGTAACAAAACCAGCTTGTTGGTTCACGACCACAGGGAGTAACAAAGCTAACTAAAAGCGCAGCGCTTACGAAGTACCACGTAGTAGCAGCGCAGCTAATCAGCAAACTACTATTGTCTAAGATACAGTTTTAAAATGAAAGAAGAAAGAGCTTCTAGGCAAATATAAAAATGTAAGGAGCTATTTTTGTCTAATTTCATATTCTCTATTACCTTTACCGCTAGAAACACTTAACGAAAGTATTTGACCTACAATTTTAAATCAATATTTCATGTAATAAAATTATAATTATGAAGGGAATAAGTAAAATTGTATTGTTGTTGGTTGCTGGAGTGTCGGGTGTTTTTGTTTTGATAATGGGAAACAATCCCTTTGGCAATGATGCAAAAATCGAACCACCAACTTATGGACCAGAAGACGACTATAAGGAAGTAGTAGACGTTCGAGAAATTGAAGATGATTTGCCTGTCGGGACGCTTAATTACTTGCCAACACAAGAACTAGGTGATCAATTGGTTCATTATCAATATTACACGATTTCATATTCTAATCAGCACAAAAATGCTGAATGGGTCGCTTATGAATTGTTGGGCGCTCGATTGGATTTGAGCGACCGAGAGGAACGACAAAGTTTTAGATCTGATCCTAATGTAAGAGCAGAAGCAAGCCATTCAGATTATAGTAATTCTGGATATGACAGAGGTCATTTAGTTCCCGCGCATGACATGGATTTCAACGAACGAGCTATGTCAGAAAGCTTCTATATGACAAATGTATCTCCTCAAGTTCCAGAGTTTAATAGAGGTATTTGGAAAGAATTAGAAGGAAAAGTGCGAAAATGGGCAAAAAAGGAAAAACGTCTTTATGTTATTACTGGACCTTTGTTAAAAAAAACAATAGAGCGAGCTGATCGTATTAGTGCAACTGGACCAACAATTCCTAGAGGTTTTTTTAAGATAATAATGGATTATGAAGGACCAGAAAAAAAGGCAATTGCCTTTATGTTTAAGAATAAAACAATAAATCAACCCCTAGAACGATTTGTGACAACAATAGATTTAGTAGAAACGTATACCAATTTAGATTTTTTTCCTGACCTAACTAGAGAAGAAGCAATTGCGTTGGAATCTGTTTCGGATTATAGTCTTTGGAATATAAAATAAGCATCAACCGATTATTACTGATATAAATTTATGGAATATCCCATCCGCCAAAAAGGCAAGTTTAAGTATATTGAAGAAGGTCAAGGAACCGAAGTGATTGTTTTATTGCATGGTTTGTTTGGTTCAATGGGGAATTATGGCGCATTGATTACTGGATTAAAATCAACGTACAAATTAATTGTTCCTTTATTGCCCATTTTTGAACTCCCTAGACGAGAAATTTCTATGAATGCTTTGATGGAGCATGTGCATGAGTTTATTTTGGAAGAAGGGCATACATCTATTCACCTTGTTGGCAATTCATTGGGAGGGCATATTGGTTTGTTAATGACCTTAAAAGATCCTGACTTGGTAAAAACACTTACGTTGACAGGAAGTTCTGGGCTTTTTGAAAATGCACTAGGAGATTCGTTTCCTCGTCGTCAAAGCTACGAATTTGTCAAAGATGTGGCACAACGAACATTTTATGATCCGCAGGTTGCAACCAAGGCGTTGATTGACGATATTTTTGAAATTGTCAATACACCCACCAAAGGCTTAAACATTGTTTTGACAGCTAAATCTGCTATGCGTCACAACTTGGAGCATGAGTTACACAAGATTAAAACACCAACTTTGCTAATCTGGGGCAAAAACGACACCATTACCCCTGCTTTTGTTGGAGAGGATTTTAATCAAAAAATCGAAGGATCTGAACTACATATTTTGGATCAGTGTGGGCATGCTCCAATGATGGAAAAACCAGAGGCTTTTATTCACTTACTAAGTACATTTTTGGCTAGGCACCCAATTGTTTAAATTATACAAAAGAAGTTCCTAGCCATCCAATAAAGAGGTAGACGCAGACCATTAGAAGAACCAAATTGGGAGGAAGTGTTGTATTGTTGTCCAAAAAACTTTGCATTTCTACGTCCAAACTTTTTACATTGGTTTTGAATTTTTGTGCTAGTTTTAAACCAATCGTTGCCTCAAATAGCCCAATCAATCCAACTATGGTAATCCCTGCCATTGGCGTTAATAAATTTGCAGCCCAATAGCCTGTTGCTAAATAAATACCAACCGAAAGAAAAGAAATAAAACTTACAGAAAGTAAACTGAGTTCCCATTTTCTGGAAGCAATAGCACCACCAATAATTATAACGATAATAAAACTGAGACTAAGTGCTAGTATCGAAAAATAAGTAACAATCATATATGGTTTGAATTAAAATTAAAATTTATTGACCAAGGAGGGAATAAATAAGGTGTCAATCTTTTTTGTTGCTTGTTGGTAAGCTGTTGAGGTGATTGGTAATAACAATTATACGCTATTTTAGCTAATTTCTTACAACAAGGAAAGTTAAAGAGTCGTTAATTGACAACATTAGTGATGGAAGGGGTGAACAAAAGGCTGTTAAATTTGTTTAAGCGATCCATTTTTATAATAACTTTCCTGCTACTAATGAGTTAAAAGGAAGAAAATTCAGAAGGAATAAAAGTTAATATTTCTTCCAAATATTGGCGCTGATTAGACAATCTAGGTACTTTATTTTGACCACCATATTTGCCTTTTGAGCGCAGCCAATTATGAAAAGTTCCTTTGGGGGCTACTTTTAATTCTAATTCTTGAAGGGCAATATTCTTGTAGCGTTTGGCTTCGTAATCGGAATTAAGTTGTTGTAAATTCTGATCTAAAAGCTGTTTGAACTGAAGGATGTTATTAGGTAGCTTTTCAAATTCAATAAGCCATTCGTGTCCCCCCTTATTGTCATCCGACAAAAAAATTGGAGCAACTGTATACTCTGCAATTTGAGCTTGTGTTTGTTGGCAAGTGCGAGCAAGTGCTTTTTCTGCATTCCAGACCATTACCTCTTCACCAAATACATTGATGAATTGCATTGTTCGTCCTGTAATTTGAATATGGTGTGGGTAAATAGAGGTAAATTGAACCGTGTCGCCAATCAAATAGCGCCAAAGTCCTGCATTAGTACTGATTAATAGGGCATAGTTGATACCTGTTTGAACTTCTGCTATGGTATAGGTTTTGGGGCATTCTTGATGTAATTCTTGAAGGGGGACAAATTCATAAAAAACGCCATTGTCTAAAAGCACTTGCATTCCATTGTCTTTTTCAGAAAATTGGGTAGCAAAAAAACCTTCAGAAGCATTGTACGTATTTCTATACTGCACGTTATTGCCAGGAAAAAGGGCTTCAAATTGAGAACGATAAGGGGCAAAATCAACGCCTCCATGTGCATACAATTCAAAGTTTGGAAAAACTTCTGTTAGATGACTTTTTCCAGATAACTCTAAGATGCGTCTTAATAAGACGAGTGTCCAAGTCGGTACACCACTTAAATTGGTGATGTTTTGATGAACCGCAACTTGAGCAATTCGTTCAATTTTTTCTTCCCAATCGGGGAGTAGGGCAGTAGGAATATTGGGGGTTAAAAAGTAAGCGGCATAAAATGGTAAATGCTTCAACATAATAGCAGAAACATCTCCTACATAGGTCGATGCTTGGGAATTAAAAAGTCCTATTTCTCCTCCCATAATGATTGCTCGACTGGCATCGAATAATTTTGATTGAGGATAGTTGTGAAACCAAATGGAGACAGCATCATGGGCTCCTTTTAGATGGCAATGTTTTAGGTTGTTGTAAGGGACAGGAATGTATTTGCTTTTGTGACTCGTTGTTCCTGACGATCTTGAAAAGTAGCTTACTTTACCAGGAACTAAGATATTGGGCGTTCCTGCCATCATTTGCTGAATATAAGGCTTGATCTCCTCGTAACTCTGTATAGGAACCCGTTCTTGAAGTTGCTGAATAGAAGCAATTGAGGCAAAATCATGTTGCCGACCAAATTCTGTTTTAGAACTCTGGCGAATTAATTGCTCAAAGACCTTTTGTTGCGTAGTTTCGGGATGTTCTATGCTTTTTTGCACATGACGCAAGTTCAGGTTGAATCCAGTTTTTATAACAGCATTAAGCCACTTCATAAGATTGTATTCTAATTCAACAATAGTTCGTTGCTTTTATAAGAGTAGTAGTTAGCTTCGCTGCTACTGCGTGGTTTCAACGAACTATTGATAAGAGAGCAGTGAACTACTAATTCAAAACAAGACAACAAAAATACAAAAAACAATACACTCTATTCTATCATTTTATTTATTTCCTCGTTCTGCAATAATTTTTAATTTTTGATTGTGATATTGATAACTAGCTTTCAGCTTGGATAACATCAGACTAGGAATGAAACGACTCATACTACCCGTAAATTCTTCTCCATGCTGCAATAGCGTTTGTTCCTTGTCGAGTGCTTGAAGTCGATAATAATGCGCTCCTTTTATAATTGATGGGCTAAGAAGAGTGCCTTTCCAGATCAATTCTTTTTCCTTTTTTAGACTTGTAATTTGTATGGGAACAATTGCTTGGAGCGGGGCTACATGAGCAAATATCAATCGCCCTTCTTTTAATGTGCCCCACGTTTTGAGAATAGATGGATTCCAGATTGGGTAACGTTCTACATCCAACAAAATGTCCCAAACTTTGGAGGCAGGAGCATTGATGATAACTTCTGTATGGCAAGATTTCATAGTAGTAAGGTATGTAAAAGAGTGAATGGAATGGATATTTAGCAATAAGTTATTGTTTAAAAATAAAAAAAGCCGAACAATTCAACTTTATTATGATTATCTCTAATATTTCTAAGGCATAAATTTCATTTTTATCAAAAAAAAGATAGCTTTAGTAGTCAACACGATGACAAAACGTAGGTCGTGTCATAATTAATTTGTATGCTTAAGAACGTTGTTTGTTTTATGATTATCAATTTCTGAAAAATTTAGAAGTGAAAGGTATCTTTTTGATAGTCAGTTGCGAAGAATTAGCACAGTAGCAGCATAGTTAACTAAGAGAACCAAACACACAAAACAAGTAAACGATCTTAGGGAGTGAACGGATGCGATTTTCCCACGAAGTAATGTAATAAAATAATCAAATGAAAATACACTTTATAGCCATAGGAGGTGCATTGATGCACAATTTAGCTTTGGCTTTAAAACAAAAAGGATATCAAATAACAGGTTCCGATGACGAAATATACGACCCGTCTCGCTCAAGACTACAAAAAGCTGGATTATTGCCTTCTAAAATGGGGTGGGATATTGCGCGTATCCAACCCGACTTAGATGCTGTCATTGTAGGCATGCATGCTAGATCCAATAACCCTGAATTGTTAAAAGCACAAGAATTAGGATTGACAATTTACTCCTATCCTGAGTATATTTACTTACAAAGTCAACAAAAAAAACGGGTAGTTGTTGGTGGAAGTCATGGAAAAACGACGACCACATCTATGATTATGCATATCCTCAAGTATCACCAAATTGATTTTGATTATGCCGTTGGTGCTCAATTGGATGGTTTTGAACTGATGGTGCGGTTATCTGATGCACCTTTGATTGTTATAGAAGGAGATGAATATTTGTCGTCTCCGATTGATACTCTACCAAAGTTTTTACATTACTATCCACACATTGCGGTTTTAACAGGAATTGCATGGGATCATATCAATGTATTTCCAACATTTAGAAAGTACAAAAAGCAATTTAAAAAGTTTGTTAAAACGATTTTGCAGCATGGTACTTTAATCTATTATAAGGAAGATAAACAGCTTCAAAAGATTGCGGGATATGCTCCTGCACAGGTAATTGCTTATGATACACCAGCACATCATGTCGAAAATCATCAAACTTATTTAGATGTCGATTATAATTATCAATTGGCTAAAGAAGGTGTTGTAGGAATCCCCTTGCAAATATTTGGAAAGCACAATTTGCAAAACTTTCAAGCAGCCCGCATGGTTTGCCGAGAGTTGGGACTCAATGACGGGCAAATATTAGAAGCGATTCAGGCATTTTCAGGAGCAGCTAAGCGTTTGGAAATTTTGTCTAAAAAAGAAAAACAAGTTATCTTTAAAGATTTTGCACACGCTCCCTCTAAAGTTAAAGCAACGATTAATGCAGTTAAGCAGCAATATAAAAATTGTTCATTGGTTGCCGTGTTAGAGTTGCACACCTTTAGCTCTCTAAATGTTGATTTTTTAGATGAATATTTGGGTAGCATGGGAGCCGCAGATGTAGCCTATGTGTATTATAACCCGCATACTATTCGTATGAAAAAGTTAAAGGATATTGAACCTGCACAAGTCGAAGAGGCTTTTTTTCATCCTAATTTGATTGTTTTTACAGATGAACAAGCTCTCAAACATCAATTGGAAAAAGACATTGCTGCTCAAGAGTCGAACTTGTTACTGATGAGTTCTGGAAATTGGGGTGGAATAGATATATTAAAATTGGTCAATGACTAAACAGCAATGGTCTATGAATTCTTAAAACCACATCGTTTTTAATTTTTAAGTATGTCGCACTACTAATCAATTGGATATGATTTTATGGCGAAGTAAGGCAAAATTACATATATGGCAAAAAGAAAGGTAGCCCCAAAAAACCGACTGGAAGAAATCACCGTCCAAAAAAGAGCCCAATCTTATTTGGAACAATACTATAAAATAAAACATGGTAAAAGGCATTTGTTTTCTAATATAGAAGAACGAACAAAGAAGCAATATGGAATGAAACGTGCCGATGGCTTGCTGGCTTACAAACTCAACAAAAGACGGGCTTATGTGGTCTCTATGGAAGCCAAATCGCACAAAACGTTGCCCGCTCTGAGACCGTATAGAGTCAACAAGGTTTGGATAAAAGACAGCATCTGGAAAAGCTTTTTGTTTACCTTGGCATCTGGTGTGCTGTTCTTTGCTTGGAGACAAGATGGTTGGTTGGTCTTAATGCCATTTGGGGTTTGGTTTTTGGCAATGTTAGTTCATTTATTGCTGTTTAAAAACAGCTACAAATACCAAGAGATGGAGGTGATACACCAAGTATTTCAGTATCCTGCTAATGAACAGTGGTTATCTCTTTCGGAAGACTCCTTTGATATGATTAAAGAGCATCTTAGGATGAATTTAATCAAAATTTGCAAGGCTAGGGATATTGGTGTGTTGATGGTTGATCAAGATTTGAATGTTAATATGATTCATCCACCCAAAGCTAGAAAACGATTTTGGTTTTATGGATATTTGACTTATTACCATAATGAAGAAGCGATCCGCAAGCACTTAGGAATTAATCCTCGGTTGAAAAAGAAAACGAAGAAGAAGAAAACCAAGAAAACTAGAAAAAGAAAAAAGTAATGCCTACCCATATTTTGATGGTGGATTGCTATAGAACCATTTAAACTAGATATAGATTATGCTAATTCGTTATAAAATGCCTTTGAGGTATATTTTGCAAGCTGCAATGCCTGATTTTTTGATTGTTCTAACTATTGCAAGTGTCGTCTATTTTGTGGAGTGGAAATTAGGGCTTTTGTTAATGGAATTATCGTTTAGTATCCCAGCTTTTTTGGGGACAGCGATCTCTATTTTGTTGTCTTTTAAAATCGGTCAATCCTATGATCGTTGGTGGGAAGCACGCAAAATATGGGGGGCTATTGTAAACGATTCGAGAAGTTTGGTAATGCAGTTGCAGGCTTTTGTAGGAATCGACAATAGTCAAGTAAAAACCATTGCCTACCGACAAATGGCTTGGTGTTATGTCTTGGGTAGAAGTTTGCGTGGTTTAGAACCTTTAAAGGGGATGGAAGTATTTCTAAATGCTGACGATAGAAGACATGCTGCAAAACAAAGCAACAAACCTTTGGCAATTTTACAATTGAATACCTTAGATTTAGAACAACTCAAATCTATGTATGGTTTGACAGAGTACAAACAAGTTCAATTGGATAATACTTTGGTCCGCTTGTGTGCGTCTATGGGCAAAGCAGAACGAATCAAAAGCACCGTTTTTCCAACCAAATATAGAATGTTCTTGCATTTGAGCATTTATTTGTTTGTTATTTGCTTGACTATGGCGACAAGTGCACTGCCTATTTATTTTGGTTTGCCGTTAATTATGAGTATTGCTACTATTTTCTTTTTGTTAGAAGGAACCGCTTACAATTTACAAGACCCTTTTGAAAATAGACCAAGTGACACGCCAATTACTGCAATTGCCAGAACAATTGAAATTAATATTCGACAATTGTTGCAAGAAGAGGAGCAAAGCATTCCAACTCCTTTGCCAATAGAAGAAGGTTTTTATTTGATGTAAGCCAATCAATTCAATACAATGCTCTAAGAAGGATCTTTTTTCTTTTCTGTTTTAATCAATTTAAAACTACCAAAAAAAACGGTAGAATCTTGAGCTTCAATTGGTCCCACAGAAGAATACATACTCAATTGATAAACTCGATTCTTAACTAAAAATATCTTGTAAGAAATATTTAAATCTCTCTTTTTGGCTTTTGCTACAAAGGACAAGCCATCGTATTTGTCTTCTAACTTTACTTTTTCTTCTATAGATGTTTTGGCACGAAGATCTTCTAAGATTCTATATTTAATCCCTTTTAGAAGCTGCTCCTTATTTCCTAACTGAATCATTCGTTCGGGATAATCAGAGAAGCTTGCAACCCAAGCATGGGTGTCATTTTTTCCATAAATGTATTGGGTCAATTCAATTTGTCCTATTTCAGAAGTAGTGACATGTTTGTTTTCTTTGGGAGTATCAGGAAAAACGATGCTAAAGCCACCTTTTTCAGAGTAAAAAGGCAATTTTGCTTTAGGGACAGGTTTTTTCTTCTTTTTGCTAATTTTCGTTCGAGTAGACTCTTTTATGTCAGGTACTGTCGTATCCGAATTGCAACTAAAAAGCAGACTTGTCCAGACCAGCAAAAATATAATTTGTCTCATTGTATTTGAGTTTAGTAACTAAAAAAGCAATTCCATCGAGTGACAGAATTGCTTTTATATACGTCTTATTCAGGAATTTGTTTTCCCAAAAAATATAGATTTATCTAGCGAATGCCACAGAACGTTTTTCACGAATAACCGTTACTTTA
Organism: Aureispira sp. CCB-QB1; assembly: GCF_000724545.1. GTDB lineage: Bacteria > Bacteroidota > Bacteroidia > Chitinophagales > Saprospiraceae > Aureispira. Next base: position 65,787 of record NZ_JHBV01000033.1, on the reverse strand, counting down.
ATTTGTCCTGGGTATTGCATTTCATTTTGAATCTGTTGTGAGATTAAGAACGACAATTCTTCCGCTTTGTTGTCAGATACTTTATCGGCTTCTACGATAACACGAAGTTCACGCCCCGCTTGCATCGCATATACCTTCTGAACACCATCGTGTGCCATTGCTACTTGCTCCAATTCTTTGATTCGTTCGATATAACTTTCTAGAATTTCACGTCTAGCCCCTGGTCTAGCCCCCGAAATAGCATCACAAACTTGTACAATAGGAGAGATGATAAACTTCATTTCAACCTCATCGTGATGGGCTCCAACGGCATTAGATACAGCAGCTTTTTCACCATGACGCTCACACATTTTCATACCCAATAGAGCATGAGAAAGTTCCGTTTCTTCTTCTCCTACCTTTCCAATATCGTGTAACAGACCAGCACGTTTTGCCAATTTAATTTCTCTAGAACTCAAGCCCAATTCTGCCGACATAATGGCACATAATTTAGCCGTTTCTATAGAGTGTTTTAATAGGTTTTGTCCATAAGACGAACGGAAACGCATACGACCAACCATACGAATCAAAGGCGCTTGTAAGCCGTGAATATTTAGGTCAATTACAGTACGTTGACCAATTTCCATGATTTGCTCTTCGATTTGCTTTTTCGTTTTGGCAACAATCTCCTCAATACGAGCAGGGTGGATACGCCCATCGGCTACCAAACGTTGCAAAGACAGACGACAAACTTCTCGGCGAATAGGGTCAAAGCTAGAAATGATAACTGCCTCAGGCGTATCATCCACGATGATTTCAACACCAGTAGCAGCTTCCAAAGCACGAATGTTACGACCTTCACGACCAATAATTTGACCTTTCAAATCATCTGAATCCAAGCGGAATACAGAAACCGTATTTTCGATGGTATGCTCAGCAGCCATTCTTTGGATAGATTGAATAACAATCTTTTTGGCTTCTTTGTTGGCACTCATTTTAGCTTCCTCAAAGCGATCTTTGACATAAGCCATTGCTTCTGCATCTGCTTTGTCTTTGATGTTTTTAAGCAACTCATCTTTAGCTTGTTGAGCTGTTAATTTGGCAATTTTTTCAAGCTGAGACAAATACTCACTTTCTTTATTATTTAAGGTTTCGAGTTTTACTTCTACTAATTCAAGTTGTTGATTTAAGTTCTCACGAATTTTTTGAACTGCAGTTTCTTTTTTTAGAATTTCTCTTTCTCTAGTTAAAGAGATTTTGTCGCGTTCTAGAGCTTTGTCTTCACTAGATTTTAGTTTTAGTTCGCGTTTTTTACAGTTATTTTCAAATTCTTTTCTCTTATTAATAAAGTGTTTTTTTGCTTCTGCTATTTTGTTGCTTTTAATTTGTTCACTTTCTTTTTTGGCTTTTTCAACCATTTGACCAGCTTTTCGTTCAGCCTCTTGTACTTTTGTATCAGCATTTTCTCTAGCTGATTTTAATATTTCGTCCGCTTTTCTGTCTAATTCCAATTGACGTTCTTTATTGATTTTTTCAAGTAGAAATCTACCAATCAAAACACCAACTAGAATACCAATGACAGCTCCAATCGCGAGTGATGTTGCATCCATGATTTGTTCAAGTTTGTATATAAATAAAAGGGAAGTTCTCCCCAAATTAGTTTCCAAATGACTAATTAGAGTAGAATACAGAGAAAAGGAAAAGGAAAAGAATGCTTTTTTTAGTGCAAGTGTTTAGTTTTCAAAAACTTGTTCTAAGATGTCTTCGATAGATTCAATGCGTTCTTTGATTGGAGCCAAGTCTTTTTTTTGGCGCTCCTCGTGCAAATCTTTAGCATAGGTTAATAAAAGCATCGATAAGATATCTTGTTTGTTTAGCTTATTGGCATAGCGACGTTGCAAATCCAAGAACTCCTTATTAAGTTGTTGGTTGATAAGCGTTACACCTTCAACTTCATCTTGTGTTACCATAACAGGGTATGTACGTCCTGCTAACACAACTGGTATAGTCAATAAGTTATCTTCGTCCATTGGCTACAATTTAGAGCTGCTGAAGCCACTCAATACTTGTATCTATATCTTGAATATATTGATCGATTTTTTTCTTTATTCCTTCCGTGTCCTCTTTGTAAGTTAGTTCTAGTTTTTGTGTTTTGTTTGCGAGTTCTTTAACTTCGTCTGCTTGTCCAGCAAGCTGTTGCCTCAATGCTTCATTCTCTTTTTCTAGCCTACGGCGCACGATTAACAAATCTTCACAAATTTCTTTGAATTGAAGATTTTGTTCTACTAGTTTTATTACTTTTCTCTCTATCTCCTCTAACTTTACCTCTAAGGTACTCATTTTTGGTAATTCTAAAAAAATTATGAATTATTAAAGTAAAATTGATGGTTGGGGAAATTAAATGAATAGATACCCAAACCATCAATTTTGAATGCTTTACTTACGAATGAGGGCGTTTAATTTTTTCTCATAAGTAGCAATTAGTTTTGACATAACTTTGTCAATATCTTTATCTTTTAATGTTTTATTGTCGTCTTGAAAGATAAAACTAACCGAGCAAGATTTTTTGCCTGCTCCAATTTGCGCTTCATTTTCATAAACATCAAATAAATTCGTTGCTTGCAATTGTTTGCCACCAGTTTTAACCGCAATGCCCAAAATTTCGTTGTAGCCAACTGTTTGATCCAAGACCAAAGCCAAGTCACGACGAACAGCGGGGTATTTTGACATTGCTTGATACTTCATTTTGTGTTTTTTCAAAATTTGAAGTATGGTGTCAAAATCAAAATCAGCATAAAACACCTCTTGTTTGATGCCCATGCCTAAGGCAATGTTCCCATCTAAACGCCCAAAAGATACAATTTCTTGTTTCCCTCTATGATATTTCAAACCATAGGTGAATACTTCGTTGTCCTCTTTAAGAGGCGTACATTGAATCGAACTAGGCAATATACCTAAACGAGTCATAAGATGTTCAACATAAGCTTTTAACGTATAAAAGCTAACTTTGTTTTCCTTTTGATGCCAATTTTCTGGATTGCGTTGACCAGTTAGGAACAAACTGATGTGTTGTTGTTCAAAATAATCTCTATTTCCTTGTCCATCAATTACTTTCTTGAAGTAAGTTTTGCCAAATTCATACAACTTTAAATCTTGATTTTGGCGGTTTTGGTTGTGAACAATGGCTTCTAGACCACTAAAAAGCATACTTGGACGCATCAAGTCTAGGTGTTGGTTGGATGTATTGTTAACATACACCAAACTATCTTCATCCTGAGGCAAATGCTTTTTGTAATAATCAGAACGCGTCATAGAGGTTGCCATCATCTCATTAAAACCAGAACTTGTTAACAAATCAGCAATTAAGTTCTTTACTTTGAAAGGGTTAGGAGTTGGAGCAAACGACAATACAGAGTGTACGGTTGTAGGCGTTTCTACTTTGTTGTAGCCATAAATTCTCAAGATTTCCTCAATAACGTCCGCATCTCTAGTAACATCAACTTTGTTGGTGGGAACATCTACTGTAAACGCTTCTGCATTTTCTTCTAGGATGTTCATGTCTAAATAACCCAAGATTTTCTTAATATCTTCTTTGGGGATATCGGCACCAATTAAGTCAGTTACTTTCTCAAAACGAACCGTTACTTGTGCTCTTTGAACAGGCTTTGGATAAATATCAATGACTTCTGAAGCAATTGTACCACCAGCATACTCTTTGATTAGCAATGCCGCTCGTTTCAAAGCGTATAGAGTTCCATTTGGATCTACTCCCTTTTCAAAACGAGTAGCAGCATCTGTACGCAACAAATGGCGCATGCTTGAACGGCGAATAGAAATTGCATCAAAAAAAGCAGATTCTAAGAAAATATTAGTAGTTGTTTGGGTAACGCCAGATTGGATACCTCCAAATACACCTGCAATGCACATGCCATTGCCATTCCCATCGCAAATCATCAAATCCTCGTGACTTAGTTTGCGTTCTACCTCATCTAGTGTTGTGAATTTTGTTTGATCTGCTAGGTTTTTAACAACTACTTTTTTGCCTTCAATTTGGTCATAGTCAAACGCATGTAGGGGCTGACCAAGCTCATGAAGCACATAGTTGGTAATATCGACAACATTGTTTTTAGGTTCAATGCCGATGGCTTTTAGGTGGTTTTGCATCCATAGAGGAGCGTCTTGAATGGTTACCCCTTCAATGCAAACCCCAGTATACCTTGGACACGCATCTTGATTTTCAACATTGACATCAATGTTTAAATTGTGATTGTCAATAGAGAAATTGGAGACATCAGGTTGTTCAAATGTTCCTTGGTTGGTATAATTTGTTTTGAGAGCGGCAGCCAAATCAAAAGCAACTCCTAAATGCCCTGTTGCATCTGAACGGTTGGGGGTTAAGCCAATTTCATAAACCACATCGCTGACAACACGATCGGAAAAATAAGTAGCAGCAGGCATACCAGCACTTGCTTTTTCATCGTCTAGTATCATAATGCCATCGTGTGAAGTGCCTAAGCCAATCTCATCTTCTGCGCAAATCATTCCAATAGATTCCTCACCACGTATTTTTCCCTTTTTGATTTTAAAAGATTTGCCATCTTCAGCATACAAGGTCGTTCCAACAGTCGCCACAACAACTTTTTTGCCAACTGCCTGTGGGGCATTAGGTGCTCCACAAACAATTTGTAACGGTGCTTCTGCACCAATATTAACCGTTGTGATAGACAATTTATCTGCATCAGGGTGTTTCTGGCAAGTCAATACTTCGCCAATGACCAATCCTGCTAGGCTACCTTTGATGTTCTCAAAAATGTCCATTCCCTCTACTTCTAAACCTATATTCGTTAGAATGTCACTGACTTCCTCTTTGGATTCGTTTACGTTAACGTATTGTTTTAACCAATTTAGTGAAACTTTCATGGTTTGTATTTATGTTATGAATAGTAGTTGTTAAAATCAATAGTTCGCTCGACTATTAGCAAGCTATTATAAAATAAAACACAAAGATATAAATTTTCCTAGATTTTAGTATTAAAATATTTAAGAGACTCTTGTAGTTCTCAATAGGATGAGTAGAAGCTATTTAGTAATGTTCAGAGCAAATTAATAGCATAGAATAAAAAAGATGTATTATTTGATTTTAAAATCTATGAAAAAGGATTTTAATCAAACTCAAATAGCTGTGGATGAGGATTTTTTTGATCAAACAGAAAAAGGAGCATTATTAGATATCAAAAGTAGAGAAGGTAATTTAGGAATTGAATGGTTTAGTATTGTGAGATAACAACCAATAAAGTGATTATTGTGTGGCGGCATTGCAAGAATTGATTTTTAAAAAGGGAAAAAATTGGAATGATTATCCAATTCGTCTTAAGCGGGGAGGTTTGTCTTTAAAAAAAGCGTATCCCAAAGGCAATGTTGTGCGTTATCGTTGGATTAATCAAGGTGCTATTTGGTTTTCAAAAGAGAGAGAAAGGCTTAAAGATATTCTGCCTAATAGAGACGGTGTCCACTATAAAAAATCCATTCATTAGGTGAAATGTATCTTTCATTAGATAGAATGTTCCTTTCATTAGTTGGACTTGTTTGATGTAGTTAGATGGTGTATATTTGTAACAACAAAGAAGGATACATCTTTCTTTGTGTCAAACGTTTTAGAATGTAGTTAAACCAAGTAATTGTAAACTGCTCTTTATCCATGAAATCAGGAAAGTTACCTTTGCATAGCCAAAACTAAACCTTAAAATTCAGCTAAACGTTAAACCCATGCTGAACCTTAAAGTGAATACCATGATCCCCAACCCTAATTCATGTTAATGGTTATAAAAAGGTAAGCCAATCGCAAAGCGGTTGGCTTTTTCTTTTTAAGGAACTACTCAAGATTCAAAAAGTTAATAATCAATTGTAAGGCACTCTTAATCTGATCGAGTGGAAGATCGTAAATAAGTGATAAAATTAGGTATGGTAGGGGGCGAAAAATATGTTTTTAAGGTTAAACGAAAGTAAAGGAAAAGAATACAAAATCCATTCGTTAGGTGAAATGTACCTTTCATTAGTTCAAATGTTCCTTTCGTTAGTTCGGCTTGTTCTGAAACTATAAAAGGACTATATTTGTAACAACAAAAGGAGCTAACCCTTCCTCATGAAAATTAAAAAACTAAACTTTAAAATTTACCTAAACCTAAACCTTCAACTAAATTTTAAAATCCATGAGAAACTTCTTTATACTTTAACAATATAAAGAAAATAGCTTGAGAAAAACTAATACCTAAAATTCAACTAAACAAACCTAAAACCTTCAACTAAATTTTTAACCTATGAACAACTCTTTGCCCATGAAACAAAGAGATTGCCTTTGAAATAATCAGAACTAAACTTTAGACCAATGCTTTACTAAGTCTTAACAAACCATGACAACCTAATCCATGTTAATGATTATGCAAAGGCAAGCCAATCGTACTGCGATTGGCTTTTTCTTTTTGATTTAGAAAAAGTCCACTCAAGATAAGTTGCTTCATCCTAATCTAAGAATCCTCTTTTGCCGCACTCTTAGGAGGAACTTTGGCTTTTACAATTTCACAATTTCCTTCTAATTCTTTGTAGGCATACATATAGGTTGTAATTGCCTTTTTGGCATCTCGTTCAGAACCGTAAATTTTTGCTTGCTTTTTGGTGCCCAAAATGGCGTCAATGGTGTCAATCCTCCGATTGCGTGTTCGCTTGATGAAGCGATGGCCATACTTTACATAATACCCCATGTTATATTAATTGATTGATTGTTAATTATAGATAAGGTAGCACTGGGTGCATTGTTTGCCAAACTATATAATTTGAAGCGAACATTGTACCTAGGTTTGTGGATTGAGTTACGGCTTAAAATACGCATTTTTGGGAAAAATGGAGAGTTTTAGTTATAAATAAGCCCCTTGTAATGTAGTAGAATTGTTAGTTTTGTTGCTATAAAAGCAGAAAAAAACACTTATATTTTTAGTTAGTATTAATTTTATTTTTCAAGTGCATAATATATTAATGCCACGAAATTATTCATTAAAAGCAATTAAATGAACTGCACACCGTATTATGGTTGTCATTAAGAGCAAATTTTTTCTTTTATTGCTGTTGTTACAATAACCATACAGTTTCATTTTAATAGGTGTCAAGTTTTATTGAAATGTCTTATAAAAAGAAACATAACTTGATAAACAGCGTACTAAAAACGAAGGGGAATACTCCATTGTATTTATTTAGTGGTAACTTCTATATTCAAAAACCAATAACAATCCTAAATATGTTGCGATATATAATTATTTTCAGTTTGTTTCTTTTTGTAACAAGTGCATTTGCACAAAAATCCTTTGAAAGTCTATCAAAAGAAAGAGTCTTGCTGTTAGAAACTTATGAAGCAAAACCCAAAAAGGCAATCCGTGCAAAAATTGATCGCTTGGAAGATGAAATCCTTGAATATATCCAAACCAATGGCTATCCTATTATTATAAACACCATAACTACCCTAGATGTTCAAGATAAAACGTATCCTTTGCAAGGAAATGTAATTGCAACATTGGAAGACAAACAAGAGGTTTTGTTACTAGACAAGGATAAATATGGTTATTATAAGATAAAAGTAAACGATCAAATCGGCTATGTGTATAATCTCAAGATGACACCTAGTATGGAGACATATCCACTTAATTTGATAGAGGAGGGATTGGTGCAAAAAAAGGCTGTAGATAACTTAACAGATTCTCCTTCTGCCTTTCGTATTCGATACGAATGCCCTTCTGTCGTGTGTGGGGCCAATACTCCTGCTGGTGAATCATGTAAGGTTCAAACACGAAATTGTAATGGTCGTTGCCATTTGCATTAAATAGATTTACTTGTTTTTGAACGAATTCTAGATTTAGCTCCTAATATTCTTAGAGGAGTTGAATCTTCTTGTGTATTTACTTAATGCGATTTTGAGTAAGCAAAGTACCATTTTGATGAACAAAGTCACCCCAATCTGCAATAGATTGAATTAATGGAATTAGTGTTTTTCCAAATTCTGTGAGCGAATACTCTACTTTTAAAGGGGGCTTTGAAGTATAAACTTGTCGCTTAAGCAATCCATCTTCTACCAAAGCCTTTAACTGCAAACTTAAAGTTCTTTCGGTAACTGTTGGCATCAGTTTCCGCAACTCATTGTATCTCAATTTTTCATTCATCAAGTGAAAAAGTATCACAGCTTTCCATTTACCTCCAATAATACCCATTGTTAAGCTGGTACAACAGGGATATTGTACGCCTTTAAATTCAATCATTTTAGTCTCCTTTTTTCATAAACTTTATACTATCCTTTTTGACCGTTATTGCAAAGGTAGAAAACTATACATAAATTTGCAACTATAAAAAATATAGTTTAACTAAAAATAAAAAGTATGAGTTTTATAGAATCAATGCAAAAGCGGTATACAACCAAAAAGTATGATGCTTCTAAAAAAATAGAAGCGGAGAAAATTCAGGAATTGAAACAAATTTTACAATTAAGTCCTTCTTCTATTAACAGTCAGCCATGGAAGTTTACGTTTGTAAATGATGCGGAGACCAAGGAAAAATTATCTCAAGTTTCTTGGTTGAATACTAATAAAGTTCTTGATAGCGATTGGGTTGTCGTGTTCAGCCGTATTAATGATATTAACTTATTTGAAAATGTCATTGAAAGTGAATTGCCAAAGGGAGCAGTGGATTATTACAAAGAATTTATCAAAAATAAACCTGAAGAAGAAATAAAGGCTTGGTTTGATAAACAAGTCTACTTAGCTTTGGGGGTGTTTTTAAGTGCCTGTGCAGAAATGGGGATTGATGCGACACCAATGGAAGGGATTGAACCTCAAAATTACGATAGAATACTAAAAAACAACGATTATGCAACAATTGTAGCTGTTGCTATTGGATACAGAGACAACGATGATTTTAATCAACCTAGCAAACAGCCCAAATCAAGAAGGGCAATAGATCTGGTGACAGAAACAATCTAAGTAGATGTTTAAAATTAAGTAATCATCAAATATGGAATCACTTTTTGCGCTCCTTTGCGTTGGATTTTCGTCCAATAGTTACGACTATTAGCTTCATTGTTCCTTCAAGGTGTACTCCTATTTAAAAAAGATGCCATTTTAAACAACTTCTAAACAAAACTAAAAAAAATGACGAATCAAAAATTAACAATTGTAGCCAGAATAGTGGCAAAAGAGGAGAAAAGAGATTTGGTGAAAGCGGAATTATTAAAACTCATTGAGGTGACAAGAGCAGAAGAAGGTTGCCTTAATTATGATTTGCATCAAGATAACAACAATAAAAACTTGTTTTTGTTTTATGAAAATTGGGAAAGTAGAGCATTGTGGGAGCAGCATATTAATAACAGCCATTTAGAAGCGTACAAGAAAGCAACAGAGGGTGCTTTAGAGGAGTTTGCAGTGCATGAAATGACACAAATTGGATAAGGTAATATTATTAGAGTTTTCCTCAAAGTGATTTGATTATACATTGAGTAATCAAATCACTTTGGGGATACCATAACGTTGTTATTCACCAATATCTTCGTTCCAAAGCTTTGGGTATTGCTCAATAAAAGTTGTCATTAGGTCAATGCATTCTTGGTTTTGCAGGTTAATGATTTCCACCCCATGTTCTTTCATAAAAGCCTCTGCTCCAGGAAATGTTGTGTTTTCTCCTACGACAACACGCTTAATCCCAAATTGTACTACTGCACCTGCACATAAATAACAAGGCATTAAGGTAGAATAAAGCACCATATCTTTGTAGGAACCTACTCGCCCAGCTTGTTTGAGGCAGTCAATTTCAGCATGTGCCATTGGATCATTTTGCTGAACACGTTGGTTGTGTCCTGCTCCAATAACAGTCTCTCCTTTAACTAAGACGGAACCAATGGGAATTCCACCCGTATCACGTCCTTTTTTTGCCTCATCAATAGCCGCTTGCATAAATTTATCCATCGTTCCGATTTATTTGTATTAACTATTTTTATACTTAAACTTGTGTCTTTAGAGCTTTAAGCTGTTGGTAAACACTAGGAATATCTAGAGTTTTAATATCTTCTACCTCTTTACATAAGTTCATCAATAGGGCATCCTGTTGGTTTCCTAAATTCCTTGCGACAGCATAAGGCACATCAGGTTGGAAGGTAACTAAGGAATATTTTGAATGATAATCATCATAGGTGTTTTCTAGGATATGCTCTAGGGCACGTTTTTTTCGAAAGGTCGGATCGGCAACATGGTCACGCATTTCATAAAAGTTTTCTACAGCCAAATCGCCAATAGCATCTCCATTAACTTTGCGCAAATCTTGATAGGCGCTATAAGCTGCTGCCCAGTTGCCTACACCATGCGTTTCAATACAAGCATTTAGTACTCGACAATCTTCAAAAGAAGCATTCATACCTTGCCCATAAAAAGGAACAATGGCGTGTGCCGCATCTCCAATCAATGCCGCCTTATCGTTATGTATCCAAGGGTAGCATTTTAAGGTACCTAGCTTGCCAACAGGGTTGTTGGCGAATTCTTCTTGGAGGTGCACCAAATGAGGTACAGCATCGCCAAATTGGGCTTCAAAAAATGTTTGAATCTTTTCAGGGGTATCCAAACTTTCAAAACTAGGATTACCTTTATAAGGAAAGAATAAGGTACAGGTAAAACTGCCATCTGCATTGGGCAGCGCAATCAACATATAATTGCCTCTAGGCCAAATGTGCAAAGCATTTTTTTCTAAGGCAAAACCTGCGTCTTGCATCGGAGGAATAGAAAGTTCTTTGTAACCATGATCCAACCAATCTACATGAGCTTGATAGCCTTCGATTTCTTGTTCCATAGCATTGCGTACTACTGAGTTAGCTCCATCTCCGCCAATAATAGTACAACCTTGAACAGTTGTTTGTTGTTGGGTAGCTTGATCTTCTACGGTAACAATGCTGTTCTCAAAATCAACATCGATACATTTTTGATTAAAATGAATGTTTACATCAGGGTAGGATTCTGCCTCAGTCATTAGCAACTGATTCAATCCTCCACGAGAAATAGAATTGATGTATTGAGAACTATCTTTGCCATAAGGAGCGAATTGAAGTTGCCCTTCTACAGAATGCAGCATTCTACCAGGCATTTTAACAGCTTCAGCCATTACTTTGTCTAGAATGCCAACTTCTTTTAATGGTAAAATTCCTCGATCAGACAAGGCTAAGTTAATAGAGCGTCCAGCGCTAATAGCTGTCGTTCGCATATCTGGACGACTTTCAAAAACTTCAACTGCCAAGCCTTTTTGAGCCAAGTAGATAGCCATTAATGAACCAGCTAGTCCTGCTCCAACAATAATTACGGGTGCTTTTTCCATGTTTTATTCGATTATAGTCTCAATTTGATACAGTTCTGTTGCAAATTATGTGATCTCAATAATTATAAAATAGATGAATCGCCTTGCAGCTACGGATAGAAGCAAGGGCTAAGCATGATTCCAATGGATTTGTTCCAATTGTATTGAGAGTATGCTTAGATGATAATTTAGTGATTAATGTGATTGATCACATAAGGAGTTAAAGAACAATACTGAATTTTTGACGAATATCGACAAATAAATTGTAAAAAAGGCTAATTGGAGCAAATTTCAAGATGATATTCTGAAGCTTTGGGGTGCTTTAGGTCAATGGCTTTTTGAAGTTGCAAACAAGCTTTTTCTTTTTCGGCAAGGGCAGTATATGCAACTGCCATTTGGTAATAAGCGTCTGCATATTGTGGGTTTAATTGAATGGCTTTTTGATAATCTTTTAGAGCACTTTTATAATAATCCGTTGTATTGATACTTTCTCCTTCAGGCAACAAAAATTTACCACAATCTCCACAAAGCTCTGGCTTTTTTATACTATGAATCGCCAGATTGTATTTCAAATAACCCAATTCGAACCAATAGCTAGCCTCTGTAGGTTCTAAGTTGCAAGCTGTATGAATCGCCTGATATGCAGCAGAATATTCCTCAAATTCTTGTAAACACTTACCTTTCCAGACGTATACTGCGGCATAACTAGGTTCTTCTTTTAGTAATTTATCAAACAAGCGCTCTGCTTTGGCATAATTGCCTTTTTCAAAAGCTGCAATACCTTTTTCAAACTGTTCTACTAGTTTATCTTGAGCTGTAATAGAGGTAGTGTAATAACAAATGGATAAAAAGAAGAGAAGGTAGCGCATGAGAAAAAGTTATAAAAATATACGAGAAGGTATTAAACAATAGTAGTTCGTTGATTAGCTCCCTGCGGTCGTGAGATCGCTATCGCTTAGTTGTTTACTTTTTCACCAAAAAAGATAAAAAAGCACATTTATATTAGTTTAGCTGCGCTGCTACTTCGTGGTACTTCATGAGTGCTGCGCAGTTGATAATCAAAATTTTAACACAAAACGCAGTAAATATACAACTTGTTGATTATCAAACTAATAAAGTTTAGCTTCGCTGCTACTGCGTGGTTTCAACGAACTATTGAAATAAAAAATCTTGAATAAAATAAATCTCATACATTACAAATCAAAATGCATGCTAAAGTATTCTATTCAAGATCAAAATATAGGTTCCGTATGAGTTAAAGCTTGTTGGTAGAAGCTTTAAAAAGGATATTTATTTGTTGGTTTCTAGCAAATCCAAGATGCGATTCAAATCGTCGGTATTACTAAAATTGATCACAATTTGTCCTTTTCCTTTGGCGTCAGCTTTGAGATTAACTCTTGTGCTTAACATAGAAGTTAGTTCCGATTGAACTTTTTGATAAGCTTGAGGGAGCGTTTTTTTGCCTTTAGCCTTTGAGCCCGTACCAGCACTTTTTTTCAACTTTACCAAATCTTCTGTTTGGCGAACGGAAAGTTCCTTTTCTATAATACTTTTGTAGGTTGCCATTTGAAAAGCATAATCATCAACTCCTAATAAAGCTTTGGCATGCCCCATTGTAATGTCGTGCTCTTTTAATCCTTTTTGGATGGCTTCTGGCAGAGAAAGTAGGCGTGTGAAATTGGTGATTGTTGTACGAGCTTTGCCGACACGTTCAGCCAATTGCAAATGCGTCAAGTTACATTCCTTCATCAAACGACCATAGGTGATGGCGACCTCAATAGGGTTTAGTTGTTGGCGTTGAATATTTTCAATCAAAGCCATTTCAATCATCTCTTGGTCATTTGCCAAACGGATAAAAGCAGGAATTTCTTCCAAATTAGCCATTTTTGACGCTCTCAAACGACGTTCTCCTGAAATCAATTGAAACTTGTCGTTACCAAGGTGACGTACCGTAATTGGTTGGATAAGACCATGTACAGCAATCGAATCAGACAGCTCTTTCAAAGCAGTTTGGTCAAAATCTACCCTTGGTTGAAAAGGATTTACCTCAATGCTAGTCAAAGGAATGAAAGCGACCGTATTGGATAAGTCATTTACAATAGCTTGCTTCTTTTTTGAAGATTCTATATCTGCATCAATATTACCTAATAAGGCACTAATTCCTAATCCTTTGTTTTTGCGTTTTGCCATTACAATATCTTATATTTATATATGTGGTACTAGTATAATATTTTGTAGGTTTTTGGAGTGTATTAGGTCAATTATCAATACTTTAGTGTTGTAGTAATAAGCATAGGTATTGTGCTAAACACGTATAACGTTGTCAGTAGATTTTGAATCAACCTAATGCACTTTTTTAGTAGACTATTGTCTCTTACCTCGTGGAGTTGCATAGTTGATTATCAATTGAATGTGATTTTATTGTTTGGATTTTTTAAGATTTGATAATCAGGCTGATGCAAAGGTGTTTTTTGACTTTTTTATAAAAAAACTAAAAAACTAAGCTTGTGCCTTCATGAAACAAAGTTCATGAAATAAATAATCCACGACGTATTATTGTCTGATCGTAAAACTTATTGTAAAGATACAATTTATGTATTATAACTAAAAATTAGTACTAGCCAGATTTATCGTTGAACTATTTATTTTTGTCGAATTATTAAACTCAAAGTTAAAATCTGGAACCTTTTTTGACTTTAAATATGTATTTTTACAGTAACTTACGAAGAATCTTTGCTTAAATTTTTGGGAATATCCTGTAGTTTTGTCAAAGCAGCTTTTTAATAACTTGATAAAGTTTGTTCAGAACAGTTGGTTAAGGATTAGTCAGGTTTGATAGAGTTCACTTTGTTTTGAAAAAGCAACTGTAGTCCCTAAATCAAGCATTTGTAGCTTGAAGATATAATTTCAATATACTCTAAGTACTATGTGGGTCGTCTCAAACTAACTTATTACAACAACAGGGAAAATAAGTTGACTCCTTAGCATTCTTTATCAAAATACCATAAACTTAAATTAAAATTCATTATGAAAAAAAATTGTTTCCTAATTGTTCTTTTATTGAGTCTGTCCTATGGATACCTATCGGCTCAAAGTTTTGGCGACCATGTCTGGAAAGAGGAAATGGCACCTGTGCCAGAAATTCCAAGCGAATATGCAGATGCAGATGCTGTTATTATCAATAATGAAACGTATAGTCGTGGGACATTCTCTGGAACGTTTCCATACATAGAGCAGTTAGCGACCTATCGAACACAAATGCATGTTAAAATACAAAAAGAAGATGCTTTAGAAAATTATGATCGACTAATTATACAACGGTTCAAAGGGCGTATTGCAGACTATGTACAATACAAAACCGTTGATGTCCGTATTCGCAAAGCGAATGGAGAAGTTAAAAATTACAATGTTCGCGATTTACCTTTTGCAAAATTGACAGAAGAAGACAACTTGTATGCAAGTAAAGATGATTTGTTTATTTACGAATTGGAGGACTTAGAAGTAGGAGATGAGTTAGAAACAATTACGATTATTGAGTCTAAGTTTTTGGATCAAGGTCGTACGGTGAACTTGTACAGCCAGTATCCAACATTAAGAGCTTCTTTTGGTATTTCGGTGCCACTTAAAGTAAAAATTGATGGTCGTATTTATAATAATATGCCCAAACCAGATACTCGTACAACGTCAACCAACAAAATTTTGAGTTGGGAGATGAAAAACCTAAAAGGAGTACCAGAGGCTAATTCGCAAGGAACAATTTATCAGAATGACTTGGAGTACTTTATCTATGAATTGAACTTTGATGCTTTCCGCCAAGATCAACTGTCTTTTCAAGTTAAAAACTATGCCGATCAAATTTTGCAATACTCAGAAGATTTCTTAAAAGTACGTGTTCGTAAGAAAAAGAAATTAGAAGAGTTTTATGAGCAAATGTTTGCAGAAGGTGCCAAAACGTTTGGCAAAAAACAAGAAGATTTACAAGCCATTGAAAAGGTATATTTATTAAATGAGTATGTGGCTAAAAAAATGCAAATTATCAATGAAGAATTGGAGGATTTTGAAAAAAGTGAGGGGATTGATTATTTCTTGTTGAATGGCAAAACAGATAGAAGAAACTTAGTGCGTATTTATAGAGATTTCTTTGAGCGTTTTAATATTCCTTATTATGTGGCAATTGCCAAAAGTCGTTTTAGTGGACCAATTGATTTGGGCTTTGTTTCTAATACTCAAATTGGAGATTATTTCTTTGTATTCAAAAACGGTGACGGCTTTTTGTCTATCAACGGCATGGGTGGTTTGAATGAATTGCCATGGAATTTCTACGATACCAAATGTTATATGAGAGATATTACGGATAGAAATGCTA
This sequence comes from Aureispira sp. CCB-QB1, assembly GCF_000724545.1. Lineage (GTDB taxonomy): Bacteria > Bacteroidota > Bacteroidia > Chitinophagales > Saprospiraceae > Aureispira. The sequence goes on along the minus strand of NZ_JHBV01000033.1, from coordinate 50,075 downwards.
AACTTCAAGAAATTAACTTTGGCAATGGACCGTTAATGGATGCCGAAAATAATAAACGTTTGATTCGTGCTCAAGTACAAGTCAATCTTAAAAATAATAGCATTACTCAAAAAGTTTCTAGTTCGTATTCTGGATTGTATGCAAGAGGTGCAAGAGGTGGAATTATGAATGGACACAAAGCAGATACTTTAGATAAAACGCTACAAGAATCTTACGATTATAGCTTCCGTGCTTATGATAAGATTAAAACAAAAGTGTCTAATGCAAAGGTTGAAAAAATGGAAACATCGCCTTTGGCAAATTTTGCATTCAAATATGGTTATGATGTCAAAATTGACAATTTATTAAAGGAAGAAAAAGGAACGTTTAAGGTCAATGCAGATGAATTTTTAGGGCATTCTATTCGAAATGTCGTGAACGCTGAAAAACGTACTTTAGATTATCATGTTCCTTATTTGGGAACAGATAAGGAGGAGTACTACTTGGTTTTTGATGAAGAAGTAGAGTTAGAAAATATTAGTGATCTAGAGAAAAAAGTGGACAATGAATATGCTTCTTATGAAATGAAGGTAACTCAAATGAAGCCAAATATGATTCGCATCCAATCTACTTATCAAGTGAAAAAACTATTTATTCCTAAAGATGAGGTGATGAAGCTGGATGAAGTTAACCAAGCGTATAAGGATGTTAGAAACGCTAAATTTTCGTTTAAAACCAAACGAGCATAAAACAAAACAATACCCGTAACAACCAGTATACCGTGTTGCATAATGAATCCTCTTTCTAGTTGCTAGGAAGAGGATTTTTTTGATGGTTGGAGTATTAGAAACTGGTTGTTCTAATCATTTGTCTAGATTTTTGTTGGATGCTGTAAATAGTTTATTTTTATAAAAAAAAATTATGAATCGCAGAGACTTTATTAAATTTTCCTCCTCTTTGTTGGGAGCTACTTATTTATCCCATCCTTTTAATGTGTTGGCTATTTCTAACCCTACTTTAACCAAAGAAGATTTTGGAGAAAACTTTAAGTGGGGTGTGGCGACTGCCGCTTATCAAATCGAAGGGGCGTGGAACGAAGATGGAAAAGGACCGTCTGTTTGGGATCATATGACACATCAAAAGCCGAAGAAAGTTAAAAATAGAGAGAATGGAGATGTTGCTTGCGATTTTTATCATCGTTATTACGATGATCTTTTGCTCGTTAAGGAGATGAATTTTGATGTTTTTAGATTTTCAATTGCTTGGACTCGTATTTTCCCAGAAGGAACAGGAAAACCAAATCCCAAAGGAGTAGATTTTTATCACCGAGTCATTGATCGTTGTTTGGAATTGGGCATCGAACCATGGATAACGATCTATCATTGGGATTTGCCTCAAGCACTAGAGGATAAGGGCGGCTGGGCAAATCGTTCTATTGTGGGGTGGTTCAAAGAGTATACGAATTTTATTACCAAAGAATATGGAAGTAAGGTTAAAAATTGGATGGTATTGAACGAACCCATGGCTTTTACGGCGGTAGGCTATTTTGCAGGAGTACACGCACCAGGCTATATTGCTCCCAAAAAGTTTTTACGAGCAGCACACTATACAACCATGGTGCAAGCCGAAGGAGGTCGAATTATACGGCAAAATGTTCCCAATGCGAACGTTGGAACCACACTTTCTTGTTCGCCTGTACGCCCTAAGGGGAATAAAAAAGCACATGCTAAAGCAGCACATCGAGCTAATATCTTACTCAATCGACTTTTTATAGAGCCTCTTTTAGGAATGGGTTATCCTACAGAGGGGTTTCAATTTATGAAAGGGATTGAAAAATATGTTGAGGCTGGAGATATGGATGTAGTTGCCTTTGATTTTGATTTTATTGGTTTGCAAAATTATACACAAACTGTTGTGAAAAAATACATCTTGCCTTATGTTTGGCTTTTGGAGGAAAAAGCTAAGCATAGAGGCGTAGCGCCTAGCCAAATTACTGAAATGGGTTGGGAAGTTTATCCACAAGGTATTTATCAAATACTCAAACAGTTTGCGGCTTATAAAAACTTACCACCAATTATTATTACTGAAAATGGTGCTGCTTTTAAAGATGTTAAAGAAAACAACCGCATACACGATGTGCAACGCGTGAAATTTTATCAAAACTATTTAAAAAATGTGTATCAAGCCCAACAAGAAGGTATTGATATTAGAGGCTATTTTGCATGGAGTTTTATGGATAATTTTGAATGGGCAGAAGGGTACGATCCTCGTTTTGGATTGGTACACGTAGATTATAAGACTCAAGAACGAACTATTAAAGACTCTGGGCTTTGGTTTCAAGAATTTTTAAAATAAAAAAAAGCCTCACTAGGAAGGAGTGAGACTTTCTTTGCGAAAAAGCTAAAACGAATGATCGTTAAAAATAATAATTAGCAGCGTAGCTAACTACTATAAAAATGTATGCTCTCTTTATTATCGAGCAATTTGTATTTTTTGAGTAGTAATATTTTGTTGGGTTTGAACTTGGAGAACATAGACCCCTGTAGCTAAGTTTTGAATGTTTATAGTTGTATGCAAGTCTTGTAAGGACATTGATTTAATTTCTTGCCCATTCAAATTATACAATCGAACCCATTGAATTTCATGGTTAGATTGAATGTTGAGATTTGTTTTCGCAGGGTTAGGAAAAACATTGACATAAGAATTTAGAGGCAATTGGGGAGTAGAAGAAATAATGCTAACCAAAACATCTGTAGGAGGTGTACTAGCTAACCGTTCTGTTTCTATATTGGTAATTATTCTGACATCAGAAATGGACAAATCTAATCGCTGGTTGTTTGCTTTTTTTAGGATATCATCTTTGATGGTCAGATTTAAAGTGCCAATTTGTCCCATTCCATCTCTGTTGGTGTGGTCGATACGCACAACAGCCACCTCTATTTTTCCTTGATAATAAAAATCTTTTTGAACAGAAATCATGTCCGTATTGTGAGTGCCTAGCCACGATGTATTAAAGTCGACAAAAACAGAGTTGGTATCTGTCATTGTTTCATCGTAATTAATAGTGAAAGCAACACCATAAATACTATCGGCTGGTACAGTGGTATCGCCTAGGATAATTGGAATTTGCAGCATTTGTCCTGGCAAGCCCGTGGTAGGTTCGGCATAAAAAGGAATCGCATTTAGAGGAGCAACAGGATTGTTTTTGAGGTGTATTTGTCCCCAATTTAATAAAATGGCTGTTGTATCATCGGCATTAACAATGCCATCTCCATTGGTGTCAGAATGTTTGTAGTTAATTCCAGTAATAGGGGTACTATTAAGAAAGTTTAGAGCAGGCTCACAATCATAATCTATTCCTGCATTGGGGCGGGCAGCACCAGTTTCGCCATATCCCAAACCAATCGGTAGCAAATCAAAGTTGTTGACGATGTTATTGGTATCCGTATCGCCTGCCCAAACACAAGACGTTGTTGTTATATCTACCCAAATAGAATCCGACTGAAGACCTCCATTCATTTCAAAGTGTACCCAAAAGCTTTCTTGTACTTCGTAGCTAGAACCAGCTTGATATAGCAAGCGATCTTGGTTAGGGTGAATGCTTAAGCTGCCATAAGTGGTGGTGGTAGGAGAGGTAATGGCTGTAATTGGAAATCCGTTGTTATTGTGACAATTTCCTCCAATTTCAAAAATAGAGTCAGGGGCAACAATGCCAAGAACAGAGTCAGGGACACAATGATTTAGCAACACAATAGCAAATCCAAAGAGTTGTTGCCCTGCAACAGGAGTTGGAAAACAGGCATTGTCTACTATTTCTACCATAAAGTTTTGTGGAGTGGGGCTTGAAGTTGGCCAAACAAAGTTGGCTGTAACAGGATTTACTCCAGTACTAGTAAATGTTCCTCCAATGGAGCTGATATTGCTATAAAAGGTAAGGGTATCGTTGACATCAGCAGTGTCGATGGTCGTGATATCAAAACTTAATTGACTAGGATTGGTAACGTAAAAAATATTATCATCTAAATAACCACCTTGTACATTAGAAATACTATAGTTAGGGGCACTATTAGAACAATTAAACGCTACGATGGAAACGTCTTTGTTGGAAGTAGAGATTAACGTTCCATTACGATATTCGTTAATTTGAATACCTACGATATAGCCTCCTATTGTATTGGCTGTAAATGTAAATGTTCCTGTGCTACTGTCAAAACTAAAAGGAGAGCTATTGCCTAGTGGTGTGTTAACACTATATCCTGTAACATAGGGCTCAGGAGAACCATTGCTTCCTAATGGATTGGTTAGTGAAAAGGTCAAAGAATCTCCATCCAAGTCATAAGCTTGAAGGCTATGCGTGTGGACTTGTCCAATGCATACATGGATATAGGCTGGTGTTGTTACCAAGGCAGCATTATTACAAGTGGTGCTATTGTCTAAGCTTACTTCTGTATGAATTGTCGTGTTCGAATTGGCTAAGTTAACGATACTAGCCGGGCGACAACAGTTGGTATAGGATAAGATCCAATCGGTACAACTCGAAAGACTGACCGTATCTGAATAAATAACGTGGTAAGTCCCATAGTTGCCAGACAAACAAGGGCTTGTTCCGTTGGGGCAAACTGGCGAAATGTCTGTTAGTGAAATTTGAGGTAAGTTGAATGTTAAATTCCCAATGCAAGAAGAACTAGCTGCAATCGATACAGAAGTAGGAGGGGCAATTGCTGCACAATCTTGAAAAGTTTCTAATTGAACAACATATTGATTGTTGTTGATACAGCGATAGGTGATTTCGCCAGCATAGAAGTGGCTTGCATGAGCGTGACTACTTAATAAAAATAGTAGTATAGAGATAAATGAGTGTATGTTGTAACGTTTCATAAAATGTTTATTTAAAGTTGGAGGATTAAGCGTCTGCGTTAGAATTATTACTCCGTTGAAATAAACTAATGGAAGATGCTTTTTATGTTTTTACTTTAGGAGTTTTTGTTACTTGCTTTGCTTGTAATCTCATGAGCATAGCGAATAATAATCAACAGAGTATTAAAAATCTAAATACATAGGGAAGCGATAACCCAACCCTATTTTTTCATTGTTACAAACATACTTCATCTATATTTATAAAAAAAGTACTTTTTTGAACTAAAATAACATGAAAAATAGTTTTAATTGTTATTTTTATATTGATAATCAGGTTTTTATTTTGTTGTAATTTTTATAAAATAACTATTTTGTTTTGAATAATAGCAAATTATTAGAAGTTTTAAGAAATTTATCTACCCGAGCACAACATCGATTTAGTGAATATGTACACGCCCCTTTTTTTAATAAGCATAAGCCTACCATTTTGTTGTTAGATTTTTTGATGCAGTATGCTCCTGTATTTGATTTGAGTTCGGTTGGCAAAGAGCAGGTATTTTATGCGATATATCCCCACAAAAAGTTTAGTGATACCCAATTCAATTATATTGTTTCTAAATTGTTAGAGTTACTGAGTGGTTTTTTAGCTTATCAAGAATATGAAACACAGGCATTTCAACAAAAATCCAATGCGTTGAAGGCGGTACATGAATTGGGAGTGCCCAAACAAGCTGCAAGCCATAGCAGGCAACATCAGTTGTTGCAAAAGCAATATCCCTTTCAAACGGTTGATTTTTATTATCAAAAATATCATTATCACACTTTACTCAATCAAATTCACTTAGATAAGAAGCAGCGGTTGTACGATGTACATTTGCAAGAACAAAACAATCAACTAGATTATTTTTACATCGCTCAAAAATTAAAAATAGCTTGTGATATGCTGAGTCGGAATATTGTAATTCAGGCAAATTATGAAGCGCATTATATCAAAGATTTGTTGTCTTGGTTGGAAGCAGCGGATTTTGATAAAAAGCAACATCCTTTAATTCATGTGTATTATCAAGTGTTAAAAACGCTTCAGAACAGTGATGATAAGGCTTACCAACAGTTAAAAGTGTTGATAGAGGACTACGGCAAGCTTTTTTTGCGAGAAGAGTTGATTTTACTTTACGATTATGCAGAGAATTTTTGTATTCGGAAAATTAACAATGGTATTACGAGCTATTACAAGGAGTTTTTGACGATTTATAAACAAAAGTTAGAAAAGCACTTATTGTTAGAAGATGGTTATTTGCCAGAAAGTGATTACAAGAATATTGTAACAGCAGGGGTAAGAACGAAAGATTATCAGTGGACAGAAACTTTTATTCACAAAAACAAAAAGAAACTTCGACCAGAAGTTCAAGAAAATGCCTTTAACTACAATTTGGCTGTTTTTTATTATGCAACTCAACAATACTCAAAAGCTTTAAAGTTGTTGATGACGATCTTATTTACAGATATATCTTATGGTGTTGGAGCCAAAACAATACAACTACAAATTTATTATGAATTGCAAGAAATGGAACCTTTGATTAATTTGGTCGATACATTCCGATTGTATGTCATGCGTCACAAAACCCAATCCGACTACCGAAAAAAAGCCAACCTAAATATGTTAAGAATTGTCAAAAAAGTGGCAAAATTAAAAGAAAAGTCAACTTTTATGGCAGAGAAGCAGTTTGAAAAAGAACGAACAAAATTGCAGCTGTTGTATGCAGAGTTGAGTCCTTTGTCTAATTCTGATTGGATCAGAGAAATCATTGAGGAGTTGGCTCAAAACGCTTCTAAATATTAGAAATATGAAATATGTATTTAATCTGTCTCTACTTTTTTACTTGTTGAGTTATTTATTACCTTTTGTAGACCGACTATCAGGGTATGAGGTAGAGTTTGAGATGTGGCACTCTATTTTTGCAGATAACATTCCAGATACCGATTTGGCTACGATATGGAGTATTAGATGGATGGTAACTACTTTTTTGTTGGTTTTGTATTGGTCGCGAGTACCAGAAATACATCGTTGGTTGAGCCTTTATACAGACAAAAGTTTGTTAAACAGGGGCTTGGTACTTGTCTTGACTTTTTTAGTGACTTACCCCTTTTTATTTGAGCAAATGAATTGGCAGTGGGGAAGTATAGCTTGGGCGAGTTTAGCTATTGTTACAGGAATAATTTATCTAATAACAGAGTATCCTCCTGCGCCAACCCAAACATTTCATAGTTTAGAACAGCATTTGGTAGAGTTAGAAGAGGATTAATGTTCTTATAAATGAAGCACAGCAACGCTATCATTAACACGTTGAATGTTTTCTGGAACATAGATAACATAGCTTATTTGTTCTTCAATTTCTTCTCCTTTGATTGTAATAATATTTTTGTTTTTCTTAGAACTTAAAGTTAATGTTTGTGTGTTGTCATCATACGATTTCTCTAAGTCATAACGTCCTCCTTTGGCTATAAATTCTAGTAAACGAGTATTGGGTGAGGAAACGTTAATCAACATTTCAATTACTATACGAGAGCCCTTAATTGTTTTAACTAAGATTTCACTATCGTCTACATCCATGGTTATGTTGGTCGCATTCATCGATGAAAATGTTTGATTGAATTTGAAATTGGCTTGTCCATAACTGTAGTTTAGACTAAGCGCAATAAAAAGAATTAGGGAACAAAGTTTCATTGTCATAGTATTCGTATTTTATTGATTAGTCCGATTAAAACAAGGAGTAGCAGCCAAGCTAAGTAATGGACTATTATTATTGCAATTGAGTGTGATTGGGCAGTGTAATCTGCTTTTGGGAATCTATAATTCTAGAATGATGCCAAAAAAATATTAGAGAAGCTATTTAAACTTAAAATTGCGCTTAATGGTAGTTTTTGGTGTTTCAACTTAGGCTAATTTTAAGAACACGCTTTGTTTTTATGTATTTGATTAGTAATTGTTTAGGTTGTTTTTGAGCCTTGATAAGCAAGCTGTGAACGGCTTGTTCAATAAAAAGTTCAATAAAATGCTTAATTTTGCATTAACAAAAGGAATAGATAACATTTCTGAATTTAATTAGCAGAAACATGAGATTTAGACGACTGACAAATGAAGAATTGGAAACATTGGAAGAAGATTTCGTCCAGTTTTTAGCTTCCAATCAAATTACAGCCAAAGAGTGGGTTAGCCTAAAAGAGAATCATCCAGCCAAAGTAGAGGAGTTAATCACTTTGTTTAGCGATATTGTATTAGAAAAGGTGTTTTCTAAAATTGATTGCTTGCAACATAGAACCAAAGATACCATTCGAGTGTTCTATTGCCAAGAAGATAAAATTACAATGACAGGCTTACAAATTAACGATCCTACCAAAGATTTGACCAATCCAGAGGATTTGAACGTTTTGGCAAATCCCAATAATCTAAATGGAAGTGTAAAAGTCTTTCAAATGGATAAGGCTTATGCTCAGGATCGCGCTGACGAAGTATTCAGTATGTTGTACAAAGATGGTTGCCAACCTGCAAGTAAATCTATGTTTGATGCATTGGTAAAAATGTATGAAACAACCACCTAATCGTGTCAACGATATTCTTGTCCCTTTTATTTTATCATTCATATACCCCAAAATGAAATAAACCAAGACCTTTAATACCTCCTTATGCAAAATTTTGAACAATTAAAAGACCTGTTATCAAGCCCCAAACGTATTGTAATTACTTCCCATGCTAATCCAGATGGTGATGCCTTGGGGTCGTCTTTGGGCTTGTATCATTATCTAAAAAAACAAGGTCACAGAATCACTGTCATTATGCCAACCGAAATGCCACAATTTCTAAATTGGATGAAGGATTTTGACAATGTGTTGGTTTATGAAAATACACGTACGTTTTCTACCCAAATACTAAAAGAAGCAGAATTGATTTTTGCATTAGATTATAATGGTTTGGGAAGAATAGAAGGCATGGGGTCGTTGGTTGGTAATAGCAAAGCCTACAAAGCTATGATTGACCACCATATAGATCCAGAAGATTTTTGTCATGCTATGTTGTCCGATGTTACAGCAAGCTCAACTTGTCAGTTGATTTACGAATTTATCGAAATGATGGGAGATTTGGATCAATTGGATGCGGATATTTTAAATGCTTTGTATGTTGGTATTTTGACGGATACAGGAGGGTTTCGCTATGCAACTTCTGCGAGGTTGTTTCGGATTGTTGCCAATATGTTAGAAAAAGGGGTTGATAATAATAAATTGACAGACTTAGTGTTCAATTCGTATACTGTTAAGAGTTTTAATTTATTGGCCTATTGTATTTCTGAGTGTTTAGAAATTATGGACGAATACAATACTGGAATTATAACCCTTTCTCATGCCGATCATAGAAAATACAACATTCAACGCGGCGATTTAGAAGGCGTGGTCAATTTTATTCTAAAAATAAGAAAGATGCGTTGTGCAGCTCTGATTACAGAACGCCGTGACATTGTCAAACTGTCTTTACGCTCTAAAGGCGACTTTTCTGTTCAAAAAATTTGTTCGGAACATTTTAATGGTGGGGGACACAAAAATGCCTCAGGAGGTGCCAGCAAAAAATCTTTCCAAGAAGTAATTGAGCAGTTCAAACATGTTATTCAAAATGAATACAAAGAGGAATTAACCAAAGAACTGGTGGTAGAATTATAAAGCTTCGAAAACTAAAACCTATGTTCTCTCTTTTTAGAAAAAATAAAAAAATACAGCATCCCTTGTTTGGTGAGTTGGTTTATAGAGCCAATCGGGCGACGAACAAAACCGTACTTCCTGGCTTTTGGCAAGGGCGTTTGCAATTGATGGGAGATAGCCCAACTACGCTAATTATATGGGGCGACAAGAACGAGGCACCACATCCTAAACAAACAACACTTTTTAATCAAATTGTAGGTAATGTAGAGGCGTATGTGCTTGAATCGAAAAAAGGCATCGCTGCTCAACTACAAGAAGAACAACCACAGACTTCCAAAGCGATGCTTGCTTTAGAGCAACTCTACATCCAAGCTTATCCGATGACCGATCGGTTGAAACAAGACTTGACCACAAATTTGGAAGGGGTTGCTTGGGGCTTTCAATTTTCCATTGATTTTAAGGGAACAGAAACTTCTATGACAGGCTATTCTGCTTATGTCGATTTGGAGTTGCATCCTACTTTTCCATTTACTTGCTGTTGATGAGTGGATATATAGTTTTTATGAAGTAATGAAGAACCTAAAAGCTCCATTTTGAAATTTCAAAATGGAGCTTTTAGGTAATCTACCTAGGTAGAAAGTTGGAAGTATGGTTAGTTACATAGCCCCCTGCACCTTGATTTTAGTACTAGTATCAACGCCTTCTAAGATTTCAATATTAATTCCATCCGACAGACCGACTTGAATGTATTTCTTTTCAAATTCTTGATCGCCCACTTCTGTTTCTACATAAACTCGACCATCGTCCTCAAACATCAAATCACGCTCTAGAATGGCCATGACATTGGTTCGTTTGTCTAAGATAATATCGGCACTAGCACTGTAACCAGCGCGAAGGAAAATACCTTCTTTTTGAATGACATCGGCAATGATTTCAAATTTTACAGAACCAGATTCTTCTACTCCTTTAGGAGAAATATAATCCAAGACCGCTTCAAATTTCTCTTTTTCAATTGCTCCAACGGTTAATTCCAAGCGCATTCCTTTTTTGAGTTGTCCTACATCCGACTCATCTATATTCCCTTCAAAAACTAAATCTTGCATATTGGCAACCTCAGCGATTTCTGTACCATCGTTGAACGTATTTCGTTCGATAACAGCATCCCCAACTTCAACACTAACATCCAAAACCATCCCATCAACCGTAGCACGAACCATATTGGCAATTTGTCCAGACTTACTAGCGACCCCTTTTTGTAACAATTGAACATTACTAATAGCCGATTCTAGTTCTTGCGTAAGCACTTCTACATTTGATTTTAACTCAATAACCGAGCTATTGGCACCAATTTTTGTGTTTTCTAAGGTTGTCTGCGCAACATCCAAAGCCGTTTTAAATTGTAGATATTCTAATTCAGGAACAACGCCTTCTTCAAACAGTTTTCGATATTTTTCCTCCTGAATTTTAGCATTCTCAAACTGTGTTGTTGCTTGTTGAATATCGTATTTTTTAGCACTAATATTTTTTTGTTGTTGGTAACGACGTTTCGCTTCTTCCAAACGAATGCGAGCCAGTTCTACATTAGCTTTAGCATTGTTAAGTGCGGTAGGGCTAGGCACCAATTGCAAGCGAGCAATAGGATCTCCTTTTTTGACAATGTCACCTCCTTTTACAAAAATCTCGTCTACAATACCAGAGACTTGTGAGGTAATCATAATCTCTATTCTTGGTTTTACAGTACCTGTCGCAACTGACTTTAAAGTGATAGAAGTTTGATAAGGAGTTGTGATTTCATGAACCGTACTTCCTGATCCAGAACCATTATAAAAGTAGGAAACCAGCCAAATTGTTAGAAATAAAAATAAGGTTAGTACAACTCCAAGTATGATGTTTTTCATTTTAAACTATATGTGTGAACAAACTAGTAGGTTAGTAAATAGTATGGAATATTATAAATAATAAATCACTCCGAACGTAAAGCTTCCACAGGGTTGATTCTAGCCGCATGCAGCGAGGGCAGCAACCCAGCCAACAAGCCAGATAAAACTAGAACAACTAAAGAGCCAATACTGACACCTAAATTAACTTCAGGATTCATGAACATTTGCCCTGACATATCCATTGCAGAAATAGAGTAATTGATAAAAGAAATAATGCCCGTTCCCAAAAGTAATCCAATATACCCTGATAGGGTCGTAATAAACACAGATTCCAACAGAATTAAGCTAATAATAGACCAAGGAGTTGCTCCAATAGCTTTGCGGACACCAATTTCTCTAGTTCGGTCTTTGACCGTAATCAGCATGACGTTGCTAACACTAACAACACCAGCCATTAGCGTACCAATTCCTACAATCCACAAAAACCAACGAACGCCACTGAATAATCCTGTAATTTTTCGATACTCTTTCTCCAAATTAAAACAACCAATAGCTTGCTGATCTTCTGGAGAAATTCTATGCCTTGCTTTTAAAAATTGAATGATATTATCTTCTACATCACTGATTTTGGTTTCACCAGTAATCGTGCATACAAACCAAGAAATATCTTTTCCATTGCCAAACAAGCGTAAAGAGGTGCTCAATGGAATAAAAATTGTTTCCTCAGCTTCTTGCAATCGCCTTGATTCTCCCTCAAATTTGACAACGCCAATGACCTGAAATGGAATTCCTTTGACAATCATGTATTTGCCAATTGGGTTCTCATTGCCAAAAACTTCTTCTTGCACGGTTCGACCAATCACAGCTACTTTTCGTGCTTCTTTTTCGTCTTTTGGGTTCAAAACACGCCCTTGAGTAGGAAGCAACGATTCTACTTTAAAGATACCTTCCCATTCCCCTCGAACATCAAAATTATTAGATTGCGTTTTGTAGGAAGCGACAATATTACGAGTAACATGGCGAGGTGCTAAAATGTCAATATAAGGCGCATGCTCTTTCAAGGCATTGATGTCTTCTATATTAAACGATTCCCAGCGACCAACAGGCATGCCTTTGTAAGCAAGACTTGTCTCTTGGGGCCAGATGTACAAACTATTGGTAGAACGCCCTCCAAACTCATTCAAAATACCTTTTTCGAGGCCATCTCCCATACCTAGCATAAAAATAAGCATAAAAATGCCCCAAAACACGCCAGCTGCTGTTAAACCAGTGCGTAGTTTGTTTTGTCGGATGGTTCCGAATATTTCTTGCCATTTATCTCTATCAAACACTTTGATGTAATTTTTATTATGGTAGCCTTTTAAACAGCAGGGTATTATTGTATTAGGAGATAGCTGTTTTTCTAGGAAAAACTAAATTTTAAACAATATTTAAGCCAAGTTGGGTATAAATGAATTGAAGCTACAAAAGTAAGAGAAAATTTAAAAGTGCAAAAATTAAAAAGACGAATAGACTTATTTTAACGATTCATTTTGATAAGCGCCTAAACAACAACTTTTTTTTATGTTAGAAATATAGGGCTAGCTTTAATGTCACTCATTTATAGGAGAACAAGTGAAGGATGGATTTGTACATTTCTAAATCAAAAACTTGGATTACTAAGTTATTTCTATTATTATTGTTGATAAATCAATAATTGATATTCTATGAGCAAAGATTTACTATTAGATGATGTTTATGTTTTTTTGTTGGAACGAGTTTCTAGAAGGTTCAAAAAGTACGCTAAAAAGGAATTATCAAACATTGGAGTCAATTTGTCTAGCGAACAGTGGGTCGTCTTAAAACGAATCAGTGAGTATCCAGGAACCACTCAACGAGAAATTGCAACTTCTACTTACAAAGACCCAGCGTCGATTACTAGAATTTTGGACTTGTTACAAAAGCAAATGCTAATAAAAAGAGAAGGTGGGGCCGATCGCCGCTCTTTTGGTATTTATCTGACAGAAAAAGGGGCAGGAGTGGTCGAAAAAGTCTTGCCAGTAGCCGTTGAAATGAGAGCTAAAGGATTGGATGGAATTAGTGATGAAGAGAAAGTTACTTTGAATCGATTGCTCAAGAAAATTCATGATAATTTTGACAAACTTTAGCAAGACAAAAGGCAAAGAGCAATTGTTTTAAGTACTGCCCTTCCAGAGGAATAGCGAGATGCAATAACTAGTGCTATTTTTTTATACTGATCATTGATAAGTCAATAATTGTTTAGTCAATCGTTAGGTGCATTTTATCGAATTTAAAAACACAGAAATCATTGATTTTAATTACTATAAAAAAGATTATTATGAAAACATTATTATTAGGAACGATTTTATGTTTATCGCTTACCGATAACTATGGGCAATCCAATTCTGCTAAAGCAATTGTAGACGTTGTAGAGATGTTTGCCAAAAGTGCCGACCAACAGAACGTTACCAAAATGAAGAAAGTTTTACACAAAGATTTTCGTGCTTTGGTCAATCGGATGTTTGGAAGTAAAGATTTGAGTGTAACGGATAAAGAAACGTACCTGTCGTTGTTAGAGGCAAAAAAGATAGGAGGCGATGATAGGGCTGTTCGTATAAATAGCATCAACATTCAAGGTGTTAATGCTTATGTTCACGCAACATTTGTTGGCAAAAAGCTGATTTTTAATACTTATTTATTGTTGGTAGAACAAGAGGATGGCACTTGGCAGATTGTCAACGATATGCCTGTAATCGAAAAGGTGGAGTCATAATTATAAAAAACAACCGAGTTCCTATTTTAGCTGGAATTCGGTTGTCTAATATAGAGCAAAACTATTGAGACAAATGCGCTTGAGCGACTTTTTTCTGTACTGCCCTATCAAATTTCGTTTTCCAATCTTCCCCATAAAGCTTTTCTAAGGTTTTGAAATAGCGAGCGTTTGATTTTTCTACTTTAGCCATTTCTTTTTCCATTTTGGGCGTGAGTTCACAACCTTGGAATTTTACTTCGTAAGCAATTCCCCAATCTTTGGCTACTATTTTTTTAGCCTCAAAATAAGTCATATAAGGCTTGCCAACCACATAATCCACCCAAGTAGCTGTATTATTGGCTAAATGTTGCTGCTTGGCTACTTCAAACTCTACTTCTTGATCGAGTATTTTTTGCCAACCTTTACCAAAGGTATTTTCTAGTTGTTGTACGTAATCGTTATTAGCGAGAAAAAGCTCTGTTAAGGCAGCTTTTTCGGTTGCACTCATGTCTTTTGTCAAAAATTGAGGTTTGTAGGTAATGCCCCACGTTTGAGCAACAACTTGTTTGGCAGCGTAAAAGGATTTGTCTTTATTGTTATCAACTAGTTCGTACCAAATCCCTTTTTTTTGGCTTGTATTACGATGCATTTCTTTTTTTACTTCCAATTCAAATTCCTCCATCCAATTATCCCCATATTTAATGGCCAAGGTTTTGAAGTAGGCTTTATTGGTAGCTTGGTACTGCTTGGATTTATCAGACATCTCATCAGATAAAACACAGCCAGCAAAAGTAGCTTGATAATTGATGCCCCAGGCTTTGGCAACCGTTTGTTTGGCTTCAAAATAACCAGGCATTGGACGCCCAATTACATAATCATTCCAAGTACCTTGAGCGTGAATAGACAAGGAAATAAATAAAGTACTTAAAAGCAATAATAAAATTCTCATGTGTGTATTTTTCTAAGAATGGTTGGGACAATAGACCGCTAGGTTTTGGCAAGGTACTATTGATCCAACCTTAAAAGTATACTTATTATGAATCCAAAACATATGCCAAGATAAGGCGGAAGATATGCCTTGAACCTTAAAAATTACCTACAATATTCATTGAAAGCATCAACAGCAGTTGTTTCTTCTCCCAACTCGATAGCTGTTTTGAAATCCATACAGGCTTTTTGCCGCTCATTTTCCTTGATGTAAAGCATTCCCCTAGCTAAATAATCCTCTCCGTAAGTAGAATCTATAGCTATTATTTGGTGATAACGCTCAATGGCAGCCGAATAATTGTTGGTTGCTTCGTAGACATCTGCTAGCGAACTCAAGGCCGCAAATGACACGGGATTAATATCTAAAACTTTTTGGTAAAGTTGAATTGCTTCATCGTATTGTAGGGTAGCTAGTTTGGCATCTCCCTTATTTAAATAAGCCAATTCATAATCAACATCTAATTCAATTGCTTTGTCAAAATCTTGACAAGCTGCCTCATACTTTCCCATTTTATTAAACGTATATCCTCTATTGTTATAACCTAGTGGATCATCGCTTTGCAGTTCAATAAAGCGATTGTAGTCCTCAATTGCCGCTTCATAATCAGCTTTCATCTCGTAGGCATCGCCACGTTTGATAAATGCATCTGCATAATTAGGGACTGACTCAATAATTCTATCCAATTCATCAATGGCCATATCATAAGCCTCCATATCATAAAAACAGGCTGCTTTTTGGTAAAAACAATCGGTATTATCTTCTTCTAACTCAATCGCTGCATCAAAGTCGGCCAATGCTGCTTCATAATTGGCTATTGTATTATAAGAAATACCACGATTATAATACAAGGTAGCAGAATTAGCTTGCAATTGAATCGCAGTGGAATAACTTTCAATGGCTTTTTCCTCTTGCCCCAAAGCAGAAAAAAGAATGCCTTGACAATTGTATGCTCTAAAGGAGTTTGGAACTAACTCTAGTGCTTTGTCTAAGTCACTTTGTGCTGCTGGGTAATTTTCCAATTCACAATGTGCAAAAGCTCTCTCGGTATACGCTGTCGCATTTTCAGGATTCGCCTCGATGACCTTGGTAAAATCTTCAATAGCCCCTTTGTAGTTTTGTTGCTCGACTTTTTCAATGCCTTGATTTAGAATTTCGTCAGCTGTTACAAAATTAGAACAAGCAAAGAGTCCTGTTAGGATAAAAAATAATAGAATGATTTTCATAAGAATGGTTTTAGGAAACTTAATAGTTTGTCCTCAGTCGTTTAAAGTGTTCTTCCAAAATAGTATTAATTTGTGAGACTTCAATTAAAAATCCATCATGACCAAATTTTGAGTCGATTTCATAATAAACACTTTTGGGCAAATGCTGCGTTAAAAACTGCTGTTCAGATACAGGAATTAACAAGTCACTCGTAATCCCAATAACAGACACAGGAATATTGAGATTTGCCAAAACAGTTTCGATTGGAGCTCTATCTCGACCAATATGATGCGTATCTAGACATTTAGAAAGGTGCCAATAACAATGTGCGTGAAAGCGTTGGGCTAGTTTTTCGCCTTGATAACGGACATACGAAGCGGCACGATGTTGATCGAGTTTGGGCGTATTATCTGTTTGGGTTTGGATATAGGCATTGATGGTTCGGTAAGAAATAAGCCCTAAGGCTCTCGCTGTTTTTAAGCCCATGGAGCCAGCTGATGGACTGTCCTCTTGCCAAGTAGCATCTGTTTCTAATGCCATTCGTTGCGCTTCGTGAATGGCAATACTCCAAGCCGTTTCTCGTGCACTAGTTGCCAACAAGACCAAACTTTTGACCACATTAGGAGCCGCAAGCGCAAATTCTAAAGCTTGATGTCCTCCAAAAGAGCCTCCAAGCCCCATCATTACGGTAGAAATACCTAAATGTTGACGTAGTAAATGGTGTGCTTGTACGACATCTCGAACCGTAAATGAAGGAAATTCAATGCCATAAGCTAAGCCAGTTGTAGGATTAATAGAGCGAGGGTTCGTTGTGCCATAAAAAGAACCCAAGACATTGGCACAAACAATAAAATGTTTGTCAGGATTGACAAGTGTATTGTCTCCTACCACACCTTGCCACCAATCCGTAGGATCAGAGTTTGCTGTTAAAGCATGAAAAACCCAAACAACATTATCTTTGGCTGCATTGAGTGTCCCAAAAGTATGATAGGCAATCTCTAGTTCGACTAAATGCCCGCCTTGTTCTAGGTTAAAACCTTGTTGATATTTGTAAATTTGTACGTTTTTTGGATAAATCATACTGGTTATTTAGATTTTTCTAAAGCTTGATTAATATCATTAATAAGGTCATCTAAATGTTCTAAGCCTACAGAAAAGCGAATCAAACCATCTAAAATGCCAACGGCTTCTCGATCAGTTGTACTGAGCTTAGAATGTGTGGTAGACGCAGGATGTGTGGCAATGGTTCTAGTATCCCCTAGGTTGGCTGTTAAAGACAACAGTTCTAAAGCGTCCAAGAATCGGCGACCACGTTCTAAGCCTCCTTTTACAATACAAGTAAATAGACCTCCTCCTAACTTCATTTGGCGTTTGGCTAAATCAAACTGAGGATGTGAAGGGAGATGAGGATATTTAACCGATTCTATTTCTGGGTGATGTTCTAGATAACTAGCCAGCGCATAGGCATTGGCAGAGTGGCACTCCATTCGAACAGCTAGTGTCTCTAAACTTTTGGATAATATCCAAGCATTAAATGGTGAGATAGAAGGTCCTGTCCGACGAGCAAAGGCATAAACTTTGGCAACCAGTTCTTTTTTGCCCAATACCAAACCACCTAAAACCCTTCCTTGTCCATCGATCCATTTGGTAGCAGAGTGAACGACTAAATCTGCTCCATAGTCGCTAGGTCGTTGTAAGTAAGGAGTAGCAAAGCAGTTGTCGATATTAAGCAATATGTTGTGTTTTTTTGTTAATTTCCCTAACCATTCTAAATCAATAAAATCTAAGGCGGGATTAGAGGGTGTTTCGGCAAACAACATCTTCGTGTTGGGCTGTATTGCGGCTTCCCATGTTTCAGGCTGGTCAATGTCTACATAAGTATAGTCCACGCCCCATTCGGGTAAAATTTCTGTGATAATACGGTGTGTATTTCCAAAAACAGAGCGGCAAGCAATTAAGTGATCTCCTTTTTTGAGAAAAGGAGCGAGTGAGGCAAAGATAGAAGACATTCCCGAAGCAGTTGCAAACCCATCTTCAGTACCTTCTAACAAACACATTTTTTGAATGAATTCACTAGCATTTGGATTGGAAAAACGAGAATAAATGTGTGCTTCTTCTTCTCCTGCAAAGACGGCTCTAGCTTGTTCGGCATTTTCAAAGGTAAAGCTAGAAGTCAAGTACAATGGAGCTGAGTGTTCTCTGTTGTGCGTTGGTGCTGTTTGTGTTCGAATTGCCAACGTTTCTGCTTTATAAGTTGTTGATGCTACTTTTTTAGGGGAGGCAGGAACCAATTCATAGCTGTAATTGATAGCAGCCGTTTCTTTTAAAATATGATAGACAGAGCAATATTTATCTACGGTTAAATCAATTGCCTTTTGAAGCTTTTTCTCATCAACTGTTCCTGTTATGATAATTTTTACCTCAATATCTTTAAAAATGGCAGGAACAGCTTCGGTGTCTCTATTGGCTTCAATTTCTATTTGGAAGTCTATGATTTCTTGACGTTGCTTTTTTAAGATACTAATAATATCAATGGCAGAGCAACCACCGAGCCCTGCTAGTAAAGATTCCATAGGGCGGAATCCCTTATTTTGACCACCAATAGAAGGCGCTGCATCTAATTCTAAGCGAGCACCCGATTCGTTTTGTGCTAAAAAATGATAAAAATCATTTTGTCGATTTAATGTGATTTTCATAAAAAAAAGTTTACATTACTTCGTGGGAAAATCGCATCAGTTTGATTATCAATAGAGTATGTTTTTTGTTGCTTAATTTCTTAAAGGTTTGAGAATCAAACTGATGCAAAGATGCTTTTTTAGGTTTTTACAAAAAAGCTAAAAAATCCACGAAGTACTAAGTTTAGTAACGATAGAAATATCATCATTATCGAGAAAATGAAAAACGCTTCCAACAGATAAAGTTAGAAGCGTTTGGTATAGTAGATTATCAGTAGATATCAAGCTTTCTAACTTATCTGTCTTGAGTTAGCACCTTACTAAAGCAGGTTGCCAAGGCTTCTAAGGGCAAGTCCCTCCACCTTTCTCGATAAGTAATAAATGCGAAGCTAAGGAGTAGTTGTGACACTACCAAGTTATTGGAGTGAAAATAGCAAATCTCCCACAGGATAATAGGTATAGGTTATGGTTAATTGTCATGCCAATGAAGGCAAATAGGTTTAACCTAATATAGAATTGTAATAGGACTTATAATCCTAAGACTAGCTTAAAGAAGGCTAAAGAGCCTGCAATTAGCATCATAAAAAGTAGAAACAAAATTCCTACAAAAAATACATTTTTTATAGTTCTAACAGGGTTGAATTTAGCAATGCAATAGATAGCTCGAACGCCATCTTTCCAATTGATTTTTTTGCCTTCTGCAAAGGTTCTCCCATAATAAGAAATGCCAACTTCATACACTCTAATATCTGGAATACGCGCCATTTTAGCCGTTACCTCTGGCTCAAAACCAAATCGTTTTTCTTTCAGATCCAAACTTTGAACCATTTTAGTATCAAACATTTTGTAACACGTTTCCATGTCTGTTAGATTCAAATTGGTATTCATATTTGATAAAAAGGTCAATAGTTTGTTGCCGATACTATGCCAAAAGAATAGAATGCGGTGTGGGTTGCCTCCCATGAATCTAGAGCCATAAACGACATCTGCATTTCCATTTAAAATAGGCTTGAGCAGAATATTGTACTCTTCAGGATCATATTCCAAGTCGGCATCTTGAATGACAAGATATTCTCCTGTAGCTTTAGATATTCCCGTATGTAAGGCAGCCCCCTTCCCTTTGTTTTTTTGATGTTTGAAATATTGAATGTCGAGTGTTGGATTTTCCTTTATATATTGTTGAATAGCTGCTTCTGTATTATCGGTAGAACAATCGTTGATAATCAAAATTTCTTTCTGAATGCCTTGGGCTAAATGTACTGCTTTTACTTTGTTTAGAATCAAATGAATGGTTGCCCCTTCATTATAAGCAGGAATAACAATGGATAACGTATTGATAGTTGGTAGTTGCATTATGATTGAGTAAAACGATTTGTAAATAAATACTTCATATGTTTGGATACATAAGTAACGATTGTTATGTATTGGCAGTGAAGTAATCTATGGTTAAAAATAGGGAATTAATGTCCAGATTTCAAAAGATACTTATCTCGTTCATAGATATGATAAGGATGAGCAGGATGTGTTACGCCAAAAACAGCCCAGTAGGATTTTTGAGTCATCCTCGACCAATGGATGATTCCATGGTGGTATTGATACGATTGAAACATATTCAAACAAAGACAAGCGGTTATAAAAATAGTCAAAAAGTGACTAATCAATGGGCTTTTAGAAAGTTCTTGGAGGAGAGCTGCTAGCGGAATGCTAAGAACAACAC
Source organism: Aureispira sp. CCB-QB1 (assembly GCF_000724545.1). Lineage (GTDB taxonomy): Bacteria > Bacteroidota > Bacteroidia > Chitinophagales > Saprospiraceae > Aureispira. The sequence goes on along the minus strand of NZ_JHBV01000033.1, from coordinate 29,335 downwards.
TGGCTTCTACCAATGCTCGCATACCAAAACTGCCTCCATATGACCAGCACCACCAACAAGACACAACATAAATATTAATAACAATGTAAATAGCGAGAGAGCCAAATAGATTTTTATGTTTTTTTAATAAAACCAGAAGCCCTACAAAGCCTAAAAGTAGGACAGGACTATAAACTAACCAACCTTTTCTGTATCCTAATAATATTTCAAATATGTGAGGCTGGCTAAAGATAAAGTTTTCTCCATTGGTAGTATAGCCGTTCATCAAATAAAACCCTACAACAGTTTTCCAATACAATAGTTGAGGAACAAAGGGCAGTGCAAAGAATAACAACCCAATACCTAGTGCTTTCCAGTGTGTCTTAAAGAGCAGCAGTCGATTTTTGAGGCTTTCTATAGAGCAAACATTCCAAAAAGCTAATACTAAGAAAAAGATCATATTGGGCAATCGAGTCATTGCTAACATTCCTGCCACAAAAGATAAGGCTAATAATGGCAGTAGAGTAGGACGTTCCAGCCATTTGATAGCTAAAAATAAGGCTAAAGAAAAAAGAAAAAATGAAAAAGCATGGGACATTAAAAATTCATAAACAGTGTAGAAAAATAAATTGGTTCCTAGCCCTAAAATTAATAGGGTGATCGCAACAGGGACATCTTTGTAATAACGTAATAAAACTGCTCGCAACAAAAATAGTGCAAGACTAGTATAGAAAATAGTACCTGTTATCATCCAAAAAAGATAGGTATACGAAAAACCGTCTCTAGGCACTTGCCAATAATAGGCTTCTAAATGTCCCAACAAAAAAAAGGGGCTTAACAAAATAGCAGGTCCCATGCTATATTTATTCACCTCAACTTTTTTCCCATCACGACTAGTGATGTATACTTTTCCTGATTGTTTGGCTTGTTGGTGAATAAATGAAAAATCGGTTGACTGATGAATGAAAAAAGCAGGTAAGTAAACATAGTATCCTCCCATATCAAAAGAAATTACTTTATATGGTTTTAGATAAACTCTAAAGCTGTCTCGATGGGTTAACGCTATTGTGAGGAATAAAAAAATAGCTAGCAACGAATATTTATTTGGCGGGTATGTGATTTTCATATGTAAAATGTTGGGGAAGGTTATTGCAATTCGATAATTTGAAAGAGACACTGAGTTGTGACATTAGAGCCAATGGCAGCGAGAATATTCTCGTTAGAGGGGCATAAATATTTGCCATTACAGCCTTTGAAACTCGCCAATCTATGGTGTTTTTCTAACGTTAGCCTTTCCCAGTGATCAATGTGTTTTTGCCTTAAAATCGCTTGATTGTTTAATTGAAGATGTACCGTCACATACTGATCTTTAGCTTTTAAAGCGATAATATCATGACCTAAGTTGCAAAGTTGAAATGTATCTGCGTCACTGGATTGTAGAGCATCGGCAATTAGATAATAGGGAGGCTCTGAGGCAAGTCTTACAAATTGATTTTTTGAATTTTTTAATAAAATTTTGCTGGGAGAAAAACCACTGGCTCGTATGTGGTTAGCTGGAGGAGGTCCAGCGCATGCTATTAAAAAATAGCAAGTAGAGATTAATAATATTTTGTTTAACATGTTATTCTATTATAATAATTGCGAATAACAGCTTGTGGGGTAACTTCTATAAAAGAGACGTGTTATAATCTTTTTAGGTTTGAATGTAGAAGAATAATTGAAAAAAATATTTGTATTGCAAGTGAATTTTAGAGCAAGAAATATAGGGTATATTGGTATTAAAAAGTGCAATTGCTATGTTTGGCAATTGCACTTTTGTATGATTTATAAACTTCTTCTTATTCAAGTGAATAAGAGTTGTTTCTTTGTGGTTTTTTATTTATTCAAAATAGCAGGATTCATTCCCATATTAGAGAAACCGCCATCGTGATATAAATTTTGCATCGTGACATAACGAGTATAGTCAGAGAACAACGAAACACAGTATTGAGCACAAGCTTCGGCAGGAGCATTTCCAATCGGAGACATGTTTTCAGAGTAATCCAAAAATTCTTTAAATCCGTCAATTCCTGTACCTGCTGTCGTCATAGTAGGCGATTGAGAAATTGTATTGACACGAATATTGTTGCGTTCTCCAAAGTGATAACCAAAAGAACGAGCAAATGATTCTAACAATGATTTTGCTTCTGCCATTTCGCTATAATGTGGAAATACACGCTGTGCACCGATATAAGTCAAGGCAACAACAGAACCCCAATCCTTAATCGCTTCTTTTTTCCATAGTGATTGCATCAACTTATGGAACGAAATAGAGGAGATGTCAAAAGATTTTTGCATAAAGTCATGATTTAAATCTGTGTATGACTTCCCTTTGCGAATATTGATGGACATACCAATAGAGTGCAAAACAAAGTCAAATTGACCACCAAAATGCTCCATGCTTTTGTCAATCAATTTCTCTAAATCATCTAAACGAGTGGCATCCGCTGGAATGGCTGGACAGTTTAATTTTTCAGCTAAAACTTTTATGTTGGAATCACCTGGCATACGAAAAGCAACAGGTGCATTGGTTAAGACGATTTCTGCACCTTCCGCAACACAAGCTTCGGCAACTTTCCATGCAATAGACATATCATCTAATGCTCCAAAGATAATTCCTTTTTTTCCTTTTAAAATCATAACGTTATGCTTCTATTTTTACTTTAATTGGATATTAAGTGTCTGGTTATGTATGCATTACTTCGCGGCGAAATTGCATCCATTTGATTATCAATAGGATGTAAAGAGTTTTTTTTAGCGTTTTACAAAAAAACTAAAAAAGTCACGAAGTCTTATTATAATAACCATTCGCCTAAGTCTTTTTATTGCTGCAATATTACTAAGAATCTATTTAGGAACAAGCTATTTGTATGAAAAAATAAATAGAAGGGGCGTATTTTGGTAAGCAAAGAAGACTTTTTAAAGCTATTGTACCCAATTTTCTTTATCCAAGCTTCTAAATTGGATCGCTTCCGCAATATGTTGAGCATGGACGTTTTCTTGACCATCTAGATCGGCAATGGTTCGGGCTACCTTTAGGATTCTATCATAAGCACGAGCGGATAATTGAAAGTGTTCCATGGCTCGTTTTAGCAATAACTTGCTGGCTTTGTTGAGTTGACAAAACAGTTGGATATGCTTCGATTCCATTTGTGCATTGCAATAAGTATGCTGATCCTCTTTATAACGTTCTGTTTGTAGCTGCCTTGCAGCAATCACCCTATTTAATATCTCTTCGCTACTTTCTTGTGCCGTTTCATCTGACAGTTCATCATAATTGACAGGCTTTACCTCAATGTGTAAATCAATTCTATCCATCAATGGACCCGATATTTTGTTAAGATAGTTTTGAACCGCATTAGGAGAACAAACACACTCTTTTTCAGGATGTGTATAATAACCACAAGGGCAGGGGTTCATGGATGCTACTAACATAAAACTGGCGGGATAATCGACCGTGAATTTCGAGCGGGAAATAGTTATTTTTCTAGATTCCATGGGCTGTCGCAACACTTCTAGTACCGAGCGTTTAAATTCTGGAAGTTCGTCCAAAAATAGGACACCATTGTGTGCTAAGGAAATTTCACCAGGTCTAGGATAATTGCCGCCACCTACCAGAGCCACGTCACTAATGGTATGATGAGGATTGCGAAATGGGCGTTGATGAATTAAAGAGCAATCTTCGGGAAGTAGCCCTACTACAGAGTGAATTTTGGTTGTTTCTAATGCCTCGCCTAGATTGAGAGGAGGTAAAATACTTGGAAAGCGTTTCGCCAGCATGGTTTTGCCTGCACCAGGGGGACCAATTAAAATCAAGTTGTGACCACCCGCTGCGGCAATTTCCATGGCTCGTTTGATGCTGCGTTGCCCTTTTACATCTGAAAAGTTAACAGAGAAAATAGTTTGATTGTAAGCAAATTCTTCACGAGTATCGACAACTGTTTTAGAAAGTTCTTTGCTTCCTTGAAAAAATTCGATCACATCTCGCAGGTGTTCTACCCCAAAAACCTCAATTTTGTTAACAATAGCAGCTTCTCTTGCATTCGCCTTTGGCAAAATAATTCCTTTAAAGCCTTCTTTTCTAGCTTGAATGGCAATCGGCAAGGCACCTTTAATTGGTCGAAGTGTTCCATCCAAAGAGAGTTCACCCATCAAAATATAATCCTTTAATTGTTCGTGAGGCAATTGCTTATTGGCAGCCATAACCCCAATGGCAATCGGCAAATCGTAATAAGACCCCTCTTTCTTTAGGTCGGCTGGCGCCATATTGATAATAATCTTAATGCGAGGGATTCTATAGCCAATTTCTTTGAGTGCTGTTTCGATTCGCCAATAACCTTCTTTGACGGCATTGTCTGGAAGCCCTACTAAAGAGTACCCTGGTTTTCCTTGAACAATTTGACCTCCTGCACTCACTTCTATGGTAATGGTTTGCGCATCAATTCCTTCTACTGCACTGGCAAATGTTTTTACTAGCATAATTATATTAACGGTTATTATAAAGATGAGAGAAATAAGTATGAAATCACAATTAGTTAATAACGTCATACTTAGGATTGTTGGCTTTGAGAGAACAACAAGGGCTTTTTACGCCGAAAGATTTTGTCTTGTTACAGACGAATGCTTAAAAAAGGACTTCCTTTGAGTAGGGCAAATCAGAAGACCTAAAGGTCTTAAATTTTAAAAAAAATACAGTTAAGTGGGTATTAAAGAGTTTTAGTAGCTGTTTTTTCAAGAAGCTACCCTGCATAATGCTAGAATTTAGAAAAGTATATCAAATAGTAGTTAGCTACACTGCTACTTCGTGGTCGTTGATTATTATTCGCTACGCTCATGAGAGCGCAAGCTTAGTTACCAAAAAGATAAAAAAGCACCTTTATATTAGATTACTTCGTGAGCGCTTTGCTTTTAGTTAGCTTCGCTGCTACTTCGTGGTACTTCATGAGTGCTGCGCAGTTGATAATCAAGATTTTAATGCAAAATGTAATAAAAGCATAACCTGTTGATTATCAAGATAATAGTTTTTTAACAAACTGTTGTCAAAAATACCCCAAAAAGAAAAAAGGAGCTATAAGCCCCAGCGAAATGATTACTTCTTATAAGCAACTCTTGACAAAATCGAACGACCTAGTGTTAACTCATCGGCATATTCTAACTCTCCTCCAAAAGAAACGCCTCTAGCAATCGTAGAGATTTTGACAGCACTTTCTTTTAACTGTTTGGAAATATAAAAGATGGTCGTTTCTCCTTCTATTGTGGGACTGATGGCCATAATCAATTCTTTGGTTTGTTCTCTTTCTATACGATCCAATAAGCTATCAATGTTAAGTTGGTTGGGACCAATGCCTTCAATAGGAGAGATGACACCACCCAATACATGATAAACACCATTAAATTGTTGTGTGTTTTCAATTGCCATGACCTCTTTTATGCTTTCAACAACACAAATCGTCGTTTTGTCTCGTTTTGGAGACAAGCAAATACTACAAGTTTCGTCATCGGCAATATTATGACAAGAAGAACAAAACTGAATGTGTTTTTTCATATTTAGAATGGCTTCACAAAACTGCGTCACTTCCGTGCTTTCTGTTTGAAGCAAATGCAAAGCTAAACGCAAAGCTGTTTTTTTTCCAATACCTGGAAGAGTGGCAAAAACTTCAACAGTGTTTTCGAGTAATTTGGAAGATAGATTCATAATGAATGGTATTTTGGATTATTCGAAATTCTAAGTATGAAAACAAGTGGTAAGGTAATTTACTTTTATTAATAATAATGGCGAAGATCACAAGGTCTAATGTACATGATGTACGTGGTGAGAATGATGTCCAACCAATAAAGCAAGACTAACTGCCATCGCAAACATTCCTAAAACAACTCCATAAATAGATAAACGATGATCGTCGTATTCATGCGCAGCAGGGAGCAATTGATCTAAAGAAATAAAGACCATAATTCCTGCTACAGCAGCAATAAGCATTCCCATGACGAATGGTGTAAGATAAGTCATGAATAGAAAATAACCCAATATTGCGCCAAGAGGTTCCACCAAACCTGAGAAAAAAGAGTATAAAAAGGCTTTTTTTCTACTACCTGTTGCATAATAAATAGGCATAGAGACACCAATTCCTTCTGGAATATTATGCAGCGCAATGGCAATGGCAATGGTTATTCCCAAGTGTGGATCTTCTAAGGCAGAAATAAAAGTAGCCAAACCTTCAGGGAAATTGTGGATGGCTAGAGCAATGGCGGTCATCACTCCTACCCGCATTAACTTTTTGTTATTAATAACAATATCTCCATCATCCAAGGAGGTATCTGATTCGTGAGGGCCATGGTGATGAGGGGTGAGCCGATCAATAGCCCCTACCAGTAACATGCCACTGAAAAATGCAATGATGGCATACCAAGTTCCATTGTGAGCATGCTCTAAGGTAGCACCAATGGAATGTACAGCATGTGGCAACATTTCCATAAACGAAAGATAGAGCATAACCCCAGCTGCTAAGCCCATGGAGAATGCCAAAAACTTAATGCTCTTGTCTTTGATAAAGAATGCAATTAGGCTACCGATTCCTGTAGATAACCCCGCAAGAATAGTGAGCATAAAGGCAGTTTGTACGTTTTCTTCCATGATTAGAATCCTTGGCTTATTTTTTTGAATCTGCGAAGGTAATAAAAAATCATACGTTGTACAATTAATAAGCAAAATTAAAGCAACAAAGTTGCATTTAAAGTACTGCTCAAAGAGAAAGAAGCTTTTTGGGGGATAAATTGTTGTAATTTTACAGCTGTTCTTCTGTGTCTAGCAAAACCATTCCAATGCCTACTTCAATCCCCAAACGTTGTTTGCTGTATAAATAACGCAATCCTATTTTAGGACGCAAAGCCAAGCCATTGCCCAATTTGTAATGCATTTTTAAGCCAACTTCTCCTGCACATCGAACCCGTGGATAGTCACTAGCCAAATACTGTGCTTCAAAAGGTATTAAGTAAGGCATAAAGACCAAATCATCGTAAGGATTGGCAGCAAATGTTACCCCTTCGGGAATTAATAAGGCTAAAATAGAGACTGTTCCTAAAAAATCTCCTGTAAAAGTACCACCTAATTCTGAGTACAAAAAACCAGCCGCTACTTGTCCCCAGCCACTATTCATCGTAAAGCCATATCGTTTGTCGTAGCCTATTTGAAATTCGTAGTTAATCGCAAAATGATCTGTAAACCAGTAGTTAAAACCAAAGCCAGTAGTAACTGACCAATCAAACTGTTGCCAATAATAATTGCCCTCGGTCATAGCTTCTAGTTGAAAACTACTCTCTGTTTGTGCAACAGCTTGATTAAAGTTATTGCCCCAAATGATAATTATGAGCATCAAGTTGTAGAAGTAATGCATGTATTTGTTTGATGGTGTTAATAATAAGGCATCCAAGTTGCTTTGCTTTACATTTCGTAAAGATTTGTTATTTTTTGAACGATTGCTTATTATAGATTTATAATGATAACAAAATACAAACATTTCACAAGGAACAAACTATCTTAGGTTACGGTTATAAATAATAATACTCCGTTGCTTTTTAGTTTTTCCACGAACCTATAGGCTCACAAAGTAAAAAATATAAAAAAGTTTTTTTGTTGTAAACAATCAAACACTCACAATAAATATACAAAATGGCATTTGAAAATCCTAAGGATAATTTAGTCGTACTCGAAAAGTACGCGACTCAAAATACAACTTCTTTCACATTAGAAGATGCAGTTTCTGTTACAGGAATGCCTATCATCGAAACCGATGAAGCCATCAAAAATATGATGGAAAAATACGATTGTAAACTAAAAGTGACAGAGAATGGGGATTTAATTTATGATTTTGGTCCTCATTTGGAGCGTCGAGACAAAAAGCCTTTTTCTGAATATGTCGCCGACTTGATGCGTTTGCTTTGGAAAGGGTTTCAAATAGGGTATAAACTATTGACGTCTATTTTTTTAGTCGTTTATTTTGTTGTGTTTATTGTGCTGCTAATCGGTGCGGCTATTGCTTCTGAAGATGGAGATGGTGTTGGTGATTTGATAGCGGTTATGCTACGTTTGTTTATTTCCATTTTTGAATGGAATACAATTATGGGGTATAACAATCGTTATTATCAGCGAGACGATTATGGTTATAATTATCAACATTATAAAGAAAAACAACGCATTTTAGGAAAAAAGAAGAAACCTAAAAACCCTAAAGATGAAAAAAGTTATGTGGCTTCCATCTATGATTTTATCTTTGGTCCGCCAAGAGTTGAGTTGGATCCCTTGGCAAACAATCAAGAAGTAGCGACTTTTTTGAGAGAACAAAAAGGACTGATTACAACTTCAGAGATTCAGGCTTTGGCTGGTTGGAGAAGAGAAGAAGCCGAGAATTTTATGACCGAATGCCTAGGAATGTTTGATGGAGAAGGGCATGTTTCTGACAATGGAACTTTGTATGGCGATTTTTCTCAATTGATTCGATCCAAAGACCGAACAGGGGAAGAACCTGTTGTTTGGTATTGGGATGAGTACGAACCAGAATATGAGTTGACGGGAAACTCTGGTGGTCGTAATGCAGGAATTATTGCTATGAATACTTTTAACCTTATCATGTCCTTAATGCTCGTTTTTGGTGGTTGGTTGGGACCAATGGGCTTAAATTTGGGTTTTTGGGGACAGTTCTTCTTAGGAGGTTTTCCATTGGTGTATTCTAGTTTATTCTTTTTAATTCCTATGATTAGATGGATTCGTTTGCGCCCGCTGCGCAAAAAACAACGCGAATTGAATATTCGAAAGCGATTGATGCGGATTGTCTTTCAAACTTATGACCAAGGGGAGCAACACGTACACGAAATTCCATTGTCTACATTGACAGAAGTAGCTAATCGCCAGCGGAAAACAGAAGAAAAACTAGATCCCGCTACGGTTGAGCGTGTCATGAAAGATACTTTGGCTGATTTGGGAGGAGAAGCATATGTGAATGACCATGCTGAAATTGTCTATAAATTTGACTTAATTGCACAGGAATTAAATGCAATTGATAAATTAAGATTAGAAAAAAAGGACGATAGTAGCTTGGGAGATATTATCTTTGATACTTCGAAGGACTAAAATAGACGATTTATGAAGATTAGTGGTTTTACAATGGTAAGAAATGCGGATTTGTATTATTTTCCTATTAAGGAATCTATTGAATCTATTTTACCAATTGTAGACGAATTTATTGTGGCCTTGGGTAATTGTGATCCAGAAGATAAAACCAGAGCTTTAATTGAGTCTATTAACTCTGATAAAATTGTGATAATAGATCGCGTTTGGGATGAAGAAGAGTTCCTAGATGGAAAAATTTTTGCCACTGAAACTAATTTTGCTCTTTCTCAATGTACGGGAGATTGGTGTTTTTACTTACAGGCTGATGAGGTGGTTCACGAAAAAGATTTGAAATCAATCACCACTTATTGCAAACAATATTTGACGGAGGATAGTGTAGATGGTTTTTTATTTAACTACTATCATTTTTGGGGCGATTACAAGCATCATTTGCCAGTACATTGTTGGTACAAAAATGAGATACGAATTGTAAGAAATAAAAAACACATCTATTCGTACAAAGATGCCCAATCATTCAGAAAAAATAAGGATGAAAAGTTAACTGTCATCGAAATAGAACCGTACATTTATCATTATGGTTGGGTGCGTCCTCCGCAAGTAATGCAATCCAAAAGGAAAGAACAAGAGTCAATGCATCATGATTCCGATCAAATTCAGAACGAATATGAATTAAAAGCCCATGAGTTTGATTACGGCTATTTGGGAGCAATCCCTACTTTTGAAGGCAAACACCCTTCGGTTATGAGCCATTTGATTTCGAAGATGTTTTGGAAATCTAAACTCAATTATACTCAAAAAGGCAAGCTCAATCGCCCTAAAATGAAGCACGAGAAATTCAAATATAAAATGCTGACTTGGATAGAGAATGTATTTTATGGAAGAAAAACTATTTTTGGTTATTCTAATTGGAAAAAGCTAAATTAATAAAAGAGTATAAAATCAGATTCGTATTGTAAATAATAAGAAACACCTTCACAAGATAGCTTATAAAACTCTCGCCTCTGTACGGCGGTTTTCTCTTCTGCCTTCTTGTGTATTATTATCGGCAATGGGGTTTGATTCACCATAGCCTTTGGCCGTTAGTTGATTAGCAGGTACCCCTTTTTGTATCAAATATTTGACAACAGCGTCTGCTCTTTTTTGAGAAAGCAAGAGATTGCTAGATGAATCACCAACGTTATCGGTATGCCCTGCTATTTCTACATACAAATCCTTTTTTAATAATAATACTTCAGCAAGCTCATCAAGTGAAGCGAAGGATGGGGGGAGCAATGTTGCTTTGTTTGTTTCAAAATGTACATCATCCAAATTGAATGTGCGAGCAGGACGATATCGGATGGCAATCTCACCACTTATTTTACCCTTTTGCTTAGGGATAGACAGTTCGTCAAAATCAACACTATTGCCCAAGCCTTGAATTTTGATGAAATAAGTATCTCCTTCTGGTAATAAAATAGAGAAGGCGCCATGAAGGTCGGCGATGCCTTCAAAGGTTAATTGAGAATGTTTACCTTGAAAGATAATTTTATCTTTAGGTCTTGGGTTTTCTTCCATGTCCAGAACAATCACGGATAATAAGGCCTGATCTTCTGTAGGAACTAAACTGTCTACGGTTTGCGCTACAACTCTACACATAGAGAAGAGGCAAAGAATACTAAATACATATTTCATACGGAGGATTTTTATATTATGTTCCTCTGTATAATGCACTTATTCTATTTTAGTTACAGTTTCTTTTGTTTTTTGTTCTACGAATTTTAGATAGCGTTTTAAGTCCGCAGTATTTTTAATTTTATCCGACAAATCTTCCATTTGAAAAGAATAATCTCCTGTATTCATTTTTACAGTAGCTCTTTTGACAAAAGCATAAAGTTTGCCTTCTTTAGACCATAACAAAAAGACATTATTTGCCTTACTATTACAAATAAATTGTTCAGGTTTAAAACTATAAGCAGCGTTATAATTTATATCAATGATAGACAATGTGTGCGCATTGTCTATAGCAATTTGTTCTAAGTCGGTATAATCTGCTGAGACGGCAATTTGGTTTTTAATTTTATATTTTTTACCACAATTATAAACGCCAAAAGAGTTTAGGCGCAAATCCTCGACCAGCCTTGGATTTTTGTAGTGTTTAACAATGTATTTGTTAGGATCGGGACGTTCCTCTTTTTCTAATTTTTTCATTCCTTCAGGGATCAAGGTAGTTTGTAGGTTAAACGCATCTTTGTCACGTTCCACACCATCTTTTAGTCCCATATTCTTAAATTTTTCATTGTGTGCAATTACCGCAGCTTTGTAAGCAATGCTATCAAATTCTTCTGTATAAGCACCACGTTTGGGAAGGTCTACAACCTCAGAGGTAGATTCCCATGTTTGATTGGTCTCATCCAAATAATACAAATCCAAATTTTTAGCTCGTTTGTTGACTTCATAGTCTAAACTTAAAGCTTTGCCAGGTGCTATTTGAAGCTCTTCACCATCTTTAAAAGCACGAACTTCTAAGATGCCAAAAGAGTTAACGCCCTCGGCAGTAGCTTGGTTCTTGTAGTTCATAGGCAATCCAGAAAAAGCCATGTCAACGCGATCTCTTAGTTCTCGGTATTGCACTTCATAAGCACCTTTGACAGGCACTCCATTCTTATCTACCACCGCATTTTTAGGGATGTGCAAGGTCGATTTGGATGCTTTTAGCTGAATGGTAGCACCTTTTCGGGCACTTATTTTTTTGGTAACAAAAGCAGTTTGAAAAGCTTTAAGTTGAGCAGGAGCAGCCTCCGCCTTAGTTGCTTTGATTGGTGTGTTTTTAACTTCTTTTACAATAGCCACCGATTTTGTTTCTTGCGGAGGCAAATTATACCAAACAATAGGAATACTAATTAAGCAAAGGATTGGCAGTATGATCCACCAAGGCGAAAAGCGTTTTGGCTTGGTATGATGTTGAATAAACTCTTGGTGATAATTCGCGACATCAGAGAGAAAAGCCTCTTCTTTTAGCTGATTAATGATTTGACGTTGCAGATTGACAGCTTGCTTGAACCCCTCGTCCTCATTCATATGCTGTTCAAACTTACGTTTTTCTATACTAGAAAGACCATTTTCTAGGTAGCGTTCAATATATTCTATGTTTTGTAACTCTTGGCGCATCGCTTTTTACAGTTTAGATGTTGATGGAAGCTGGTTGCTAGCAATTTTTTTTGCTCGCTCAATGCATTTGTATTTTTGTGTTTTGGCACTATTAACACTGCTGTACTCAAAGGTTTGAGCAATTTCCTTCATCGACATTTTTTTGTAATAATAGGCTTGTAATAATAACTTGCATTTATCGCCAAGTTGTCGCAATACAGAAGCCAGTTGGGATGATTTATTATTTTGTTCTTGGTAAAGTTCTAAATCGGATTCTAAGGCAGCTTGGTCTCGTGTATCGTATTCCAACGAAACTTCTTTATTTCGTTTTTTGAGCAAATCTTTCCACAGAAAACGCGCAACACTATATAAATACGTGCTAGGAGCACAAGTTAATTCAAACTCTGGTTTTTGAGCATTTCGATAAAGCACGAGCAAGGCATCTTGAAAGACATCTTGTGCATCGGCATCATTGCCTCCATTATTGCAAATTAATTTGCGTATCATCGGAAAGGATTGATACAAAACAGCAATTGCCTTTTTGTTGTCTCCAGACCTAAGTTGCGTCAGTATATTAGAATATTTGGACATAAAGTACCCAAGTTGTTTGTTCGAATTCGGTTTAGATATTTACTTCTTTAATGGGCTTAAATTTTAAAAGTAACCTTATTAAGATAACGATTATTTTAAAATTTGCTTAGAAAATATTTTGAAAAGGATGTTCTATCCCGCTTTTTATAAATTATCAACCAATTAATAAATCGATTTTGAGCAGTATTGTAAATTCTAAAAGCTTGATGTATCTTTGAGCCACTCTTACTAAAATAGTTTTTTTTATTTTCAATTACAAAACGTGTCCCTACTTAAAAAATTAGCAGGTGAAACAGCTTTATATGGGCTTAGTAGCATTCTAGGACGTTTGCTTACATTTGTTTTTTTGACTCCATTTTTGACGCATATTTTCAATGATGATCGTGCTCAAATGGGCATTCAAACAGATGTATACGCTTGGGCAGCTTTCTTAATGATTGTGTTTACCTATCGAATGGAAACAGCTTTTTTTCGATTTGGTTCTAAAAAGGAAGATCGGGCGACAGCTTACAAAACAGCTACATCTACGGTAGTTGGCACAACCAGTATCTTTGTATTGTTGTTGGTGGCACTATCTAACCCCATTGCTACTCAATTAGGGTATCCAGACCATAGCAACTACATTGTATGGTTTGCTTTTATCTTAGGGTTTGATGCATTGGTTGCCATTCCATTTGCGATGCTTCGACTAGAAGGAAAAGCATTAAAATTTGCCCTTGTTAAGTTGACCAACTTGTTGATACATTTAGGATTTGTATTTTTCTTTTTGTATCTCTTGCCCAATTATTTTCCACAATATTTTGACCCAACTATGGGGATAGGATACGTATTTTTAGCTAATTTGTTAGCGAGTGGAGCTACTTTTTTACTCTTATTGCCCACCTATTGGTACAAAACTAAAACAGAAGAAGGAAAAGAAGCCACAGCAGTATTTGACGCTGCTTTATTAAGAAGGATGCTTATCTACTCAATGCCATTAGTTTTGGCAGGATTTGCAGGTATTATCAATGAAGTATTGGATCGAATTTTACTCAAAGCGCTTTTGGTGGGAGATAGTAAGGACGTCTTGGAACAACTCGGAGTTTATGGAGCCTGTTATAAAATTGCTATTTTCATGAACCTGTTTACCCAAGCTTTTAATTATGCTGCTGAACCATTCTTTTTCCGAAATGCAGATAAAGCCTATTCTAAATTATTATATGCCAATATCGCTTTCCTTTTTACCTTAATCGGAACGATTGGCTTTTTGGGAATCATGCTTTTTATGGATATTGTACAATTTTTTGTTGCCTCCAATTATCGAGAAGGCTTGATGATTGTTCCTGTCCTTTTATTAGCTAATTTATGCTTGGGTTTGTATTACAATCTGGCAATTTGGTTCAAGTTGAGTGACCAAACTCGTTATGGAGGAATGATAGCTGTTATTGGAGCTAGTGTTACTATTTTGGGCAATATTTTATTGATTCCTTTTATGATGCAATTGGGACATCCTGGATACTTAGGATCTGCTTGGGCAACCCTATTTTGCTATGCGACAATGGTTGTGTTAGCTTATACGTTGGGGCAAAAACACTATCCAATTCCCTACCCAATTTTTCGTATGCTAGGATACATTGTCACCGTAGTCGTCATTTATATGCTGTATGCATGGACAATTGCACCATATCTAGTTCCCAATAGCTTGGTCTCTTATCTTGTAAGTAGTACTTTAATGTTGGTTTATTTAGGAGTAATATGGCTTGTTGATGGAACGAGAATCAAACTTATGTTGAAACAAGTTCCCTCAGAATAAAATTATCATGATAGCTTTTAAGTGTTGGGAATCTTGAAAGGCTGATTATCAACTGTGCAGTACTCATGTAGTTTATGTTTTTACCAACTTAGCTTGCATTTTTACAAGTGTAGCGGGCTAAAAAACTAAAAAATAAGCGACCTATTAACTTGTATAACCTTCGCGAAAATGATACCTTCGAGCTTCTAATAACAAAGAAAATATAATGCGTCAATTATTAGCTCTTTTATTTATAATAATAATAGGTGTACAAACTGTACATCAAGGGCTGATTTATACCTACTTTACCTTAAATAAAGATTATATTATTCAGCATCTCTGCGAGAATAGAAATACGCCTGTTTTAGAGTGTAATGGAAAATGTCATCTCAAAGAAGTGTTATCCATTGCTCAAAAAGAAAACCATACCGACCAACAGCATCCTATGCCTAATTTAGAAGAGCTGAAAGTCCCTGTTTTATTCTTTCAAGCAATACAGGCACCTTTTTTTATACCTAAAAAACACCTCTCCATTCAGATGGAAGAAGCACCTATTTTTAATTATTCCTTTCATTATACCCACCAAATGATAAGGGCGCTTTTTCATCCGCCACAATTTTAGACACGAACCATAATTTCATGCGATGTAGCTTATGTGAGTATACCTAGGTTAGCGTGTAGTTTATTTTTTCTTTCATAGAAAAAGTAGCTAATGCTATAATCTATAAAGGAACTTCTATGTCGTATGTCTAGTTGACTATAATTTATAAAAATTGATAGTTCGCCAGTTTCTGCAAGTTATATCAAGCCTATTTTCTATTTAGGATTTCTAGCGTAATCATCTATTAGGTTAACCTAATAGGGGAGAAGTGTTGTTGTCTATGAGCAACACGTCTTGGCATCACTAGAAGTTAATGTGATATACAATAGAAGCGAACTATTGCAAAGATTATATTATGAAGAATATTTTAATACTATTCAGCTTGTGGATGGGGCTTAGCGTTTCAGTAATAGCTTGCGATATTTGTGGTTGTGGTGTTGGTGGATATTATAGTGGAATGTTGCCTCAATATCATAAGAATTTTATAGGACTTCGATGGCGTTTGAGCTCTTTTAGTTCAGATTTAGGACATGAAGGAGAAGGCATCAATGCTTTTTCGAGAGAACACTTTCATTCATTGGAATTAATGGGGCGTTTTTATCCGCATAGACGCGTACAAATTCTAGCTTTTGTTCCTTTGAGTTATAATGTCCGAATTGCTCCAGAGGAAGCAAATCATTTAATCGGTTTGGGAGACATATCCGTTATTGCATTGTACAATATTTATAATACAAGCTTTGTCGCCGAAAAGGACCTTAAACACAATCTATTAGTAGGAGGAGGAGTCAAAGTACCAACAGGGAGTTTTCAACGAACCGATATGCAAGGAGAATTGCTAACCCCAAGCTTACAATTAGGAACTGGATCGGTTGATTTTCTGACAATGGCAGTATATACCATGCGCTACAAACGTTGGGGAGTAAATGTAAACGCTACCTATAAAATTAATTTGCCCAATGCCCATACATACAAGTTTGGAAACCAACTAATGACAGCAGCAACAGCTTTTTTCTTGCACAAGGTGAAAAATACAGAGTGGGGAATTATGCCCCAACTAGGACTTGCCTTTGAGCATGCGAATTATAATCTAAAAAATGGCTATAAGCGAATTAATACGGGAGGCAATCAATTAATTGCTACTGTTGGAATAGAGGTATATTATAAAAAAATTCAAGTGGGAATCAATTATCAGCAACCTACTTGGCAAAACTTATCAGATGGTTTGGTGCAAGCGAAGCCTAGATTTTCAGCCAATATCAATTATTTATTTTAATACTCTGTTGCTTTTTTAGTTTTTACTGCGCGAGCGCTTTGCTTTTAGTTAGCTGTGCTGCTACTGCGTGGTTTCAATGGAGTAATATTATTTAAAAAATCAAAACAATGAAAAGCGTACTAATTTTATTTACTTTAGTTACAATGGGAATCACTTTTAGCTCTTGTGAGAAAGAACCTGAAATCCAAGAAACAGTAACTGCAACAATCAACAATCCTTTAGAAGGGACTGTAATGAATAATGGAGATGACTTAAATGTTAAGGTGACTTTTACAGACCCGACAGAATTACATACTTACTCGGTTGAGGTATGGGACAAGAATAAAAATACAGCCGTTTTGAATTTGAGTGGGCATACGCATGAGACTTCTTACACGGTTGATAGCACGATTACTTTGTCTGTAGGAACACACAGTTTGTTTACAATCACAGCAACGGCATCCAATCATTCGGGAGAATCAGCTACCCACGCAGTTAATTTTGAAGTAAACCCTTAATCTAGCAGATTATTCAAATAAAAACAGGGGCTCTCTTTTATGGAAAGCCCCTGTTTTTTAGCAAGAATTATTTAATTTCTAATGACAAAACGTTTGCATTGACGAATCCCCTTAGGAGTAGTAAAAATAACGATATAAATCCCTGCGGCTAAATCGCTGTCCATATAAAAATCTCCTTGAGGATCTAGGTTAGAACGTTGAATAAAATAGGTGCCATTGACATTAGTAATTGTCATATCCAGTTGTTCTAAGGTATAAAAATCGTAGTAAATGGTAGGAGCAGTTGAAAGCCTAGAGTCAATATTAATTTGATTTTGAGGAGAAACCAAGGTTGTAACACTGGTCGTAGCAACATTGTAGAAAACCTTATGATCGTCTGTGTTATCACATAATTTTTCATTGTCGGTATGTCCATTTTCTTGATTGCCCACCAACTCTAGATCAATTTCCTTTAGCCAGTTAGAAATATTGGCAACTAAATTTATCTTTAGGCTATTGCCATTTCGACTCGTAGATGCTTGTATGGATAAGTCACGAAACAATGGATCACCGGTCGCTCGAAAGCTAAATGGCTTGTCTGGAATTTGATCGCCATCAGAGTCAATCATACCTTCTATTGCAACAAAAATATAACTTTGTTGATCATTCGAATACATAGCATTGTCTGCCAAAGGATGTCCAACGGGATGGTGGATAGGTCTTGTATTGTTTAGTGCAGGATCAACACCCAAATTAAGGTGCATTGCTTCTAGCTGTTGTATTTCAGGAGTAACGGTTCCTAGGTTGTATATACTCGTTTCACCATCCATTAACAAATGTTGCCGATTGATAAGCGTGGATTGTCCGCCATCGAATACTAATTCTATATTAGATAAATAGTACTGAATTCTATTGATTAAAATAACTCGGTTTTCATCATCAACATAAGGTTGATTAGGAATATAGTTTGATTTTCCGAATTTATGTTGAATTTGTAATTCTACATCGGTTTGAGCCTGCAAACTCCAATAAGAACAGAGAAAAAAGAGGAAGAGTAGTTTGTTGAGCATCGTGAATAAAATTTTGCAAGTTTTTTGTACTATTTTAAAGATACAAAAAATAATACGGTCATGCCAAACTTTAACTTTTTTATCCGTGAAAATCAAGAAACTACCCATTTTGAATTGTCTCAATCCGAAAGAGAATTAAGTGACAATTGCTTATCGACCTACTATTGTTTTTCCATTTATAACAACACTACTGGTATTGTCAGCACCAACCCACTTATTGTTGTAACCCACATAGACAACTTCTAAATTAGGGATTTTCCAAAGATCTTCAGGTTTTTTGTGAATCTCATGCAATCCTCTAATGTACAAATGTGTCAATTCTTGACACTTAAATAGTTGGGGGGGGATTTCCGTGAATTTGTTATACGAAATATCCAAATGCGTCAACCCTTTAATTGCCCCTAAGTCATCGGGTAATTGTGTCAGTTCCAAACTAGACAAGGATAAATGACCATCTTGCAAAGCTTGTTCAAAATAAGCCATTTTGTCTTCGGTATCCAAATTAAATAAGGCAAACAAATGACCATAACCGCCTTTTTTGAGTAAATAAAAAGCAATATATTTTTTATCTAAGGCACCTGTCTTGCAATAGTATTCCAAGTTCGTTGATCGAGCTGTTTCGGAAATTAATGGACCAATTGGTTTGCGACTTTTGATGGCTGTTACAAAAGACAATGGAGCATATTGACCAACGATTTGATAAATGACACGTTTGATTTTTTGAACTCTAGTCAATTTATAAATCAAAAATAGTTCTGTTAACAGTTCTTCAGGAACGCCACCACTTTTCAACATTTCTAATGCCAACAAAATATTTTCGGTCTGATCACTGTGCAGCAGTTGCCGAATATTGTCAAGATCCGTAACTTCTGTAGAGGCCAATAAATAAGGTTGCTCAAGTTGATTGAGGTATTTTACTAAACTTTGTTCTGTGATTAGAGCAATATTGTAGGCTTCTATTTGGTCATAAATATCACCAGGCATACTTCCAATAAGAAGGTGCGTCGTAGATCGATTAATCTTGACACCTGTTTGAATAGCGTGTTGTGCCACCCTAGATTTTAATTCAGATACTTTTCCTTTTGTTTTGCCCTTGATAACCAATCGGTCGTTAGCCGTAGGGAACGAAAAGGAACTAAATTGGTTGTTATTGATGCGGATGTCAATTTCTTCTAAAGCCTGATTGGTATATTCAGGAATAGCGCAATTCAGTAAGGTTAGTAATTGTTTGTTGTCAAGATCTTTGATAAGAAGACTACCTCGAATGACATCCAAAAAGAATCGTTGCAATTCAGGGCTAAATTGGTAGTTTTTAATGTTCTTAAGTAATCGCTCAAATGGAAAAATATAGGCTGTTTTTGTATTGCTTTTAGCCGTAAATTTAAGGGACGTAATGTGTTGTAGTTGTAGAACTTCTTGTGGCAACCCTTCTAAGGACTTAGCAGAAATTTGAAGCTCCTTTAGTTGAGGAAGCTCCACTAATACACTTGGAAAAGACTCAAAATCATTTAGTTCGCAGTGCAGCTTTTCTAACTTAGTCAGGTTTTTTAGGCTGCTAGGTAGCTCTTTCAATTTGTTGCCTGAAATATTCAATTCCCTTAAATTATGTAAATTACCAATTTCGGGAGGTAAGATAGATAAATTTTGTAAGGAGTAGCTCAGGTCCAACACTTCTAAGGCCTGCATATTGGACAAATAATCCCATTGGGTAGAAGCCAAGAAGCGATTGTTGGACAGTACCAAAGTTTCTAATTGGTTTAGTTCCCTAAAAACGGTTGGAATTTGTTTTAGATTATTAAATCTTAAAGAGATGTGCTTTAGGTTGGGCAAATCTGCCAATTCCGCAGGATATTTCTTGATAGACTTGTTTCTGTAAATGCTTAAAGTTTCTAATTGTTGTAATAAGTTGATTTCACTTGGGATTTCTCTTAGTTTCTCCCAGTAATTGATTGAAAAATGTTTAGTGCTTAGGTCACTATATATTTTATTCTTTAGACGCAAATATTGTTCTGTTTCGATACTCATATCAGTAATTTTATTGAGGTCATAGATCAACAAAAAAAGCGTGTATCATACTATTTTGCAAAGCCAATCTAGTTGATAACATTATTATACATTGAAGAGACCATTCTTTTTACGATGTGATTGTGCCTAAAAAAGGGAGTTGACACAATTGTTGCAAAAAGTGGGGGTATGGGATTCAAATAATATTATCTTTTTTTATTAAATGAATTTAGAATGTTTGGTCATATTTCTAATGGAGTGTGTAATAAATGCGGTTTTATGGAGAGAGCACAACCATCTGAGAAAACTTATTTTGGAATTTTTGTATTGTTTGATAAATGTCCATACGATAAAAACTATTTTTTTTTTCTTTGGTTTATAATTTTTTTTAAAAAGAACTTAAAAAGGTGAAAAAATCGACACAAAATAAGTAAATTTATTGCTTATGTGATGCCAAAATGTATTGCGAAAAATGAAACCTATTGAGTGTTTGGTATTTAGCAATTAAAAAATAAAAATCAAACTATTTATGGTATAAATTTATGCTCAAATTATATACCACCCTTAAAAGTAAGTCATGTCTAATTTAGACTATAAAGCAATTATTGCTTTGTTAAAAAGTGAGGATGAAACGAATCATGAACTCGGATTCCAATTGTTAGAAAGTTTAGGTGTTATATCTAGCTATGAGTTAGCAGAAGTGATCAGTGCACAACCACAATATTTATTACGCAGCTTAAAAAATAACTGGACGGAATTGCTGGAATTAATAAAAAGAATAGAGTTCCGTTATCAACCAATTGCTAATTTACCAGAAAACTTAAATCTGCTCAAAAACTTAGAAGTACTATCTATAAGTCACTGTACCTTATCAGATTTGCCCAAGGCAATAGGTGATTTAACCCAACTAGAACGGTTAATTATCAACTATAATACACTAAACCATATCCCCAAAGAAGTCAGTAATTTAAAAAATATAATAGAACTATCCTTAGTTGGAAGTGGTTTGAATGAATTTCCAATCTGTATTCTAGAATTACCAAAGTTAGAAATACTTTCCTTAATTGACAATCAAATTGACAATTTGCCCAATGGATTGATTCGTTTAGACAAGCTCAAAAAACTGATTTTGCGTGGCAATGCTTTAAGTGAAGTTCCCATGGAGTTATGTATGTTAGAAAACTTGGAGATTCTTGATCTCTCCGAGAACAATATCAAACGTTTACCTGGTGCTTTGAGCGTCTTGCAAAACTTAAAAATTCTATATTTAAGCCAGAACCCTTTAAACAAATCTGAACAAGAGAAAGTTCGAAACATTCTTCCCAATACCGTCATTCATATTTAAGCGAGTAAGCACAAAAGAGTAAGGCTATTTTCTTTGAACGACCACTTGGGCTACTAACTTTTTTATATTGAGCAAGTTATATGCTGTTGGAGTACAAGTCTTGTGCAAAAGCTATTTCCGTATGTTAGAAAAATGACAGATTAATGTCAATAAAGGCATAAAAAGTACTGGAATGCTATTAGATAAATGTACAAATTTGCACTTGTTATTCTGAGTAGTAGAACAAAGTAAGTCGTAAAAGACCATCCATGAAAACTTTGTTTTTGTACTCCATTATTCTGACTGACAAAAACTTAGGTATGTATGCAATACTTTTAGGAGTACACTCTGCCACTCGTTATTTTGTTGTTGTATCTCTAGTCATAGCAATTTTGATGGCGACTTATGGATATACGCAAAAAAAAGCATTTTCAGAAAGTTACAATTCTATTCGTCATTGGACAGCGACGATTGCCCATATACAACTTATTGTTGGGATGTTGTTGTATTTTAAAAGTCCAATTGCACTGCATTTTATGAAAAATACAGGAGAAGCATTAAAAAGTGTAGAGTGCTTATTCTTTGGGTTGTATCACGCTGTCGCTATGTTTGTAGCGATTGTATTGATAACAATTGGTTCTGCTTTAACCAAACGAAAAAAAGTAGATCGAGAAAAGTTCAAAACCATGCTTGTTTGGTTTACAATTGCCCTTATTATTTTATTTTTAGCAATTCCTTGGCCGTTTTCCCCCTTTGCAAATCGACCATATTTCAGACCATTTTAATTATGAATAAATATTTATCTAGTCCTATCGGACGATTGAGATTATTGGCACTTTTAGAAGGAAGTTCCTTACTTTTTTTAGTTTTTATTGCTGTTCCTTTAAAATATCTATGGGATATTCCAGAAGGTTCTCAATTTATAGGACCTATTCACGGAGCTTTATTTTTGCTATTTGTCATGAGTACCCTAAATGTAGCAATAGAACAAAGTTGGAAGTTTACCCAAATAATATGGAAAGTACTCATTGCTTGTATTATTCCTTTTGGAACATTTTACATCGATCATAAGATTTTGAAAAAAATTCAAAAAGAAGAAAGTAAAGTTTGATGTTGGTTAGCTCTCAATAAAGTGTTACAAAGATTGTTTAAAAATAAGGACACTTCTTTCTATTAAAAATCAAAAAAACAGGGTAACTATCTTCCTGATTTTTTATATGCATTACCCTTTATTACTTTTAGATACAGGCATTAAAAAAAGGTTATCCTTTTAGAAGTTTTTTTCAAAACGGTTCTTATTTTAACAAGAATTGGTATCATTTGAAATAGTTTTTGATCTAAAAAACAAGATTATTAATGGAATTTAGAAACTAAATGCATGAGATTGTAGTTAGAACTTTTACATTTGTAATTAAATAAGATAGATTGAATGAAGATTTATCTACTATTGAATTTATAATCGAACAACAACTTTCTCAGTGAACGTTTTAGAACTAAAAGATGTCCGAAAAACGTATCAAGAGCATGTCGCTTGCAACAATATTTCTTTTGAAATCCCTGAAGGCAAAATTTTTGGCTTGTTAGGACCTAATGGTGCAGGAAAAACCTCTTTGATTCGTATTATTACTACAATAACCAGAGCAGATTCTGGAACCATTTTATTTAGAGGAGAACCCTTAAACAATACACACCCCGCCCAAATTGGCTATATGGCTGAAGAAAGAGGTCTGTACAAAAAAATGAAAGTAGAAGAGCAGATTACCTATCTTGCTCGTCTCAAGGGATTGACCAAGAAAGAAGCTAAAAACCAATTGGATTACTGGTTAGAAAAATTCAATATTCAGGACTGGCGCAACAAAAAGGTTGAAGAGCTTTCGAAAGGAATGCAACAAAAAATTCAATTTATTACGACCGTCATTCACAAGCCTAAATTATTGATTTTGGATGAGCCTTTTTCTGGTTTGGATCCTGTGAATGCCAACTTAATTCGGGATGAAATTGACGAATTGCATAAAAATGGCACGACTATTTTGTTTTCAACCCACCGAATGGAGCAAGTCGAGCAAATTTGCGAACATATCGTTTTGATTAATAAAGGTACCAATGTACTGAGCGGTTCTGTTGCATCTATCAAAGAACAGTTCAAAGAGTTCTTGTTCCAAGTAAACTATCGAGGTGCTTTGCCCGAACAAATAGAAGAACATGTGACCATTATATCCAAAGACATGGGGCAAGTTGTTGTCAAACTAAGAGATGTGGAACATGCCAATAATTTCTTAAAATACTTGTTGCATCACGGAACAGTTGTAACGGCTTTTAATGAAATATTACCAACCTTAAACGAAATCTTTATCAAAATAGTAGGAGGGAAGTCAGATGAGTAAGCTTTGGTTAATTATAGGAAGAGAGTATTTGTCAAGAGTAAAGAAAAAGACCTTTATATTGACAACTATATTTGCTCCCATTGGATTTGTTATTTCTTGGGTGGCATTAATATTTATCATGTCTTCTGGACAGGATACGCAGAAAGTGGCTCTACTAGATCCTAGCAATATCTTAGAAATTAAAGAAAAAGGAAAGCTAAGAGATGGTCTGGTTATGTACAAGTATCCACAAAAGAAATTAGAAATACTTAAAGAAAGTTTTGAAAAGGATGGTTATAAAGGAATTGTTTTTGTTCCTGAACAATCATTAGATAGTATGACAACAAACTTCAAAGTTGAATATTATTCTAATGAAAGCTTAGGAATTAATGTAGAAAAAAACATTAAAGAAGGGATTGAACAAAGGATCAAAAAGCTCAAAATGCGTCAGTTGGAAGTCGATGAGCTGACTTTGAAGCGATTGAAAACAGATATTAATGTAATTCCAACGAATATGAAATCTTCTGATGAAGAGGTTTCTATTTATAGAGCAAGAATCGCAACTGTACTTGGGGGAATTATGATGATATTGATTTACTCAGTTATTTTTATCTATGGTAATATGGTTATGCGTTCTGTAATGGAAGAAAAAACTAATCGAATTGTAGAGGTTCTAATTTCTTCAGTTAAGCCATTCCAGTTAATGTTAGGTAAAATTATAGGGGTTGGAGCAGTGGGATTAACTCAATTTGCAATATGGGCAATCACATTACCACTTTTATATCTTGGTGTGGGACTCTTGTTTGCAGGAAAATTGCAAGAACTTCAAGAAAGCATGACTACATCAACAGCAAGTCCCGTTGGTGATACAACAGAAATAATGGCTATTTGGCAAGAGTTACAAAACTTTGATTATGCTTATATAATTGTAGTTTTCTTGGTTTTCTTTCTAGCTGGGTACCTTTTGTATGCGTCATTATTTGCTGCGGTAGGAGCTGCAATGGGCGATGATTGGGGAGAAGGGCAGTCATTGATGCTTGTAATTTCAGTTCCAATTATTATTGCATTATATATTGGTTCTGCTGTAGTTCAAAACCCAACTAGTTCACTTGGAGTATGGGCTTCTATGTTTCCATTTTTTGCTCCTGTAGTGATGCCTGTGCGAGTTGTTTTTGATCCTCCAATATATCAAGTTGTTATATCCTCAGTCATATTAGTATTAACAGGGATCTTTTTTACTTGGGTATCAGGGCGTATTTATCGAATTGGTATTTTAATGTATGGAAAGAAAACGACGGTAAAGGACTTTATGAAGTGGATGTTTCGTAAAGATTAACAATAGAACATTAATTATAATGACCAAAGCATTCCCCAACTGGAGAATGCTTTGGTTGTATTAGAGCAATTGTAATGTTTTAAACGAATGAAAATGTTGCTTTACTGCTTCCCAATTTCGAGTAACTCCCAACATAAAACCACCTCCGCCAGCACCACAAATTTTTAAATAAAATTCATTCGATGCTAATCCTTTTTTCCAAAGTGCGTGCATGCTTTCTGGAATCATTGGTGGTAGGTAGGCGAACTGTAATTTAGAAATCAAATGAATTGCCTGCATTAAGGAGCTAGAATTATTGGTCATTAGGGCGTGAATCGCATCATCAACAGCACGACTGGTAGGCTGTACAAATGCATTTTCAAAAGAAGCATTTTTACAAGATTCGACAAAAAAATGAATGAGTGGTGTAGAAACTCTTGGTAGTTGAGTATCGATTAAGAAAAAAGTTAGTTTCTGCAAAGATGGCAATTCGACAGATTCAATGGAGGCATCAGAATGCACCCACAAGGGGCGTTTGTTGTATGCAATTAAGGGATCTATTCCAGAGCTCTTGCCATGAAAACTATGTTCTAAGCAAGCTAATTCTTGTTTTAGTAATTGCAAATT
Organism: Aureispira sp. CCB-QB1; assembly: GCF_000724545.1. GTDB lineage: Bacteria > Bacteroidota > Bacteroidia > Chitinophagales > Saprospiraceae > Aureispira. Next base: position 3,652 of record NZ_JHBV01000033.1, on the reverse strand, counting down.
TGTGGTTTTGTGGATAGCGTAGCGGTCATAAATAGCAGCACAAACAGTTCCCGAACTTCCGAGTCCATATCCCATCGGAGAATTTGTACAGAGCCAAAGCCCATTTTTTAAATCTTCTTTGAATTGTTTTAAGTTCAACAACGGATATTGAAGAGATTGAAGATCTACGGCTATTTTTTGCAAACTTTGTTTTGAAAAAGCAGGTTTAATTGTATTCTCCCAATCTTTAGACAAAGGGTGATCACTCCAGTAGCTTTGGTAGTGAGCATAGGGAATAGCCAATGCAGCAGAGTTTTGAATAATAGTATATTCACCGAATAAAAGTACTTTAGATGGATAACTAAGGTTGGGCATATAGTGAAAATATTTGATTGTTTTGAGTAATAATGATTTAATGATCAAAAGAAAATTTAGAACCTAAAGCACAAGTGCTTTTAATTTGCAATAGTTCGTTGAAACCACGCAGTAGCAGCGAAGCTAAACTTTATTAGTTTGATAATTAATAAGTTGTGTATTTATTGTGTTTTGTGTTAAAAAAAAAAATGATTATCAAACTAATATAAATGTGCTTTTTTATCTTTTTTGTGAAAAAGTAAAAAAGCAACGACCACGAAGTAGCAGCGTAGCTAACTACTAAATTTAAGTAAATCAGCAAAACTAAAAATGATGCTTCGTGCCATACTGTTTGTTACTTGCCTAACAACGTTTGGTCAATCATTTCGGAAACAGGTTTGGAAGTTCTAATCTCGATGGCAATATTGGATGCTTTATTAATAGTAGTATCTCCATTTATATCTTTAAAGTATCGGGTAGCAAACTGGGTGTTTTCTGGATGAACTTCATAGTTTTCTTGTCTATAGGTCAAGTTTTGATTTTGGTGATCTTTATAAATGTTAGAAAAGCCTTTAAAAAAGGTGATTTTTTCTCTATAATAAGTAACAACCTCATCAATAGGTGTTAGCTGTTCTAAATCAATAGATTGCTCTACCGTTTTTAAATCTTTAATCATTTTAGTTAATTTAATCTCTGCTGGCGAGTCAAAAAATTCAGATAAAAACGTATCTCGATCTACAGGAGTAATTTTTTGTACAGCACAATATATAGGCTCATCAGGCAAACTAGTTATAAATTGGTAACAAATTAACCAATATCCATCTTTTGCAGGCTCTTTTATTGGAACCGAATAAGTAATAACACTATCTTGCTGATTGTTTACTTTCCAAGGAATCAACTTAGCTTCTTTCTCTGTCGATTGAGAGTAACAGATAAATGTTCCTTGAAGCATATGATACAAGCGATCAATATTTCGTTGATATTTTTGATAATAGGCAGCAGTTCCAAAATCGCTAGCTTCCGATGGTGTATTTTGAGTATTGGTAGAGTTTGTTTTGCATGCTGCGTTGAATAGGACGATTAAAATAAATATAAAACCAAAGTTTTTCATCATTAGTATTTTTTAATTGTGAACAATAGAATACTTATAGACGGGGGATAGATAGATATGATAAGAACTCAATTGGCGAATAAAGTTGCTTTAACTGTTTTATAGTTTAATATTTGTAGAGAGGTTAATGAATAAGATGGAAGTAGGTGGTCATACTATATTAAAGTAGCCCCAAGAAGAATAAGATAAGAATGATAATGGTGGTGATTGCTACAATAGATATAAGCAGAATTACTGTAATCATTAAGTTATCTTCTTGGCACATCCATTCGCAACAATCACCACAACAGTTACTACAAGAATCACTACAACATTGATTGCAACAATTGCTACAGCAGTCCGACCAACAATCCTTTTTACGAAATAGATTTTTTATTTTTCTTTTTAGACGCTTAATCCTTTTTTCTTTACGTTTTTGATCCTTTTGTTTTTTTCTATCTCTTCTAACAACTCCTGCGATACCAATACTTGCTAAGATAGTTGTCATCAACAAGGTCCAGCCCACAATCTGTAATTTACCCTCTTGAGGCAAATATGTTTTTGTTTGTGGATTCGCAAACACAGCCAAGACAATCACATAGTAGTTTAGTTGGCGCAACCAAGTTTTGGGTTGACATGTAATTTGGTTAGCAAAAATCTTTGCCTCATTCCACCTTAAAGCAATTTGGTCATTAATCGTTTTAGGAATACGTCGTTCTTGATACAACCGAAGCGCAAGGTTAGATGCTAATCTATCTTTATAAATAGATATTGCCTCTGCTGTTATACTGAGTTGTTGAAGATGTGTGTCTATTTCTGCTTGTATATCTAATAAAATAGATCGGACAGACTCTAAATTTGATTCGTCTAACTGATTGAAGGACCCAAAGTATTTTATCAAAGGATTAAACTGGTCTTTAAAAACATCTTTTTCATAATCTTCAAAGGCATCTAAGATGTAGATGAGTTGACCAAAAGAATAACCTAATTGATATAAGTCTGTTTTTTGTTGCAGTCGAAGTCCTCCTTGTTGAAAAAGGTAAGCTGTTATTTTAGCAGTAGCCTCTGCATAATAGTTTAAACAAGAATGCAAATGTTTAAATTGTATTTTTTTGCGCTCTCTTTGGTATTGCTGTTGAATTATGCTTTGTATATATATAGTATCAATACCCCAGTGCTCAAATTGTAAAAGAACTTTCTTTTGCGAAGAAGTATAAAGGCATTGAGCAAATTTCCACTTTAGAGCTGGCTCATCTTGATTATTGTCATTAATCTTTAACGTTCCTAATAAAACAGAAACAGTTGCGGCATACTCTAAAGAAAAAGGGAGTTTTTCTTTTGGTATAGAAAAACAAGTATTCACTGTTTTTAAACGATCGCTCCATGATTTAAAATTTTCATGTTCTAATTGTGATAATAGCTCAGATAAAAAAACAGTATCCCAATTCAGCATTAACCGACTTTGTTGATTATAATTTTTGCCAATAGCTTTACAAGTACCACAATAATGCCTGCGATGGTACAAATAATTGGAATTATTTTTTTTCGTTGAACACGTATTTTGGGGATGCATGAGTCCAAACATAGCAAATCGGTATTAGTATATTAAGCAAATAGGAGATAATGAAAATACTAAATATTGTGTTAGGACTGTGTATATAGAGGCCACTTTCAATTTTTTTTATTGTAATAGAGCGTATTTTTGCTTTATATTCTATGGTCTAACCCAACTTGGAGATGATTTTTTTGAAAAAAAATAAATGTCCCAGAAAAAGGAATGATTTTATAAGATGTTGATTGTGTTTGTGTTTTAATTGGTGGTTAATTAGAGAGAGTTGGGAGAAAGAAAAAAGTTTAAAAAAAACGCTAAAAAAAACACCTCAAATTTGGAAGTAAAGGAAAAACATTGCACCTTTGCAACCGCTTCGAAAGAGAGGCATTGGCAATTGAAAACAATGAAAACCTACAGAAAAATAATTTTTAAAAAAGTTTAGAAAATATTTGGTGGTTTGGAAATAAAGTTAGAGATTTGCAACCGCTTCAAAAGAGAAGCACAGCAAAATTGAAAACGCTAAGAAAAACCTACAGAAAAATAATTTTTAAAAAAGTTTAAAAAATATTTGGTGGTTTGGAAATAAAGTTAGAGATTTGCAACCGCTTAACGAAAGAGCGGATAAAAAAGTTTCGAAAGAAACAGAAAAAGATATTTGAAACGACAGGATAATTAGG
>NZ_JHBV01000032.1 GCF_000724545.1 Aureispira sp. CCB-QB1 | reverse complement strand
TATAGATATTGAACACATCTTACAAATATAGTCTTCATTGTCTTTTTTTCTAACTTATCATACAATCTACATCACTACCTTAATAACAATTGTTAAAAATAACATTTTTTTGCAGTTTCCTCCCATTCCCTATTCAATATTTTTTTGCAAAAACGAAAAAAATAGAAAACGACACCAACATTGCTATTCCTTGTGTACCAAGTTAATACTACCTAACATTTAGCACAAGGTAGGTGCAGAGTTATTGGAGCGTCTATTTAAATTAGATTGTTTAGTGCAAAAAACTAAGTTTACACTCTCATGAACGTAGCGAGTAATAATCAACAGAGTATTAATAGTAGTTAGCTGCGCAGCTAACTATTGTATTAAAATATCAGACATGTACTTCAATATTACATCATCTATCTTTTGTAGCGCAAAAATAAACGATTGCGAGAAGCAATTCTAGTCAAAAAAAAGCCTCAACTTTGATTTTCAAAACGAACACTAAACACACAAAAACCTACTAAGCAAATAATTACATATTCAAAAAGTAAATTTTCAACAAAAAACCTATTTCTCTTTCTTGTTTTCCTTTATCTTCTCATCTATGGTATCGTCTTCAACCTCTTCTGAAAATCCTTTTTTCCGTTTAGATTGAGAGTCACGACTAAGCTCGACGGGGGTCAAGTCTAATTCCATCATATTTTCCCATCCAGGATTTAAATTAATTGGCTTCGTGCTAGTAGTCAATTCAGCCTGTCGATTCTCCTCATAACTTCCGACATCCCAACGACCATTTGGCAATGCATCATGAATCACTCGAATTGTATAAGTATCCGTAGGAATGTTTTTATAAATAAAAGTCATTTGAGTAGAGTCCTTTACAATTGCTTCTTGCACTAAATTGCCTTTAGAATCTAACAACTGCACCACATATTGTAGCGTACTATCAGCATTTTTGATAACGGCTGTTACGCTCCCATACTTATCCTCTGGGTTAATCGTATAAATTCTAGATAATGTATCTTGATTCATCAAACCTAAATAATCCGTTACTCCTTCAGGCAAAATCATCAATTTATATCGAGCACCAATTTGCCATTGATACTCTAACTCTAAGTGTTGTTGAATGGCAATAGAAGGTCTGGAAACAGGCAAAAAAGTATCTTGCAACACCTCCTCATAGATTGTATCTAGGCTTATTTCCTCTGAAAGGCTATCGATTATTTCTGTTATTTTCATTTTGACCACGGATAAGCTAGTATCTCTTAATAGTAGAATTTGATTGGTATCTACAGCCACAATTGGTCTTGTGAAATGAAGTTTTAAATTTTCAAAAGGATGCTGTTCAATGGCAAGCGTATCTTGTAAAGGAAGCAAGACAACGACAGGGCCTTTGCTGCTTTTCCCTTCTGAAGATGCGGGACGTGCTCTTTTTTTATACCATCTCAAATTAGTAGCTGTTTCAAGGTACGCACGACGCTCCTTTGCTTTAACTTCTAGGGTATCTTTCAAGTTTTCAGCTTCATTTTGCAGTACAAACACCCACTTTCCTGTATCGGGCATGGTTCCATCAAACCATAATCTGAAAGTATCTTGTCCTTGTTCTATCCAAGTTTTAAAATCACTAGGAGCATCTAATAATTGAATGCGATTAGGACTTTGAACCTTATTATTTAAAGTCACTTTTAAAGCTCCGTATGCTTCTAGTTTACTACTAAGAACTCTTGTTTCAGCTCGCTCTTGAAACATTCTTAACCGAAACACAGGTTGTATGGTGTCGTTAATCTGAAAAGAAGAATCTAAAAACGCAATGGACTCATTATTTTGGTTGTACTTATAATCTCTGTTCTTATCATCCAAAGCAAATATTCTATAACGCCCCTTCTTGAGGTACTCCAATTTAAAATTGCCTCGTGCATCTGTTTTGGTAAAATAGTATGGTTTTTCGGTTTTAGGCACACTGTCTGCTAAATTTTGATACAACATGACCCAAACATCCGCTTTTGGGGCTCTTGTTTCGGCATCGACAATCTGCCCAGAACAAGATAGCGAATCCAACTGAGGACCAGTAGAAAAAACCATTTTTAGATTGGAGGCACTATTTCCTTCGGTAATATCTTTAATTGCATCACCAAAGTGAATGATATAGGTGGTACTATCTTTTAGAGGCTCCTTCCATTCTACAACAACAGATTTATTTCTAACTTTTATATCTGGTCTTTTTTCTAAAGGAGGAGAAATAACAACTTGTGTGTATGCCGCCTCCAATTTGACCCACTCATCAAAAGTAAGAATAACTTGGTTGTCTCTAAAGTTGGTACTTGGGTTGGGTGTCGAATATTTTTTGGTATGGATTCTAGGAGGCTGCTTATCTTGAGGTCCTCCTTCGGGCGCTCTAGGTTCTGCACAACTGAATACTAAACCTAAAAAACAAATGCTCCACCAATAACCTATAAGAGTTGAATATATTTTGTTCTGCACTGTACGTCGATATTTTTTTTTAACGATACAAAAGACGTGCTTTTTGAGAGAACTGACAATAATTCTACAACACTTTTCTCGAAATTAGTTTAATTATAACACAATTATCAACAATCCTCACAGTTCCTTAAGAAGAAGGAAGCCATATCCTTAGAGAATATGGCTTCTATTTATTTTATGGAAAAAAAATCATTGGTGATTATTAGACATTATCACGAATTAATTTGTATGGCTAAAAAATAGCATTTTCCAATTTCTCTGCGTTGAAAAAAGACTCAAAGACCTACGGGTATGCTCGTTTTTTTCGCCTTGATAAATTGGAAAATCAATATTTTTATTTCTCATAAAACCAATTCGTGATAATATCTATTTTTTCTTTGCTTCTTTGATTTTTGCATTGATTTTGTCGATCAATTGATTTTGATATTCCATTTCAGAAGCTTGTTTTTCCTTGGCTTCATTTTGTTCTTCTATCACTTTTTGAGATTCGTCAATTGATTTTTGAGCTTTTTCAATGGCTTTCTTCTCTTTTTCTATTCTTCGTTCTTCTTTTTTCTGTGCTCGTTCGATTTTTTTCAACTCCTTATTCATTATCTTCAATTTCTTCTCCTCTATTTTGAGTTGTTCTTTCATTAGTTCTGCATAAACCATCAAATCAAACTTGCGCAAAAATTTCTCAGCAGCAGGATAACGCTCAGGGTGATCTTTAGAGGACAAATAAGTAACCCCCAAATTAAACCAAACGACAAGTTCTGTTCCATCTCCTTTTTGATTGATTTTGGCACGAACGTCAACCATGTTTTCACTCATTTCCTTCAACTCTGCATTGTCCAAAAAATACTCTCCTTGTTTGCGATCATAACTAAGTTTACCTTTGTATTTTTTAGCATAACTTTTCCAATTTTTAGCAATCGTCTTTGCCGAAGCTTTGGGCCAACTAACGACCAAGGCATTTGCAGAACCTTTGCTCATAGAACGAGTTTCTTCTGTTACTTTAAATGTAAATTCTGGTACTTGCGCCAACAAACCAGTTTGGAAAGCCAATAGTGTTACTATAAGTAGTAAATTTTTCATCTTAATATCGTATTTTAAATGTGTGATTTTTATCAAATTTAAGCCTTTTGATCTTAACAACAGGAGCATTTTCTTGCCAAAAGGACTTACATTTTCGCCAAATAGCGTTTATCATTATTTTTTGAAGTGGATTAAAAGAAAGAACATGGTATCCTTTTTCTTCCACCACCTTTGAAGTGTTTTTTATCATAAACAGATTGCCCTGCCTGTATTATCAACAGCACGATTCATTAGAATGTTCAACGAGTGATATTTTGAAATACTAAATGAGTATTTATTCTTTTTTACAATCAAAATTCATTAAATTTAATATGGTTATTCGCTATCATTATTTCGTAAAAAAAACGTATCAATTTGATTAATAATAATATATTATTATTACTACTTAATTCCTTAAAGAATTTATAATCAAGCTAAAAAATCCACGACCATAAAGTAGCAGCGCAGCTAAGTACTACACTATGTATTAAAGGTTATGCATGTAAAAAGTTATGAGAACAGTTACGATATCTTTTGATTTTTAACACTAGGGAGTAATTTACTCTTCTGCTCTTCTTTTACTGCGTGAGCCTTCGGGTTCTTGATAAAAGAAGCAAACCACGAAGTAGCACCGAAGGTAATCAAGACCCAACACTGCGATTAGATGATTTTTACTGCTTATACAAAATTTACTTACATAATCTTTATTATCTCTTTTTTAAAACACAAAATACAGTTTCTAATCACATACCTATCCTCACTTATTGATTAGAATCAAGCAACAAAATAGACTATTACTTAGAATCATTGTTTTTTCCTGATTGCTCAATATTGTTCTAGCGTCCCACTATTAGAAATAGTATCTCTACTCGTACACCTAATTAATATTTCATAAAAAATAACAGCTCAATGAAAACTTATCTACTTATTCTTTATCTTCTAGCGACTTGCTTACAGTACTTACAAGCACAAAACTATACCGTTTCTACTTATATCGGGGATGATGGAGATTATTGGTCTGGGGCATATATTTATAAATTTTTTAGCCTTGGTACAAATCTTTCTGACGAACAGGATTTGCCTTTCAATTTTGACTTTTATGGGCAATCTGTTAGCAGTTATCGAATTGCACATAGTGGATACATTACTTTTAATACAGCAAGTGCTGCTTCTATTAATTCCAATACGGCATTGCCCAATACTTCAGGTCCCAACAATGCCATTTATGCGCTTTGGGATGACTTTACAACAGCAAGTACTATTTCTACCAAAACCTACGGAACTGCCCCCAATCGAGTTCATCAAATTACTTGGGCAGGATTAAACTATCCTGGTGCAGCGCCTTGGCAAGACGATATAACTGTCAGCCTTAATTTATATGAAAACTGTGGTGATTTTGAAATCGTTGTTATAGATAATAATATCCTTCCCTCTTCCTCCTTCTATCCGATGCTCAATACAACTATTGGCTGTGAAAATGCAACAGGCACCTTAGGTACTCAAATAGCAGGAAGCCCGAACTATATTCCATCTGATCCCAGTTGGGACAAAGCATTGTACGAGGTACATCGTTTTCGTTGGAACGCTCCCATCGTTCATGATGCTTCCTTAATTGGGATTGATATCGACAATCATCTTTCCATAGGAAACCATACCTTAAAAGGTTCTGTAAGAAACGAAGGCGATGCTTCTCTGACTTCTTATGATATTAACTATAGCTTGAATAATGGTCCTACACAAACTGCTTCTATTTCTGGTGTTAATGCCAGTAATTCTCAAAAAAGCTTTTGGACACATACAGTTCCTATTCACATTAGTAGCCCTAATGATCAATATGAATTAAGAGTCTGGGTCAGCAACGTAAATGGTATGCCAGATGAGATGAGTTGCAATAATGTTTTAACCGAATACATCACAGGCATTAACAACAATAGCAGTCCTAAAAAAATACTCCTAGAAGAATTCACAGGTACTTGGTGTGGCTACTGTATTGATGGAGCAGTGATCATGGAAAATTTAGTTGCCCAACATGGTAGTAACTTGATTCCTGTAGCCATTCACGATGGAGACTCTATGGAATTCAACGATGGGCTTCGAACAGCATTTTCTGTAGCTGCTTATCCTTCAGGAATGATTGATCGAAAAAATAGTACTTCTGGTACAACGTATACCCAAGAACCTTCTGGGCGTGGAAGTTGGTCATCCTTAGTATCCAACCAATTAAATAGCTTTACACCTGTTGATGTTGACATACAACACTCTTGGAATCCCAACACAAGAGTTATCAACGCAACCGTTTCTGCTAATTATAGTGATAACTCAGCGGGAGATGCTCGCATTGTATTAATGGTTGTTGAGGATAGCCTAACTGGTCAAGGCAGCGGTTGGAATCAAGCTAATTATTACAATACAACAACTGGTCATCCTTATTATGGAGCAGGTAGTTCGGTTGTTGGTTTTACGCATCGTCATGTATTAAGAGATTATGTAGAAGGTGGCTGCTTTGGTGTGGATGGGGTTATTCCTCATCACGTTAGTGCAGGCAGTAATTATCAACACCAATTTCAATATACCCTCCCTCCCAATATCAATCCCAATAAAGTGACGTTGGTTGCGGCTATTGCCAAATATATGGATACCAATGACGCCATGTATATTGGAGTTAGAGGGCAACGTTATATTTACAATGCTGAACAAACGCATTTAATGACAATGACCAATACAGTTGCTATAGAAGACAACGCCGCTAACGTACTTGTTTATCCTAACCCTACCAATGCTCAAGTAAAAATTGATGTTAACAATTATAATGGCTCAATTATTACAAAAGTATTCAATCTTGCAGGGCAACTTTTAGAAACAAATAGCTCCACAACTATTGACCTTTCTAATTATGCAGCTGGTTTATACTTATTTCAAGTACATTATGAGGATAAGGTTAAGCATATCAGAGTCGAGAAGGTAGATTAAAATTTAGCAATACCAAATGAAAGGACAAAATGAAACAGAATACACTAGGTCTCTTTTGTTTTAACAGTGGTATTTTCAGAACTAAGCTATCATCAATTAGAGAGGCAACTTAAAAAATTAAGTTGCCTCTTCGATTAAATATTTTCTAAGAATAGTTAGCTACACTGCTACTATTCTAATATATGTCATCAACTAGAATAATTTTTCAATAACTTGCTCAATAGAAATACCTTCTGCTTCTGCTTTATAATTACGAACCACACGATGGCGCAATACATATTTTGCAATTGCCTTCACATCTTCGATATCTGGCGAGTATTTACCTGTAATTGCAGCATGACATTTGGCAGCAATAACCAAGCACTGTGATGCACGAGGTCCCGCTCCCCAAGAAACATAATTATTGACAAAATCCGTTGCCAATTCAGTATTGGGGCGAGATTTGTGTACCAAACCTACTGCATATTCCAATACATTGTCAGGAATAGGAATTTGACGCACCAACTGTTGAAAATAAACGATTTCAGCAGCAGTTAACACCGAGTGCACCTCTTGATTGTTGATAGATGTTGTTCCTTTTACAATATTTACCTCTTCTCTATAACTTGGATAATCTAAGAAAATATTGAACATAAAACGGTCTAATTGAGCTTCTGGCAAAGGATAGGTTCCTTCTTGCTCAATTGGGTTTTGTGTGGCTAGTACCAAGAATGGCTTTGGCAATAAGTGGCGATGCCCCGCAACCGTTACACTGCGCTCTTGCATGGCCTCCAACAAAGCTGCTTGTGTTTTAGGGGGCGTACGGTTAATCTCATCGGCCAATAAAATATTGGTAAACAAAGGACCTTTGTGAAAAGAAAAATTTCTTTGTTCATCCATCACCTCTGAACCTGTAATATCTGAAGGCATCAAATCTGGCGTAAACTGAATGCGTTTAAACTCCAAGTCCAAAGCTTTGGAAATTGTATTCACCAATAAGGTCTTAGCCAAACCAGGCACACCTACCAATAAACTATGTCCATCACAAAACAGCGAAATCAGTACAGTTTTGACAACATCTTCTTGACCAACAATTACCTTACCTATTTCTGCTCGTAACTTTTGATACGATTCTGCCAATGCATCAACCGCTTCTACTTCATTCTGAAATTTCATTATTTTTATTTTTACATATATTACAACCTGCAATTCAATAGAATAAAAAAATCTATTTCGTTACTTGCCTTAGCAACAACAGTTTGTAATGCATAAAGTTTATTTTGCTTACTTAATCTTGGTTCAAAATATAAAAAACTTGGGGCAATATCCTCTTTTCGGACTGTTAAAATATGTTTAATACTTCCTCCAATAAACAGAGGGAGAAATATTGACCAACTCTAACCCATCATTTTAACTACAAAAAAAGCTGTATGTTTGGCACACACAGCTTTAATTTTTTTGATTTAGATAACTTAAGGGCGAACACTATTCGCATCAAACCACTTTTTCAACGCCGCAGATGCTCTAGCTTCCTCCAACTGATCTCCTAAATTTTCCATTTTTATTTCTATATAATTGTCCGCTATTTTTTTGTCAATCCAATCGACGATATAACGACCTTTTTTAGATTCTAATGCAGCTGTTCTGATCTTAGAATAATCATCTTGTAGATTGGCTACATGTGGTTCTGTTCGCTTCAACAACTTAACAATTCTAAATTGTTTGTCTCCTGTTCTTGTCTCATATTCAATTACTTTCGTAATATCGCCCTCGTTCAAACCATCAATTGCAAAATAAATAGAAGGTTCCAAATCACCCAATTCAAAATAAGGTTCTCCAGTCATTGGGTTCATAATTCGTCCAGCTCTTGTTTTGCTGAAATCCTCTTCCGAATACGTTGCAATTCCTTCTGCAAAGGTAATACTATCGCTCAAAATCAAATTGCGAATACTATCCAAATTCTGGTAAGCTTTTTCCCTATCTTCTGTTGTAATATCAGGTCGAATCAAGATGTGTCTGGTGTTAATTGTGTTTCCCAAACGATTGATTAATTGAATAATATGATATCCAAATTCTGATTTAACAACTTCCGAAACTTCATTCGGCTTCAACTGATAAGCTGCCGCTTCAAACTCAGGTACTAGTGTACCTCGGGGTTGCACGCCCAGATCACCTCCCAATGCGGCAGAAGCACGGTCATCAGAATATTTCTTAGCAAGTACAGCAAAGTCAACGCTATCTTCTACAATTTGTAGCATTAGATTGCGTGCCATTTTACGAGCTTTTGCATCTTCAATAGGGTTGATTTTAGGTTTGATTACAATTTCAGCTAACTCTACCTCTGAATTAAAATAAGGCAAACTATCTTTTGGGATATTCTTAAAAAATTCTTTTACCTCTTTGGGCGTAATCGTAATAGAAGACATAATTTGTTGCTGCATGCGTTGTTGTACCAACTGATCTCGCATTTGATCGCGCATAAAATCCTTCATTTCCAAAGGTGTCATCCCATAAAATTCTTTAAATTTTTCAGGATTGTTGTTCATATACGCCAATATTTGGGTTACACGACTGTCTAGTTGAGCCTGAACTTCCATATCTCCCACCACAACACTATCTTGCTCTGCTTCTGCCAACATCAATGCATTTGCCAATAGTTGATCAAAAACCAACCAACGAGCATCTTTAGGCAAATCAGCTCCTTGACTTTGACTTTCTAACATTTTTAGTTGTGCTTCGACATCCGACTGTAAAATAATATGATTTCCAACTACTCCAATTACTTTATCTACTTGTTGACGTTGTGCTGACACCAATACAGAACCCAAAGCCCACAATAGCACCAATATCCAAATTTTTTTCATTATTATATTTATACTTATTATTAATAGTAATATTCCATGGTTTCTTTTGATTTCTTATCTGAAGAATAATCAAACACCTTTCCAATAAAGAGTATACATTCTTATTAATTACTTAAACGTTAATTCGGACACAAAAGTAAAGCTTTATCTTTGGATAACCTATCTATAATTTTCAATTTTTGAAATTATACCTTGCAAATCATATTAATAAACCTCAAAAGCACCTTCTTTTTTTGCCTTCTCATATACCTCTTTTCGAATGTCTTGCAATATTTTATTGCGACGTTGATGCAAAATAATTCGTTTAATCTCATCTTGCACCTGTGGCAAAGGAGCCGCATCTTCTTTGTCTCTATATTCAAAAATTTGTAATAGGTATTGATAATTATCATCCATTCTATCTAAAACAGATTGATTTTCACGATGCCTATTGCCTATTGCATCTTCAGGAAGCTCTTTGACCAATTTGTCATATTCTATCCAAAGATCTTCATTTAAGATATGCACCGTTTTATTTTTGGCACAAAAAAGCTTCACTCGTTCAAAATCTACTCCGTCATCAGATTTAAACCATTTTTTCAATTTTTGCAGCTCAGGAGTTCCTCTTTTCACTTTGACGAAATGACAGCGTGCCCAACTAATTCCTGCTTGGTATTGCTCTTTATTATTACTATAATAATCTGCCAATTCTTGGGGTGTCACCTCTGTATTCAATCGTTGATTAATCAAAGCTTCCTCATAAGCATTCATAATCAACGTTGCTTCATAAGCCTTGACCATTCGTTCAATTTCTTCTGTAACTCCAATATTTTGTTTGGCTACATTTAGCATCAATTGGTCTCGAATCCACTGCTCTGTGTGTACTTTTAATTGATATAAACTATCTTTGGGAGTCATTCCAGCGCCTATTCCAACAACTGCAGAGGGGTATAAGTACTGCCCTGCCGCTTGCGCTAAAGGTGTTTCATCTTTTTCTCCTGAGACAGTTCTTTTTTCCCCACAACTCACCATTAAAGATAGACAAGGAATTAACCACACTATATATTTTACCATTTTATGTTTATTAATAGTTCATTGATTACTTTATGGCGTACTAATTTAAGCCTACTCGGTTGTCACTTTGTTGGTTTGCTACGCTGTTACGAACTGGTTTCAACGAACTACTATTTTTTATATTGAAAATTTAATTTGTTATAAAAGCTATCGTCGTTAAGCCTTTGTTTCTGTATAATTGGTCACCTCTTGGAACACATCCTCTATAGTGGATACTTTTTGATGCATTTCAAGCAAAATATTCCCCTGCTTGACCGCAAAATTAAAAATAGCTGGACGGATATCTTCTTCGCTCAACGAGGTGATTAAATAAGTATGTCCCTCCAACGCTCTTAGCTTCTGAATTGGAGCACAAGCCTTCAACTGCTTTTCATTTACTTCTTTTGCAAAAGTAACCATAATTTGTTTTTCCTTCGAAGCATTACTTTGTAGCATCTCGATAGTATCGTTAGCTACCATATTTCCTTGGTTGATGATAATAACACGATCGCAAAGTGCTTGTACTTCTTGCATAATATGAGAAGAAAAAATGACTGTTTTTTCTTTTCCAAACTCTCGTATCAACTTCCGAATTTCTATCAATTGATTAGGATCCAAACCAGAAGTAGGTTCATCCAAAATCAAGACATCTGGGTTGTGCAACATAGCTTGTGCCAATCCTACACGTTGACGATATCCTTTAGATAATGAACCGACGAGCTTATGTTGTTCTATTGTCAAACCAGTCCGTTCTATCATTTCTTCGACGGCAGCCATTTTATTATTCACTTTGTGCAAACCTGCTACAAACAATAAATATTCTTTGACATACATATCTAAATACAAAGGGTTATGCTCTGGCAAATAACCAACCCTACGGCGTACCTCTATTGGATTTTCTACAACATCATAACCACACACACTAATACGACCTGCCGTTTGAGGAATAAAACAGGTAATCATTTTCATCGTGGTTGTCTTTCCAGCACCATTGGGTCCCAAAAAACCTAAAATTTCTCCTTTCTTGGCTTCAAAACTAATATTATTAACGGCTTTTTGTGTGCCATATACTTTCGTTAAATTGGATACAATTACTGACATAATTATTAATTTTAATACTTCGTGGATTTTTTTTTACAAAAACAAAAAACACATCCCACTGACAATCAATCTAATTCAATTTTTCTTTCACGAAGTAATGTAATTTGATTTCTTCGCCTAATTCCAAGCCAAAGAATAGTTATTTTTATTCAAATTCAAATGGATTTGTGTCTTTATACAACAACCCATTTCCTTTTCTCGTTGCGATACTAAAACGGTCTAATTGGATGGCTTGTTTTTCACGATTCCAAAAAAATGTTTTCATTTTTAGTTTTTTAACATTATTATAAATAGGCTCGTGGGCAAAGCGCATAGATAAATAAAGCCGTTGCCAATCTCTTTGAGCATTGGTTTGTGCTGTAGCATCAACACCTTTCCAAACCAACAAAGAATCCTGTTCATCCCTTATTTCGACCACCAATGTTCCTTGGGGTTGGTACAACATCGTATCTACTACTCGTATATCTACTGCCACATCCAAAAACTCATTATTTCGAGGCGTAAGTTGCTCCAAACTCATGGCAAAAGTAGGCCCCCATTCTCCCTCTTGTTGATAATAAGTATTAGCAGTTATCGAATCCTGACGAAGATTCGTTTTCTCTATTTGCCAACCAGCTTGTTCTGTTTTATCAAAATCCATATCTATCTCAAAATCAAATTCCCAAGCTACTTTCTGGGCTTCCTTATTCTTACTTAGAATATAATATTCGTAATTAATACCATAACTTCTTTGATACAAATAAGGGTAATAATATCTAGCCATTTGCAGATGTGCCTCTGGAATTGATCCTACAATTAAATACGAAGTTACACTATTCTCCAAAATCTCCCTAAATTCTAAAAAAGAGATTGGTGGTTTAAAACTCTCTATGTGTTCAAAATTACTAGCATAGGCATCTTTATAATATTGCAAATATTCTGGGTTTTCTCCCAAAACAATACAAACATCCTTTGATTCATGTGCTGCTAAAAATGCCTTGGTGTGCTTAATAAAATGCTCGTAAGGATGGGTATGCACTGTTTTGAAATGTTGTCTTGTTACTACAAGAGTTGTGGTATTGATACCTAAAATCACCCCTACTAATAAAAACTTCATCCGTGATGGTATGTCCTTGGGAAAAAAAGAACACCAAAAAAACAGAAAATAAGGCAATGAGAACAATAAATGCGATTCTCTCAAAATGGGTGATTTATAGACAGAGTACAAATAACCAAATGTTATAGGTGTTATAAATAGAAATAGACTTCCCCAACGTGCTTTTTCATTTTTTTTGAACGTCTGCTTTCCGTATTTCAGAATAGATCCAAACAATAATAATAAGGCAAAGCCCAAGCACCAAAAAGAATAATGAAAGATGTATTGAAGATGATTGCTAAAAAAGCTTGGTGTTGGAATTGCATACCATAAATGCCCATCGGCATGCAGTAATTGATAGGTTGTAATACTAAGATGTGGCAAAAACAGTACAACCATTGTTATTCCTGCTGCCACGTATTTTAATAGGATTTCTTTACGCATCCATGCAAAGCCCCAAACACCTAATATTCCTGCAAAAATAAGGCTAAAATAGTGGTTGTACATAGATGCTGCTCCCATCACAACAAAACCTATCCAATAGCGCTTTTCGGTTCGTTGTTGCATCAATAACTGCGTCCAACAATACGCCATTAATAAGGTGCAAAATAAACCACTTTGATATTGTCGAGCAATATGGCTCCACCAAATAGGAAATTGCAAGGTTGAAAAATAAGCCAAGACAATCAACCCCACTGTTTTCGAAAACCAAAGTGTCCCCAAACGATATACCAACCACAACGATGCAATTGAAAATAGTAAAAAAGGGAGTTTGATTGCCCATTCAGAAGTTCCAAAGATGGATGTCCAATAATAAACAAAAACATACATACCCACAGGATGCGAATCAACTTGCTTGATGTTTTCTATAACAGCCCCTACTGAATCATAACTAACCTTTGACCAAGTGCTTAATTCATCATTAATGAACGAAAAATCCATTGGATTGCCAATTCGAAGACCAATCCCTATCAATATACACAACAGCAATAAGATTTGATCGCTGTTCATTCTTTGGCTTGATTCTGGAGCCATATTCTCATTCATGTAAGTATGAAGTTATAATTGGTTTAAATCAGATTTATCTAGAATTTATGCTTGTTATGAGGCAAAAAACGCAGCTCTAGCCTTGTTTTTTCAATGCAACAAGAGACAGAATGTCTCCTAAAGGTATTACAATATTAATTGTGACTTCATACTTAAATCCAATTACGTTCTTTGATTCTTTCCAATCCAATTTAAAGCAGCACTTAATTGAGGATGTGTTCTAATAAAGCCAGCAACATCGCGAGCCCAGACTTGGTATGCCAATTTGGACGGATGTACGCCATCGCTAAAAAATATAGCGTTCTCAGAGGGCACATTAAAGCGTTTTCGCCAATCGTTCATCGTAATTCGATTGGAATAATAATACGTATTTTTGTGCAAACGAACCAACTTATCTAACTCTTCTCCCAACATCTTCTCCAAACTGCCCAGAACCATTTTAATTGTTTTGGTAAAAGCAGGAAGTTCTTTGATTGGGGGCATATTAATAAACACAATCGGAGCATCATTAAACTTCTTCTTAAGAGAGTGTATAAGCCGTTGAACATCTTTTTTCCATCTCGAAGGATTGTTCAATTGAAACGTATCGTTTCCGCCAAGCCCAATTACGACCAAATCAAATTCCTTTTCAGTAATCTGAGGCACAAGCATTTCCTCAACTTTTTTGGCTGTAAAACCTCGTTTAGCGTATACTTTCCACTCTACATTGATGTTAAAAAAAGCCGCTAGCTCTCTAGCCAAAGTACCTGTAAAACCTTCTTCATGCGTTTTTACGCCAACTCCTGCTATAGAACTTTCTCCAATTGCTAAAACCCTCAGTCTTTTATCAAGACTTCCTGAAGCCAATCCATTGCTCCCTTCTGCTTCTGGCAATTTAGGAAATTTTGCTTTGATTGCCCTTGCTTGAAAGTACATAATAGGAAGAAAAGGAATTGCCAAAATTACTTTTATAAAATATTTTAGGTTCATTCTTATAATAAATATTAATAAATAAGCGGACGAATATCTGCAATGCTATTGTTAGATTTGTTTTAGGGTTTACTTAATTAACCACAATAGGAACTCTCGCAGGATATAGCATCCATCCTAATATCGGACCTGCAATAACATCTACTTGTAGTTCATACTGCCCTGGCTCCTCTGGCATTTTGACCCAAATATATTGATAATAATCACTTTGAGCTAGTAAGTCCACCTCCAAAGGGTTTCTATTTCCTTCCCAATCAAATACCTTTCCATCCTTCCACCAATGATAAGCGACTCTAATTTGATCTGAATTTAGCGATTTTGAACCAATATTTGTCAATTTGATTAAAATATTCTCTGTGCTATTGCTTGGATAGGGTCCCTTAGGATAGGTCTTTATCGTCAGAAACTTTCTCAATGTCTCTATACTATCTAGCTTTGGTGCCCATCCGTTCAGGTAGCGGTATTTTCCTGATGGAAAGTTAAAATATTTTTTATTAACACTCTTGTGCTGATAAATGCTATCCGTTCGATCATAAAAACTCCGATAAGTAAACAAGTACAAATTTGTATCTTGCAATGTCTGCATATTCGCAGAATCTTGCCATAACCATTCTGTATCTCTGATTATCTGAATGGTTTTTCGGTCAGGGTTCAACCCAGATAATAACATTGATTCCATTCCTAACGTAAAACTTGGCTCACAAAATCCTGGGTTCCACCAATCTTCTCGCATAATAAATTTATTCCCCTCCATGTTCTGGGCTGTTTCAATGACACGATGCATATAATTCACTCGATGTGTAAAGGGCTCAATAGCCATAGAAATTAACACAAATCGATAGAGTATAAGGCTAAAAATGGCAATACTAAACCATTGTTTTCCTTTCTTTGTGAATCGAGTACTCAAATCCATAAACAATGGATAACAGGCAACAAAAATCAATGGATAATAGCACTGTTCTTGGTATCTAGAATGGCGAATACCAGGATAAGTTAAAGCAATAATATATTGAGTTAAGATCAAGAAAATTAAATATCCGATAGCGATCCCATAACGGCGTTCCTTAATATAGAATCCAAAGGTAATTAAGGCAATAATCCATACTTCTTTGTAATACATTCCATAGAAACTAAATAATGGCTTCACATAGTTGTTCCATCCATAATTATAACCTCGCTCGGTGAGATTGAGTACAAATTGCTCCATTTTTGCAATTTCGTAACTGTGCGCTGTCAAACATTGCTTTATCACAAAACAGGTTATAACAGCCAATAATACTAGTACATATTGTTTCCAATATTGAAATTTGTACCTTGCAAAATGCAAGAGTAGAATGCCTCCTATCATAAAAATAATCAACTGATAATTGATCACCATTGTTATCACCAAAAGAAACATATAGAGTTGGTGTTTCTTTGAAAAGTCATTGGTATTTAAGACAATAGCAAATAATGCTAAAAAGCCACTTGCATAATACAATTCAAACCCTGGAGCACAAAAACCATGTAAAATACCTATGGTTTGAGTC
The DNA here is from genome assembly GCF_000724545.1 of Aureispira sp. CCB-QB1. Lineage (GTDB taxonomy): Bacteria > Bacteroidota > Bacteroidia > Chitinophagales > Saprospiraceae > Aureispira. The sequence goes on along the minus strand of NZ_JHBV01000032.1, from coordinate 175,622 downwards.
CCGACTAGTAACCACCCTATTTGATGATTATTCCAGCGATAACGCCCGATCCAATAAATGGCGTAAAAGAAGAGGACATGCCCCACCGAATAGGCTAATAGAACAATTTTGAGCGGCAGCCCTAGTTTGATGCAGATCAATGGTAACCATTGAGAGAAAATACGCATAAACCGATTCAGTTCCATCCAAAAACTTTCGTAGTGCACGACTTTAGAAAGAAAAAATCCCGAATCGCTATACAAGCGCTCCTGAAAAAACCACAACGCCAATACCGCCCAAATACCAAAGGCAATATGAGTCAACCAATCATTGATCTTTTGGTACTGGTCATTTAATTTCATTTTTCGTGATTTTCAAAACCAAAGCTTTAGTTGATACTATTCAAGCAACTTACTGGTAGCAATTGCCTCTAACAAATTTGATTGTTATTTATCTACAAATATCTCTAGTTTCAATTGATCAATAATAACATCCGTTGTTCCCTTATTCCAAACATAAACTTTCAACGTACACCCTGCCAAGGTATTGGGGTATGCATCAGCCACTTTGAGTTGATTCCATTTATTGGGGTTTAAACTTTGCTCTAGTAGACGTTCCCCTCTCCACAAAATAGTTTCCTGTTCATTTTGAATAGAAAAGACCAGCAAAGCTGTTGCCGTTTGGGAAATCTGCTCCTGCCCTATTTTCATCCAACAAGAGGTACTAATATATAGATTTTGATCAAGAAAGGAGTCTAAAGGATAAGTATATGTACAAGAATAGGTTTGAGCGTTTACGGTATAAGCAGTAGCACCTTTAAATACCTGTTTGTTTTGCAACAATTTAGGCTCATAAGAGCTCCAATATGGTGGTGGTGGCGCTTCAAAATCTAAGACACTATTCCTTAACAACACTTGATCTTCTTTTATTAACTCTGCCTTCATTTGCTCGCCAATAAATGTCGATAGCCTCCTTGCAGATTGTTCCTCCAAATGATTCCCATCATAGGTAACATAACTAGTGCGGTTAGGAATGTCAATCCAAGTTCCGCCCACAGCTTCAAACTGAGTTTTGATCGCTTTTTCGGGATAATATTGCATTTCTATTGCTTCAAAATGCGCTGCGGCAGGAGGTCGAAATCCAAATACTTCTATTCCTTCGGCTTCCCATGCTGCTACTTTTTGTATTAAATTCTCTCGAACAGCGGTACTAAACTCGACTTTAGGATAGGTATTTTGAATATGCCAATATTCAATCCATTCGTCTCTTGGTAATTTATCAGAAGCAATCCAACCATTAGATTTATACACTTGATAATAGCCTGACTTCTTATCCAAGGCTTTGTTCCTTATCACCTCTGGGCTGGTCGGATCAAAAAAACTCAAATAAGGATTAATGTTTTTGCGTTGCCAAATTTCAATAGGATGTCGTTTTTTTTCTTGCCAATGGTGTGGATTGGCTAAGTTTTCATCTGCCAAAGAAGAAGCCGTTACGCCTAAAACAATCATGCGTCGGTTGGAATTAGAATCTAACAAGCTTGCCCCTACATTCATAAAGGCTGTATCTAAACCTGCCGATGAAAATCCATAATTAAAAACATCCAATGTATCGACCACTGTTAATGCTTCCTCTATCAATTCTGGATTAATTCCTCTATAAATTCTAGAATCACCAATAAAAACTACGTCATACAATCGATCGGGCGCTACTTTATTGCTCCAAAACCAATCGGACTGCATCGAAGAAGTAGGAATAGAAGGAAAATACCATCCTCCTATTGCCAACAAGACAAGCGTCAAACCTAAGCTATACAAGATTCTCTGATGGTACGTATGCATAAATTTAGAATTGAAAATAGATAAACTCAGAAGCAGGTCCTCTGAAATAAATACACGCCGTAATCAATACGGACATACTAACCGTATCGTATAGAACAGTTTTAGTCGCTAAACGCAAGGTTTTGTTCCTTCGTTTGATAAAATACCAAACCTCTATTCCTATCGCCAGCCCTAAAAATAGAACAGTGTTAAAATAGTGTGTGATAATAATATTCGTCCCCTCTAAATTAGTAGAAAATAAGTTGCCTAGAATAGACATGGCTTTCTCAAAACTTGGTGCTCTAAAAAAGACCCAAGCGATTACTACTTGAAACAATACTATTCCCAATGCAATTACTTTTCCAACTGCAAAACGATGCAAGTATTGAGGCCATTTTGTCAGACGCTCTACACTAAGGCAAAGGGCATGTATAACGCCCCAAATAATAAAATTAAGTGCTGGACCATGCCACAACCCCGAAATTATCATAGTTATCCACATATTGTAATGCCCTTTCCATTTAGAAGTTCGAGTTCCCCCCAAAGGAATATAGACATAGTCTCGAAACCATGTAGACAATGAAATATGCCATCTCGACCAAAAATCTCTCAAAGAAATAGCATGGTAAGGATGGTTAAAGTTGCTCTTAAATCGATACCCCATTAGTTTAGCTAGACCTCTTGCAATAGAACTGTAACCTGCAAAATCAAAGTAAATTTGAAAAGAAAAGGCAAGCATGACCATCCACCAATAAATACAGGAAGGTTGTGTATTGTTGTTCCAAAACGACTGGTTTACAATTGGAGCTAAGTTGTCTGCAATAACCATTTTTTGAAAAAAACCATAGACCATCAACCGAAGCCCCAACCATATTTCAACAGCACCAACAGGCTGATTTTTTGCCAATTGCTGAAGCATATCTTTGGCTCGTATAATGGGACCTGCGACTAGCTGCGGAAACATGGACAAGTAAGCAAAAAAGTGCCAAATATTTTGTGTTGCCCGCAATCTGTTTCTATAAACATCTATGGTGTAGCTCATGGACTGAAACGTATAAAAACTAATTCCGACAGGAACAATGAGCGAAAAACTAGGCAAACGGCTGTACAAATCCCAATTTACACCAAACAATAGAGCAATATCATCAATGGTTCCTGCCAAAAAACCACTGTATTTAAAAATTGCTAAACTTCCGATGTTGGCAATGAGGGATATTATCAGCCAAAAACGCTTGTTAACATCTCTTTTTTGCATTCTGAGCGCAGCACCATAATCAACCAAACCACTAAATACTATCAAAAACAAAAATCTCCAATCCCACCAACCATAAAAGACAAAAGAAAAAACAACAATGCAAACCCAACGAGTCAAGTCCTCTTTTTTTGCCCAAATCCAGACCAAAAAGAAAACAATAAAAAACACTAAAAATACAATGGAGTTAAAAAGCACGTTTCATCTATTTAGTAGCAATTAAGTCTTGTTAGTCTTTTAGTAATTGAATGCTAACTTGAAGATCATCTATCAATATAGGTTGTTGACTATTGTTCCAACAATAAACCTGCAATTGCTCTCCTTTCTTCTGAGGGGTGTATTGTAGGTGCTGTGTCATACCATTCCAAGCCGTTCCATCCAATAAATGTGTAGAAAGTTTTTCATTTTTCCAAAGTAAGCTTTCTTTTTCATGCTCAATAGAGGTAACCAAGGATATTTTTTTGCTAGCCTCTAAATCCACTCCTTTCACCCAACAGCTAGTACTAATTTGTATCTTTTGGTTGATCCAGGAGCTATCTAAGGTTATTTTGTAAGAACAAGAATAATTAGAAGGCTCTACTCGAAAAGCGTTCTTACCACTAAATGCCTCTGTTTGTGTCAGAGCACTTTTAGGATAGTCTGTCCAAGAGCTATCCATTGGATATTCAAATAGCTGAATGCTTTTTGCTACTGTAGCATAAGAAGGTTGATTTTTCCCAAAGAAAGAATTGGGGCAATTAGGAGCGTTCACAAAATCTGTTATTTCCCAATCTATCGTTAAAGCATCTGTAAGTATTTTTTTATTTGAGGCATCCAATGCAATGGCAACAACCTTTTTTTGCTTATGCGGATGCGTTGGATCTATTACAAATGGGTTAATCCACAAACCATCTACTGCATTTTTGGGCACAATTCTGTATTTTTGGATAGAATGATCCGCAAATTTTAGATAAATAAAAAACTGCTCGTCTTTGTAGAAAAAGCTCTTCATTCTTTGTACCAAAGCCTTATCAAATGAAAGTTTTGCTCGTAACAAACCCGCCATATTAGAAGGACTCTTTACCCATTCTCCCCATGTTGTTTGATTGGTTCGAATGATACTTGAAGTTGTCTGTAAAGGGTATTTGCGTTGTTTGTAAACCAAATAATTTTTGTCTTGATACCACAACTCGTAGTGTTGGAGCAAAGTCAACATAGTTTGCGGCTCATCATTCAGCAGATGTCTATAATCTAAGCTGGACATCGTGCCTATATCCAAGCCCGTTGTAATTTTATTCAAATCCCAAATTAAATAAGTTGGCGCTTGATCTGATTTAAAATGATTGGCATCTTGCAAGTCCAACCAAGATGTATAAGCTGCATAACTTTGTAAGATAGGTCTTGGTTGAAAATTAAAGCCATTGGCAGGAATGATAGTATAGTCCCAAGGGTATACATCTACCGTTGCATTTCCTATTTCTTGAACAATTTTTTGAGGCAGTCGATTACTCGCTATATTTTTTTGAGTAACTTTTTGGGCATGGACTTTTATAGCATCCAAACGTTCTATGTAAGTTACCAAATTAACGACCCCATCCAATAATGGATAGGTTCTCGCCTGATAAGCATAAGCATTTTGCATATTTAGGTTAAAAAGTGCCAGTGCTACCCCTGCAAAAACTAAAAAAGACAGCTGTTGTTTGCGATTAAAAATATAGAATAATAAGAATGTTATAATGGCGTAATGATACGTTCCTCTAATATGATAAACGTCTTCTCTTGCCATTCCATGCTTCCATGCCGCAAATAAACTTAATGTAGTAAGGGCAGCAAAAAACAAACTTCGTTTGGAACGATACACCAAAGGATACCCAAATGTAAATATTAAAAAGGGCGTTAAATACCACCAATTATTAACAGGATAATACGCTGCCGCAGAAGAATTGTCTTGTGCTAAATTAAACAAACCAAAACAGTATCTAAAAAAACCAGTACCCGTACCATACATGGCTAGCCAAAGTGTAAAAATAAATGCCCACAAGACTAGTGCATCAACAATAAAAAGCTTGTATTTTTTCTTGACAATGGCTTCGTATAACAAAAACGAACCACTAATAATACAGGTGATAATCCCAACATAAGACTTGATATAAAAGGCAAATCCTGTTAGCAATAAAGCTATGTATTTATCTCTTTTTGTTGAAGTTTCAAAGTAATTGCAATAGCTTAATATAATAGAAAAAATAAGTAAGAAAATAAAGTTCGATAACAAAACAACTCCATATGCGCCGACAAAACCAATCAACCATCGCAAGGAGTTTTTAGAGTCTATCAACCGAACTAATTGAGCTGATAAGAATATCTTGAGCAAGACTTCTACGCTAATTGCTAATTCTATATTAGAGATAGTAGGATAAACTAAAAAAGCAAGTGGTCCATGTGGGAATATGACATTTTGAGCTACCTCCCACTGTGTATTAAAGAAAAAATTAGAGATCCACATCATAGGTGGATCAATACCGATGTTATAACTAAGGTGAATGCTTGGGAAGGTAAAAATTGCTATCGCTATCCCCAATATAATGATTGATGCGAATTCTTTGAGTTTGGAATAAGTAGCTGCAATTTTTTGTCCCACTAGTCGCCATTTTAGAAGCTATAAATAAAAATGCTCTTTGACAATTCCTATTCAATATTTAAGCAATTGCCAAAGAACGATCCTGTCAGTAGCACTAAAAGTAACTAAGAAATTGGTTAATTCAAAAACAAAATCTTACAAACGCCCTTTTGAGTTCCTTCTTCATTGACAACAAAAACCAAATAAACCCCTGACTGTGCTCTTCTTCCATTGTAATCTGTTCCATTCCATATTGCTTGTCCTCCCAATGCAGTCGTCTCATAAACCAATCGACCACTGGCATCTGTAATTTTCACATTGGCTTCATCTACCAAGTTAGAAATAGCAATTGGTCCTGTATAACCAGGCTCTACAGGGTGAGGGAAAACGACTACATTTTCTTTTTTCATTCGATTCTGTCCAGTAGTAGCCTCACCTCTAAAAGACTGAATCCCAACTGTACTAGAAATATATACCGTTCCAGTAACTCCATCTATTGCTAAATGATTGACTTCGTTGTCAAACAAAGGACTATTTTCTTTAGTAAAATAAGCGAGTTGGTTATAACCATCGGCTGAAAGTAAAAACAAACCATTGGTAGTTGCGACCCACTTTCTATTAGCAGCATCGACCACAATATCTAAGATGGTTTCCCCTTCCAATAAATATCCATTAAAATTATCTTGCGTAATAACAGGGCGATTTCCTCCACAGTCATTGTCAAACACATTAGAAGAACAATTAAAGATCGTAATTCCCGCATTCGTTCCAACCCAAATAGTTCCATTTTTATCAGCTACCAAGCATTTAACATCATTGTTAGGCAATACAGTATTGTTATCTCCCAACTGAATGCTTCTATCGTCTGTATCATCGTCCAAATCTCCGCTATCAAAAACGGTTATTTTTCCAGTAATATGTTTCACCCACTTATAACCATTTCGATCAATTACGACCTCCTCTACTTGAATTTGATTGCTAAAGTATGTGCTAGGAAATGCTTTCCAGCTTCCGTCTCGTTTTCTTACGGTCAAGGTGGCATCAAAAGTCCCCGAATTAGTCATCCAAACATTACCATCATCATCCACAGCCAATCCCAATACTCTTGTTCTAGCATTATCTCCATTCGTACCTTCTAGAGGGACATCAGAACTATACTGATCAAATACAGATACAGTTCCATTAGCATCCATTTCTAACACACCACTCATAAAAGAGCCTACGTATATTTTATTGTTAACAGGGTTACTAATAATTCGAATCGGATCCCAAAAAGTATCTGTTAGCACATTCGTTCTTGTGCTAAATTCTTTCCATTCACCATCTTTATAACTATAAAAGCCATTTCTACTAAAATAAGCCGTAATAGAGTTATATGGAGCAGAGGCTACCCAAAGTGTTCCTTCTTCATCCACGTGCATGTCAGCGACCAAATTACTTCGTGGTGAGTTCGGTTCAATGTATTTAAAATCTCGGTGCATATATGCTTCATCAGCAGCCCAATGAATATTGTCTTGATCAATCACTATATCTTTAACTCGCCAAGAGCGAGCATACGATTTTGTTTCGATTGTATTGGACACATCAATTAAATAATAAGTAGGGGTATTGGTCGTAATAATTAATTTATTTTGGGCATAATTTAAAGACATATTATAGTGTGGAACAAAATCTCCTGTTCCTGTTGGTCTCCAAAAGCTAATAGCCTGTCCTGCTGCCTGATCGAAGCCATCAAAATGATGCCATGTTCCGTTATAATATTGATACAATGTATCTTTTGCTGCGGCATACACTCTATCATTAAATGTAATTAAATTTCTAGAAGAATACGATGCAATATTAAGATTTACATGACTTCCTTGAAATTGCCATGTTCCAAAATCCAACAAGTTTCGACCATCCATTATTCCTTTGTAAATTCCTTGATCTGTCGCTATAAATAAAGTGTCTCCGTATTGAGTACAAGCATTTACATCAGCTGGCGTAAACGTTGTTTGGCTAAACGCCTCTATATCTAAGTCATAAACTACCAATCCGAAAGAACAAGAAAAATAAATTTGTTTTCCAGAACAATAAATCTGGTTAATCGACTTATCTCCAATGATGTTATTATTAGTAATAATAGCAGATAGATTAACAACTTGACCATTATCATATAACAAGTCAATATTTCCATTTGTGTAAGCAATTACCAATAGCTTCTCAGAGCGATTATACTCTATGGTTTTTATCCGCATATCGCTCAAACCAGAAACCTTATTGAGGTGCTCTAATGATTGGTCTTCCTTGTAAACTTTTAGAATAGCTTGGGTAGATGCATAAAATACGGCATCGTCACTTTCTGTCAACGCCACCATACTCTCATACGACAAGTGCGAGCGCCACTCCCCTAATGCTACGGGATTATCTTGTCCTAATACTTGACTACTAATTAATGCAACTAACAGGGCTGTTAAGCACTTTATTTTATTATATATCATAACCTTATACTCTAATTTAAATCTTTAGACTGTACATTTATTTAGTATAGCAGACCACTAATAACGTTTAGCTACATTACAACTGCATAAGATACCAAACCTTTGCAGGGTAGCACTATGAGTATAATTCCAACAGATTGTTACGAGTAGTAATAAAAAATAAATTAATTGTAATTCATCTTTTAAACAACTTCACTATTATATTTCTCAAATTTAAAAAATGTATAGGTAGATTCTATAGAATATCGTTTTATATTGTCAAGTCAAGGTAATTAATAGTATTCCTTTGCCATTTCATTCGGCATTCGATTAATTAACAGTCTGTTTTTTCAAACGTGCCCAATACGAAATACGCTGCTTTGAGTAGACACCAACCATTTCATACTAGCATCCTACTAGAACGCCAACTCACAATTCACTGTTCCATCCCTAAAATATAAAAAGAACAGCCAAAGACTGTTCTTTTTAACCCTATGTTTCGCTATAAAAATAGCAATTTAAATTTTAGTTGCGTTTCAGTTCAGGAACAGGTTGAGGTGGGATTGCCACCTCTAGCTTTTAACCTATTCCATCCCAAGCTGCAAAGTAAGTAAGTAAGTAAGTAAGTAAACTTGTTGTTGTAAGTATGTTGTTGTTGTTGTAAGTCAATTTCAAAATAACAGTTGAAAAATACTACTGATTGCTTTTTTGGTCGTAATGTTTTAGCAGTATTTTTCAAACTGTTAGAACTATGTTTTCTATTTCTACTGTTTAATCAAGGTATTTTGATATAGAAATAGATGCCTTTTATTTAAATAAAAACGGTTTTATACGCCTGTTATTGGTGAAAACGAGGGTAAAAAAAAAAGGGTTGGGTCTTTTTTTATTTTTTTTTACAATTCTTCAAAAAAGATTATTTTCTCTTTTGCACCTTAGTCTATTTCAACTCTATAAACCCCGCTACAATGGGCATTTCAAAAAAAAAGCCTGTATAAATGTACGTTAGAAAAACATTTATACAGGCTTCATTTTTTTTATTCTAAGTTTATTCTTTTTCCATCGGCAGGTTTGCTTGTACTCGATCAGAAGCCACAACTCCCATGGTAGAAACAGGCAACGAACTTTCTTTGTATCCCATACACTGACCAGAGATGGTATACTTTTGATCAGGCTCTAATCGCACCTCTATTTCTCCTTGAGCATTTACATCCAAAACCGTTTCTTCTTGTGTAAACTTATTTTTGACAACTACTTTAGCATCGCTCAAAGGTCTAGAATTCGCAACATCCATTACTTTTAAGACAACAGCAAGCACAATATCTTCGCTAGGTGTCGGTGTTGGTTCTGTATTTACTGGAGGATTGTTGGTTGGGTTTCCAGTTGAACTAGGATTGTTGGTTGGTGTCGGCTCCGTATTCGTTGGATCTGATTTGTCGTCAGGAAGTGGAGTATTCTTTGGCTCATCAGCCTTCGGTAAATCTATTTCTCCTTTGTTAGCCTTATCCGCCAAAAAAGCAATGTACTCATCATCTGTCATACCATCTGGGCGTTTAGGAATATCGCTTAAAATAACAGGATGTTCGATTTCTGAAATACCAATACTCGTTCTAGGTGGAATTCCCTCTGGCAAGATTTGTTTTTCGGCACCAACCAAAACAAATTTAAAAATATCATAACTCTTAGCTCTATTAGACGATAAAAAACCTTGAGTTTGATCATCTGACATAATAAAAGAAACGTCACTAAAAGAAGAATTAAACGGCTGCCCTAAATTTTCGATTGGCAACCAATCTACTCCATTTCCAAGTGGACGGGTGCGAAAGATATCATAACCACCAAAACCAGGGTGTCCTTTTGAAGAAAAATACAAATCTCCATCTGGATGAATATAAGGCCAAGCATCATCTTTCTCGGTATTAATATCTTTTCCTAAGTTAATAGGATACGTCCAGCTATTGTCCTCATAATTACTCATCCATATATCTAGCCCTCCAAATGTTCCCTTCATATCAGAAGCAAAATACAAGGTTCTGCCATCGGCTGATAGTGTTGGATGTGTAAAATTACTTCCTTGCATTAAAAATTCCAATGGGCGCGCTTCTGTCCAACGACCATCTCGAAAAGACGAAGTCCAAATTTGCAAAACAGTTCCTCCATCTCTTGTTGGAACACTTTGAGAATAAAATACATGCAGACCATCTCTTGAAAAAGCGGCAGGACCATCGTGGCGTTCGTTACTATTCAAAGATTGTGTAAATTTTTCAGAACGTTTCAAATTTCCTTCGGCATTAACACCACTTACACGCATATTCAAAAAGCCCCTTGTGCGCATATCCCCCAAATCTTCGCCCAATTCATCCGAAGCAAACACAACCCCATCTCCGTAGTACGTAATTCCGATTTGGCGAGTAGCAGTATCATTAACCAAATCTTGGTTTAAGATATCAACATTCGTAAACAAAGGCTCAATATTCTCAATATCTTTACATTGCTGTATCAACGCGGCTGGCTCAGTCGATTCTGGGTTCTTTTGAGCATATATTTCAAATTGCTTGATGGCTTCGTCATACCTTCCCAAAGACATTAAGACTTTTCCATATTCCAAATAAATAGATTGTCGGTCATCCCCGTATTGCATGACTTGCTGATACAGTTCTTTAGCTTTAAATGGATAATCCATTAAGCGGTAACTATTTGCCAAGTTCATTTTTGCATCTACCCCTAAAAGCTTCGCTCCCGCAGTAGAGTTCCACAGCTTTTCGTATTCTACAACAGCATTCGTATAGTCTTTTTCTTTATAAAAAGCATTTCCCTTTTTTAAGTGCTGTATTCTTTGGGCATGAATATTGGATACAGTTAGCAAAACGCTAAATACTAGTATTATAATTCTCATATTTTTTTTTATTTGATAACGTTTTGCTAAGATAGCAAGTTTTGCTTATTTTAGACAAGCTTTCTTTTACAAAACATTACTTTTCTTATAAAAATACTTAATTCCCAGAATCAATAAGAATGATTCTCTTTCAATTGATAAAGTAGTAGTAGTATTATAAGCCCTTTAGTGTTGAGAGTACACATTTGATGAGAACTCCTAAAATACAACATTATTTTGTGAAATCCTTTTTTTAAGCAAACAAAAACAAAAAATTATGAAAACATTAATGCTTACACTTTTTGCTCTTTTGGCTTTGGTGTCAACTAGTTGGGGACAAATAGAATCTCCTGTCAAAGAAGAGACAAAAGCCAACAGCAAAGGTAGTTTTAACGCCTTAACAATGGAATTACCTGGCACAACAGCAAAGGGGGTCAACAAAGCTTGGGGGAAATTCATCAAGAAGCTAAAAGGCAAGACAAAATTCGATCGTAAAATGAACGAATATATTGCTGACGATGCCACGATCAAAGATATGAGTGACAACACCGTCGATATTATTCTAAAAATCGAAGAAAGAGGTCAAGAAGGAACAGCAATAGCTGTTTGGTTCAATTTGGGTGCTTCTTATCTCTCCTCTAAAGATTATCCCGAGCGCTACCCTGCTGGTGAGAAAATACTAAAGGATTTTGCCAATGTAGTATCAGCAGATATGATTGAAGCAGAGCTAAAAGAAGCTGAGAAAAAACTAAAAGAATTGGAAGATGCCCTCAAAAAATTAGAAAAAGAGGAAGCTCAACGCACAAAAGATATTGAGACTTACCGTGCTACCATTAAAAAAATGGAGGACAACATTGTAACAGCAGAAAGTGATATCAAAAAAAGTGAAGAAGAACAAGGCAATACAAAGTTGACAATTGAAGAGCAACAAAAAATTGTTGAAGAAATTCAAAAACGCTTAGATAGCGTAAAATAACTCGCTAAATTATTTCGAAATTTTATTCATACAAAGCCACCTAATGAGCTTTTGTCGTTCTTTCACACAGATCCAAAAGCTTAATTCGGTGGCTTTTTTCATGAAGTTTGTTTCCTTTTGCAACAACTTCTACCAAAACAGATTAACATGCAAAACACCGCACTACTTTTTATTATTTTCTTTAGTTGTATCGGTTACAACACGCAAGCACAGGAGGGTTGGACACTTTGGTTCAACAAGAATCAATTTGCCGCTCAAGATATCCCCAACTCGTTGCTTGATAAACAACAAAAACTGTCCGCTCGTTCGTATGCTAATGTCAATTGCGTTGGCTTAGCCCCTGACGGAGGATGGGTTATTTCTTATACCAATACAGCTCAGCAACCAACTGAATCGCACCTGTCTTGGGACGGTACTCATCGTGACTTTATGGCTATCTTGCAAGATATAAAAGCAGCAGGTTCTTCCATTCAACAAATTGCTTTTTCTCCAATTAACTCTTACAACAAACAAAGTTGGATTATTTTATATGATAACAATGAAGCCAACTGGAAAAATATTGCCCCCTCTCTAATCGACAAAATTATAGAACTCAATCAAGCTAATAGAACAATAAAGAGTATTGGATTATCTATTAATGGAGGTTGGGTTTTGATTGCTGATGACAATACTGTTTTTTGGGAATTGATTCCTGAAAAAATGATTTCAGAAATTAAGTTATTACAAAATAGCAATAAATTAATTCGATACGTTTCTTTCAACTTAGATAATGGTTGGGTTATTCTTTATGATAATAATGGTGCCAGTTGGGATAAAATTCCCAATAGCTTAATCACGCAAATACAAACACTACAAAAGCAAAACGAGTTTATCAAAGGAATTAATTTTTATACTATCAAAGGAAAATTATAAAATTTGAGTTGCTAGATAAGTTTTCAAACACCCCCTAACTCCATCTTTTCGCAACTGCACCTCTGTCCTTTCCCTTATTTAGGTCGATAACAACAAGTGTCAACAAACAGCGTGTGGAAGTAATTAAAAACGCATCAAGTAGTTATTTCGGTTACAAAAGTTTATATCTTTGCCAAAACTTTAATTATTAAGAATGATAAATCGCAGCAAAGCACCTCATATACAAACTGTTGGAACACTCAATTTACATCGTCCTATTGTTCATCAATTAAGCAATGGAATTCCTGTTTATGAAGTTAGTTTAGGTAGTCAAGATGTTATAAAACTAGAACTTATTTTTAAGGCAGGACGTTGGTGCGAAAAAGAAAAATTAATTGCTCGTATTACCTCTCAACTGCTCAAAGCAGGGAGTCATCAGCACAATGCAGAGCAGTTGGCTGATTTTTTTGAGTACTATGGTGCTTCTTTAAATATATACGATGGTTTTAACACCGTCAATATTCAAGTGTATTGTCTTGCCAAGCATCTAAAAATGCTGCTTCCTATGCTAGAAGAGTTGTTGACAACTCCTGCATTCCCTACCGAAGAATTGACAAAATTACTCAAACGCAATCGACAAAATTTAAAGGTGCAACTGCAAAAAAATGATGTAGTGGCTTACCGTTTGTTCACCGAAGAGTTGTTTGGATCTGAACATCCCTACGGCTACAATTCATCAGAAGATTCTTTTGACAAGGTTACACTAACTAGCATTCAACAACATTTCAAAGACAATTACACTGCAAATAATTGCACTATTTTTGTTTCTGGTAAGGTTTCTACAACAATTATTGAGTTGTTAGAGCAACACTTTGGTAGTTTGCCTTCTAGCACGACTGCTCCAGCCCCACAATGGGAATTAGCTCCATTGCAGTTACCAAAAAAAATTCATCAAGTACTTTCTGACGACAGCTTACAAGCTTCTATTCGTATTGGACGACGTACTTTTTCTAGAGAACATCCCGATTGTGACCAATTTTATATGCTTAATATGGTATTGGGTGGATACTTTGGAGCTCGGTTAATGCAAAACCTTCGAGAGGAAAATGGATATACCTATGGCGTTTACTCTTCTTTGGAAACACTGCGTTATAGTGGTTACTGGTATATTCACACCGATGTAGGAAAAGATGTTAAAGATGCAGCCTTAACTGAAATATATCGCGAAATAGAACGTTTACAAGATAGTCCCATTCCTTTACAAGAAATGGAAATGGTACGAAATTATACGTTGGGCATGCAATTAACCGCCCTAGATGGTGTATTTAATGTCGCTAGTATCCTTAAAAGTTTGGTAACAGCTGATTTGGATGATTCGTATTATTACAAATTTATTCAAACCATCAAAACGATTACTCCTGAACAAATACAAGCGATGGCTCAAAAATATTTGAACAAGGAGGACTTACTAGAAGTTGTTATTGAATAGTAACTTTATTATTTCGTTCTTTGATTCATTCATTAGTATTTAGCTATGCTGCTACTGCGTGGTTGTGGACTTCTTGTATCATTCCATCTTACTTATCAAAGAATTTATTACGTTAAAAACCAATGATGTATCTAAAAACTATTATTAGCCTCTTTTTTTGCCTCTACTTAGGACAACAACTACAAGCGCAAGCACCAGAAGTTTGCGCTCGTTTACTCTTGGGTTCGGGACAAGACTCCGTTACTTGGCAAGGGACTCCCTGTGCAGGTTTTGGAGGTTATGTCATTTTGGGGCAAGAAAATAATACAGGACCATTTATTCCTTTAGATACAGTTACAACAAACAATATTGTCCATTCTAATCCTAGCGAATCAATTTGGAACTATCAAGTTGGTATGTTATGTAACGGTACATTAACCAGCCTTTCTACAACGGTTAGCAATCAACGACCAGTTACCCCTGATTTGTTAAGTGTGAATATTGTTGGTAATTTTCCTGTTATCAGTTGGTCTGCCAGCCCTAGCCCAGAAGTTATTGGTTATCAACTATACAAAGAAAACCCTTATGGCTCAGGGAATTACTTTCCCTATCCCAATGCTAGCACCATCATCACCACAACAACTTATACCGATGTTACTGCTGTTGATTTGCTTGCACGGTATGCCATTATTGCTGTCAGTTCTTGTAACAAAAGTCTTCTTGGCTTGGGTGACCCTGTTGATGGAACCACAGGACCTCATACATCAATGGTTCTTCAAGGTACAATTGATTCTTGCAGTCGTGCTATTTCGATCCAATGGAATGCCTATGAAAATTGGAAAGATGGTGTTTTAAACTATGAAATATGGTTGAACAAAAACGGCACTGGTTTTCAGCGTCTGGAAACGCTTTCTAGAACGGCTACAGAATATAATTATAACAATGCGCAAGACAACGATATTTTAGTTTTTCAAATCAGAGCAATAGAAAAAAACAAGACTAATCAAGCACTGTCTAACCACTTGCGTTTTGATGTTCGGGTCAACCGTCCTATGGATTTTCTACATTTAACCAAATTAACCGTTACAAATGACAATGAAATTGACATCAGTTGGGAATGGGATACTGATGTTGATTATGCTGGTGGCAACCTTTTGAGTGGCACAAATCGGAATGAATTATCCTCTCGCTTGTCGTTACCTGTCATCGGTTCAGTAGCCAATGGTTTTACAGACAATCAAGTAGAACCTTACAAAAACAGTTATTATTACCAAGTTCAAACAGAAGATGCTTGTGGACATATTGTTACTAGTAATTTAGGGCAGACCATCTTCTTAGAAGCAGAGGCTTTAGAAAACTTTGAAAATCATATTACTTGGACCGCCAATACATTGGAATATGGCACGGTTCAAGAATATTGGTTGTACAAATATACGGGCAATTCTCCTCAACGCATTGCTATTTTACCTCCTACGACTCTTTCCTATACAGACGTCTTGGATGTAACCAATGAAAATGAGGCAGAAAATTGTTATTTTGTTATTGCCAATGTCAGCTTAAGCTTTCCGAATGGTCAATCTACTTTTACTCAAAGTCAATCCAATAGAGGCTGTGCGGTTCAAGGCTCTAATATTCAAATTCCCAATGCTGTCTCTCCCAATGGAAAAAATCGTTCTTTTCGTCCTCTGATTGTTTTTAGTCGTAGCATTCACAACTACTCTATGCTTATTTTTGATCGTTATGGTCAACAAATTTTTGAAACCAACGATCTGTATGATGGATGGGACGGCACGAAAGATGGGCAATCGCTCAAAATGGGTATGTATGTGTATTTGATTCGATTTCAAGCACCTGACGGTACTTGGATTGAACGTCGTGGAACGGTGATGCTGGTGCGGTAGGGGCGGTTATTTTCTCTTTAATCTCTTTCGATCCAATTACTTTATCTAAAATTTCATCTAGTTTATACTTTAACTTAAAGTAAGTTCTCAATAAACTCTTTCTAATAAAAGTTCCTTTTTTTCTTCAAAATTTTATTAATATTCTAAACCTTTCTTCACATAAATTTTAAGGTTTTATCACTCTCCTCTATTGCTTTTCTCCTCAATCATTTGTAAATTGCTAGTTTATTATTTATTATAAAAAAAGAGAAGATAATAACACACAACAATTATACATATGAAAACAAAAAAAGAGATTGTCGATAATTGGCTGCCTAGATATACGGGCACAGAACTAGAAGAATTTGGTGAATACATTCTCTTAGTCAACTTTAGCGGCTATGTGGTAGAATTTGCAGAGATGCACAATGTGGAAATGAAAGGTTTTGGCAAAGCCATGCAAACAGCTACCGCAGATGGAATTACAATTATCAATTTTGGTATGGGAAGTCCTAATGCTGCTACAATAATGGATTTGCTAACAGCAATTAGCCCCAAAGCTTGTCTATTCTTAGGAAAATGTGGGGGATTGCGAAGTGATAAAAATAAAGTAGGCGACCTAATTTTGCCAATTGCTGCCATCAGAGGAGAAGGTACGTCAGATGATTATTTCCCACCAGAAGTTCCTGCACTACCTGCCTTTGCTTTACAAAAAGCAATTTCTACCACTATTCGTGACAATGACCTAGATTACTGGACAGGGACAGTTTATACCACCAACCGCCGAGTTTGGGAACACGATTTGGAATTTAAAGATTATTTGCGAGCCATTCGTTGTTTGGCTATTGATATGGAAACGGCAACTTTATTTATCACAGCTTTTCGCAACAAAATTTCTGCGGGGGCATTATTATTAGTATCTGATATGCCAATGACCCCTGAAGGTGTCAAAACGTCACAAAGTGATAATGCTGTTACAAAAAATTTCGTTAACAGGCACTTAGAGATTGGAATACAATCACTAAAACAATTAATTAATAATGGATTAACAGTTAAACATTTGCATTTCTAAGTTTTACGGTGCTATAACGTATTAGACACCATTACGATTCACTAAGGACATCTGGATAAAACCGTATGTCCATTTTTTATGCATTGTGGTAAATTTCGCTAACTTTGTTTTGTTCCTTACTCCGTCAAAAAATCAACGGAGTATTATTGATTAATACTTTGTATAAAAATGTTTTTATAAACTCGGATTTAACGCATTGTTCTTAAATCCTGCAACTACATTAATAAAATGAAATTCCATATAGAAATTATTGTTGATATCTCTTTTGCGAAATTACTAGAGTTGTTTGAGAATCCTGATAATTTAAAAAAATGGCAACCTAATGTTATCAGTTTTACTCCCCTATCTGGCGAAATAGGTCACGTTGGGGCTACTGCCGAAATTCGTTACAACATGGTTGTAAAAGAAATTGTCATGAAAGAAACTATTCTGAAACGCAATATTCCAGATGAATTTGTATTGCGTTATGACTCTGATGGTGTTACCAATACTGTCACCAATAATTTCAAAGAGATTGCTCCCAACAAAACTCGCTGGATTATGGAGAACAACTTCAAATTTAGTGGTCTTATGAAATATGCCGCCTTAGCGATGAAAGGCATTTTCAAAAAACAAACAGAACTAACGATGGAGCGTTTTAAAAAATTTGCTGAAGAAATTTCCAAAGAAGAGGCCTAGCCCTCTTAATACTATACTTGATTAGAAGATTGGAGTCAATACATTACTATTATTCCTCTTTTAATCTTCTAATCAAGTATATCGCACCATTCTTTAACCTTTTAATCTCCCGATTTGAATGAGAATTGCATGCACGCTCTTGCTTTGTGGCCTCACTATTTTATCTTTTGGACAAACGGTAGCTCCTGTTGATTTGAATAATATTACAATAGCACGAGATGAATGGGGCGTTCCTCATATTTTTACCCAAACGGATGTTGAGGCAGCCTATGGGCTAGCTTGGGCTCACTGTGAAGATAACTTTGAACAAGTCCAAGAACCTTTTTTAGCTGCCAAAGGAATATTTGGAGCTGTACTAGGAAAAGAAGGCGCTTTATTTGATGCTATTAGCTTTTTGATAAAATCTAGGGAGGTCGTTGAAGAAAAGTACGAAACTACTTTTTCGCCCAAATTCAAGCAAATGCTAACAGCTTATGCCAGTGCTGTCAATCGTTATGCCGAACTGCATCCTAAAGAAATTAGACACAAGAAATTATTTCCAATTACGCCCAAAGACATTGCCGTTGCCTACAATATTTCAACGTCCTTGATTTCTAATATTCAGTTTAACTTAGGTCGTTTATTTGAAAATAACTTAGAGCCCATCACTTCTAGCAATAAAAAAAACTTGAGTGCGGGGTCAAATGGAATTGCTATTGCGCCACACAAAACGCAAGAAGGTAAAACTTTTTTGGTTTCTAATTCTCATCAACCACTTCGCTCTTACTTATCGTGGTATGAAGTCCACATCCATACTGAAGAAGGTTGGAATTTTACGGGGGCAACATTTTGCGGTGGTATTACTCCTTTTGTCGGCACCAACGAGCACTTGGGATGGACGCACTGTGTCAATTACAACGATTATTCGGATGTTTTTGAACTAAAAATGCACCCAAAAGAAAAATTAAAATATCAACTGGATGGAAAATGGTTGGATTTAGAAGAACGTATTTGGAAAGCAACTGTAAAAGTTTGGATTTTTAAGTTTGGCATTAGAAAAAAATTTTATTGGAGCAAGTACGGTCCTGTTGTTAAAAACAAAACTGGTTTTTATGCCTTGCGTTTTCCTTCTAATATGGTTATTGGTGCTCCTGAACAATGGTACCACATGAATAAGGCAACTAATTTAAACGAATTTAAAGCAGCGCTCAACCTTCAGCAGCAACCTAGCATTAGCACGACATACGCTGACAAGGAAGGCAATATTTTATTTGTTGACAATGGCTTGTTTCCTTATAGAAATCCCAATTATAATTGGAAAAATATAGTTCCTGGCGATACCTCAGCAACACTATGGGCAGCCAATTTCATGCCCATGGATAGTATTCTAACGGTAGAAAATCCTCCCTCTGGATATGTATTTCATATGAATGGGACAGGTTTTAATTCTACGGCAGATGTTGACAATCCTAATCCTGCGGACTACAACCCAACGATGGGATACATTACAGAAAACCTTCCTAGACAGTTGCGGTTTAAGGATTTGATAGCACAATACAACCAACTGAGTTATGAAGATTTTAAAAGAATTAAATACGATTATAAACATCGTTTCCCACTCTATACGAGAACCATACAAAATTGGGATTTGATTAGGCACTTATCTCCAAAGAAATACCCTAAAATTGCGGATATTATTGCTGTTTTTTCCAAATGGGATGGCAATGCAGATATTCACAACAAACAAGCAGCTATCTTTCTTCTTTCTACAATTTATATTTCTGATTATAGAAATAAAAAAGGCAATTCTGATCTTCCTATTACAATGGAAGAAGCTACTTTTGCCGATGCCTTACTATATGCTAAAAAATATCTTTTAAAGCATTTCAAAAGCTTAGAGATAGAACTAGGTGATTTGCAAAAACATGTTCGAGGTACTAAAGTAGCACCTATTGGGGGCGTTGGTGAATCTATTGCAGCCATGTATACAGTCCCTTGGAAAAAAGGTATGCGTCAAAGTGACTTAGGAGAATCGTTTATTCTTTTTGCCACTTATAACAAAAATGGTGTTGAAAAAATAGAAAGCATCAACTGTTATGGTGCTTCTAATCGTCCAGAGAGCCCTCATTACAACGATCAAATGGATTTGTTTTTACAACAAAAAACAAAGGTAATGAGCCTTAATAAGACAACTATTCTAGAAACCGCTAAAAAAATCTATCATCCTCAATAATTAAAAGTAAACCGCTACCTTGGCGACTCTATTGTTATACATTCCAATAGAATCGCCAATTGTTGGGTATAGCGGATTAAAAGAATATCATTTCGCCCCTAGTGCTTCTCCTTTCAAAATGCCCTAGTTATTCCTCTATAAGCTGGATGCCATCATTGGGATTTTTAGCCCCTACTTGTGTGATTTTGTATCGAGCAGAGAGCATTATATAACGTCCTAATGTATTGGCTCTACTCTCCAAAATCATATCATTCTGGCTAATGCGTCGAACAGATAGTTGCTGATCTAAAATATTAAATACTCGTAGCTCAATTTTTAATTGGTTGGCATCTAAAAAGGTTCGGCTAATTCCTGCTGACCACATTGGAATGTATAGATTTTCTTCAAAGGAAGGATCAGCATAAATCTTATAATCAAAACTTGTATTGATGTTCCATTTTTTTGCAATAGTCACTTTTACATCGCTATAAGCAACATAGTTGAGATAACTTGTATTGAGTGAATTATTAATTGAGAACGCACTTTTATTGAAGTCTATTCGAGTTCCAACGATTGCATCAACTATTTTCTTTTTACGATTTTCTAAACTTGCTTTAAATGTATACCGCTGCGTCAACTCCTCGTTAGCAACTGCATTAATTTGACTTGTTCGTTGATTCACTTCAGCATTTACTCCTATATTAAACTTGATTCCCAAGACTTTGATTGGTCGACTAAAACTCAAGTACAATCGCCCTTGATATCCCACCGTTGTATTTTCTGGTTGGTAACGTATTCGCAAGTTTTCATCAATTATCTGATTGTCTACAATCTGATTTTGTAATACTGTAAAAGAAGCATTTGCAAAAAATGAAGTAAATGAGAATTGTTCAAATAAGTTGTATTGAATATCTATTTCGTGGTGGTACTCTGGATTTAAATTAGGATTACCAATATACAAAGCTAAAGGACTATTATTATTAATAATTGGTTGTAACTGTTGTATTTGAGGCTCTTTTATCCTTGTTTGATAACGAAAATCCAAATTACTTGAGTTACTAATTTTATAATCTAGAGCAATTGCGCCCAATGGATAATAATAAGTTCTTGCTAAATCAGCTTGACCATTGGTAAAAATTCCTTTGAGGAAACTGCGTTGCAAAGCGGCTTCTATTGTAATGGTATAGGGCTTTTGATTTCGTTGGAAACGTGCTGTTAGGGTTTGGTAATTGTATTCTTTTTGAAATAGATTGCTCAATGCGGAATTGATTCGATTATTTCCATGCTCAATATCATATACTTGCCGATCTTTTGTATCTAAATTCAACATTCCGACCAACTTAATATCTAAAAAGTTTCGTTTACCGAGCGGCTCTATAAAAGAAAATTCAGCTCCATAAATTTGCTGATTGCCCAGCACCAGTTGATCCTGATTCAGAGAATCGACCAATTGTAAACTACCACCATCATTGTACAAATTAGTTGTCGAAATATTGGTACTTGTTTGATTGTCTTTGCTATAACCAAACACCAAATTTGACATTAATACTCGTCCTTTTTTCTTGAATTTTTTTCGATACAGTACGTTAGAGTTTAACCCCCATCCCAATTGTTTTTGGTTATAACCTTGATCAATTTCATTAAGCAACTGGTTGTTTCCACCAAAACTCTGTTCTCTTGTCTGGCGATTAGATGCAGCATCATTCCATTTGAACCTTATCTCAAATTTTAAGTCTTGTGTTGGGTCAAACTCATGCGTAAAAGTCGAATTAAGGTTGTGATTTCCTGCTTGAACAGAACTATTAAGCCAACTATTACGAATAAAAAACTGATTGAGATTGACGGATCTCGAAAAATTATACGCATCCTTTTCTCGATTTAGAATACTATAAAAATAATGGGTGCTCCATTCTGTTTTATTACTAATAAACCAATTAAAATTGACGCCTCCACCAATTGTTTGTGCGATTCCTTCTTGATTATTCATCAATAAAGCTCCTAAAGGATCATCTTCACTAATTTCCAAATTAAGGCTTCCACCAGACATCATGGATTGAATGCCTCCCATCAAATTAATATAATCCATAAAGCTAAAACTTTCCTCATTGATATTATTAATTGCCCCAATGGTAGACAAGCGCATTTTGGGATTAAAATAATTCAAACTTACATTGCCCAAATAACGATGGTTTTCTGAAGTAGCTTCAAACTGATCTGGAACAGAATAACCATATCCACCTTCTAAGTGTCCAAAAAAACCATGCTTTTTATCTTCTTTTAGGGTTAGGTTAATGGTCTTTTTTTCAACACCATCATCCACACCAGAAAACTCAGCCATCTCTGATTTTCGATCATAAACCTGAACTTTATTAATCGCATCAGCAGGCAAATTTTTCATTGCCACTTCAGGATTATCTCCAAAAAACTCTTTTCCATCGACTAAGATTCGATCTACTGTTTCTCCCTGCGCCTTGATCGTTCCATCACGTTCGACCTGCACCCCTGGCAATTTTTTTAGCAACGCTTCTACATTATCGTGTTCTTGTGTTTCAAAAGCATCTGCACTATACTCTAGCGTGTCCCCATTCATACGAATAGGAATACGTTCTTCAACGACCTCTATAGATTCTAGCAACTCACTTTTTTCTTTCAAAACAATAGTTCCCAAGTCCATTTTTTGGTTCAAGTCCAGTATCTTTTCATAATCTTCATACCCCATGTAACTAATTTTCAACAGGTAATTCGTTCTTTTAGGTGCTGTTATTTTGAAAATTCCCTTTTCATTGGTCAGTGCATATTCCTCCATGGTAGAGTCTGGTAAATTTAATAGCAAGACCGTTGCACCAACTAATTCTGTTGCATTTTCATCTGTCAAGGTTGCTGATAATCCGTAATAATTTTGTCCATACCCAAAAAAAGATAGGCATAAAAAGCAGGTTGTAAAAAAGATACATTTCATAATTAAGAAGAGGATTGATAAGGTGAATTAAAGTGATAGCATGCAGCTTTTACACTGCATGATCTATCACTCAAAAGCACAAGCTATTATTGGTTATGGTTTATCGTTCAATTGTTTCGGTTTGAATAATAATATTGCCATCTCCACCATATTCATCCGCCATTTCTTTTTGTTTTTGTTCTACAATTTCTTTGAATTGAGCAGCCGTTACTTTTTTACCTTTTTTAGGGGCGACAATTTCTTTTCGATCTACTTTTTTAAATTCTACTTTAGTCGCATCAATCTTATAGGTACCATCTTTCATACGGACACTTAGAATTGCACCAGGTAACCCATGAAAACTACTAGGTCCCACTTCTACAGGAATAGCATTAGTAAACCAAGCTTCTACCGTTTCTCCATCTTCTGAAGAAGTTGTGGTAGCTTTAGTACAGGTATAACCCAATATTTCCTTTGTTTCTTTTGTTATTTTCCATTTTTCAGGTTTGGTTTCGCCAATTAGGAATTTTTTTCCAAATAGCTCTCGGCTTTCTATAGAAGATCGATTCTTAATGTTGTAGAAATAAGCACTTTCTGGAACTTCCATTTTTATTTCAAAATCAATATCTGAATCCCCATCTTGATAGGATATATCTTGCTCTGTCTCTTCTGGACTATTGGTATACAAAGATGCCTCTGGATGAAAGGTTAGTACATTTTGAGAAGACTGCTCTGTTGGTATTTGTGCCTTCATTTCTTCTGGAAGGTTTTTTAATTCCTCTAAATTGATATCTAATTGTATGGTTTCTGTGTAATGGATGGTTCCTTCTGTATTTTGTGAAAAAGCTGGACTGATTAATAATAATAAAAGTACGCTTGCAAATAATGACTTCATTCTTAGTTGATTTTATAAGTTTATGATTGAATTATCTGTAGGCTGCTTAATTTACTCTTGAGCATCTTGTGTCGATCATTTTGCCAACAAACAGCCATTGAATAGCCAAACTACTTGTTTATAATTCGTGCAGCTATTCGACCTTACAAAGGTAGAGGGAAGAAAAGTTAAGGGGTGTTGAATAAAGTTAATTAAGGTTAAAACAGCATTTTTAGGGATACTATAGACCTTTATTTTTTGCAAATTTTTTCAGAGAACTAAAAAATGAAAACAAGTTTAGACGGCTTGGCACTATTTTCAATACATACTTTGTATCTTAGGTGATAGTCTACTAAAAAACAGGTAGTTTATTGGTCACAGGTAAACTTTATGATTAACTTTTTTTACATGAAATTAAGTCTCTATCGATTTATTTTTTATTTCTTTTTAACAACTGTTCTTAGCTACTTTCCTAATATTTTGCTAAGTCAGGGACAGGTTCCTCAGCGTTCTTGTACTCCTCCTTCTGAACAAGAGTTGGGGCTGTTGCTTCAAGAAATTATTTCCACGACACAACATCAAGGGCTTCAAATTGGAGGAGTAATAACAGGAGCTTTTTCTCAAAAGGAACAAATGGATTGTGTTTTGTGGCTAAAAGAACAAACAACCAAAGGAACAACGACCAAACGTCAAATCTTTAAATTGGTTTGCCAACAGTCACAGTGGCAAATTGTTGGACAAGACAACCTCCCTCCTGGTATTCATCTATCTGAAAGAAATTTTATAGACGTTACTGGAGATGGTCTATTGGAATTGGTCTATAGTTTTTCTTATGTTAATCAACAATGTATTGATGGCTGTGCTATTGCCTCCTTTCAACAAGATCACCTTGATGTTTTGTATCAAAAAAGTGAACAACATCATTGTCAAGATATTGATTGGAGTCTTTATCAACAATCTATGGGTTTACCGTTTATCCGTTATCAATTAAATTTAATAGAACACCCGACAGAACCTTACATCATAGAGAAACGGTTTGTAAAAAAATTTCAAGGAGGGCATTCTCAAGAAACAGTCATTCAACAAGCAAGCATTGACAGTTCTTCCATTCAACTATTTTACCATCAAGGAAGCAAACAGTTTATAGAACCGATACAAGCCTCTTGCAATGCATTGGCTTTTGAGAACAATGTCATTGATATTCGGCATCCAGCCGTTCGTCTTGCACATCAACACATCAACAAAAATGCTAAACAATACTTTGATATTGAAGGGGTCTATAAAGCTAATTTTTCTAATAAAGATCAAATTGATTATCTCTTTTATACCAATACATTTCAACACCATAACCAAAGTCCAGTCAGGCGAAAAGCAATTAAAATCGTTTGTGATGGTCTGGCATGGAAAATAGCAGGCATTTTATACGTTTCTGAGCATTTTTCTGCACAACATATTGTCGATGTCAATGGAGATGGTATAGACGAAATTATAGATGAGCAAATACAGCCTGAAAAAAATGGTTGTACCAAAACGTACCGCATTCTCTCTTTTCAATCTAAAGTTGGGCAATTAATTTATAGCCATAAAAATCGCTATACCTCTTGTACCAATCAGCCTCCTACTCCAAGCCCTAATAATGGCACGCCTATCGGATTAGAATATACCATTCATTTTGAAGATGTAGACAATGATGGTGTTAAAGAACTGATACAAACTTCTGGGCAAGAAAAACATACCTTTGTTTACAATAGCCAACAAAATCGCTACATTCTCGAACGTTAAGTCAAGTTGAGTAAGGTTAAATAAGGTTAACAAATTCGACACGGCATTAATATCTTATGTATCTTGTTGTATGAATTTTGAGAAACAATATAGAAAATCGACTATTTTCTTCAGTATTAGCCTTCTTTTTTTGATTGCATTTTTAGGCGTTTGGCTACAAAACATCTATCAAGATAAACAAGAAGAATTGGAAACTGAAGTGAGTTTTTTGTGGCTAAAATCAATCAAAGGCATCGAGGAAAAGAGTTTTTCCAAACTAATTTTTGCAACCATCTCTGAAGTAACAGATTCTAGTAGTTTTACAGACAAACAAGAACACATCCAATCCATCATTAAGCGAACATTTGGAGATAGCGTTCCTCATGAGTTCAAAACCATTGAAAAAAAGACAGGTGCTAAGCAATTTATTTTCAAAAGTAAGCAAGAACATCAAGATGTCGAAATCACATTCGAGCAAGAGGATAGCAGCTTTTATTCTATTGACTCTCAAAATACGCAAATTACCATTAGTACAGACATAGACTTTGTTTCTGAAAGTTCCGATTCATTCTTTGAGAACATTTCATCTAGTCAGTTGCAATTTTTGGAAGTATTCTCTCTAGACACCAATCTCGTTAGTTCTAAATTAGAACAAGAATTAAAACTTGCTCAATTGCCTATACGTTATCAAATTCATGCCCTTGAAGATTCTATTAATACCCAAGACATGATGAACGATCGCTTTTTTACAGAAACAGCAACAGGAGGAAAATATAGACTGGAACTCGATTATGCTGCTTTTTTTCTCTTAAAAAAAATGTGGTTGGAAATTTTCATGAGCCTGCTGCTATTAACTGTCATCACCGCTTCTTTTTACTACATGCTAAACAGCTTAAAGGAACAAAATAGATTGGTTACCATTAAGAATGACTTAATTAGCAATATTACCCACGAGTTAAGAACACCTATTTTCACAGTATCGGCAGCATTAGAAGCCCTCGAAAGTTTTAATGGTCTAGACAATCCCGAACGAACAAAAGAATACTTGACCATTTCTAAAAATGAGCTCAATCGATTATCCATTTTAGTAGAAAAAGTTTTAAAAACTTCCTTGTTTGAACAAGATGCTCTAAAAATCAACTACGAAGTTTTTCCAATTGCACCATTGTTGCAAACAATTTCTAATTCGTTGCAACTACAATTAGAGCAAGAAAATGCGCAGTTAGAAATTTCATTTCAAGAAGCAAATTTATTGGTACGTGCAGACAAAATTCATTTAACCAATGTTATTTACAACTTGATTGACAATGCGTTAAAATACAAAGCTGCTCGTCCGTCCCAAATTCAAATAGAGGTTTTTAATACGCCAACTCAAACTAATATTGTTGTTAGTGATAATGGTATTGGAATTCCTGAGGCATACTTGAATCAAATTTTTGACAAGTTTTTTAGAGTTCCCAAAGGGAATCAACACAATGTCAAAGGATATGGTTTGGGGCTGAATTATGTTTCTAATATCATACAACAACATCACGGAACGGTTACGGTTCGGAGCCAAGAAGGCGAAGGCAGTCAATTCACTATTTCACTTCCTAAATATTCAACAACATGAGCGCAATAAAAATCTTTTATGTGGAAGATGAGATTTTTTTATCTAAAATCATCAAAGAAAGTTTAGAAAGTCGTGGCTATGAGGTTTGCTTGGTTCGAGATGGTCGCTTTGCCGAAGAAGAATTTCTTGCCTTTGAACCAGACATTTGCGTCTTAGATATAATGCTACCGAATAAGGATGGATTTGAGATTGGACAAATGATCAAAGCAGCCAATCCAACCATTCCAATCTTGTATCTTACAGCCAAAGACCAAACAGATGACGTTTTGAAAGGCTTTAAAATTGGAGCCAATGACTATATCCGAAAGCCTTGTAGTATCGAGGAGTTGATTGTTCGAATTGAAAATCTTTTATTATTAACCTCTAAAAAAACAGCAACTGAGGCAACCAACAACTATGAAATCCGCATTGGTGATTTCACTTTTTTTACCCACAAGTATAGTATGCAACACCTTGATGGCGAAAACATTTCGTTATCACACAAGGAGGTAGAATTGCTCAAGTTATTTGCCCACAATATCAATCAAACCATTAACCGCCAAGATATATTGGATCAGGTCTGGGGCGATGACTCTTTTTTTAATTCTCGAACATTGGATGTTTATATTACCAAACTGCGGGGGTATCTGAAGAAAGATAAACACATCAAAATTATAACCCTTCGAGGAGTTGGGTATCATTTTTTAGTAGAAAAAGCTAATTCTTAATTTGGTATTTTATTTTCAGCATTACATAACGCCCTAGGAGAATCGATTGATGTTCGGATATGACACCATCTTGATTGTAGCGATTTACTTGCAAAGCTTCATTAAGTAAATTTTCTCCCATCAGCTCAATTTTCAACACATTGTCTTTCAAAAATGTTCGGTTGATTCCTGCCGTCCAAATAGGTACTGCAATCGCATCGCCATATCCTGTATTGGTATAAATCTTATACTCAAAATTACTGGTCAAGTTCCATTTTTTGGCAATCGTTACTCGAACTTTCGCAGCGTAACTGTGATTGATATAAGAAACATTTAATTCACTATTATTGGCATATAAAGCATTTCCAACTACTAGTTTGGCGGTAGCTAAAATGTCTACAATTTTTTTCTTTTTATTACTTAGTGTTAAGCTTGCATTATAATCGTGATTGAGTTGCTCCGTCAAAATCCCATTCAACATAAGAGGACGTTGATTTAGACTTGCTCCTCCTCGCAAAGCTACCTTCATTTGTAGTTTTTTGAAAATAGTATTATAACCAAAATGTATCCCTGCTCGATAAGTCAGACCATCATTGATAGGTTGATAAATAGCTCTAAGATTTTCGTCAAATGTTTGGGCTTGGATAATTGTATTTTGTGTTAAGTTAAAATTTAAACTGGTATAGAAGTTGGTAAAAGTCAATTGTTCCCACCAATCCAATCGAATCCGAATATTATGATGATATTCAGGTTGCAAATCGGGGTTTCCTATTCTCAATACCAAGGGATTTTGGTTGTTAATAATCGGTTGTAGTTGTTGCAACTGAGGCTCAGAAAAACGAGTCCGATAGGTCAATGTTATTTTTTTGCTTTTGGAGATGTAATACCGAAATCTAAAGTTACCTGTTGGGAAATAAAACGCTTGAATAACTGGACTTGAAGCGGAAGCTACGACACCTTCTAAGGCACTTCGCTTGACGCCCAAACCAATATTTAGCTGATAAGCTTCTACTTTTCGTTTGAAGGTAATATTTAGTTCTTGATAATTATAATGCCTCCAATAAGCATCTGAAAAAGCAGTATTTTCAATTCGTTGCTGCCCCATTATATCATAAGCAGTTTGATCATTCTGTTCGTTTTTAATTCCTCCCAAGAGCTTAAAGTACAACTTATTGGATGTTCCAATTGGTTCTCGAAACGTTATATTTCCATTGTAATTCTGTTTATCCCCCATACCAATTTGTTCTTGTTGTAACGTATCCACAACCTTTAACACCCCATTGTCATTATACAACTCTGTTAAGGAATTGTTTTCAGAATCGTTATTATTAAAAGTAAAATCAGAGGCTATATTAACAACCAATTCTCGACCTTTTTTCTGAAATTCTTTTTGGTAATTTAAAGAAGGAGCAATCGAAAAACGCATGGACTCGGAGACATAGGCTTGGTTAAGTCTATTCTCCAAAGAATCATTGCTTCCTAATGTTTCCTCATTGATGGATCTTTTGTTGCCTCCAATCTGGTATCTTGTCCGACATCGAAAACTTATTTGCTGAGAAGAATCTATTTGATGCTTGATACTAGCAAATAAAAAATGCATTTGTGGATAGGATAAGTTTTGCTCTATGCTATTTCTTATGTACTCATTGTTGGGCAATACAGATTCTCTATAACTGTTTCTTTCAATGGTTGTCAAACTATTATTATAATAATACGTCAACCCTAACTCTGTTTTTTCAGAAGCAAAGATATTCATATTCATTCCAGATGTTATAGATCGAATAATTCCTGGGCGCAAATTATTAGAAGCCCCCCTCATATCACCCACGGGATCTATTTGCCCTGATTCATTCACATTGTTAATATTACCAAACAGGGTTGTGCGAAATTTAGGGTTGAAATAATTAAGGCTTACCACTCCTTTGTATCGATGGTTTCCCAACTCCGCAGGCAAGTTTTTCACAACCCTTGGCGGTAACGTGTAGCCATATCCCAATTCAACATTTCCTATTAACCCCGTTTTAGCAGACTCCTTGAGTTTGAGATCAATTGTTTTTTCATCCTCTGTTGTTTCAACTCCTTGTTTATTTTTTTGGGTATCGGTAATATCGATGTTCTTAATCGCATCTGCGGATAAGTTTTTAAGAGCAGCTTGAGCATTATCACCAAAAAAAGTCTTCCCGTCTACTAGGATTTCGGTTACTTTTTTGCCATTCATGGTAATCACTCCATTGGGGTCAATCTCTAAGCCTGGCAATTGTTTCAATAAGCTTCCTACATCATCATGTGTCCGAACATTAAATGCGGCAGAATTGAAAGACAGTGTATCTCCTTTCATCTGAACAGGAAGGTGTTCGGCTGTAACTTCTACCCCATCCAACAAAGTATTTGCCGCCTCCATTTTCACAACTCCTAACAAAGTATCTGTTGCGAGTAACAATGTTTTGGAGTAGGCACGATACCCCAAATAACTTATTTGCAACAAATACGTACTATCCCTCTTAGCTGATAATTGAAATTTTCCAGCGTCGTTGGTCAAACCATACGAAGAAAAACTAGAATCGGGCAAATGCAACAAAACAACCGTAGCGGCAATCAGAGGTTGTCCTTCTTCGTCCACAACACTCCCATTTATGCTTGCTGTTTTTTGCGCATGTAAGGATGGATAAAAAAAAGAAAATAGAAACAAACAGAAGATAAATGGTCTCATAAAGATGGAAGATAAAATGCTAGTGCTAAACAGGGTGCTGCACGGAACTTTTTAAAACTTCAAATTTAGGTTTTTTTTATGTTAACTGCGTTGTTTATGAACTGATATTGTTTTTTTGAGTACAGCAATCATCTAAAAATTATAGGCAAAAAATACGTTTATTTTTTGCCTATAAAGCTGATTTGATCACTCAACTAGCCTATTGATAGGTTTGTACTTATTCAAGAAGAATTAACCCACCTCCTGCTGGTGATGGTTGGTTTCCTCCCATCTTATTAATCTTATACGATACAGAAAGCATAAAATAACGTCCCAATAGGTTCGTTTGAGTCTCTGTAATATTAGCTCCCCAATTGTAGCGATTAATTCTGAAAGCCTCGTTGAGTATATTCTCTGCACTCAACTCAATTTTGAGTTGGTCTCCCTTAAAAAAGGTACGGCCAACACTTGCCGACCAAATAGGAATAGCAAAGCTTTCACCATAGCCCAAGTCGTCAAAAATAGTATATTCAAAATTCGTTTTGAGTTGCCATTTCTTGGCAATTGTTACCCTTACTTTTGCATTATAACTATGCGTGAGCGACGTAACATTCAGTGCATCGTTCTGCGAATAGTAGGAGTTATTCAAGTTTGCTCTTGCCGAAATAGATAAATCAACTATTTTTTTCTTTTTATTTCCAAACGATGCATACAAATTATAATTGTGGTTCAATTGTTCTGAAGTTTCCTCATTCAGCAAAATTGGCTGTTGTCCCAAGCCAGCTCCTCCTCGTATATTGTATTTGATTATCTTTTTAATCTCACCATTATATCCAAAGTGGAATCCAAAGTTAGAACTTGTTCCAAAATTGACAGGTTGGTAGGTTCTTCTAAAGTTATCGTCAATCGTCTGTTTACTAGTAATGGCGTTTTGTGTTAGATTTCCATATAAAGAAACATATAAAGATGTAAATGTCAACTGATCCCATAAGTTATAACTTAACCACACATTGTGTCTATATTCAGGAATCAAATTTGGATTTCCCAAACCAATAGATAGTGGGTTCTGGTTATTCAGCATGGGCTGCAATTGATTTAAATTGGGTTCTTGTACATTCGTTCGGTAATTAAGATTCAACGATTTGCTTTTTGTAAATTTGTACTTGAAGTTCGCATGACCAACAGGATAATAGTACGTTTGATTGATGACCGTGGCACTCGAAGCCAAGATTCCTTTAAGTCCGCTGCGTTGTATTCCTGCTGATAATTTCACCGACACCTTTTCTCCTTGATGTTTAAAATCCGTTGTGAATGCTTGAAAATTATACTCTTTTTGATACAAATCTGTCAAAGCACTATTAAGTACTTCTACCTGTTCTTTGATATCATATGCCTTGCGGTCGTTATTTTCTACACTAAACCCAGCTCTTAGTTTAAACTCAAAATGATTTTTCTCTCCCAAAGGTTCTGTATAAGCAAATTCAGCTCCATACACTTGCTTATCATTGGCAGAAGTTTGATTTTGATTTAAAGTGTCTATCGTTGTTATTTGTTGGTTTTGATACAATCTTGTTTGTGAAAAATTATCAAAGATATCGCCATTATTAGCCAATGCTATTGCTACATTTGCCCACAAAGAACGTCCTTTTTTAGGTAATTTTTTTTGATAATGAAGATTAGAAATTAATCCCATTCCCACTTCATCTTTTCGAGAATTCTGATTAATATCATTCTCTAAGCTATCGGTTCCTCCCAGTGTTTCAGAATATCGGTCATTGTCTTCATCCGAATCAGTATACTTCATTTTTAAACGCAAACGAATTTCCTGTGTGCTGTCAAACTTATGAGAAAATTTGGTATTAAAAACATGACGTTGTGCTAACAAAAACTGACTATTTTGGCTATTGGTGGTATAAAAATTTTCGGGAGCAATAGACCGACGGAATGTTTTGGTCAACATCGACTTATTGGCATTGGTATACATATAATGAGCACTTAACTCTGTTTTTTCTGAAATGAAAAAGTTCACATTAAAACCACCTGTAATAGCCCGAGTTTCTCCAGAAGTATTGCCCCATAATAAGCTCAATACAGGATCGTTCCAACTGTTTCCAATCGACATGCCCGAATAACCAGACATAAAATTATCATAACCACCTGTCATTCCTTGAAAGTCTTGATATGAAAAGCCAGCCTTGTTGACATTATTAGAAGCGCCAATAATAGAAATTCTCATTTTAGGGTTAAAATAATTGATCCCTAATTTGCCTTGATAATAATGATTGTCAGGATAATAACCATATCCCCCCTCAATATTCCCCATATAACCAACCTTTTTGTCTTCCTTCAAGGTTAAATTAATTGTCTTACTTTCGTTCTCATCATCGGTGTCTGTTAGTTCTTCTTGGTCTGTTTTTTTGTCAAATACCTCTACCTTTTTGATGGCGTCTGCTGGTAAGTTTTTTAGGGCAGCCTTGACATCCTCACCAAAAAACTCTTTGCCATCCACCAAGATTTTTTCTACTTTCTTTCCATTAATTTTAACGGTTCCATCTTCCTCTATCTCAACACCTGGCATTTGTTCCAATAGCTTCTCTACATCATCGTGTGCTTCTACATTAAACGCAGCAGAGTTAAATTCCAGTGTATCTCCATTCATCCGAATGGGAATATGCTCTGCCTCTATTTGAGCTGCCTCAAGCATATTGGTCGCCTCTGTTAGTACTACTGTTCCTAAGTCATAATCTTTGTCTAGTGTTATGTCTTTTATAAAAGCAGCATATCCAACATAGCTAATTTGAAGTTGATACTCTTTGTTTGCTTCCCCTGTTAATTTGAATTTTCCATTATCTGTAGACAGTCCATAATTAGCAAAAGAAGAATCAATCTTGTTCATCAAAACTACGGTTGCCGCAACCAAAGGGGCTTCATTCTCATCTTGCAAAACACCTGTAATGCTATGCGTTTTTTGTGAGAATAGTATTTGGCTAAAAAGAAGAAAAACGAATAAAGAAATAGTTCGAGTTGACATTTTGTTTTGTTTTTGGGTGATAATCTGTGAGCATAGATTTTGTTCAAAAGTGCCTTATTATTAGCATTGTAGGCATTGTTTTTTTTTGCAAAAAACAATTTTTTTAATTGTTATAAAATTAATTGCCTTCCATTGACAAAACTTTAAGAACTACAGGTCATCTATTCAGCGAATTATATCGTGGAATTTAAGGCGCTGCTCTATTAATACGAATTATTATAATAGGTTACACCTTCAACAAAAAAATGTGACAAAAGCAGTACGCCCTTGTCACATTCATTGCTTGACATTTACCCTCAATTTACAACCTAGTGTAAGTTGCTAAACAAGTATCTATTCGTTGATTGGTCGTATCGTTGATCATATATTCAATTCGGATCAAAGTATCTACTACCCAAGTTCCTGTTCCTGAAAAAATCGTGTCGTTACTTTTCCAATCTATTTCAAAATTAGTAAAGTTCGTATGTGTGGCAGGCACTGTACGTCCTGTATTACCCAAATTAGATAAGGTTAAATTAGCCTCATCTACCGCAGCAATGGTACTGTTATAGGTAGTTGTTCCTGCATTGGGTCCTGTACAGCTATCCGATACAGTATAAGAACCAATCATTTTTGTTGTCCATGTTACCGTACAAATTCCATTCAGATCTGTTTGGTATCCTCGACTACAAATACATTCTCCAGAAATCGCATCACAAACGCCATTATCGCAAGACACACCTTCACAAGGATCTGTTTCACAAGATATTAACACAACAAAAATAAAAACAGTAGACATAAAGAAACGCACGATATTACTCATATAACTTATTGATTTATTAATAATTAAACGTGATGATTGAATCATTGACTCTTACCATATTTAGAGCCACAAAATAAGCAAATATAGGCTTGTTATACAATTTCTGCTAGAAAATCCATGTATAGAAAAGCCTGCTACTCGTTTATCATCGGGAGCTACACAGGTATCCAACCAATTGACATGGTTAATAGTTTCACCTTGCATACTATAATAATACATATAAACCTATTGTCTATGCAGTCAATTTTATAGCACTCCATTAAGACTTCTTTCTAATGATATAGTAGTTCGTTGATTAGCTCCCTGCGGTCGTGAGATCGCTATCGCTTAGTTGTTTACTTTTTTACAAAAAAAAAACAAAAAAACACATTTATATTAACTTGATAATCAAAATTTTAACACATAATACAATAAACACACAACTTATTAATTATCAACTGCGCAGCACTCACGAAGTAAACTAATAAAGTTTACTTCGTGAGCGCTGCGCTTTTAGTTAGCTTCGCTGCTACTGCGTGGTTTCAACGAACTATTGATGATATAGAAAACGAATAAAATACATCAAAAGGCTATGCTAACTATTTACATTAACATATAAATTTAAAAATACTTTATGAGAGATTACTTGGGTCTTTTCGCATTTGTCCTCCCCTTTGTTTATTCCTGTGACAAATAACCCAATAACAAGATACAGAAGCATTGAATGGTGCTATAGAAGATTCAGGTGTAGAGGACACTTTTTAAATACAATTCAAGGAAAAGGTGGCTCATTTTCATTTTCGCCTCCACGCTTAGTAAGGGCTTGCTCATTTTGTCGATTCAACCAACGATACATCATTGTAGAAGCAGAACTAAAGTTATTTTGAAACAACGCATCTAGTTTTTCCTGAATCTCTGTTAGTTTCTCTTTTTGTTTTCCTTCGTCTACGATATAAATAGCTTGTATATGTTGGTAAATAAGCTTTGAGTATGCGATAAAAACCTCTTCTCTTGGCGTTTTGTATCTATGATTTTGTATTAAGTTATACGCTTCTCTTTCAGCCAATTCTAATTCATTTCTAGAATAATACAAGATTGTCAAGAGCAACCGAGCATAGACAAAATCATTTTCGGGGCGCTGTTGAATGTTGTGTTCCAAAAGCATATCCATAGGTTTTTGATATTCTCCCTGCATCACATAAGCCCAACATAACATATATTGTATACGGTACATAACTTGGGGAACCTTTTTCCACGCTCCTTCATTCGACTCGTACCATTCGATCGCCCTATTGTAAGCTTCCAGACAAATCAAGTTTGAAATGTAATTAAAATAAACGGCTGCCTTTTTGGGCGTGGACAACATCTGCGCCTTGTTCAAGGCACGAACATACAACTCATCTGCCTTTTGATATTCTTTCAGCAAAAAGTATTCAAGTCCAACCGTTATTTCTACCATTGTAATTGAATGTTTTAAAGTAGGGTGTTTGGGGTATTGAGCTAGCAATGGTTCTGCGCATGCTAGAGCCTTTTGAAGGATATTAATTTTTTCTGTTCCGCTTAAGAAGTAACTTTGAATTCTATAATCCAAAAAATCAACTAAAGTATCGCTATCCAAGTAGTTCTCTCTTTTATAATAATGAGGTCCCCGTCGAAAATCATACTTTTGCCCGCTCAAGGCATACAAATTGCCTTGAATAAAAGCATCTTTTAATTCTAACTCTTTGTAATCAATCTCCATTTGAGCAACTGTAGCTTTTAAGGCTTCTTCCGTAAGCAATTTTAGCTCCTCATACAAAGCAGTGTTAACTTCTGATGAAGCTGTTTTGTAACTAAAAAACAAATTGATCAACTTAACTTTTAAGGAATATAAGGATTCTGCTACGGCTTTTTTATAAAGCTTCTTCCATATCTGCTCAAAAAGAGAAAACTCCTTTCGTTCTAAATAAATTGTCATCAAACTCAGCTGTGTTTCATCTGAGTTGATACGCAGATTTTTGCGCCAAACTTCTTCCACCATAAAAAGCTCTAATTCTCGATTTAACAACCTTAACTCATTTCGAAACAACGCATCTTTTTTAGTAGTATACTGAGCATTAAACGTCTTAAAAAAAGCCATTTCTTTATCCACTTTTTGATGTTTCTTCAAATAAGCATAGAGTCGCTTTAGAGAAGCTCTTTTGTGTGAATGGAGCACTTTCTTTTCAAAGTGTTTCAATTCACTGGTGGTCATAAGCTGTATTATTTCAATGGTTTTCAATACTTTATTATTTTTTATACGCTTCTTATTGTACTATATTTTATCACAAATCCGAATTTTAAATTTGTTATCATGATTTATCCAACCTACTTTTACAATCGTTAGAGCAACATTCAACAAAAACGCCATCCATACAATCTATATCTATGAAATATATAGTCTTAATCAGTTTGTTTTTTTTATTAATCAGTTGTGACCCAAGTGTTGATTGTAAGCGAATTATCACCAATAATTCGAATCAAGACATTTGGCTAATCAATTTAGACACCGCTTTTTGCAATACATTTGATAGCATTTTAGTTGTTCGTAATACCAGCTATGTATTGGATGTAGATCATGACATAGGAGGCTCCTTACGTCAATATGAAGATTGCCAATATTACCCAATAGCCTACTGTATGGATAGTTTAGGGACTAGTATTGCAACCGATAGCTCATTAAGCCTTTCTTTTCCTCTCACACTAGATGCCAATTGGATATATCAAGTTATCAAACCTGGTAAAAATGGCAGCTGCGAATGTAGGCTTAGCATTACCGATGCCGATCTTCAATAAAACTCAATATTGATTCCTCAAATTATTTTTTTAGCGGCTACCTGTTCATTCTGTTTTGTCAACCAACGATGTAGCATTGTAGATGTATAAGTAAGTTTTGTTTCATACATTTTGTCTAATTCCTTTTGTATTTCTTGCAATTTAGTACGGCGTTTATCTTTATCAGCAATGTAAGCTGCTCGTAAGTGTTGGTAAATAAGCTTAGAATATTGAATAAAAGCAACTTCTTTTGCCAATTTGTAGCGGTCATTTTGTATAATATTGTACGCCTCTCTTTCAGCTAGTTCCAGTTCGCCTCTTGAATAATACAAAATAGTTAACAATACACGTGCATAGATAAAATCATTCTCTGGTCGTTGCTGAATGTTATGTTCCAAAAGAATATCCATCGGCTTTTCATAATCTCCGATCATGATATATGCCCAACACAGCACCCACCCAACTCGATACGTTACAAGCGGAGAATCTTTCCAGTCCTCTCCACTATTTTCGTACCATTCAATTGCTCTCTGATAATCGCCCAAACAAACCAAATTAGAAATGTAATTAAAATATACCATTGATTTTTGAGCAGGATGTAGTACCGCTACATTTTTTAATGCCGAAACATAAATAACATCTGCCTTACTATGTTCTTTTAATAAGAAATATTCAAGTCCTATGGTCATTTTCATCATAGGAATAGATGCCCTTAACTTAGGATGTTGTTCTTCCAATAATTCAGCCTGTTTCAACGCTTTTTGAAGTACCCTTATTTTCTCTAATCCATCTAAAAAATAACTTTGAATATTGTACTCCATAAGTGCAATCATATCATCATTCGGCACAGGGTTGACGACACGATAATATGTTTTAGCCCGATGGAAGTCATACTTATGCCCATTTAAAACGTATAAATTTCTCTGTATATAAGCATGCTTTAACTCCAGTTCTTTATAATCTACTTGCATTTGGGCAACAGTGGCCTCCATTGCTTCTTCCAACAATAATTTTATGGCACAGTACACGTCCATATCAATTTCTGACGAGGTTGTTTTATAGCTAAAGAACAATTCTATTAATTTAACTTTCAACGAAAATAAACCCTCTTCTTTAGATTTCTTGTAGAGCTTTTTCCATGTTTGTTCAAATAAATTAAACTCCTTTCGTTCTAGATAAAGTTTTATCAAATTAAGTTGCGTTTCATCCGAATTGATACTTAAACCTTTCTTCCATGCTTGTTCTACTATAAAAAGCTCCAATTCTCGATTCAATAACCTTAATTCATTGCGAAAAATAGCATCCTTTTTAGAAGTATAGGGTGTATTAAACACCTTTAAAAAAGCTGCTTCTTTATCTATTTGAGGCTGTTTTTTTAAGTAAGAATATAATTTTTTGAGTGTCACTCTTTTGTGTGAATTTATCACTTTTTTTTCAAAAAGCTTTAATTCACTCTTAGTCATAACACTAAGTATTTCAATTGTTTTCACTGACATTTTGCGTTTATTATTCGGGTATTACAGCATTTTTTTTCATCACAAAGGAGAAAATTCATGTTGTACTCATAATGTACATATCCTAATTTTGATACAACTAAACAACTATTATTAAAAAAATAGAATTCTCAACCAACTTAATTACCCTTTTTAGTTCCAATGCTTTATCAGGTTGAAGATTCTGTATAAAAAACCAAACAACAATGAAACCAATTATTAAAAAAATTTGCTCTATTGCCTTGCCACTTGTGGTACTTTCTTTTGGTGCTTGTAAAATAACACCACCACCAACCCCCTGCGATGCTATTACCATTTCAGATTTTAGCCATTTTAAAACAGACCAAACCCTAACCGATCACTGTGCTGGAGTAGATTATATTATTAAAGGTAGCTCTTATTATGACGTTACAGCCAATCTAAAGGTTGAAAGTGGTGTTACGATTCAATTTGAAGATGGAACAGGCTTAGCCATCCAAGAAACAGGCAGTATCAATGCCATAGGAACTTCTGCCGAGCCAATTACCTTGATGGGTTCTAGTGAAAATGCTGTTGGTGCTTGGTTGGGCGTTATTGTTTATAGCGATAAAACGGCTAATATACTAGATCATGTGACCATCAAAGGCGCAGGAAGTGATGCCTTTAACTCCAATGGCGAAAGAGGATGCTTAGTAATATACGCCGACTCTAAAATTAAAATAGACAATTGTACCTTTGAGAATAGTGCTGCTTATGGGATAAACTCCAATTATACGTCTGCTCAAATCACTTCTTTAATGAACAATAAATTCAACAACAACAATACCCCGATGCTTATGAGAGCTAACTATGTGAATGTTGTTGATGCCACCAATTCTTTTTCTGGTAACACCAATTCTTACGTACATATGAGAGTTGGAAATGAGATAAAAACGACTCAAACATGGCAGGCACTTAGTATACCTTACCGTTTAACAGCTTCTAGTGGGGGAATTTTTGGAGATCAAGAAATTGGGAATAGCGGAAAACTAACCATCAATGCTGGTGCAATAATCGAATTTGAAGTTCAAACAGGATTGCACATTGACGATGGAGGTGCTTTGATTGCCGTGGGAACTCCCAATAACAAAATCCAATTTAAAGGCGAAGATGACCGCTCTGGTATTTGGAATGGCATTCAATTTACCTTTACTCAAAGTCCTTTTAATGAAATTGGCTATGCAACAATAGAACATACAGGAAGCGATAAAGGAGCGATTTATATGTGGGCAGACCCTGTTATTAATATCCACGATGTTTCTATTAATGATGTTTCTAACTGTGCCTTTTACGATGCTCCCAAAGGAGCTAACGATGCTGCCAATCCCAATTTAACTCGTACCAATATAAGTTATAATAATGTGGTCAGTCAATATTGTAAGGGGAACTAGTTTAATTTTTATATTAAATATTAAGTTGTTTGAAGTATTTTTAACTTCAAACAACTTCGTTTTTTAATTTGTCATCAAATCATTTTTATGAAAACTCTCAGGACTTTATTTTTATTATTTATCTGCACTTGCGCAACTTACACCAAAGCACAAAACGTAACTATTCCTAATCCTAATTTTAAAAGTTATTTAATTGGGAACAATGCTATTAATACAAATGGGGACAATGAAATACAAATAAGTGAAGCTACTGCATTTACAGGTACGATCAACTGTTCTCTCCGCAATATTACCGATTTGACAGGAATAGAAGCGTTTGTCAATCTTCGAGTTTTAGATTGTAGTGTTAACCAAATTCAAAGCTTAAACCTAAGTCAAAATGTTCATTTGGAAGAATTGCTCTGCTTTGGCAACTGGTTGCTAAATTTAGATGTCTCTCACAATCCCAAACTAAAGAAATTAATTGCTTATACAAATGGCTTTACAACTATCAACCTAAATCAAAACCCTGACCTAGAAGTTTTAGCGGTTTACTTCAATCAAATTAATACAATTGATCTTAGTCAGAACCCTAATTTAATGACGTTAAATATTGGCAACAATCAACTCTCCAATTTAGATATAAGCCAAAATCTAAATTTACAAAATCTCTATATTTATAACAATCAAATAACAAACTTAGATCTGAGTCAACACTCTACTTTGTTCAATTTTAGTGGTAGTAACAACCAATTAAGCACATTAAATATCAAGAATGGAAATAACGCTAACTTTAATACTTTTAACACCTCCAATAACCCTAATTTAACCTGCATAGAAGTCGATGACCCCGTATTTTCTACCAATAATTGGACAAATATAGACTCTACAACGACTTTTAGCACAACCTGCATAACGAGTGTATTACAAACAGAGAATACCTTAGAAAATATTTCTATATACCCCAACCCAATAGAAGATAACATAACAATTGATTTGGGACACTTGTGCCATAGTGTTTCTGTAAAAATTACAGCATCAACAGGGCAAACCCTATATACACAAGATCTTGGCAGCACCCAACAAATCAATCTAGGTGTAGAGATGTACAATACAGGTATCTATTTTGTAACCATTCAGACAGAACAAGGCACACACACATCCAAAATACTCAAACAGTAAAGCACAAAAAGCAAGAAGGAATTATGCGATTAACGCATAATTCCTTCTATTTTATATCGTTCTTAACAATCGTTTCATCTAACGATTACGACCATATTGCTCATGACTAGACACCCAATCCGAAGAAGAAATAGCCG
Source organism: Aureispira sp. CCB-QB1 (assembly GCF_000724545.1). Taxonomy (GTDB): domain Bacteria; phylum Bacteroidota; class Bacteroidia; order Chitinophagales; family Saprospiraceae; genus Aureispira. The sequence continues at coordinate 134,126 of NZ_JHBV01000032.1, read as the reverse complement.
ATCCCAAAGAAATCTCTCCTGCCAAAACAACGCCAGCAATAATTTCTGCCAACTTATTGACACGGTCTCGACCGACACAATCTAGCATTTGTAGACATTCTTTTTGTGTTGCTAGTCCTGTACCACCTCCATAAGTAGCTATAATTAAAGATGGTATGGTGATAGAAAGATACAAATCGCCCTCTTTTGTGATTTCGGCATAAGTGATTGCCGCCGATGATTCCGAGACATTAGCAACATCTTGTCCTGTTGCGATAAAAATAGCTGTAATAGCGTTGGCAGAATGTGCTCCATTATTATTAGCACCGGACAAAATTGATCCTACATTCGATACACTAGAGTGGTACGCCAATTGTTCTGGCTCCACACGCATATGTTGAATTAGTACATCTCGTTTTAAAACGATTTCAGCCGTCACACGCTTACCACGTGTACGCATGATATTCACTTGAGAAGCCTTTTTGTCAGTAGCAAAATTAGACTCCAAGTAAAAATGCTTAATTGGGTTTTCTTTGTAAGCTTCTAAAATCCAACTACAAGCAGCAAAGGTCGCACGACCTACCATGTTTTGTCCTGCAGCATCTCCTGTGGAGTAATTAAAACGCAAGAAAGCGAATTTGTTAGACAAATAAGGATCTATGTACTGCAAACGAGCTACACTTGAAGTTGCTTCTGCTTCTTCGGCTATTTTAGCAAAATGTTCCTTTGTCCAATCCACAAAGTCACGTGCAGCACGAGCATCTTCAAAGACAAATACAGGAGCACGTTGCATGGCATCACGCACTACGGTACATTTGACACCTCCACAAAGATTCATTACTTTGATACCACGATTATAAGATGCCACTAATGTTCCTTCTGTTGTTGCCATAGGCACCAAGTACTCCCCTTGTGCGTACTCCCCATTAATTTTAATAGGTCCTGCAATTCCCAACGGAATTTGAGCTACTCCTGTAAAATGCTCACAATTGCCAGAGAGCGTATGTGGGTCAAACGAGTATTTTGTTACATGCTCTAATTTTGCACCAGTATAATCTTCTGTAAATTTTTGACGTTCTTTGATAGCATGATCAGAGTAATCGTCATTTTTGTCTCTAGGAATCGTTACTCTAGAATCATCTTTTTTCGAAACACCATCCTCTACATCTAAAGTCAAATCTCCAAAAGGATCTGCTGTGAATGTTATTTCTAACTTGTACTTTCCTGTTTGTAAATGCGGAATAGCACAAACCATATTAATGGTTTCTCGTAAGTTAAATTGAATTGGATTGCTACTAGAAACGTCTTTGGCAGATAGTATCGTTCCATCGCTCAAATGTAGTTTTATGGAATCTAGCGGCACTTTTTGTCCATCAATTTTAACTTCTTTTAAACCTGCAAATGTAGCGTCACTCAAACGGTTTTTGACTGTAAATTGGACACCACCATCAATGTTTTCTAAGCTATTAAAAGTATATAACTGTTTAAGAATTAAGCTCGGAATTTTCATTATTAAAATTCATTTATTGGGTGAAATAACAAATTATGTAGGACCACAATTCTTTCATAGAAACATTGTATATAAAAGAATTATTAAGTTTAATCTTTAAGTTAGTAAATACTTATGAATATTTACAACCAAGGAGGGGTCTTTCTTATAGAAGATTTGATAAAAAATGTGCTTTAATACTACTATTTTGGTAGTCTCAAAAACCGTATTAATATCTTTTAAACATTACTCTGCTACTTCTTTGTACAAAACATGGAGCAAGACATCTCCTACCGATTCCAACGTATAAGGGTCTATAATTTGCATGTTATCATTGTGGGTATGCCAATGGTCTCCAAAACGGCGCTCTGGGCGATTTTCTTCTCTATTCATAACAATTTGGCCATTTGCATCTCTCAACACAGGGCGGTTGATAATATCAATTGTTTTGATGCCTCCTATATCATTAACATAGACATGGTCATCAATCAATTGATCGTCTTTCTCTTTTACAAACAATTCATTTAAACCCAATTCCAAGGCTTGATTCCATACAATATTTACAATTTGTCCAGCACGAGCTAAGGAAACCCCTTCCTTGGGAAACTGTGCTCCAGAACGACCAACCATATCCAATAAAATACCAAATCGTGGTTGCACTTTCATATTGTGCTGATTTCGACTCCAATATTGTGCCCCCAAACACCAAGTTTGTTCTGCTGGTCTAGGAGTACCTGATTCACCTTGATCTTCAGCATCAAAAAAGACAATTTCGATACCTGCATTTAAAGGATTTTTGCTAACGGTACGAGCCAATTCCATCAAAACGCCAACGCCACTTCCACCATCATCAGCCCCTAAAATTGGTTCTTCTGTTCGTTCGGTATCTTGATCCGCCATGCGTCTAGTATCCCAATGTGCACACAAAAGCACTCGCTCATCAGCTTCGGGTTTATAAGTTGCTATGATATTTCGTATCTTCATAGGTTTATTATCAAACCCTTCTATTTCTGCATCTTGAAATTTAACTTCCCATCCATCATATGATTCCAAAGTTGTCTTTATCCATTCTGAACAAGCTTTATGTTCTGCTGTTTCAGGTACTCTAGGTCCAAAATCCACTTGTTTTTGTACAAAATAGTAAGCACTGTCCTTGTCAAAACTAGGCACAAAAACTTCTGGTTCTGGCTTAGGATCTGGGTCTATAACAGGAGGTTTGGTAGGACTCTCGCAACCTACAAAAATAGAAGTTACCAATAGTAGGCTAAAAAGAATTGAAATAATATTGGGTAATGTTTTCACTGTAATTTTATTTTATTAAACTTCTGATTCTTTATTAGTTCGCTTAAACGACATGGTCGATAATCAGTATTATCCCCTTCTAACGCAAAGGGTTTTAAATCTAATTATCAACCTAATACAAAACACTTTCTTATGTTTTATTAAAAAAATCAGCGAACTATTAATTCTTTACAATATGACTATACTAGTTCACAACTAATGGTATTAACTGAACTTTTAATTCGTTGTTTCTATTAATAATCTTAAGCTATTAATACCTTCTAAATTAGCTTCCCTAGTGTTTTGTTTGAATACAATTTTGTGTATTCCTAGACGATTAAATTGGGTTTTGATAATAAAAGGAATTTTTCGATTGCAAACCTCCGTACCACAATCATCACTTTTCCAATTACCTTTAGAATCAGCCAATTCCAAAGAACATAAATCTTCTCGAATCTGCTTCTTTAATTCAAAGGTTTCAACCAAACAATAAATATTTTGATAGGCATAATTCGCATCATGATTCACTTCTATAAAAATATCATACAGTTGGGAAGTATCTTGGATTTCAAATTCAAACTCAATAAAATTATCGGCTGTCCAGACACCATTTTCAATAATAGTTGTTTGATCGTAAACTGTGCTACAACTAGCAAGGTTTAAGCATAAAACAAAAACAGTTGCCCACTGCAAAAATAGCCGAGAGCAACTGTTGAAATTAATCTTTTTTTGTGGAGTTGTTAGTATCGTTTTTAGCATTGTTATTAGACTTCGGTCCTTGATTTTTTCTTCTATTCCTATTTCGGTTACGATTTCTAGAATTCGTTTTATTTTTAGGAGTTGTATTTGAATTCGTAGAGTTACTATTGGGATTTGAATTTACTTTTTTCTGTCTTGAATTAGTAGTTCTTTTGGAATCTCCCGACTTATTATTAGAAACTGTTTTATTAACCGTTTTATTTTGTTGTTTTGATTTTGTCTTAGGATTATTATTGGACTTCTTGCTTCTATTAGAGCTTTTGGATGTTCTCTCTGTCTTGCTTTCGGTCTTATTTGCAACTGGTTTATTCGAGTTTGATTTATTGGAATTGTTCTTATTTTTATTCTTATTACGATTTCGGTTGCGATTTCGTTTTTTCTTCGTTTCCAATTGTTTCAATTCCAAACTTCCAGCACCATCCACAAATCCAATTTCTTCTGTCTCTTCGATAAACGTGTTGGGTTGCGTTACATCTTTTAAATCTTCTGGTAAAATACCTTTTTTGTTTTGGGCATTTAATTCTTTTACTTGCTCCACAGACAATTGATGTACTTCCGAAATACCAAACTCAGTTCGATAAGCAAAATACATAATTCGCTTAAAAATGTCCGTTTTAATTAAAATAGCATTTCCTTTTTTGGTTTTGATGCTATTCACATTTTTAGGGAACTCTTGTAAAACTTCCAAATACGTATTCAACTCATAGTTCAAGCAACATTTCAAGCGCCCACATTGCCCCGACAACTTAGACTGATTAATTGCCAAATTTTGATAACGAGCAGCAACCGTAGAAACAGATTTAAAATTAGTCAACCATGTAGAACAACACAACTCTCTTCCACAAGAGCCAATCCCTCCAATACGAGCCGATTCTTGGCGGGCCCCAATTTGACGCATTTCGATTTTTACTTTATACTCTCTAGCAAAAACACGAATCAATTCTCGAAAATCAACTCGTCCATCGGCTGTATAATAAAAGGTAATCTTTCGTTTGTCACCTTGGTACTCAACATCTCCAATTTTCATTTCCAAGCCTAAGTCCCGCACAATTACACGCGCACGAATCATAGCTTCTCGCTCAGATTCTCTTGCATTTGTCAAACGCTCTAAATCGCGCTCATTAGCAATTCTCAAAATATTGGGCAACACCGCATTATCTTTGATACGATGTTTTTTGAGTTGAATATGCACCAACTCCCCCATCAACGACACTTTTCCTACATCGTATCCACTTGCTGTACTTTCTACAGCAACATGGTCACCTGTTGCAATGTGTACAAATTCTGGTTTCTTGAAAATTTCCTTTCTTGCCCCATTTTTAAAGCTGACTTCAACTAAGTCATAACTTCCATAATCAGGCAAATCAATATGTGACAACCAATCGAAGGTATTTAATTTATTGCAGCCACCAGTAGAGCAGCCTCCCTTGCTTCCACACCCTTTTGGCGTGCCATCGCTACCACTCGAACAACTCGAACATCCCATTCCGTATATATATTAATACAAACCACTTTTAGTTTGTTAGATTTGATAATGAAATAATACCTATTTTTCAAAAAGGTTATCAGCCACAATAAGCACGCTTCTATAGGTATTGTTTTTTATTTTGGTCGTTCATTGATATTAGTTTGACAATCAAAAGCAATAAATTCGAAAACCACTGACTATCAAGCTAATATTTTTTTTTCAACGAACTATTGTTATTTAAGAACGATTTTGAATTTCTTTTGGTAACAATCCACTAAAACGAATACTTGTTAAACAGATAACTAGCCAACTAATTGGGCTATGTTTGAGGAACAGATTAGCTTGATGTTGTACACTACCTCGCAGTTTGAGCTATTAGTGGACTATTATTTTCAGAAAAAACCTCTTTACCTAAAAAGGTATGACTTACAAAAATAATAAAAAATACGAAATAACTCTTTAAGACTTCGTTAAACTTCTAAAGCAAAGCCTTCTCGACGAGTGTCTCCAGCAGCGTATAAGCTGCTATTTTTGCGCTGTATAGTATGAACACCTCCAAAATACATGGCTGGTTGTTCCCATTGTATGACTTTTAACGAATCTTGAGCAAGATGCTTTCCAACAAAATCAGGCTCGAGGTTTAACTCTAAATGCTCGTTGTGTAGTCGGGCGGCATGAACGGCCTGCTCAACATCCATTTTAAAATCAATTAAATAATGCAATACCTGCGCTATTGCCGCAGGAATACGACTTGCGCCACCAGTTCCTATAGCAATTTCAAACCTACCATTTGCATCCAAAACCAAAGTAGGTGCCATCATAGACGACAGGCGCGTATCAGGTGTCCACGAATGGAAGCCATTTGGCAACAGCGACGCCTCTCCTAACATATTATTGAGCATAATATTTGTCCCAGGAACCATATACCCACAACCTTCTCCATTGGACATAGTGATGTTAATTGCATTTCCCTGCTTATCTACGATATTAAAATGAGAAGTACTGCCCCATTTTTTATTTAGATTGGTCACACTTCGCTCTATCCTAAAAACTTCATCAATGACTTGTTGCAACGTTTGAATATGTTCTTTGCTAAAAGCCTGATAATTTTGCTGGTATCGCTTCTCTAGTTTTCGCATGACCAAGCCTAAGAGTGTTCCTCCCATACTAGGCAATGGATTGGTCAAAATAGTTTTATCCCGATACTTGAATGACAAGGGTCTACTTACCTTCACCTCATATTCCAATAAATCCTTTTCTGTCAAAAAGCCACCTTTTGCTTTACTATCAGCAACCAAACGCTGCCCAAATTCACCCTCATAAAATTCCCGCTTGCCTTCCTTAACTAAGAATTCTAAATAATCGGCCATGGCAGGCATTTTTAAAAGACTTCCTACGGGTATTGGCTTTCCATCTGGGTAGAAAATTTTTCTAGATTCTTCCTCTTTGGTCATAATTGCTTCTAAAACACGAATATCAAAGAACTGAAAATCATTAATCGCTACTCCTTTTCGAGCCAACTCTAACGCAGGTTCTATCAAAACAGACATGGGACGACTAGCAAAATGCTCGTGTATATAGTAAATCCCTGCAATAATTCCAGGAACAGCTATAGACCCCATACCAACATGAAAAGTTTCTGTTGTAGAGCCAAAATTTACAACCATTGGACCAAAATCGACTTCTGAAATAGGTCGTTTTCTCTTGGGAGTTTGACAAAAACAATCCAAAAATATAGATTGCCCTTCAGCAGTCAAGATATTGGCAAAAGCTCCTCCTCCCGCTGAACTCATACAGGGTTCATTAATAAAAGAGGCAAAAAAAGCAGCAATAGCTGCGTCAAAAGCATTTCCTCCGTCTTTTAAGATTATTCCTGCAGCTTCGGCTGTTTTTTTATGCCCTGCTGCTATAATTCCATGCATCATGCTAATTTTTATTGTAAGTACAATTCTAAAATAGTTCGTTGAACCCACGCAATAGAAGTTAGTACTTAGTAACGCAGTTAACTAAAAGCGTAGCGCTCACGAAGTACCACGAAGTAGCAGCGCAGCTAAACTGACACGATTTTTCTTTTGTAATAATGTAACAATCATTTATAATACAATTGTTTTAATAGTTAAAAAGTCTAGAAGATACCCAATGTTTTTCATCTTTTCAAATCTTCTTTTCTGCTTCTACAAGCAAGTTATTAGCTTGCTCAAACGCACCAATAGAAAAGAGTTAAAATACTAGTCTTTTGCATTTTAAGCAAATAAAATTAATATAAAGTATAAAAAATTGATTTTAAAAGATTTACACCAAATACAATATAAATGTTTTTTTTTAGTCAAAAATTAGAAGTTGTCAATATATAAAATTACTTTTGTGCTTTATTTATTTTAAATTTTTAATGATGAACAACGGAACAGTTAAATTCTTCAATGAATCAAAAGGATACGGATTTATTACTCCAGATGACGGAGGAAAAGACGTATTTGTACACGTAAATGGACTAATCGACGATATTCGCGAAGGAGATAAAGTAAATTACGAGACTGAAGAAGGTAGAAAAGGGCTAAATGCTGTAGAAGTAAAATTAGCTTAAGTATTACTTTTTTTAGTAATCTATTTGGAAAAGCCTATCATTCGTGGTAGGCTTTTCTTATTTTATAAATGTAAACAGTCACGCATTCATTTAATAATCATCTCCTTTGTCGTTTTTTGGTTGAATATTTGCTTAACTCTTCTTGTCATATTCCATTTTGTTTAAGAGGGTTATTTTACTCCATTAATATCCACCACTATGATTCGTTATTTTTTTGTAGCACTCATAATTCTTGTTATCAACCATCACGCACATGCTTGCTCTTGTGATTGCTTTCAGACGGATGTTCCTGTAGAAGAGATTGAGGGATTGGTTATCAAGAAGAAAAGTGATTTTATTAGTTCTGTCATTTTTGAAGGCGTATTAAAACAATCCAAAACCCAAGCAGAACAACTTCAACTTACTTTTTCTGTCCAGTATTATTACAAAGGGCAACAAGCAACCACAGAAATCGACATTCTAACCTCAAGGGGAGATTGTGGTTTTAGAGCACCAATTGGTGATACTTGTCTAATTTTTGGCTACGAATTCAATGGAGAACTACATACTTATTCCTCTCAATGTTCAAGAAGTGTTGGGCAAACTAATCAGCAGGAAAAATATACCCGATACAAACGTTTCATGGAAATTATTACAAAGAAACCAGATGGAACCTATCAATTTTCTCCTCTAAAAAAAGATCCTTATGTTTGCAAAACATCAAAAAGTCAGATTACTCATCCAGTAAGTTTGATATTTAATATCAAAGAAAATAAACTAGATGGCGAATGGGTTTTGTATAATTTTGACGGAGCTATTATAGAAAAAGGTCAGTACAAACAGGGCATTCGTACAGGTGAATGGATGTTGGGCAGCAGAAAGATACGCTTTGCAACTCCCAAGCCCGACTAAATATCTCCTTAAATTTGTTCTAACATAGTGCTAGGTACCCACCCTATCAAATGATTGGGTAGTTCTATATGCGTCCAACTATCTTGTACCTCTAATATAGATACTTTTACTCCTTCAAAAACCAATTCTATTTCTTCGCTAGACAAGTCTGGCTCTTGGCGCAGACCTATTTGTTCATTAACAACAATAGCAGCGTTGGAGCTTGTCTCTAATTCCTTTTGTTGGAAGCCCCAAATCAATGGAAAAAAACTAGAGCAAAAGAAAAGAATAGCGATTCCTTTAAATAAGGATTGATGTTGCCATTGCCAAACAACAACAGCTGTTACTCCCATAAAAATTAAACACAAAAACAAAACAGCCCAACCTGTAGAACTAAATGCCCCTACAATAGAATGCCACCACTGCACAAAAAATAAGGCTTCGGGTGCCTTATAAGTATCTTCTATCCGTTGTTGTGCTGCTTGCAAGTTATGTTTCGCATCGGTATGTTCTGGAGCCAACTTTAATGCTCGTTCAAACTGTACAATAGCAAAGCCAAGCTGTTTGTTATTATAATAAGCCAAGCCCAAATTATTATACAAAGCAGGAGAAACCATATCTGTTTCTAATATTTGTTCGTATAGTTTTATTGCTTCTTTGTACTGACCATTCTCCTGTGCCTGAACAGCTTTGGCAAAATCAGTAGCTGTTGAATCGTTGGCTAAAGCCCATTCTGTTACCAATACAAACAGCAGCACAACTTTCCACAACAAGGAACTCTTTTTCATCTCTAATTGGTATTTTAGCTCATTAATTGAATTAAATCCGTACTTTCTTGATACACCTTTTCCATGGATTCGTGATTCGTCAAGCCTGCAAAAAGTGCCATTTCTGAAGTCTGCAAAATACTTACCAATGAATCAATTTTTTCATCCGCAATATCTTGAGCGGCTAGTTTTTGTCGCACGTTATCTTTCGTCAATTCAACTGTTGGTATATGATACTTATCGCTTACAAAGCCCAACAACGCTTTAGAAATTTCATTAAAAAACAGTTTAGAATCATCGAGATCCAAAGCATTTTTAGCTGCTTGCAAGCGAATAGAAGCTTCTGAACCTGCATTTCTCTGTTTCCGTTCCTTGTCTGAAATATTATTCAAATCATCATATTTTTTCTTCCATTGTAAAAAAGCAATGAGCGCTATAAATGGAAAAATTGCCAGTCCCCAAAACAATACAGACCCTAAAAAAACTCCCTTCTTTTCTCTTGAAAATTGAGCTGTTTTTAAAGGCGCTTTAAAACTCATTAAGTCCATTGATTCTGTTTCTTTTATTACGAGTGGCTGGTCACCAGCTGCATCCCGTTCTGCTTTGGTAGGCAAGTTACTTTTGCCTGGCACTACCTCAATAGTAATTGAAGTATCAATGGTTACAAACTTTTTTTCTTTAGAATCAAAATAAACAAACTTTGGATTTGCGGTAAAGGTTCCTGTTGCTTTTGGAGTCAATACATATTGAAATTCCTTGACACCTCCTAACAATCCCCCACCTTCTCGTATATCTTCGTTGATATTAGGTTTAAATTGATCAAAGTACTTTTTATCAACCCCAATATTAGGAGCCAAAACCTGCTTAATATCCCCTTGTCCACGTACACGAAGCGTCAACTCTAATACATCATCAGAAGTGATTTTATTCTTAGACACATGCGCTTGCATTCTATAATTCCCTACGGCACCAGAGAACCCCGAAGCTACTCCTCCTAGTTCACTTACATTTAACTCTACTGGCAAACTTTTAATGGTATAGGATTCTATTGCAAAAGGATTAAAAAGTCCTCCCCCCTGATTCGATGCTATTCCTATATTCAGAATAGCTGGTTCTACAACGATTGTTCCTGGCTTGGAGGGAAACACAACAATTCTTCGAATAATCTGTGTATAATATTGATCTCCTTCCACAACAACAATCTCTGGGCGATCCGCAAAACTTCTAAGATAATGAGAATACATATTTTCAAATGTAGGCTCTTTTACCATCTCTGTTTGCTCTATTCCCACCTGCGTATAAATTCGTATATCAACCGTCACTTGCTCTCCAACTACAGCATCTGTATTGCTCAACTCTGTTCGTAGAAACACTTTGCCCGCCAAGTCTGAATTGTCTTCTGTGCTTGGTCTATCTACTACCTTTACAGTCAGTGGCTTGCTTTTTAACGTTTTTCCTTTATTAGTAATTACTTTAGCTGCACCAATTTTGTACGTTCCTGGTTTATTAGCAACCACATAATAACTATACGATTCATTGGTAGAACTTCGACCATTAACATAAGAAAACGATTGCCCAATATTAGGGCCTTGCGCTTCCAAGCCATTAAAACTTGGTGGGTCTATTTTTTTAACTTTTGCATTTTTTAATTGAAAAGTCACTTCAAAAGGGTTCCCAACCAGCACCTCTCTTGCATTACAAATAGCTTCAAAGCTAACTTGTTGCCCCCAACTCCATGAAAAAGACAGTGTCGTAAGCAAAAATAAAAGTATGTTGGATAATTTCGTCGCCTTCAAATCTAGTTTAGTGCTTTAATTCTCTTGTTGAATAGTGTATCTAATATTATAATCATTGTTTGACTTCGCTATTTTTTATTTGCTCTAATCAATAGATCAGCTCATTTAATTAGACAAACGGCAAGCCTCAGAAACTCAAACAAAACTTCATTAAGAACCTTATATTTTGTAAACCTTTTCTTTCTTTTTAGGCTTTTCTTTTGGAGCAGGCTGTGGATAATACTCTGGCGGCAATGTTTTAAACATGTCGTCAAAACTTTTTAACATCTCATCCATTCCTTGTCTAGGATTTCTTCTTCCTTGATTAAAAAAAGGATCATTAAAGAAAGGATTATTTCCAAATGGGTCTTGAAAAGCATTATTGAGTGGGTTGTTGCGATGAGGGTGTTCGATCTTCTCAACAACAACAACAGCAATATCCTCGGATAACAACATACCTGTTTCTGTCTCAATAGTAGTAGCTGGAATAATAAAAACACCTAAATCCATTGGCTTTAGGATGTAAGTATACGACATGGATTGTGTCATATCTCCATTAATAATAGACATTGATTGACTCGTCATTGGTCCAGCAAGCAATTGAAAGCCTTCTAACGCTGGAGGCTCAAAAGAGGCAATTGCCTTTGCATTTTTTAAAGTAAATTTCAATTCAAATTGCTCCTCTAAAGCAATGGTATCGTAAGCTACTTCCACAAAAAAAGAACTGCTCTTTTCTTCTTGAGCAACACATGAAAAACCCGTTAGTAATCCCAACAGGATTAAAAATAGTTGATTGTTCATAGTTTTCTAGTTTTGATAATGTCTAAAAATTTAGGTCTTTTTTCAATTCTAATTTTAAGCAAAAAATAAGCTCAAACAGAAAAAAAAGACCTGCTTAACAAGGTTTTAACGGACGATTACCACCTGCAAGCAAGTAAAGATACGACTGATTTGGATGAGATACAAGCTAAAAACATAAGAATTTGACACAAGACTACCCTCCTGCTACCAAGCTTTCTCTGGTTTCTTGGTTTTAGAACGTTTGCGTTTCATCAATTTCTCTTGTACTTTTTTATCGTCCTGCTCAATAATTTCTAGCAAACGATCAACTTCATCCTTAGACATCTCTTGAGGTTCTAAATCAGCTGGATTTTTTTGATTTTCATTATCAATTGGCTGATTCTCCTTAGGTTTTTCAGATGGCTTATCCTGCTGATTTTCCTGTTTATCTTGTTGATTTTTTTGGTCTTTCTGATCTTGATTTTTCTGATCTTGTTGATCTTGGTTTTGCTCCTTATTTTGCTGTTGTTGTTGCTGTTGTTGTTGCTGTTGACGCAATAACTTATAAGCAGTTGCTAAATTATTCTTTGCATCATAATCTTGGGCATTGTTTCGCAAAGCATTTTTGTAAGAATCAATTGCTTCCTTTAAATGTTTTTGTCCTTTTTCATCCAACATAGCAGGTCCCTGTCCTTGTTGTTGCATACTGCGTTTAGCTTGTGCCAAACGCGTATTTCCAAAATTATAAAATGCCTGTGCTTTTTCTTTATTTCCTTCGGCTGCCTCTATTGCATTTTGGTAATAAGTCGCTGCCTCATCGTACTTTTGGCGCTTATATAAGCTATTTCCCAAATTAAAATTACCTTTCAAAGAACTACTATTGCGCTCTAAGGCTTTTTCAAACTTTTTAGTCGCTGTTTCAAAATCTCCTTTTTCATAAGCAATAGTACCATCAAGTAAAGCACTATGTTCGGTTTGTGCCATTATTAGATGGCTCAAAAATAATATCAAAAATATACTCCAATATTTCATAGTAATGGTTTTAGTTTTGAAGTTGTTTAAAACAATTTGAACTGTTTCCCATACAATTTTGACTTTTCTAACTCTAGCAACAAACGTTTTGCTTCCAAACCATATGCAAATCCTGTTAAGCTTCCATCTGTCCCTATTACACGATGACAAGGTGCTATAATCGCAAAAGGATTATTGCCTACACAACGCCCCACAGCACGAACAGCATTTTTAGTACTTACTTTTTCGGCTATCTTCAGATATGTTGTTGTCCTTCCGTACGGTATATTCAGCAATTCTGTCCAGACTTTTTGTTGAAATAATGTTCCTTGCTCCAACTTTAAATCAACCGTGAATCGTTCTAACCCTTTGTTAAAATACCCATCTAGTTCATCCACACAAAGTCTCATATAGTCAGGCAGTTGTCCTGCAAAGTCCCTTGACGTTTCATCAACAACTATGGACATTATTTTGTTCATACTTCCTGTAATTACCAAACGACCTATAGGGGAATTGTAATAAGTTTTCATATGATTATCTAGTAGTCCGTTTAAAAATCATGTTAAATTGAGGTGCTACGCAGCGCAACTACCTCTGTTTGCCGAGTAAGCTTGTACTAGTAACACAAAAACGCGATTCAAAAGCGTAGCGGACTATTAGTTATCATAACCTTTTGTATGTTAACAGAATTATTCATTAACAACTTGTCCTATCTTTTAGCGATTACCTTAATCAATCATTAAAAAGATTAACAACCGCATTTTGTTGATTTACTTAGGAGGAATTCCTGGTTGTCCGTTATTAAAATATCGTTTGAGCAAAATCGGCGAAAAATTACTAACATATTTGCTAATCAGCATAATCATAGCATGTGCTTCCTCTACATCCAAACCTTCTGCAACCCTCGTTCCTTTTAGGACTACTTTTTCTCCATGAACTGAAAAAGCAATACCACATAGTTGCAAATTAATTTGTAACAACTCTCGAAAAAGAACCGTTTGTGATTCATCAGGAATTTCCATAACAGGGGCAACAACCTGTAGATAAGCTACTTTTTCTATTGGGTCGTTCCAAACATCAATCCAAATAGTATATTCTCCTCGATGTAGTGTCCATTCTCCCTCTTGTTCTCCTCTAAATCTAGTTGGGTCTAAGCCAATTTTTTCAATAGCTTGTTCAACTATACCGTAGTATTTTTTTAAATTTAACATCCGTAAATTTAGTATGCTTTTAATTTTGTAGTTCTTACATTATATTTAACTCTTTGTGTTACCACAAAAAACCTCAATAGGTGTAAAAACAGTGTTCAATGGTTCGCTAAAAAGTCATGTTACATGAACTATCAAATTCATAATTCGTTTAGTAAATAAGTGGATCCCCAAACGTATCAATAAAGATTCGTACCAATCAATCCCATGTTACACCATACCTTGTTAGAGATGAGTATAAATAGTCATGGAGTAATTATACTGAACTGCTCTTACATGAGCTCATCGAAATATCAAAAAATTAACGAACTATAAATCGTTTACTACTCAAAATTATGAAAAGAATTGCAGATTTATGTATATCAATACACTAATGTTTTCTTAAAGCGACAAATACTAGTTTTATTCAGATTAAATCATCTACTTGCTCAATAAAAACACTATGCTTCAATCTCTCCGATCTATCCTATTTAGTTGGCAAATTTTACTTAGGTTATTAGTTGCCTTTGCAATTCCCTCTTTTTTCTTCTCTGGTATTATGACAGCAGCTGCCGACAACATTAATAGTTTTTTGGGAGGAACAAAAACGAAAGCACGAATTGGCTTGGTTGGCAAGAGCTATGTTCCCAATGATTTATTACAAAAATTTGAGACAACAGCAACGCTAACTCATTTGCAGCAAGAAGAAGAACTGTTGGAACTTTTGGATAAAGATAGCTTGGATATTGGCGTTTTATTTCCCAACAATTTTGCCAATGACACCAATCGTCAAAAAAAAATCAAGGTCTATTATAATGCCGTACAACACGGTGAAGAAGCTCATACAGCCTTAGATATTTTAGAAAATTACGAACAAAAACTGGTGCTTAACAAAGTAGAAGCAATGGGATTAGCTCCCGAAATTGTCAACCCCATTGTCATTCAAAAAACCAATACGTTTAATGCCTTTATTACCATTGGAAAAATCATGGATAATATCAGAGGCATTGTTTCCAATGTGCTTAACTTCTTATTCATTCTTCTTGTAATCTGGCTAACTAGAATATTGGTTCTAAGAGCTTATTATAGAGCGCCTAAAAATTTTCTCACCAACCTAATACTTATTTTCTTAGTAACTTTGCTAGGTATGGGCTTAGCATTTGTTGGTTTTCAAGCTGGTTTAGATGCCGAGCAAGTAGGCATGGTTCGTAGCATTATACTAAGTATTGAACAGCTTTTAGTTTGGAACAAATTAAGCAGTATGCTCTTGTTGTGGTGTCCTACTTGGTTATTTATTATAGGAATATTTGGCTGTATTGCTGCCTTTAGCAACTCTATGGTTGCTGCTTATACCCGTACGTTTTGGGCTACTATTGTTATTCATGCTATTGCCTTATACGGGTTGGTTCCTATTCAAGAAATGAATGCAATAGATCCTTTTTTACCCATTTTAAATGTTTTTAGAGTTGGGCAATTGGCCATGAAAGGCACCTTGGATACAGGAAGTTGGGCCATTGCCATGGTGGTATCTAGTATTGCTGCGGTAGTTTTATTGCTGCTTTGGAGAATGTTGTATCAAAAATCGGATGAAAATGATCTATAGGGGTGACTACTACTAAGTTTCTTTTTACAATTGGTCGCTATTCTTATCTTAACCGAAATTATATTTAAGCATAGTAGTTAGCTACCCTGCTACTGCGTGGTTTAGCCCAATAGTTTTAGCTTTTGTCGCCTATTCTGGTTTCCTCTATACCTTTTAATACTACCCTTATAACACGCCGCAATAAAAACGCCCATCTCTAATCCAACAAAAAAAAAGAGCCTGCTAAAAAGCAAGCTCTTCATTCTATTGGTAGATTAAATTCTATTTATTGTGACAATGAGAAGCGGATCGTCAAACCACCTTTCAAACTAGTAATAGGGAAAGACGTTGATACAGCTGGTATCGTTTGCGTATAATCAAAGAACAGACGGAATGTCAAGCGATTATTTGGAATCCATTCCAACGATGGTGAAATACGAATCGTTTGCATTCCTCGCGTAGCAACCGATTGATCTTGATCTAAGATATGATTGACCGTTTTGTCATCACGGAAAGAAACATCACATTTCAAGTTCAACTCATCTTTAGCAATGGTTTTTCCAAAATCAAAATTGAAATCCATTTCCCCCAACTTGATTTTTTCTTTTTCCTTTTCTTTCTTTTTCTTATTCTTAAAGAACTCAATTGGTTTAAAGTTTTTGAATTTCCATCCAAAACCAACCGTTACATCAGTTGTATTTTGTTCACTCAATTGATAGTCAATAAAACTCATAGACAAATTTCTACTTGTTTTATATTGGAAATTTAAAGACAAATCATTTTTGAAACGCATGTCTACCCCAATCAAAGGATTGAATGATTCAGAAATCACCAAATTAGGGATTTCAAAGCTAGAATAATAGTTTTGACTATTAACATCTTTTCCATTGGTACCTGTTGGTGCCAACGTAGACGCAAAATCCAAATCCGTAACAAATTGATTGACTGTTAAGGTTGATTTGTAGCCATGAGTTAAGCTAAAACTAGAGAAAATTTTATCTAAGCCAGGCATTTTTGACAAACCATTATAGGTCAATTTCCAGTTTGGCAGAGGCATCGTATTACGGATATCTCCTAACTCTATATTATTAGCATCGCGCCCCGTATAAGCCGCCAAGAAAGCAGGAATCAAAACATCTTGTTGATAACGACCATATCCTTCTGTAAAGCCAGGATTGGTTTCTGTGTCATCATGCGTTCCTGTCCCTTTCCGTTGAGAAATAATAATTCGATTGCTCTCAAAGGTTTCAAAGTTGACCGAAGAGTTCGTTCCTTTGGTTCCCTCCTTATCAAAGAAAGTAGCTAAAGGCAAGTAGGTCATTTTTACAGTACCACTCAACATACCATTCAAATGAGAAAATTCGTCATTGCTAAACTGATCTTCGACCTTGAACAACTCTTGATAGTTCTCTGTAATCGTCTTATCCAAATCAACATCAATTTTCAATCCTTGAATGGGTTCCAAAGTGACTTTTGCTGAATAAGTTTGAGTATGCGTCTGTATCAAAGGTTGATTTTGATAAATACTTGTTGAAATCCAGCCACTCTCTGCGGCTTTGTCCAACCAAGTACGATCTGGCTGCCACCCCGCAATAAAGTCCCATCCTGGTCGTGGACCTGGGTTGGTATTCGTTCCCGTATAGTCTTGACCAACATATTTGGAGGTTCCCATAAAACCAGGAAGCACTGTCGTAAAGTTTTCATTGTAAGTCACCCTCGCTCGTTGCAACAACATTAATGGACGAATTAGAGCACGCTCTGCACCACTAGGCTGCCTTTTTTCTCTAATTTTCTTGACTTCTTCTCGCCAAGCCTTGCGTTCCATTTTTCGTTTTTCCTTTTCCTCTGCACGCTTCTCAGGATCTTCAATCTCTCTTAGAGGTGGATATTTTTTCTTTTCAGGTAATTTAATTTTTTCTGGTTTCTTCTCTTTGCCTTTACCACCAGCAGAAGGACGTTTTGGAGTTCCTATCTTTTTCAGATAATTCCACTTGTCATACAATTTCTTAAATTGGAAATCTCCTGTAACTTGACGTTTTTGAGAGTTTTGAATAACATTTCCTAAGCTATCCAAGCCCAAGGTGGCAGCAGTCCAACTATAGGTTGCTGAATACTGTCCTTTAACAGTTACCCAGTCGAGTGCAGGTATATATTTTAGAGGCAACGTATAGCTAGCACTGACATTATGTTGGTAGTTCTTAGTTCGACCAAAACGTTTGATATTGTTCCACAAAACATCCCTTTCTACTTGCTCATCAATTCTACCTTCTGGTTCATCAATAATTGCGTTATTCGTAGCCGTGTAATTCAAACGCAAGGACTTAAAGATATTCCATTGCAAATTATAAGCTCTATCCCAAATAAACTTCTTATCGTAATAAGTACTAGTAGTTGCATCTGTAAATCGATACGTTGTTTCCCCAAAATTACGCTTCAATTCATTTCTAAAACCAATGGCATTAGGCAATGGATTAATGTTAATTTCTCGAATGAGTCCCAACCATTTTACAGCATTTTTATTTTTTATTTTATTAATCGCCTTTTTAAATGGATAAATAGGTTTAACTCCAGGAGAGTAATTATAATCCAAAACTCCTCTATGCTCCGTCCGTTCTTCTCGTTCAATTATTGGTGAGCGGAAAATATTACTCGATTGTGCATACGTAAAGGAGAAATTAGAAATATCTGTTGGTAATGGGACAAATTTAGACGTTCTTCCCTTTCGAACATTTGTAAAGTTAAAACTAGAAATCGTTCGTATGGTTCTCGCTGCTTGTCGAATAGAATCTCGTCTTCTCAAATCAGAAATAGAAGCCAAACGTTGTTCTAAAGGAACATCCAGTTGATATGGATCAAACTCTGGCGTACTAATCTCTTGAGAATACTGCGCATAAAAAGGAATGCTTAATTTCCATTTTTCGGGAAAGAACTTGTCCAATTTCAAAGAACCTGAAATATCGTATTGTATCAACTCCTCACGACTACGCTCTCCGACACTTTGGTCGATATTTCCAAAACCAATGGATTGGTAACTTCCCGATGCCGTCAATTGTCCAAAATCGGCTAGTTGAACATCCAATCTCGCCAAACCAGCAAATCCACCTCGCTCGTCAAAACCAGTCAAACGCAACTCATTAATCCAAATCTCTGCACAACGTGCCAAACCATCGTCTTTGCGGTTGCGTACCCCAACCATTACCCCTTTTACTTGCCCAAGTGTTGGGTTACCTTTTACTCTAATAATATTATTTCCATCAAATGACTCATACAAATCACTCAAGGCAATTCCTTTCACTTCTCTATCGACTTTTACTTGACGTAGTAATTCGAGAGGGAAATCAAATTGATTTTCTTCCAACCAAATATTTTGATCGTCTTTGATTCCTCCACTTTCGTCTGACATTGTCAAAGGAATTTCATACTCATAGTAGTTATTTTCAAAATCACTTCCTATTCGCATAAACATGGTCATGTCTCCAGGATCATTTTCTTGCTCTCCTCTCAAATTTTCTGCATGAACATACATTTTTAAACGTTCATAAACCCGCATATCCAAGTCTACGATTTTATAAATTCCTCTAGCATCTCCATCTTCTAGGTTACAAACTCTCAACGCTTGCGATTGTTCATTTTGTTGTGCATTGGTAACAGAACCAATCACTTGTTCACGAGACACACCAGGAGGCAACACATAATTAAATGGAATTTTAGAACCATTTTCTTCAATATTTACTGCAAATACATCAAATGTTGTGTTACTTGGATCTTCTGGAGGAATAATCAAACCTGGCAAGGTCAAATCTCTGATATAACGTCTCCATTGATTGCGAATCAAATCTAGACGAGCCATACGCAACGTCGTTTTTTCTTCAAACCCTGTCATATACATTCTCATAAATCGAATGGCACGGAAATCAGAAATTCCTCCGACACGACTGGTAAATTTATCCACAGGGATTTTCAACTGATACCAATATACTGTCTCTGGTCCATTAGGGCCATCATAGTTCATACGAACAGAATCAATGGTATACTGAGTAAATGCCATCTCATCACCATTTTCTCTGCGAATTGGAATATGATAACGATAGTAGGACTCTTGCTCGTTTAGCGTATTGTCTTTGTTTAAATCCTCTGTATCTGGAATGTTGGTAGAAGTTGAAATAGCCTGATTATTGGTACTCTGATCATTAGAAGAGTTACCCTGTGGGTTGTTATATTTAATATAACGATACAAAGTTGGATCTTCTAAGTTTCCTGAAGGAATGTTGGCAGGATCATCATAAAAGGCATCTCTATAAAAACGGAAGTTATCTCCTGCTGGGTCATCTTGAATGCCTTGGAAAATACCTGGTGCAACAATTCGTTGCATGGCACTTAGATAAGAAGCATAATGCTGACGTTCTCCTTCATCATCAAAGCCATCCAAACCAATATCTTGTTGGTCTCTAATAGCAGGATCATTGTCAAAAGCACGTGTAACAGCTTGTGTTCTTGGAATTCTTGACCAGACAGTTTCATCTGTACTAGTATTAGAATTGGCGGCTGGTATCCCATTCTCAAAGAACAATCGAGAATCTTTTAAGATATCTTCCGAAACATCTCCCAACTCAATATACAAGTCTCCACCATTACCACCATAACCTTCTTTAAAAGGACTCATGACCCACATTTCGACAAACTCAATATTAGAAGCCTCAAAATCAGTATTTGTCAAACTACGCATAACACCTCCCCAACGATCAGCAGGGTTGGTAAATTCTCCTGTAGCTGGATCTATGTTTGTCGTATCAAAGTTATAAGGTCCACGTTCCTTCGGTCTATAAGACAAATCAAATGTACGTAGTCCAGTATAGGTTAAACCTGTATTTTGAACATTTTGAAAAACCTCTTGTTGTTGAATTTCACGTGTATAAATACTCTTAGAACCAGAGGTGAAATTTAAAGCAGGTTCCAAGTTATACCATGCTATTCTTGCTCTGTTTTTATTGTATTCCAAATCATTTGACAAACTTGCTTCTGGGAACAAAGGATTAGAAAGGTCACTTCTTGGCGTACTTGCCAACACCCAATTTAAACTTGGAATAGACAAATTAAAATTGCTCGTTGATCCCTCAAAATCATCAATAAAAACAACTCCTCCTTCGTCATTAGCTTGATTGATAATATCTGGAGAACCAGGAATTAAATGTGCAAATTCTGCTGAAAACGAAATATTTGACATTGCCTTGGTGCTAATCAATGGTATTTTATCTATCAAACGAGTTAACCAAGGTGCTTCGCTGCTATATTGTACGTCAAATCCATAAATACTATTCGAAATAGGGTCATCCCCATAATTTACCTTCTGTGTAAAGGGGCGTTCGTTTAAGTGCAAAAAGGTAGCTCCAATATTCAGATCTTTATTCACAAAGTAATCAAACCTTGCTCCAAAAAAGCCTTGTTGATTAAACCCAAAGGTAGCATTGTCCTCAAAAGCAACTCGAACTGGCTGTCCAGAATTCAAATAAGCCTCATTCAAAATTTTAATTCTTCCCAAATTATAATCAATCGTATAATCCGTACCTTCTGTCAATGTACGTCCACCCGCTGTTACCACTACCGACCCTTTCGGAATATTAAATCCTCCCAAGGAAATTTCAGAAGAAACACTAGACTTGTAACGACCTCGTATAATGTATCGATTAAACTCTGGAAATTCTCTTGCTCTTGTAATTGTAGAATCGTAGAGCTGGTTGTATAGATATTTTTGAGAAATAGGATGTAAACTTGCAGGATCACCAGGTGTTCGATAAAACTCTCCAGCCAACGAACTTCCAAAAGGCTCTAAAACTGGAAAAATGACACGTCCGTTTCTAGGCAAAATCGTTGTCCCTGGGATATAGTCAAACTGTCCATCAGGAATAGGGTCTCTTGCTCTGTTCAGATTATCTAAGTTCAACATCGTAATCAAGGGCTTTCCTTCTGGTGGTCCCTCTGGCAAAAATCGCTTCTCTCCTCCTCCTGGGTCTTGATAAAAGACATCCAGCATAAAGTCTTCTTGATTAATTTGATAGGCTCCTAAGGAATAAATGTTTTTCATCATTAAGTCCCAAATTGGCAAATCAACTCTTGTTCTAACTCCCTTTAATAATTTTAAATGCATTACATTCAAAGTGTCAGCATTCAAAGGCAAATCTTGTGCAAACTCCCCCACTTGGTATATCTGACCATTATAAGTATATTGATAAGCCACTGCGACTACATCTGTTGGCTTGATCGACACATTGACAGATACGAACCCAAGTTTAGGATCATAGGTAAACTCTGAGGGCGACAATTTACGGGCTCTGATTTTCACAAAGTCTTCTGCATCACTCATATTAAACGGGGCACCTTGTAAAGCACTAATAGATGTTTGAAGCCCACGAGCGTTCCCCGAAGGAGTCCCATTTTCACTAGCCAACAACTCTTTATATAAATCATTGGCATCATTATCTGGTAGACGATTGTTTCTTAAATCAATCCCTTGTTCAGATGCGGTCGAAGGATTGTATTGGTTGCCACTAACCATTTTGCTAGGATCCGTTTCTCCCAAATCTGCATAAGCCACGACATCTCGAACGCCTTCGGTTACATTTCGATCATTGGTTACCCATACTTCTATTTTGGTAATATTAAACAGCGTATTGATCTGAGGTAGCGTCGTTAAATTCTCTTCGTAAGTAGCACGGTTGTAATGAGAAAGGAAGAAATGTCGATTTTCATCATAATTATCTGCTGTTACCTCAAAATCTTGCAATTGAGAACCACCTTTGATTTGAATTTCTTTTCGTTTGGTTTGACTTTGAGAAGCAACCAAAGACATTTTTAAACGACCAAATTGCAAATCTGTGCGAAAGCCAAATAAATTTTGGCGCCCCTGTATAAGAGAAGAACGCAATGGAAAACTAACGTTACCTGCTTCTATTTTTTTGATAATGTCATCTTCTGAACATTCTGTATCACTCAAATATTCTACTTTAATTTGGCGATCAAAATCAAAGGTAGCTTGTGTGTTATAGTTAAAAGACAGCTTTAGTTTTTGCCCAATCTTACCGACCACACTCAGCTGAATATTCATATCAAAATCAAAACCACCTTGTTGTTGCTGTTGTTCAGTCAAGATAGGATTTGCGATTCTTTGATAATCAAAACCAAATGTCAAACCTATATTACCTTGAGGTCGAACATCAATTGTTGAACCACAAAACAGACGCTCAACCAAGCTATTGCTAATTCGATCTTGATAAGGCGCAACAGGATCACCTCCAACTTTTCCTACTTTATTCATTTGAGACAACTCCTTAAAATAGGCTTTGTCCTCCTGTTCTGCCCTCCACTTAAAGTATTCATCGGGAGTTAAGTACATTGGAGATCGATAGTAAGATCCGTTGATCGT
Organism: Aureispira sp. CCB-QB1; assembly: GCF_000724545.1. GTDB lineage: Bacteria > Bacteroidota > Bacteroidia > Chitinophagales > Saprospiraceae > Aureispira. The sequence continues at coordinate 111,174 of NZ_JHBV01000032.1, read as the reverse complement.
TTCAGTAATGATATACAGATTACTTTCTGCATCATACTCTACATTTTTTTCGATTACTTTGGGATCCTTTAAATCAAACGGATTTTGTTTGTTCGATACATCTACCTCTGGTCTATCCTGTATTGGAGGCAAGGTGTCTGGCATAAAAAAGGTTGGCGAAGCCCAAAAATCTTCCTCTAAATAATTGAGAGTGTTATAGTCTGTACTCCATCCTGCTACTGTATAGGTACATACTACCCAAAAGCACAAATTCAGTGTCTTGAAATTCATAAAAAACTGCTTGGTTATTAAGACGAACGGTCTTTTGTAGACTCGCCTCATCTAGGTCCATTTTTAGGGCATTGGTAATGCTCTGAAAAAGAGTGGACTTTAACAAAATGACTCCAAAAATATTTAATTTTCGCTGATTCTCTTATTTCTAAGACAAAGATTTTCTAGCTAACAATAGATATATCCTATTTTAGTAGTCAAATGCTTGCTTTGTCTATTCATTTTTCAAAAATGGTCGAAAAATTTAATCTAGAAAATTATAATTGTGTAGAATTGAACCTTATATCCTGCTATTTTGTTAAACAATGTAATGTGTTTCTTTTTTTTAGTGTAATTCTGCTTCGTAAAATCGAAAATAAGATATTGAGTGCTGATAATGATATTTTTTAAGATTCATCATCCATAAAAATAGCGAAGTAGTAAAGTTCCTCACAACTTTTAATCGACACGAAATAAAAACATTAGGCAAATCAACAAATTATTTTTTTTTAGATTTACTTAATTTGGTCTTTTTTTTTCTCAAATTAAAGTAGGCTAGGAAGAAAGTTGTCCTAAAGCTTGTTTAATTAACTCCCCTGAATCCTGAATATGAGGGGTCGTTTTCAATATTCGATTCAGCGCTTTTTGGACTAATGTCTTATTAAAACCTAACGCAACCAATGCTGATAATGCTTCTTCTCGAATAGTGTTATCAACTGTTAAAGTTTGTGAAATTGCAGCACTTTGTGCCCCTCCTTCTTTCAAAACCTTATCTTTTAACTCCAGAATAATACGCTTAGCTGCTTTGGGTCCAATCCCCTTGGCACTCTTTAATACTGCTATATTCTCTGAAACAATAGCCGATCTTACTTCTCCTGGTGATAAGGTCGATAGCAAAACCCGTGCAGTGCTAGGACCTACCCCCGAAACAGAGATTAATAGTCCAAAAATCTGCCTTTCTTCCTCTTCTGCAAAACCGTACAAAGTTTGACTGTCTTCTTTTACAATAAAATGAGTTAAGATTTTTAATTCATTCTGATTTGCTATTTTATTATAAGTATTTAGTGTAATGTGCACATGATATCCAATGCCATTGGCAGTTTCAATAATAATATCTGTTGGACTTTTTTGGGTTAACTTACCTTTGATGTAGGCAATCATATTATTTATCTTAACGTCGTGTTTAACACACAGAGACAGTTTACAATGTAATCAACGCACAAAACTATAAAAAAGCTAGTACAATAATTATTTATCCTTTAACTCTTAATAGTTTTTTTAACAAAATGAAAACATTTGCACACCCTTTTTACTAAATAGTGCATCCTTATCTATACTTAAATCATTCAAAATATGAGAACTACCATCTTAACAATTTGTTTTTGTAGCATTTTATTAAGTTGTCAAAACGACAATCAGGTTGCGACTGCTCCCAAAACAGAAATTCCACCACAACGAACCATTCCACTAAATATTAGTCTAAATATGACACAACCTAGTTATCAATTAGGGGAACCCATTACGTTAAGATTTGTCATAAAAAATAATACTTCAGAAATAGTTTCGTTTTGCAAGCTCAATTCTCCTGCCAATGGTCAAAATTGGAACAACTGTTTTCAAATTAAAGACAAAAAAGGTAATATAATTCCTTTTGTAGGCAAAATCCCAACTTATAGTGGTGCGGTAGAAGATAGCGATTTAATTAGTATTGAAGGCAATGGAGTTCAATTATACACCATCGACTTAAGACCTCGATATGCCTTAGATCAACCTGGCACTTATAGCATTCGGTTTATTGGAGATCAAGTCAATTTACTTTCCAATTCGTTGCCTGCTCGATTTACAATAAAATAAAACACCACTACTTCGTGGAAAAATCGCATCAGTTTGATTATCAACAGAGTGCACTTTTGTTACTTAATTCCTTAAAAAACTGATAATCAAACTGATGCAAAGATACTTTTTTAGTTTTTCACAAAAAAGCTAAAAAATACACAAAGTACTAAACACAATAATAATCAACATTTTCTTAGAGTGTGATACTCTATCATAACCCAACAAAATACAATACAATGAAAAAAATATTTCAGTTATTAGCACTTGGTTTTAGTGCTACGTTTATTTTCTCCTGTCAAAATGCTACTGTAGATAAGGCATTATACCTTGAAGAAGTACCGAATGCTCGTGCCATGGATCAAAAAGCTCTATCTAAAGTTGAGACTGTAACGGAAGGGGCTAACTATACTTATCAAGTGAGTCCTGAACCGATACAAAATGAAAAACTTAATACCGAAGAATACGATAAAATCAATGAAAATACCTTTAAAGGTGTTGCTCAAACACCTGTTTCTACCTTTTCTATAGATGTTGATAATGCTTCTTATAGCAATATTCGTCGTTATCTAGAAATGGATCAAATGCCTTTAGCCGACGCTGTTCGCATTGAAGAAATGATCAACTATTTTGATTATGACTATCCCCAACCGCAAGGGCAAGATCCTTTTTCGATTAATACAGAAATATCTACCACTCCGTGGAATTCTGAACATCATCTCATTCATATAGGTTTGCAAGGCAAAGACTTGGATTATACCGATTTAAAATCGTCTAATTTAGTTTTTCTTATTGATGCCTCTGGTTCTATGAGTGCTGAAAACAAGCTCCCTTTACTTAAAAAATCCCTAAAACTCTTGTTGTCTGAGTTGGATGACAAGGATAAAGTTGCCATTGTTGCCTATGCAGGGGCAGCAGGTTTGGTTTTGCCTTCCACTCCTGCTTCTGAACATGAAAAGATTTTAAATGCTCTTGATGGGATTAATTCTGGCGGGTCAACTGCTGGAGGTCAAGGTATCGAGTTGGCCTACAACATTGCCAAAGAAAATTTGATTGCTGATGGTAACAACCGAGTTATTTTAGCAACAGACGGAGACTTTAACGTTGGGGTTTCTTCATCTAGTGAGCTTGTTTCGCTTATTGAAGAAAAACGAAAAGACAATATTTACTTGACTATCTGTGGTTTTGGTATGGGCAATTATAAAGATGGTCGCATGGAACAGATTAGTAATGCAGGGAACGGCAATTATTTTTATATTGATAACATTCGTGAAGCCAAAAAGGTATTCGTTACTCAGATGCGTGCCAATATGTTTACAATCGCCAAAGATGTAAAAATTCAAATTGAGTTTAATCCCAAAATGGTTAAAGCTTACCGTTTGATTGGGTACGAAAATAGATTGTTGGCGAACGAGGATTTTGATGACGATACCAAAGATGCAGGAGAACTAGGTGCAGGTCATACAGTAACTGCCATTTACGAAGTGATTCTTGCCAATTCAAAATCTACGCAAACAATTCATCAAGCTGCTGATTTAAAATATCAAACGACTAAGGTTTCAGGAAACGAAACCGACTTAATGACCGTGAAATTTCGCTACAAACCCATTAAATCCGATCAATCTATTTTGTTGGAGCAAGTACTTAAAAATACAGCTATTACCAACTTAGACAGCAGTTCTGATAATTATCGCTTTTCGGCAGCCGTTGCTGGTTTTGGGATGTTATTAAGAAATTCTAAGTTCAAAGGTTCGGCTACCTATGATAGTGTTTTAGAACTAGCCAAAGGTGCTTTAGGTAATGATAAAGAGGGATACCGAACAGAATTTTTGCAGATGGTGCAATCAGCCAATACGTTAGAAACACTAGAAGCAAATTCAGAGAACTAATTCTCTCCGTTATTTCCAGTAAATAAATAATTTGCTCCCAATAAAACAAGCCTGCTTTTTATTGTTGAAACAAGTGCTATCGATCTTTAGTCTAAGGCATTTCACAAATAAAAAGCAGGCTCTATTTTGGCTATAAGCATTTCATATAATGCTAATCGCCTTCTTTTAAACCCACACTTTGGAGTATTTTGATTTCTATCCGTCTATTCTTCACCCTTGTCGCTTCGTATGCATTGCTGTACAATGGTCTCTGTTCACCATATCCTTTGTAAGATAAGCGATTCTTATCAACTTCTTGAGACAACAAATAATCGTAGACATACCTAGCTCGCTGCTCAGAGTAAACTTGATTTACAGAATCGTTTCCAATATCATCAGTATAACCTCCAATCTCCACAACCAACTCTTTATGTGTTTTTAAGGCTTTTAGTAAAGTTTTAATATCTGAATTTTTACTTATATTTTGAATCGTAGACTTGCCTGCTTTAAAATAAATATTGTGCAAAGGGATAGAACTATTTTCAGCAATTGATTCAGGAACAATAAGCAAATGATTTATAGTAACTTGAATTTTAGAACTGTCTATAAATTGAGGCATTTCGGGGCATATATAATTTCCTTCTTTATCCAACAAACGATACTTTTCGTTAGGTTCAAAATCACGAATCATCATACGAATTTTTTGGTATCGACTGCTTCGATTAGCACCATCTGTCCCCAAATCCCAGTACCGAATAGCTTCTGCGCTAGTATATCCACAAAATTGTTTTAACAAAACGGCTGCAATAAATCCAGAAGCGTGCCATCCATTCCAACAATGCAAATAAACAGGTCCTTTTGAAGCATCAATTCCAGATTCATATACCAACTCTATAATTTTTTGTACATGTGATGAATCAAAATAATCCAATTGATAGTATTTCATTTGATTGTTAGCCCCATGTACACAACTACAGGTGTCGATACTATCTACAGATTCAAAATTTGTTCGATAAAGATAAACTGCTGCCGAAAATCCTTCGTAACACAAATTGTTTATACCATCTTTGGGGAGAGGGTTATGATTTTTTCGTTTATCAGTTTTGTGAAAATAGTTGTTGGCACCTCCTCGGTAAGCTACTCCATGCAAAACACTTCTCATATTGCGAGTGCCATACAAAGGCAAACAACCATTCCCCCAGTTATCTGTTATTTTGTACAATAAATTTTCCTCTACATAACGCTCCTTATAAAAACTAAAATCTAAGTCAATTATAGGTTGATAACCTTCACAATAGTCTTCGCAAGGTATAAATTCAGCCGACTCTTTCAGTTGCCCGAACAAAGCAATAGGTAAAATCAGATTAAAAACAACATACCATACGTTCTTGTGTCTTAGAGTTTTCTTTTCCATATTTTCCAAACAAACTTTAATAAGTTCTACATTAACCAATTAATACAATTCATTGTAGGACAAATTTTAATATTAGTTCGTTGAAACCACAACAGAGGGGGATTATTTTAACTTAATAGATTAGTAAATTCACATCTATATCCTACTAAAGTCATAAATTCAATATTAAGACATATGCCTATAATTTTGAATTTATTAATATACTTTAACAAAAAACAACCTGTTAAAGTATAACCTCGTCCCCCCACATTGCTTAAACGTGTGTCTTTGCAATCACAATAAACTGCTGATAATAAAGAGACTGTATACTATTGTTTTTATTCTCTAATAATTTTTCTATGTCCTTTATTAGTTGCCTTAATAATTTAGAATTTTTCTGATAAATTGCTTCTCCCAACTGACGAACTAAGGAAATTTTTAATTGATAAGCGTTGAACATACCCGCTCCTTTTTCTAACTCTATTGCTGTAAATGTTTTTCCTAATAATAGTTTAACCCAAATCGTAGCAATTATTATAAAATCAGTAAATTCAGTGGCTCTAGTTCCTGCTTCTAACAAATCCTCATATAAAGCCAAAAGATCGGTTTTATTTACTTTAGGGTATTGGAAAAAATAAATATTAGCCTTTTCCATTAATGCCAAATCCAACCGTTCATCTTGCTCATGCTTCTTATAAAAAGCTACTAATTGCTCCCATTTTTTTAGTGCAAGGCGGTATTGTTTGCTAGAAATGAGAATGCTAATGGTGTTTCTAATTTCCGATTCAGAAGTTGGATATGGCAAGTTAGGATGAGCCGTTTCGATTCTATCCCTTTCTTTTAGCGCTTTGGCTGACTCATTGTATTGCCCTCTATAAAAATAAAATATTGCCTTTAGTAAGAGCAGATTATAGGTTGTTAACTTAGGGTAATGAGCCATTGCAAAAATCATTGGCATTTGAGGATGCTCTTTCAAAATAGCTTCTAACTTGTTCAAATGTCGAACCAATGCATTCGTAGACTTGTGAGTGCGCCCAATTGCCGTACACCCTTTGCTAAATGCAATATAATGGTAGAGTAGTGTAAATCTGGGCAAGTCTTTATAAGGCTGTATCAATTTTCGTACAGCTTTTAGTACTCCTTGATAATCCTCTATTGTTTTTATACGATACGATTGTTGGTGATAATAATGCAATTTCTGCAAAGCATGATTCCATTCAACCGCTTTTAACAAGCGCTTTTCGGCATCAATAAGTGCCTTGTCACCTCCTATAAACAAACACTGCTGGCAGTATATAATCATATTAAGTACGCCAGGTAGCAACTCAAATAAATTTAGTTTTTGGCAATGCTTTTCTAATTTGAGGGCTTTCTCCAAAGCATCTTTAAATTGGTTTTTATTAACCAAATAACGAATAAAACTCAAACTTTGTTCTTCTTTTGAAGAATGCGTCTCTGTCTTTTTCAAATAGTGATACAACCACTCTATTAACTGCTGCCTTAATTTATAAAAACGGTTGATTAGTTTGGTGTATTCTACTTGGTCTACTTCTTCTTTATAAATAACATTAATTGCCCTTGGAGTTTTAAATGTTGTTTCTATTGTTCTCAAAAAATGAATTAGCCGCAACATTTTAGGCGACTTACCAAAAGCATGATCCAACACAATTTGACTAGTGGGGTTTACTTCACAAAAAAGAAGGAAAAGTTCTTCATTCATTAGATAGTCTATTTCAGAGTAAGTGTGTATACAGTATTTTCGCTCAGTAGACGAATTTTGTGCCATTTTTGGAGTACCAACAAGAATATTCTTCACAAAAAATGAACTAAAGCACATTAACGTGAGAATCACTTAAAATACTAACAACCAACAAAATAATCAACAAAAAACCATCATATCATACCTAAAAACGATGAATATACATTGTCTATATTTTTTTTGGGTTTAATGTTTGATTTAGTTTTGGCACGTTCAAACAAAGGTAAAAAAAAGTACTCATCTAGCTACCTAATTATTATCATAATCTATTTTGGCAAGCTGTAAAAAGGATACTTTTTAGCCCTTATTTTTTCACCATTTTATCCAATACTATTTATTATGAAAACATACATTTCATTCTTATTATTTACCTTAACCCTACTTTTTCTGAATAGTTGTAAACCAGATGATGTATCAACAGATAGCAGCCAACTGCTAGTTATAGAAAACGGAGCCATGTCTGCTGAGCCAGGGCAAAATATTACATATAGTGCTGCATTAATTGACGCTTCAGGCAACAAAACTACGGCTACCAATGTGACTTGGTCTAGTGGCAACTCTTCTGTTGCAAGTATTGGAAGCAACGGGCAAGTTACCATTAGCGAAGTTGGCGTTACAACAATCAAAGCTTCCGTTAATGTAGGGGGAGTAACCCTAACAGCCGAGGCACCGCTAAACATTCAAGTTCCTGGTCTATTTGCTGTCGCACCTTCTGCTATTTTAGTAGACACCGATTTCCCAGATATTCAATTAGAAGCGGTTTATCTTGGAACAGGTTCTACTACGTATAGTTATCAATCTAGTGATGCCAATGTTGCCACAGTATCTAATACTGGAATGGTTAATTTTGTAGGAGTTGGTAGCTGTCAAATTACAGTAACAGCCAATGGTTTGACAGGAACACCTGTTGTTACTGTTCCTGTTGTTGTCTTAGGACCAATTAGTGTTCCTCTACCAGTTTCTCGTATTGTACTTAGCCCCAATTCTAATACTATTTTAAAAACAGAAACAACACAATACAGCGCAAAAGCATACAATATCGACAATCAAGAAGTTAGTACTAATTTCAGTTGGTCTGTTGTAGATCCTAATATCGCTAGTGTTGACGCTTCTGGAAATATTACGCCATTAAAAGTTGGTACGACAACTATTCGTGCGACTGCCGAAGGAATTACTGGTAGCGCCGAGTTGGTGGTTGCTCCTAACAAAGTAATTATTGTTGATCCATACTACGCTACTGTTCCTGCTGGTCAAACCAAACAATTTACAGCCAAACAATACGATGTTGTTCGAAATAGTAACGGAGAATTAGCTTTAGGCGCAATGACAACTCCTTCTAACTTAACATGGGAAATCCCAACTTATGGGTTCTCTATTTTTGATATCGCTACCATCGATAATAATGGTTTGGCAACCGTAAAAAGCAATGCTACTCTTGGCTTAATTACTTATGTGATTGCTTCTCACCCTTCTGATCCAGATATAGAGCCAGGTGTTGGGGTTCTTTCGGTTGCTGTCAGTTCTGGAAATTGCAACTGTGGTGCCCAAGATATAGCTGCTGCAAGTTTGAACTTGACTAGTCCTAACAATGTAACTCTAAGCATTGGGCAAACAGCTCAAATTCAAGCAGAGGTTTTAGATAACTCAGGTAACCCTATTAGTAATGCTGCATTAGTTTATTGTAGTGATAACGTACAAGTTGCCGATGTAGATTTTAATGGCGAAATTTCTGCTACTAGCTTTAACGCTGGTACAGCAACCATTACGGTTTGTCATGGTAACTTAAGTGAAACAATTACGGTTAATGTCCAATAAAATAACACCCTGATTATCAATCAACAAAATGAATATTTTTCAAGTAAAAGAGAAAAAAGTATTTTTTTTCACACCAAATACACCAAAAATTAATTTACTCGCATCTTAGTAAATAGAGTAGTGTTCATAGAACCTTTTTAGTTGAGTTTATTCATCTTCAAAGATTGAGAATAAAAGAGCCTGTTGCCCACAGGCTCTTTTCATTTTTAGTATACCAATCTCGATTTTTGTCTTAATTTCCTTTTATCATAACTAAAGCGTACCTTTGTGGCACAAAAATTTACTTTTGATTTTAAGATAAAATAATTGAATTATGTTCTTACAAATGTTCAAATCAAAAATTCACTGTGCTACAGTGACAGAAGCCAACCTTAATTACGTTGGTAGTATTACGATTGATGAAGATTTAATGGAAGCTGCTAATATATTTGAAGGAGAGCGTGTGCAAATAGTAAACAATAACAATGGGGAAAGATTAGAAACCTATGTTATTAAGGGAGAAAGAGGCTCAGGGGTTATCTGTTTAAATGGTGCTGCTGCTCGCAGATGTCAAGTTGGCGATATTATTATTATTATCGGTTATGCTTTTCTATCACCTGAAGAGGCGAAAACTTTTGAACCAACAATTGTTTTTCCTAACGAAAAGAATGCTTTAAACTAGGTTCCTTAGTAGTGCTTGTCCAAACAAAGTTCTTATATAGTAAATAAGTTGTTGAGTGTAGAATCTTAACAACTTATTTTTTTATGATGGTATCCTTGCTTTTTGATAACTCCCTTCTAAATAGTTGACAGAAAATAACAAAAAGAAACTATAAATACCAAGCCCTATCGCGCTCAAAAGTGTATTCTCTGTCATAAATGACAAGAATATTGTTACATAAAACAAGAGAAAAAATAGATTCTTATAGTTTTGATGGTAAAAGAAAGGGAATAAAAAACAACTCAGAAAAAATAGCAACCCGATGATTCCTGTAGCTGCATACAATGTCAAAAAGAAATTGTGAGGATACATGACTTTTTGATCTGGATAATGCGCCTCATATTGCTTCGCTTGCTCATCATTCAAATCTCCAATCCCAACCCCAAACCAAGGTGATTGTTGCGCTACATCCCACGCTATTTTGTATGACAACAAACGACGAGTATCTGAATACTCCCCAATATGTCCCTGTCGATACATATCCCAATTGTGTTTGGTCAAATCAACCTTGGTTCTAATACTTGGAACATACTTGTATGCCAAATAAGGCACCACACACATTCCCACTAATAAGATCATTCCAATCCCATAATGCCTTTTGCTCAGCATATAATACAAAACCGTTGTTCCTATTCCTCCATACAAGACCAAAAGACCAATTCTCACCGATAGTAAGTGTAGTGTAATGATCAGAAATAAGACAAGAAAGCGGAGCAGCCATTTCTCGCTTGCATTCTTCCAATGAAACCCTTGCTGGAGCAACCAAAATCCTGCAAAAACAGCTAGATTTATCATCAAACTGAATCGAATATGCTCTCCATTTGGTGTTGGAATAGCTTTGCTCACAATTAGACGTTGTTGCATTGCTTCATAGTGTAGTCCGTAGTTGACTAAAACTCCTAAACAGGCAATCACCATCATATAAAAATAGATGGCCAACAATTCTTGATAGGATTTTTTAGAAAAAGTTGGCAACAGCCCAAACGCAATAGGCAATATGAGTAGTGGCAAGGCTATCCGCAAACGAACCATGGATGCCTCCCAATTATCAGAGGTCAAAGCACTAAAAAGAAATAATACAAATATACCTAATGTAGCGATGAACGATTTGTTTGCCCCAATACGTTTCCAATCTTGTTTTATTGTTGGAGATAATATACCCAAAACTACAAATCCAATCATGGACAGTGTCAACAAAAACTTAGAACAAATTAGCCCAATAAATAAACTTATACAGGTAGCATAAATTAATTTTTGTCGAGGATATTGTCCTAAGAAAAACTGTATTTTTGACTCCATAAATGACTGGCAGACTTACTCTATAATGTAAATTGAATATATTTGATTGTTCTATTGTCCTTTAGGTGCATTTCTTCATAAAATGTCTTAATATCCAACTCAGGAAAATCCAACTCTTGAGCATAAATATTATCATTTTGATACAAGATTTCAATTTGCTGTTCTTCTAATACTTCTAAGGTGTATTCATACAACTCTGGAGAATCTGTTTTTAGGTGCACACGATTATTGTCCTTTTTGAGAATATGGCGATACACATCCAAGAATCTTGGTGCTGTAGTGCGTTTTCGTGCCTTTCCTAATTGTGGATCAGGAAATGTAATCCAAATTTCGGATACTTCTCCTGGAGCAAAATAGTATTCCATAAACTCTATTCTAGCTCTTAAGAAAGCAACATTTTCTTCTTTGTTCAACAAAGCACCATTGGCTCCTGTCCAGAGGCGATTCCCTTTGATTTCAACTCCGATATAATTATTTTCAGGATACATTTTTCCTAAACCACGTGCGTAATGTCCTTTTCCACACGCCACTTCCAAAATAATTGGATTGTCATTTTGAAAATGATTTTGCCATTGCCCTTTCATGTCTACATCATTTCCTTGATAATCTACGACAAGTGGTGTATTATGTCCTTTAGACGAATAAACATTGGGAAAGGTTCTAATGGCTGCAAATTTTTGGAGTTTGCTAAGCTTTGTCATTGGTTTATATTTATCACTAAGAGCAAATCAAGAATCTAGACCTGCTACAATTTTTCAGCAATTATTAAAAATAGAAGTATATGACCTTACTACTTCATGACTTTTTGTAAAACGAAAAAAGCCACGAAGTAATGAGGTGTTTAGAGTCCGCAAATATACAAACTTCAGTGAACTTTTGGGAATAGAGCAATTAATTGCTCCGCAAGCATACATTTTGCGAATCTAAAATTTTTATACTCCGATTCTTGTAAGAAACGATTCTAGTTTGTAGCAACCGAACGGCTTTATAGGTTAATAATTCTGATTGTTTTGTCGTCATAGTCTATATTTCCAGAACGTTTTAGTTTGTTCAAAACACTACTAACCGTTTGACGAGAAGTAAAAGTAAGTTTACCAATTTCTGTATTGTTCAAGAATTTCTTAACAATTAAGCTATTATCCTTATGTTTTCCAAAATCTTTGCCCAACTCCAAAAGAAAGTCAATAATTCTAGTCGTAGAGTCTTTGTATATAATTTGAGCAATTTGAAATTCTACTTTTCGCAACCTCAGACCAATTAGTTTGTACATTGCACGATTAAACGCCTTGTTTTTTGACATAATATTTTGAATCACATCAATATGCAAAGTGCAGACGGTGCAGTTTTCGGCAGCAACAACAAAATCGTTGGAATTCCCATCTGCTAAAGCCAATTCGCCAAAAATATTTCCAGAATTCAAGAGATATTTTAAGTTTTCTTCTCCATTTTCGGTGTAATTACCCACTTTCACAGCCCCTTCTTTCAACAAGTAAATTGTTTTTTGAGAGTTAAAAGGAAACATAATTGGATCATCCTTCTTATAAGGCTTATGAATAGAAGTTTCTGCCACTAATTTTAATTCTGTTTTAGTGAGCACTTTAAAAATATCAAATTGTTCTAAATACCAAAGTTTGGTTAACGTTTGCATGCTTATTGTTTTTACATCAAGGTTACTTCTAAAAACGATTGTTTTTCAGGGTAATCAGTGGTATAGTGTAAACCTCTACTTTCTTTGCGAGTAGCTGCTGAACGTGTAATCATATAAGCAATTGTAATTAAGTTTCTCAACTCACAGAGTTGCGGCGATATAGTAGTTGTACTATACAGTTGCTCTGTTTCTTCGTACAAAATATGCAAGCGATCGAAGGCTCTTTTTAAACGCACACTTGATCGAACAATTCCCACGTAACTACTCATAATTTCTTTTAGCTCCTTGATACTTTGTGTAATCAAGACCAACTCATTAGGGTCTGTTGTGCCTGTAGCATCCCAATCTGGAATCCCCGCCTGAAATTCTGTATTATCAATACGACCTGAAATATCCTGCACCACCCGTTCTGCATAAACTAATCCTTCCAACAAAGAATTGGAAGCTAGTCGATTGGCCCCATGCAAGCCTGTACAACTACATTCTCCACAAGCGTACAAGTTTTGAATAGAAGTCTGCCCCATTTCATCCGTTTTAATACCACCACAGATATAATGTGCCGCTGGAACCACAGGAATTAAATCTTTCATTGGGTCGATTCCAAGGCTAATACACTTATCATAAATCGTTGGAAAATGAGCTACAAAAGCATCTTTATCCAAATGAGAACAGTCCAACATCATGTAATCTTGTCCTCGCATCTTCATTTCGTTGTCAATCGCTCTTGCCACAATATCTCTAGGTGCCAAAGACTTTCTTGGATCATATTTGTGCATAAACTCCTCTCCTTCTGGTGTTTTGAGAATGGCTCCAAAGCCACGCACCGCCTCCGATACCAAAAATGCAGGGTTTTCAACAACAGGATTGTACAAAGAAGTTGGATGAAATTGTACAAACTCCATATTTTCCATGCGCCCTTTGGCTCTATAAAACATTGCCATTCCATCTCCTGTAGCGATACTAGGGTTTGTCGTTGTCTTATAAACCTGTCCAGCTCCGCCAGTAGCTACAACGGTAAATTTGGCTAAAAATGTTTCTATTTCCTTGTTTTGAGTGTTCAATACATACGCTCCATAACACTCTATATTAGGTGTTATACGAGTAACTTGTTTACCTAAGTGGTGCTGTGTAATTAAATCAATTGCAAAGTAATGATCATAGTACTCAAGGTTCGGATAACTTTTTGCTTTTTCATTCAAAGCCCGTTGAATCTCCCAACCAGTCAAATCCTTAAAGTGTAAAATTCGATTTTCTGAATGACCACCTTCTTTTCCCAAATCATAGTCACTTAAATTTTTGTCAAAACGCGTCCCCCACTCAATCAATTCTCGCACTCTCGTTGGACCTTCTTTGACAACAATATTGACAGCATTCAAATCACAAAGACCGTCTCCTGCATCTAGCGTATCTTCAATATGCTTGTCGAAAGAATCTGTATCAAAATTCCAAACGGCAGCCACTCCACCTTGTGCATAACGTGTGTTGCTTTCCTCCTTGGTAGCTTTTGTCAAAACACAAATTTTTTTGTCGGGATGACGCTCTGCCATTTTTATGGCAATAGTTAAGCCTGCAACTCCTGATCCAATTACCAATACATCTATTTGCTTCATCTTGCTTGCGTTAGTAGTCCATTATTGCTAACTTTAAACAAAACCACATCAAACTAATGATCAATAACAACTCCCTCAATAAATATATAGAGTTTGTTTCTGATGTTGTTCATATGGTTTTATCGGACTATTATTATATTCGATTATAATTAAAAAATATCATGACCTATATCTTCTATAACACACTCTAAAAACTTGTAACAAGTTATAAGATAGTGGTTTGAATCTATCACCTTGTAATATAAAAAAAGCCGCTTACTTTTTAAGATAAGCTGCTATAAAATGTCTTATTTTTGACATCCTCTTCCTTTCTCTTCAGCAAAACATCTATTTTTTGTCTATCTTCTCTATATCTCTCCAAGATATTTTGAGTAAGCTAGGTAAAACTCTATAATAATTATGCCCCATAATAGCCTCCAAATGCAATACTCCTAAAATTTTAATCCAACCAATCAATATTGTTTGAATGGTGTTTTTTGAGAAAAAAAATGCTAACCATACTGATTATAATATATTTTATAATTTTTTTATCGTGGGAAACAGCTACAAATGTTTTTTAAGCATACCATCTTTTTAATTATCATGCAATAAGTTTAGTTTGTACTACTACTACTGCCCCTATATACAATACCTATTTTATCATTATTCAATTAAGTTATCGAATGACACAACTCATAAGATCAATACTATTTTTTATTTTCAGTATTTTTCACTTTCAATTATTTGCTCAAAATCAAGCATATGTTAATACGCCAGATTCTTTGTACTTAATTGATGTGTCTACTTGTAGGGCTCGAACCATTGGGAAATTAGATACTGTATTCCTTGATATTGCGATGAATCCTGTCAGTAAAATACTCTATGGTATAGGTTATGATTATAACCTATACAAAATTAGCCGAATCGATGCAACAATATCTTTAATTAATAATATTCCAGTCTATCTAAATTCCTTAACATTCTCCAAAAAAGGTGTTTTATATGCCATGGGACAAGGGGATCGAATATACACGATTGACTTATTCAGAGGAACTGCCACTCATATTGGTAATACTAGTTTGTGGGTGGACCCAGATGGAGACATTGCTTTGTTAAATGGCAAGTTATACTTATCAGCCGTTGTTCATGTTCCTTATGGATCAAAGTTAGTAGAAATAGATATTAAGAATTTAAATAAACCTAATTTCCCAAATACTAAAAATAAAGGTCGCTTCAACTCACTTAGTAATGTATTTGGGCTCGCCTCTATTGGTTGTTCTCCTGAACTATATGCATTTTCGGGAAAGAACGTTTACAAAGTTCCCAACCAAAACCCTGCACAAAGAGTTTTACAGTGTTCTAATATTATTCCTGGTAATATCTTGGGGACGGCTTCTTTGGCAGAAGATATAGATTTTTCAAGCTTAGACTTGGTAGATACAACACATATTTGTCGAGGAGATAATGCAATTTTGGATGCTAGAGTCCGCAATGCTAGTTACGTTTGGCAAGACAATGCTACTGTTTCGCAATATACCGCTTCTACATCTGGTCTTTATTCAGTCACTGTATCTATAAACAACTGTACACAAACAGATAGTGCCTTTGTTTACGTTACGGATTATCCCTCGCTTGACTTGGGCAAGGACACTACTTTGTGCGAAGGAGAATTTTTAACGTTAGATGTTTATCAAAATAATTCTACTTATCTTTGGCAAGATGCGAGCACGGACCCCAACTACACCATCAATCAGAGTGGAATCTATGCCGTTTCGGTTACTCTGGATAACTGTGTTAGTACCGATAGTATTTCTGTGAGTTATACTTCTATGCCTGATTTTTATTGGGACGACTATCCAACAACGATCTGTGAAGGCAGTTCTTTTGTATTGGACGCCACCCATATGCACTCATCAACAACCTACACTTGGCAAGATAATTCTACTAGTCCTACCTTTTGGGTACAACAAGCAGGTATTTATTCTGTATCTGTTAGCAATATTTGCGGAAGTGAGACAAAGGAAATAGAAGTATCAACCAAGGAATGTGATTGCTTTGAAGGAATACCTGATATTTTCACGCCCAATGCCGATGGTGTTAACGATACATTTGGTCCAGTTACAAAATGTGATTTAGAAATTATTAATTTTGAAATTTACAATCGTTGGGGACAAATCGTCTATCAGACCAACGCCAATTATGCCCCTTGGGATGGGCAATTTAAGGGACAAATTGCCGCTTCTGAGGTTTATATTTATTTACTCCAATATTACGATGATTATGGGGTACGTGTTTCCAAGAGAGGAGAAGTAACTCTAGCTCGATAAGTGGATAAAATAAGAGCCATCATTTTGAAAATGATGGCTCTCTTGTTATAAATTTAGCTAAATTCTTATAGCATCTATTTTTCTCTTGATAAGCAGCAACAAATAGTTATTTCCACCCGTGTAACTGAAACCAGCCAGCACGCTCAATGACATTTTTAGAATAGTCTCTCCCTGTCGTATAATAATCTACTCCATATCCCATTCTATAGCCATCCCAAGCACGTCTAGGACCACAATTATATCCTGCTACTCCAGCTTTGATTAGTTTAAAACTCATCTCCCAGCCTGCTTTTTTCTCAAAATACAACATACAGTTCTTCAATACAGCTCCACCATATATAATATTTTCTCTTCCATCCGCCCATTTGCCCGATTGAATAAACGGCACATGCCAACGATCATCGACCTGCATCAAACCTCGTCCATGGCCATGATCCCCTGTTCCTCCTGGTCCAGGAGGTGTTAATGCCAATCCCCAGTGAGATTCACGAGAACCTAAACCAGCAATAATTGATGGAGGAATACCATATTTTTCAGCTACTTTCTTGACGGTGTATTCGTACTTTTTTAACTCTTCTAATTGTTGTAGTAAGGTTCTATCCCATTTAGAATAAGATGTTTGAAACGTTGTTGATGGGTTTTTAGGCGATGGCTTTTTAAGTAACAAAGACCATGTATACGGTCCTACAATTCCATCGGCACCGAGCCCTTTTGAAGCTTGAAACAAGCGAACAACATTTTCTGTATAAGCTCCAAATTCACCATCAGGGCGAATTCGGTACCCCAAGCCTTTTAATAGAGTTTGTAATTCTTTTACGTCATCTTTTAAGTGTGGAGAGGTATGGCTAAAGCCATCGTATAATCTCAAAGTTGGTCTTCCCATGTGTTAAATGTATCTTTTTTATCGGGTCTCAAAAAAAATAGTCTTAGAAGTTTAAATACCCCGTTGGTTATTCCATGAACAACTATTTTGTGGTTTAAACGGAGTAATAAAGTTAGCCTCATAGCAAAAACTATACATCGCCCCAATAGTATTTTTTGTGTTCAATCAAGCTTCCAAATAAGCATTACTATTAGATCACGACTAAATTTGTATGATTCAATATAAGTAATCGTTCAAAAAAATAATTCCATTTTTTGTTATTATTTTTTCTGACCTCTTACTTAGTGTTTTTTATTTATTAGCATGATTAAAATCCACACAACCTCTCTGAGAATGTTTGTTTTTGCTTCTTCGCTAATATGATAAAGAATTTTGACGTAAAAAAGTTTAATCTTTAGGGCTGATTTATCCCCTATAATAGTATATGTGATGCATCTTTCTTCTTCAAAAAACTTTAAAATCATACTTAAAAAAAGCAATTCATTCAACTCAAAACCACTAATTGAATAGGTTTATAGTCTGATACTTAGATATATTGACACTATTTGCGTACCTTTCAGTTTTTATATTTTGCCAAAAACTTAAAATCTTGCAAAGAAAAAGTATGATATTTCTAAAAATAGAAATAAAAAGCGTGTAATACCAAATTTTGAAACAAAAAAACAATGTTTTTGTTAGTTTTGTACCACGTACGTCTATTTTCACGTTTTCCCCTCCCTCATTACTTTAGCCCATGTGACTTATAAAATAAGAAATGAATCGTCTAATATACATAAGCATTCTCTTTTTATTCCTCAGTGGTTGCTTGTCTGTTGGTTATGCTCAGTCTGATGTAGAGCAAACATTAGCCCGTGCTTACAAACATATCCTAGATGCCGAAAAGTATTATGCAGAAATGCAATATGTAGAAGCAAAGGAATCCTACCAATTTGCTGCACGCCTTTATCGAAACAATAACTTACCTGCTTACTATGCTATTTGTTACAATGGTATTGGAAACATTTATATTGAGTTGGCACTCTATGAGGAAGCAAAGAACAAAGGCTTTGAAAAAGCACTACAACAACTTGCAGAAATAAAAAGTATCGACCCTAGTTTTGAAATAGATAGTAACCTAATTGCAGACGCTTATGAAGGGTTGGGACGTTACTACAGTAGTATTTCTACGACTCTAAGAACTGATAGAGGAATAGAAACCAAGATTCACTACAAAAAAGCTTTGGAGTATCACGAAGCAGCACTTAAAATTCGCAAAAATCTACACGGTGACATACATCAAAAAGTTGCTCTTTCTTATTACTACATAGGTCGTTGTTATCGTGGTTTTTCTAACAAAGATTTTGTCCATATTAATATAGATGGTACACCAATTCAAAAAGAATTAGAATATCTAAATAAAGCGCTCGATATTCAATTGCAGACAATTGGAAAAATGCACTATCAAACAGCAAATACCTATCAAGCGATTGGCAATTTCTTTTATGAAACACAAAAGGATTATCACAAAGGACTGTCCTATCATCAAAAGACATTTGAAATCCGCAATACATTATTTGATAACAACCATCTGCAAATTGCCTCTTCTTATATTGATATTGCCATTTATTATCGAGTCATGAACATCTATGATCGAGAATTAAAATGCCTTGAAAAAGCACTCAAAATTCAACTCAATGTCTTAGGAGCAGAACACGTAGAAGTGGCTAAGAGCTACTATCTCTTGGCCAATCGTTATAGAAACAATGGTTCTTTGGCAAAAGCTTTATCTTATTATGAATATGCTCTGCTGATATTTGAAAAACTAAAACACAAAGAAAGTTTAGAAATTGCCGAAGTGCGGTTGGCCTTGGCACTTTGTTTTCGAACGTTAAAAGAAAGCAATAATGAATTGGAGCAACTCAAACAATCTAGAAAAATCTATGAAACAAATTTGGGTCGTAATCATCTAAAACTCGCTCCTGTTTTTTTAGAAATAGGAAATTATTACCTCAATCAAAAAGCGTATGATTCTACGTTGTTTTTTTATCAAAAAGCATTAAAAATCAATCAGCAACAATTGGGCTTAACCCATTATTCTGTTACGAATATTTATGAAAAAATAGCCAATATTTATCGTTTGCAAGAATTTCCTGACAAGGAATTTAGTTATTTGATGAAAGCGTTAGAAACCAAACAAGATGAGGCATACTTAATTAATGAATCAAGGGTTAACCAACGCTCGAATTCTCGACAATTAGATTTTTCGATTGACAAAGAAAATCGTAATAGAACACTTGAACAACAACTCTATAGCAGCTATATGGGATTGGCTGATTTTTATCATAGAGCTAAAGAATATAGGCAAGCACTTTTGTACATCCAAAGAGCACTTGCAACAGTTTGTCCTAGTTTGTACGACCAAACAATTAATATTTATACCAATCCTTCTACTCAAGATTTGTCTCGTAATATTGCATGGCTTGGTGCTTTAGAGCAAAAAGCCAAACTAATTCAGCAACTCTATAGAGAAAGACATCGTATTAAAGATCTAAAGTTTGCTATTGAAACTTATCGCCAAGGGATTGAGGTCATTAACTCATTACGAAACAATTTTAGCTCGATACAAGCTCGACAAGAACTTAAGAAATATTCTCTCCCCGTTTACGAGGGTGCGATTACTGCCCTATATCTTATGTATCAACAAAGTGAAGACGCAAAATATTTGGATCAAGCTTTTGAGGTGACAGAATACAGTAAAACATTTGCCCTGCTTCAGGGGTTACAAAATAATCTTGCTCGTGGTAGTAGTAATATCCCTCCTCAATTATTAGAGTTAGAATCTACGTTGCGCAATCAACTCGCTTATTATTCTAATTATAAGAATAGAAATGCGAAAGATAATCAAGAATTTGACAAAGCTTATCTAAAAACAAAACAATCTTATGATTCTCTGATTTTTGAATTGGAACGCCAATACCCAACCTACTATCGTTTAAAATACGAAGCTAAAATTACATCTACGGATGAAGTTCAATCTCAATTACTCCAACCCAAACACGTACTCTTAGAATATTTTGTAGGAGATGATTACATTTATGTTTTTAAGATTGCACCTCACAAAAAAGAGTTTTTCCAAATTCTCATTCCTCAAAATTATGAGCAACTGGTATACAATTTAAGAAGTGCTTTAACTAACTATGACATGATTGGAGAGCATCCACAATGGGCTTATCAAGCGCTAATTGCTGCTTCGCATAAATTCTACTTAGAGTTTTTTGCACCACTCATTTCACCTACCGATCTTGTTGAAGAAATCACAATTATTCCAGATGGAATGCTCAATTATATTCCTTTTGAGGTCTTGATAGAAAAGCGTCCAGAAGAACACAAAATGCAAGATAGAGACTACAAAGAATTAGCTTTTATCCTAAATAGATACAGTATTAACTATAATTATTCATCGACACTATGGATCAATAATACACAGGACAAACAAGGTCAAAACAATGGAAAATGTTTAGGGTTTGCGCCATCTATTCAGTTTGCCACTAATCAAGATAGCTTGCCTTGGACTCAAAAAGAGCTGAATGCTATTAAAGCTATTTTTGATGGAGAGTATTATTATGGAGAAGAGGCCAATAAGTACTTATTTAAAAGAGTTTCTAATAAATTTAGTATCATCCACTTAGCGACACATGGAATTGTCAACATGGAACATCCTATGCGCTCCATGCTTTCTTTTGCTTCCTCAGATACAAGTAATAAAGACAATGCCGCTCTCTATGCTTACGAAATTCACAATTTAGCGCTAAATGCCGACTTGGTCGTTCTTAGTGCTTGCGAGACTGGATTCGGTAAAGCTATTCGAGGAGAGGGTGTTTTGAGTCTAGCACGGGCATTTTTGTATGCTGGTGCCCCAAGCGTTGTCACAACACTTTGGGAGGTCAATGACTTTACTAGTGCTGCTCTTATCGAAACTTTCTACTCTAATTTAGCTATAGGAATGAACAAACCTGCTGCTTTGCAACAAGCCAAACTAACATTCTTATCCAAAACAGATGAAATATCGGGACATCCTACTTACTGGGCAAGTTTTATTTCTATTGGGAATGCTAGTCCTATTGAAAAAAAACGTTCTTGGAGTTTTTTAATTGGAATTATAAGCCTTTCTATCTTACTCCTTTTATTACTTTTTAAAGTATTTCAAAAATCAGAAAGGCATTGAACAAAAAATCACTCTAGAATAAAATTCCAGAGTGATTCTCAATAATTTGCCTAATCTTTTGATTAATTGCTATACTTATTGTTCACTAGCTTGTTTTCTCCATTCATAACGAACACAACGAGCGGCAAAGCTTTTGATTTTTTTATCTAAGTTGACAATATCAACTTGCTTCAAATCTGCCAACTGCTGGAATGTTGTAATGCCTTCAGCTTTTAGTTTTTCGGCCATTTTTTCTCCAAGACCTTTTAACACTGTTAAGTCATCATTCTCCAATTGTTCTGCAACTTCTTTTACCTTTCCTGCTGCTTTTTTGACTTTTTTGTCAACTTTCTTTTCCACTTTTTCTTTTACTTTCTTTCCCTTCTTCAGCTTGCTGCTAACCATTTCCTTTGCCTCTTTCACTTTTACATCAACCGTTTTCTTAGCCCCCTTGACCTTCTCTTTAGTATCTTTAATAGTTTCATCAATGATCTCTTTAACTTCCTCAACAGTTTCTGAAAATGCTACTCCTTCTTCTTCCAAATCAGCTTCAATTTCTTCGATTTTGTCTTCGTTACGTTCTTTGCGATTGCGAACCTCTTCTTTGATCAAAACACTCAACTCATCAAATTTAGATTCTAAAAGCGTTAATCGATCTTCGATAGTAGTATAAATTCGATTTTCAAGTCCCAAATAGCGACTCTCCATCTTTTCATAACGACTCTTAATTTCCTTGCTTAGTGTCTTTTTTAATTTTTTCAACATTGATTGTTTCTGTTTTTCTTTAATAATTAATTGATTTTGGTCTCGCAAAAGTACATTAACATAAACAAAGTTTTGAGTTTTTTGTTCAAAAAAAGATGGCAAAATTCATTTTTCTCCTTGGTTTATTAGCCTTTAAATATATAATTTCTCCTTATTTTTACATTTTTTAAGTTTGGGTTATTCCTGTACCTTTTCACCTATAGTTTCCAACAACCTCATAACCAACTATATATCAATCAACTAAAACTAAAAATCCACCAACAACATCTAATAATCAATTGAACACACCTATCTCTAAGAACATCACCAAACAACAAAGCCAATGAGAGCGTTTCTCATTGGCTTTGCAAAAATGGGAATAGAAATACAATTTAAAATTGTAACCCGACAAATAGTTGAAACCCTAGATTTCCATCAATATCATTTCTCTGAATATACGAACCATCACTATTCAAATCTTTTAGAGAGTAGTCGTATTTGTTGGTCGTAATATCTAATAAACTATAACTAAATCTTAGTCCTAATCGAAGACCTGGCGTGAAGTAATAAGAAACACCAGCTTGAAGAGTTAAGTCAACTGTCTTAAATATATGTTCGTTAGCTTTGTCTTCTACATCTGTAAAGTAGTAGGCACTTGGTCCTCTAGGATAATAACGTGTTGTACCATCAATTTTGGCAGACTTTGCTGTATTGTCATACACAGCACCAATTTCGTCCTTGATCATTTTATAATCCAAGTCCATTTCTATAAATTGAGAAATGTCTGGATTATCTGCATTTAAAATATCAGCATCACCAAACTTGATTGTTCCCAATGCTTTTGAATCAATTAAGAAACCTATTCCAGCCCCTACGTCAAATTGCAATCGATCGTCTAATGCCTCGAAGTAAAACATGACAGGAACTTCTATATACGCATTGATAATATTCATACCGACACGACGCTTATAGTTTTTATCCGTTCTTTTTTCATAGCTACTCCCTATTTTATTGTAACCATAAATCAAGGCTTGCTCTGTTCCGTAAGCAGGTAGTTTCAAGAAAGAATTTTCGGCGGATGCACTATAGTAGGTTCCCTTCTGCACAAAAACTACTTCGGCAGCCAATCCAAAACGCTCATGCAAGGGCAACTTAACCGTCCCTCCTGCCGAAACTCGAACAGTTAATTTATTGGTTTCGTCTACTCCATTCTCTTTGGGACCAAACATTGTTGCAAAACTTGCTCCTGCCCTCAAACCAAATTTGGGTTTAAATAAGTCTTGTGCTTGTGTTGTATAACCTGCCAAAAAGCAGATTACCAATACACTCACCTGTATTGTCTTAATAAAATTCATGTTCATTTTTCTATGTGTATAAATAGGGATTATCTTTGTCCCTTTCCAAAATTATGGTGTGAATTCTTATCTTGTAAATATTCTAAAATGTTAAAAGCATCTAACAAAACACTTAATAAATGCGCACAAAGATAACAAAAGGCTTTTATAATTTAATAGTTCTGCCATTTTTTGCTTATCTAGCTACTCGCTTATAACTCTATAAAACAGAAACAATTTTAAATTGGTTGGGCTAGTTCAATCGATTTTTTTAACAACATTTTATTCGCCTAATACTTTGTGGATTATTGATCGTATTACTGTTTGGTATTCGATGCGTTTCGGGCATGGCTAGTTTTTATACAAAATGATAAAACATAAAACAACAATTGAATTAGAACCTGCTGCTTTTAAGATACAGTATCAAGATTACTTGTTATCCATTGGCTCTTGTTTTGCTCAAAATATAGCTCAAAAGTTGCAGAATATTTTCTATAATATTTCTATTAATCCTTTTGGCACTCTATACAACCCCATTTCTATTCGCAATAGTTTGGGCTTACTTCTAAACAAGTATGAGTTTCAAGAAGAGGATTTGTTCTTTCACAATGGTCTTTGGAATAGTTTTCAACATCACAGCTCATTTTCATCAACCACAATTGAGGAAACACTTGAACGGATTAACATCGAATTAATAAAAGCAAGAACTCGCTTAAAAAGAAGCAACACCTTACTTATAACTTTGGGTACAGCTTGGGTTTATGAGCTTAGAAAAACTCAAAAAGTGGTGAGCAATTGCCATAAGTTTCCTGCCAATAGATTTAAAAGAAGACGCTTAACTGTTGACGAAATTGTAAGCAGCTTAGGTCCTTTGTTAGAATATCTAAAAGAAAACACACCAGACCTTAATATCATTCTTACTGTCAGTCCTATCCGACATTTAAAAGATGGTTTTACCGAAAACCAAATAAGCAAATCAACGTTGTTATTGGCTGTACAAGAAATGGTACAGAAAGCACGTTTTATACATTATTTTCCTGCCTATGAAATTATGATGGATGACTTGCGAGATTATCGTTATTATACTGATGACTTAATCCATCCTAGTTCTTTGGCCATTGAGTACATTTGGGAAGCATTTGGTCAAAGTTATTTAGCACCAGAAGAAGCGTCTTTAAGGAAAAATATTTATAAGTTGCACAAAGCCATACAACACAAATCTTTTAATCCGAGCTCTAGTAGTCATCAAAAATTTGTGCAGCAACAATTAAAAAATATTCAAAAAATTAAAACAAAAGTGCCTTCTTTGGACTTAAAACAGGCTGAAAGTCATTTTTTGAATCAATTAATACAGACCTAAAATAATCGCTCCCAAAAGCATTTGTAGAATTCTTTAGTTCAGCATGTTACTTAACGACAACATAGTTGTGATTCATCAAACAAAGTATTACTTTTAAGAAGAGAATTAAGCATTCTACTTGATCTGCAAACTCATTTCATTATTCATCATCTTGTATCGTTAATACCATATGCAACCAATCATTCGAAAATATTCCCGCTATATTGGCGCATTGCTTTCTATAACGATTGCTTGCTTAATCATTTATTACTTTAGTGATATTTTTACTTGGGTAGTATTGGCCTGGGTTATCTCCTTACTAGGCTCTCCCTTGATGAAGTTAATGGGGCGTATTCGGTACAGGGGATGGGAAATCCCGAATAGTATTCGTGCCTTAATTGTCCTATTCCTTTTTTATGGCATTTTTGGACTGCTCTTCTATATCTTTGTTCCTGTAATCGTCAAACAAGGACAAAACTTAGCAGAAGTAGATTACACAGCCATCGTCACAAGTTTAGAAGAACCTATTGCTCATTTCAATGATTGGTTGATTGTCAAAGGTCTCTCTGGAGGGGAATTATCGACTTATGCCGATTCTACCAACTTAATAGAAGTCCCCGTGGACTCTATTCCAACCACAACAGCGCCTGCCTCCCCTTCCAATATAAAAACTTATACCAATGTACACATTGACTCTCTAATTCTAGCCAATGGTGATACAATCCCCCAAACACACGTTCACTTAAAGATAGCTCTAAATGTTGAGCCAATGGTTCCTGTAGACACAACAGTGGTTATTACACCTTCTGACACCCCTTCTGAACAGTTAAGAAAAAAAATGTTTGAGTATGTTAGCCCCTCTCAAATTATTACTAGAACCTTGCTATACATGTTCTCTTTCTTTGGCAATTTTATGGTATTGATGACCTCTGTCACATTCATTGCCTTTTTCTTCTTGAAGGACGAACAATTATTTGGACGTGTCTTAAAAGCCATTGTTCCCAATCAGCAAAAAGATGAAGCAGATACAGCACTTTCGCAAATAAAGCGCTTGTTGACACGCTATTTTAGTGGCATTTTGTTACAAATAACACTTATTACACTTTACGTTACCGTATTGCTCTCTTTCTTCAACATTCCCAATGCGTTCTTAATTGCCTTTTTTGCCGCTATTGTTAATGTTATTCCCTACTTAGGTCCTATCATAGGAACTTTATTTGGAATGCTCGTAATCATTAGTTCCAACCTAGATATGTCCTTCTATATGGTTACTTTGCCTATGATTTTAAAAGTAATGGGGGTATTTGCTTCGATGCAAATTTTAGATGGTTTTGTATTGCAACCGTATATTTTTTCTAATAGCGTGTCCGCTCATCCTTTGGAGATTTTTATTGTGGTGGTCGTTGGAGCTAAATTAGGAGGTATAACAGGTATGGTTGTTGCCATTCCAGCTTATACTATCATTAGAGTGATTGCATCTGTTTTCTTAAAAGAATTTCAATTGGTACAAAAATTAACTCAAAGCTTATCCGCCTCAAAAGAAAATATAGATGTTGGGGAAAATGTAGATATCGAAGTAGAGGATTAAGCATAAATCAACACTACTTAGCTAATTCGTTAAAATATGCTAAACTATCTTTTATTGTGAATTGTTTTAACCATAATTGGGTTAAAGATGATACCATATCATAAAAAACAAAAATAGTTCTTAGTGCAAGAACTTGTAAACAATCACTCCAAAACCGAACTGTAAGAACTTATAATACAATCAAAATATGGCTTTAAAAATAAGATATAACTCTCCTGTCGTACTCACCTTCTCTCTCATCTGCATCGGTGTTTATCTAATTGATTTAATTGCATCGGTGGGTACAGGTCCTAATGAAGTAGGGCGAATCACTTCTGCCTTTTTTATGTTACCTGGAAATTTTGATTGGGCAAATCCACTCAACTATGTCCGACTGCTAACCTATACAATGGGACATGCTAATCAAGCCCACATCATGGGAAATATGTCGATTTTCTTATTAATTGCCCCAATTATGGAGGAAAAATATGGTAGTCGAAAAATTCTCTTAATGATGATTTTAACGGCTCTAGTAACTGGTTTTTTGCAAATCTTGTTGTTTAGTACAGGTTTGTTAGGGGCAAGTGGAATTGTATTTATGTTTATTGTATTAGTATCCTTTGCAGACGTAAGAAAAGGGAGTATTCCACTAACATTTATACTAGTCGCTTTATTTTTTATTGGGCAAGAGGTCATTCATAGTATGCAAGAAAACATGGTTTCTGAATATGCTCATATTATGGGGGGTATCATGGGTGGTATTTTTGGAATGTTTTTTACAGAAACACAAAAAGATCCTACCCCTCCTTCAACAACAACAAATTTACCCAACAAGGACGTAGACATATAGATAAAAAAACCAAATAACACCTTAACAAATGATAACCAATAATTCTACTGATAGAATTATTGGTTATTTTTATGTTTGCCTCAAAATTTATTGACTTTAGATAAGAAATCTTGCTCTGCAAGTACTTTCTACTGCATTAGAGTCAACTTTACATTTGTAAATAGGTATTTTTCCATTCTTATTTATTTACCTAAAAATGTTAAAATGTATTCATCTGAAAATTTCTGGAATAGAGTCTCTAGCCATTCTAGTGACAAAATAGGAAAAATAGGCTTGCAAATAATTCATCGTACCACTTCATACCTCAATAAATCAGACACAGTTCTAGATTTTGGGTGCGGTTCTGGTCTGATAAGTATTGAATTGGCAAAAGCCGCACAAGATATAGTAGCGATTGACACTTCAGAGAAGATGATAAAAATAGCTCAAGATAAATCTAATAATATCCCCCAAAAGATAAGTTTCTTATATACAGATCTTTTCGACCAAAGATTTAAAAACAATTCTTTTGATATAATATTAGCATTTAATGTATTACATTATGTTCCAGATACAAAAAAAACACTAAAAAAAATATATACCTTATTAAAACCCAATGGCATATTCATATCCTCCACAGCCTGTTTAGGCGAAAAAAGAAGTCTTCCTCGAATCTTTATGACAGTACTCCTAAAATTAGGAATCATGCCAACTACGAACTTTTATACTAAAATAAAATTACAACAATCCATCCAACAATCAGGCTTTTTTATCAAAGAACAAAGAGAATTATCTAATTTGCCCGAATTATTCCTTGTTGCGCAAAAACACTAACAACTCAACATAAAACGATGCTTTTGTTCCTAACAGAGCAGATTGGACAGTACCTCAACGATTGGACATTTCAGAAAACTCTTTGATAACTCTAAACTCCACTCGACGATTGGAGGCACGACCATTATTGGTAGCATTGGATTCAACAGGTTGTGTTTCTCCAAACCCTTTAAAAGCAAAACGATCAGAAGCAATTCCTTTTTTCTCTAAATACTTCATGACAGTTGACGCACGGCGTATTGCCAAAGTCCAGTTGTAACGATTGGAACCATTGCTATCTGTATGCCCCAATACTTCTACCGCTATAGTTGGATAAAATTGGAGTGTATCTGCCATTTTATCTAACTCAGCTTTGGCTATATTGGTCAAGATAGACTTGTCATGATCAAAATAAACACTTTTAAACGTAGGAATATGCTGTGCCCTAATGGGCACTTTTACAGGTTCTCCAGGCTTTTTCTTAGGTCGAAAGCAAATAGGATCTAGTTCTCTTTCCTCGTATTTTTCTAAGTTAGTTAAATCAATTTGTATGGTATCTTGATTGCTCTCTTCTAGCTCAGCATTATATGTAGCCACTATTTTATAATTAAAACCGCCAACTAAAGCCAATTTAAATTCGCCATTAATGGGGTTGGTTCGAGCATAAGCATCTTCTACCAAAACACCTTCTTTAAAAACTTTTATGCTAGTAGGAATACCCTTTTGATCAAAGCAGTTGATCACATATCCCGTTATTAGTGCCGTTGGCTCAGGTCGTAAAGCTTCTGGCATTTTTAAACTATAAATATCATACCCTCCATAAGATTTTTTGTCTGAAACAAAATAGGCATACTCTCCCGAAGCAGGAATAACAAGCCCTTCATCCGCTCCTTTAGTATTGATGGTTGGACCTAAATTTTGAGGCACCTCCCAATTAGTCCATGAATCGTCCAGTCGCTTGGCCATAAAAATATCACGCCCTCCATAACCAGGGTGTCCATCCGTATCAAAATACAAGGTTTTACCATCCGCTGCTAAAAAAGGACAGTGTTCATTTCCAGGAGTGTTCAGTGTTGGTCCTAAATTTTTGGGTGTAGAAAAGTTACCATCAGGTAGCAAAAATGAAACATACAAATCCCTTCCTCCATAGGTATCTGGTCGTTTCATCGAAAAGACAATGGTTTTGCCATCCGCTGCCAAATCAAAAGAAACCCATCTACCAACATGCTGTAGTCTCTGAATGGCTTTTCGCTTAGGAATTGACCAACCGTCTTTTGTTCTATATGTAAACGCCAACACTTCATCCATACTTGTTCGTCCATAACTATTGATGGTCATTAAGGTGTTGTTATCTGGCATTACAGCATTGACAAAATTATTGCCCTGATTGTTCAATGGACGACCAATGTTCACTGCTTTTGACCATACTCCATCTTCTGAACGAGTGCTAAAGTAAATATCTTGCGCTCCAAAACCATCTTTAGCATCTTCTCGGACAAAATACAAAGTTTTACCATCTGGGCTTATCGTTGGCGATTTATCAACATACTCACTATTCACCTCTCGCCCCAAGTTCTGTGGTTGAGTTCCCTCTACAGCATCCCCTCCTTTTACCAAATTGATCTCGCCCATATCTTGGTAAATAGCCAAACGCTTAAAAATAATTTCTCTTGACGTACTTTTTAAGGCAACCCCCGTTTGCTCAAAAGGTCGATAAGGCACCTTATACACAACTTTATTATTGATAAAAAAGAGTAAATTTCCCCCTTGCTTTCGAACTTCAAGGGTATTATAATCAGTTGCAATAAGCTTACTTTTTCGAACCCAAGGCTCTATAACATTGAATTTTCCGTGTAGCTGATACCCTATTCTAAATTCTTTTTGATTGTTGATTTCAAAATGATAATATTTATAGGCATCTTTTCGCCCCCAAGACAGCCCCCATTTGGAATCCATCATTCGATTTTTAGAATCGAACTCTGCAACGAGACGAAAATCTTTTTGGGCATTTACATACAAAGCATTATGGTAGGTTTTTTCACCATATTCTTGAACTTTATACCAGCGATTGACATTCTTCTCAAAATCCAATTCTTCAAACCACAACGGTAGGTTTTCTTGTGCTTGGCTATTGGATACAAAACAAATCAGTAAGAGTAAGGTAAACTTTATTTGAGATAGTTGCATCTTTATTTTTTTTAATAATAATAACGATTGATAACAGCAAAAGTTACGAGAAGTACATCGTCTACCTCAAATAACATTCCTATTCCCAATCGAAAATAATAGCTTTCAAACCACTCTAAAATCATCGGATTGTCATTTTCTCTGATTCAGATATAATTGATGCTCTATAAGATATAACCATACACTCCTATAATTAAAAAAATTGCATAGAGTAGTAGAATGTTGTATCTTTGCGTCACTATTAATCTGTTTGGGGGCTTTCCAAAACCTCAAACCAACAATTTTAAAAATACTATGTTTCCAGAATATGATGTAATTGTTGTAGGTGGAGGACATGCAGGCTGCGAAGCAGCAACAGCAGCTGCCAATATGGGTTCCAAGGTGTTGTTAGCAACCATGAATATGGAAACCATTGCCAAAATGTCTTGCAATCCTGCTATGGGTGGTGTTGCCAAAGGGCAAATTGTACGTGAAATTGATGCTTTAGGTGGCTATTCGGGAATTGTAACCGATCATACCATGATCCAATTTCGCATGCTAAACTTATCCAAAGGTCCTGCCATGTGGAGTCCTCGTGCTCAAAGTGACCGAATGCGTTTTGCCGAAAAATGGCGTATGATGCTAGAATCCAATCCCAATATTTCTTTTTGGCAAGAAATGGTCGTTGGTCTTGTTGTCAAAAATGGTGTTGTAAAAGGAGTGCGCACTTCTTTAGGTTTAGAAATTCCTGCCAAAACGGTTATTCTAACCAATGGAACATTTCTAAATGGTATTATCCATATTGGCGAGCGAAAAATAAGTGCTGGACGTGCTGGCGAACGAGCTTCAACAGGTATTACTGCTCAATTGATAGAGTTAGGTTTTGAGGCAGATCGCATGAAAACAGGTACTCCTGCACGTGTCGATGGACGTACCATCAACTGGGATGTGATGGAGGTGCAGCATGGAGACGAACCTGTTGGCAAGTTTTCATTTACCGATACACCCAAATTAGAAAAACAACGTCCTTGCCACATTACTTACACCAACAAGCAAGTGCACGAAATCCTAAAAACAGGATTCGATAAATCTCCTATGTTTACGGGACGGATACAAGGTATTGGTCCTCGTTACTGCCCTTCTATTGAGGATAAAATTGAACGTTTTGCGGACAAAGAACGCCATCAATTATTTGTAGAGCCTGAAGGTTGGGATACTTGCGAAGTTTATGTAAATGGCTTTTCTAGCTCTTTGCCTGAAGATGTGCAATACAAAGCTTTGCAATTGATTCCTGGCTTTGAAAATGCCAAAATGTTCCGCCCTGGCTATGCTATTGAATACGACTTTTTCCAGCCCACACAACTCAAAGTTTCTTTGGAAACTCGCCTAGTGAAAAACTTATTCTTTGCAGGGCAAATTAATGGAACAACAGGTTACGAAGAAGCGGCTGCTCAAGGTCTAATGGCGGGAATCAATGCACATCTAAAAATACACGACCAAGAACCTTTTGTTTTAAAACGTTCAGAGGCTTATATTGGTGTTTTGATTGATGATTTAATCAACAAGGGGACAAAAGAACCTTACCGTATGTTCACGTCTCGTGCCGAACATCGCATTCTCTTGCGCCAAGACAATGCAGATACTCGATTGACACCGTTGGCAGATCAACTAGGTATTGATGTGAAAGATCGCCTAAAACGTGTGAGAGAAAAGGAGGCTGCTTATGAGAAAATTGCTGAATTTATTCATAATACGAGTATAGATCCATCTGATATTGATCAAGTATTGGCAGAAAAAGGCTCTGCTCCTCTGCGTCAAAAAATGAAAATGCATAAAATTCTTTTGCGCCCAAATCTCAGCATCAAAGACTTTATGAAAGCTATTCCTAAAGTAGAAAAATTCATGCAGCAATTTGAGCAAGAATTTGTAGACTGTGCTGAAATTAATTTGAAGTACGAGGGATACATTCGCAAAGAAAAAGATCAAGTTGAAAAAATTAATCGCTTAGAAAATGTGCGCTTATATGACATTGACTACTCAACCATCAAAGGGCTTTCTTCCGAAGCCGTGGAGAAGTTGAATCAGTTGCAGCCTGCAACTATTGGTCAAGCAAGTCGTATTAGTGGTGTTTCTCCTGCTGATGTATCTATTTTATTGGTCTATGTAGGACGCTAAAAAAACGATCATTTATTCAATTTATAGTGAGTTGTATGCAATCATTCTGTGATGCATACAACTCTTTTTTTTGTACGGCACATTACGCTCGCTACTGCTACGCTATCTAAAGATCTGTTTTACAAACAACTACCAACCAACAAAAATTAAGCGGTGTCTACGAATCGTTGAACTGCTTCCATTTTTTTCCTAAAACTAGGATTCATCGAGTCTTGCCGCTTTTTTTGTGATAAAACTTGCTATTCTATAATTAGGCATATTTAATTTTTTAGTTTAAATTACACACAATTCACTAACAATAAGTTGTTTATGTAGATTTTTTTTTGTAACTTTTGGTAATCTTTTAGCTTAAAGGTAAATTAAGTTAAGTATCAAGTTATAATTGGTTTAAATCAGATTATACTTATACCCTTAAACCTCACACAAACGTATTGGTTATCATTCAGCCACTATCTGTTGGAAATGTCTTTCACTACTCAAAGAATAGACCTAAAGCCTTAACATGAATTACTACTTTCTTTTTTTGAATAGAAAGAGCATCCAAGAATCTAGACGAATACAAGCAATATATTCCCTTACCAACAACACATTGATCATTAATCGAATGCAAGTCTCGCAACATAATTTTATTTGTAAAAAAGTCTTTGACTAACTGCTAGAGAAAGTACTTTTTTACAGCTTATTTGTCCTCACCTCAAAAATAAAGCATATGATTCAAGTACTTAAATCACACAGCAAAAACAAGGATACTGACAAAGTCATTTCATTGATTCACTCTAATCCTGAAATTTTAAACTTTAGAGATTATTATGGTAGCTCAGGGCTGATGATTATTGCGTATAATCAGTTAGACAAAGCTCTAGAGCAAGCACTTGCCTTGAAAAAAACCTTATCGTTTCACGAAGCGATTGTTTGTGGTAAAATTGATGCGGTAAAAGAGCATCTACGACAGTATAAATCTAAAGGAATTAATGCTCTTTCTCAAGATGGTTATCCTCCTTTATGCTTAGCCGCTCTATTCCATCAAACAGAAATTGCAAAACTACTGATTGAATATGGTGCCGATGTCAATCTTGCTGCCAAGAACGTTTCTAGAGTCACACCTTTACAATCGGCTGTTGCCAAAGAAAACTACGAACTCTGTACGATTTTACTCAAAGCTGGTGCAAATCCTAACATTGCTCAAATGCAAAATGCCACAGCGCTGCATTCTGCGGTTTACAGAGGAAATTTAGCCTTGACAAAACTACTCGTTGAAAATGGTGCTTTTATTACAACAAAAATGTACACAGGAGAAACAGCCATGAGCATTGCAGAAAATAAAGGTTATCAAGAAATAAAAGACTACTTACTAGCAGCACAAGCCGATGCATAGATACTTTTTTATCACCAAGTAATAATTTGCTTATTTCCTAGCTTTCAGCAATATTCATACAGCACTAATAATCACACATAAAAACTCTGAACTCTTAAATTATAGAAGGTCAAAATTTAGATTTTGACCTTACTTTTAATTGCCATCCATTAACAAAACAATTATGGATAAATTGCTCTCCATACATCGTTCATCAGGTCATTGGGATCTTTCCCTTGTACCACTAAATAAGTTACTGCTACACCTTGTTTTTCCATATATTTTAATGCCTTTAAATAAGCTTGATGAAGATATATCAAATGCTGTTCACTTTCATGTATTTCTTTGGGTTTGTGTTGCCCTACTCTTGTAGCAGCAATATTTTCTTCAATTTGGAAATGAATGATCTTTTGCGGTAAGGTTGTTCTAAAAAGAGTTGCTAAAGAAGGAATTAGTTCTGAAAGTTGCTGTTGCTGAATTTTTACTAAGTATGCTGGCAATTCCCAAAAATCTATCCTTCTTCCAAGCCGTTTATTTTCTAATTTAAACCAATGTAAAATACTTGCCCAAGGAATTTGTTGTTCTTCTAACAATGATTCATTCCAAGTAGAATTTTCTTGTAGATTCAATTTGGAGTTCATTTGTAGGTATAAATTACCATAAACCAAACTCCCTACTAGTGGATGGCGTTCTGTAATTAACACATTGGGTTGATAATAATCAGCAAAAAATTGCTCTATTGCCCCAAACAAGGTCATTTTTAAATATAAAGCAACATACTTAATCGTTGGATCTTTTCGAATATCAGCATATTGGGATAAGGCATCCATGCCTTGAGACAACTCAGAAAAAGGAGCATTGGGCGTATCGTGAAAATTAGTACATGCCAATACTTGATAGGCTTCTGGAACTTCTTTTTGTTTTTTGATCAATTGATGAATAACAGTGCTTTTTCCACAACCATCAATTCCTGTTATTGTAATAGTATACGGTTTCATTATTTAAAATTTTAGTTGCGCTAGAATCTGCTTTTTTAATTCTAACAAAGGTAGTTCTCCATCCAAAGCAATATGCTCTACTGTAGTCATAATCTGCTGATAAGCTGCTTGTACTTTATGTTGAAAATTCATAAATTGCTTTGTATTGACCTGTTCAGGAAATCCACTTTCAAAGGCTGAATAGTGTTTCTTTCGTTGTCCTGCTGTTTTGACAGAAACATTTAAAGAAAAAACAAGATCTGGCTTCGGAAAAGAAGTTGTCAAGCTAAGCCGATGGGCTAAGTTTCCATCATAAGCAACTTCTGTTGCTAGATACTTGTACCAATAGGCATTAATCAAAGCAATCTCTACTGCTTCTCTTCTGGCAATTTCTAATGCTTGTGCCATGCAGTGTAATAAAAAGAACGTACGACTTTGAGGAGAAAGACTTTTTAAATACCAATCAACAGCTTGCTTAGAAGAAATAGAAAGATGTTGCTCTTCCTTGGGTAAATAAAACAAATCCCAGATTGTGACTTCTTTGACTTTTTTGCCGTTAAACAAAATGGTGTCTTGCAATAAAATATCTATTAAACTAGATTTACCAGCACCATCGGTTCCTGTAATACAAATCCATTGTGGTTCTTTCATTATTGAATTCTTTTTTTGATGCGTTCTAATGCTTCTTCTGATATACCTAAGGTGTTCATTTTTTCTTTGGTAGAAGTTTTTGAGGACTTAAAAAACAAATTGGACCAACCACATTGAAGTAAATCGTACCATGTTTTAAACATCAATGCAAACAGCAACAGCCAACTAATTTCACTCGCAATGTACTCTAACATTCGATAAGATCGAGTCCACCAAATCCAAACACCTTGTCTAGCATTAGGGTATAAATTAGCAGCCATCTTCTTAGCCTCTTCCATTGGAGGAAAAAGCAAATATTTCCAAGTTAACCAAAAATAATAAGATTTTTCCTTGAACTGATTGGTGGCATTAAACTCTGAAATTGCCTTTTCTACTTCTGTTGGATAGGAGGTTCCAATTCTCAATTGAGTATGCAAATTTTTTGTTTTCTCTGCAACACCTTTTTTGTAATAAGCAGAAGTTTGGGGTTCCATTTTTTTTATCAACTCACTCACAGTTGGGTTAGAATATAATGAATTGGTCAACGAAAGCGCAAAATACATCAAACGTTCTGTTCCTGCCTTTTTCACTTCGGTTTCTAATAACTGCCAATCAAAATTAGCTTCATATTTTCGTAACAAGTTATAAATATCAAAGACATCTCTAAGCCCATTTTTATAATAGCCCAAATGCACACAAATATGATGAAAATTATCTTCTGGGCACATCTGCAAGGCATTTAAGCCTAAAAAAGAAAAAGGGCGCACTCTTGACCATATTGCCTCATAATCTAATCGATAAGGGGTTAAAGGAGATTTTAACCCCCACTGTATCCCAAACATACATTGTAACTCTCGATCAATGAATGGGGGCAAATGATGAGACGTTTTGAGTTGTTTCTCTGGGTTTCCTCCAATGCGCTCTCCAATACACAACAAGCCTTCTTCTTCAAATATTTGCAAAATGTTGGGAATCGATTTTTTTCGAACCAAAATATCAATGTCATTCATTCTTTTATAAAAACTATTTTGATAAATAGTCTCT
Organism: Aureispira sp. CCB-QB1; assembly: GCF_000724545.1. GTDB lineage: Bacteria > Bacteroidota > Bacteroidia > Chitinophagales > Saprospiraceae > Aureispira. The sequence goes on along the minus strand of NZ_JHBV01000032.1, from coordinate 74,656 downwards.
GCAAATAAAACGCCTTTTAAAATCACAAACTCAATTCCTGCTTCTTGAAAGCGTTTTAAGATTGGCTTTGCCTTCTGTAATCTTGCTGCATTAATCTGTTGAATTTCAGCGGCTCTTTCACTAATTTCATCTTGAACATGGTCTGGTATCTGTTGCCACCAGTTCTCTTGCTTCAGAATGCGGTAGATGTGAGGTATGATCCTATTAAATCGAGCCAAGTTATAAAAGGACTCCCAAGACGAGATCAAAGGAATAAGTTGTTCTATTTTCGTTTTTTCGCTTGGTGTTAAGTTATTATAACTCAACAAAACCAACAACTGGTCTTCTATGGTTGTATTTGATATTTTCATAAGGGATATAATTAGGCTTCTATTCCAAATCGGATTACATTCCCATACAATTGATCAATGTATTCCAACTTCATGATATTATGAACCAATAAATATAAATTTAATCGAATCAAAGCACATTCATAAGCATTGATTTCTAGCACTTTTAAAAATAACTCTCGATCAAAAGTTGTTTGTGTTTCTCGACTCAATGCCTGCAAATAATAATCTACCCAAGTGATAAATTCTGCCTTGCTAGCACTAGCAGGCAATACCGAAGCAAGAAGTTCGATTAAATCTCTTTGAGGATTATGATATGCCGCCAATTCCCAATCAAATAAAATTAAACGGGCTTTTTCTCCTTCTTCCCTTACGCCAATATTTCTAGCATTGCAATCGTTGTGAATTAGAGTTTTATGATAACCATTCATTGTATCAAGATGTCTATCAAAATTGTCTAAGAAATATGCTAGCTTTTGGTGCAACTCTACAGAAATTAAATGTGGGTGATTTTGAGCATTGAACTTCAATGCTTCTTTTAATAAAATTGTCGCAGAGGAATCAAACCGTTCTAAAAATGGTTTGACTTTCATTGTTTGTGGGATGGCTTCATAATTATTCCAATAGACACTATGCACTTTTGCCAAATCGCTCACTACTGTCTGTATTCTAAAGCTATTCCATATAGAGGCATCATTAGAAGATTTGGGGTGCAAGTATGTTGTTACATCTTCTAATAACAAAGCAAAAACCTGCCTTTGAGGCTCCTGTCTTGCCCCCAACAACTGAGGACAAAACTGTTTGATAGACAAAGGGGCTTGGGTATAAAACGCCATTTCTCGCTCATCACAATTATCAAAACCAAATACAGCATGATACGTTTCAAAATAACCAGGTAATACATCCTCTCCTGATAATTTAATCACCATGCTAGCTGCTCGGATAGCTTCTTTGTGAGAAGCTTTTAATTTTAAGACAGCTTTAATTTTTTCTTCAGATGGATCTAAAGTTGATGGCGTTTGGGTTTTGGTTGTTAATTCATATTTAAAAAGTCCTGTTATTCCCTCATTTGACTTGCTGGTTAAATGCGATACCAAGCCTTCATTTTCCGAAAAATCCAATGCCTCAAAAGAAACTACCTCTCTACTTGTAAATAGGCTATTGAAAAAAGCAATATTGAGCTCTGACTTGGTTAGTTGATTGTGATTTCTATTGCGTCCTAAGCGTTCGTGTGCACTGACAAATTCTTGAGCGGTAACAGCTGCTCCTGTCGACAAGTCTAAAGCTAAACAACTACTGGCAATAATTTCTGCAAATCTAAACAGCTGTCGTTGTCCGTAACAACCCATTATTTTTAGGCTTTCTTTTTGAGTTGGTAATCCCGTTCCTCCTCCAATAGTACCAATGGTAAGCGAGGGCAAATAGACTGTAAAAAGAATACCATCTTCTTGTTTTCTAGCTTTTAGAATACCACAAGAAGATTCGTGTACACTGGCAATGTCTTGTCCTGTTGCTGTGAAAACACCTGCAATAACATTGGCAAAATTAATATTGTGTCCAACCATCCCCGACTTTAATCCTGCCACTTCTCCTGCCTGAAAATTTTTGATATAATCGTCTGCCGTAATTCGCAGCACATCACGTAATATTTGTCCAGAGACAAAGCAAGTTCCCGTTACAGTTACTCCTCGCCCCATCAAAAAGTTTTGAGCCGTTACTTTTTTATCTCCTGCCAAGTTGCCATCAATAATATAATTTTGATATTTGATGTAAGGATCTTCTTGGATTTTTGATACGATCCATTCACAAGCTGCCCAAGTACAAGCCGTTGTCATATTTTGCCCAGAAGCATCTCCTGTTCTAAAATGAAATTTTAAATGCAAGGTATCTCCAAATAAGAAAGGAATGATTTGAATTAATTTGGCAACAGAGGACATTTTTTCTGCTTCCTTAGTAATCTCCATTTGGTGTTCATAAATCCATTTTTCTAAGTTGACAGCGCCATGAATATCTTCACAAAAAAAAGCAGGAGCCCGAACCATTTGCTGTTTGACAACTTGCACATCAATTCCTCCTGCCATATTTGTTGCCATCGCCCCTCTTGTTATCGAACTCACTAAGGCACCTTCTGTAGTTGCAATTGGAACAGGAATATAACCATTGGCATACATTCCATTAATTTTTATAGGTCCTGCTATTCCTACAGGAATCTGAACAGCTCCAATGTAGTTTTCTATATTCCCTGATAAGCTCGGTGGGAAAAAAACGGATTCGTTCAAAGCATCGATGTGTATTCCTGTTGTTTTTTCTAGCCACTCTTGTCTTTTCTCTATCGCTCTTTCAGAATAATGAGCACTTCCTGGAAACCAAGGAAATGTCTTTAATTCAAACACCCCTTTGGTATTTTGCTGCGTCAACAAAGTCATTTTTTTTAGAATATTTTGAAAACGTTCTATTTGATCGGTGTTGAGTAATAATAAAGAAACCGATAGTTGTTCTGTTAATTCGTTCTTTCGAATTCTTTGTACACGCAACCTTTCTAAGCAATAATTTTCATCGGTTTGTTTAAAATAAAGAGCATCGACAATCTGTCCTATGTATAAATTACTCTCCAAAGAACAGTAAATTCTAAGTTCATCATCCGAAAAGTCGGTCATGCATCCTGTCAATAGATCACTTCCTATCGCCAGTAAAATTTCAGGCAATTGAGTTTCGTGAAAATACCTTCTCGTTTTTGTGTTTTGATTTTCCATGATGTTATAAGTTTTTAATAGTCCGCTAATTCTCTCTATTTCATTCAACACTTGTGACATTCTCAAAATTTGACTTCAGAACACTACCTTTCCTTATCACACACAAGATGCTCAACAAGTAGTATTGATCTAGCAATTTGAATGTGATTTTAGCCGACTGTTTGTTGTAGATAAACTACCAAATGGAATCTATTACATTTTTATTCTTAGTACCAAAACTATTGATATTGTTATACTCAATAGTGCAATAATACCCAGTTGATCAAAGTATAGTAATTGGTGATTGGGCAATGTGTGTATGACCAAACTGCCTATTAAAGCAGCTGAGCCTATGGCCATTTTTTTTATAGAAGAACAAAGATTCAGATAAGCCGTTCGGTTTTCTTCTCCCGTTAGTTCTGATAAAATAGTGTTGATTGGAATCATTCTTCCTGCATCCAATCCAAAATAAAAGATGGATAAGATTAAAATGTGTTGGAAAAAAGAAAAGGACCAGTGGCTCACTAAATAGATCGGTCCTGTTAAGAACGTTGATAATAAAATGAAAACTCGTTGTTTGCCATATCGATCGGAAAGAAAGCCTATTATTGGGGCAAAAACCATTACAGAAATTCCTCCTACTAAATAAATCAAAGAAAGTTCTTCTTCTGTAATACCTAGATTATGAACAAAATAGGGTGCTAAATATATAAAAATAGTGTATTGGCTCAATGAAACGCTAATGGTTACCAATAAACCTGATAAAGGTTTCCATTCTGTAAGAAAGGAGGTTAAACTAATTTTTTTCTTTCGGTCTATTTCCTGCTTTTTATTAGAGTCGATAAAGTATAGCATTGCTCCGACCAATGTGCTCATTGTACTTAACAAAATAAATGGCAATCGCCAAGTGTCTAATTGCGCTAAATACAAGCTTATGGGTACCCCTATAATAGAAGCTAATGCCAAGGCGATCGTGGTTATTGAGATGGGCTTAGAACGTTTGGAGTATTCAAATTGCAAACTAATTTCTGCTAAAATGAGAGGTCCCAATAAACCTCCAAAAATCCCAGTAAATACTCTTGAAAATAAGAGAACCTCATAGTTAGGAGCAAAACTTGTCAACCACAAACCTACTGTAAAACAAGCAAATATTAAAAATAAGGCTTTTAGTCGATCATAACGTTCTATAAAAAAAACGGCCATAAAGGAGGAGCAACCGCCTGCGATTGCAAAAGAAGAAATTAGTAAACCAAACTGATTCGTAGTTATGTTCCATGAAGTGATTAGAAAAGAACCTAATGGCATCATAATCATCAAATCAAGGGTATAAATAAACTGTATACTGGCTAACAAAAAAAGTATGATGTTACGGTTCCTAAAAAAAGAAGATGTCGTTGTTGTCAAATTCATATCTTTGATTTAAATAAATAGCTTTTATATAATTTTAATTCAAATTAAATCCAACCTGATTAGAGCTATTTTAATACACCAATTCATCCATCAACATCATAAAACTATATTTTTTTTGCTAAAAAAAGCACAATTCACAAAAATTAATTGAACATTTAGTTAAAAATAAATAAATTTTAACTTTTTTTACATTACTTAAGCTCTAATAAGTCTCATTATGAGTGTACTTATAACTCCATTGGGTACTTTATAAAACAAATGATGATGCTACAAGAAAAATATGTTTTAGCCATAGACCTAGGCACCTCTAGTGTCAAAGTAATTTTATTATCTTCTAATGGGAATCTAGTTAATGCTACTTCTGAAAAAGTTTCTTTGCAATTATTGGAAGGTGGTGGCGCTGAACAAAATCCAGAGGATTGGTGGCAAGCTTCTCTTAAGGCAACCAAACGACTGCTTCAAAAAGTAACAATAAACAAGCAAGCTATTGTAGCCATCGCTTGCACAGGTCAATGGGCAGGAACCGTTCCTTTAGATAAAAATGGTCAGCACTTAATGAATGGTATGATTTGGCTTGACTCTAGAGGTGGGGCTTGTGCCAGAAAAGCAATAAATGGTTTCCCAAGAATTCAAGCATATGGGGCGTGGAAGCTTTGGAAATGGATTCAATTGACAGGAGGAGCTCCTTCCCCTTCAGGAAAAGATTCTTTTGCTCACATTTTATACATCAAAGAACATCGGCATGATATTTATCAAAAAACCTATAAATTTTTAGAACCCAAAGACTATTTGAATTACAAGTGGACAAATAAAATGGTCTCTACCTTTGATACCATGACACTCCATTGGGTAACCGATTGTCGAGATATTGGCAACATTCAATACCACCCTAAATTATTGAAAATGGCAGGTATTGCCCCCGAAAAATTGCCTGATATGATTGCAGCAACAGATGTAATTGGTTGCATTACACCAAATTTAGCAATAGAATTAGGACTCTCGCCCAATGTACAAGTCGTTGGCAGTTCTCCAGATTTGCAATCTATACTTATTGGTGCAGGGGCTGTAGAAGACTATCAACCCAATCTTTGCATTGGTACCTCTACCTTTTTGAGCATGCACGTTCCTTACAAAAAAGTAGATATTTTACATAACATTGCCACTTTTCCTGCTAGTATCCCTAATAAGTATTTTATTGCTTGTGAACAACAGACTTCTGCCATTTGCCTGTCTTTTTTAAAAGATTTATTTCAGCTTGATAAAGAATACGTTGGTTTATCTATAGAAGAACAAGATCGAAAGATCTATGCTTATTTTGATGAGATGGTTGTTCAAACTAGCCCTGGTAGCAATCACTTAATATTTACCCCTTGGTTGTATGGGGAGCGTTGCCCTGTTGAGGATCCTTATATTAGAGGAGGCTTTCACAACTTATCTCTAACCACAACCAGAGCTGAAATGATTCGAGCGGTTTATGAAGGCATTGCTCTAAATGCTCGTTGGCTTTGGCAATATGTCGCTAAATTTTCTCGCCAAAAAAAGGAAGCTATTACAATGACAGGCGGGGGAGCTAACTCTGCGGTTTGGTGTCAGATTTTTGCAGATGTTTTGGGCTATCCAATTTTACAAGCACAAGACCCTAGTTTAGCTAATGCCAAAGGGGCTGCTATGATTGCTTTAGATGGCTTAGGGTTGGCTACTTTTCAAGATTTAGCAACAACAATGCGTTATCAGAACACCTTTTATCCTATCCCTCAAAACCAACTAATTTATAATCGATTATTTAAAACCTTTGTTCGGCTTTATAAAAAAAACAAATCGATTTATTATCAATTAAATCTGTAGCCGTTGCCATAAATAGTCATTCACTATTTGCTTGTATTAGCTTATAATTTTTCTAATAACTACATTCTAGTGTTGGATATAAGAACGATTAAATAACTTTTTAGGTTATTATCACTAGCTATTTTAATAATTCAAAACTCTAACTCATGCTAAACGGTACTTCTTTGATTCCAAATTTTGTAAAAAAACCTAATGTCCTATTCCAAACAATTCTAAAAAATACACCTTGGAATGAGTCCATAAAAAGTAGAAAGACAGCTAGTTTTGGTCTTGCGTATAACTATGCTCCAATGGCGTATCCTTTTCAGGAAATGCTGCCTTGTATAAGCATCCTATGTCAAAAAATTTCTATACCACTTCAATTTTTTCCTAACAACTGTCTGATTAATTTATACGAAAACGGGCAGTCAAAAATGGGCTATCACTCTGATCGGATTGATATTCTTGCTCCTAATACAGGAATCGTTATTATCAGTTTGGGAGCAACTCGAATATTGCGTTTTAGAAATATTTTAAATAAAGATCAAAAAAGAGATATCGAATTATTGAGTGGTTCTTTGTTTTATATGGACCAAACCGTTCAAAAAAATTGGCAACACTCTATTCCAAAATCTCAAACAATCTCCTCACGCATGAGCTTAACTTTTAGACAAATTATAGTCTAAAAGTTAATAATCTGACTGATAGTCATTCATCTACCATCTATCAGGTAATAATACCCCATTATCAAACTTAGGTATTATTACCTGTAAAAAAACAATGATTCTACTCTAAATTTGAATGCATTGTATAAGTCAATTTACCCCAAATTGAAAGGTAGGTATATCAGTCCTAGATAGATACCCTAATTGAACCGCTTATTCATTTAAGTCCTCCTTTTAAATATTGGATATTGTACATTTTAAGCAGTCTAAGAATTTTTAGGCTGCTTTTCTTTTTGAAAATTTTTGGGATTTTATTTTTCTACGAATATAGGTTTCCTACCTTTGCTATGTATTTATTATAGTTTTGAATATATCGATAATTGTAGTCGTATATTCTTCATTAATTTTATAGAACCTAAGGTTCCAAAATTACAAATAAAATGATCAGCTACAACAAAAAACGATTGAGCCAAAAAAAATTATTAGAGCTTTATCGTGCCTTGCTCAAACCTCGTATGATAGAGGAAAAAATGTTGGTTTTATTACGTCAAGGTCGCATTAGCAAATGGTTTGCAGGAATTGGTCAAGAAGCAATTGCTGTAGGAGTTACAGCCGCTTTGCAACCAGAAGAATATGTATTTACGATGCATCGTAACTTAGGGGTATTTACAACCAGAGAAGTTCCTTTAGAGCGTTTGTTTTGTCAATGGCAAGGAAAATTACCTGGATTTACAAAAGGTAGAGATCGCTCCTTTCACTTTGGTGCTCCAGAGTTTAATATCGTAGGTATGATTTCTCACCTTGGTCCTCAACTTTCTTTTGCAGGAGGGGTTGGTTTAGCAAGTAACTTAGCCAACGAAGGTCAAGTAGCTGTTGCTTTTACAGGAGAAGGAGGAACAAGCGAAGGTGATTTTCACGAAGCGTTGAATGTGGCGGCAGTTTGGAACCTGCCTGTTATCTTTGTGATTGAAAACAATGGATACGGTCTGTCGACACCTACTTCAGAACAATATGCTTGTGAAGATTTGGTGGATAGAGCCAAAGGATATGGCATGGAAGGGCATAAAATTGATGGGAATAACATTTTGGAAGTTTACAACACAGTTGATAAACTAACTAAATCTATGCGCAAGAACCCTCGTCCTGTTTTGTTGGAATGTAAAACATTCCGTATGAGAGGACATGAGGAAGCTTCTGGAACAAAATACGTACCCCAAGATTTAATGGATCACTGGGCGCAAAAAGATCCTATTCGCAACTATGAACAGTATCTGATAAAAGAAGGTATTCTAACAGAAGAGGCTATTCAAGATTTGCGAAAAGCTTACAAAAAAGAAATTGAAGCCGGTTTAGAAATTGCTTATGCCACACCTGATATAGAAGCTAGCTTTGAAACAGAAATGGAGGACTTATTTGCTCCTCATACTTCTGTATCTACCGCTCCAGCTTCTAACAATGTTAGTACGCGTCGTTTTGTGGATTCGATATCAGATGGTCTTCGTCAAGCAATGGAGAAATATGATAACTTGGTTTTGATGGGGCAAGATATTGCAGATTATGGAGGTGTATTCAAAATTACGGATGGTTTTACGGAACAGTTTGGCAAAGACAGAGTACGCAATACGCCATTGTGTGAAAGTGCGATTGTTGGGGTAGCTTTGGGACTAAGTCTCAAGGGCTATAAAGCCATGGTCGAAATGCAATTTGCAGATTTTGTAACTTGTGGTTTCAACCAAATTGTGAACAATGCTGCTAAATTGCACTATCGCTGGGGACAAAACGTAGATTTAGTATTGCGTATGCCAACAGGTGGAGGCGTTGGAGCGGGACCTTTTCACTCTCAAAGTAACGAAGCTTGGTTTTTCCATGTTCCTGGTCTAAAGATTGTTTATCCATCCAATCCTGAGGATGCCAAAGGATTGCTTTTGGCTGCTTTCGAAGATCCTAATCCCGTGCTGTACTTTGAACACAAGGCTTTATATCGTTCTATGTCTGCTGAGATTCCAGACGATTATTATACAGTAGAAATAGGAAAAGCTGCCATTGCAAGGGAAGGTTCCGAAGCAACTATTATCACTTATGGTAATGCCGTTCATTGGGCAAAGGCTGCTGTGGATAGTTTAGGTGCAGATGTAGAAGTAATTGATTTGCGCACCTTGTTGCCTTTGGATTACGAAACAATTGCTGCCTCTGTCGAAAAAACCAATCGAGTACTTTTACTACACGAAGACACGATGATTGGGGGCATTGGAGGAGAATTATCAGCCTATATTGCTGAAAACTTATTTGAACATTTGGATGCTCCTATCAAACGGGTGGCTAGTATGGATACGCCATTTCCTTTTGCCAAAGACCTAGAGCGTCAGTTCTTGCCACAAGAACGCTTGTTAACAGCTCTTGAAGAATTATTAGCTTATTAAAGCTTTCTTCTAGTGTTCTTCTCTTATGCTGGTTTTCTAAATTGGTTAGAGGATTTTAATTTTTAAAATATTACTAGAAAAGATCATCTTTTATAGATAAAAAAGGAGGCTGCCTAGGATTTTCACCTAGACAGCCTTTTATCTTTACTCGTTGATTGTATGCAATTACAAATAAGTTACATCTTCCATTTTTACATGCACATTTCGTACGTCCAAGGCACGATCCCCTGTATCCTCGCTACTATTTTCTAAACGCAACACACCACGAGGGCAAACAGCAGAACATACACCACAACCTACACAAGAAGCACGGACTATATCTTGTCCTCGTTGTGCATAATGGCGTACATCAATTCCCATTTCACAGTAAGTAGAACAATTTCCACAAGAAATACATTGCCCTCCATTTGTTGTGATTCTAAATCGAGATTTAAATCGCTGTACAATTCCCATGATACCTGCCAAAGGACAACCATAACGGCACCACATTCGATTTCCCATCAATGGGTAAAAACCTGTTCCAACAACGCCCGCAAAGATAGACCCGATCAAGAAACCATACCATGTTCTAATCTGGTAAGCATCAAATTCAACCAACCAAAGATCTAACTTGCTATTACCACTGATATAATGGTACAACACAACGATTGTTAACACAAAGACAAAGACCATAACAGTATGTATCACATAACGCTCTATTCTCCACGCTCGAAGTGTTTTGTCTGACTGTTGTCTAAATGGATCTCCTAGTGTTTCTGCCAAACCGCCACAACCACAGACCCAAGAGCAGTACCAACGTTTTCCATAGTAATAGGTAAAGAAAGGGACAATAACCAAAGTCAATAGTATTCCCCAAACAAACATTGCCGTACCAACGTGCATTCCTAAGAAATAATTATCATTTTGAACCAACATAGCATCTAGTCGGTAATCATAATAAAAACTATAATCTAAAGGCCATGCATTTTTTAAATCAACGGCAGGGTTGTTAAACCTTCCTAATAATTCAGGAATAAGAAAAGCAAATGCTAGTTGAAAAAATAAAACCGAGCCTGTACGAAATAGTTGATAACGGTTGTGTCTATATTTTATAATCATACGGACACCCATGACAATCATTACCAAACAATACAAAAAGCCATACAAGAACCAACGATCTGCGGGTTTTCCTCCCGAAAGGGCTCGTTTGATTGGATCTACTAACAACACCCAATTGGTTATGTAATGAGGATAGAAATAAAGGACTATATAAAATAGAATTAAAAAGGTTCCCATTATAATTCCAATCCAACCATTTCCTATAGAAGAGGAACCAGGTGCCCAAGGCTGTTTGCGTTCTCTGCTCTCCTTAAAATAAATCAGTGCTAAAACGGCTGCTGTAAATAATAACGTGCATTTTAAATAAAACAAAGCCCCTTCGCTATACATAATATAACAGGTCACGGCAATCGTAATAGTTACTAAAACCATTTGTAGAATAGGAATAATACCTTTTGTGACGGCACTATGAAAAATTCCATCATGTTTAATACCTGGTATTTTGCTTACATCTGGTACGATATACATAAATGCTCCAATACTTCCTAGTATAAAAATTAGAAAAAAGAAAAGTCCTGCATTATTAGGCAATAGCCCTGTTGCACTATCTTTGCTAATACTAGCCAGATACCCTTTAACATCACCATCACTCATCCGATAATCCCACTCTGACACACCTTCAGGTAAGTTTGTCGCATTCCAAACATTATTAGCAGGGTCAATACCAGCTTTTTTTTCTAAGGCTTCTTGTGTTTTTTTCAGTAAAGGTTTGAGCTCTTGAATAAACGTAAAATTATTAGAATACTCTTTTCCAAATTGCGCTCCCGCTTGCTCCTTCAACGTCTCTTTGTAATACTTTTTTAGAGAGGCAATAGCAGCATCATTCAGGACATGTTGGCTCAAGGTTATTGACACCACAAATAAACCAAAAGAGAATAAGAAGATGGCTAATCCAAGTATTTTTAAACTTTTCATAGAGATATTTTATAGTGTTTTTAATTGGATTATTCTTGTCTAGCAAATTTATTTTTTAAAAATCGAAGCGCACCTGTTAAGCCTCGTTTCTGCTTCAATTTCAAATTTTTATTAAATTTCCTATTGTATTGTTCGATCACGGCAGCTTCATACTCATCATAAAACTCAGGATCAAAGTTGGCTAAGCCCAAATTTTGCAAAACCTCCTCTATGGAAGTATCTTCCTCAATCCATTTTTCACAGACTTCATGACGATAACGCACTCCCATCAAATTAAAACCTAATATAGCATTGGTTTCTTTATCAAACACCAACCGAATGCTTTTACGTCCTTCTTCATGTTCCCAATAGAGTTGTGCATGGTTGCTTGGTGGATTGGCTCTTACATCACCATATACTTGATATTCTATGTCCAAAAACTTTGCAGAATTGAACCACAAGCTAGGGACATAAGCCGTTCGTTTACCACAAATCGTATGTGCCACGGTTTCTCCCATCATTCGTCCTGTATACCAAATTGCTTCAATCGGACGACGACCTTCCATTGGATTCATTAGTTGTGCACAATCGCCTAATGCGTACACATCAGGCGCTGTTGTTTCCAGATAATCATTGACAAGTATTCCCTTTTGTGTATCAATATCGCAAGCTTCAGATGTTTTGATAAACTGAATATTAGGACTAACGCCTGCTGTTAAGCCAACAAACTGGCATTCAATTTTTTCTCCAGTATTGGTGATAACGGCTCTTGCTCGTCCATGATCATCCGATAAAATCTCCTTCAACTCTGTTTCCAAACGCAAATCAATATGATGCTCTACTATATGGCGACCAATCATTAAAGATTCTTCTTTGGGCATCACCGCATCCCAATAGCTTTTCTCTCGAACCAAAAAAGTGACAGGAATATTTCTAGACTGAAACATTTCCGCCATTTCCAAACCAATTAAGCCACCACCAACAATAACTGCTCGCTCCAAGTCTTTGCTATATTTTTCCATTCCCTCTAAATCTTGATAGGAATACAAGCCCTGTACAGCATCTAGGTCTTGACCTGGCCAACCAAACTTATTGGGAGTAGAACCACAAGCTATAATTAACTTATCGTAATTAATGGTCTCTCCTTGACGCATTCTTAGCGTTTTTGCTTGTGTATTTACTTCATCTACATAATCAAACACTAAGTCAATTCGATTTTTTTCCCAAAACCAAGGCTCATAAGGCTGCGTATTTTCAAACTTCATGTGCCCCATATAAATATACATTAGAGCTGTTCTGGAGAAAAAATATTTAGTTTCTCCTGATATAATAGTAATTTTTTTATCACTTAACTTACGGATAAAACGGGCGGCAGTAACACCACTAATCCCATTACCTATAATCACAACATGTTCATTATCTGTAGCCATAATAACAGAAAGCTTTTTGGTTATTAAAAGTAGCCTTTCGTGGATTTTTTGTTTTGCTATCGAAAAATTAAAAACATCTTTATATCAATTGTAAAGTACTCACAAAGTATTGTACAAGAGTACTCTTATAAATTATAAGAGATGTTTCTTTAGGACTAAAACCTATATCTCAATCCTAGATTATAAGTCATAATAGTATTCGCACCAGGAGACACAATATCATATATTCCTGGTATTGGTATGTAATAACTATACATCCCTTGTATTTCTAGTTTCGGAGTCAACATATATTTTACTCCTACTCCCCATTCTAGCAAATACATTGTCGTCACAAAGGCAGAAAATCTTGGCGTTACAAAGTAGTTGAAAAAACCTCTTAACAAAGGTAATTGAAATTTAAACTCGTTTCCTATGCTAATTGGTTGCCAAAAGGTCAATGCCAAAAACAACTGTGTTTGCGAAGTAAAAGAATGGCTGTAGTAAACTTGTGTCACACTATACAACTTATCATCAACCGTGTTTTCTTTCGGCAGATTTTGTATTGGAAACATAAATCCTTGTTCGAAAGACATATTAAAATTCTTAAAAGGAGCAAAACGGACGTTTAAACCAACGTGCGACAATCCCCAATCGGTGTATGGCCCTGATGCTCTAGAATTCACGCTGATTGTACTGCGCTCAAATGCAAATGTTTTGAAAGGCGAAGCATTAAAACGATCATTTTCGATAGAAGAGCGCAACAAAAAAGTCGCACCTATATCTAATTTTCCTGTCACGCCATAAAATGCACTAAAGTAGCCATTATAATAAGAGTTTCTCGTACCATAATTCTCATCTCCATATGTAACGGTGTATAAGCTATTAAAAAACATCAGCTCTAAACTTCCCTTAGGCAGGGTAATTACTTGTAAAGAGGGCGAATAACCTACTTTTTTTTCTTTTTTCTTTAAGGTTGTATTGGTATCCTCATAAAATCCATTCAATCTCCAATCATAGTTAGCGTAAATTACCTGCACCTCTCTAGGAAGTTTTCTTACCCGATATTGGTTGATAAAATCAATGGTAGATGCTCCAAAATCCAAACGATTCATCTTAAACATTAAAGGAAGTTTTACTTCGTTCAAATCCTCATTATATTGAATGTATTTGGGATCATTTAATAATACAATAGCTCGTTGTTCTAATTGGTTATCTATCTCAGTTGGCACATAAGCATAGTCTACAATTGGCGCACTACTAATCGCACCATCTACCAATACTAAATGTAACAACGGATCTCTAAAGGTTTCCAATATATGCTTTTTTAACACCTCTAGCGTATAATTTTTCTCTGCAACAGTATGTTCAATTTCATCCCAAAACGTTACTACTTCATTAGGGGAAGCAATTGGATAATGTTTGACAATGGAACTTATGACTAATAAATTATAGGCATTGATAAAAAAGGCCTTTTGCGTTGATTTTTTAGCCTTACTCAAGTCCATTTTAGCAATATGGTTGACTAAAATATGTAATGTTTTAGGATCTTGTTGTAGTTTTTTGTACTGCACATGATTATGATGAGCATAATTTAAGAAAAAAGTATGCGATTGCTCAAAAAACTGTTCCAAGTTTTGTGCTTTTACACTAGGTAAACTGAATAATAAAAGTGTCAAAAAAAGAAGAATCTGTTTCATATTATATTACGATTAGGGCTCTCTAAATAATAAGCTCCCACTAGTTCTGTCCTATTGTTTTGCAATAAGGAGCAAATCATTACTATGATAAGCATAGAAATGATATTCATTAGAACCGTTAACAATTGTTAGGAATACTTATTGGAGTACAAACAAGTTAAATTTAAGCTTATTTCATCTTAATTATTAGAAGAACGTTCAAAACTTAAGAGATGTTCATCTTTATCATTGCAAGTTACAGCAAGATCAACAAACGTTCAATTAATTGAATAAAATACAAGCCCTTTTAACGTTTTTGCACGATCAACTAGTATAAGATAAGTCTTTTACAACAAAAAAAAGCGCAAAAGACTTAAATTATTTTATAAAACGTACAGTTCTACTTTTTGGCAACTATAATCTTTTATTTATTTCACACGAACAGATGTTCTGTAGCGAATTCCTAAATTAAATGTCATGACATTTTTCGCGCCACTCCCTGTATAAATATCTGCCAAACCTGGAATCGGCACATAATACGTGTACAATGCCTGTACTTCAAATTGTGGCGTAATCAAAAACTTTGCTCCAAGTCCCCATTCTGTAAATGTTGTTGTTGTCGCATACAATGTAAATCGCTTGGTAGTGTACCAACTAAAAAATGCTTTTAGATAAGGTACTTGAAACTTAAATTGTTGTCCAGGATGGATAGGCTGCCAAAAGGTTAATGCGATAAATAATCCAAACTTAGAATTAAACTGCTTGTCGTAATAAAACTGTGTCACCCAATACAAAGCAGGATCAACAGTATTGTTAGCAGGTATTCCTGTAATCGGAAAATAAAACGCCTGTTCAAAAGACAAGCCTATTTTTTTGAACGGAGAAAAACGCACTCTTGGTCCCAAATGTGTCAAACCAAAATCATAAATTGCTTGCATTTTGGTTCCTCCTGGAGTGACCACACTGTCAACCCCTCTTCTAAATTCTAATGCACGGAATGGGGAGCTATTAAACAAATCATTGGCACGGTATGACTTGAATATAAAGTCCCATCCGATATCAAAACGTCCAGAAATACCATAAGAGAACAAAAATAAACTCGAAAAATAAGACCCTCTATTCCCAAACTCTTTATCCCCATAATTAGACGTATAAAGAGTATGAAACGTATTTAATTCAAATGTATTCTTGGGCATTGTTGCCGCGGCAATAATTGGCTCAAAATCTGTTTTTTTCTCGACTGCATTAGCACCTGTACCACCTGTTGTTGCTCCTCCCGCATCGTTTAAACTCCAATCATAAGCATAGTAAGTAGGTTTTACATCGCTTGGCAAAGGGGTTGTTTTATATTTCTTGATAAATGCAGTAGCATTGGGTTTAAAATCTGAGGCATACCAATCAAAAATCTGAGAAATCTCTACTTTTCCTGCAAAATCATCGACTTTAATAAATACCCCATCATTGATCGCTGACTTGGTACGTGCTTCCAATTGATCTTCTAACTGATTGGGCATATAAGCAAAATCTGCAATAGGTGGGCAACTTACAGCCGCACAGACTAGGACAAAGTGTAACCGAGGATCTTTATATCTTTGTAATAATTCTTTTTGTTCGAAATTATTCAAAGTCATCTTTTTTCCAGCTACTTTTTGTTTAATTCCATCAAAAAAACCAGGGACGTCTAAGGGTTGAGCAATTGGATAATGATCAACAACCGTCTTAATGACCAATAAATTATAACTATTAATATAAAAAGCTTCTAGTTCCTTATCAGAATATGCTGAAACATCTGCCGAAGCAATGAAGTTAGTCAAAGCAGTTAATTCATCTGGATTCTGCTTAATTGCACCATACTTTATTTTATTTTGGCTAACATTTTTGGCAAAAAAAGCATCTGCATCTTTAAAAAAACCATTCAAATCTTGCCCATATGCACCATTTATTGCACAACAAGCAACTATGATTAATGCTAATAATTGTTTCATCTTCAACATATTTTAATATTACTAATAGACATTGTGTAAGCTACCTATCTTCTTCTATATTTCAATCCGTTCGATATGCATTGCTTACGTCATTAAACATAGCCTAAAAGTCAACCTCAATAAAAATAGGACATAAAAAAGTAGAGATGTATTGTTTTCTATGAAGAAAACCTGCTTAAGTAATAACTAGCAGCTAGCTGGAATAACTTTTAAACTATTAGACATTTTTTTCAAAAAAAAGGCCTTTCGAGTCAGACCCCCGTCAACCCGAAAGGCAAGGACACACATTGAAAACAACAACAAATGTTGCCACTTCCAAATAAAATAAGACCTAAACCCTTGTCTTAATCTTTGATATCTTGAATTACATATATTGTAATCTTTTGCTCTTTTGTTATAACAAATATAGGCGATCCAAATAAAGAGAGGTGTCGTCTAGCAGACACTTGATGCATTTTATCAAAATGTGCTTTACTAAAAGACACCCAAAACGACAACACAAACAACTAATAACCAACCCATTAAAAAACAAAACAGGATTATATGAAAAAAGTGTACTTTTTTCATATAATCCTGTTTTCAGCAGTTTAAGCTCTTAAAAATCGTTATCTTTATAAGAGCGACAACCTATTTTTGCTTATCGGTACGTCTAGATCCTTGGTACATTTCAAATTTCATATATTGACATTCTAGCCCCCCATTAAATAACTGTATTTTCTTAGAAGGTCTTAAGCCAATAAAGCGATTAAAATTTTTGACCGAGCTAATTAACCAAGCATTATATCCTGCACAATCTGTCTTTAGTTTATCTCCAATTGCTTGGTATAATGCTTCCACATCTGCAAAAGTTAGTCGTTCTCCATAAGGAGGGTTGGCAATAATTGTTCCCGGACCTTTAGGAATGCGTCGTTCTGTAAAATCTTTAGAGGACAATCGAATGCAGTCATCTACTCCTGCTGCAACTACGTGTTCTCTAGCATGTTGAATAATTTTAGGCGAAATATCCGATCCAATAATCGTTCCTTCAAAATCTCGTTTGGCTACTTTGGCTTCTAACCAAACCTGTTCCCACAATTTAGCATCGAAATTTTTCCAAGCAGAAAAGCCAAATTTTTCCCGTTTGATATTGGGAGCTATATTATAAGCATAGGTAGCTGCTTCGGTCAAAATTGTTCCAGAACCACAAAAAGGATCGATTAAAGGTGTATTAATATCCCAGCCTGATAATAAAACCATTCCTGCTGCTAGTACTTCATTTAAAGGAGCACGATGACCGCTTTCTCGATAACCTCGACGATGTAATGACTCCCCTGAGCTATCAATGGAAATTGTACATTTATCTTTAAAAACAATCACATCAATCAGAATATCTGGGGTATTCTTATCAATAGAAGGACGTGCCCCTCCCAAACGTCTAAATTGATCCACAATAGCATCTTTCACTTTTAAAGCAACAAAAGTAGAATTATTAAACGCTGGTGCTTTAATCGTTTTTGCTCTAACGGCAAAGGTCTGTTTTGGGGTAAACCACCGCAACCAATTGATACTATGAGCAAAGTTATACAACTGATTTTGATTTTTCACAGTCTCTGTATCTAATGGATGTAGAATTCTCAAAGCAGTTCTCAAGTGCAAGTTAGCTTTATATAATAGTGCTGTATCGGCATCAAAAGCAACGGCTCTAGATAGTTTTTTAGTACGTTTAGCCCCCAAATCTTGCAATTCTTTTTCCAAAACACCTTCCAAACCCAAAAAGGTTTTGGCTATATATTCATTTGTCATACGATTCTAATTTTGCTACAAAAGTATTCTTTTTTTGCCATTAATTGCCTTAAAAGCCTCTGAATAGCTTTCTTCTTGCTTTTTTAAGTGGAAAAACGGAAAATCTATCGAGTATTGTTTAGAAAAACAATATCTTTATTCAAAAGATTCAGAAAAAAATGAAAGTTTAAGCAAACTTACACATTCTTTCTAATGTTATAGACTCACTGATCATTGTCTACTGCTTTTCATTCTGTTGGAAAGCAAACGACAATACTCAATGTAAAGAACTTTATTTTAGAATAAGAGTATGTTATATTTTATTAATCATTCGTTACTTTTTTAACAAAAAGCCATACTCTAACAGTCAAAAGACAATTATGCAGGTAGATAATTTGCTTCAACGTGCCTTAAAATTAGAATACTTAACAGCTGAAGAAGGAGTATTTTTATTTGAAAATGCCACAACAGCAGAATTAATGTATGTTGGCAACAAAATAAAACAACACCATGTCCCGCACAATAAAGTGACTTGGATTATTGATCGCAATTCTAATACAACCAATGTTTGTATTGCCAATTGTAAATTTTGCAACTTTTATCGTAGACCCAAGCACGGCGAGGCTTATGTGACTACTATTCCTGAGTACAAACAGAAAATAGATGAGTTGTTTAAATATGGTGGTGAACAACTTTTACTGCAAGGAGGGCATCACCCTGATTTGGGGCTCGATTTTTATACCAATTTATTTAAAGAACTAAAAACACTCTACCCCAACCTAAAGTTACACGCCTTAGGACCTCCAGAAATTGCGCATATTGCAAAATTAGAACAAGCAAGCCATACAGAAGTACTTCAAGCTTTAAAAGAAGCTGGTTTAGACTCTTTGCCTGGCGCTGGAGCAGAAATACTAAACGACCGAGTACGCCGAAGAATATCTCGCGGTAAATGCTCTGGTCGAGAATGGTTAGAGGTGATGGAAGCGGCTCATCAATTGGATATTACCACTAGCGCTACTATGATGTTTGGGCATATTGAAACCAATTATGAGCGAATGGAACACATGGTTTGGACTAGAGAGGTTCAAGATAAAAAACCTGCACATGCAAAAGGTTTCTTGGCGTTTATTTCTTGGCCATTTATGGACGAAGATACCATCTTGAAACGCTTGGTCAATAAGCGTGGTACCTATACTGGGGACGAATACATCCGCATGGTTGCGATGAGTCGAATTATGATGCCTAACATTGTCAATATACAAGCTTCTTGGCTAACAGTTGGCAAACAAGTAGCTCAAGCCTGTTTGCATGCAGGTGCCAATGACTTTGGTTCCATTATGATAGAAGAAAACGTTGTGTCAGCTGCTGGTGCGGCATTCCGCTTTACTGCTGATGGCATTCAAAAAGCGATCAAAGAGGCTGGTTTTGAGCCTCAGCTGCGCAATCAACAGTATGAGTATCGTGAACTGCCTGAAAACATTATTCAACAACAACTCGATACCACTACAATGATTGTAGATTAGGTTAATGCTTATTTTTATAAAGATTATAAAGAGGATTTGTTGATGATGAACAAATCCTCTTCTGTTATGCTACCATAAAATCTTCTTGAAATATTTTTTCTAGCCGTTTGATTAATTCCTTGGCATGTTCTATACCAAAGACCATTGGGGGTTTGATTTTTAGAACATTGTTTTGAGGACCGTCTACACTCATTAAGATTTTATGCTCTTTCATTCTATTTGCGAGGTAATCTGCTTTTTGAGACAAGGGGGTCAGTTCTTGATCGACCAATTCAAACCCTAAAAATAATCCTTCTCCTCGAACATCTCCTATAATGGGATATTGAAGCGCTAACTTTCGCAAAGCATCTTTCAAGTATTGCCCAACAGTAAAGGCATTTTCTTGTAAAGCTTCTCGTTTTACCGTCCGCAACACCTCCAAACCAATCGCGCAAGAAACAGGGTTCCCTCCAAAAGTATTAAAATATTCCATTCCATTGGCAAATTTATCAGCTAATTGGCGCGTACAAACGACTGCTGCCAGAGGGTGACCATTGCCTAAGGGCTTGCCTATTGTTACAATATCTGGTACTACATCATGCAATTGAAATCCCCAGAATGCTTTTCCAACCCTTCCACATCCTACCTGAACTTCATCAGATATGCAATAGCCTCCTGCTTTTCGAACAGCAGCATAAGCAGCCTTAAGAAATCCCGTTGGTAAAACTACTTGCCCACCACAACTAATAATTGGTTCGATAATTAGCCCTGCAATATTTCTATTTTTAGCCTGCACTTTGGCAATTTGCTTTTCTACCTCTTGAGCATAATGTACACCAGCATCATTACCTCTGTATTTTCCTCGAAAAGTGTCTGGAAGCGGAAATATGTGCGTATGCTCAGGGACTCCACTCCCTCCTTTGCCATCAAATTTATAAGAACTAATATCAATACAGGCATTGGTATTTCCGTGATAACCAACCTCCGAGGCAATAATGTCTTTTTCCCCCGTAGCCGTTTTAAGTATTCGTAGAGCCAATTCATTGGCTTCACTTCCTGAATTGACAAAGTGTACAACCGAAAGTTCTTTAGGAAGGGTCTTTAACAACTCCGCGGCAAAAGCATTGATTCGCTCATTTAAGTAGCGAGAATTGGTGTTCAAAATCGCCATTTGGTTTTGTCCTGCCTTAACAACCATAGGATGTTCGTGTCCAACATGTGCTACATTATTTACAGTATCCAAGTACTTTTGACCATACTGATCCAAGAGATATGCACCATCTCCCCGCACCATTTTGATAGGAATTTTATATTGCAGACTGAGCCCTTTTCCTAAATGTGCCTTTCGATATTGAATTAGTTCTTCATTTGTTTTTACTAAAATAGGTTCTAATTCTGGCACATCAAAAAAGCAATTGGCATTAGGGCAGATGGACTTCCATACATCAATTTGGGATGGACGAGCAACACCAGGAAAGTCAAACTTGTTTCCTAACAAGTCTAGCATTACTTGGAAATGCAAATGAGGTGTCCAGCCACCATTCTCTTTTTCTGTTCCTAGCCAACCGATTAATGTACCTTGCGCCAGTTGTTGTCCAACTTTGACTTGTGTCAAACTTTTCTTTGACAAATGTCCATACAATGTATAAAAGCATTTCTGTCCTCCATAAAAATGCTTGATGATAATGGTTGGTCCATAATCTTTTTCATTTCCATTATTATAAACAGAAACTACCTCCCCTGACGCAATACAATGCACAGGAGTATTTGCTGGCAACCAAAAATCTGTTCCCAAATGAATACTTCTGTATTCATATCCATTGTTTCCTTCCTCTCTATAAGCATTGGTCGTATACAAGAATCTCGGTTCTAAATAGCCTCCTGCCAAGATTGTACTTGATTGTTCTTGAGCAAGTTCTGACAAGCGATAATTCATCCAAGCTACATTGTCAAAATCATCTTTTTGTCCTATTAAAGTACTTTCCAAGCCCAAGTCTACTAGTCCTACTTTTGCCGTTGACACACTAGGAAAAAGTGTCGTTAGTTTCCAAGTACTCTTTTTTGCCCAAGCAAGAAAATCAAACTCGTTCGGATGTGCTGTTAATCCGCAAATCGATCTAAAACTATAAGTTGCAAAAGACTCATTAAGTTGATACCATTGCTCCAACACCTTCCATCCTGCTTTTACACTAATCTGATGGTACGGATTGTCTGGCTCTTTTTGTTGATTTATCTTCGCTTTGGTCAAGCTGATAACCAAACGCATTGCAACTGAGCTGTACAACAACGCTAATTCCTCGGCTTGCAAAGGATAGGCTTCATGATAACCTTTTACAAAAGGTAAAATCGCAGCTAAAGCATCTGGTTGCCCCGTTGGAAGGTACATTCCTGCTACCCCCAAATCATTGATAATAGGTGTATAAATAGCATCTCCATAATCAATTAGAGCAACTACACTAGGATTTTTCACCTCATTCGTAACAACAATGTTATTATCATTAATATCATTATGAATAACCCCTTTGCGCAATGTTTGTAATGCGGGTAGTCGAACTTTTATAAGTTGATGAAAATGCTCCATTAATCCACGCTGGTGACCTTCAAATAAATCTAAATAGTCGTAGACCCAATCCACTTGAGCATTATCCCATTCCAATATTCGATGAGCCTGAGGATGCTCAAAACCTTCCAAGGCTTTTGTCAGTGCTCCAGCCTTTTGTCCCAATTGATAGCGCAATGCATCGGTTTGAGGATTGACACTAGACCACAGTCGTCCTTCTGTCCACGTCAATAGTCGAGCCATACGTAATTGCCCTTGTTCATCCGACAACACACTTATTCCGTCTCCATCTACATTCAATACAAGTCGAGGAGCAGCAACTTCTTTATTATCCGCAACGTACTTGAGTAATTCTTGTTGAAAATGCAACTGATTGACATCAGGATTAGGACGACTTATTTTTAGGATATATTTTTCCTTGTTCGCTGTTGTAATTTTAAAATTAAAATCTAGTTCACCTTCCAGACACGTCAAGTTTCCCTCTATACCATAAAATTCTAACGCGACCTGCCTCGCGTCCTCTATCGGAACTTCTAACAGAGTGTATTTCCCTTTCATAATGCTGTTGTATTTGCTTCAATTTGCCAAGTAGCTCTATACGTTTCTTGAGGCAACAACTCTCTGGTTCCCCAGTTATTATTATAACAATCTGTTGCTGCTGTCATCGGTTCTATAGCTATGCTTTGACGATGTGCAGGTGTGTATAACTGTACATAAGGTTGTGTCATATCTTGCTCTATATAAATTCTAATTTGATAATCGGGCGTTTTATAGTGTATTTCTGGTGCTTCTAATATAAATCCTGTATCAAATTGTTCTTGCTCCAACAAAAGAGGGTTGGGAAAGCTAGCTGTATTTATTCCTATAGGGATCATGGTCTCATCTGTCTGAATTTGTTGTTGACTATTCATGTGTATGGTACTTCTATCCAGATCTCGACTATAAAAGTAAGGATGCCATCCCAAACTAAAGGGAAAACTTCTTGTTCCTGTATTCTCTACATCTACTTCTAGCCTCAAACTATCTCCTGTCAGCCGATAGGTCAATACGGTTTTGAAGGGAAAGGGAAATCCAACAGCACGATGGTCTTGATGGTATACAAAACTAATATTGGCGCCTTCTTCATTTACTTCTGCATCTAAAAAATCAAAACACTGCTGATAAATTAGCCCATGCATGGCATGCCCTCTCGCCGTTTCATTGCACTCTAATTGGTACTGTTCTCCTTGGTATTCGTATTGCCCTCTATTGATTCGATTCGCAAATGGAAATAAGACAGCAGAACAGGAGCTGTTCAATAATTGAGGTTCGTTTGTGGTTCCTATAATATTGTTAATGACAGGTTTAGTATTCACATATAACTGCTGCAAAGAAGCACCTAGTTCTGGGTAAATAACTGCCTTTGTTCCAGTATTATTAGAAATGACATAGTGATTAAAACGAGTATTAGGATGTTCTATAAACGATAAGTTAAACATATAGCTTTTTTTTATGAGCAAGTTGATAGATTATGATCGAGCATAAGACTATACGAGGATAAGACTATCAAAGCAGAAAAGCAATGAATCTCAAATCTTTTTTGCTAAAAAAGTATTATATTTATAGTATCACAAAATCAATCAATATTATGACACAAATAAAAAATCGTTGCGTGCTGATTACTGGCGGCGCATCAGGAATAGGCAAACTAATTGCCAGACGCTGTTTGGAGCAGCGAGCTTACAAAGTAATTCTTTGGGATATCAATGAAGTGAATCTACTCAAAACCCAATCTCAATTTGCTAACTTGGGTTACGATGTGGATATAGAAGTTGTTGATGTTTCTAATCTTGAGGATATTGAGCGAGCGGCAAAAGTGGCTAAAGACAATTACACCACAATTGATATTTTATTTAACAATGCTGGAATCGTTGTCGGCAAACCGTTTGCAGAACATAGTCACCGAGATATTGCTAAAACAATTAGTATTAATACTGCTGCATTGATGCATATTGCCAAAGAATTCTTGCCTGATATGATCGACCAATGTGAAGGCCATATTATCAATATTGCTTCTGCATCAGGACTGATTGCCAATCCCAATATGTCGGTATATGCCGCTAGTAAATGGGCCGTCATTGGCTGGTCTGAATCAGTTCGTTTAGAAATGGAGCGTGGAGAAACTGGAGTTAACATTACAACCGTTATGCCTAGCTATATTAGCACAGGAATGTTTGATGGGGCAAAATCTCCATTTATGACACCAATCTTAACGCCTGAATACATTGTTGACAAAATAATGGAAGCAGTCAAAAATAATGAGATCATCCTTCAAGAACCTTTTATGGTGAAATCCGTTCCAATCCTAAAAGGAATTCTACCACAACGTGTTTTTGACTTTGTTGCGGGTAAAATCTTTGGAGTACACAATACAATGGACAATTTCAAAGGTCGTCCACAAGATCAAGCGGTTCCTGAAAAAGATAAATTGTCTGCCAAATAATCTGTTTATATACTCTCTAAAAGTAGTTTTTTTTAAAAGAACCATTTTTAGGGAGTTGCTTTATACAACTGTAAGAGATGCATATTGCTCAATGGTACTTTATTATAAATCCTATTGCAGGGAATGGACGAGGAACAAAGTCTTGGAGGAAAATTCAACAATTATTGAATCAAGCTAATATTGCCTTTGACTTTGGCATCAGTACTTACCCTCAACACTCTACTCATTTAGCAAGTTATGCGGTTCTTAAAGGTTATCGCCATATTGCTGCTATTGGTGGTGATGGAACCGTCAATGAAGTTATCAACGGTATATTTTCACAGCAACAAGTTTCCCCCGCGTCTATTACTTTTGCCGTTATTCCTATTGGAACAGGCAATGATTGGGTTAAAACACATCGCATTCCTACCAATTTAAAAAAAGCAGTTCAACTAATCTTGGAACCTAAGACCATTGAACACGATATAGGGAAAGTTACCTATCACCATATTGACACGCTACAAAAAGAGCAACGCTTTTTTATCAATGTTGCAGGCTTAGCTTACGATGCTTTTGTCACCAAAGCTAGTGAGACTCGCCCCAAATATGGCAATAGCCAGTTTTATTATCTATACCTAATCGCTCGTTGTATTACTCAATACAAAGCAACACCTGCTACCATTACATTTGATGGTCAAACACTTTCTTATCCTTTTTTTAATATTACCATTGGGCAATGTAAGTATAATGGTGGTGGAACCAATCTCGTTCCTCATGCAGATCCTACAGATGGTCTATTTGCTCTGAGCTTGTACAAAAACATAAAATCTTGGGAAGTTATTCTTAGAGCACCTCAATTTTATAATGGATCTATTACTAATCACAAAGAAGCTGTAACTGCACAGGTCAAACATATCAAAATTGAGGCTCCTTCCGACACTCCAGCTTATGTAGAAGTCGATGGAGAATGGCTTGGGCAAAGTCCTATTGAATTTACCAT
The DNA here is from genome assembly GCF_000724545.1 of Aureispira sp. CCB-QB1. Classification (GTDB taxonomy): domain Bacteria; phylum Bacteroidota; class Bacteroidia; order Chitinophagales; family Saprospiraceae; genus Aureispira. The sequence goes on along the minus strand of NZ_JHBV01000032.1, from coordinate 48,930 downwards.
GCTGCCTGCTGCCATTCATGTCGTTGTTCCTTAAATCTACTTCTACTAAATAGCTCAAAGGTTCTTACCAAAGCTTGTTCTTATTCGACACACTTTTTTCTTCAAGAAGAATTTTAGTCGATAAAAACCAAGCGTCCATCCGAATCTAGAACTTTAGAGAACTTCATCCCGTATTTTTGAGTTGAGTTTATTACCTAGCATAATAGATCAATTGCTTGATAATAAAGTTTATTGGTTTCTGTTTTTTTTAGATTATCCAATAATGGATGCTTTTTTTGCTCTGCAAAACATCTTATAAAAAACTATAAATCAAATAAATAAACTAAAATATGTGCCATTAATCTGCCAATGCTTAATTTTTTCTTAAATAATACTTTTAGGCTGTTAAAAAAAAGCAAATACAATAAATCTGTAACATAGTTACAAGTATATCGTCTATCTTGTAGCCATTCATTTATTCCCTATTCTAGTTGCTATTTTTGAGTTAATAAAATCAATTGTTACACACAAATTGAGAGGGGCACTCCTATCTCCAATCTTCTGTAAATCAACAATTTCATTTTACTTAACAGGCAGTTCTATGTCCTTATAAAAACATTTTTTTATTTACCTAAGTACCATAAAATGATTTACGGAACACTACTCTTTTTTTGTTTTTTGTGCAGTTCTCTAGAAAATACCAATGCACTTAAAAATTACGAAAAAGCACAGCATGCTTTACATGACTATAAGGTCAATGCGAACGGTCGTATTACCTTGGCAAAAATGACCAAAGATACCTTTGACCGATTGATTTTAGTGGAGGGAAAAAAAGGGAAAATCAATTATAATAAAGCGAATAATAAACTCCGAAATGAACACATTCTTGTTAAAAAAGGAGTGTTACAAAAGCTTTTACCCTTAAAAGGACGTGCGAATAAACGACACTATAAAGGTATGCAAATCAGTTTTCAAGCAAACTTTAACTTAGCTAAAAATGTTTTTGAATTTTTGGCAGATCATACTTCTGTTGAGTGGTCTCTATTATCATTTGGAATAGGAGAACAAACACGTAATTTTGTCTACACCTCTTATCGACCGGATTTAGAATTTTTTGGTTCCGTTAAGGTACATCATTTACTCAATTATCCTAGAGAGATTAGCAGCCTGAGGCATTATCATAATCATCCTAGAACTCCCGTTGAAGCATTAGATAAGTATGCTTTTCCTTCTAATTCTGATTTGGACTTTAGAAATAAAATTTTAGAAAAGGGCATTGATTTGGTAGAATTTATGATTAGAACCGAAGGAAAATATATCGATTATACAGATCCTAAAAAATGGAACAAAAGAAATGGAGAAGATTGGCTATAAGTCTTCTTGTTCCCTCGTATAAGCTCTAATATAATACAAAATATTTTATGAATTGATACGACATTGCTTGAATAAGACAATAGATATTGGTAAATATATCTCAAGAATAGGAAAATGCTGGTAGTTCGTTAGTTTACAAAAGATTGCATTAATAATTCTGCTGCTTTAAATGGTGATATTTGTCCTTCTACTACCTGTTTTTCTATTCTTATAAAGATTTCCTTGATACTGGGGTGCTGATAAAACAAGTGCTTTAGTTGTTGTTGAATGCTTTCCTCAAACCAATATTTAGCCTGTTCTTGTCGATGTTTTGAGAAGTAACCGTTGATGGTCGTTTGATTTTGATAACTTAAAATATGTTGCCAAATAGTATTTAAGCCTGTTTGCTCTAAGGCGGAGCAAAGCTCGGCAGTAGCTACCCAACCACTTTGTTTGGGAGGAAATAAATGCAAGCCATTTCGGCATTGTTTTTTTGCTAGTTTTGCGGCAGGTAATGCTTGCCCATCGGCTTTGTTAATGGCAATTAAATCTGCCATTTCCATAACCCCTCGCTTGATTCCTTGCAATTCATCTCCTGAGTTTGGCAACAATAACAATAAGAAAAAATCAACCATCGAATGCACGGCTGTTTCAGATTGTCCAACACCAACGGTCTCTACAAAAATGGTATCAAATCCCGCTGCTTCACATAAAATAATGCTCTCACGAGTCTTTCGAGCCACTCCTCCTAACGATGCGCCCGCAGCAGAAGGACGAATAAAGACATTGGGATGAACAGAGAGCGTTTCCATTCGCGTTTTATCTCCCAAAATACTGCCTTTTGTTAATTGACTACTAGGGTCTATCGCTAAGACAGCCAACTGCCTATCTTCTGCTAATACAATCTGCCCAAAACTATCAATAAACGTGCTTTTTCCCACACCTGGCGTTCCTGTCAAACCTATTCTAAGAGACTGCCCTCTGTATGGCAAACAAGCCTCTATTATTTGTTGTGCTAGTTCTTGATGTTTGCTTTGGGTGCTTTCTATTAAGGTAATTGCTTGGCTTAAGATAATTCTATTTCCATCTAATATCCCTTTCAAAAATTCGTCTAAGCTACGCTGAGGGCGCTTTTTTCGCTTGAAATTTTTATTAATATTAGATTCCATAGATTTGCCCTTGGAAATATGCAAAGCACTATTTTTATTGTCCGCGCTGTCTTTCATATTAGCCGTTGTTCTTTAATTTTAACGTGTTGTTCTGCCCAATATTGACCTATTTTGAGTATAACCATATATTATTTCCCCATAAACCTACTCAACTCAAACACCCATAAAAACCTACTTTTTAGACGATTGCCATTTTATTATTTGTTAAAAATAATACCTTAACATTTTTCAGTATGCTTTTTGTTTTATAATAAACATACTTACTTCATTCTAATAAACAAATTAACTATGGTAAAGATAACAAATCTACTCTCAAAAATACTATTACTGGGTTTTTCAATGCTACTCTTTAGTTGCCACCTTCATATCGATGACGACCATCACCACCACATTGATGAGCGCTATCCTTTTTTGGGAACCTATCATGCAGAAGAAACATTTTATAACCCACAAACCAATGTTCATGAGTCGTATCAATATGATATAGAAATCAGAGAAGCCAATGGCAGCGATTTAGAAATTGCCGTTACTGGCTATGGAAACAACGGTATTTATGGTACCAACTGTACTTTAATTGGATCTGTTTATGGTGCAGGACATATTGATATCCCGCTGAATATTTGCCATTATGATAATGTTACTGATTTTGAAATAGTAGGGCATGGTGATTTATCGGCAGATGGACAATATTTGACCTTTGATTTAGATATTATACGCTGTGATGCTGGTGTGTGCAACAATCAACCGCCTGTTGCTATTGAAGCGCATCGAATTTAGAGTGCCTCGAATTGTCTAAGAAAACTTAACATTCTTTCTCATACAAAAACAACCAATCTCTGTAGAGATTGGTTGCTATAAACTGAGTTGCTGTAGTAGCCTAGCGATAAACGACTACTATCTATAACTCTGTTATTTATTAATGATTATCACGAACCATCGTTCCTATCATAATAAAATGGTATGGTTCGCTATTCTGGTAAAATATTTTTTGATAATCATTACTGTACAACAACTTTTCCTGTGTTGATCAATTGACCATCGCCTTTCAACTGATAAAAATAAACTCCTCGTATCATCGCATCTCTAGATAATTCAATGCGATTTTGTTGTGTAGAAGTAACCTGTTTTATCATGCGCCCTGTCACGTCAAAAACACCTAATTCTAACTCCTTATAATCTTTTCCTTTTACTTCTAAAGTCGTCATTTGCTTAAAAGGATTCGGGTAAATAGTTACCTCTATTGCATCATCCAACACCTTTGTTTGGTCTAGCAACACAACATTCACAAAATCATCTCCCACAGTATGCCAAGTCGTATTGGTAATAACAGGTGGATTGAAATCAAAGTAAATAGCTGCTGAATTATGAATTACGGTTCCGATTGGGTTGTTTGTTTTTTGCTCAATGCGGTATCTAAAGAATCCATTGGAAAGCGGTTCGTTGACATTACTATCAGGTAGCATGATATTCGCGAATTTAACATTCAATACATTTCCATTTTGAATACTCCAAGTATAGTTATGGCTGCTCGCTCCCATTTCTAAAGTCGATAAATCTAAGTGCGGAGAAATCGTATCCAATATAACAATATTAAATGCTGTATCTGTTCCTGTATTTTGAAAACGAATTTTGTAATCTAATGCTGTATAATCATAAATATAGTGGTTAACAACATCATATCCTGCTGGTTGTGCTTGCTTATCATTCGGGTCATAAGAAGCTACATTCTGCTGACAGTCAATTGCAATAAAAGGAGAGCTATTTCCATTAGAGAACTGAGTAATAAATCCAGTATTAAAAGAACCATCTGGATATGGTCGACACCCCTCGACTGCTGCCGTTATGATAGAGTCCCCTAATATTGGAGGATATCCTGATTCTTGCTTGGTAATAATTCGATAGGTTTTTCCCATATCGGCAGGTTGTAGTACCTGTTGCACTCCTCCTACTCCTATTTGAAAGTTGTTTTGACGCATCATAATATTATCTTCAAATACATAATAAGTAGTTGGCTGCGTCATTGCGGCACCATGATTATTAATGGTAAATAATACGGTATCATTTTGGCATACAGCATCAACCGCTAATCTTGAATTGACCCAAATATTAGGCATACAAATAGAATCAGGATAAATACGAGCTTCTGTACAATGAGTCTGTCCTATCAAAACACCCGTATCCAATGCTACATTAATAAAAAACTCACCACAACTATCGACAGGTACATTTCCTATATTAAAAGTATATACATTCCCATTCTGACCAACAATCGGAACACTCGAATTAGACACACTCAAAGAAGGGTCCAAATCTACTTCTACATAAGCATTATTAGCCATTACCGTCCCTTCATTACAATAATCAATAACGTAGTAACTTCCTCCTCCTGCTAATCTCAAGAAAGGTGATGAAATATCTACTCGAAGTTGAGGACAAGATACAACTGCTTCCAAAGCCCAATCTAGTTCATGTACGCCACTACTGGTATCAATGACGACCATTTGTGTGCTAGGGCAAGACTGCCAATACATACTTCCTGTTACAACTGATACGACATAGGTTCCCGTATCCAAATGCGCAATATAATTTCCATTGGTATTGTATGTTGTTGCATAATATACATCCGCTCCTCTTTGAAATCGAACCATTTTATGAATCAATCCTTTTTCAAGACTATCTGCCATACAATTTGTCATACTATCGATTACAATGCGCCCCCTTACTGCCATTCGATAACAGTTTTCAGATAAGTAAACAGCATGCACATCCTTTACCCAAGCAATTTGACCAAAATTTGGTTTTGACAACGCTGCAGTAGTATCTGGAACGCAAATTTGGAGTCCGTAAAGATTTTGTTGGCAATACATCCTACTAAGATTGGTGGTTCGCAACTGTAATCTCAATAATTGGTTGGCGTAACAATACATAATATCCAAATCTGGATTTCGTGTCAAATCCAACATGCCACTAATATTATTAAATGAACAATCTAATCTTTTTAATTTAAGAAGATTAGAAACATCTAAAGCACTTAACATATTTCTTCCTACAAATAAATCTTCTAAATCAGGGTTGTTAGAAACATCTAAAGTGGTTAATTGGTTACTAGTGATTATTAGTTTTTTTAAAGCAGGAACACTAGACAAATCAATACTTGTAAACAAATTTTCACCTACTGAAAAACTAGTCAAATTAGGATGGTTCAATAAATTGAAGCTAGAGAGTTGATTCTCGCCAGCCGATACCACTGATAAATTAGGACTGTTCGGTATGTTCAAATTAGTTAACTGGTTACGGTAACATCCAATACTAGTTAAATTAGGACTATTTAATATATCTAAACTCGCTAATTGGTTATCGCTACAACTGATGTATCTCAAATTAGTATTGTTGGGCACTAGCAAACTAGTTATTTGATTATCACTACAGTATATTGTTGAAACATTCGTATTATTTGTCATATCTAAAGTAGCAATAGCATTATTGCTACAATTCAATACCCAAAGGTTCGTATTGCCAGTAAGATTCAAACTCGTCAATGAATTATTTTTAACATTTAGTTCTCTCAAATCTACTAAAGGAAGTAAATTCAAAGAAGTTAGCATATTATCATGAAGCGTAAGTGTACGCATACTCGTACAATGAGCAATGTTTAATGCGGTTAACTGATTTTCTGAACAGTCTAAATCTTCTAATAAAGTACTAGTTGGTACTGTCAACTGAGTTAACTGGTTTTCCGAACAATTTAGGTAAAATAAAGCAGGAGCATTGGGTATGTTCAAAGTGGTTAATTGGTTGTCGACGCAATTAATCGACTCTAATGCAGGAGTATTAGTTATCGTAAGAGTTGTCAATTGATTGTATAAACAAGACAACTGTTTCAGTGCTGGTTTGTTGGATACATCTAAGGTTGTTAATTGATTTTTGGCGCAACTAAGGTGTTTTAGCCCTGCGTTATTACTAACATCTAAAGTTGTTAACTGATTATCACTACCCCTAAAATATTCTAAGTTGGTTAAATTTGTCAAATCTATTGTTGTCAACTGATTGTAAGAAGCTTTAACGGTTTTTAGACTCGTTGTATTGGGTAAGTTTAAAGCTGTCAGAAGGTTATTCGAAACATCTAATTCAATTAGGGCAGCATTGTTCACTATATTGATGCTAGTCAATTGATTTTGATCTACTTCTAATTTCCACAAAAGAGGATTGGAGGAAACATCCACATTTGTCAACTGATTATCATTAGCGGTCAAAATTTCTAAATTTGCAAATGCTGCGATTCCTGTCAAGTCTACGATATTACTGGCACTCAAATCTAGTGCTTGAACGCCAACAGCATCACTATTCAAAATCTGCCCATTAACTAAGCCATCTGAATCGATTCCCAAATTGATTAATTTTTGCTCAAAATTAGCATCGGGGATAGTTGTCGTTTGAGCCTGTGCCAAGCTGCAATAAAGCAGCAAGCAAACTATCGTTCCATAAAGTTGAAACTTGTTTTTTGATTGTATTATTTTCATCATTTTATAATTTGCAAGAGGTTTGATATAATATATACGTGCTTTAGTGTTCATGAATTCACTATTAATAATACCAAAGATAACGTAATGAATAGCTCTTGTCGAACACAAAAAATGAATTTTGTCTACTTTTTATTGTATCTTTATTAAATGATAAAATCCAAATTAATACGCATATATACCTGCCTAGACAGCATAGAATTAGAAGCATTTCACAAGTGGTTGAAATCGCCTTTGCACAATCATGACCCTAAACTAACAGCACTATTTAGTTTCATAAACTCTAGGAGAATACTTTCTAAGGTATCTATTAACAAAAAACGGGTTTTTAAACACCTTTTCCCAAATGAAAAATACAACGATCTAAAGCTTAGAAGATTGATGTCTAAAGGCATCAAAAACTTAGAAGATTTTGTCCATTTTTGGATGTCAAAAAAAAACACGATTGAGCGACAAAAAAATATTACTTCTTTTTTGAGCACACGCAACAGACCTCATTTGGCACAACAACAATGGTTCAAAGGACAAAAAGAGCTTCATCAGTCTCCGCATAAAACGCATGAATATTACTATCATGCCTATCAGATTGAACAAGAACACTTCAAACAAACAGCACTTCAATCAAGAATGCGTGCTACCAACCTTCAAGCTATCTTAGATAATTTTTCTATTGCTTTTATGACAGAAAACTTGCGCTATGCCTGTGTTGCTATTAGTCACAAAAACTTATATAAGACTACTTATAACATCCCTTTTTTGGAAGCGATTTTACATCTTGTCAATCAAATGCCTTATGCTACTATTCCTGCCATTCAATTGTACCATCAAGCTTATATGGCTTTAACCATTCCTGATAACTCCGATTACTTTGAGTGTCTAAAAAATAATTTATTAAAATATGAATCGTTGTTACCTCTAAAGGAAAAGCGAGATATTTATACTTTGGCGATTAATTATTGTATCCGCCGAATCAATTCCGATGAATCTCAGAAATTTATCCGAGAAGTTTTTGAATTATACAAACACGGATTACAAAACAAAACACTGCTAGATAACAATGTGCTGAGTCGATTTACTTATAAAAATATTGCATCAGCAGGCTTGCGCCTTCAAGAATACGATTGGATTGCAAGTTATATTCCTCAATACGCCAAGTATGTAGAGGTAGATTATAGAGAAAGTTACAAACACTATAATACCTCTAAGCTATATTTTGCAAAAGGAGATTATGAAAAAGCCATGCAACGGTTGATTCAGGTGGAGTATGACGATTTGTTTCTTAATTTGGATGCAAAGACAATGCTTATGAAGATTTATTACGAAACTCAAAGTCACGATGCCTTAGATTCCTTTTTTCATAGTTTCACGATTTATCTTCAACGAAAAGAAATTATGGGTTATCATCGTGAAAACTACCTCAATATTATTCGCTTGACGAAGAAATTATTGGAACTTCCGCCTAGAGATTCTAAAGCGCGCCAACAGTTGCAAAATAGTATCGATACCTTGCAGCCTCTAACAGAGCGTGCTTGGCTTTTAGAGCAACTCCGTCGTATTTAGGCTAGACTTTAGCGTTTTATTGATATTTTTTTGTTTACTTTTGCCCCAAATAATACACTATGAATGTCTTACTCTTTGCGCCAGAATACCGCCCAAACCTTTCCTCTATGATTCGAAGCGCCGAATTTTATGGACTTGATAAGGTTTATATTTACGATAAAAACAACTTGCTTTTGCCCCCAACACATAGCAAAAAAGCAAGGGCAGATATGGCCCATATGGCAAAGGTATGGACAGCTGGTGCAATTGATCATATTGAAATTATCAAGATAGAAACGATTGACTCGTTTTTATTAGATTATGAGGGCAGAAAAATTGCAACGCTTGTTGACGAAAAAGCACAGCACTTAAACAACGTTCAGTTCGAATCAAACGATTTGCTTATTTTCGGAAGCGAGAAAGAAGGTTTGCCAACAGATGTATTGCCTTTGATTGACCAAAGTATTTACATTCCAGCACTAGGTCATACTCCTTGTTTGAATGTTGCGGTTACCTTTGGTATTGTTTTGCATCAAGCCCTAAGAACAATTCAATGATTTTTTTGTTACTTAAGCAATTGTTAGAACACGTATCTAACTATTGTGCATAAAATTCGCAACCATGGACAACATGATTAAAGTGACGGTAATTGACCGTGAAAACAACAAACACGAATTGGAAGCTCCTACAGATATGAATATGAATATGATGGAGTTTTGTAAAGCTGCTGAATTGCCTGTTGAGGGTACATGTGGAGGAATGGCGCTTTGTGCAAGTTGCCACATGTATGTTGAAAGTGACCACGACTTATCTGACCCATCAGAAGATGAAGAAGATATGCTAGATCAAGCTTTTTTTGTAGAAGATAACAGCCGTTTGGGTTGTCAAATTCATTTACACGATGATTTAGATGGTTTAATTGTTCGTTTGGCTCCTGTTAGCGAATAAAACAAATTTATTAATCTTCAATAGTTCGTTGAAACCACGCAGTAGCAGCGCAGCTAAACTTTATTAGTTTGAGAATCAACAAGTTGCAAATCCGTTGCATTTTGTCTTAAGATTTTGATTATCAAACTAATATAAATGTGCTTTTTTACCAAAAAGATAAAAAAGTAAACAACTAAGCGATAGCGATCTCATGACCGCAGGGAATAATCAACGAACTACTAAATCTTAATAGCTTGCTATTTTATTCTTTGTGCTTCTGACTCTGTAGCACTAAAAGATTATTGATGCAAAACAGAATATCATCCAAGTATCTAATATAGCATTGCCCATAACTAGTAAAATAGCAAGCTATTGTCAACTATTATAATAAAAAAACAATGGCAGTAACACTCAAAGAAGGCGATAAAGCGCCTGATTTCAAAGGACTAGACCAAGATGGCAACACCATCCAATTAAGTGATTTTAAAGGCAAAAACCTCATTCTTTATTTTTATCCAAAAGATAATACGCCTGGTTGCACCAAAGAAGCATGTAATCTTAGAGATAATTATACCTATTGGCTCGAAAAAGGATATGCAGTAGTGGGCGTAAGTCCTGATACAGCTGCATCGCACCAAAAATTTATAGAAAAATTTGAGTTACCTTTTCCGCTAATTGCCGATACGGACAAATCTGTTATGGAAGCCTATGGCACATGGGGCGAAAAAAACATGTATGGAAATATCAAAATGGGAGTTCTAAGAACTACTTTCATTATTGATGAAGAGGGGAACATTACTAAAATTTTTAAACGCCCTAAAAATGATGCTCATACAGAACAAATTACACAGGGATTAGAAAAATTAGGTAAACTATAATGAAAGCTGATTACATCCAACAATTGAAAGAGAATCTTGGTCAAAAAATGGGCGAATACCTTCCTGGCTTAGGGGCTTGGTTAAATGGTGCCGTAACAGCAATCACAGAAGAAGGAGATGTAGAAATTGCATTCGAAGTTCGTGAAGACATGCTCAACCCTATGGGGGCAATCCACGGTGGTGCCGTCGCTGCAATCATTGATGAAATACTAGGTTTCCAATTGTTTCTAAAAAGTGATAAAGATGCTGCCTATGTCTCGATGACCATGAATATAGATTTTCTGAAAGGAGCTAAAGTGGGTGAAGTCATTACTGGCATTCCTAAGGTTATTAGAATAGGAAAACGCACCGCTAATGTTCGTTGTATTCTTAAAAATGAAAAGGGGCAACTAATTGCTCAAGGTGTTTCTAACTTTATGCGAGTCGTCTAATTTACACTTACAGGTTACTATAGAGTGAGGCTGTTGAAAAATAATTTTACAATCAATCAGAGTAGTCGTTTTCAGTTTACGTGCTACACTGCTTTATTCAATTGTATTGTAACTTGCTCAACAGCCTCGTTTCAATGAATTCTGTTTTTTATTATCACTCGTAGTTATTTTTCAATGCTTCAAACTCTTGGACAGAATAAATATTAGCCAATCGCACAATTTCTGTCTCCTCTGCCCCTGCTGTTTTTGTTTCCTTGTAGACCAAACCAATCCCTTTGGCATAAACTTCGATACTTGCTTTCTTTTGATTCCAAAAACCACCTCCTTCTGTATTTTCTATATCATACAAATCTGTTGCAGTAAAAGCAATCGCATCAAGAGTTTCGCCCTTGTATTCGTAAGATAATTTTTTATTAAATTTTCGATCACGAATCAGTTTAACAGTTAGAAAATCAGGAGGAAGTTTCATTTCGCAAACAAAACGATATGCCATGGCAGAATCTAATGCTGCATAAAAGGGAAACACAACATTTTGGCTAACATTGTTGGGATATTCTTTAAGCGTTTGGCTAATACTATCCATCACCCAAAAGGTATATTCTTGTGTAATAACACCGTCTTTTATAATCCATTCTTTTATGGATTGGTTTTGCTGAAAATTAGGCGCATAATACTTAGAAATTAAGTAACTCGTTCCACTTTCGGCGGGTTCTGCTTTTAGGGACAGATAATGAGATAAATAAGCTTCCCCTTCATTCTCTAAAACATATTCATATACCTTTTCTTCTGATAAGGTTTCTATAGGGTAATAATATGCTTTAGTATAGAAAGTCGTGTCATTTGGAGTTGATTCTTCTGTCTGTTGGGTTGTGTCATTGGATTCGCAACTAAAAAGAATAAGAAGCAATAAGCAACTGATAAAATAAGGCATGAAATTTACTGTTTTGAACAACTGAGTGAATATAAAAAGCTATTACATTGCTTTTCAACACCAATGTGCTTTTGCAAAATAAGCTAGCATTATGGCGAAAATTACGATTTAAGTGCCAAAAAGTCGATAAAAAATTACAATTTTTGCCAATATGGCATACATAATACAGATGGAATAAAATGTGATAGCAAAATTAAATGTTATATTTGCTACAATGTTGAGTCAATAGCAAGTACTCTTATTCAGAACAAACTGTTAACTCTGAATTTCCCTCAACATCCTAATAAGAAAATTATTCATTTTAAGTAATTGATAATACCCTTGACAATTGCTTCATAAACTAAAGAAAACATGTTTGGTTTTTTAAAGAAACTATTTGGTGATAAATACGATCGTGATATTAAAACGATTCTACCCATTGTAGAAAAAATTAAGGATGAATATGCAAAATTAACATCCGTTTCCAACGATGTATTGCGCAACAAAACCCTTGAATTTAAAGATCGTATTGCCGAGCATCTAAAAACCATTGACAGTGAAATTGCAGCGATTCAATCGGATATTGATGCAACAGAAGATGTTCTGAAAAAACAAAATTTATTTGCTGAGATTGATACTCTAAAAAAAGAAAGAGACGAGGAAATAGAAGTTGTTTTGAATGAAATTCTACCAGAAGCATTTGCTGTGGTAAAAGAAACTGCTCGCCGTTTTGCCGAAAATGAATCTTTAGAAGTATCTGCCACCGATATGGACAGAGAATTGGCTGCTCAACAAATGGGTAGTCCCAAACCTTTTGTATCAATTGATGGAGACAAAGCAATTTGGAAAAACTCTTGGATGGCTGCTGGCAATGAAGTGACTTGGAATATGGTTCATTACGACGTTCAGTTGATTGGAGGGATCGTTTTGCACCAAGGAAAAATTGCAGAGATGGCTACAGGAGAGGGAAAAACATTGGTTTCGACTTTGCCTGCGTACTTGAATGGTTTGGCTGGCGAAGGGGTACATTTGATTACTGTAAATGATTACTTAGCCAAACGGGATGCAGAATGGATGGCTCCTATTCACAACTTCTTGCAACTGACAGTAGATTGTATCGATAAATACAGACCTCATTCTCCTGAACGTAAAGCGGCTTATCGTGCTGATATTACTTATGGTACTAACAATGAGTTTGGTTTTGACTACTTGCGTGATAATATGGCGCACAAACCCGATGAAATTGTACAGCGTAAGTTTCACTTTACAATGATTGATGAGGTTGACTCTGTTTTGATTGACGATGCTCGTACGCCTTTAATTATATCGGGTCCTACGGCTCAAGATAATCGTGAAGAGTTGTTTACTGCTCTAAAACCTGCCGTGCAACAACTAGAAGCAGTGCAACGCAAACTAGTTGGAGAATTATTGCGAGAAGCAAAACGATTGATCGCAGAAGGAAATACCAGCCCCGAAGAAGGTGGTGGTGGTTTGGCATTGTTCCGTGCATACCGTGGATTGCCCAAACACCGTGCATTAATCAAATATTTGAGTGAGCCTGGGGTCATGCTAATCATGCAAAAGACAGAGAACTTCTACATGGCTGAGCAGTCTAAGCACATGCCAAAGGCGGATGCACCTCTGTATTTTGTTATTGAAGAAAAAAATAGATCGGTTGAGCTAACGGATAATGGTCGTATGCTCTTAGGTAAAGGTGCTGGCGATGATAGTCTTTTTGTAATGGATGACATTGGAACAATCCTTTCGGATATTGACAAAATCGAAGGATTAAGTCAAGAGGAGATTGTTGCTAAAAAAGATGAAGCTCTATTGGCTTTTCAAGCCAAAAATGAGCGTTTGCATGCCTTGCGTCAATTGCTAAAAGCCTATACCTTGTTTCATAGAGAGGATGAGTATGTTGTGATGAATAATGAGGTAAAAATTGTAGATGAGCAAACAGGACGTATCATGGATGGACGTCGTTTCTCTGATGGTTTGCACCAAGCACTAGAAGCAAAAGAGAGTGTTAAGATCGAAAAAACTACTCAAACTTATGCTACCATTACGCTTCAAAACTTCTTCCGTATGTACCATAAATTAGCAGGTATGACTGGTACGGCAGAAACCGAAGCACAAGAACTTTGGAATATCTATAAATTGGATGTAGTTGTTATTCCTACCAATCGTCCAATTGTTCGTGATGATAGAAATGATTTGGTCTACAAAACAGAACGAGAAAAAATTAATGCAATTATTAATGACGTTGTTGAATTGACCAAAAAAGGACAACCTGTGTTAGTGGGTACTACTTCTGTCCAACAATCGGAGATGTTAAGCCGTTTGCTCCAACTTCGCAAAATTGAGCACAATGTTTTGAATGCAAAACAACACGCTCGTGAGGCAGATGTTGTTGCTGAAGCAGGTAAAGCAGGGCAAGTAACTATTGCTACCAATATGGCTGGTCGTGGTACGGATATCAAGATTTCGGATGAAGTTAAAAAAGCAGGTGGTTTGGCAATCATTGGTACAGAACGCCATGATTCGAGACGTGTCGATAGACAGTTGCGTGGTCGTGCTGGTCGTCAAGGAGATGTCGGGATGTCTCAATTCTATGTTTCTTTAGAAGACAAACTAATGCGTTTATTTGGGTCTGAGCGTATCTCTAAATTGATGGACACAATGGGGCATCAAGAAGGAGAAGCATTGCAACACAAAATGATTACGAATGCCATTGAACGTGCTCAAAAACGTATTGAAGAAAATAACTTTGGAGTTCGTAAACGCTTGTTGGAATACGATGATGTTATGAACATTCAACGGGAATCTATTTACAAAAAGCGTAATAATGCCTTGTATGGAGAACGTTTGGCGATCGATCTAAACGATATGTTTGACCAAGTAGCTGTGTCTTTGGTAACTACTCACAAAGTCAACAACGATTATAATGCCTTTGCTCAAGATGTGATTCGTTATTATGGCTTTGAGACCAATATTACCGAAAATGAGTTTAGAAGCGAAACAGTACTAGACAAGTTAATGGATAAATTGTACAATCAAGCTGCAAGAACGTACAAAGCTAAATTTAGCGACATTGCTCAACGTCTAATGCCTATTATTAACCGCGTTTACAATGACCCCAATACCAACTACCAAAAAATTGGTATTCCTTTTACTGATGGTACCAAAGGAATGGAAATAGGGGCAGACTTAAAAGCAGCTATTAGCACAAATGGCAAATCCTTGGTTAATGATATCGAAAAATCAATTACTTTAGGCTTGATTGACAATGCATGGAAAGAGCATTTGCGTGATTTGGACGAATTAAAAGATCAAACTCAATCGGCTTCTTTTGAGCAAAAAGATCCTTTGGTTGTTTATAAAATTCAAGCTTCTAAACTTTATGAGTTGTTCTTGGATAGAATTAGCAAAGAAATCACTAGCTTCCTATTCAAAGGAGGTATTCCTATTCAAGAATCGGAAGATGTACACGAGGCTCAAGAGGTAGAAGTTGATAACGAAAATCTACAAACAAATATTGAGGCTCAAAAAGAAGCAGAGGAAATGCAACGTCGTGCTGCGCAAAATGCTAATAATGCAACACAAACAATTGAAAAAGTAAAAACATTCAAACGTGACACAGAAAAGATAAAACGTAATGATCCTTGTCCTTGTGGAAGTGGCAAGAAATACAAACAATGTCACGGCAAAAAATAAAACAACAAACTAACATTATGATTATCAGTAAGCTAAAATTCAAATACGTGTAAAATCTAGTTACTGACAATCTGGTTTTTATAGTTTTATATGGGTGGTTAAAATAGAGAGAATCCGTTCTACTATTTTGACCACCCTTTTTAGTAACTAGTAGTTCGTTACGGGGTTTTAACAAACTATTGTATAATCTAAGGAACACCAACAAAGAAGGATTATTATCTCACTTGATGAGAGATTATGCAGAACAGGTAATAATGCAGACTGTTTGTTCTAAAACATAAAAGAGGAGAAGGCTTGCGCCTTCTCCCATAGCAATACAGCAATTGCTATCATGAAACACTCAGGGGGAAATTTCTTATCTATACAGACGAATTCATTCTTGTTTTACAAATATCTTATTGTGGTTTTCCCCATCTTCAAAGCTCATTTGTATCATATACGTTCCTTGTGGCAATTGTACAGTCTCCTCCAAGGTCGTCACTCTATGAGCGATTAGCTTCTTTTGCTGATTGAATACAAGTTTACCTTCCATAGTATAAATATGAATACTTACGTTCCTATCTTCTAAAGCATCGGAGTAAATAAAAATATGATCTGTTGTTGGATTGGGATAAATCATCCATTTTTTATCATTAGTAACCCCACGAACTGTTTTAATTGGACTGTAACTGACTTGCCCATCGCAATCTACTTGCTTAAGTCTGTAGTAAGTATTTCCTTCATAGGTATTTTCATCTAATAACTCATAAGAATGTAAAGCGTTGGAAGTACCATTTCCTTCGACCCAAGCAATCTTAGTAAAATCATTTTCATTATCAAACAAGCGCTCTACATCAAATCCTTTGTTGTTAACCTCCCCCAGAGTTTGCCATTTGAGTTGAACCATTGTCGCTGTTTCTCTTTCTGCCATCAATTCAAGCCAATCTAGTGGCAAATTCAAACTTGAGGTATTGACCATTTCAAACTGAGTATTATTTTGATGGTCTTTATAAAAACGAAGCATTTTAGTTGCATTAGGCAGGACTATTTCTAAGCTATCGTGTGTAGGATTCCAATTAGTTATGGGTAATGTATCTCCAAGAGTATAGGGAAATAACAATACTTTAAAATTGGGACTGACACTATTGCTCTCTACAATTAACCTATGGCGAATCCAGTTGGGGTTAGAATTATACGTAGCTCCTGTAAAAAAATTTATGTAAGGTATTGTATCTATTATTCCAGGAGGTTGACTTGCGGTATAATTTTCATTCTGCAACACCCTTACCAATAACCTTCTATTGCCTACTCCTACTGGCTCTTTTAAAATTATATCGCATTGATAATTGCTATCTAATAAATTAACAGAATAATGGTCTAAAGTGAGATCACGAGCAATTTGAGCCATCCACTTGTACTGATGTACCAATGAATCTTTCTTGATATCATCTACAATAAGTAGCATAGGCTGCGCCCCTTTTATCAACCCTACATTTCGAACTACTTTTTCCATAGGATTATAAGGTCGTTTCACCATTCGTTCTAAACGACCTGCGCGACTCCAATGTGGGTAATCATAAAACGGAATATTATAATGTGGATCTGAATGAGGCGTTACCAAGAAATCATTCCATGTTTCCGTTACTCGCTGCCAACCGTTATTTCCCAACCAAGGATGATTGGAGCCTAAGGGGCGAGCCGACCAATGCCACTCCCAAGTATAAGCATAAGTAGCATCCCCAGCTACTGAGGATAAATCTGAATTGATTCGATGCCCTAATACAGTAGCTGGCTGTCGACACTTATCTCCATCTGGGTCGCCAACGCCGATTCCCAATCCATCCACTAAAACCATGGAATGAAAGTCCGAAGGTTGAAATGGACTTCCTCCAAAGGTTTTTCGAACCCAAATACGCCCCAACGCACTCATTGTAAAGTCCAAGCGATCGCCATGTGTATGACCTCCCATATCTTGTCTTGCATGAAACTGCATAGCCATTGCCTCTTTATCTGTTCCTGATCGAAATGTAGCCAACCCTCTATCCATCGCAATATATTCTGTTGAAATGGTTTGATCAGCTTGACTTTGCCAGCTACTTGTTGAGTAATCACGAGCAAATACAGCTGCGGGTATCAAATAGGTGTTGTAACTACCTCCTGGTTCTATTTGAGCATAAACATAACCTTCTGAATCATTACGATAAAAAGTAGAAATATAATTTCTCCAAACAAAATCTACTTTATTACTATTCGGAAAAATCCATTTTAAACCAACAGCATCAGAAGAATTAAATTTATACTGCCCCCATACGGGATGGTGTCCTGAACCTCCCCAAACATCATAGCTAGTAAATCCCTTTCCAAAAGGTTGTGTAATCGCAGGTAAAAACTGCTCTCCATAAGCTCGTACATGTGGGTGTGAAAGTAAACTATATCCTCGTTTTGCCATTGCAATTAGAGTCGTTACAAACATATAGTTTTTACCCAAACCCTCGTACCCTGCCCCAGATGGATACCAACCATAAGTGATAAAGTTATGTGCCACGCGCATCCATTCACGAGTCAATTGGGTTTGATATCCTAGTTCCCCCTCTATAGCTAAATTGGTAATAATCTCAAACCCATTTAAGGTTGCCCAATTGCTTGTATTGGCATAACATGCCAAATTGTGACCATGTCGAGGAACAATTGGTAGAGTTCGACTTAATGCCATCCGAATCGTATCTCTTTGATTAAGACTTAGATTGTTGTAATTCAAATCATAACACATTGCCATATGTGTCCCACCTACCAAGTTATAGGTTGTAGGACCTAGGTTAGGATCAGCCAATGCTAAGGTTGCCCAATAATGCATTGCATTGGCTAAATCTTGTGCTCTTGTTTGGTAACTGATTCCCACATCAGGGTCTGTTTGACCAGCATACAATAGACACATAAAAGCTTCTAATGACATCAAAGTAGCCGTTCGTTGGCGATGTTTTAGACTTGCTCCATTCCATACGCTAGGATCACGATTTTTTAATTTATCGTAATAAGCTCCCATACTCCATGCGCCACTATTTTCGATATATCGATTTCCATCTGGATCTAACGCATAGGGTTGATTTTGGCTATAAGCTCCTCGTAAATGCAACAAGGTAGTATAAGCGTGAATAGTAGCTTTAATGGCTTGACCACTTAGAGTACTATCCAAGCGCTGTTTAATGGCTGGAATTTCTGAAGGTCCAAAATAAACTCGAGGGTGCACTCCTATTGCTGGTGCATGAACAATGTCAACTAAATCTGTAGAATCCCAGTGTACTAGTCGGTTTCCTAAACCTGTATAATCGTCTGAACTATAGCTACTCCATTCATACACAAATCCTCCTCGCTGAGTTGCTTGACTATACCCATTCATACAACAGAATATCACTACAATTATCAACAAAAATCGTATCATATTTCTTCCATTCTAAGTTGTTCAATAAAATAACTATTAATAGATATTCCTTGCCTAAAAAAAGTTAAGTTCAACTACCAATTGCTTTTATTTACACAATAAGAATAAATGAAAGTTTCAAAAAAGAATAATCTATTTTGGATAATTTAATTTATCTTAAACCAAAGATAAAACCACCACAATACTCTAATTGTCAACAACTAACCTTAAATAAATTTGTCGTTTTAAAATTAAAGTTGTAATTTATTAGATCTCTCCAAAAACTATGTTCCCTCTTAGAGTTTAGTAATTTTACTTCAAATTTAAAGGCTCTAAGCCACATTTTTTCTATTCAATATTTAGATCAAATCAATGCAACATGATACTTCAAGAAATATTTGACATCATCTCCAATATGAACAAAAAAGAAAAATCTTTTTTCGTTCGATATGCAAAAATGTATAGCAATGATTCTGACAAAAGACATTACATTTTATTGTATGACAAGATTTATCAACAAACACAGGAAGGACGACTAAATGAAAAAAAATTATTGAAGCAGATTGGAAGTAAAATTGATTTAAAGAATTATAGTAATTACAAAAGGTATTTACATCAACAACTCTTACAAAGTTTGGTCATTCATCACAAAAATGCCAACTCTTCTATGGCTATCAATAATGCCATTCAAACGATACGAGTGCTTTATAGCAAAGGCTTGACCTCAATAGGCAGTCGTTTGTTGAAAAAGACAAAGGTCAAAGCAAAAAGGTTAGAAGATTTTGGTAACCTAATTTATATTATCAATTTACAATCTAATGTTACTGCTAGCAAAAACAATTCGTATCATTTGCTAAAAACAGAACGTGATTTGGCCATTCAACAATACGATCAAATCAATGAATTGCACCTATTCAATGAACGCTGTTTTGACTTCAATGTAAAAGAATGTTTTTTTACATTGAACGACCCTCGCTTCAAGGAGTTGTACAACAATCCGCTCTTGGCAGATGAGACAAAGCTTTTATCCAACAAAGCAAAAGCTTATTTTTGCATGACCAAATCTCTATTATTATTTATGGCTTGCCAGTTTGAAAAAGCTAGGTCATTTCAATATAAAATACTGGAAATAATAGAAAAACAGAAAATAATAGAATCTACCTTAATAACGGTTTATCAAAATATTATATACCAATCCTTATTCATGGATGATTTTGAGACGTATCATTTTTTTGCAGACAAAATGCAAAAAAAAGTACTCGAAACGCCTTCTCCTTTTAATATGATTTCTCATCAGCGAACCTTGCTATTTTATTATCGAATTACTCAAAAGCATCAAGAAGGAATGGATTTGTTAGATATCATTGGTCCTGAATATTTAGAACAGACTAATCGACCTTTAAATCTATTAGAGTCTTTCTTGGTTACGGAAGTTATCCCTTACTTGTGCACTGTAAAAGAGTATGCTATTGCTTTGAACTGGATTAATTATTGGCACAACTTGCCTGCTTCGAACTTTATTGTTCGATATAAACTTGTCATAAAAGTACTAGAAATTATTGTCCACTTAGAATTAAATAACTTCTTACTAATTCCACATTTATTAAATTCATTAAAAAGAGAGCTAAAAAAACAAATCTCAATTGGTGACTTTGAAAGAGCTTTAATCGATTTTTTTAATAAGAGTTCTAGCCAATTTAGTGACACTCAAAACTATCAAAACTTAATACAGAGCACTCTAATTAAAATTGAAAATATTGGTCGTTTTCCTAAAAATACTTTCTGGTTTCAATTTTTTGACTTCAAAAAATACCTACAACAAAAACTCCAGCAACCTCTTTCCTCATGAGGTATTCAGATACTTTTACATTCTATCTTTCAAGCATTAAAACGTTCTTAAAAACAAATTTGGCATCCTTTTGGAATTATACAAAGCAAATGAAACGATAAAGAACAATTTTTCAATAGTCTTTTCTTTTACACAAAAGATTATTCCATATAAAAACATGCTAGATATGAAAAAGGATAAATTTGTATCGGAAAAAGAAGAAGAAAACAAGAAAAGAGGATTAATCATTACTTTTTTTGTGCATGCTGTTATATTGTGTTTGGCGATTCTTCCACTAATGGGAGCCATTCAAAATGTTGAATTAGCAGATAATACGGTTGAGTTTGCCGATTTAGATGATATTTTAATTGAAGAGCCAGATGTTCAATTTGTAGATAATGTTGATGACAAAGCACGCAAAAATGAATCTAATGAACCTAGTGAAACAAAGGAAGAAGAACCTACTCCTGAACCTACTCCCGCTCCAGAACCTGAGCCTGAACCAGCACCTGTTGAAACGGTAGAAGATAACGAAGCTCCTGTGGTTACACCTGCTGAAGTTCCTAATGATAACGATGTTAAGTTTGACGAAACACCTCCCAAAGTGGATCCTAAACCAGATCCTAAACCAACGCCTTCTAAACCATCGGGTAGTGCATCAGATAAAAATAAACCTGGCGGTAAAGCTACAAACAATTCGGATGCTAGTGGCGATGGAGGAAATGATGATAATTTGCAAGAAGGTGTTTTTGGTCGAAAAGTAATGCAACGTCCTAATATTAAAGGGTTGACTAAAACGAAAGGTAAAATAGCAATCAAGGTTTGTGTGAGTCAAGAAGGTACTGTTATTGCAACCAAGTACTTACAAAAATTTTCGACCATCAATGAAGCTAAATTAATTGCCTCTGCGATGCGTGCTGCTAGACGTTATAAATTTGATGTAGATTATACTGCTCCCAAAAAGCAATGGGGCAAATTAACCTTTATCTTTGATATTTAACATCGAGCTTAGATAGACTGCTATCTATTCCAACTACTAAAATATGAACGGTCATTGCTCAAGGGCGATGATCGTTTTTTTATGAAAGAGAAGCCTGATATTTTCAAGAATGCGGTACTAAAACACATATGTGAAACCGCCATAGTATCGGCGTCCTACAGTAGAGTTCCAAAACAATCCGCCATCAAAATTTTGATCAAAAGGTTGGCTCGCACTAATAAATGATAAGGGTTGCACTTCATCCAAGATATTATCAATCCCAAAATAAAAAATGAAATTCTTCCATTTTGTTTGTCTCTGAATCCAAGCATAAAGCGGAAAATTAAGCTTAAAATCCCATCGACTAACACTCGGAGATTGTAATGGATAAGGAGTTCCTATTCCTGTTTTAACAGCAACATTGGGCAACCGTTGAGGACCATACCAATGAAATTGACTAGTAATATCGCAGATATAAATATCTCGAATATACAAACGATAATCAAGCGCTAGTAAGAGATTGTGCATTGAGTAAAGAGGCTCTCTAACGTATTGGTTGTTGATGGTAGAATTAATAAAATCTAACCTATAGTCAATATTTATCCCCAGTTGTGGTTTTGACAATCGAATTTGACCATCTAATTCAAAGGATAATTTTTCAGCACGTCCATTTTGGTTATAAAACGACAATTTGTAGGCATCGCTATCCATATCTAAGATTACTTTATTTTGGTAGATAGTATGATAGACTTGTAAATTCAATGCCGTATAAAAATCCAGTCCCAAACGAACCCAATTGCCATAATGAACAGATGCCCCATAATACCAAGCCCTTTCAGGCAATAGTGGTTCTTTTATCTTTACTTCTCTGTTACTAATCAAAAATTGAGCATTTTCACTCAATACATTAGCATAACGCATCCCCGAACCACCAAATACATTAGCACTTAAAGACTTTAATATCGTTGCATCAAACCGAAGGTGTGGCACAAAAATCCAACGAGCTAAATTATGATAAGCAACATTAATACGAGTAGATAATTTGAATTTTTTGCCAAAAAAAGTTTCATATCCAACATAGCCTCCACCAAAAGACTCCTTGCGTTCTATTTGCAGCGAGTCTAAGTTTTCTTGAATGGTTTGATAACGGTAATTGACACCAAATTGAAACAAATCAAAACCATTTTCTAAACGGTAGCTATACTGGGCTTTGCTGTCAACGCTCCACTCCTTGCCTTTATATTGACGCAAACCATAATAATTGTTTTGAGTATGATCAACCATCCTAAAATTAATAAGCAGCATATCTTTCCCTCGTGTTGCAATATAATTAGTCGATTCTCCGATCCAATGCATTACTCCCATTCCATGTCCATAAGCATTTCTAGTCAGAAAATCGGTTGCTTTGTTGAACTGCACTTCCCCGCCTTGAGTCTCCATCCCCAAAAACCAAATATTATTAATTGACGTAAACTTTTTTAAGTGAATAGACCAAGCATTTTGTAAGAAGAGGCGCTTCTTTAAATTCAAATCAAGATAATTATCTTGATTAAAATCATTGCGCTGATTGTTCCAATGCCCGTTTAAACTCAAATGACCAGTCACCTTTTTGAATACCATGCTACCTCTGAAACTAACGTCTAGCTCTCCTAAATTAGATCCTTTAACATCTAGTCGAAAAGATTTATTTCTCAACGAACTTAGTTTTGGTTTTACAGCTCCAAAAAGTCCCTGTATATCCTCCAAAGCATTGGTTCTCTTATATTCTACAATCCAATTGGAAGGTATGTTTCTAAAAAGAATAAATTTCCCGAGTCCTGTTTCATCAAATAATTTAGTTCGCTGAATACTTCGTCCCAGATAATAGCGTATGTAAACATCCTCCCCAAGAGACTGCGCCATACTTGCACTGCTAATTAATATAAAAATTAATAATAATAATTCCTTCATGTGGTGGATTTGGTGGTTTTAGGAGGTGATAACCCAACTAATTTACCTGAATACTAGCCCCTTCTAACCAATACTTATATTCATCTCCATAGTACAAATATGTCGTATTAGCTGGTGCGGTATAGTGTCCTGGAACTTCTGTTTTTAAATCTAAGGAAAGCGTTTTTGTTTCTTGACCATCCAATTCTCTATAATACAATATTAAATAATTATCTTTCAATTCATAAAAAGCAAATTGTTGTTTTTCTTGCAAATCTTTTAATTGCCAAGCTTGAACAGACAAACCTGCGGGAATACCAATCCATGCCATTGTAGAAGGCACCGCTTCGTTGTTGGAGTTTTGAACAGTCACATCCAAACGTACTGTTTCTCCTACTTTAGCTTCTTTTTTATCAAAAGTACTGGTTACCATCAAAGGGCATTCGGCAGCACTTTCAGGTATTTTGGAAGTCCATGAAACATCAAAGCTATAGGGTAATCCTTGAGTAGCAGCATCAAACTTAACCGCCACAATATTCTGTCCTTCTACAAAATATTGATGCAGATCGGTTACTAGTAAGTTTCCTTTTTGATGTTTGCGATACAAGTCCTTCCATACAACCTTGCCATTGATCTCCACTTGTATCGATTTGTCTTCCTGTTGTTTAAGAACACTACTCGTGTAAGCACTCAACGCTTTTAATGCCATGACGGTTGATTGAGTAGAGCCAAAACGACCGTATTGGCGTTTGCTCAATAGGTACTCTACAATTTTTACTATTAATGCTTCATTTCGATGTTCAGACCTCAACATAGCTAAGGCAGCAAAAGAAAGTGTTTCTATGTTCAATGCCTTTCCATAAGAATAAGTTACAGTTGACTCTGCGAAAACATTTTCTAGCCCAAGTTTTAGAATCATATTTTGAATGTTTTTCAGTAGGTTTTCAGCTCGTTCTTGATTTCCAATGTTAAAATGGGTCAATGCCGCTAAACTCATTCGATACAAATCTTCACTTGCAATAGCTTCTCTAGTCATTGCCTCCACTTCTTTGTGAATTCCTTTTGTATTAACTTCTGACAACGCCCAAGTAATATAAGCATTAAATAAAGCAGGTTTGTTTCCACTAAATCCATACTTGCCTACATTTTGCTCAAAGCCGCCTTTTCCATTTCTTCGACTCAACAAGTAGTTTTTGGTCCGTTCTATAATGCCTGCCTCAACCTCGTACACCTCTTGCATATCTTTGAACTGTACCAAACCATAGGCCGTCAAGCCTTCGTGTGCAGGTGCTCGACCATACCATTCAAAACCACCTCCATTAATTTCATAAGCTGCTAATTTATGGTAACCTGTATGAAGGTATTCCAATGCTTTTTGGCGCACATCTACTTTTAACACTCCTGTTTGTTGCATCAACTGTAAAGCCAAAATATTGGGGTAATTGCTAGAAGATACCTGTTCAAAACAGCCACTAGGAGAGTTCAAAATACTCTCTACACCATCCATCAACCCTTCTAAAATATCTGGGTAAAACTTTAACGTTGAGGTCAACGAACCTTCATAAACATCCCTCAAAACAAACGTATCTACTTGCTCTAGTTCTTGCCCAGCCATAACAAAATCTACAGGAAAACCTTTGGCTGTTGTCTCAACGGTTTGAGTGATAAAATCGTTTAGACCATCAGATTCAAAACTTATATAAATAGGCGCTTTTCCTTGTTCAAATCTCACTTGATAAAGCAAATGAACCACCTGTTGTGTGTCCGCAGCAATAGAGATATTTTTAGAAGGCATTTCCAAAACATTTAAAAACGAAGGTACTTCTATCTTTAGCGCTCCAGCAACTGTTTTAGAACTATTATTTTGAAGTACAATTGGCATGCGTACTGTATCTCCAAAACTCAACACACTAGGTATCTTTGTTACAATATTAAATGGTAAAGAGGTAGAATAAGTATGTTCTTCGTGCACTAGTTGTCCTTCTGCATTATTTCCTTCCAAAAGGATTCGGAAGGTAGTTACCTCATCGGAGTTATAATAGCTCAAAGAAGCTTTGCCATTTTTATTGGTCTGAATACTCGGATTCCAGTAAATTGTCTTTCTAAAATCAGTTCGTTCAGGAGTTCCTCTTTTATTACTATAGTTAGGCTGATAAAACCTAGGGATACTTTTATATTGAAGATTTTTAGGCGCAACTTGAATCAAATACACACTAGGGCTTATTAGTTCCTCTTGAAAAGATGGCGTTACATTGTACCGATTATTCCTACCGCTATTCATTATCTCTATGTTGGAGGCTTCTACAACGACCGATTCTGTCGAAAGCATAACACTAGCAAGCGCTCGTTCAGAAGTCAAACCACTAGTGCTCAGCTCTATCCTTTTTGTATATTTATCGGCATTTCTACGTCTATCCCAATCCAATGAACGATTTTGAGGAACAGTATATGAAATACTATCCATAACAATTGGGCTACTCCGTTTATTACCTGCTGTCTTTTGTACTATTTTAGAATTGACATTGACAGGTGCTTTGCTCAATCTTCCTTCGTTTGAAAAAACATACCCTTCTTCATCTATTCGTACGGTATAGTTATGTTTAGTTTTGATAAGGCCATCAACAATCTTAAAATTTTTGGAAGTAGTAACCAAGCGACCATCTTCACTTACAATATCACTATTAACCACGTCAACTTGTTGATTGTATCGATCATATAATTTTCCATCTTCTTTCTTTTTATAATAACCTTGGTTGACAATTTGATCGTGGTAAATACCAGGCACCGTACGTTCCCAACTCAATCCTGGTTTTGAATATTGATTGATTCGAATGGACTGGTATTCTCCATGATAAGTGGTCGACAAAAAAGCAGGGAAACTAACTGTAACATTTTTAAATGTAAAAAAACCGTTGTCATCTGTTTGTGTCGTTGCCAATGCCTTTTTTTTGGTATAACGTGCTTGCCCTTCAGATAAAAATATAGTTTGTTTCTTACCCAATTGATCTCCAATTTTCACATACCCCGAAATTTCATTTGCCAAAATGGGGTAACGGATCGTCATGCGATTGGACTCTTCTAAGATAGTTTGCCACTCAAATCGCCGCCAACCATGTGTCAACAAAACATAATCTAAAGCGGCGGCGGCTTTCTCATTTTTAGGATCAAAATAAAAATTAGGTTCATAAATTTCTCCTTTTAATTCTGAACTCATCAATAAATAAGACAGAATATTATCCTGCTTATCATCTGCAAAAGTGTGCTGTTTGTCATCTACAACCGCCATCGAAAAATTTCCTTGTACGCCTCGTCCAGTTTCATCTTTAGCCCAAATATCTACGACCACCTTTTCTCTAGGCAAATAATCTTCTTTGTTGGTTGAAATATGAACCTTTAGTTTTCGTTGTGCATTAACAAATACCAATCGCTCAGCATGAACACGTTCTTTTTCATCTACAACAGTTAGTTGAACGATCCCCATTGGAAAATCCTCGGTAGAAAAAGCAACTGTATTCGCTCCTTTTACGGCTTTTATTTCTTGGGTATAAATTAAGTTACCTTGTTGTTGAGCTACGACAAAAACACGCTGTTCTTTGGGACTATAAAGGTCAAATTCTATTCTTTGATCCTGTTGTTTTTTAACAAAAATACCCAATCGATCTGTCTCTACAGATGGAACTTTCCACGTTTGACGGATGCCTACTGGTTGGGTAACTCTCAGCATATAATTTTCATTCTTTTCGGGCACCAATTCAAAAGTCCCCATTCCTTGATGAAAAGTACTAAACTCCTGAATTACATTTCCTGATTTATTGACAATTTCGCCTTTAATATCAGCAGGCTGACCAAACTCATTCAATACCTTGATGGCAATTCTATTCTTTTGATTGGCAACTACCGTTCCTCCCTCTGGCAATAGTTGTATATCTAAATTATTTAAGACAATAGGTGCCGACCGAGTAATAGACTCTGTTAATCCACTCTCCTCAAATTGCACATTTATCAAATTATTGGTTTCCGTCAGTTTATCTGGCAATTTATATGATAAAAGAGCCTTCCCATTATCGTCTGTTGTAGCTGTTTGATTCGTAACAAGTTGTCCGTTTAGTTGAACGGTATAAGTGAGTTTTTTGTGTGCTAATGCCTTATTATCCTTTGTTTTTGCCTTAAAAATTGCCACAACCTCATCACCTGCCCCATAGGCTTCTCGTTCAAAATCTAGCTGCATTAATACCTCTGGCAAAACCGTTTTCTGAACGGTTAACTCCTTCTCAAAATAGTTCTCTTCTCCAAAATTCTGCATCCAATAGGTATACACACGTAGTTTGTAAATACCTCCTATCGCATCTGGTTTTAACTTAAAGTATCCTTGAGCATACCCTCCCTTATTTTTCAAAATTAAAGCATCCGACTTTGTACCATTCGGACTATACAACTCCGCATAAACTTGTTCACTTAGCGTACTAGGAGCATTTTTAGCATTGGTCACAAAAACATTCCACCAGATTTCCTCATTGGGAGCATAGAATGTTCTATCTGTTTGTACATAAACCTTTTCCTGTGTATTTATACTATCGTAAGTTGTATATTTTTGCTGTATAGATTCTACTATTTGAGCTTTTATAGATTGGCAATACAAGCAAATTAAACAACAAAGTATCAACTGTTTCATATCCATTTTTTTATTGTTCATCTTACTTGTAAGATGCAAATTTGGCTTTAAATGGTGTATTAAGCCCACTTCAATAAGATAGGCATTAAAAATAAAAATAATTTTTGTCTATATTTTTTTCCAATAACAGCCAGTCTAAAAAAATCATTTAAATAAAAAATGAGCTGCCTAATTAATAGACAGCTCATAATACTTGATTTTTGTTGACTACTTGTTTTGCAATGTCTTACCTTACAAGAGAAACTTTTTGGGTTTGTATTGCCTCTTTTGTTCCCAATGTTAGCATATAAACACCACTGCTATACGAACTTAAATCTATGCTATATTTTCCTGACTTCAAATCAGATCGATGATAGACAACACCTCCTATTAGGTTATAAATTGTAAGTTGATAGCTCTTTTCTCTATCTTGACTATTAAGATTTAATTGCACAATTCCATGAGTTGGGTTTGGGCTAACCTGCCAATCAAAAGTATTAGCATTTGTTGAAGCAGTAGAAGAAGCAACTGAATTCAAATCACTTTCCCAAACTCCTCGACCAAAGGTAGCTGCTCTAAGTTTACCCGTACTGTAAGTAATTTCTAAATCATTGACAATAACATTAGGTAAACCTGTATTATATGATTGCCAGTTTGATAATGTATTGTTCTTGTGAAAAACGCCCAAGTCTGTACCTATATAAATATCTTCACTAATAGAACCAGATTGAGCAATAATGCAAGTGACAGGTATATTGGGTAATGTTCCCGTTATATTTGTCCAAGTTTGTCCTCCATTTGACGAAACAAAGACTTTATCTGTAGCTGCGTAGCCAGCATACGTAATCCATATTTTTTGTGGATTTGTTGGAGCAATTGCTATTCCTGATATCTGCCCTGTCATAATAGGAGAAGTAATTGGCGACCACGTCGTTCCTCCATTTGTCGTCCCTATTAAACTATTCGCATCATATACGGCATAAATAACACTTGGATTGGATGGAGCAAGAGAGAAGTCAACATATAGCCCACCACTAGAGATTCCGTTTGTAATAGACGTCCATGTATCCCCCTTATCTATTGATTTGTAAATTTCATCACACCCCGCATAAATAGTTGTAGAGTTAATAGGATCTAGTTGCATAGGCCATACAAACCCACAATCTGATGCTGGAATACTCAAAACAGAATCTGTCGCCCAACCATCATCCGTTCTAAGTAACCCTCCTGCCTGAGTAGAAGCATATTGAACCATTGTTGGGTTCGTTGGATCTATCAAACCTTCTATTCCATCAGAAGGACCAGCTCTATTAAACCATGTTGTTCCATCAAATTGTCCAGCATCATTATCTTGGGCTCCCGCTAAAATTACATCATTATTGATGGGGTCGGCACCTAAACCATAATATTGTGTAATTGCTAATCCCGAAGACAAATCAACCCAAGGAGTAGAAAGTGCTGCGTCTCCTCTGTGCAATCCACCATCATTACCTGTTAGCATTATAGTAGAATTAGGCAAAAATTTGAAAATATGGTGATCAGAATGGACGTAAAAATAAGGCTCTCCACTTGACCAGTAGCCATCTAAGTACTTTTCCCAAGTAGCCCCTCCATCGGTACTTCTCCATCCATTTACACCTCCTGCCATAATCAAACTTTGATTAATAGGAGCAATTGCTAGCGATAGATTATAACCACCTTGTGAAGTAAAACCATTCGCTGAAAAAGTATTCATAAGACTCCAAGTAGCACCTGCATTATTACTTGCCATCAATGTACCTTCATCATCCAATGCTAAAATATAATTACTATTGGCTTGAGTCAAGGCCAACTCTATTTTTACACCAACAATCATACTAGGACTAATATCCAACCAATTATCACCTCCATCAATAGACTTTAAGATCACTCCTAATCCCGATGCATACAGAACCATTGGGTTGTTGGGATCATATTCTATATCTCTAGCGGGTTGATTACTTACTGTAAGCCAATTATCACCTCCATCTATTGTTTTATAAATTCCATCGGTAGCAGTGACCAACAATGTATTAGCATCAATAGGATGTTGAACCATACGGGCAGTTTGGGCAATAACAGGCTTTTGAAACACTAGCCCTGTTTGGTTCCAACTATTTCCACCATCTACCGATTTCAAAACTCCAACAGAAGCGTTTTGTTGACCATCAGCATCTCCTGTTGCTAAATAGATTACATTGGCATTAGCATGACTAACAACTACATCACTGACTCCTAAAGTAATTTGGTTATCTGTTAATGGAATCCAAGAAACGCCGCCATTAATGGACTTCCACAACCCTCCACTAGGTGAACCGACATATAAATGATTCGTATTCCCTACCTCCCATGCAACGCAATTAATGCGTCCCATTCCACCATAAGCATCTATAGAAGACGTTGGCACCGTGATTGGACCAACAATAGACCAATTGGAAGTAGTAGACCTTAATGTTGGCTTTTGTTTTAATTTATTTGCTTCTTCCAAGGTTCTCTGTGCAGATACAAAGTTACCTTTTTCATCTATTCTACTTTGCCAATAATATTCCCAACGCTTATATTGCTTGTATGATTGACTATAATTAACAGCCTGCTTTTTGCTAGATTTTCCTTCATACTTTGTCTCCATCTGTTGTTGGATGGTATAAAAATTTTCACCTTGATTTTGAAGATGTCGCCATTCGTGTAAATCAGAATTTTGAGCGCTAAGATTGAATATAATACAACTCAATGCAATCGCGAATAATTGTTTTTTTTTCATATTGGAACGTTTATAAAAAGGAAGTATAGGTATCTCCCATCAATTAAGATATTAATGCTGTGGAGTTGTGTGGTGGATAAATAGTTAACAACACTTGTATTCTTTGACCATCAAAAAGTACCTTAACGACAAAGTATTATAACTAAAGTATGAATACCTTTAAACATCTTTCCACAAAAAAAACAACAATTATTTACTTTTAAACAAGCAACAAAAACACACAAACAAATAAATACCAACAAATTATCATCAATATTAATTTCAACTTAAAATACATTTTAAGCATACACCTACTATCATTATTTTCTTGTCCATAAAGTCTGATTTTTAGTCCATTCGTCGATGAACTCGATTCGTTTAACTAAAAATATAGTTAAGCTATGTTAAAATTATTCTGCTCTAAAAAAGTCTTCTTTAATTCGTAACTACAAACCAATAACACTGAACGCCTTTTGTATATGTTACTAATTATTCATCAATACCTTAACTTTCGAGTTAAGCAAATATTTAGAATCCTCAAAGACATTGGCATTGGACACCTAATCCTCCTTGCCCCCATCTTATTTGTTGCTATTTTGGGAGTCTTACAATTAGTTTTAACCAGTCAAAACGGAGGAATTGCACTTGTTCTTCTTTTCTCTTGGGCAGGAACACATTGGAATCGCAAAGACCGTTTTTTCTTAGAGCAATTGACCATTCCTATTGCTATTTTTTTCAGTTTAGACTATTTTATCACAAATAGCTTTTTCATTTTTACCTTTATTCTCTGGGGGAAATGGCAAAACTTGATTATTCTATCATTTGGTCTTCTTATTTTATCCTTTATAAAACCACCTTATCACAAAGGAATCAACAAAAAAGGGCTTCCTGTTTTTTCGTTTGAATGGATACCTATTGAGTTGTTTGAATGGCGTACTGGATTGCGTAAAAGTGCCTTTACATTTATTCTGATATACATGCTGGGGTTAGGATTTAGTTTTTATCCTATCACCACTCCTATTTTTGTGTTATTAATGGCATTAGGAACAACAACTTTTTTCCAATTTTTTGAACACAAAGATTTATTATTAGCCGTCAATTATGACAAAAAATTATTAGAAAAAAAGACGATAGGCAGTTTAGTAATTTTCAACTTTTTGATGCTTCCTCATTACCTACTCTTTGCTCTATTCAATCCTTATCCCAAGCACTTAATTGCGTTGTTGATTGTTGCTATTATTGCTCAATTAATCATCACTTTTTCTATTGTCATGAAATACAAAAGTTATAGCTTTCACCAATACAAGTTACACAATAGCCTTCCTTTGGCTATTTTTGTAGGCTGCTGGACCATTCCCTTTTTGTGGCCAATTCCTGTTCTTATGATTATTCGCTTTTGGAAAAAAGCCAAAGAAAATTTAATTTATCACTATGCTTAATATAAAAAATTTAACCGTTTCTTACCAAAAAGATTGCATTCTAAATGCTTTAAACATTCAGTTTCATTCTGGAGAAATTCATGGCATATTAGGCATGAACGGAGCAGGTAAAAGCACTTTTTTTAATAGTATTTATGGAATAAAATCCATTGATAGTGGCGAGTGCCTGTACCAAGAAGAATGGGTCAACAGCAGCCAAGTTGCCTTTATGCAAACCCATACTTATTTTTATCCTTACATGAAAGGAATAGAGTACCTTGAACTAATGAGAAAACAAAATCCTGCTTTCGATCCTTTCCATTGGAATCAAATCTTTGAGTTACCCCTTCACCAATTGATAGAAAACTATTCTACAGGCATGAAAAAGAAATTGGTTTTTATGGGAGTTTTGGCGCAAGATAAGCCCATCCTAATTTTGGATGAACCTTTTAATGGAGTGGATATCGAAAGCAATGAAAAAATCATTCAGATACTAGAGCATTTACGCCAAAAAGGGCGTTTGATTTTACTTTCATCTCATATTATTCATTCTTTGACAGATTGTTGTGATAAAGTAAGTTATTTAAAAAATGGCCAATTTGCTCGAACCTATTTGAAAGAGGATTTTAGCGAATTACAGTTTCTAGTTAAAGAATTAGTGCAACAAGACGTAGCCAATGTTCTAAATTCCTTGGACAAAAACAAACAAAACTAAACAACTCTTAATCAACAACTTAATACTTCAAATTTCATATCAAAACAAACTCAAAAATGTTAACAAAACGTTAATAAAAAAAGTTTTACTTGGATTTATAGTTTATTTTGCTCTATCTTTGTGTCAACAAAAACAGAAAGTTCAATTCAAAATATAAAGAATAACATCTTTATACATTCTTATCAAGAAAGGTGGAGGGAATAGGCCCTGCGAAACCTTGGCAACCTACCCATTTTGGGAAAGGTGCCACATCCTTCTCTATAATTTTATTATAAGAGATAGATAAGTTGCAATTTAGAGCATCATATAAATTTTATAAAACGCTCTTCTAGCACTTGTCTAGGAGAGCGTTTTTTTTTGATGGTGCGCACATCTAAAATAATGATCTTCTTGACATTTTCTCGGTAAGTAATGAATATGAATTTTAATTTAATAACAAACTGAGAAAAGAAAAACGACATGAGTAATACGATATTAAAATTAGGCATTTTTGGATTCGGTTGTGTTGGTCAGGGCTTACACAATGTCCTTTCCCAAACAAAAGGAATCAATGCAACGATTGAAAAAATTTGTATCAAACATCCCAATAAGAAACGTTCTTTAGATGCTTCCTTTTTCACCACCAATCCTTCAGACATACTAGACAACCCCAATATTGATGTGGTTGTTGAACTAATTGATGATTCTGATGCGGCATATCATATTGTCAAAGAAGCTTTAATTAAAGGCAAAGCTGTCGTTAGTGCCAATAAAAAGCTAATTGCTGAACACTTAGAAGAACTTCTATTTTTGCAAAGCAAACACGAAACACCTCTCCTTTACGAAGGTTCTGTCTGTGGAAGTATACCTATTATTCGCAATTTAGAGGAGTATTATGATAATGATTTATTAAGTTCTGTTTCGGGTATTTTTAATGGTTCTACTAATTATATCTTATCCAAAATGCGCCATGATGGGCTTGATTTTGAGGTTGCATTAAAAGAAGCTCAAGACAAAGGTTTTGCAGAGTCAGACCCAAGTTTGGATGTTGGAGGCTTTGATGCTAAGTATAAACTCTGTATTACTCTATTACATGCTTTTGGTTTGCTTGTTCGCCCTGAAAATATTTTGAACATTGGCATCCAAAATTTGAGTGATCAAGATGTAAATTATGCCTCTCAAAACAATCAAAATATTAAACTAGTTGTGCATGGACAAAAACAAGGACAACACATATCTGCCTTTGTAATACCGACTTTTGTATCGGCAGATAATCCTCTTACCAATGTGCATAATGAATTCAACGGAATCGTCCTAGAATCTGCCTTTGCCAATCAACAGTTTTTTGGAGGAAAAGGAGCAGGAAGCGATCCTACGGGCTCTGCTGTTTTATCCGATATTAGTGCGTTGACCTATGGGTACAAATATGAGTATAAAAAACTACATCAAAATACCGTCGTCACTTATTCTACCAAACAACTCTTAGAAGTTTATGTCCGCTATCAAGATAAAAATGCTGTTCAGTGGGCTGATTTTGAATCCATTAATCAACGATTTGAATCAAAATCGTACAACTATGTCATTGGTACTGTTTATTTAGAGCAGTTGTTACAGGAAGAATGGGCGTTAAATCCTACTATTTCTATTGTGCTCAAATCTATTGTAGGAGAAGCAATACATGACGTTGCGGAACAAAATAAGGATGCGGTTTTAGAATCCGCTTAAAATAAAAAGAGCAAGGTTGAAGTTTCGGTTAAAGTTCTTCAAACATGCTCATGGGAATGGATTAGAAATCCATCGATTCGTTCTCTTTGGATGTCAATTCATTCCTTTTAAAAAATACGTATTTGCCAAATTAGTTAGTTAGTTAGTTAGTATACAGAACCCATCTTCAGCTGTGGTAACTGAAGATGGTTCTGTATTTTTTTTATTGGCGAGTTGTTATTTTTAAGGTATATGCACCAGTACTATTCTCATCCAATCCCGTTACAGCCACAATAACATGCGTTTTTACAGAACCTGCCTTCATCATGATACGATCCAACTCTCCTGATGGTTTTGCACTTGACTGACATCCTGACTTAGATACATTTTCTAAATACGGAGGCACATCAAAACGTTGGGCATCAATCATGTACCCATACAAACTCATATCGTTGTTGGTACTTACTTCTACTAGAACTTTTGTATTGGCTGGCACTTCAAACGCATACAAACGATGATGCCCGCTAAAGTATCGTTTTTGAGCTTCTGTAAAACAACTTACAGAACCACGCATACCAAAACGCAAATCAATAAAACGACCTTCTGACAAATCTCCTTTAACAGTTTTTGTTTTATTTAATTCTACGTCCAAAACCTTGACATAATCTGGAAATTGAGCATTGGCGGTCACAATCATAGCTGCCATTAATAGAAGTGTAGCGATAAATGATTTCATTTTTTAAGCTTATTTTAATGATTAAATATAATGGTGGGGTACATTTTGATCGTATTACTAATAGACTAAGGTACAACAATTTTATTAAAAAATTAACCACCCCATTCAGCAGCTATTTTATAAAAATACTGTATTGCGCCACTTTTTTTTCTAAAAGTCAAATTCCTCTACCACTCTACTAGGCTTTAGTCTACTTAAATTGAAACTGAATGTAATACGACGATAAAATTCATTTCCTGTAAATGATTTAATTTTATTTTCAATAGAATCAGTCCCAAATAATGGCAAGTAAATCCCCGCAGCACCATCCCAAATATCCAACATCAATCCACCACTTATCATCAAACCATCCATCAAACTAGGATTCGGTATAGAGCCGTCAGAAATATGATGGTATCCTATATCCAAAAAAGGTTTTAATCGGATAAACCTAGTTCTGAATGGTAATTTGATTGGAATGTCTGATTTCAAATTCATAGAGAAAATAAAGGTATTACTTGCCCCTGCCCCTATAATCGGCTCAATTGCTGTTTTAAAACCTCCTTCTCTAAGAGAAATTTGTTGTGCCAAAACATTTTCTGTTTCTTGGCGCCCCATAATATGATCATCGTAATGATAGTCCGTACGATTTCCTGCTATTAGCAACAACGGGAATTTACCAAAACGGCGATCAGTATGCATCAAAAAACCACCTGTAAATATCCTTAGATCAACTCCCCACAAACGACTATACATAAATTTAAAATTAGCTTCCAAACTTAATTTTAAATAATGCTGCCTCCCATCTATAACATCATCATAGTTCGCATATTCTAAGGTTGTTAATAAACTTAATGGTGCTTGAGCTTGTTTGTTGGTATAATAATGACTTAGACGATGTGTACTTCTCCACGTTGCTACTTTTCCTAAAAACTCATAGGTAAAACTATTGGTTAACGTATCTCGAATGCTATTAATTTGACCACTCTCTTCTACAATAAAAGCGTGTTCAAAACGGAACCGATGTCGTTCTTTGCTAATATCTGAGCTTTTTCCTAACTCAAACTCTAGATAAGGGGCAATTTTATAAAATCGTTCTTTATAAGCATAAGGACGTTCATCGGTATAGCGTTTCAAGCGTTTGTGAAATGTTTTAAACGTTAGCCCATGCGAAAAGCGATGTGTTTTGATATAGCTATTGTGTTTCAACTCTCCCATACCTGTTGCTGATAAGGTAAATGTTGAAAAGAACGGCACAACACTATATTCCCATTCTGGTTTGGGTATGGGTAAATTGTATACCGCTCCTCCTATCATTACGCCATCGTATAAGTTAAACCCTAGCAAAGGCAACCAGTTGATTCTTGGTTTATTCGGATCTTTGAAATCAGCCAAAAACTGTATACGAACAGGTTCTCCCTTTCGGAACAAACCATAGTTTCTAATTTCATTATTATTGCGATTAATTTCTGGCATTGCCTCCTCGGCATCAATCTTATAAGCAACAGCATTTTTTGATACCAACTCTACAGTTGTATCTGCTCCCATAGCCAATGGCTCTATCCATATTTTTTCCAATATATTGTCTTCCTCATCAAGGGCGGATACAGAAACTGGAGCTGCAATTTGTCCTTTATTTTTAATTGTTACAGAAGCCTTATCATGTTTACTACAGCAACGATGTCCCGTAGAAGCGTAATCAATATGGCGAGTGGTATTGATGACATTATCAAAAAACCAATCTAACTTTTTGGTACTCTCTGCCTCAAATACAGCTCTCAAATCACTAGGACTAGGATGTTTAAATTTCCATGTTTCAAAATACTTTTTAAGTATTCTATCCAATTCTTCCGTTCCTAGATACTCTTGTAAGTAACGAAAAGACAACGTAGGTTTGGCATATCCACAGATATAATAATTGATAAAAGATAAATCTTGTGAACGACTCTCTATGGGCTGGTCCTCGTGTTTTTTAGCCTCATGCAAATAAGCCAAGTACTCTATCTTAGTGGTATAATAATCGTAATGCGCAGACATATATCTAGAGTCCATATACGAATTCCAACCTTCGTCCATCCACGGATGGTCTCGTTCATTGCTACCCAATATCCCATAAAACCAATTGTGCCCTACTTCGTGTGTAATCACATTATCTAAACCAGAAGGGAAGGAAGCCAAACCAATAACGGTTACCATTGGATATTCCATATCTCTCCCCTCATAATCCCCCTGAACAACCGTCACAGAATTATAAGGATACTCTCCTACGATATCAGAATAAAACTTCACAGCTCTATTGGTATATTCCAATGCTTTTTTGTCCCAAAGATCAGATTCTTGGTCTGTAAACATGGTATAAGTCTGCACTACACGCCCAGATGACAGTTGCACGCTATCTTGTTGTACGTGATACCGTTTGTCTGCAAACCAAGCAAAATCATGCACATTATCAACAGTATAACGAATCGTTTTTTTCTTATCACTAGATGGAGGGAAAGGAATATTGCCATAAATATTGCCATAAAATATACTTTGATAATCTTCTTTTTTTGATGCCGCTACTTGTTCGGCTAAAAATTCTTTTTCTGATGCTGTTTGTAAATCTCCTGTTGCACCGACAATATAATTTTCCGGAAGCGTAATAGAGACATCAAAAGAACCAAATTCTGAATAAAACTCTCCTTGACTCAAATAAGGCATAGGATGCCAGCCATCTTTGTCGTATACCGCTGGTTTGGGGTACCATTGACAAATCATATAAGCCTGACCAACATGCCCTAACCTAGAAAAATCGCTAGGAATAACAACTCTAAAAGGCGTTTTGATTATAATTGTTTCTTTGGGTTTTAATGTTTGGGGTAAATGAAGCTTTGTTATATCTGGATTTAAAAAATCTTCCTTCCAATCAATAGGTTCTCCATTGCATGAAAACTCAAGCTTGTCAATAAATCCCTTGTCCTCTTTTTTACTAAAATGAAAATCCAAACGACCACTATTTAATAACTGTTTGGCAAAAGCTGTTTGTTGATTTTTGTAAGCATTGGGCCATAAATGGAAATACAAGTAAGACAAACTGTCAGGTGAATTATTGGTATACTCTATTTCGATATTTCCAGTCAAAACATGATTGATATCGTCTAATTCCACCGCAATTTTGT
This sequence comes from Aureispira sp. CCB-QB1, assembly GCF_000724545.1. GTDB lineage: Bacteria > Bacteroidota > Bacteroidia > Chitinophagales > Saprospiraceae > Aureispira. Next base: position 10,279 of record NZ_JHBV01000032.1, on the reverse strand, counting down.
AGTTGACTTCTTGCTGAAAATAATCAACATTTTGTGCCGATAAATCATTAAACATCAATACCATTAACAAAACTAAATTAAGGTAGGGTTTTACTTTTTTATTGTGATACATAGGAGCGATTGTTATAAAAATTATAAAATAATACCATAGGTAGATGCTACTAAAAGCTAAACTACAACTTTTAAATTTTTGTCAAAAGTGCTTTGGAGAGAACTAATGGTACAAGGTTTGAATTAATAATAAAGATACAGTTTATCTACAATTAACCTGACTTAAAAAGTATGGTGATTTTTGTAGAAATTCTATTAAAAAAGAAATAGGGATGGCACAAAATATAAACAATACGGTGACAAACAAGCCTTGACTATTGTCTTTTTTATTTGTATCTTTAAAGAAAGAGGTACTTATCTAAGTGCTATTTTGAACCCAAACAACTTTAGATGGAAGCACATGATTATGATGGAGAGCATCAACCAGATTTGAAATTGCTGGTTCAGCGATATGAAGGTATGCTAAAAGAAGGTGGTATCTCTTTTTTAGAGGTAGATAGTTTCTTGATGTTATCGGATTATTATGAGGAAGGAAATGACTTTAAGCGTGCTTTAGTAGCTCTAAATCACGCAATGAATCAACATCCCTACTCTGCGTCTTTATATGTCAGAAAAGCTCAAATTCTTTCAGAACAAGAGCGATATGACCAAGCTTTTGAAGCTTTAGAAGCTGCGGTTATTTATGAGCCTTCTGATTTGGACATTTACTTGACCCAAGCAGATATCTATATGCGTATGTTTGACCAAGATAACGCTATCAGAGTCATTCAAAAAGCTAAAGAATATGCTAGTAGGGAAGAATTGGGCGATCTTTATGTTTTAGAATCTACAATTTATGAAACAAAAAAAGATTATGATAATGCGCTTAAATATCTAAAATTAGCGCTTCGCAAAGATCCTAACAATGAAATTGCATTGAGTCGTATTTCGGGTATCTATGATCAAACCAAAGATTATGGCGATGCCATTACATTTCATCTGAATTTTATCAATCAGAACCCATATTCTTATTGGGCTTGGTATAATTTAGGGTTAGCTTACTTATATGTTGGTTTGATCGAAAAAGCCGCCGAGGCCTTTGATTATGCCATTGTTATCAATGAGCGCTTTGAACCTGCTTATCATTATTACATTGATTGTTTAATTGGATTAGAACAATTTGATGCAGCCATGCGCTACCTTTCCGAATACTTGGATTTGTTTGATGCAGATCCAGAAATTTGGTATCGTTTGGGACAGTGCTACGAACATCAAGGAAATTATGAAAAAGCAAGAAGTTACTATACACAAACCTTGCAATACAATAGTTTAAATGGACGTGTTTATCATAGCATTGGCAACTGTTATATAGAGGAAGATGAGTGGTATTTGGCAGAAAAAGCTTTCTTACAAGCCTATGCTGTAGATAAGTTTAATGAAGAATTTTGTCTTTCTCTAGCAGATACTTATGATGCTTTAGAAAATTCAGACAAAGCGCATGAGTTTTACCACAAGGCACTCGCCATTGAACCTAAAGAGGTTAGCATTTGGATTCATTACATAGAGTTCTTGATTGATGAAGAAAGCTATGCTGTTGCCATTGAAATGCTTGACGAAGCAAGACAGTATATCGAAGACATTTTGTTGGATTTTGCGTTAGCTGCTGTGCTTATTGAGTCTGGTCAACGTCAAGAAGGTTTTGTTGTTTTAGGGCAAGCACTTATGGAGGATTATAATATGCATACCTATATTTATCAAATTGCTCCCAGATTGGCAGATGACGCTAGTGTAACTTCGTTCATATTGCAGTATAAAAACGAGTCTTAGATTATAAATTTTAGATTGAAAGCCACTTTGCTCTACTCAAGTGGCTTTTTTTATGTTACAAGTCTAGCGTACTTGCTCTAATGACCAAAAAGAATAGAAGAAGTATTCAATAAATATCTGCATCCAAATAAAAAATCGTTCTACCATAGTCTTATAGTAGAACGATTTTTTAGGTATAAATGCCTAAGATCAGGTAGTTATCTATGGCAATGTTGCTAACATTGCTGCATAGGCACCTTGATCGCCATTATCATGATATAATGTAGTTGAACAACCTAGTTCTGTTGCACGTTCATTAATTTTAGTAACACGATTTCCTGGATCAGGGTGTGTACTCAAAAAAGCAGGTGTTCCAGAAGTTTGTCCTTGTGCTATTAGCTTAGCAAAGAATCCTGCCGCTCCATTACAAGCATACTTAGTGCTGTGTAAATAATCAACAGAATGTTCGTCAGCGTCTGTTTCATGAGCACGGCTAAAACCTAATTGTGCCAAACTTCCTGCTACTTGTCCCAATTGTGCTGCGGTTGCATTATTACTAGCAATTGCAATTAATGTTTCAAGTCCATACTGCTCTGTCATACTAGCCGTTGAGTGGCGTTGATCTGCATGTGCAATTTCATGTGCTAATACCCCTGCTAAATGATCTACTTTATCCAAATATTTCATCAATCCAGTATACACATAGATATATCCCCCAGGAGCACAGAAAGCATTCAAAACGCTATCATCATTAATGATCTTTAATTTCCATTCAAACTCATCTTTGAATTTTACTTCTGGCGATGCCAAAATTTCATCGCGCATTGCCAACAAATAAGTATAAGCTGTTGCATATTGCGTTTCATCCAATAAAGGGTACTCTGTAGGGTTAGAAGCTATCTCTTGTTCCAATTGTGCTCCTAATTGCTTGTCTTGACTTACCGTGAATACATTAATCGGGCGATCACAAGCCGTGTGGAACACAGCCACAAATAATAGCAGAGCAAATAAATTTCTTAATCTTGTCATTATATTTATGGATTTGTTTGTGTAAATATTGTTTACAAATAAGTTATTGTTAATGAATAGAGTGCTTCTAAAAACAACCTTAGAGCAAGATTTCACATTCTATTCTACCTCAAAATAATTGCTAATGTCTATTATTTTAACTTAAAAAAGGCGTCTATTGTTGCCAATTTAAACACTTATCTTGCCAAAAAGTATTATTGGTAATGGTTTAAGAGGCTTTAGTAGGTAAATAGAACCTCTCGTTTTTTTCATAAGGTAACATTTTTTTCCATAAAAAAACCATTCCAAAATGAGATTTTAAGCTCATAGTTCCTCTAGTTATATGCATTATAATGCTTTCATTAAAATAAATGCAATTGCCTCAGCTGAAATGTTCTGATTGACAGATACGGCACAAATTACTCCTGTATTAGTATCATAAGCCAAAACAGCTTTGTAGTTTTCTGTTCCTCCACTGTGTCCTATCCATTCTTGGCTACTTCCATTGATTTTATCAAAATCGTACAACATAATTCCATTGCCATAGTACATTCCATCATTAAACATAGGATACAAATTTGCCAACATTCCATGTACGGTCTCTATCGGCAGATACTTACCTACTAATAAGGCATAGAAAAATAAAACCATATCCTTTGAATTAGCAACTATATTTCCTGCCCCCAAAGGTACAGAATATTCTGTGGTAATTGTTGTGTTATTATAATGTGCCAAAGCTAAATTGTTAGGTAATTCTCCCAAGTTCAATACTCGTAAAGAAGATAATTGTTCTGGTCTTGCAATTCTATCTTTAACAATCTCCTGAAAGGATTTATTTTCGATTTGCTCTACAATCAATGCAAGTAATAAATACCCAGTATTGGTATATGCCCAGTATTCGCCAGGTTGAAATAATGATTCCTTGGACAATGCTATGTTCAACAACTCTGTTGGGCTATGAAGCTGCTGACTAAAGTGCAATGATGAATCACTATTAAAACTATAAATACCGTTGGTGTGATTTAATAAATGCTCAATGGTTATCTGATTCGAATTTTGAATATTCGGATACCAATTTTGAAGAGGTGTACTGAGTTTTAATTTCTGTTCTGCAACCAATTGGTAAACAACAGTACTTGTCACGAGTTTAGCGACACTTGCCCAATAAAAAACCGAAAGGTGATCAATCAAAACATTGTTAGGTTTAGAAATAAAACCTGTATCAATTTGCCAAATTCCTTGATTGGGAATAAACATAGCAGCCGAAAGCCCCGTTATCGCTTGCCTACCCATAATGTCTTTAGCTTCTCTATCTAAGGTTGTTTTCACAACAGATGAAACTTGCTGATGAAGTCTATAGTTGCTCGTATCGGGAAAAATATACTTGGAAGGTTGCGGATGTAGATCGCCCCCTTTATAACGAATGGGTTTTACAAGAGCATCTTTACACCCAACAAAAAACAACATACAATAGAAAAGCGTTATTCTCTTACAAAACATAGGTCCTTTATTAATAAAAAAATCCTTATTACCTTTATTATCACTATACTATAACAACTCCTCTCAAATAGTATAACGATGCTAAAAATAATAAGGATAGTCTATCACTCCTCTAATAAGAAGAAGACCGTTTTATTTTATAATAAATTGATACTACGCATTTTCAGCTTTTCTTTCTAGTACTTTTTTAACGGCTTTAACAACATCAACCGTATCCAATCCATACTTAGCAATCAAATCAGGTACCTTTCCACTTTCTCCAAAGGTGTCATTTACTGCGACAAACTCCATCAACGTTGGTTGTTTTTGCGCCAATACACGAGCAACACTTTCTCCTAATCCACCTATAATATTGTGTTCTTCAGCAACAACGACACATTTTGTTTTCGCTGCTGATTTTAGGACAGCATCTTGATCCAAAGGCTTGATCGTATGAATATTAATCAGTTCACAACTAATACCTTCTTCCTCTAGTTGTTTGGCAGCTTCCACAGCCTTCCACACCAAATGCCCTGTTGCAAAAATAGTAACGTCTGTCCCTTCATTTAATGTCAACGCCTTTCCTATTTCAAAAGGCATATTTTCTGTAAACATAGGCCAACTTGGGCGCCCAAAACGAAGATAAACAGGACCATGATGCTCAGCAATTGCTACGGTTGCTGCTTTGGTTTGGTGATAATCGCAAGGATTAATGACAGTCATACCAGGCAACATTTTCATCATTCCCACATCTTCCAAGGTCTGATGAGTAGCACCATCCTCTCCCAACGTTAGTCCAGCATGAGAAGCACAAATTTTTACATTTTTATCAGAATAAGCAATTGACTGGCGCACTTGGTCAAAAACACGAGCCGTTGAGAAATTGGCAAATGTACCTGTGTAAGGAATTTTTCCACCTGTTGCCAAACCAGCAGCAACGCCCATCATATTGGCTTCTGAAATCCCCATTTGGAAGAAACGCTCAGGGTTCTCATCAATAAATTTATTCATTTTGAGTGACCCTACTAAATCTGCACAAAGCGCCACTACATTAGGATTTTTTTGACCAGCTTCGTACAAACCATCACCAAAGCCATCTCTAGTTGCTTTCTTGCCTGTACTTATAATATCTTTAAGCATTGTTTTTAATTTTAAGTTTAGAAGTAATAACTAGTTAAAGCAATTGAAACTTACAGAGGATAATCTCCTAGAGTTTCTTCTAGTTGAGCTAACGCAATATCTTTTTGCTCATCGTTAGGTGCTTTACCATGCCACTTGTGAGTTCCTGACATAAAATCAACACCATGCCCCATGTCTGTTTTCATTAAAATAACAACAGGTTTCCCTTGACCAGTTTTTGCTTTTGCGGCATCAAAGCCTTTGACAACTTCTTCCATGTTGTTACCATCCATGTGCACCACTTCCCAACCAAATGATAACCATTTGGCTTCCAAGTCTCCTAAACTAAGTACATCATCATTCGCACCATCAATTTGCTGCCCATTCCAATCTACAGTAACAATGACATTGTCTATTTTTTGGTGCGTTGCAAACAACATTGCTTCCCAGATTTGTCCCTCTTGTAGTTCTCCATCTCCTGTCAACACATAAACTAACTTATTGTCACCATCTAGCTTTTTTGCCAAAGCAGTTCCTAAAGCAACTGATAATCCTTGTCCTAAAGAACCTGAGGCTACACGTATACCAGGAAGTCCTTCGTGTGTTGCGGGGTGACCTTGCAAACGAGAATCTAGATTTCGAAAGGTTGCTAGCTCCTCTACTGGAAAATATCCAGATCTAGCCAACACGCTATACCAAACAGGTGAAATGTGCCCATTAGATAAATAAAAGACATCTTCTCCTTTGCCTTCCATGTTAAAAGAGGGATTGTGATCCATTACTTCTTGATATAATGCTGTAAAAAAGTCAGCACATCCTAAAGACCCTCCAGGGTGACCACTTTGACAAGCATGTACCATACGAATAATATCGCGACGTACTTGTGTAGCCATACGTTCTAGTGATTGAATATCAGCCATGATTTGATTATAATTATTATAAAATTAGTAGTATAACGCTAAAAAGAGGTTTTCCTACCACCTTTTTCTCAACGGTTACTTATTGATTATTTAAACACTTCATTTTTGAATGAGCTATGCTGTCTACCATTATATTTATATTGAAGGCATTGCATTGGCAAAACAATAGCTTATTTCATTAAAACTGATTATCATCAGCCGCACAATTCTAAAACCACAAATCAAAATCTATGATAATCAATGCTGTAGAACTTTTTCTTTTACTTTATAAAGTAAATAAAACTTAAAATAAATCACGCTAGGCAATAAATTTGCTGCAAATATACATTTTTTATTTGTAGGGAGTTTAAGTTCACTCTAAGGAATTATATTTTAGTCTTATACCATTGCTAAGGGTATAAAACGAAAAGAGTTACTTGTTGTGAAACCGAATAGAAATTAGATTGCTAAGTCCAGTAGTAATACTTGGTAATTTATTTTTTGAACGTTACTAAGAGCTCAGTTCTATAGGCTTGTGAAGTTCTGGATAGTTATTATCCAAAGAATCAACTTCTTTAGCAATAGGATAAATATCCAAAGAAAGGTTTTCTAAAGGTTGAAGTATATTAAGTGCGTTAGGAAGCGAGTGTTCTCCCAACCATTTAGCACGATCAGTTCCTGTTGTTATCAACGCTGGCATTCTAGATATGCCCAGTTCTTTTAGTGAGTTATTGGCAGGTGTTGTTATAATAGAAAAAGTCTTGTGTAATTCTTGGTTACCATCTACCCATACATCCCAAACTCCTGCAAAAGTCATCAAATCTCCATTGCTTAATTGTACTCGATAGGGTTGAGTAGCTCTCCCCTCTTTTGTCCACTCATAATAACTATCAGCAAAAATTAGGCAGCGTCTCTGGCGAATTGGCAAACGAAAAGATAATTTACTGGCAATTCCCTCTACTTGTGCATTAATCAAATTTGTTCCCACACTTTTGTCTTTAGCCCAATGAGGAATCAACCCCCAACTAAATATCTGTAAATCTAGAGATTGATTGGTCAACAAGTAAGCATTTTGAGTTGCTCCAATATTAAAACTCTGTTGCAATTCTTTTTTTATATCTAAATTAAACTGACGCTTCATTTTTTCTTTTGAAGCAGAGAAGGAGAAACGAGTGGGCATAAGTATCAAGAATTTTGAAGCACATTGGTAAATAGGATACTACTATTATATAACTATAGTATCGTTTATGCTATTTAGGCTTGTTTTTTTATTAAAACAAATCTATGTGTGGGTATTATTTTTTGAAATAACCCGTAAAGCTAAGCTTATTAAATTGATTATCCACAATTTTTCCTATTAATTTTATACTTTTTTTTTGTTAGCCATTTTAGCTTATCCACAATTTATTTAGTTATGCACAAAAGTAACGTGGATAATTAACTCATTTTTTAAATTTCTCACTCTATGCTAACTTTTTTGATTACAAATCAACCTCAAAAACGCAAAAAAGGGTTAAAAAAAAGTAATTTTTTACTACCTAGGTAAGTTACGCACACATAATCCACAAGTTATCCACACCTTATTCACAGTGTGCATAAATCCATCCATAAAAGTATCAACACCTTTAAAAAGATATTCCTCTATCAAAAATAATAGTATTACTTCTACATTTTTTTGTGTTTTTACAGAAAAACAAATTGTTATTAGGCAGTTATCAACATTATTTATGTAAATATATATAAATAGCTAAAAAATAACGATTTAAAACCAAAGATATCCACAGTTTATTTGTCTATAACTGTGGATAAGTATAGGGTTTATCCACAGTTCATCCACAAGGCTTCCTCTATTGTCTATAAAAATCTATTTTTATCGTACATTTTGTGGATTAATGTACAATTATTCACATCAATATCCACAGTAATCAACAGCCAAATAAAAAAATCTATATTTTGAGTGTTTTATCCACAAAAATGTGGATATCTGTGCATAAAAAGATAAAATACTGACTAAAAGCATACTTATATGTGGATAACTATAGTGGATAACTTCTTTTTTATTGTTAATAGTCATTTAACAGCAAAAAAAATATTTTCTAAAACGACTTATCCACTTATCCACGCTCCTAATAATGATAGCTTTTTTAATTTTAAATTTTCTTTTTATTATAATTATATAGATGTGTTTAGATTTTTGATTGGAAAAAGGGAAACAAAAATTTGTTTGAATTCCGCTGCTGACGCAAAACCATTTTTGTTTAAATCTGGAGTAGTTTAGATTTTTTCTAAAAAAAAATAAGCTTTAAGCTTTTATAGTATGATATCGTTTATTGAATTGTAAATTTGTACAAAATTTTTAACCGTCTAATTGGACGTATATTTAATCATACTTGGCCTCTATGTTATTAAAATGCCTTATATGGCTGGTTATCAGTTGATTTAATTCAGAGGTGCTAATGGTATAAAAGAAAGTTATAAGAATGGCAAAAGAAACAAAAACGTTTTCGAACGCTGTAAAAATTTGGTTACTGATAGGAGTTGTAATGGTTTTTTGTCAAGTTGTTATTGGTGGAATAACTAGACTAACAGATTCTGGGCTATCGATTACAGAATGGGCCGTAATTCAAGGAACAATCCCACCTTTGAATGCCGAACAATGGGAAGTTGCTCGACAAGAGTATATGGAACACGCTATAGGGCAGGTGAAGATGAAATGGTCTGGAGCAATGTATCCTGATGGAATTCCTATGAATGATTTTAAGTTTATTTACTTTTGGGAATATTTCCATCGGTTGTGGGCTCGTACTATGGGATTTGTTTTTTTAATTCCGTTTTTGATTTTTTGGAGGCGAAAGATGTTATCCAAGCCTTTGATGGTAATGTTGGGAAAAGTTGTTGCGTTGACAATGTTAGTGGCCGTTTTTGGGTGGATTATGGTCAAATCAGGGCTTGATACGCCAGAGTTTGCTTGGGTAAATGGGTACAAATTGACAATTCATTTGAGTTTAGCAACGATTGTTTTTGGTTATTTGTGGTGGGTAGCATTGCATGTTGTGCAGCCTGTTGCTACAGATGAACACAACAAACGTTTAAGAACCTTTGCTTGGCGTATTACCATTATTATCTGTCTTCAAATTGTATTAGGAGGTTTGATGGCAGGTATCAAAGCGGGATTAGTTTTTAATCATTTTCCTCACATGGAGGTAAGTTCTACAGACGGTTCGTGGGTATGGATAGCCGATGTACTAAAGGATTATTCTAAATGGACTTGGGAAAATATGCGAGCTTATAACTCAAAAGAAGGGGCTGGTTTTGCTGCTGCGCTCATCCAATTGTTGCATCGAGGAACAGCTTATTTATTGTGTATTTTAATTCCTATTTTTTATTTGTATGTTCGTCGTATACACCAATCTCCTCAACTTGCTAGGGGCAGCCAATTACTCCTTTTTATTCTAATCGCACAGATTACTTTAGGAATTTTGACCTTATTGAATGGAATTGGACAAATTCCTCTATTATTAGGGGTATTGCATCAAGCTGGAGGATTATTATTGTTGGCAGCAATGCTGTATGTCAATTATCAATTTGGAAAGGGAGGAGAGCATATTTTGCGAACAACCGAAGTTAAAAAAGACCTTGTATTGGATTAGCTTTTGATTGTTTTTCCAGAGTCTTATTATAAGTTTAACAGGCTTATAACCAACCGTTATATAAGAAGCTATTAACAAGCTTTTAATACAAAATAAGGAGTAATACTTCTATTCTTGTCCTTGTCAACACCTTGTTGGCAAGGACATTTTTTTTTATAAAAAAACTTATAATTATGCTTACTCATCGTTGTTTACTCCTTGGTTTGGTTGTGTTGTTAAATGTATGATGGAAGTTCATTGAAATAAAAGACAAAAATTTTAAACAAATGCCATTGATACTTAAGTTTC
>NZ_JHBV01000031.1 GCF_000724545.1 Aureispira sp. CCB-QB1 | reverse complement strand
TCTATATCTACAAAATATTGGTTCAAGCTGATGGAGCAACAGATCAGGTCAAACAAAGTAGTGAATTTCAAAAGCTAGTTATTTTAAAATAAAAGTATAAGGGTTCGGGAGCTTGATTTAGGCTTATACTAGACCAAGTTCCCATTCTTTTAAGAGAATCGTATGATTTTTGATGCAACGAGATCATGTTTATTTTTAAACCTTTTACTCTTCTAAAAAATATATAGAATCGAAGCCATAAAGTACAGTTTTATTTGTACTTTTGAGGGTAAAATCAAAAAATCCGCATATATGTAAAGAACTTTACTTCAAGGAATCATTTTTAAAGTAAAACGTCAGCAAGCTATATTCTTTTTCTTGTTTACTATTGTTTTCAATAGTGGTCAACCGCACAAACCAACGAGTATTGAATTGCCTGAAAGAACGATTACAAACCAAAACAGTAATGACAAACAATAATTCTTATATGAAGATGACGATTCTAAGAAGTTGCCTTATTATCATAGCAACACTTACTCTTATTCAAACCAAAACAACAGCACAAAATACAATTGATTGCCCATTTAGTGGTGCCTCTGCGGATGGTTCAGATTGTAACAACACTATTATTACAGCCGTTCCCTTTTTAAGAATTGTGCCTGATGCACGTTTTGGAGGAATGGGGGATGTTGGCATTGCAATGCCTGCTGATGCAAACTCAATGCATTTTAATGCTTCTGCATTAACTTTTGCCCCAAAAGATTTTAGCATTTCTGCTACCTTTACACCTTGGTTGCGTGCCTTGGGTCTAAACGATGTATTTTTAGCTTATTTATCAGCTTACAAACAAGTTGATTATTTCCAAACCATAGGAGCTAGTTTGCGTTTTTTCTCTTTAGGACAAATTCAATACACTGATGACCAAGGAAATCCTTTGCAAACCGTTCGCCCTAATGAATTTGAGTTAGCAATTGCTTATTCTCGTAAATTAGGTAAAGAGTTTTCGGTAGGGTTTACCCCTAAATATATTTTCTCCAACCTTGGTACAGGCGCCGTTTCTGGTGGTCAAAACATGAGACCTGCCCATGGTTTTGCTGCTGACTTGTCGTTTACTTTCCGCAAACAAATGCAAATAGGCAAACAAAGAGAAGATTTAAAAGATCAAAAGAATGCTATTTTTACAGCAGGACTGGCTTTTTCTAATATTGGTACTAAAGTTTCTTACACACAATCAGCTAATCGTGACTATATTCCTGCTAACTTAGGTTTAGGTTTCTCTTTTGAGTATCAATTTGATAAACACAACTCGATTGTAGTGGGCTTAGACATCAACAAATTATTGGTTCCTACTCCTGTTCGTAGATTGCAATATGATGAAGATGGAAACGTTATTACTGATTCCAACGATAAACCAATTGAAAACCCTAATTACGATGCTGATGGAGATGGTGTAGCAGATTACAAGCAACAATCTGTTCCTGCCTCTATCTTTTCTTCTTTTGGAGATGCTCCAGGGGGTGCGGGAGAAGAATTTTCAGAGTTGATGTGGTCCGTAGGTTTAGAGTATTGGTACAACAAACAATTTGCTGTTCGTTTTGGTCACTACAACGAACATAAATTCAAAGGAAATCGCAAATTCTTTACAGTTGGTTTAGGGATTCGTTATAAGATATTTAACATTAATTTCTCTTATTTAATTCCTTCTCAAGCTGGACAACGCAATCCATTAGACAATACCTTACGTTTCTCTGTAATGTTCGATTTTGGAAAAGCACCAGACAAGAAAAAAAGAAAATAATAAGTAATCGTTCAAAAAAAATAAAATCACGTATTGATTTTAGAAAAATCATCCTGAAATAGTTCGGGATGATTTTTTTTATTTCCCTCTCTTTCTATTAGTGCTAAAAAACACTGCACATAAAAATAGCCAATAACTCACCACCTTTTATTGTTCACCTTTATTTATCTCCCTTCAAAACAGGCAGCAGCGTAACTAACTACTAATCAAATAAAACTAGACTATTTTTTGACTATGTTTCATCTCTGCTGCTAAAACGTTCTTAACGAATAAAGCTTAACACCCAACGAATACTACTCCATTCGCTTCAAATAAATATTTCATAAAACAACGTGTAATGTATTCTATATTTTTATGTACTCAATACAAATAGTTATACATCACCTTAATTTGTTTACAACATGAAATATTTAATCTTCTTTTTATTGACCGCAATCCTTCTATTCGGTTGCGATGATCAATCCGATAATCTCAGTAATCGTTTTGCTACGCTCGAAAAAGAGCAACTAAAAACCTATAGTCCAGCACAAATGAGAATTATGCTATCAGAACTTCAAACGACTCAACGGCTTCCCCAATGGGTTGAGGCAGTTGTAGACTGGATTAGAGATCAATTTGGCAGAGACCAAGATCCATTCGAAAGTGGTGGCTGTAGTGGTTCTGGAGGCTGCGGTCCTTGCTCAGGTTTTTGTGATGGAAAAAATCACTTTGGAGGAACAAGTAATGGAGGCTCATCAACGCTAAGTCAAGCAGACTATCAAGCTGGTTTGCGGCTCTATAAACTTACGTTGATGCACAACCAACAAACGGGAGAAGATAGATTATTGTTTGAATTTCCTCAAGGTTCAGACTTTATCAATAGCAACAATGAACTTATCATTCCTCAAGACATTTTCTTTTCTCCCCAAATGACACAGTTATACAACAGAAATAGCATTCAGCTTAAAGCTGGTGTTTATCCATTGGTATTTAACTCTAATAACATGGGACAAACCCTTGTTGACGCAAACATTAACTAAAAAATACATCCACAATTCTTTATACATACTGGTGGGAATTCCTAAAGCTACCTAAAATAAATGCAGGATTACTCTAATTAATCAAAAAATGAAATATTTAGTATTAGTGCTCTCTATTATGCTCTTGGCATTGGTTGCCTGTAATGAAGAACAAGAAAATCTAGTCAAAGAACAGGTTGCCAATAATGAGAGAATTGAACAGCCCAAATCAGGTGATTTAAAAATTTATGACAAGGGTGAAATTCAAGAAATTTTGACTAGTCTCCATAGCAATAGTCGTGTTCCTGGGTGGTGGGAAAAAGTCAAAAAATGGGTCAAAGAACATACAGGAACTCATACTTTTGATAATTGCCCCTATAGCAACCCCTGTGGTCCTTGCCCAGGCATGTGTATTATTGGTGGCATCTTTGATGGCGAAGATAATGGAAGCAATAACTTATCTCAAGCAGATTATCAAGCTGGTTTGCGTTTGATGGGACTGTCTATCGTAGTTAATCAGCAAACAGGTCAAGAAAAACTATTATTTGAGTTTGACCAAAATTCGGAGTTTCTTTATAATGGTCATTTGTATATCACACAAGATACTCCTTTCTCCAATCAAATGCTAGGGTATTACAATAGCAATAGTATTGTTATGAAAGCAGGTATCTACCCTGTTGTATTTAATTCTACAGGCAAAGGTGAAACTCTTGTTGATGCAATTATTCAATAATTCTTATGCTAAAAAACTACGAGCCAATCCTATTCTTGAGGACTGGCTCTTTTCTATATTAATAAGACCAAAGGTCATGTTCAAAATTAAATATTTCGGATTGAATCCGCTCCGATTCTAGCAATGCATTGACACCATTTTTGGTATAATCTTGAATTCTTCTGTCGTGAACATTACTCTCTTTTATAACATAAGAAGAAAATAACCGAGCTTCAAAAATATCATCCCAACTCAACCGAGCACCATCATTCATTGAGTTAAATGCTTCTGTTTTTGCAAAAGTATTGCGCAATTCTGGATAATAAGCCCAAAACATAGGTCCCGAATTTAACAAATTACCATCATCATCATAACGATTTATAATTGGAGCAATTCCCAATATTCGAACGCCTAATGTAGATGTTTCTTCGTCAAAATACCAAACTTCTTTGATACGATACTTTTTAATATCCTCCCAGTTCATTTCGTTGTTAACCACTATGATACTATCTCTAAACGTCTCTGGATCATAAATACTCACTGTATCACTAGAAGACATTAAACCTTGGATTTCTTCTTGAGTCAATGCTTGCGAAAACCGATCATCCCATGTATTATAAAGTGTAATATCACCTTCCTTTGCCGCATCCATAATGGTCGTAATTAAAGGACCATGAGGACTCACAAAAACATGATTCATTTTTTCTCTTGTATCAACTTCTCTCCAAATTCGTTTTTCCCAAAATACATCTTTCTCATGAATATAATCATAGGGTAAAGGCATTTTTTCTTTGTGTAAATAACGATCGTAAAAGCCATCTCTAGGCTTTTTACAGTTGTTACCATCCTTCTCATTAGATACTACACGTACCCCTGCTTCTGTCATATAAGTATTTTGAGCATTTAGAGTACCTATAAATACCAATAAACTGGTTGCAATAATTCCTGTTATTTTTGTGCTTGCGTTCATTTTATACAGCTTTTATTCTTGAATTGAAATATTGGTTGGGGATAAAACATACTTTTGTTTTAGGCAATTGTAGTGGATAATCCCCAATAGTTTTCTAGTGTAAAAATGTACGAATAAGCATCCATTTAAAAATTACAGCAATCACACCTTTTAGGTGTTTATTTCTTCTTGAAACGCCCTTATTTTTCAATTTATTATAATTCACAAAAAAAAATAACAGTTCATTAACTGTTATCCCTCTTTGTTGCTACATACGATTTACTGCGTGAGCGCTTTGCTTTTAGTTAGTTGCACTACTACTAGATAATACTCATTTTAAGAGCTTCGTTTCATAAGTTCGCTTAGCTAGCTCAGCAGACAAAAAAAGTCGACAACAAACCTCTGTTCGCTATCGACTTCTTTATAGATTGAATGGCATTATTTTACTTTACAGTAACTTCCCTTCAGAATATTTTGCATCAATAATCTTCGTCTATACCATAAATATCGGTATTGGTAGCATCACTTGCTTTATCAGGCTCGCCATTACTACCATCTGCAAACTGATTGTATTTCAAACAATCCATTTCTCGCTCAATGATCTCAGGAATAGGAAAACGAGATTTATAATCATAAACCTTATCCGCACGCAAAGAAGTATCTGCTTCCATGTTTAGCAAGATATTTTGGAAAATTGGTCGAGCCATTTTGGCACCTTGTCCATATCTTAGGCTTCTAAATCGGATGAACCGATCGTCACAACCAACCCATGTTCCAACTACTAAATCAGGAGTAATTCCCAAAAACCACCCATCTGCTTGGAAGTTAGTTGTTCCCGTTTTTCCACCATAAGAAGATTTCACCCCTCTCAAACGTCCACTTTGGATCTTTTGTAACATTTCATTCATTACATATGCCCCTTGTTCAGACAAAATAGATTCCGAACGCTGATCTTGTCCTGCGGAGTAGATCAAGTTACCATTTTTATCTTCGATTCGATCAATAAAAATAGGCTCTGTATATGTTCCTTTATTAGCAAAAATAGTATAGCCTCCTGCCATTTCAAAAGGCGACAAATTAGGCGTTCCCAAACAAATAGCAGCTGAGGCAGGCACACGCCCATCAGAGGTATCAATTCCGACATCAGCTAAGAAATTTCGGAATGGTTCGGGTCCCTTTAGCTCCTTCATTAAATAAGCAGAAACGGAGTTTAAAGAGCGATTCAATGCTTCCGTCAAAGTAATTTCATCGCCACTATAACCTCCAGCATTCTTGGGTGTCCAATCTGTCAATAACCCAAACTGCCCCTCTCCTTTCGAAATTGTCGTTGGTTGATCCCATACTTTAAAGCAAGGAGAATAGCCTTTTAAATCTACCGTCAAAGCATATAGAAAAGGCTTGATCGTCGATCCTACTTGACGAGCAGCTTGTTCTTTGTTCACATGGTCAAATTGAAAGTATTTGTGGCTAATTCCACCAACCCAAGCACGAACAGCACCAGAGACAGGTTCTACGGCAATCATTCCAGTCTGAAGGTGCATTCTATGATAACGGATAGAATCGAAAGGACTCATCAAAGTATCTTTTTCTCCTTTTTTGTTGTAAGCAAAAACCAGCATTTGAACAGGCTTTTTCATGTAATCCATGATCGCTTTATGCTGCTTCTGTAGAGAGTCAATAGCTTTGGTAGACAACACTTCTCTATACGTTTGAGCTTGATCTTCTGTAATAAATCCTGTTTCTTCCCATTTTTTCAACAAAGCTTTTCCATCTACTTTCGGAGAATAGCGATTTTTTTGCTTTGGGTTTTTCTCGTATTCTACAATTTGAAACAATCGATCAATATCAATATCTCTTAATTTTCTACGAACAGCTGTCGGCATTAATTTTTCTCGGACTCTTTGGTAACGATCGGTATTCCAAACTTGCTTTGCTAGGCTCAATCGACGCAATTCCATTTCTGCATCTGTATTTTGAGAGGTCTTGCGTGTCCAAGGATTCTTAATTTTAGAGCTAATTTTTGGATCAGGATGATTCCAATCTGACCAAGCTTCGAACAAATGTTTCTGATGTTCTTTTAAATGGTCTCTCACTGCTTTTTCGGCATGCACCTGAACCCTAGAATCAATCGTTGTATAAATTTTAAGACCATCTCTGTAAATATCGTAGGGTGTTCCATCTGGTTTTTGAAACTGAGGGTTATCCTTGGCTAATTGCACCAATAATCCTTTCAAATGATCTCTCAAGTACATTCTAAAGTAGGTTGCGATACCATCGTTGTGATCTTTAACCTGAAATTTGGACATATCCACTGGTTGCTTGCGCAATTCGTGATATCGAGCTTCTGTAATATGCCCTTTGATTTGCATATTTTTTAAAACTTGCTCTCGGCCTTTTGTAGCTCTTTCTGGATATTTTCTTGGATTGTATAACGATGGGTTTTTTAACATTCTCACCAACATAGCCGCCTCTGTAATCGTTAAATCGCGCGGATGTTTATCGTAATAAATCTCTGAAGCCGATTTAATTCCATTAGCACCATATAAGAAATCAAACTCATTAAAATAAAGCGCTATAATTTCCTGTTTGGTATAAGAACGTTCCAAACGAACGGCCGTCAACCATTCTTTTAATTTGGTAGAGACCAACAACCAAGAGCGTTTGACAAATCCTTTGTTCTTGGTATTGGGGCGCCCTACCAGTAGCTTAGCAAGTTGTTGAGAAATTGTACTTCCTCCCCCTGCATTACGCTGTTGTAGAATCAATGTTTTTACAAATACACGCGCCAATGCTTCAGCATCAATACCCGAGTGCTCTAAATAACGGGCATCTTCTGTAGCAATCAATGCATTAATCAAATGCGGCGACAAACTATCGTATTCTACAGGAGTACGGTTTTCAATATAGTATTTACCAAGAACCACATTATCAGAAGAATAAATATTAGAAGCAATCCTACTCCTTGGATTTTCCAACTCCTCGAAAGAAGGTAAATCAAAAGAAAGCATGACAAAAATTCCAATAGCGATAAAAATTCCTAAGGCATACAAACGCCACATCCATTTGATAAAACGCTTATACTTCGCAACTCTATCTTCTCTACCATCCAACTGAGCTCCATTAGAGCTGGATGACTCTTGTGCATCCTCTATATATTTAGGCATAACAGATTATTTTTTGGTGGCTCTTTTCAATAAATCAAAAAAGAGTACAAATTTCTAGTGACTGATATCTTTTCTTCAACAACAAAAAATTAGTAGACGGTTAAATGATTATTTGTCAAAATTTTATCAAGATTATAACCAACGACTGACACCTTTACTATGTTTTGTATTAAACTTTTGATGATCAATTTTACAGTCCTTACAAAGTACTCTCCGTTAACGGTCATTTTACATTGCCTATACAAAACTTCATTAAATAACCTTTACTAGCTAAAGGCGCTGTCCACTAAATAATTATTCCTACAAAGATAAAAAAAGAATTGGCATCTCTTTCTAGAAGAAATGCCAATTTTATCAATAGGTTGAATCTATTATTTATCGGTAATGCTGCTCAAAAAAGGAGCTATACAAGTGAAATTTTTGTGTGGTCATAGCAATACCATAGTTTTCGCTAGAGATAGCATATATAGTATATCCCTTGGCTTTGGGCAAAAATTCAGGATTAGACCTAGCATCAACAACATATTTCATGGCTGCATCGGCATTAGGGTAAGCCCCTCGAACAATTAACGAAGGCGTACTTCCATCTACTAAGATAGAAGAAACTTGTAGTTTTTTGTTGAGGTGAAACTTATTATTATATTCTGTCAAAGGTGCTCGGAATTGATTCACTTTTGTTTTTTTATCATTAAATACAATCAAAATAAAGTGCTTTATGTTTTTGTTTACTTTGTATGGGCTTTTTCCATCTGTCGCACTATTATTGTTAATAGCATTCCCTCCTTTTCTTCCCTTACCACCTGTCAAGATAGCAATCATTTCTTTAGCCTGCTTTTCCTCTTTGGTATCAGGAAAACTAGTCACAATTACTCGAAGCGCTTTAATATAATCTTTTTCCCCTTTCATGCCTCCCACACACATAGCTTCTAGAATTGCAAAACGAGCTTTCATTTCATAATTATTGCCAAACTCTGTAGGGATAGCACGCACACGTCCTAATGCCTTTTCCGTTTCGCCATCCTGAATCATAGCATAGGTATCGTCGTAGTATTTGTTTATTTTTTCATACTTTAATCGTTCAGAATTTGCAAATTCTGGATCACTCAACACCTTGGCAATATTCGAATCAGGATACTTTTTCAAGATTTCATTTTTGTAATAATTAGCCTTGCTCGTGTTATTTTTTTCAGAATAAATATTATAAGCCAAGAACATCCCTTCTACCGTATAAGCATTGTCAGGGTATTTAGCGACAAGTTCTTGTATCAACTCCAAAGCTTTATCTGTTCGTCCAAGATCTTCTCGGTAGTGTTCTGCTGCTTTGTACACAGCTTCTCCAATTTTTGCTTTGGTTGATGCAACTTCTTGATCATTATTAGGAACCCCCTTCTTTTTTAGATAAGCATCAATTTCAGCTTGTGTTTTAGGCTCAACAGTAGCGATATCATCCGCATCTGTATTGACATCCTCTTCTCTATCAGAACGTCTCCAGTTGTCTACCCATGCCCGATCATTCCAACGTTTTTCAAACTCTCTTTCTCCTTTTTTTCTTAGAGAAGCGTTGTATAATGGAAATTTAGACTTTTGCATTTCTATATCTGAAATTGTAATTTTTCCAGCTACCGAACGTGTATTATTGCGTCTAGGCAATGGTCTCTCACCATCCATCGGTTGAGCAGCCATACTTCTTCCTTCTCGGTTTCTAAATCCTTTAGCACCAGAAGCAGGAGCGGCTACTTGACTTTTAGAAGTGAACTGAGAATTTAACTCCTCCATTTCCATTCCTTTTACAGCCCAAGCCTCTTGTTGTTTTCGCTCCCAAGACCCTACAATCAACATACTATCCTTGTCTTCTTTTATAGCAACATATTTGGCAACACCTTCCAACCTACGTTTGTACATTTCGGTTGAAGCATAGCGTTCATCACTTTTGTCCATTGCTTGCATCGTCGTATCATAGTAAGCATAAGACTTCACGAAATCATCTTTTTCATAAAATAGTTCTGCCAATAACAAGGCTCCCTCAACACGTTGTGTATTTGAAGCACTGTAATTTAAGGACTGTTGTAATGCCAAAATTCCTTCTTCTTTATTCCCTGATTTTAATTTAATCTTGGCAAGGGCAAAATAAATTTGATCTTTATATTCTTCATTCTTTGAATCACGCAACATACGTTTTAAGGCTATTTCTGGATCGACTACTTTTTTGCCAGAGGCAGAAGCAGCATTCATAGCCATATTCAAACGAGCATTAAACTCCATTTCATAACTAGGGCGTAAACGCAATATTTTATGGAAATTTTCCATCGCCAGTTGGTTGTTATTTTGCATTTGATACAACTGCCCCAAGATATATACATAACGATTTTTGATGGTCTTCTTTTTGGTTCCCTTAACAGCAGCTTCCAAGGGTTCAATTGCTTTTACATACTCTTTTTGAACAATCCAATTATAAGCACTTACAGCGTGAACTTCTGAGCGCAATTTTTTAGGAACTTTTTTATCGTTCTCTAATTGACGCAAATAGAACCCTGCATCATCATATTGTCCTAGCTCAATATAAGTTTTCGCTAACCAAAGCATTGATTGATAACGTACAGGGCGGTGTTTCAAACCATATTTGATTGGTTTTTCTTCTTCCTCATCATCAGAGTTACCGTTAGGCTTTTTCTTGCCTTTTGTACTTTTTTTCTTTTTGCGTTTCTTTTTCTTGCGTTTCTTGCGCTTTTTTCCTCTACGTTTTTTCTTCTTTTTTTTCTTTTTGAGTTTCTCTAATTCTCTTTCTACATTTTCTGGATGATATTTGTCTACAACATATTTGAAGGTATTGGCAGCTCGTTCATATTCTTTTTGTAAAAACTCTGCCTGCCCCATCAAATGGTAGCTATCATCTGTCCAATTACCAATTTCATGCAACTTAATATTTCGAGCACATTTTGTAATCGCCTCATCCAATGGTTGTTTTACTGCATTAACATCTGTGACAGCAGCATAAGGATACATCTCTAATAATTTATTGTAATTATCCTTATGTTGGCTATTTAGCGTACTAAAACTCTCTTCAACACGTAAGTTGGCATTATAATAGGCATTATACCGACCAGTTAAATTATGATAAGGTTTGGTAGCTAAATTCTGCTTAGCACATCCTGCCAATAGAATGATGGTGAGGCTGATACTACCAAAGAATAGAAATAGACTTTTCATGCAATGAATCGTTTTGCTTTTGTAATGATGGGTCAATGCGTTTGTCGCTTGTAATTTGTCTTTTGATTAATAACGATGATCATCAATAAAGTTGTATGGTTTGCTCTGCTGATTTTTTCTTTATCTGCATCATTGTTAATCAAAAATAAAAAGTTTCATCAACTTTTATCTCTTCTATTCATACAACTGTTTTGTATTTTGTTATATACATCAACAGAATAGCCTAATTTAGAAATAGCTATCGTCTTATTACCTTTGATATCGGCAAAATATTACGATCCCAAATGATCAAAGGATATATATTTGTTGTAGACATAAAACAAGCACATACTATCTACAAAAATACGCTCTTTATTTAACTTTTGCTGCTTTGTTCTTATTTTTTAACGAAAGAGTAAGAGTTTATGTGATAATTCCCCCTATTCTTTTTGTACTTTTGCCATCCGTATATAAAATTTAAAGGGGTAGATGTAGAATTGCAGATATCGATGCATTTTATAGTTTCCTCTCTATTCATAAAGTTTAGTGGTCTGTTGATTAACTAATATGCCTCTTTATAAAAGAGTTTTAAGCAGACGATTGATTTATAATAACGTAAAACAACAAGCTTTTAGTTAAGAAGTTGTTCAAAATAAAAAATTCTCATGTTTAAGTGGATTGATGGTAAGTACCGTCTGGTTTTAATGAACGATGAAACCTTTCAAGAAGAGCGTTCTTTTCGCTTGCTTCCATTTAATGTTGCTGCAACTGTTGGAGCAATTATTATGACTGTAAGTCTAGTCACTATTTTACTTTTAGTTTTGACACCATTAGGTCGAATTGTGCCAGAAAGAAGCAATCAAAATATTCGTTCTCAAATTAGTCAAATCTATGTTCAAATTGATTCTCTAGAACAAGCGATTGATGATAGGGATGCTTTCATTTTGAAAGTGAAAGATTTAGTCTATGAAAAATTTGAATACGAGGATAGTGTTGAAGACCCTGCCAATAAAAAAACGGGGCAAAATGTAGAAGTACCTCAAAAATCAGATGAGCTAAAAGCACTAATGGAAAGTGTAGATAACGAGGCGGAACTTGGCAATTTGATTGAAAATACCTTGCAAGCAGACGCTGATATCAGCAATATGATTTTTATGGCTCCAATCAAAGGGATGGTTTCAGATACTTTTGCTCCTAGTCGTGGTCATTATGGAACGGACATCATTGCCCCCAAAGGCGCTGTTATCAAAGCAACTCAAAAAGGAACCGTCATTGTTGCAACTTGGTCGGCAGAAACAGGTCATATGTTAGCCATTCAACACGATAACAATGTGGTTTCATTTTACAAACACAATTCTTCTTTACTAAAAAAAGCAGGCGATATTATTGATGCAGGGGAAGGGATTGCTATTATTGGAAATACAGGCGAAATGACGGAAGGACCGCACCTTCACTTTGAGATGTGGTTTAATGGTCAACCTATCAACGCCGAGCGTTATATTGATTTTAAGAATTAATAATAACGATATATAGTCAATCTTTCGTTGATTTTTTAGTTTGGTTTTAATAATCAAGCTAAAAAATCAACAAACTCATACCATTTGTAGTGGTACAACGATTACAAATCCCTAGACATAAATACTCGATAAGCAATCAACAAAAACAAACCTGTATAAGCAATTGTGATTCCTGTCGCTAGATCGTAAGGCAATATAATATTTGCAATATCTTGATCAAAAGAAGGCAGTTTTTTAGCCATATAAAATGGTACCACATCCCAAGCCGCACTTCCTGGAAAGTAGCTTCCCCAATAAAGGTTATCCAATAGATTTAGAAACACTAAATAACGAATAATACGCTCTATAATAAGGACATAAGCAAAAAATATGATCATTGCCAAACCACTGCGCTTAAAGATAACAGCTAACATTAGAGCAAAGCTCATATAAAACATATTTTGCACAAAGAAACGCCAAATGGCATCTATTTCATGCCCCCAAGGACTACCATAGCCACCTGCTAACCAACCAAAAATAAATGCAACAATAGCCATATAGATTGTCGCTACAAACGCTAGAAGTGTCATCATAATAATCTTTCCCAATAGAAAAGATCGACGCTCCATACCTGTAATTAGATTTTGGCGCATGGTCTTGAAACTATGCTCTGAGGTGATCATCCAGATAGAAATGTAAATCAACAGAAAAAACGTCAACCAACTTGCCCAATAAGATACGGTATCCCAAATATTCGGAAAAATATAAAACGACTGTATAATAGCCATTTCAGAGCCACCACCTGCCGATGGTTTTATCATTGATTTTATGGTTAAGTATAACAACGGCAACAAAACAAAGTACATTCCTGCTGCTATCTTAAAAGCACGATTGGGAGCTAATTTTTTCCACTCTAATTGTAATAAGTGTATCATTGATTTTTATTCTTTGTTGGCTAATTGACCACAAGCAGCATCAATATCTTTTCCACGAGATCGACGCAAAGTAATGGCAACTCCATTTTTTCTCAAGAATTGAGCAAATTGCTCCATTTTATCTTCTCCTGCCTTCGTAAAGTCAACACCACTTACGGGATTGTATTCTATGACATTAACTTTTACGGTAGGTACTTGTCGACACAACTTCAACATTTTTTTAGCATCGTCAAGGGTATCATTAAATCCATCAAAAGCAATATACTCAAAAGTTATTTTACTATCTTTTGTTTTATTATAAAAATAACGCAATGCCTCTGTCAATGTCTTCAAATTATTACTCTCATTGATCGCCATAATTGAATTCCTTTTTTCATCATCGGCTGCGTGTAGAGACAACGCTAAATTAACTCTTGTTCCATCATCGGCTAATTTTTTAATCATTTTAGCAATGCCCGCTGTACTTATCGTGATTCTGCGAGGTGCCATGTTCAACCCAGCTTCTGAAGTCAACATTGCTACACTTCTCATCACTGGTTTATAAGCCAATAAAGGCTCTCCCATTCCCATGTATACCACATTTGTAATCGGGTGGTTATAATGTGCTTGGCATTTTACATTGACCTTTACCACTTGATCATAAATCTCTGCTGCTGTCAAATTTCTCAACCGATCCATTTGACCTGTTGCACAAAACTTGCAAGCTAAACTACATCCTACTTGCGATGAGATACAAACCGTGTATCGATCTTGTGCAGGAACTGGAATTAATACAGACTCTACCAAATGACCATCGTGTAGCTTGAATCGACACTTGATGGTACCGTCAGCACTTACTTGAGATAGATCTTCTGTAATAGGCAAAATGACAAAAGCTTCTTTCAAACTCTCTCTCAACTTCTTAGAGAGATTTGTCATATCGTCAAATGAATAGGCACTTTTTTTCCATAGCCATTCGTATACTTGCTTGGCTCTAAACTTAGACTCTCCTATTCCGACAAAAAAACGAACTAAGTCTTCTAGGCTTAATTCTCTTATATCTTTCTTTTCCATTTTATTGTATTAATTCCTCTTGCAATTCACTTCAGTTGCAAAGGTACGATATTATTATTAATAGATGTAGGTTATAAATAGTTTCCTATGATTCAAAAAATGCCTACAATTCCCTTTTACTCCAATCACATGAGCCACAAACTTTATATTAAACCTTCATCTGCTAGACTTGTATAAGAATTGCCTGCAATAATGAGATGATCCAAAACTGTAATATCTAAATATTGTCCTGCTTCCTTAATTTTATTTGTAATCGAAATATCAGCCTTGCTAGGATTCAAGTTATCAGAAGGGTGGTTATGCCCTAAGATAATACTGGCGACCAATGGATTGGCAACCACAGCACGGTATATTTTTTTGACATCAACAACAGTTCCAGCTACCCCTCCTACGCTAATGTAAATTCGGTCGATGACTCGATTCGCTTGATTAAGTAATAAAACAACAAACTCCTCGTGCGGCAAATCCATTAAGTCTGCCACTAAAACCTTGTATGCATCTGTACTTTGAGTAATCTTAGGTTTTTGAACCAAAGGAGTAGCTTGGCGACGGATTCCTAATTCTAAGGCAGCAGAAATTGTAATTGCCTTAGCAGGACCAATCCCTTTAAAACCTTGTAACTCTTCAATGCTTCGCTTGCCCAATTCATTGAGATTGTTATTCGTAGAGTTTAAAATGCGCTGCGCCAAGCCAACAGCCGACTCTGACGCCGAACCTGAACCTAATAAAATAGCTATCAGTTCTGCATTTGACAAATGCTTTCGACCACGTTGCAACATTTTTTCTCTAGGTCGATCTTCTAAGGCCCATGATTTAATAGAGGTAAATTCGGTTGAGTTGGGATATGCCATAGTTTTTTAATTTCAATCGCAGGCTCTTATAGTCAATTAATCAAGAAACAAGCCTAATACTCAATTTAATCTTGACAATCGATTAGAACCTATCCATAGTTTTAATAAATCTTAGTATTTTTACATGTTTTAGGAAAACTCCTTCTACGGCAAGAATCAGCAAAATGTTTGAAAAAGCACTAAACATTTTATACCAGAAAGATGATAGAGTCTAAAGACTCTAAAAAAAATGAACTAGTTGAACAGAAAAATGAAAACATTCTACTTATTGTTAATTGGCTTCTTAAGCAGCTCCCTATTACAAGGGCAAGATACTTTGTTATTACAAGCAACCCCCAAAGCAGGTTTTTATAAAACAGGAATGGCTGTTGAGTTAAAAGCAAGCAATCCTTCTGCTACTATTTATTATACAACAAATGGTAATCGCCCAAGTCTACAGTCCAAACGTTATCAAGGACCTATACTGGTAGACTCTACTGCTGTTATCAAAGCATTGGCAGTTAATAATGACAAAAAAAGTGTTGTAATCACAAACAGCTATTTTATCGGGGAAGATTCCATCTCATTGCCTGTTTTATCACTTTCAATCCAACCCTACGTCCTCTTTGATCCTGTCAAAGGGCTCTTCAAACGTGGTCCCAAAGCTTCTCCTCGTTTCCCGCATAAGGGAGCCAATTATTACTCTAGAAAAGAATATCCTTGTTATATCGAAATTTTTGAAACCGATAAGGAGCGCGTTTTTGAAGGAGATCTTGGCTTCAAAATATTTGGAGGTATGAGTCGCATTTTTCCTCAAAAGTCCTTTTCGCTATATGCTAGCAAATCTAGATATGGCAATAAATATATTCGCCATCGTATCTTTCCAGAAAAAAAACAAAAAAAATACAAACGATTGGTGTTGCGCAATTCTGGTAGTGATTTTGGGGAGACTCACTTTAGAGATGCTTTAATTACTAGTTTTGGAAAAGATATTGGCTTAGAGGTACAAGCTTATCGCCCCGCCATTGTTTTTATTAATGGGGAATATTGGGGCATTTATAACTTTCGAGAAAAATTGACTCGGCATTATCTAGTAGAGAATTTTGGGTATCACAAAGATAGTGTCAACTTGGTCGAACATCGCAAAAGTGTGCAAGCAGGTAGTAGAAAAACGTATGATGCCATGCGCTTGTTTATGCGTAATAATAGCTTGGCAAGCCAAGAAAATTTTGATTATATCAATACCCAAATGGATGTAGAAAATTTCATGGAATATGAAATCCTTCAAATTTATATCGATAACCAAGATGCTGGTGGAAACATCAAGTTTTGGCGACCGATGAAAGAAGGAGGGCGTTGGCGTTGGATTTTGTTTGACACAGATTTTGGACTAGGACACTACGGTCGCTATGGCTTCCGAAACAATAGCTTAGCATTTCATACGCGCCCAGATGGTCCAGGGTGGCCCAATCCACCTTGGAGTACTTTAAATTTGCGTTCGCTTCTACAAAACAAGAATTTCCAAGCACAGTTTGTCTCTAGGTTTTTGGATCGTTTAAACACCACTTTTGATTCTACCAGTATTATTCCTAGAATTGATGAAATGGCTGCTGTGATTCTTCCCGAATTACCTAGACATTGGAAGCGTTGGGACCTAACATCCAAACGTTGGTACAAGGAAGTAGACCGCATGAAAGAATTTGTCAAAAAACGCCCAGAATATATGCGGGCGTTTTTGCGAGAACGTTTTCCACAATATGGTAGAGATGTCGTTTTTAAGGTTCAAATAGACAGTTGTGGTACCGTTGAATTAAATGAAGTTGTTGATGTACAACATCAATTCAGAGGCATTTATTTCCAGAAACTTCCTGTTACAGTAAAGGCAAAGCCTTATTTTGGTTGCCAATTTTCTCATTGGGAAATGGATAATGAACGCATGGATGGAAAAGAATTGAACATTCGATTTTCCGATACATTACATACGCTAAAAGCCATTTTTATCAAAGGAGAACACCCTGCTGTACAACAAATGATTATCAATGAAATAAGTTGTGCTGATACGGCTTCAGGTGATTGGATTGAATTTTACAATGACTCAGACAATGATTTGGATATTACAGGTTGGAACATTGTAAGCACGAACAATGACGTTTTTGTTTTTCCTTCTGCAACAATCAAAGCAAAAGATTACATTGTTGTTTGCAAAGATGAAAAACGTTTTCAAAATGCGTTTCCTTCTTGCAAAAACTTTATTGGTGGTTTGCCTTTTGGCTTGAGTTCAAACAAAGATATTGTCATGCTTTATGACGATGAATACAATCCTGTCGATAGTATTGGATATAATTTCCCCAAAGATTCTGTCGGATTAATTCAAACAATTGTACTAAGAGATTATCACTTGGATAATAATCATATTCAAAGTTGGGAAAAGCTACAACGTGCCGGTAGCCCTGCTTCTGTCAACCCCGATTATATAAAGGTTAAAGAACGAAAAGACTGGGAACGTTTCTTAGAATATGTAAAAATTGGTGGCGTCACTGCTGCTATTTTTATTCTAATTGTTGCTGCCTATATCATGGTTAGAAAGCAATTTAAACGCTCTAGATAGTTTTTTTCTGCCCTTCTTCTATTAAAAGCCAAATCAACCTTCCTTTGATTTGGCTTTTTCATTCTCTTTTTCTATCTTGAAATATATTTCCCATGTTTATGTCCCATTTTTACTAGTTTTTATAACTGCACCCTATTTTTTACATGATAAAGTTACCGCTTAATTCTTAATCAAAATTCATAGCGTTACTTAACCATTAAAAAAGATGGTTTGAAGAAGGGATCAATGGAACAAAACAATCATACAGGGGATGAATACCAAGAGGTAATCTTTAAGAATACCTACTGCCTTAGTATAGGGGTATCTGCCATTGGTTTTTTGGTCAATGCACTATATCTCCAAAATTTCACGATTGCCAACTTAGCTCTTCTATATGCCTTTTTATTGTCTTGTGTCTATTATTTTAATCGAAACAAGAATGTTCAATTGGGTATCCATTCCTTTATCATACTTTCTTTAGTTACCATCAATATTTCTTGGTTTTTCACCAACGGCTTATCAGGATCTTCTCCTTTTATGTTTATCATATTTTCTATTATGGTAACGAGTATGGTATCGCTGAAAAATTTTCTTTATTTCTTAGCACTTATTGTTGGTAATATTCTTGCATTGATACTCATTCAGCAGTATTACCCATCTATTGTCATCAATACTAGCCTTTCTACCCAAAACATAGATTTAGCATTTTTAACTGTCATCACTATTTTATTGTCTAATGCAGCCATTGTCTATTTCAAAGTCATTGATAGAAAAAGACAAACTACACTAAAAGAAAAAAATCTTAATCTGATTACTTCTAAGAAAGAACTAGAATTAGCAAAGGAAAAAGCCGAAGAAGCCAATGAGGTTAAATCTAATTTTCTGTCGGTTATGAGCCATGAAATTCGAACTCCTCTGAATGCTATTTTAGGGATTTCCAATTTACTCAATCAGTATCAATATGATAGTCAAGAAAAAACCGAACTAGTTGATGCTCTTAGCAATTCTACACACGATTTGTTAAACTTACTCAATGATGTATTAGAGTTTAATAAATTGGAAATGGGACATATTGAGCTAGAACTAGCTGGTATCAACATCTTGAATTTGCTCAAAGATATCAAGCGAAATTTCTTAAAAAAAGCTCAATCTAAAAATAACCAAATTATCCTTAATACAATTGGCAAGATACCTCCTTCTATCTTAGTTGACGAACCCAAACTACGCCAAGTATTCAACAATCTTCTTTCTAATGCAATAAAATATACTTCTTCTGGAACAATAGAGATCAATATTCAACACCTTCAATCATCTGAAAATAAAACAAGTTTGTTGTTTGAAGTCAAAGATACGGGCATTGGAATTCCAGTAGACCATCATCATAAAATTTTCCAAGAATTTAATCCTATTCCCTTAACTAAAAAACGCAGTTCAGATGGTCTTGGATTGGGGCTAACAATTACTGCGGGATTATTGCAACTCATGGACAGTCGCATACAGGTTGAGAGTAATCCTAATCAAGGAACACGTTTTTACTTTACCTTAGAGTGTTCAACGCCACCTGCTGAAAATATTCCTAGCCCAACGGAAGACAATATTGACGATGCCAAAATACTTATAGTAGAGGATAACAAAACCAATGTTTTGGTATTGACTCACTTTTTAAAAAAATGGGGTATTGCTTACGAAATAGCTTGGAATGGTCTAGAGGCACTTTCTTATTTTCAAGAAGATTCCTTTAGCCTTATTCTAATGGACATGCAAATGCCTGTTATGGACGGTTTTGAAGCAACTGCTGCCATTCGAAAAGACGATTATACTATTCCGATTATTGCTCTAACAGCGTCTGCCACTTCACATGAGAAGGAAAAAGCAAAAACAGCTGGTGTTAACGACTATATTACCAAACCTTTTGACCCTAAACATTTACTAAGAGTTATTCAAAAATACACCCTTCTAGCAGAGTAAACTATTAAGGTCTGTGTGCTTTTATAAATTCAGTTGGGTCTAAATACCCATTATAATAACTAGAATAACCTCCCCCTACTTCCATCTCTACACTATCTCTAATTTCTAGGTGCAAATGTGCATAATAAGCTCCGTTGGCATTTCCAATGGTAGCAATTTGTTGCCCTCTTTTGACACCTTGATTAGACTGCACCAACATACTATCGCAATGCGCATAAAGTGCTTCAACGTATGTTGTATCATCCAATTGATGCATGACACGTACTATTTTCCCCCAACCACTACCAATATCCTTTGCAAATACCACATAACCGTTAGCAATCGAATAAATTGGATCTCCTAAATCTGAATCACCGCCAGTTACAGCATTCCAATCATCCCCTAAATGGTCATTTTTTCGAAAAGGCTGAGCATTATAATACCCTTTTCCATCTGGTTTTCCTACTGGAAAATCGAATCCATCACAACGATAAGACGGATAAGTCAAAAAATAGCGCTCCCACTTGCTTAGAGTATCTTTCTTTATAGTTTGAGAGGGGTCCAACACTGGATCAACCTCTGTCGTTGTAGTTTTATTTTCGAAACAAGCAATCAAAATAAAGACCATTCCAATTCCTGTTAATAACTTTGTTAAGAAGCTTTTTTGTTTTGGTTTAACCATTCTTTCAAATTTTTGTATCCCTCTGCATCCAAGGCATTGTGATCAATGTCGTATTCATCTAGAGGCAAGTATTTTAGAGCTGCTATTCGGATTCTATTGAGTTGGTATCCTCCAAAATCTACTTCAAGTTGATACTTTAGCTCTTTTAAAAATTGTTGAGGGGTGCTATCCAAGCGTTGATAAGTGTATTGTTTGACTAACGTTTTAATTTCATGGACAAATGTCGGCTCAAATATTTGCTTCAAGGTTTCCTTTTCGACAGCCCCTGTACCTCCGTAAGTCCTAGCAACCTGTAATACATCCCAATTCGTATGTTGAATTTGTACAAAAAATGTTAACTGAAGCTCGACACGTATATTATCTTGTGTTAAAACACTTTGTTCTCCAATCAAACTAATCAAAACTCGTTGTTCTTTGATATTAATTTTCTCCACTCGATGCACCAAAGGATAAGCAAAAAAACTACCTCTAAAATAAACCTTATCACCTCCCACTCCCCAACGAATGAGTGCAAATCCCTCTTTGACTTGATAAAAAGCATTGCTCCAAATCAACCAAGTTACAATGCTTACGATTCCAATTATTAATCCTATCATTTGTTAATAAATTATAAAACTTGTCTAGAACCTATCAATCTTGGTCAAGGTGCATCCTTATTCTTTTTTGTAATTCAGGAACGACAGATTCTTGAAACCAAGGATTTTTAGACAACCAAAATCGATTTCTAGGAGATGGATGCGGCAACGGAATTTGAGTTGGCAAGTATGCCTTGTAGTTTTTCACTGTTTCCGTTAAATTTTTCTTTTTTGCATTTCCCAAATAATATTTCTGCGCATACTGTCCAATTAACAAGGTCAACTCTACAGATGGCATTTGCTCTAATAGTGCCTGATGCCATAACGGGGCACATTCTGGTCTAGGTGGTAAATCTCCTGTCTTTCCTTTTCCTGGATAACAAAACCCCATCGGTACAATAGCGATACGGGTTGCATCATAAAACACACTTTCATCTACTCCCATCCACTTTCTCAATTGCACTCCACTAGGGTCATCCCACGGAATACCTGACTCATGCACTCTTTTCCCAGGGGCTTGTCCGACTATTAAGATCTTACTTTTTGGATTTGCTACTACTACTGGATTAGGTCCTAAGTCTAAATATTCTTTACAAACAGCACACTCCTTTATTTCCTTTAATATTTTTTCCATACATACTATTCCATAATACTCCGTTGATTATTTTATGAGATCGCTTCGCTTAGTTACCTACGGTGCTACTACGATTTTATAACGGAGTAATGATTTCAATAAGATACCATACTGGTTCTCTCTTTATTACTAGCAATCACTATGGTTTCATTTTTAGCTCCATTTCATATTGGTTAATGCTATTCTCCATGCCTAAGTAACGCAAGGTTTGCAATATATCCGTTCGTTTAGCATCAATATTAATAGTCCTAATTGTTCTACTTACTTGAGCGATGCCATCAAAAAGAAGTTGCCAATCCTCTTGTTGATTCGTTTTATAAATCTCAAATTGAGGTAAATTTCCAGATTGTTCATTGATAACAAAAAAGCCAATTTTTTCTTTAGCCAAAGAAAAAACCTCGTAACAGGTATAAGTGCCCTTTGAACTCAATTGTATTGCTCTATTGGAATTGTCCCAAGCATACCAATTAGCTTGTGGATTGGTAATTTTTTCAAAATCAATTTTATGGATTGTTGTTTCATAATTTGAAACCTCCAATTTTCCTGTAAAACAGAGGTACTCCTTTGTAATCGAAAAGCCGATTCGTTCATACACTCGAATGGCACGGCTGTTTTCTTGAATAACTTCCAGTGCACAACAAGTTACCCCTTTTTGTTGCAAGATAGGAAAAGCATAAGCATACAGTTGGTCAACTATTTTCTGACCACGGTATTTTTTTATCACCCCTGTTCCTGTATTAAACGCCACTCTATGAGTCCCCCTTTCATCAATTCCGTTAATAATAAAAGCAATTAACTCTCCTTGGTCAAACATCCCGAAAGAACACGTCCAGTCTACTCTAGCCGCCTGATAGCGATGTTTCCAATAAGTTGTATCAGAAGGCATTTTTAAAAAATACTCCTCAAACGCCATCAACATAGCAAAAACAATTTCTTCTAATGAGCAGTTACTCAAATCTCTTATTTCCATCCTTAGTTACTTTTTATGCAATTTGACTTTTCGATAAAAAAAGAAAGAAAAAACACTCGCTGTTAAAATAAATAGCACGACAAAACCCAAATATTGCAGCCCACTTCGTTGATGAATAGCATCCTCCAAAGCCAATAAAATTAGCCCATCTGTCAGACGTTGAATCCCCCAAATGGCATTCATATGTGCCATAGATTTATCCAAGTAATTCTGTGCTGCCACTGTTTTTACCCAAACCCGAATAGAATCTCCTTCTTTTAACTGGTGAATATCTGGGTGCGTAATTTCCAAAAGCTTCCCCGCCAGAACATATTCTACATCGCTATCCTCTAACCTAAAACGCAAGCCAACATCTTCCCCATATTCGTCCTTAGATATCATTAAGACACCTTGTACAACTCCCTCTTTGGTTGTAAAATCAGTTTGTTTGGTTGTATGATAACCAATAAAAATATAAGCTCCTACCAGCGAGCTAATGATAACAAGTCCATAGAACAATAGAATTAATTGGTGGCGCATATTGTTAAAATTTAAACTGTTGTTATGGGGTAGTACTTCGCGGAGAGGAGTAAACAGCTTTAAAGATTCTAAAATAATACTTGTTGTTTGAATCCTCTTTATACAATGCAATATATTGTTTATTTTTAAACAAATATAAAACAGCTCTAAAATGCAATGGGATTTTCTCTTTGATTACAATATCTTTTGCAGCTAATATCTCCCACCCTCCATTGTATTCCCCATCAGTATGTGTCACTCTAAACCCTTTGTATAAAGCATCTTCATCACTTTCTGGCTTTTCTATAAAAATATAAATCCCATTTTGAAAGCTAAGATTGTTTACCGATGCTTTGGCAAAAGAGTCAAGGGTGTTTTCGTAGCTTTTGTAGCTTGTATTTTGCGCCTGTACAGAGGTTATCGATATACAGATTAGAAATATGGTGTAAAAAAAGTCCTTCATCCATTATAAATTTTGTTTCCTACTGTCAGGTATATTGTAGAAGTCAATTTGGCAGACATTTATACGAAAAAGAGAAAGGGAAGTTATAAGAATAGACCTATAAGTAAACTAATTTTCAAGGAGTAAAGAATAACCATTCTTTATTCTCCACATTGACCAAAGCCCAATTCATGGCAAAAACTAGTTAACTTCCGAAAGCCAGCTTCACTATAACCATGTTCTCCTTGAGGAGCTTTGGCATAAGCTTTTATTTGAGGAAAAGCCATCTGCTGAGAGCATTCAAAACAGATACTAATATGAGCAACTGCTTTATCTTCGTTGTAAAACACAAGCCCTAATCTCGGTTTAAAACACCTTGTATAAAGCCCGCCATAAGTTTTAGGATCATTAATTGTCTTTAGAAAAACTTGAATTTCTTCCTCAGACAATACCTTTTCTTTTTTGATGGTAGGGTTTAGTATTCCCTCTTTGCTAATAATTGGATTGCCTTCCAAATCTTCAAAATGGTAAGCAATAACGCTAGTATACGACGCATCTGGAAATACTACTCCTAGCTCCTTAGGATTTGGATTAGTCGGAGGCGTAGAATCACAGCTATAAAAAAATAGAATACACAGAAAAAAAAGGGAGGTTGGTAAATAGTATTTCATTGCTTTTATTTTTGGAGGTCATTTACATCCTATCTACTAGAAAGAAGTCATCGTCCAAAAGTTCTCATACTAAAACACTCTACTTTTGATTTTTGCCAATTTTGATGATACGATTGCTTTGGATTACCTACAGACGAATAATTTTTAGTGTCTGTCTAAATAGAGAAATGAATTAGATAGAATGCATGGCATTCTATGAAAAAAAAGCATCTAGTATTACCTCTAGAAAAGAAGTATTTTCGAGAAATTAAGTATGCTATTGTCGATAATGGGTCAAAGATTAACTTTCTCTTGTGGTAGGAACACGTGTTACTTCTACCATCAAAACATTTGTAATCAATGAGATTTCTCTAGCGACTTCGGTTGGAAAATCAAGTGCTTCTTTTGCCTCCAAGGTAAAACCACTGTTGGTCTCATCTATTTTGAATGTGCTAATTAATGTTAGATTATACACATCCATAAAGGTCTTCATGTAGCTATCTTTGTCATTTAATACGGGAGATAGATCACCACTATAATAAACAATAAAACGAAGCGTTGTTTTATCCTCTGAAACAGAGGTAGTTGGCGTTGTCGTTGGAGTATTGGCGTAGATTTTTGTTGTTGAAAAAACAACAGACAATACAAGAGAGAATATAACGAGTATCCGAAATTTTGTATTCATTGTAAGGGATATTTAGTAATATACAGGGGATTTATCTCTAATAAAGAAAAAATCATTCCCAAAGCACAAAATTCTAAAAATCAACATATTATAGATTACAAATTTCCAACAAAACCCCAAAAAAGAACAACCTTTTCCAAAATGGAAAAAGGTATCGTTTTGAAAAAAACACTTGAAACAATACAAAAAATAAGCTTTAAAAGCCTTTTAGAAGCTAAGGTATGCCTTTTTTAATTATGCATTCTTATTGGTGGCAGCATCTCGTAATCGCTGTAAAAATGGCGAAGCAAATATAAAATCTTGCAATAATTCATTTTCGCTCGTCATCACTTCGTGCCGAGTTCCTACCCATGCTAATTCTCCTAGATGCAGTAGGTTAATATTGTCTCCTATTTCCATCACCGAATTCATATCATGTGTATTGATCACAGTTGTAATTTTGTTTTCTTTGGTAATATTGCGAATTAGTTCATCTATTTTCATTGAGGTTGTAGGGTCTAGACCAGAGTTAGGTTCATCACAGAACAAATACTTAGGGTCTAATATAATTGCACGGGCGATACCAACACGCTTCTGCATTCCACCACTTACCTCCGAAGGATATTTATTATTACTTCCTTTTAACTCTACCCGTTCAAGCGTTTGATCTACTTTTTTTTGTTTTTCTTTTTTAGTCAACTTAGTAAACATATCCAATGGGAAGCGCACGTTTTCTTCTACAGTCATAGAGTCAAACAAAGCAGATCCTTGAAAAAGCATTCCCATTTCTGTCCGAATTGCCTTTCTTTGTTTGGTTGTTAGTGCCGTAAAATTAGTATCTCCATACCAAACGGTTCCAGAGGTTGGCTGGATCAATCCCACCAAAATTTTGAGCATAACAGTTTTTCCTGCACCCGATTTACCTATAATCAAATTGGTTTTACCATGCTCAAATACAGTAGAGACTCCCTTCAAAACCTTCTGGTCACCAAATTGCTTTTTAATATCTTCAATACGAATCATGCTAAATATCTAAATTTTAAACCTATTTTAATGATTAAGTTAAGAGCAATGCCAAGACATAATCTGCCAATAGAATTAGAATATTACTAATTACTACGGCACTGGTACTTGCTCGCCCTAGCTCAATACTACCGCCTGTTACAAAGAAACCTTGATAACAAGAGATAGAGGTTAATAAAAAGGCAAAAACCAATGCCTTGATTTCCATCATCCAAATATTATACGGATCAAAGAATGCTCTTAACCCCTGCATAAATTCAGCTTCTGATACTAAATTACCAACCGTACACGCCACATAACCTCCAGCCATTCCCATAAAAGCAGACAATACCACCAACATTGGAATCACTGTAACCGCAGCTATTATTTTAGGCATGACCAAATAAGCAGTTGTATCTACTCCCATAACTTCTAGCGCATCAATTTGCTCTTTTTGGCGCATCCCTCCTAACTCGGCGGCAATATTAGAACCGACTTTTCCCGCCAATGCTAAACAGGTAAATGTTGGTGCTAATTCGATAATCATGATATCCCGCACAATATAACCAATGTAATATTTAGGAATCGAAGAACCGCCTAATTGATAAGCAAACTGTATGGCTGTTACAGCGCCAATAAAAACGGAAACCAAACCAACAATAACCAATGACCCAATTCCGATATCGATCATCTGTCGGGTCGTCTCTTTCCAATACATGGATACTTTCTCTGGTCGAGAAAACATATTCTTGATAAATAGTATATAACGACCAAAATGGAAAAACAAATTCAATGTTCTAGTATTTTCGTTAGATAAAACTTCTTATTTCATTTGTGGATAGATTTCTTGCCTCTATACATGTAATAAATTACAATCCACCTATCAACTTGTTAAGTTGCAACAAAACTTGCACTTTTCTAAGAAAAATGCTTATTTTCTATTATAAAACTCTTATTTACGTCTCTGTATGTTAATCTCTGTTTATATTTATTTTTCTTGATTTAATGTGGCATTCAATTTTGTAGGCGAACAATTATCACAAAACAGAGATTCTATAATAATAGAGTTCATAATCATTCTTATCATTTGCAAATAGACCACAATATACTCTTTCATAAAAAAGAATCTATAAAACCTAACAGCTTAATTTCACTATTTGTTGAGGTATCCTGAATTTACTTGTAAAATACCTGTGTATTTACAAACAAGGTCCAATCATCTCCCCTCGAGGATTTAAACACCTGCTCTCAAAAGTTCTTGTATTATTTTGCCCTTTAAGTACTTATCAAGCTAGTTTTTTATATTTCTTAATAACTAAAACTGATCCTCTTCCCCCCTTACAAGCCAAAAACTAAAAAATCAATAAGCTATTCAAGCACAATAAGTCTACTTTTCTCTTTAACTTCGGCTTTTTAGATATCAAAGATTTATTACCAAACTCTATATTTTAGAGCATCGTTACCATCTTATGACAACGCAAGAAGAATTAGATCATTTACTCCAATTATTACAACAAGAAAAAGAAGAGGAAAGCCGTCAATTTGACCAACTGCTCCGAGAATTGAGCATCCAGCAACGTATTCAAAAAGGTGCTTGTTGGTATCCTGTACAAGTTGAAAGCTCAGGATGGAGTTTAGGGGAACATCCTTTTATTATTGTAGAACGAGTCAAGCACTTGGACAAAGCGCATAAATTCCGCTCTGGACAAGTGGTCAGTATTTTTTCCGAAAAGGTACTGGATAATAATGTAGAGGAAAAAGGAGTCATTTATTTTATCAAGGGTAATCGTATGAAAATTATTTTGTACGGGACGCAATTGCCTCGTTGGGTTTTGGGTGGTAAAATTGGTATTCAACTCAATTTTGATGAACGCAGTTATCAAGAAATGGAGCGTGCTGTTAAAACAGTAAAAGCAGCCAAGAATGATCGACTAGCAGAATTGCGAGAGATTTTATTAGGCAAACAGCCAGCCCGTTTTGACAAAGAGCATCATCCCTTTGAAATACCCAAACTAAATGCTTCTCAAAATGCAGCCGTGCAAACGATCTTAGCAGCAGAAGATGTTGCCATTATTCATGGTCCTCCAGGTACAGGAAAAACAACCACTTTAGTTGCGGCCATTCAACAGTTGGTCAAACGTGAGTCGCCTATTTTAGTTTGCGCCCCTTCTAATTCAGCTACTGATTTGTTAACCGAAAAATTAGCCAGCGTAGGGCTAAATGTCGTTCGTATTGGTAATATCTCTAGAGTTGATGAAAGCCTCTTAGAACACACAATGGAAGGTATTCTTCAACGGCTTCCTGAAATACAAGAGGTCAAAAAAATGAAGATTGAAGCTGCTAAAATGCGAAGAGATGCGGAGAAATTTAAACGAAAGTTTGGTGCCAAAGAACGCCAAGATCGCCGAGACAATTATAGAGAGGCCAAGGATTTAATGTATCAAGCCAAGATGCTTGAAGACTATATTATTGACAAAACCTTGCGTGAAGCGGACGTCATTTGTAGCACCTTGGTAGGGGCAGTTGGGCGACACATCGAGAAAATGACATTTAATACCGTAATAATTGACGAGGCAGCACAAGCCTTAGAGCCTGCTACTTGGATTCCAATCTGCAAAGCCAACAAAGTTGTCTTTGCTGGCGATCCATTTCAATTGCCTCCAACTGTCAAAAGTAGTGCTGCTGCTAAAAATGGCTTTAATGTAACGCTGCTAGAAAAAGGGGTTCAACGTTTAGACGTTGTCAATTTATTAGATACTCAATATAGAATGCACAATACCATTATGGGGTTTTCTAATGAGCAATTTTATGATGGACAATTGCAATCCGACGATGCGGTTGCTACTTGGCAACTACAATTTTCGGATGGTACTCCCAGTCCCCCCTTAGAATTTATAGATACCGCAGGATGTGGTTTTGAAGAAAAAGTCAACCCCGAATCTCAGAGTTATTATAATCCAGAAGAGTACTTTGTCTTGCGGCAGCATTTAGACAACCTGCTAGTGATTACAGGAAACCAGCCGATTTCTATTGGCATTATTTCGCCCTATCGAGAACAAGTTATTTCGATTCAAGATGCGATTGTCAAAGACTTTGATCATTTTCCTGATGCCGATATTGAAGTTAACACAATTGATGCTTTTCAAGGACAAGAACGAGACGTTATTTATATTTCAATGGTTCGCTCGAACGATATGGGAGAAATCGGCTTTTTAAAAGATACTCGCCGAATGAATGTAGCCATGACCAGAGCTAAGAAAAAGTTAATTGTTATTGGAGATAGTGCGACTTTAGCCAGCGACACTTTTTATAGTAATTTCTTGGACTATGTCGATGCACAAGGAGCCTATGGCTCAGCTTGGGATTGGCAATAGATTGGTTAAAATTAATTATAGTGCAGCAAGCAGGTTAATAGCCAAACCAATAGTAGCCTTTTTGTTGTGTCATTACTCCGTTGAAAAATCGTATTAGTTTGATTATCAGCAAGATGAACCTCACCAACCTTTACACTAAAAGACTGGTAATCAAACTAATACAAGATGCTTTTTTACGTTTTTCGTAGAAAAACGTAAAAAAGCAACGGAGTATTATTGTCTATAATAAAAGACAAATTGTCCAATTCCCAAGCCTGCTAGTGCGCCGATGGTATTCATTACCAAAACATCTTCCCAAAGATGTCCTAAACCCAACGCCCATCCTATGGTATAACCTAGCCAAATTGCGGTCGTACCAATGAGATACGCCAATTTATATTGTTTGCGTTTTTGACGTATTATATACACCAGCAAACCTAAATTAATTGTTGCTACCATCACCAAGGAGACAATTGCTTCTATATGAACACCATTTTGAAAATAAGGGCGAAACAGCACACTGATCCATCCAATTAGCGTACATAAGACCAGCAAGGCTACTCCCCTAATCCAAAGATATTTATCTAAAATAGATCGCTCATCGGGTATATCCACCAAATGTTCATCAAGTAAAGGATTCTTCTTATATTTATCGGACATTGTTTATAATTTTGTATTTACTCTCCAATATTCAAAACAAGCTGTCTAACAATTATATGAAAGAAGTGGCAATATTCCATACCCTTGCTCATTTATCCATTGCTTTTATTGGAGCTATTTTATTGCTAGCAATCTGGTACAACATCCGTAAACGCTTCAACAATCGTTTGGAAGAAGACGATTCTCTGTTAAGAATTGACAAAGGTTTGGTTTATTTGAGCTTGGCACTATTTGTTTGGGTAGGCTCAGGAACATGGGGGTATTTGGGGACACATTGGAGTTTTAGTCAAACTACCACCTACCTACTAGGCGTAAGCCTATTTTCAACCTTAAACAACTTGTTCTTGCTTTTGGCACTCTTTTATTTCTCTCATGCCCCCAATTTTATTTATAATAATGAGAAAAATATTAGTAAAATTATTGGTCTAATTCTATTGGTTAGTTTATTAACAATTGGTCTTAATTTATGGATTCCACCTAACCAAAACTCCATACATATAGCAGGAATACCAGATTTATTACTTTCTAGTTTTTTATGCTGCCTACTTTCTTACTCTTTATACAAAACATTTATTGATCGAGACTTGAAAGTAGTTGCCTATATTGCTGTCATGGCAGTGCTGTTAATGTTTATCGCTCAGCTTCCTGAAGTGTTTACAGAATTAGATAATGGGTTTACGAATAAGCTCATAAAAATCATTGCCAAAACTTCTTTAATTTCTATATTCTTAGTTCTGGCAACGAGTTGGGTAATTGAATTAGCCAGCACCCCTCGTCCCAATGAAATGACCTTACAATTCTTAGACTGGTCCTTGGTAAAAATCAGCATTCCATCCAAGGAAATTTACGACCAAGTCA
The DNA here is from genome assembly GCF_000724545.1 of Aureispira sp. CCB-QB1. Taxonomy (GTDB): domain Bacteria; phylum Bacteroidota; class Bacteroidia; order Chitinophagales; family Saprospiraceae; genus Aureispira. The sequence goes on along the minus strand of NZ_JHBV01000031.1, from coordinate 239,760 downwards.
TTGACTTCGGTTCCAAAACAACTCAATACAAAAATCTATTTAAATTTGCCCTTCGTAGAAAATGGGGCGAAGGTCAAGAACAGTGTATTGTAGTAGGGGGAGCAGGCGAGCTAAAAAATCAAACTTACCTGAGTAGAATTATCGAAAATTGTAACGACATTCTCCATTTACAAGAACATCAGAAATTAGAACGACGAGATATTTTCACCTTTATAGGCAATGGTCAGTATCGACTTCGTGTTTTGCCAGAACACATTACTGTAGAAAAATCCCTTTTAAACGAATTCTTAAAATCACCTGATAACCAAAGCTATAACTCAATTTGTAATTAATTGTTATTCAATATCAAATAGTATCCAATAGCTATTTTTTGCTATACTTTGAAACAAGTCATGGAGATTTGGTGCCTTTCGTCCATTTTGCGTTTGAATCATTTTTTGTTAACATTCAACGCATTTTATGAAAGCCTCAAAAACAGCTTCAACCGCCACTTTATTTGGACATCCCAAGGGATTATTTTACTTATTTTTTGCAGAACTATGGGAACGGTTTTCTTTCTACGGAATGAAAGCTCTGTTATTGCTCTATATGACCCAACATTTGCTTTATACAGATGAAGCATCTTTTGGTATTTTGTCTGCTTATATGTCACTTGTCTACATCACTCCACTATGGGGAGGTATTTTGGCAGATAAGATTTTGGGTTATCGAAAATCTATTCTATTGGGGGGAATCCTAATGGCATTAGGACATTTCTTGTTGTCTTTTGAAACGCCCATTTTTTTCTATGGCTCATTGGCCTTAATTATTTTAGGGAATGGTTTCTTCAAACCCAATATATCCTCGTTTGTTGGCGCCTTATACAAAGACAATCCGCACCAACGAGACGCAGGTTTCACCATCTTTTATTTGGGAATTAATTTGGGAGCAGCAATAGCCCCTTTGATTTGCGCTTGGATCGCAGCTCTATATGGTTGGCACTATGGTTTTATGTTAGCAGGCTTCGGCATGTTGCTAGGTCTGGCTTTCTTTCAACAAGGTCTTAAAAGCAATGTTTTTGGAGCAGCAGGACAACTCCCTAATGCAACTCGTTACCATCAAAAAATAGCAGGGCTCAATCAAGGACAATGGGTAGCAATTGGCGCTGTTTTAACCACTCCTATTTTTGCTGCTATCATCTTCTTTCATGAGTATGAGCATTACTTAATTCTACTAGCTAGTGCCTTTTTGATTCTATACATTTTGTTTATTTTAAGCAAAGTTAGTACGATAGAACGAGGTAGATTAATTGTTGTCATTTACTTTACTTTGCTCTCTACTCTTTTTGCAGCTTTATTTGAGCAAACAGGTAGCTCGCTAGTTCTATTTGCCGATAGAAATGTACATCTCATAGGCATCAATGCCGCACAAACCAATAGCATTAACGCCACTTTTATTGTTCTACTAGCCATTCCTTTTTCAATGCTTTGGGCGTGGTTGAGTCGCATTGGCAAAAATCCAGCAGCTCCATTTAAGTTTAGTTTTGGGCTTATTTTGTTAGGGCTAGCAGCTATTATTTTTGGTCGTTCTGCTATTAGTGCAGATGCCTTGGCACAAACCTCTATGATCTATCTTATTATCGGTTATTTTGTCTTAACTGTAGGAGAACTTTTTTTATCTCCAATAGGCTTATCTAAGGTAACCGAACTCTCTCCTAAACAATACATTTCCTTTATTATGGGCGTTTGGTTTTCTTCTTATTTTTATGGCCATTATTTCGCTGGCAAAGTTGCCCAACTCACAGTTAGTAATGGCGCATCCAATAATCTGTTCGATACTTTCGGATCTGCTATAAAACTCATTACAGGTTTAACACAAGATATTGCCATTCACAAAGGTCCTGCTTTTGAACAGTTGTACGCTTATGTCTCCGTCTATGTAAGTTTTGGAATAATTACACTAAGCATTGGATGCTTAGCCCTATTGCTCGCTCCTATAATGACTCGATTGATGCATCTTGAAAATAGATAGTTTGCTTTAAGATAGTAGCTAGCTACGCTGCTAACTATTGTTAAGAAGAAGCTTAGCTATTCTATACCCTAGTAGAATAGCTGCTTCCTCTTTATTTATCTAGAAAAAATAAGCGTTCTTTTTAGACATTTTCAACGCAAGAAAAGTTGATGCAAATACAAAATTACAAACTTCGAGCTATACGAAAACCAGCATGTTGATAAAAATGCTTTCTAAACCACAAGCGATAGTACTTAGAAGCACCTGTTCCTGTTGTTGCCCAAGCTCCTCCTAGTAGCATACTGTGCTGATCGTCAAAATAAGGAGCCGAAAAGTCCTCGTATAAATAATGAGTTTTAAAACTAGGTAAGGGATAAAAATCATCTTGTAGCCAATCCCAAACATTTCCAAACACATCGTTAAATCCTAGCGAAGTTTGTCCTGTTTTTAAGCTTCCCACAGGATTAGGAGAGCCATATTTTAGATTGATATTATAACAAGTCTCAAAAGCACAGTCGGTTGTTTGCATTTCATTCTGAGTTATGGCATGAAACTCTGCTTCTGTCATTAATCGATATCCATTGCCTTTCCACTTACAATACGCCCAAGCTTCGTGAGCATTGACTTCAACAGGATAATCTAAAGGCATCGGCAAAACATCAAACATAGCTCTATATTCAAAGCCATCTACTGAAGCAACCCAAAATTTCGGATGCTTAGTAGCCGTCCGTTCTTTCCAAGCCCAACCCTCTGCTGTCCAATATGCCGCCTCATGATAAGCTCCACTATTATAAAATTCTAAATAATCTTCATTGGTAATTAAATTTTTACTGGCTTCAAAAGAAGCAACCTCTTGCACAAGTTGCCCGTATTCATTATCCCACCCAAAAATAGATTCCTCTTGTTGTTTCCCTATAACTACCTTGGTAGCCTCTACCTGAATCATAGAATTGATGGGACTCTTTCCTTGACTTGGAGCATAGGTCCAGTTGATTGGGCGCTGTACCTTGCTGATAGGCAATTGCCGAATCAAAACCGAGGATGTCTCAAAATGAATTCTATCGTGTTCTATTCCCATTAACAACGCCCACAAAGGATCTTGGTCTGTAATGGTGGTTGGAAAGGAATAGGATTGAATGCAATTTTCTACCACTTCTTTTACTTTTGCTCTATACTTAGTCACCGATTCTAGAGTTGGCCACAAGTCATGTACTTCTAAGTGTTCTGGCAAATTAGGGTCAACTCCTTTGGCAAATAAAACTTCATATGCTTCATCAACACCTTCATCAATCAAACCTGCCATCAATAGTTTATTAATGTAAAAAGCGGCTGTATGCCCCCAATAAAAGATCAAAGGATTCCGCAATGGGTCTGGAGCTTCATAATACGTTTCGTCAGATCGAATAGCGCTAAATAACCATTCGTAAATAGACCAAGAGTGACGGAAATATCTCAGTACATCTGATTGGGTAACTGCACTCAATAAAATGGGCATATTCTGCTCTTGCAAGCTTGTAACTGGAGTAATCATAGTTCTTATTTTGTTAGGTTGGGTGGAAATAGAAATAAATTTTTTTATATATTATAAAAATATGCAATATCTATAAAAAAAGCCAAGCTTTTAAACTCTTAAAAGAGATATAATGACTTTTTGTTTTGCAAATTGGACATTTTAATCTACGTTTGTTAAATATAAAGTAAACTATGTTTTTCTTTTTAGTTTATTTTCTTTGTTAGAGCTCTCTAGGGTTGTAATCGCAAGTATGACAGTTACAACCAATAATAAAAGGCTCTTGTTCAAATACTAAGCACCAAAACCTGTTAATTTAACCAAAAAAACTACTTACAATTATGGATTATTTCGAAGAATCTCTTCATTTGCATCGTTACTTGAAAGGAAAAATTGGCATTCGTAACAAAATGGACGTGCGTACGCAAGAACACCTTTCATTAGTTTATTCTCCTGGCGTTGCAGCTCCATGTCTAGAAATACAAAAAAATCCAGAATCTGTCTGGGATTACACCATGAAGAGTAACTCTGTTGCAATCGTCACAGATGGGTCTGCCGTTTTAGGACTCGGCAACTTGGGGGCAGAAGCTTCTATTCCTGTTATGGAAGGAAAAGCAATGCTATTTCGTCGTTTTGGAAGAATCAACGCCTTCCCAATTTGTCTAGATACACAAAATGTAGACGAAATTGTAGAAACAGTACGCCGTATTGCTCCTGTTTTTGGTGGTGTCAATTTAGAAGACATCGCAGCACCAAGAAGCTTTGAAGTAGAAGAACGCCTACAAGACTTAGGCATTCCTGTATTTCATGACGATCAACACGGAACGGCAATCGTCGTTTTAGGAGCCTTAATCAATGCTGCTAAACTAGTTGGAAAACGCTTGGAAGATTTGTCGGTTGTTATTAATGGTGCGGGGGCAGCAGGTATTGCTATTGCTAAATTGTTGCGTTGTGTAGACCACGGAGCAGACAATAGCCTGTGTATTCCTGTTAAAGATATGATCATTTGCGACAGCAAAGGGATTGTCCATAAAGACAGAGACAACTTAAATGATGCTAAAAAGCAAGCCTTAGGTTTTACCAACCTAAATCACAAAAAAGGCTCTTTGAAGGATGCTTTGGTTGGCGCCGATGTCTTTATTGGTGTGAGTATGGGAAATTTACTTACCAAAGAGGATGTACAAACAATGGCAAAAGATGCTATTATTTTTGCATTAGCCAACCCTACTCCTGAAATTATGCCTGAAGAAGCCTACAAAGGAGGCGCTGCTATTGTTGGGACAGGGCGTAGTGATTTGCCCAACCAAGTTAATAATGTTTTAGGTTTTCCTGGGATTTTCAGAGGGGCTTTAGATGCCCGTGCTAAGCAAATTACGCCCAATATGAAATTAGCTGCAGCTTATGCTATTGCGGAAAGCATTTCCAGTCCATCCAAGGATATGATTATTCCTCCTGCGCTTGATGAAATCGTCGCCTATAAGGTAGCTAAAGCCGTCAAGGAAGCAGCGCTAAAAGACATGGAACAAACTCAATAAATAAAACTGTTACAAGTAAAAAACTGCCACTTTCTTGCATAGACTTATAAGGCATTAAAAACCTAATTTATAACACTTTAGGTTACATTTTTATTTTTTTATCGTTATAGTAGTAATGAGTTATTTTAAATAATCCTACTTAAACTTAAATTATGAAAAATTTGTCCCTACTCTGTGTTATCGTTCTAGTAGTATCCACATTAGCTTCTTGTGGAAGTAGCCCGTACAAAAAACGCAAGGGTTGTCGAGGAAATGGAAGTTGGTATGGTAAGCGTAATCTTGGTGCCGTCGATTTTGATAAAAATACAACGCAAGACATATACGCTTTAGCCAAAAAAGAAAACAATCAACCGTTTTAAGTTGATATTGAGTCTCAAAAATCCAACACAAAGCAATGACTTTTTGTTGGATTTTTTTCATCTTAGCATCCTGTCCTTTTTGATAGTTAATAATACTTCGTTGATTATTATTCGCTTTGTTACTCCCTACGGTCGTGAGCTCGCTATGCTCGGTTCGCTCATGAGAGCGCAAGGCTAGTTCCCTCTGGTCATGAACTTGGGCTTTTGTGCTACTAGCACAAGCCTACTCGGCAAGCTTAGTTTTTTAGTTTTTCTACAAAAAACATAAAAACCACCTTGCACTAATTTAATTATCAGTCTTTTAACATAAAGACCAACAGAAATATATCTTGCTAATAATCAACTGCGAAGTACTTATGCAATACCACGTAGTGGCAACAAAACTAACTAAAAGCGTAGCGCTCACGAAGTACCACGAAGTAGCAGCGCAGCTAAACTAATGCGTTTTTTCAACGGAGTAATGAGTTAAACAACTGTATAACTAACCTTGGGTAATTCATCCATCACTAGTTCATAACCAAACCAAACACACCAATTAACATGGACAAAAAAATCCTTCAACATTTATCCAACGATCCTCTATTAAAAAAAGCAATTGAACGGTTTCAATTGCCCGAACATAAGCCCGAAACAACCGTTTATGGCAGTCTATTGCGGTCTATTATTTCACAACAACTCTCTGTAAAAGCTGCTGCAACTATTTATAGACGCTTTGTCGATTTATTCGATAGTACAACGCCTGATCCTACTCTGATTATAACTACTAATGTAGACGATTTACGAGCGGTTGGCTTATCCAAACAAAAAGCAGGCTATATGCATAATATTGCTACCTTTGCCCAGCAACATCACCTAGACAAAATTGACTGGAGTACCTATTCTGACGAACAGATTATTGCATTTTTAACGCAAATTAAAGGAGTTGGAGTCTGGACTGTTCAAATGATTTTGATGTTTACATTGCAACGCCCTGATGTTCTTCCTACTGCCGACTTAGGGATTCAACAAGCTATGCAAGAGTTGTATGGTATAGAAGAAACAGGCAAAGCACTTATTACCAAAATGAAAGAGATCGCAGCACCATGGAGCCCTTATCGCACAACGGCTTGTCTATATCTATGGCGGTGGAAAGATCAATAAAACAACCGTTCTGGTTTGATAATAGTCCGCCTAAGGATTATACTGCTATGGTATGATTTGAGCAGGCTAATGTTTTGAAGTCCTATTGTTATTAAAATTCTAAAAAACTATTTACTTTTATTTCTGTTAGATAGACACAAACACAAAACAAGAGTTGTTTAATTTACCATTCTAATACTATCAATTAAACATAATAACTATAAAAATAAACCAATGGCAACAATTACATTTAAAGGGGATCCTGTTCAAACTTCTGGCGAGATTCCTTCTGTAGGTACGAAAGCTCCAGATTTTAATCTAGTAAAAGGAGATTTAGCTAAGGCTACTTTAGCTGATTTTAAAGGCTCCAAAGTTGTTTTAAACATTTTCCCTAGTGTAGATACAGGAATTTGTGCAATGTCTGTTAAAAAATTCAATGAGAAAGCAGCAGGTCTAGAAAACACTAAAGTATTGTGTATTTCAAGAGATTTACCATTTGCTCAAAATCGTTTTTGTGGAGCAGAAGGAATTGAAAATGTAATCAACTTATCTGATTATGCGACTGGTTCTTTTTCTAAAGATTATGGTCTATTGATGACAGATGGACCTTTACACGATTTATCTGCAAGAGTAGTTATCGTGTTGGATGAAGAAGGAACTGTTACGTATACAGAGTTGGTACCAGACATTGTTCAAGAACCTAACTACGAGGCTGCTTTAGCTGCTTTGTAGCCACATTCATATGCTTTTCGAAGCAAGATGCAAAAGAAAAATTAACAAAAGCTACTAAATTTGGGAGGCTGTCTGAAAATAAGTCAGGCAGCCTTTTGTTTGCTCTAAAACGAACGAAAAGCCACTGGCATTTCCTGCTTATTAGTTCTTTTATCAGAATATTCTGAAGCATTTTTTCTTGAAATATTTCGTAGTTATTGAACCAAACAATCAAGCACTTAACCCAAAAACGATAAAATTTATTACGATTTCCTATCGCTTTCCTTTATCTTTGTAACATTTATTATCGGATTAGTATTCGAAAAATACGCTATCCAACCATCAAAAACCATTCTTACGTTCTATGCATATCTCTAAAAAGAAACCTAGTTTTCCTATTTCTGAAAATCTACGAAAATACTTAGAAGATTATGATCGAGCGACTGATTTACCTATTTCTTATAATGATTTAACCAATTGGTTTGAGTCGGCTGCTATCTACGATAACAAAGGAAACGACACCCTTTGGGAATCCGTGTTGTACCACCCTACCTTTCAAGATGAAATCGAAGCAGCTTTGACCTATATTTATGGAAAGCTCAAAACAGATGGAAATATGTCTGTAATCGAACATCTTCGAGTCAGCCGAATTGATTACTGTCTGTTTGGAAATTCAAAACCATTCCGAATTCGTATCGTAAATACGTTAAACGACAACCACGATTACTTCTATATCAAAAAGGCAGATGCATCACGAGTATATGGTCTGGAGTTAGAGCATATTCTGAGTCCCAATCGTTTAGATTTTATTGTCGACAAAAACACCTTGGTTGAAGAACACATTCCTGGAATTCCTGGTGATTCTTTTCTGGATTACTATATAGAAACGCCTTCTTTTTTAAAGGGATATGCTGCTAAGGAGTTTGTGAAATTTAACGAGCGATGTTTTGTCATGTTATTGGGTGATATGCGTTCTTATAATTATGTGGTTGATGTAACACCTGACTTTGACAAGGAACAGTACAGGGTTCGTGCCATTGATTTTGATCAAGTTTGTTATGAAGGACGCAAGAATCATTATTTGCCACAATTTTATAAAGAAAACTATAAAATCGTTAAATTCTGTATGGAGGCACTGCATCCTACAACCGTTAACCAATACAAACACGAAGAGCGTACTTTGATGAAAAAAAGGTATCAAGTCGCACAAAAACGAATCAAGCGCTTGCTCAATAGTATGTCCAAAGACACCTTATCCACTAAAGAAAAGCGTCGTTCCCTCATCAAAGATTTAAACCTTTATCACAATACCAATAAATTTTCAAGAATGAACTCTATGGGCAAAATTTTGCGATTGCACATGACATTGATGCTAGGAAAGCCCAAACCTAAAAGAATTACAGGAAAAATTAGTTATAAAAAGTTATAGCTTCAAGAGCTGTAAAATAGGTTATTGTCTTGCAAACCAAGTTATCTTTTTTTGATAAGATCGTATGAACTTATACTGTACCGACTGAGTGTGCTTGGTTTGGTAATAACTCCTTGTGCACTTTCTCTTGGTTCCTTCTCTCAATCCTTAAGCACTTTCGTTGATTCCCCTATAAGTATTCAGTCGCTTTAATACACGCATCTATCAATTGTACACTTTAGTAGAAATTGAATTCAAATCTGGTATTTAGTTTGTATATTTGATCAATACAATGCGTTATAAGAAATCTCAAAATTTCATAGCCCATTCATTTATTTCAACAAGAAAAATAACACCATGAAAAATAGTTTTTTCATCCTTGCCTTTTTAAGCATTTGTTATACAGCAACTGCGCAATTAAAAGATATTACTATTCCTCAAATCTGGGAAGACTATAAGTTTTACCCTAAAATGGTTCCTGGATTTAATTTCATGAATGATGGTAAACATTATTCGGTTCAAAAGAGCAGCGAAATTATCCAATATGACTTGACTTCTGGCGAACAAACACAAGTCATTTATAGTGCCAAGGACATCAACTTTTCTAGCTATACTTTTAGTGCTGATGAGAATAAAATTGTTTTAGAAACAGATAGAGAGCAAATTTATCGCCGTTCCTCTAAAGCTAATTTTTATGTTTGGGATCGAAAAGCAGAAAAATTAACCCCTGTTTCTAAAGAAGGCAAACAACGTTATGCAACATTGGATGCTAAAGGAAACAAAATTGCTTTCGTTCGTGGCAATAACCTATTTTACAAAGAAGTGAACGCCTCTAAGGAAGTTCAAATTACAACAGATGGAGCGCAAAATAAGATTATCAATGGTGCAACAGATTGGGTGTACGAAGAGGAATTTGCAATGTCTAGCGCTTTTGTATGGTCTCCTGAAGGTACTAAAATTGCCTTTTTACGTTTTGATGAAACAGACGTTAAGGAGTTTACTTATACATCTTATAACAATGAGTTGTATCCTATTTATAATACCTTCAAATATCCCAAAGCAGGAGAAAAAAATTCGGATGTAACGGTTCATATTTATGACTTGGCAACAAAGAAAACAACAAAAGTACAAGTAAAAGGAGAGAAAGATCAATACATCCCTCGTATTAAGTGGATTGATGACAATCAACTTTGTGTGACTCGCCTCAATCGCCACCAAAATGATTTGACCTTATTAATCGCCAATCCTAAAACAGGCAAGACAAAAGTTTTGCTACACGAGGAAAACAAGTACTTTATTGATGTACATGATAATTTGACTTTTTTAGATAATAATGAGTTTATTTGGACGAGCGATGACGATGGCTTCAACCACATCTACCTTTACAATATGAAGGGCAAAAAAATACGCCAATTAACCAAAGGTGAATTTGACGTCATTCGCTTTTATGGTATTAACAAGACCACCAAAGAACTATTCTTTCAAGCAGCAGCAGAAAGCGCTATGAATAGAGGGGTTTATAGCACAGCACTGTCAGGTGGCAAAATGAAAGCTTTACATACAGAAAAAGGAGTTAATAAGGCACAATTTAGCAGTACGTTTGATTACTATGTCAATACGTATTCTAATGCAACGACTCCTCCTACTTATAAAGTTTATGAAACTAAAAACAACCAACTTGTTCGTACCATAGAAGATAATCAATATCTGAACAAGCAACTAAAGGAGTATAACATGGGCAAACATAGCTTCTTTGAATATACCAACACCGATTCAGTGGTGCTGCATGGTTGGATGATTAAGCCTGCTAATTTTGATCCAAACAAAAAATATCCTGTCTTTATGTATGTATACGGAGGGCCTGGTCGCCAAACGGTCATGGACGAATGGGGCGGTCAAAACTATATGTGGTTTCAAATGTTGGCTCAACAAGGGTACATCGTTGTCTCGGTTGATAATAGAGGGACAGATGCTCGTGGAGAAGCATTTCGTAAATCTACTTATATGAACTTGGGTGGACTAGAGACAAAAGATCAAATTGAAGTCGCTAAATTTTTCGCCAATCAATCCTATGTCGATCCTAATAGAATTGGAATATTTGGATGGAGTTTTGGTGGTTATTTATCCACCTCTTGCCTAGCCAAAGGAGCTGATGTTTTCAAAATGGCAATTGCTGTAGCTCCTGTTATCAACTGGAAATGGTACGATACCATCTATACCGAACGTTTTATGCGTACCCCTAGCGAAAACGATAAGGGATACGAAGATAACTCTCCCATCAATTTTGCAGGACAGATCCGAGGCAAATATCTCTTAGTACATGGAATGGCTGATGATAACGTGCATTTTCAAAACGCAGCTGAAATGGCAAGGGCTTTGATCAACAAGAATATTCCTTTTGAAGAGGCTTACTATCCCAATAAAAATCATGGCATTTATGGTGGGTACACTAGATCGCACCTATATAATAAAATGACCAACTTTGTTCTAAACAATTTGTAAAATAACAATTATCGTTTCTAAAAGTAGGAGAAGCATTCGTTAAAGGGGCTTCTCCTACTTTTTTTTAGAATGACCACAATCATCTCTAGAAGTGACTTTTATCAACAATTTGCACCATCTCATAACCTATCTTTGAGTTATTAATTAATGCAAAAACAAACAAGTCATGAATACGATAGCTGCAAAAACCGAACATAAGACATTACCTCAAAAAGATGTCACTACTAAAACAGCAACAACAACTACAACCAACAGAGGTATTATTGAACGATACTTGGATTTTTGTGACAATCAAATGAAATATAGAATGACTTGGTTCTTATTTCCTGCTTTAATTCTACCTTGTTTGTTTATGCCTCTAGCTATCTATACAATGCTAAATTTTGGTGGAGCTGGAATTGGATTTTCTATTTATCTATTTGGTGGTATGTCACTGTTTATAGCAGGCATGGTTGCCAATGTAGGTAATTTGACAACTCGAGTAACGATTTCTTTATTTTTTGCTGCTGCGTTGTGGAATATCTTATTTCCTCTTATTAGTGTTATGATGGGCTAGATACACAGTCTGCTAAGTTTAATAAGAAATAATTTTGTAATTTTTAGAGCCCTTTCGAGGGCTCTTTTTTATTTATAAATACATTTTTTTGTTTCAAAATTTTCAAAAAACACCCTAACAAACCTCCAAAAACACTATCAAATTTATTTTTTGCACTTTTTAAAACATTTTGTTTTTGATTTCTTTTATTTTTAAAACATTTTGTTTTACATTTGTAATGTGATAACAAAAAGACATTATAGACAATATAAAATGCATTAATTATGATGATAGTAAACAAAAATTTGCCCGTAGTGGTAAAACAAGCCGTTGATGATAGTCTACAAAGAATCAAAAATCTAGCAAAGCAACTATGGCTGCGTGTCGCATTCTTTATTTTAATTGTTTTGGTATTAACGCAGAAAGAATTTAGCTTCCAATTTACCATTGGCAATGGGACAGCTCAACAAACAGCTAGTGTTGTCGAAACACCTCCGCCATCACAAACCCCACAAAATACTGTAGCTCCTTATGCTACAACAGTATCTAGTACAACTGCCTCTAAAGACAAAAAATGGTGGGAAACCATTCGTGACGAAAGCAAAGATATTCGCTCTCAAATGAATTTAGCCAATGCTGCTACAGCAGTAGGTAGTGCTTTAACAGAAGAACAAAAGAAGAAGGCTGCTCAATACTCTAACTTAGGTTTTATTTTGAATCCCAACTTTGCAAAAAAACACAACGTAGATCCACAAATTGTAGCCGTTAAAAACAAGATTTGTACAGATTATATTGCTAAATATAGTGTAACAGCCAAAGAAGAAGCGGATTTGTTCAATATTCCTGCTAGCATCACCCTAGCACAAGGTTTGTTAGAGAGCAATGCCGGCAAAAGCTCTCTTGCCGCCAAAGAAAATAATCACTTTGGAATCAAATGCCGTAAAAAATGCCTTGGTTGTCGTTGTGCCAATTATACCGACGACAGTCGATACGATATGTTTAGAATTTTTGACTCTGCTTGGGAGAGTTTTAGAGAACATAGCAAGTTATTATCTAACACTCGTTACAAACACTTATCTAAATTAAAACGCACGGATTATAAAAACTGGGCACATGGTCTACAAGCAGCAGGCTATGCAACAGACAAAAGGTATGCATCCAAATTGATTGCCATTATTGAAGCATTGAATTTGGATCGATTTGACAAATAATTTTGATGGGCTACTATAATCTTTTTATACTATGATGATCCAAAAAATAACACGTTACTTTCAAAGGATAGGAATTGATTTTATAACGGACCCTGATCGCCAGGCATTGAGTTTTGATGTCAAAACGCCTGAAGGAGAATGGCAATGCTTAATTTTGGTAGGCAATAAAACTAAAAATAGCACGACCAATAAACGAGCGCTCCACAGCGGCATCGGTTTATACTCTACCCATCCAATGAAAGTTCCTCTAACCCTACGCAATCAAATGGCTCTTTTTTTAATGTGCTTAAATAGTGATCGTGTTTTTGGAAACTTTGAGTTAGATCCAGATTCTGGCGATTTGCATTTCAAGACCTATATTGATTTTGAAAATCGCTCATTCTCAGAAAAAACAGTTGAACGAAATTTATTGATCAACATTTCTATTATGGAACAGCACCTACAAAAAATAACCAAAATGATCAAGTGCGCTTAAAAAATTAAAAGCCAAGCTACTACAAATAACAGGTAGGCAACTTTTAAGCCCTTTTTTGCTTCTATTATAGGCAAAAAGGGCTTTCTTATTATTATTTTCGCTAATATTTCCAACCTTTTGACTATGGGGGACGTCCTATAAGAATCTTATAAAAATATTAACAGGTGTTATACAAAATAAAATTCCGAAAAAAAAATGACACCCATGCAACATTTAGACAAAAGGTTGCGTTTTCCATATAGTAGCAAATTTAATTTCAAACAGTTTATTTTTGAAAAATAAAACGACCCGGAAAATGAAGCATCAAATTACAAAAGAAGATTTAGTTCGTGATATTTATGGAGAAACTGATTATTTAGAAAAAATGGCTATCCAAAAAGCAAAACATTCTGATTCTAAAATCAAGGAAAATCACAATGCTTTAAAAAAAGCACAACAATTATTAGATGCAGTCGATATCCAACCACCTAGTTTTGTGGTCCAAAATATTTTAAATTACAGCAAAAGTTCTGAATTTGAAGCAGAGGCTGGATAAGAGTTGCTAAATCATCAAATCAATCTAAAAAAGGCTACTACTCCTTGAGAGTAATAGCCTTTTTTCTTCGTACGGTTACGTTGTTGCTTATTTGGTAGTCTTATTTTTTCTTATCCATCTTATTAACAATCTCCTCTACTTCCTTGGTCAACTTTTTCAAATCTTCTTTGGTTTGCTCCTCATCTATATTTTCTCCTTCTTTTGATTGTTCTACTTTTTCCTTAATTCGTTTGGTTTCTTGTACCAAATCCTGAATTTCGTCTTGACTATCCTCGCTCTTAGCTTGTTCTCGCAATCGATCCAACAAGGCTCCTAATTTATCAATAGAATCATCATAAGTACCTTCTTTAAATTTTCCGCTTTCGTGCTGAAAAATATTAAATATCCCTTGTACCGTTTCCTTAGCATTGCTAATGACCTCTTGCCCCATGGCTTGTTCTTGCTTCGTTCCAAAAAATTGAGTGTAAACTACCCAACCTACAATAAAAAAGAATACAAGACTTATTAACTTACCAATCATAATTACAGTTCGTTTTTATCAATTATTTACGTGCATTACACACATTCAACTTAAATTTCAACAATTAAAAAAAAATTAAAGTTCAACTAGCTTCAAAGACTATAATCGTCCTTTGGGTTGCTCTTTTTTATTCTTTCTTTGCTTGCGCTTATTGGGAGTAAATAAATAAGCTCTATCCTCATCGCTTATAAATGGAATTACAATTGAAACATTAAATCCAAAATGACTCATATCATCTTCTATTGCATCCATAGCAACGTTGGGCGTTTGGTTGAGCTCTGCTTCAAAATTACCGCTTTCTAAATAAGCATGTAACTGATAATAAGGGCGAATTCTCAACAAGTAGTAATACTTATCTCTTTGAGATTTTTTTAGCAAGAATTTAATTTTGATGGCATAATCAATGTAAAACTCAGGGGCAATAACATATTTGTTAACAGGTGTCTGATAATCTCCTCCAAAAGAATAACGAATTCGTTGAGCCCCCAAGTGCATTGCAGCGCCAAAAGTAAAATAATGTTTAGGAAAAGGTTTGACCCCTGCTCGTGCCGTAGCCGACATATAATTGGCTACTACCTCTGCACTTTCTTTTAATTGATTAGGATTCGTACTTTTTTGACTAGAAACTAAATTTCCAAATCCTAGCTCTAAAACGGTATACTTGCTGTATTTTCCTGCTCCAAAACGATAGCCATGAAAGTTGTTTGTCAATGGTCCTATCGTGTGACTTTCTCTAGCATTAAAAGCATCTATCACCGCATTGGAGCCTTCCATATTTATTGCGCCATAATTATAGCCACCAAAAATATAATATTGCCCAAAAGAAGTGGGAATTACAAAAAAACAGAAAATCAGTACAATATAAATGCGTGTCATTTTAACTTGATTTATTAGTGATACTCACAACATGAATTTGATATAAGAATGTTTTTAATTCTTTTCTTACACAAATTTTAATTGTTGATTATCAATATTGGGGATAATATTTTTTATCATTACTTTGTCAAAACCATACAGTAGTAGCATAAAAAACTAATTGACAGCCAATTAAACTTACACCAATAGCACAAAGGCACTGCCCATGGAATAATCAGCAGAGTATTATTTTACAATAGTAGTCGTCCAGAAAAATTCTACAAACCACGAAGTAACACATAGGTCTGCTATAAATCATCTGTTAAGCTTTTTCTAAATACGAGTTGGGCAAATATACACAATTTATTGTACAAGAAAATCACCTAAGAGTTAATAAACAAGACCTTAGCACATAGCCTTAGTTCTCATTCTAAATAATCTCCATATTCGACAGAGCAATTAAGACAATTGCTGCTATTGACAATAAGATGCCGACCATGTTTAGCTTAGACAAATGCTCTCTAAACGACAAATACCCTACCAAGGCTGCTCCAGTTACAATTATAATATTACAAGAAGAATAAACCACTGAACCATCCATGCCACTATCTAAAGCATTTAGCATAAAATAAATGGAAAAATAATTGGGTACACCAAGTATAATTCCTCCTATGATATTTTTAAGTTTAATTTTTTCTCTAAAAATTATCAAACCAATCATGCCTACTACTCCTGCATTAGCAAATAAAATAATGGACTCATTGGCAGGTTTCATTTCATGAACAGCATGCAAATATTGTAATAATATTTCAATCAATGAACTTACTAGAAAGATAGATACTGGATAGAGTATTAACCATTTAGAAGATTGATTATCTCCTTCTTGAGTCTTTTTTACTTTTTTATCTGGAATATTAATAAATACAACTGCAGAAAGGGCCAATAATATTCCTATTATTTTAAAGACATCATAGGGTTCACCATAATATAAGATAGCAAATGTGGCCGAAAGACCTAAAGACATTCGTTGTGCAACGGATGTAACTGCCATACCAAAATGAGTAACAGTTCTACTAATAAGGTTAAACCCACCCATAAACAAAAAACCAAGCCCAATCATAATAGGAAACCAAGGTTCCGTAATCATATTTTTTTCAAAAGGGACTGCCCCTAATGTAAGACAACCTGTAATAACGCAAATAAGATAGTTAAAAACAATCGCTTGATAACGATTTATTGAGTAGCGGTCGAACAACTTAAAAATAACCACAATGGTTATCGAGCAACTCGCTGATAAAAGTAAATAGCCCAAGATTTATTTTTTTTGTATTAAGAAGTTTGTCATCTGCTCATTTCACAATCTCTCACTAGACATAACTAGGTTGTCACTCGCCTATTCGTGAGTTTTATGACTTAGATTCGTTATGCTAGTACACAATTGCCCTTAGCAGATTATAAAAAATGAAGTTTTCTTTGTTAATACGCTGTTGCTTTTTTTAGGTTTTTAGGCTCAAGACAAAAACACATCTAACTAATAACCAAACCAATACATTTTTTCTTCAACAGAGTAGTGCTTGTGAATATTTCAATTTAAGATTGAATATAACTGGTGTCGTTTTGAGTAGCATTCACATAAGTTTTAACCCAGTTATCCCCTAATGGTTCTTCAAACTGTAAATATTGAGTTGGAATTTTTGGCGCAATGACTCCTTCTCCAAGACATAAATTGCTACACAGAACTTTGGCTTCGTCCCACAAATTGGCAGCTATAAAACCTTGTAAAAGCTGTTGCCCTCCTTCAATCATGACAGATTGTATTTTTTGCTCATATAGGTATTCCAATATTGAAGGCAATAAGTTTTCATCAAAATCTAAAGTTACATAGCGAACGTTCTTTTGACTTGCCTGCTTTTTTTGTGCTGTAAACACCCAAGTTTCGATAGAACCATCAAACAAATATAAATGATCAGGTAAGCGTAATTGTCGATCTAAGACCAATCGAAGTGGAGATCGACCGTAAAACAAACGATTATTGAGTTGAGGGTTATCAATTAAAGCAGTATTGGTTCCTACCATAATAGCCGTTTCTTCACTTCTCCACTGATGCACCAACCGTTTGCTCAATGCATTGGAAATCGCTATCTCCTTAGAGGGATCTCCCATAAACCCATCTTTAGATTGGGCAAATTTTAATAATATATAAGGTCGCTTTTTTTGAACGTTGGTAAAAAATCGTCGAACTACCCAAGATGCTTCTTGCTCTAATATTCCTACCACCACCTCAACATCTGCGGCTTTGAGTTTTTGAATGCTTTGCCCCGCAACTTTTTCAAATGGATCTTTGCAAGCAATCACCACTCGTGGAAACTTATGTTTTAGAATAAGCTCTACGCAAGGAGGTGTTTTGCCATAATGAAAGCAAGGCTCTAGCGTAACATAGATGGTAGATGCTGCCAATAACCTTAGGTCTTCAGGGCGTACAGAAGCTACTGCATTCACCTCTGCATGTCCTTCTCCACAACGCTCATGATAGCCTTCTCCTATAATTTTATCTTGATGCACAATAACAGCGCCTACCCTTGGATTTGGGGCATTGTGACCGCCTGCTCGATTGGCCAATTCAATGGCACGTTGCATATATAATTCGTCTTTTTCTTTCATGCTGCAAAAATAGAAAAAGCCCACTTGAAAATCAAGGGGCTTTTATTTTTTATTCTAGTATTTTGTCAACAGCTTCTATTTATTTGATCATATCAAAACCTGTGTATTTTTGCAATACTTTAGGAATTTTAATACCATCTTCTGTCTGATTATTCTCCAACAAAGTCGCGATAATACGAGGCAATGCCAATGCAGAACCATTTAAGGTATGCGCCAAGTGGTTTTTACCATCTTCTCCTTTATAACGCAATTTCAAACGATTGGCTTGGAAAGTTTCAAAATTAGAAACAGAACTTACCTCCAACCAACGTTTTTGTGCCGCAGAATAGGTTTCAAAGTCATAGGTTAAAGCAGAAGTAAAGCCCAAATCTCCTCCACACAATAACAAGATGCGGTATGGAAGTTCTAGTTTTTTCAACAAACCTTCTACGTGATTACACATTTCGGTAAGCGTATCATACGATTTTTCAGGATGTTGAATTTGTACCAACTCCACCTTTTCAAATTGATGCAAACGATTCAAACCACGCACATGCGCTCCATAAGAACCAGCTTCTCTTCTAAAACAAGGCGTATGACCTGTTAATTTTACAGGAAAATCCTTTTCTTTTAGAATCACATCTCTATAAATATTCGTCAGAGGAACCTCAGCTGTTGGAATTAAATACAAGTCATCGTTGCCAATGTGATACATTTGACCTTCTTTGTCAGGCAACTGACCTGTTCCACGAGCACTATCTTCATTTACCACATAAGGTACTTGGTGCTCAATATATCCTGCGTCTTGTGCTTCATCCAAAAAGAAACTAATCAAGGCACGTTGCAGTCTTGCCCCTTTACCTATATAGACGGGAAATCCAGCACCGGTAATTTTAGCCCCCAATTCAAAATCAATTAAATTGTACTTTTTGGCTAGTTCCCAATGCGGTAATGCTGTACCACTAACTTCTGGCAAATCTTGTCCCCAATCTTGCTGTACTTGATTGTCCTCATCTGAATTTCCAGGAGGAACGATTTCATTGGCACAATTGGGCACTTGCAACATCAAATCTTCTAATTGCGCTTTTATTTCTGTCAATTCATGTTTAAGACCGGCATTGATGGTTTTTAGCTCACTTCCTCGTTTCTTTTTCCCTTCTGCTTCTGCACCTCTACCTGTTTTATACAAATCCTTGATTTCAGCTGCAATTTTGTTTCCCTCTGCCAAATGTTCGTCCAATTCTTTTTGAAGGCTTTTGCGTTTGGAGTCTACTTGTATGATTTGGTCTAGAATAGAGAAATCTGTAAAATTTCTTATTTCTAAACTTTTGATTACTTTCTCTTTGTGTTCTCGAATAAAACTAACTGGCAACATTTCTTTTTATATTTATAATAGTATATAGTACGAGCTCCATTGCTCTATGTTAAGCTTCTTATTTTGAATATGCTTAAAAACTGTTTTTCTCAACTCATTTTTTAAACTATACTCTTGCGTTTTGATCCTTTTTGGACTTCAAAAAAGACTTTTTTTTAATTTTTTATGGATTAAATATAACTTATTACGAAGTTAAACGTTATTTTGAATAAAAATAGGTTTATTTAAGTATAAAATCCTGTTAATTTAGTTCTAAATCTAATATTTTTGCAAATATACTATTTGAATTCAAAAATTAAAGTGTACTTTTGCATCACTAAGTCAAGTAAAATCGACTTCCCTCAAAAAATCGTTAACCTCCCACTGTTATCAATTCAAAAAAATCATTTCTACATAGCTTGTAAATTTAAAACCACACTATTTAGTTCCATTCAACGAACTTTTTAATGATTTTATTTTGCATAACATCAAGCAAGGGAGTTTGCATTTATCTACAGTTTGTTCAACAATTTCATCTATTTGAGGTATGAATTTGGAGAAAACAATTGCTCTGCTATACATCAATGTTAGAGCAAAAGTGCAGCAAGCTGTTATTTAATTTTCTATAATTTGTTAGAAAGGTAGGTAACAACAATAAAGCAATTATATTCTCAATCGTTGAGATGCCTTTTCTGTTGCTTATACACCAAACTTCAACAAGTTATTGTATTTAGTTGGTAAGTCTATTATACCCCATAAGGAGCTCTTTGTTTGGTTGATTGTTGTTTTGTAAAAAAACAAAATTCCTCAACTATAACTTATAAGACTCCATGATAAAAAACCACAACACATAAACAAATAAAGTTTGCTGTTTTGTGTGGACAATAGTTTGATTATATAAAAAACAACAATTATTTAATCTATCAAGTCTTATCGTAGTTACATGGTTAATTACATATACTTAATAGTATAATTTTCATTGATTTATTCACTTAATTTCATTTAACCTACCTTTGTATGTACGACATACTTCAATTAAATCAGATGCTCGTTCCTGAGCTAAGAGAAATAGCTGAGACGCTGGAGATGAAAGGATATAAGAGACTCACCAAAAAAGAGCTGATTTATAAAATCTTGGACTTCCAAGCAATTAAAGGAGATACTATCTCTACTTCAACAACTCCTACAGAAGAAAAAAAGGTTGCAAAAACAACCCGAACTAGAACACCTAGGACAACAAAAACTCAAAAAGTTGCTGTTGCTGAAAAGGAAAAGTCAAAAGTTGAAAAAACTTCTAAGACAACAGAAGAACCAACAAAACGTAGAAGAGTTCGCAAGACAGAAAACAGAGAGTCAGCAGATACTAACACAACCAATAAAGAAACGGAAGTCGCTAAAAAGACTGAAGAGAAAAAAGTTGCTGTTCCAGAAAAGAAAGAAGAGCGTTCTACTCCTCGTAACAGTACGAATAGTAATAGTAGTAATAACAAAAAGGAGCCTAAAAAACCTAGAAGCACCTCTCATAAAGAGAAATTCAACAAATCTGCTAAGTTTAATATTGACTTAGATGGTGTTGTATCGGGAGAAGGTGTGCTAGAAATGATGTCAGAAGGATATGGCTTTTTGCGTTCTTCAGACTACAACTACTTAACCTCTCCAGATGACATTTATGTTTCGCCTTCTCAAATCAAGTTATTTGGCTTGAAAACAGGTGATTCTATAGAAGGAGCCATCCGCCCTCCCAAAGAAGGGGAAAAATATTTTGCCTTGCTAAAGGTTGAAAAGATTAATGGTTGGAGTCCTGAAGAAATTCGTGACCGTGTTCACTTTGATCACTTAACGCCTTTATTTCCTGAGCAAAAACTAAATATTGTTCAGAAGAGTAAACCCAATTTGTATTCTACTCGTATCATGGATTTGTTTACTCCTATTGGGAAAGGTCAACGTGGTCTTATTGTTGCCCAACCCAAAACAGGTAAAACATTCTTGCTGAAAGATGTCGCTAATGCTATTGCAGAAAATCACCCAGAGTGTTATTTGATTATTCTATTAGTCGATGAACGCCCAGAAGAGGTGACAGATATGCAACGTAGCGTGCGTGCTGAAGTTATTGGTTCTACTTTTGACGCTCATCCAGAAAATCACGTTCGTGTTGCCAATATTGTTTTGGAAAAAGCAAAACGTATGGTAGAATGTGGGCATGATGTTGTCATCTTATTAGATTCTATCACGCGTTTGGCAAGAGCTCATAATACAGTATCTCCTTCTAGTGGAAAAGTATTGTCTGGTGGTGTGGAAGCGAGTGCATTGTTAAAACCTAAAAAATTCTTTGGGGCAGCTCGTAATATCGAAGATGGTGGTTCTTTGACTATCTTAGCGACAGCTTTGATTGATACTGGTTCCAAAATGGATGAGGTTATCTTTGAAGAGTTTAAAGGTACAGGTAACTTAGAATTGCAATTAGACAGAAAATTAGCCAATAGACGTACTTATCCTGCTATTGATTTGACCAAATCAAGTACGCGCCGTGATGATTTATTGCATCACCCAGATGTTATCAATAAAATGATTATCCTTCGTCGCTATCTTGCAGATATGAAAACAGAAGAAGCAATGGACTTTTTATTAAGTCGCATGAAAGGCACACATAGTAACGATGAGTTTTTGCACTCTATGACTAAATAATAAGATAGAATTCCAAAATGAATGCCTCTCGATTTTTTTGAGAGGCATTTTTTTATGTCACCAAATGATCAGATTTGGTATTAGATTTGTGCGTTTTAATTTACAACACTATTCACACTTCTTTATATTCCCACATGAACAGTATCTACATCTTTGCAGGCTTAATTGGTCTGCTTTTAATTCCTTATTTGACTCAAAATCCCTTTGATTGGCACCAGACTCAAGTTCTAAAAGAAGGGTCAACAACCTATTATATCATTCCAGAGCTAGAGTTGAATACCTTTCAAGAAAACTCCTCCCATTTGTTTACGATTGAGCCTGTTCTCGAAGCATCATCTCAGAAACAGAGTTTTCAATGGGGCAAAAATACAGAGCGCATACAAACTCGTGTGGCAGAACTTCGCCAAGAATCGAGTATGTTTAATCAAATTTTAACCCATTTAGAAGAATCTGAATATCCTTATTCTATTAATAATACGCCTGTCAAAGATGCTTATGGTACTTATTCTTCTAAAAACGGTACGCTCAAATTTGGGGTAGACCAAATGCATGATTTTTTCTTTGATGCCACTATTATCGAAGAATTTGCCCACGCTTATCAAGCTCTTTATTATAATTATACGCATGGGCGATACCGTGCCAAGCGAGAACAAGAAAGCTTGCAGCAAGGCAAAGACTATTCTAAAGCTAGAAAAAAAGGACTTTTAAACTGGAAAAAATTTGGTCAAAAACATGCTTTTATCGAAAGTGAGGCAAAATTAATGACTTATTTTATTCAACATCAAACCTGTGGTATCTCGGTTCAAGATATTATAGATACAGATGATTATAATACTGGTGGAAAAGGACGGAAAATTATTCATCGTTATCTCAAGAGAAACACACTTTATTCCAATGGAACTACCACAAAACGTCTTGGGCACTTAGCTTTTTATTGGATAGATTTGCCTACCTTTGCTTTGTACCAACAGCAGTTTGTACAACATTGGCGTCGCAAAGCGCCTGGTTCCAGCTATACCATTGGCTACTTCTATCATAAACCTGACGCTTTAAACAACATTTATCAACCTATTTGCAAAGCAAGTCCTGCTCTAATAGATAAAAAACAAATGGTCATAAAACCATGAGTACATCTATTCTCTAGCCGTAAATTAGGTCCAAACACCTTTTAATTTCCCCCTATGAAAACGATACGTTTATTTATTCTATTGGTACTACTTTTGGGTTATACCTTTGTATTTGCACAAAAAAAACTACACTGCAAAGAAACTGGTTTTTATAAAAAACCATTAAAAATATGTTTTCCTTCTTGTGTCAAAACCATATTAGAGGAACAATGTAGTGAAACACTAAAGGGCTTTACAGGACAAGTTGAATTTAAGTTAGTCATTTCTATTCCACAAGAAAAGGTCTTAAATACATACCTTTTTATTCATGACAAAAACGAACCTCTCAATCCTAAACAACGCATTAGTATAAAAAAGGCACTTAAAAATATCCCTTTATTATTCTTAGGGAAAGAGTCTAATGAACGGCAAGCCAAGCCTAATTTTTTTTACAAAACGAGTTGGGTCTATTCAGTAATAGATGGTCATTTCAAAAGTTTGTGAATTTCCTTTTGTTCCTCTATCTAGAATTGATTATTTTTAACCAATACGGGGTTACGTTTTAGTTCTGTGTTATGCTCCATGAGATTGCAAGCTTAGTTTTTCATTCAATAATGTACTTCACCCAAAACATCAATACAACACAATGGATATTATTTACATCGTAAAAGCACTAATGATTGGTTCTATGGGAGCGGGAGGGTTTTACTTTCTTATTTCCTTTCTCTTACATTATTTTCCACTCCCCTTGTTTCTTAAAACACAAAACGTAGTCGATGCATGGGCTATAAAACATTACAAAACAGAAAAAGCATTGGATAAAATCTGGAATGTTGGAAATAAAGTTGCTCAAATTACGGTTACGTTTATGTGGTTGGTAATATTGGCTGCCTATGTCTATCTCTTATATCAAGTCTTGTCTTTTTATATTCCTATTGATAATAGGAGTACACTTTTTCTTTATTATTATTTAATTGCGATTGCCCTTCCTATCGTTTGGATTTTATTTCGAATTGCTACGTACGCATGGGCTAAAAGAAAAGCCAATCAACTATCTCCACCTGTTAAAACACCTCCTCGAAAAACGCTTATTGAGCAAATGGAAGGTAAATAACTAGCTCCAATCTATAAATTGGGCAACAAAAAACAAAAAAGCTACCCTCAAATGAAAGTAGCCTTATATTATTATAAATCACTAATTTTTGCCATTAGCAGACTTTGTCTGCACAGCTAGAACTAGCAAAAGCATTTGGTTTTGCTTTAAATTCATAGCCCATTCCTTTGATATACCCCATAGCTTCTTTCAGTGCTACGTTTGATTTAAAGCTTGCATCTGTATTGATGTCGGCATGAATTTCTAAAGAAATAGCATACTTATCCCATATTTCAGATAGCTCGTAGGCTAGGGTTACCGATTTACTCACCTCGTGAATCATTCGTTCTTTGATCGCCATTTTTTGCGTTAAAATCTCGCTTTTTATAAACATAAAACCTCCTTTTCCTTCTCGCAAAAATACAATAACGGTCGCAAAGCCGATGTTTTTACCACGTACTTGCGAATCTGTTCCAATACAAATTTTTAGTTGGTGACCTGCTTCCAATTCTTTTTGAATGGTTTTTTCTACAGCTTCTTTGATAGGCAACAAAATTCTGCTCCCATTTAGTCTGCGCCAGCTCATGTCTTCTCAGTTTTGAAGTTAAAAAATACTTGGATGTATGTTTTATGCTATGCTCCTTCGAAGTTAACCACGAAGTTTTGTCGATAGGCTGTTATTTGTGATTAACAGCAATATTCGTTCCTTATTATTTATTGGTTTTCAATGTGTTTTTGATGTGACGTTCCTTGGTTAAACTCCTCTTTATAGAGATAAGTTCCAATTATTAAGTTATTTTTATGTCAACAGAATGTTAGGAAGTTGATGGCATGGGGGGATTCGTGTCAATATGGTAATCCATTGACATCAAAAAGATTAAGCATTTTTTTGTTAAAATGTGTGTATTTCGAGTCTATCGAAACACAAATAAGCGGTTGCTATCTAATTTAATTAGCAAACCCATTAGAATGGAGAAAGAGAGTAATGAGGAGCCTCCATAGCTGATAAATGGTAGTGGTATTCCAATAACAGGCACCAAACCTGTTGTCATACCAATATTGATAAAGACATGAAAAAACAAAATGCAAGCAACCCCTAACGCATAGTATTTTGTAAACAAAGAACGTTGGCGTTGTGCAATAAATAAAATACGTAAGATAAGCGCAAAAAAGACTAAAATAATAAAGGTTGTTCCAACAAATCCCCATTCTTCTCCAACAGTACAAAAAATAAAGTCTGTCGATTGCTCAGGCACATAGTCTAACTTGGTGCGCTCTCCTTGCAAAAAACCTTTGCCAGCCCAACCCCCAGAACCAATAGCAAATTTTGACTGCTCTACATTGTATAAAGGTCCCAAAGGATGGCATTTTTCTGGTCGGAGCCATACCCAAATACGCTCTTGCCTATGCCCTCCTATCAAATTATTAACAATATAATTGACCGACGTAGAAAAAAGAATAGCCGCAGTTACTAAGAGCGAGACAAAAAAGCTGTTTTCCCATTTTTTATCCCCAATATTTACCAAAGCCAATACAACTAAAACTAATCCATTAACTCCTGTAATTAAAATATAACGACTCTCATCAAAAAATAAATACGTCAAAATAGCTTCTATAAGAATAAGCCCCAACCACAAATCTTCTTTTCGCCAAGATTTTAGCAGTACTATATTGCCAACCAACAAGATAGTATTAATAAGCCACCACGTTTCGTCATATAATAACGCAGAAATAGCCAAAGCCGCTACCACCAAACCTAGTATATAAATCCAAGCATCCATCCCTGCTCTGAATAGTAAAATAAAGAAAGCAAAATAAACTAGGGTTGATCCTGCATCTCCCTGTAAGAGGACTAACAATACAGGTAACAATACAATCCCTAGCGCAATCAATTTTGTTCTTAGTTCTTGCATTCGTGCAGTGGGCATTGCCAAATAGGCTGATAACATGATACAGGTCGTTACTTTTGCAAATTCGGAAGGTTGAAATCGAAAGCCACCTATATCAAACCAAGAAGTTGCTCCGTTAATAGGAGTGGTAAATAAAACAGCAATTAGCAAGAGGATAGTAATTCCATAAAAAACAGGCGCAAACGTTTGGTAAATCCTTAGCTCAACCAATTGAATTATTCCAACTAGCACCATTCCTACAGTAATCCACAACAACTGCTTCCCATAGTTTTTCTTCAAGTCGTACAAACTAGTAAATGAATCCTCATCCAAATAGCCTGCTGCAAAAATCATCATCCAACCACAAAAAACTAAGATTCCCCACAGTGCTATGGTAATCCAATCATATCCTCCAATATCTGAATCTCTACCTTGACGCATATACTCTATCTAAAATTAATTGTTTTGTTTAAATACTATTGTTCTTTGGATTATGAAATTAAGGAACAGAAGAGTACGATGGTTTTTCTCGTTTAACTAGATCCGCATTTAGCATCCTTTTTTCCAACGATTTTCGTTGAGGGCTTTCGATGCTTCCTTTTATGTATTTCTCAATCATCAAACTAGAGATTGGTGCCGCATAGGTAGATCCAAATCCTCCATTTTCTACATAAACAGCAATGGCAATTTTAGGATTTTCTCTAGGAGCAAAAGCAATAAACGTAGAGTGGTCTTTTCCCTTGTTATTCTCCACGGTTCCCGTTTTGCCACACATCGTAATATCTGGGATTCGAGAACGAGCTCCAGTTCCAGCAGTTACCACTCTTGCCATCCCGTCAACAACAGGCTCAAAATGCATGGGATGTACCTTCGTGTAATGTCTTTCTTTAAAATGATCCAATATTCCAGAAGTATCTCCTTCAAATTCTTTGGCAAAATGAGGGGTATAATAATAGCCTCTATTAGCAATAATCGCAGCCATATTTGCCATTTGCAAAGGAGTTATCAATAATTCTCCCTGTCCAATACCAACCGATACAGCTGTTGAGAACTTCCAAGTTCCTTTCCCGTGTTTTTTGTTATAATAAGCAGCCGTTGGAACGTGTCCAGATGCTTCGTGCGGCAAGTCAACCCCTAACGGTGCTCCTAATCCCCAACTGTGCAAATGTTCTGCCAGGCGATCCATGCCTTTTTCTGGATAGTAAAATCCATAAACATTGACCAACTCTCTAAAAGTTTGGCAATAATACTTGTTACAAGAATACTGAATGGCATTTCCCACATCATTAATAGCACCATGCCCATGGCATCCAATTCGCAATGATCCATAAATAAAGCCTCCACTACAAGACATTCCTCTATTGGGAGTAAGAATTCGTTCTTGCAAACCAATTGCCGATAAAGTGGTTTTAAAAATAGATCCTGGTGGGTATTGTGCCATTAAAGCACGGTTGAACAAAGGAAACAAGGAGTCGCCTTGCAGTGCCTTAAAAGCCTCTTTTCGGTTTCTATTGACAGCTAAAATAGCAGGGTCATAAGATGGAGAGCTAACCATTGCTAATATCTCTCCTGTAGAGGGCTCAATTGCAACAATTACCCCTGTTTTATTTTGCATCAATTGCTCTCCATATGCTTGTAACTCCAAATCTATCGAAGTGATTAAATCATAACCTGATACGGCAGCTTCATCCAATGCACCTTCTTTATACTTCCCTTTTCGTTTCCCCCATTTATCTTTTAAAACATGCTCTACTCCTCGAATACCTCTCAACTGTTCCTCATAAAACAACTCTAAACCACTCGTTCCTACATATTCCCCTCGTTGATACAGACCATTGGATTCTTTGATTTTCTTGGGGCTAACCTCACTGATATACCCCAACATATGCGCCCCCACATGTGCAGGATACCCCCTAACGCTCTTTAGTTGGCTTTCAAAACCAGGGAATTCGTACAAGCGTTCTTCAATAGAGGCAAATTTGTCTCCTGGAATCTGAGTCAAAAAATCAAAAGGTTTGCGCTGTGAAAAACGGCGATCGCTAAAATCCTTGTTTAGATTGGCATAAAACGTACTATCTGTAATTCCCAATAGTTTACAAAAGGCAGCTGTATCGATGTTCGCTTTGCGAACTTGGTTGTAGGTTGCTTTCAAATCATACATCGCCAAATTATAAACCAATAACTCCCCATTTCTATCTTTGAGAGCGCCTCTAGATGGGTATAAGGTTACTGCCTCTCGGTAACTATGCTGTTGCTGATAAGACTTGTCCCAAATTTGTATTTGAAAACATTTAAACACAAGCATAGCAGCACAAATTACAAATGCAACTTGCAATACCTTCTGTCTATCTTGATACAAATCTTGCATATAACTTATATTCGTTTAATTTAATGTAGTGCGTCTACTTACTTTTGCTCAAGTAATACACCTTTATCCATTGAATTAGCAGTTAGCTCTGTTACTCCCTACAGCCGTGAGCTCACATAGCTCGGTTCGCTGCTACTGCGTGGTTTCAACGACCTATTGTTGAGTTATTCTTTGGGATTGAATAAGAATTGATATAAAATAATGATTAGCATTGATAAAGCGTAAATTAAAATCCAGATTAACAACCGCAACCAAGAAAAAAGACTCAACTGCTCTAATGTTACTACCCAGATCGTATGCCATAACATCAAAATACTACTATACTGTATAAACCATCTTGTTCCTAGGTTGTATTTTGTAGGAGCTTTTCCTTTTTCATAACCTCCTCTTGGTTCTAAAATTGCTAAGACCAATGGTCGAGCAGCAGCAACAGCTACTGCTGCCGAAGCAAATAAACCTGGTGTGTTGTAAAAAGCATCAATACACAAACCATAGATAAACGCCAACAACAAGACCAAGCCATCTATCATTCCCACAGGTAATAATAAGATAAAGACAGGATAAATATAGATATCGACACTATCTACTCCTTTCAGAATAAACTGTATGATAATCAACAAAACAAATCGAATAAAATTGGCTCTAATTAAACTAGTCATTGATTACCTCCTCTTCTAATTTTAATCGTTCTTCTTTTAATAAATCGGATACTACATATACATATTGTGTACTATTTAAGTCATTAAACAAGGCTACTTTAATGCTGTAAAAGTTCACTCCAGGAGGGTGGTAAAAACTATCAATTGTTCCTATCAATATTCCTTCTGGAAAAATAGTCGAATAGCCACTTGTAACAATTGTATCACCTTTATGAATCGTAGCATGCTTGGGGACAGATTCTAAGTTCATATAACGAGAATCTAAACCATCCCAAACCATAACACCAAAATTATTGTTTCCCAAAATTTTGGCACTAATTCGTGTATCTAGATTTAAGATAGACATCGCTACTGCATAATTTCGGCTCACTTTCTGTACGACCCCAACAATGCCCATCCCATTGCCATTCAAAACCCCCGAATTAGCTTTTAAGCCTTGTGCAGCCCCTTTGTTGATCGTAATAAAATTTCTAGGTCGATGGATTGTGTTGTTGACAACTTTGGCGTCATGGTATCGATAATATTGCTGCAAAGTAGTATCTTTTATGGTGCTGGTCTGAATCAAGGAACTAAACTTTGAATTTGGCAGCCGCATTTTTAATTCAGCATTTTCTCTTGCCAAACTATCATTAACCGCAGAGAGATTCCAATATCGTGCTACTCGACTAGTCGATTCATAAACACCACCAATCAAACCATTGGCTGAGCTTAAAAAAGCTTGTGTATTTGCATTACTATTTCTTGTAAAATAAATCGACAATGCAATCACCTCTAATAGAAAAAAGGCAAACACACCATTATATTTTATAAAAAATAAGAATATCCGCTGCATAATGTACTAAATCAGATAGGTAGGAAACGAAAACCATCCATCCTTACAATAGGATCGTTTTATCAAAGCTTAAGATGGAGGTAGAGTTTTTTTAAAAAAATTGCCGAATTTACAACACTAAAAAAAGGGTGGCAAATTCGGCAATTGTAGCTATTGGTAACCAAAGCTTTTTTTGATCATCAGCTTTAATTACATATTCTTGTGTGTAATCAAGAAAGAGTATTTAACTCTATTTTTAAGTGCAATACCTGTACCACGAACAACAGCACGAAGAGGATCTTCAGCAACATGTACAGGTAATTTGGTTTTTTGAGCAATGCGCTTGTCCAATCCTCTCAACAAAGCACCACCACCAGTTAAGTACAACCCTGTTTGATAAATATCCGCAGCAAGCTCTGGAGGCGTATTTTCCAATGCTTTTAGAATAGCATCTTCAATTTTTGAGATAGATTTATCCAAACAATGGCTGATTTCATTATAAGAAACCATGATTTGTTTTGGAATACCAGTCATCAAGTCTCGACCATTAACCGCATAATCTTCTGGTGGTACTTCTAACTCATGCAAAGCAGCACCAACATTAATTTTGATTTGCTCAGACGTGCGTTCACCAATCAGTAAGTTGTGTTGACGACGCATATAATTCATAATATCAACCGTAAACTCGTCTCCTGCTGTGCGGATAGATTGATCACAAACGATTCCTGCTAGTGCAATAACAGCAATTTCTGTCGTTCCACCTCCAATATCTATAATCATGTTTCCAATCGGCTCTGTTACATCCAATCCAATTCCCAAAGCAGCAGCCATTGGTTCGTGAATAAGATACGTTTCTCTAGATCCCACATGCTCTGCCGAGTCAAATACAGCACGTTTTTCTACTTCTGTAATACCAGAAGGTATACAAATAACCATGCACATATTTCGAAACAGCCTGCGTCGATTGGGAATCATATCAATCATACCTTGAATCATACGTTCTGCTGCCTCAAAATCAGCAATAACTCCATCTTTCAGAGGGCGAACAGTACGAATCATTTGGTGGGTCTTCTCATGCATCATCATTGCCTTTCGACCAACAGCAATTACTTCGTTGGTATTTCTGTTAACGGCAACAATAGACGGCTCATCAACAATTACTTCATCATCAGCAGTAATTAGTGTATTAGCGGTCCCTAAATCTATGGCTATTTCTTGCGTAAAAAAACTGAAGAAATTTTTCATTCTTATCTATAAAAGGATTGAGTGTTTGCGAAACTAGTTTAAATTGATCGTGTATTCATCTAGGGGTCTAAACTTAAGTCAGTTTCTATTAAATTAGTATTTCTTTTTCAAGTTGTTACGATAGTCGTCTTATTTAGCACAAATTTACCAATTATAAGTAGTTCAACAAAAAATTAACCTACATTTTTGGTATAGTTTAGGATAATAATACTTTGTTAATTTATAGAGTCATTAATCCTCTATTTGACACAAAATAAAACGATCAAACTATTACTTGTTATAAATAAGTTACTAAAAGTAACTTATGGTGGTTCATCTTTTTACATAATAAGACTTTTTGTTGATAAATTAGTCTTACTAGTACTTTTTCTCATTTTTATTACCTTTTTTTTTCAAAAAGGATAAACTTTCTACAATCAGTTCTTGGGTATGCTTAGGCAAATGTTTTTTATCAAAAGGATGCTGTCCTCCAAAAACATGATTGGCACCATCAATAAGACATAATTCTGCATTGGCAGCATGTTCTAACAAGTAGTTAGCAGCGTCTACAGGTACGGCAGGATCAGCACTTCCATGTACAATCAAATACGGTTTGTTCAAATCTTGCAAAGTATTTTTGATAGACAATCGTTTGGCATTTTTTTGATAATCTTCAAATAACTGATAATAAAGTGGCATATTTTGTTTGGTTCTACCATTCAATACATAATAAACACCATCTTTTTCCCATTGTTTTATCTTTTCTTCTTCCTGTTGCCAAGCATAATTCAACTCATGTACCCCTGCCCACGTAATGACTCGTTGCACATAATCATTTTCTTTGGTAGCAATTAGCGCAATTGGTCCTCCTCTACTATGTCCAATTAGATTAATATCCTTGGTGTTACAATTAATTTTTGAACGCAATTCTTGTGCTTGAACAATCCAATCCAACACAGTTTGCAAGTCATCTAATTCCTTACTATAATTATTTTGCCCAAAAGCCTCCAAGTCTACAAAATCAAGAGGATTGTCTGGTGTTGTTCCATTGTGTGAAAAGTTGAACTTTACAAAACAATATCCTGCTTCTACAAACTTTTTAGCAATTGCTTCCCAATGCCCCCAATCTTTGAAACCTTTGAATCCATGAGCAAAAACAAGAATGGGTAAAGGAGCAATTGAAGTTTTCCAGTAGATATCTACAGGAATTGACTTTCCGTATTTACCTTTTAATAAATGGTTGTTGATTTGATCCATTTGATTCTATTCTTAATGCTTTACAAATTTCTTACTTAAAGGTAATTTTTTTCTTATTTTTCACGACCTTTTTTGGGTTTGTATTATTAAACGGTTCATAACTTTAGTAACTGGTCGCTCTAGAGTTTAACGGAATTAAACGCAGCACTTAATTTAGATTTCAAGCACTGACATCCCGCACAACAAAGCACTGATATTCAACAACAATTGTTTATTTCCTCTTACTTTTTAGAATAATTTGCTAAAACCATATTAAGGAAGCAAAAAATCAATCGTATAAAACCACCTCAAACTTCCTCCTTTCATACTCCTTAATAGACTCTGTAACAAACTATTAAAAGCCTACTACACCAAGTAAATTCATAACATTTTATATTTTCAATAAAAATTGAAAATAAAGTTTTTTTTTACTATTTTTGTATAACGAATGTTGCTATTTTTTTATAAAAATTTGATTCTTTGTTTATTTAAAAGCAAAAAATAAAATTCTATAAAACTGATAACCAACAAAATACCATTACTTTTGCTAACATTATGAATATTTAAAGCAAGTAATGGATAAAACAAAAGGATAGAAAAGGTGTTCTAAGAAATACTACTACTATGAACATGTTCATTTTCGTTTCCAATCATAAACAGAGGCTTAGCTCTATTTGACTTTTAGTGCATGATAAAATCATTGTCCAATATACAAGCACCTATTGATACCGAAATTAAGGAATTTCATCGGCGTTTTAAAAACGCAATGAAAAGTGATGTTCCTTTACTAGATACGGTGACCAACTTCATTGTCCGTCGCAAGGGCAAACAAATGCGTCCAATGTTTATTTTCTTAAGTGCCAAGGTATGTGGTGACGTCAACGACTTGACTTATCATGCTGCTAGTTTGGTTGAATTATTACATACGGCCACGCTTATTCATGATGATGTAGTTGACGACTCGATGCAACGCAGAGGTTTTTTCTCATTAAATGCATTGTGGGGCAATAAAATATCTGTTTTGGTAGGAGATTATCTACTTTCTAAAGGTCTCTTACTTTCTATTGAGAATAATGCGATCAATTTATTAAAAATAACTTCCAATGCCGTTCAAGAAATGAGCGAAGGAGAGCTATTGCAAATTGAAAAAGCACGTCGATTGGACATTAAGGAGGAAGTATATTTCCAAATCATACGTAAAAAAACGGCTTCACTCATAGCTTCTGCTTGTGCTAGTGGGGCTGCCTCTACCACTTCCGATGAAGCTGTTATCCAAAAAATGCATGATTTTGGTGAAAAAATTGGCATTGCTTTCCAAATTCGAGATGATTTATTTGATTTTGGTGATGGAGATGCAGGCAAGCCTCAAGGCAATGATATTCAAGAAAAGAAAATGACTTTACCCTTGATTCATGCACTTAACATGACAACAAAGGAACAGCGAAATTATATTATTAATATTATAAAAAATGAGAACACGAATCCTAAAAAAATTCGGGAAGTAACCGACTTTGTTTTAGCGAGTCCAGGTATTGAGTATGCTCGACAAATGATGTATCAATACCGTACAGAAGCTTTCGAAATCTTGAGAACCTTACCTTTTTCTGATGCTAGAACTTCTTTGGAAGATTTGGTCAATTATGTAACAGAACGAAAAAAGTAACCTTTTCACTCTAATAAGCATACAAAAGGCATATTATATGCTAAACATTTGTCATACAGGTGCTTCTAACAACGACAAATGCTTGTTGGCATTCCCTAAACACACCACTACTCAAAATAATCCTTAAACTACTATTGTTTATTATAAATTATTTTGTATCATAGTTTTGAGACTGCGCATATGCTAAACTATTACAACAATATATAGTTTTATATGGAGTGGTCAATTTACAATTGTTCTTTATTTCTTATTACCTGCATCTATCTCAACTCTGTGCAACATACACTTCAATTTCAAAGTACTGTTTCTGTTTTTCTTACTTATCTTATTTTAAAAGCCGCTCCTGCTGTTGCCGTTGTCTATTACTTTTTCACTTGGCAACTAGCTATCTTAAGCGCTGTTTTACTATTAGCTATTATTTTAGCACACTCTGCGTATACCAATCACAACTTTCAGATTAGCAAACACGACATTCAAATATCTCCTAGTATTTCTATTACCCAACAAGTACAGACGTTTGACTACAAATCGATAGAATACATAGAAATAAAATATTCTCAAGAAAAAGACAACAAACAATGGTTGGCGATTCAACTCAAAAACAACTCTAAAATACATCGCTTCCGTTGTGATTGGTTGCATATGCAAGACCCACCTGACGAAGATGAAGACGATCACGGACATCCTGAACATGAGTTATTTGAGCTCTTGGAGGATGAAGATTTCTATGAAGGCTCTTTACAACAGTTAAGTACAGAATTAAGAAATAGAGGTGTTGAGGTTAGAGAAGTTTGATACACTTCATTTTTTAACTTTTTTCTACATATTTCTTTAGGTTATACATAGAATTGTAGGGATTATCCACTACCGCAGAATTAGCCAACCAATCAGGAATACTACCACCAGGTTCAGCTACACATTGCTGAATCACTTCTGTCCACCCATTGCCTTTATCTCGAATCAACCAATGCCCTTTTAAACGCTCGACCCGCACAATACCATCGTATACAGGAGCTTTTGCATGTGATTTGATAATGGTCATATCAACTCTCGCAGTATTAGCACTAGGATAAGAAAACGAAAACCGTGTAATATTATCCCGATCTGCTACGGGCCAAGGGGCATCTACCTTATTATAAATAGCCACTTCTTCGCTGTGAGGGCGTTCGATTTCTCTAATTTCAATAGAATTGTATGCCCACTCATATCTACTTGGGACATCTTTAAGCGCTGCGACTACTTTAGACAAGCTTGTTTGGACATTCATCACCACTTTATACTCTTTAATTCCCCACCCTTCTATCTTTCGAGTGTATACTTTAACACCATTTTTATCTTTGGCCAATGTCCATTCTTGTCCTTGAACGGAGTAAACATTACTTAACAGTAATAAAATTAGTACAAAATGTTGCAATTTCATGTTTCTATTTTTGGTTTAAGTGGAATAAAAGCGACAAACAAACTGTTTTTCATCTATTTAAAAATAATACTTTAAAGCCAATTATGTTCTATTTTTTTGAATTTTAACCCTTTTTTTTCAAAAAAAATGAATAAAAATTATTTTGTTTGAAACTTTTTGTTTTACTTTGGCGTATAAACAATACAAGAACAAACAACAAAACCAAAATGTTTGTTTTTCTTTATTGAACAATAAAAAAGGAACTATGACAGAAAAAGAATTGCTAAATCAACGTTTTAAAATTGTCTTCCAACATCTGGTAGAGAAAGGAGAAGTTGTCAAAAGCTCTAGAGAAAAAGGTATGTCTAGTTTTGCAGAAAAAATTATGGGCAATAAGA
The DNA here is from genome assembly GCF_000724545.1 of Aureispira sp. CCB-QB1. GTDB lineage: Bacteria > Bacteroidota > Bacteroidia > Chitinophagales > Saprospiraceae > Aureispira. Next base: position 203,971 of record NZ_JHBV01000031.1, on the reverse strand, counting down.
GTTATGGACATATCATCAGAGCTTATCTAAAAGATAGTGATTCCAGAACAATTACTTACCCACAAGCCAAACGCTTGGTTAAATACTATGGTGTCAACTGGTCTTATATGTTTGAAGGAAAAGGCGAAATCTTTGTTTCAAACAAAGAGGAAGGTAACTTCTCTTCTCAAGAACTCTCTGCTGGCTCGCCAAAATCAGACGATGTTTTTACAAAAACAAACGTTCCCAAACACAAAACTAATATTGTATTTTCTTCCATTTCTGCTTTTGCTAGTAGTACCGTAGATGTTGGGGTACATGAAGATTCCGAACGATTCTATATTCCAGGAATGCAAGGAGAACATATTGCCTTTTATATCAAAGGAGAATCCATGACTCCTACGATTGCTGATGGGGATATGGTTATCTGTCGTTCTTTAGATTCAAACGAGCGAATTATTGAAAATGAAATTTATGCTATTGTTACTTCTAGTGGTAATGTAATGGTCAAACGAGTTCAAAAAATTCTAAACAAACACCGCCAATTACAAGGAATTAAGTGTATTTCTGATAATTATTTAGAACACGATCCATTTACCCTTTCTATTAATGAAGTTCAAAAACTGCTTAAGGTAGAACGTAAGCTAACCGAAATAGGGCTTTAAAGCTACTGCTAACATTCCCTCTCATTTATTTTATTCTTCTTATATCATAAAACCTTCTGTTATGAATAATTTAGCTTTCTATATTCAAGGAAATTCGATGGCACCAACAATCTCTAATGGTGATATGGTTATCTGTAGAGAACTAGAACCTTTCGAGAACATAGAAGAAAATGAGCTTTATGCTATCATCACCACAACAGGTGCCGTTATGGTCAAACGAGTTCAAAAAGTAAAATGGAATGGAAACAGCCAAATCAGACAACTAAATTTAGCCTCAGACAATGCCTTAGAAGGAGCTGCCCTCCAAATTTCAGGGTATAATATTCGAACACTCCTAAAAGTAGAACAGCGCTTACCTGTTACGGCTTAATCTAATATAATAATCCATCTAATTGCCAATAGAACATCTCGTTGCCAATTAGTTTGTACAATACAATAAGAGCTTTTAGCTAATGGGCTCTTATCGACGCACTTATTCAATTTTTATACTTTAAAAACATCCAAACTTAAACTACTTTTATTGCTCCCTAAAACTTTAAAATAACCCATTCTTATAACACATTAAAACCTACTGCCTATAAGTTAAACTGATTTTTAATTTGCTAAGTTCGAGAACATAAAACTGCCTTCCATGCCGCAATGGGAAGGCAGTTTTTTTTGTATTAAGGCACCATTCCCATCAATGATGTCATCTAAAGAAGTACAATCATACTCATTCTTATGAAAGCACTCTACTTATTCTTTACGCTCTTATATACTTCTTATCTTTTTTCTCAAGAATTGTCAAAGACCACGGCAATACAAGCCCCTTCTATAATTCTAGAAGATAGCATCCCTACCATTTTTAGAATTACTGAGCAAATGCCTATGTTTCGAGATACTAGCTGTCATGCTACTTCTTATCAGAAACAAAAAACATGTTCAGACCAAAAATTACTACAGTTTATTTATAATCATATTAATTATCCTTCTACACTTTTAGAAATGGGCTTAGAAGCTACAGTTGTTATTTCTTTTGTTGTGCAAGCCAATGGATATCTAGATGATTTTAAAATCATAAGAGGAAATAGTAATCCAGTATTCGCACTAGAATTTATCCGAGTGTTACAATTAACTACAGATCAAAATGGTCCATGGATTCCTGCTCGACACCAAGGTAGAAATGTGCCTGTTCAGATTTATTTTCCTTGCCGATTAAATTTTAACTAAAAACAGATCCTAATGAAAATACTACCTTTTATCTTGTTGATCCACTTAATCAGTACTCCACCAATTCAAGCTCAATATGATAGTTTTCCCGAACCTAATCTAAACGAAGCAGTAGGACTGCCTCCCTACGTAAATGACCTTCTGCCTTATCTTGGCAGTTGTGAAAATAATACGGATACGTATCAAGATAAAAAAGATGCCTCAGATAAAAAGTTGCTTGATTACATATATAAAACGCTTCGTTATCCTGATTCTGCTATGACCAATCAAATAGAGGGATTGGTTGTGGTTTCTTTTTTGGTAAAAAAAGATGGGTGGATAGAGCCCCAAAGCATTCAAATTCTTAGAGATATTGGCTATGGTTGTGGAGAAGAGGCGCTTAGAATTATTCAATCACTTAATCGTGAATTAGGTAGATGGGCTTTTCATGCTACTCCTTTGGATGTTCGTTTTAGTATTCCTATTCGATTTAGAATGTACTAACACGCTATAAGAACATTTCCATTTAAGGTATTTATCACTTATTTTGCCAATTAAAACTATTTAGAAGTTAAATAGCACCATTCAGAAAGTAAAACCATACATCCAGAAGACAGCGAAGCATTTAGCGTATTGTTTGTATACATTTGTAGTTAATATTATTACTCAAATTTTTAACTTGTTTATTATGAAAATGTATTCGTTAATTGCATCATTCTTATTGCTCTCTGTTTCTGGTTGGGCACAAATATATACTCCTAACAATACCATACAAGGTTCGTCCAATAACAACTATTTGGGAATTGGCACCAATACTCCCGACCGCCCTCTAACTATAAAAGGTATAAACTCTGGCAATGAACTCATCAGTTTTAAAAATAGCTCCAATCAGTACAAATGGCATATTAATCTCCGAGGCGGATTTAATCTAACAGAGACAGGTGTTTCTGATTATAGACTATTCATAAAAGATGGTGGAAATGTAGGAATTGGTACCAACACGCCTATTGCCAAATTGGATGTGAATGGCTCTTTGGTTATCCGAGGTACGGACCTTGTCTTGGGAAGAGATAATTCACGTCCTATTGGAACTAGACAAGCACAACGTGCCTTGGTTCATGACTTAGATGACAAATTAATCATCAATTATGATGGTGACTTCGAGGGAGGTGCTTTCTTTCATGGTCCTAAAGTTATCTTTCAAACAAACAAAGTTGGCATTGGTACTTCTAATATTCCCAACGAGCATACAGCCAACAATCAGCTCTATCGTCTATATGTACGAGGAGGGATCAAAACAGAAGAAGTTAAGGTAGAAATGTGTACGGGTAGTTGGTGTGATTATGTTTTTAAAGAAGATTATCAGTTAATGCCTCTAGCAGAGGTAGCCCAACACATCCAAGAAACAGGACACTTACACAAAATTGCCTCTGCTAGCACCATTGAAAAAGAAGGTTTGGAGCTAAAAAGTATGACAATCAATCAGCAAGAAAAAATTGAAGAAATTTTCTTGCACTTGATTCAACTAGAACAGCGAGTTAAGGATTTAGAGACAGAAAACAAACAATTAAAAAATGCATTGTCTAATCAAAAATAGCTCATTAATGAAAAATATAATAATTATATATTGTCTTATGAGTAGTTATATTACTCATGGACAGTCATTTCCCAATTTACAGAACTTTTATATCACAAGCTGTATTGGTAGTGCCACCAATGCCCCATTTTCAGTTCCCAACGGTCTTTGTCCGCCTTGGAAAAATTCTCATGGAACTCCCAATAGTAATAATTATGGTGCACCAACTAACGGGGCATTTGATTATTGGATAGAAGTAGCATCTGGCAAAAGAGCAGGAGTACAAAAATCAGAAGGAGCCTTATACCCCTACGACTTCAAAAAAAACCATATTTATAAATTAAGGTTCTCTTACCAAACTCGACAAGGAGGTTTACAAGATCCGGGTAAAGTCGATCAAGCTTTTATTGCTTTAACTAATGATGTTCAAGCTGATTTAACAAATATTACCACTCACAATATCTCATATACTCAGCCTCAACACAATGACGTTCAAAAAATCTTTGAAGTTTTAAACGACGAAACATTTAGACTACAAACTCCCCCCTACAATCCTTTTTATTTCAGAGGAATGGACCCTAATGGTTGGGTAGAAGTAGAACTTTACTTTGTTCCAGAACAAAACTACAACAAGATTTGGCTTACAGTATATGATGATGATGCCCTTGCTGCTGATGACGACAATGACGTAGCCATCAAATGGGCTGCATTCGGCGTAGGAGGTCTACAATTTGAATGTGTTGGTAGTATTCCTAATACAGACATAACGTATACATCTTCTTCTATCCCTTCATTTTCAGAAGCATCCAACCAAATAACTGCTAAAAACAATGCTACCATACTAAATAATAATCAAGTTCATTTTAAAAGTGCAAATTCTATTTTATTACAACCTAATTTTTTAGCTCTATCTGGAAGTGATTTTTTAGGATACATTGGCGATAATTGTACTTATGAGCCCAATCGGTGCTTGTACTATGAAACAGGAGGAGTTACAATAACTACCCTAGCTAATATAAACAACCACTCAAAAGCTGTGGCGATGCCCAATGCAGCGGGACATGATCCATGGGGCAATCGAGCTCCCCTTGTTGTTTTCTCAAAAGGTTATAATTTACCTTATAATGCTTGGAAAGGTAGACTTTCTATTTACAATCGATGGGGAGGATTGATTTACACAGACGAAGAAGAGTCCTCTGAACACCAAAATGGTATCACTTTAAATTCGCTAACTTGGGATCCCTGCATAGCAGGACATCAAGATGGGGTATATGCTGCGGTTCTAGAGCTCTATCTTTGTGATGGTACGGTAAGAACCTATTCTCAAGATATAACCGTTACTTGTGCGTGTCACTGTTTACCCCATCATTCTTCCTCTAGTTTAGATTATCAACAGGTACTAGAAGAATATTTACCTCCTAAAACTATTCCACTAAGTCAAACTAATAAACTAATAGACGTAACAACACTGTCTATTTATCCTAACCCTATTCGAGAAGTAGCAACCATTTCCTTTAATTTAACAAATGAGGCTAATATCTCTATTCATGTTACTGACTTATTAGGCAGAACAGTTGAAAATATTATCACCAACTCACTAACTCCAAAAGGTCACCAACAAATACACTTCAAAAATACAAACTTAAAAAAGGGAGTTTATTATTTTCATCTAACAACTCCCAATACAACTATAACCAAAAGTATTTTTATAACTTCGGATTAATAGATTTTTTACCAAATAAGAAGTTTTATTGCGAAACATGCATCTTGTCTCGTCCTAAAAAAGGGGAATTATTATAAATATAATTCCTCTTTTTCTATGCCCTCAAACAAGCTCCTAATTTCCATTTAAGCGGTTCTTTTATTATATTAGAAATCTTCAACAAAATTAATAATAAAATAAGCGCTCCTCCATGCACCAAATTAAAACGGAACGGCTACTGCTTAGAGCCTATCAACCAACCGATGCTTCAAGAGTTTATAATTTTATTCTCAACAATCAAGAACAGTTTCAACAATACTTTTCTTTGCTATTGGAATTAGATAACCTAGAGAAATGTACCGAATTCATACAAAACCAAATCCATGCGATTGAAGATAAGACAAAATTGGTCTATGGAATATTTGATTCCGTTCAAGATATATACTTGGGACAGATTTTTCTTCGAGATATTGAGTGGATAGTTCCTAAAGGACAAATTGGTTATTTTATCGACAAGAATTGGCAAGGGAAAGGAATTGCAACAGAAGCTTTAAAGGTGTTTTCTCAGCATTGTTTTGATGTTTGGGGATTGGAAAAACTGTATTTGCGAACGGGCTTAGAGAATATCGCTAGTCAAAAAGTTGCTTTAAAAGCAGGTTTTGAGTTAGAAGGTACGTTAAAATCTGATTTTCGCACCGCAGACAACCAATTGATTGATGTCTATTATTATGGAAAAACAAAAACCACAGCCCCAACAATGGAACTGTGATTTTTTATCTATCAACATATATATGATTGTTGAAACTTATTTTAGTGCTTAAAGCCAAATAAGCTTTTTACAAATTTAGTTACTCTATAAAACAACCAGTACATTACAGGTACAACTACTAATGTTAAAAAGGTTGCGAAGATCAAACCATATACAATCGTCCACGACATTGCCCCCCACATAACCGCATTGTCACCACCAATAAAAATATGTGGATCTAGTTCTGTTACAAAAGTGGTAAAATTAAAGTTAAATCCAATTGCTAAAGGAATCAAACCTAGTACTGTTGTAATTGCTGTTAGCAATACTGGACGCAATCTTGTTTTTCCTCCTGTAATAATAGACTGTTTGACCATTTCGTCTGAAAGGTACTCTTGATTTAAGTTTGTTTTCTCCCTAGACTGTAAAAAGTTGATATAGTCGATCAATACAATGGCATTGTTAACCACAATCCCCGCCAAAGAAATAATACCAATTCCCGTCATAATAACTACCAAATCCATTTCTGTCCACCAGTATCCTAAAAATACTCCAATCGTACTAAATAAGATCGATAGGATGATAATGAATGGTGAAATAAAGGAGTTAAATTGAGATACCAAGATTAAGAAAATTGCAAATACGGCAATCAGCAATGCTTGACTCAAAAAAGCCATATTTTCTGCCATTTCCTCTTGCTCCCCCGTAAACACATAACTATATGCTTCGTCAAGGTTTTCTTCTGCATAAGATGCCATTCCTCGCTTCAACTCTTCTACTACTTCATTGGCATTGTATCCTTCTAATACATTGGAGTAAATTGTAATGGTTCGTTTTTCATTCTTACGTTTGACAGCACTATAAGTAGAACTTGGGCGTTTGCGTGCTACGGCAGAAATTGGAATTTGAACAATTTGTCCACCCGCATCCATGTTTCTAAATGTTACCATTTGATTCATCAATGCTTCGTTATTATCTCTATACTCATCATTGAAACGCAACATAATTGGGTACTCATCTTCTCCATCCTTAAACTTACTAACCTCTCTACCATACAAAGCTGTATTCAAGGCTTTCGCAATATCCAAAGTAGACAAACCATAACGTCTTGATGCTTCTCGGTCAATTTCGATAACATCTTGTTGTACTTTAGAAGAAATATTCATATTCAGTTCCTCTACTCCTGGCACATTGAGCGATTTCAAGTGTCTCAGAATATCATCAGAAACAATGGTAAGTTCTCGCATGGTTTTATCATCACCAGAAATTTCCAAATTAATTGGTTTTCCAGTTGGTGGACCATCTTGGTTTCGGTCAACGACTAAAGACACCCCTGCGTATCCTGTCAACGCATTTCGAATCGAATCCATAGCATCATAAGTAGACAAACCTTTTCGTTTATCAGACGAGACAAAAGCGACTGTAATACGAGCCTTATTAGGTGTTGCTCCTGGTTCTGGTGGTGCCGCAGGATCTGATGTATTTTCACCTATTTGAGACAAAACGGCATCAACAATTCCTGCATCTTTAAATGTTTTTATAGAGCGGTCTACCTTTGCTTCTAATTCCTTCATCAATGCATTGGTACTTTGTATATCACTTCCTATAGGTAGTTCAACAAATGCATTGATGTACAAAGGATCTGTTTCTGGGAAAAATACTGTCTTAGGAGGGTTGCTGCTAAACAACGATATAGAGCCAAATAACAAGAAAATCACTCCCACAAAAGTAACAATAGGCATAACTCCTTTCAATACAAATCGAATAAAGCTATCGTATCCATTTTCTAACCAAGGCAATACTTTGTTTTGGAACAAGATGGCTCCTGGTCTAAACAAAAAGTAATTGACCAAGCTAATAATCATAGCCATTCCCAAGGCGTTTCGCAACCACATGACATTGGAAAAATGCGCAAATACAGCTCCTGCTAACATCAAGCCTGCTGCCAATAAATTGTTGAACAACTTCCGTTTTTCATTATCACGTACCAATTGCTCTTCTTCTACTTTCATCAGTACAGAAGCAAATACAGGTGTCAAGATTAGAGCCACGAACAAAGAAGAAGTCAAAACAATAATCAATGTCAATGGCAAATAGCCCATAAACTCTCCCATCATTCCTGGCCAAAACATCAACGGAACAAAGGCAGCCAAAGTTGTTGCAGTGGAAGCGATAATTGGCATGGCGACTTCTCCCGCTGCTTTTTTCGAGGCATCTACCCCCGAATAGCCTTCTTGCATGTACCGGTATATATTTTCCACTACTACAATAGAATTATCTACCAACATCCCTAAAGCCAAAATCAAAGAAAACAACACAATAACGTTCAATGTAATCCCCATGATATTTAGGATTAAAATTCCCATCAACATCGACAATGGAATTGCCAAACCAACAAACATGGCATTTCTAATCCCCAAAAAGAACAACAATACGAGTACTACTAAAATTACCCCAGAGATAATACTATTTTGTAAGTTAGCAACTTGATCTCTAGTGTTGATCGATTGATCATTAAAAATAGTCACCTTTAGGTCTTCTGGAAATTTATTTGCTTTAGCTTTATCGACAATTTTTTTGATTTCATCTGAAGCTGACAACAAGTTTTCTCCTGCACGTTTGATAACATCTAAAGAAACAACGGGTAATTGATCTGAACGAGCAATACTAGTTGGGTCGGCAACTCCCTCTATGACGGTTGCAACATCCTTGATAAATACAGGGTTTTGAAATTCACTTTTGATAATAATGTTTTCAATCTCCTGTATGTTCTTAAATTCTCCCACAACCCGTACAGAACGGTTAAAGCCATTAAAATTGCGTTCACCAGCAGACATGGTTATGTTTTCCATCGCAATAGCATTGGCAATATCATCAAAACTGATTTTTTTGGCTTGCATTTGCTTCCAATCGACATCGATTTGTATTTCTTTTTCAGAAGTTCCCTTTAATTTTACTTCTGAAATTTCCGAAAGTTTTTCAATTTCGTTTTGTAAATACTCTCCAAACGAGCGCAACTCATCATTAGAATAATTTCCAGACAAATTCACCGTCATAATAGGAAACTCTGAAAAGTTGATTTCAAAAACATTTGGTCCAGCCGTCAAATCCTTGGGAAAATCACGATCTCCTTTGGCTTTGTCAACGGCATCTTTTACATCTTGTAAGGCTTTGTCTACTTCAACATTGGTATTAAATTCGACAATAATGTTCGAGAAATCATTAATAGAGTTTCCATCAATTTTTTTAACGCCATTAATAGAAGCTAACTCTTTTTCGATAGGGATTGTCACCAATGTTTCCATATCCTCGGCAGAGTTACCAGAGTAAGTTGTTGCTACATAAATAGTAGGAATAACAATTTCTGGGAACTGTTCTTTGGGCATTGTGTTATAGGACTGTACTCCAAATACCAACAACATTACTGTCAACAAAAACATACTAGTTGCATTGTCTACAGCAAAGGAAGTCGCCCTAAAATTTCTATATAATTTATTTTTATTATTACTCATTCTGCTTTTAATTTTAATGCCCTAAAGCATTGAAAATAGTTTATAATAAAGAGAAACGCCTATTCTGGTAAAACTTCTACCAAATCGCCATCCGAAACTTGACGAGCTCCTTTTATCAACAGTGTTTCATCACCATTTAATCCTGAAGTGATAATAGTTTCATTACGATACCCTCTTCCCATAGTCACTAATTTTTTTACCGCTTTATTTCCTTCTAGAACCATTACATAGTCTGCCCCACTTACATCTTGCAAAATTAACTGATCGGGCACAACAATAGCATCCTTTTTAGAAAAGTCATTAACCAACATTGTTGCCAATAAATTAGGTTTCAACAAACCATTCTGACTATTGATAGATGCTTCTACTTCAAAGGTTCTATTGGCAGGGTTGATGGTACGTCCAATCGAAGTCACTCGACCTTTTTGCTCTTCATTTAATGCAGGGAATTTCAAAAGTACGCCTTCTCCTTTTTTCACATTTCCTAGATAAATTTCAGGAATGGCAGCCACTACTTTCAGGTTCTTGGTATTCAAGATTTGAACAATTGGAGTTCCAGGACCAGCCATTTCTCCTTCTTTTGCCATTACCATATCCACATAACCACTAATTGGCGCATAAACATTCGATTTGGTCAACTCGTATTCTAAACTTTCTTTGTTCTTCAACAAAGATTCCACTTGACTTTTGGCCTGCAAGTATTGTACTTCAGAACCAATTTTTTGGTTCCAAAGGTTTTCTTGGCGCTTAAACATATCCTGTGCAAGGCTCAAGGATTCATCCAACTGAGCAATGCTTTTCTTGATACTTTCTAAATTAATTTTAGCAATCAAGTCTCCTTTTTTGACATAATCACCTTCCTTTACAGTCAAATCCATAATTCTTCCACCCGTCTCGCTACTAGCCATACCAGGATCTTGTGCTGGCACTACATTTCCTTGCACTTCTACATAGTGGTTAAAATCTTTGACTTGTACTTTGGCAGTTGTAACAGGCGTTACAGATTTCTTTTTTGATCTAGGATCTAACTTATTCACCACCGCTTCTGCTTCCGCAATCTCTTTCTTTAGCTCTTGAAGCTTCTTGCGTTTTTCTTGCAAAACTTTACGAGCAGCATCCAAAGTTTGGGGACTTTCTTCTGATGTTGTTTCTCCACCACCACAAGAAGTAGCTAAGATAAAACCAGCAAGAGCAAAAAGATAAAATATATTTTTCATTTCTTAATTTTTGTTATGTTCTAACGTGATTCTTTAATTTTATAGCAAACCGATCGTCAAAAGCTGTTTTTCTCAAAATGCAGCTCTCAACGACCTTTATCTCATTCTCAAAATGTGTAAAAAATAGTTGTCATGGCAATTATAAATACCTAATAACAGATATTATTTCCCCAAAGCTTTGTCCAAATCTGCTTTGGCAACGACCAATTCATACAAGGCATTCAAACGATTAGCTTGTGTGCGATATAGTTCTTGTTCTGCTTGAGTCATTTCCAAACTAGACCCAACCCCTTCTCTATATTTGATTCTAGTTGTTTTGAGTATTCGCTCAGCCAAGGCTAAATTTTTCTCTTGGCTAGCCAATCGCTCTCTAGCATTGTTGTAAATTGCTCTAGCATTCGTCACTTGAAGGGTAATACTACGTTCCAAATCGTTCAATTGTAGTTTGAACTTTGCCACATCAATTCTTGCTTTTTTAATTTTAGCAGCTTTGTCCAAACCATCAAAAATAGGAACGTTTAACTTTAAACCTACAATAGTAGTTGGAAAGAATCCTGGTTGACTGCCATCGAACAAGTCATCGCGTTGTAATACCTGTTGATGCACTGCAAAAGCTGACAAACTTGGCAAATATCCCATGTGAAAACGCTTTACATTCAGCTCATTCAAGTGAATTGTTTGCTTTAATATATCTGTTTCTATACGACGATCAAAAGCAATTTCTCCATCCAAATCTTCGGCATCAGGCAAAGCCAATACATCATCCAATTTATTGGTCAATTCAATTTTGCCCTCCAACGGATAATTCATTTGAAACTTAAGAACATTATAAGCCAACTCGGTTTGACGTGCTAACAACTCTAGCTCTACTTGAAGATTGGACAAGGACAACTCCAGACGGTCAACATCCAATTGTTCTACCATTCCATTGTCTAAAAATGCCTGTGTTTCTTCTTTCATTTTTTCTACATTCTCAATGTTGCGAAGCAAAACCCCTTTGTTTTCTTCTGCTATCAAGACCTGTAGATAAGCTTTTACGATTGTATGTTTAATATCATATTTGGTTAGAGCTGCTTGGCGTCTTGTCATTTCCATTAAACCTCTAGAAGCTTTGAGCCCAACAAAATAAGATCCATCTACAACCAATGTATTTAGATTGAGTGCAAATGTTAAGTTATTACGTGTTCCAAACTGTGTTTCAGAATAGCCTGGCTCTGGTTCTGGAAGTGGAAATCCAGGAATCTCAAAAGAAAAAGCATCATTTGGAATCAACTGTGTAGGAAGATGTATATAATAATTATAATCTAAGCCTGCATTCAATTTGGGGATTCCTATAGCTGTGTATTCTTGAACCTCTGCTTTTGCTTTTGCAATCTCTAATTCAGCGGTTCGTATACTATTGCTATGGGTCTGAGCATAAGCAACTGCTTCTGACAAAGAAAACTGCTCTACGTCTTGAGCTTGTAAGCTTGTCATCGCTACTACCAAAACAATTAATAAACTGTTTAGTCTTTTCATGATATCGTGTTAAAATTACAATTTTATAGTTCTAAGTAAATGAGTCTGAAATTATTGGGAAACCATCTTATTTGAGTATCGCTCCTTACAATAAGGGTAAAGTTTTTGCCATGCGGAGGAACCTGCACAATACATGGTTTTTATAATTTTCTTTAGCAATTACTTATTCTTACATTTAATATATTTCACCTGTAGGATCTAAATTATCCAATATTGGTTTTAATAATTTGCGTCCTTTTTCTGAGACAATTCCATGGATGTGGTAACGCATAAATTCTCGATGCAGTTGATCCGTTGGAAATACCTTGGCAGGAAACAGTTTGTCATTTGCTAGTATTGGCATCAAACTAATGTGCAATCTCGAAATCAGAGAAACGTTTAAATTTTCTCTATACAAACCTTCTTCTACCCCTCTTTTTAAGTTATTAACAACGATTTCTAACATATACTTTCGATTAAAATCGTCTAACATTTCCCAGACTGGTCGATGGTATTTTTGCAAATCGTAAATAATAGAAGGATTCATTCCATCTATCTGCTGTTGCATATAGAGAATAAACATCAACAACTCATCTAAAGCATTCCCAGCCTTGTTCTCTATCGAAAAACACGCTTCTTTATCTTTGACAATATGTCGTTTCATGACTTTTGCCACCAAATCGTGCTTATTTTCAATATGTACATACAATGTTTTTTTAGACATGCCCAACTCTTTGGCAATATCCATCATTGTTACACTCCGAATTCCATACTTCTTAAATAAACTTTCTGAAGCATCCAATATTTTTGTTAATTCATCCAAGTCGCTTGCTATTTTTCGTTCTTTGAACCATCACACAAAGTCTCTTTTTTGCTTAATCTCATCCAAGAGCTTCATGTAAATTTGATACAACTTTATTTTTCAATTTAATGAACACATTTTTTCATCTTTTTAAGAAAACCTTAGAAACTCTATTCGTTTCTGTAGTTTCCATTTGGACAAAAAAATTCGTTCTTAGCCGCAAAGATAGAATAAAAACGCAGGAAACCAAAGTCATTTTCAAAGTTTCCTTAGTTTTTTAACATTTATTAACAAAAAAAGTGGAACGTCTTTTGAGACTCCTGAAAGCTGATTCAAATACATTCCCAAAAACAACCGTACGAACTATTTTAAAAACAATAAGGGCTTCTAAAAATTAATCCGACTATTAACTAAACTTTACCATCTTTGTACTTAACTTACAAACGAATGAGATAGTTTCTTGAAATTTATTTCTTAACCTATTTGAGCGAATTTTTCGCTTAAAGACAATAATTCTTCGACCAATTCCATCCCCTAGTACGTTTACCAATACAAACAATGCCAATAATCCCTTGATTATAACCAAGTACCAAACGATGGAATCAAATCTTAGCAATCAATCCAATTTTATCATTTTTTACGTGTCTTAATATGAAGTTACAACTCTTAGTATTTACCATAACAGCCATATGCATGATTTCTTCTTGTTCTTCTTGTGGAGAAGGCAATGGTGGCAATAGCCATAGTGATAGCAATTCTCTTTACGGTGACAGTCTAGGCACCAATGAATACACTACTGGAAATCAAGAAAATGCTGATGGCACCTACAATACTGCTAATCTCCAGGAGGATATGGATGCTATGATACAAGAACAAGTAGACTTAGCCAATCGCTCCAAATCTAACCGTGTCGAAACGATTATTGCTAGTTTTGAACTAGGTATGACCAAACGTGAAGTCACCAAGCATATGCTTAGAATGAAACAAAAAAAGCATTTAGTTCGCGTCAAAAAATCTTCAAATCGCTATGAATATGTTTACCAATTAAAATTAGAAAGTGGTCGTTCCAATACTTATATGGATTTTGAATATAGTCGCAATGGTGGCGTTTATCAAACCATTTGCAAGCCTAGCAAATTTCGAAAACTAAGCAAGAGTGACTTTTTAGCTGAAGTGCATGCACTTTTGACAGATTGGTATGGTCCACATAATTTTCAACTACCTACTCAAAAGGGTTGCGCTCGTTACGTATGGATTACAGGCAATCGACATATTGATCTTTATTGTACCAACAAAAGCGTCGAATTTGTGTATACCGACCTAAATGTTAAAAAACCAGCCAAAATTGAACCTGCAACACCAGATGTTGTCATGTAAGCAAGCCTGTGCTAAAACCTAATTTTACCAATTCATCCACCATATTCCTAGATTATTCTTCAATGAAAAGTTATCCAGCATTTAGTAACAATCGTGTTTTTTACGAAAGTACATTTAACCTTCTTTATATTACGATGCGGCACACTCCTTCTCCTCAGAAAACAAGTTTAATCAAGCGAGACTCGAAGGAAGAAAAGCCTTTTTCTAATTTATTCATTTGGGATATCAATACGCAAACTAAAAATGCTTTATTTTCAAATGAGATTGCCCGCACTGAATCTATTCAAAAAATCTTGTTTGAAAAGGAATATCATGAAGAAAACCAACGTTTATTGTTCAATGAAGAGACAAATTTGCTGAATAATAAAGCAATTCCTTATAGAAATCTAAAGAACAAATTACTTGTAGAGACGTATCACATTGAGTCCAAAACACGCCATCTTTGGCTTTCCAATAAACAAGGAAACAACCTTTCTAAGGTTGCAACACTCCATACTGAAAATCAATGGCATCTGGATGTTGGGAATGGTATTCTTAGAATTATAAAATATCTAAAAACAGATATTGAAGTTCAAGAAATTGCTTGGTAAAACTAGGTCATATTTTTTTTTTACTACTACAAATTAAACTACTTCTTTTTTTAGACCCAAAACATCTATTCCCCACACCCCTTTATTCTAAAAAAACTTACTATATTTGGGGGCTATATTTTGATAAGTAGGTCATAATTTGATATTTGGTGCGTTTCTAATAGAATAACCATAGGTGTAAATTATAGTTGTTCACTAAGTAATTTCTTGCAATACTAGACACGCTTGTATTGGTCGTCAATATGCCTTGTCATCCTATACTTTCCCCAACCAAACAACGTAAACTTACATGTTATAAATTTAGCTAAGAAAAACTAAAAAACCACCTTATACTAACGTTTGAGAATCTTGTTACTATTAACAATTAGTTTGATCCTTTTTTTGTGAACTATTGATAATCGGTAGCAAACGGCTTAAAAAATCATTAACTCGAAAAAAAAACAATAAGCAAACGATTTAAATCTATTTTTTGAATTAGAATTAATTGTGTTGTAGAGAAAAGCCTAGAAGGCAGAGAAACATGAATGTTAAGATTATAAATAAATCTAAAAATGCTCTTCCGCATTATGCTACAAATGGTAGTGCGGGTATGGACTTGAGAGCCAATATTGATACAACAATTGTATTACAACCATTAGAAAGAAAAGTGATTCCAACAGGACTTTTTATGGAACTCCCTGTAGGATATGAAGCTCAAATTCGCCCCCGAAGTGGTTTAGCCCTCAAGAAAGGTTTGTCAATTCCTAATGCCCCAGGAACTATTGATTCGGATTATAGAGGCGAAATAGGCGTTATTCTTATTAATTTGTCCTCTACTCCTATAGAAATTGAACCTTCTGAACGCATTGCACAAATGGTTATTGCCAAGTACGAATCGATCCAATGGGAAGAAGTGAACAGCCTTGCCGAAAGTGATCGAGGAACTGGTGGCTATGGTAGTACAGGAAAATCCTAGTTTCGACCACCATTAATTTGTGTTTTGAAATACGGATTACAACTCCTATAGTAATTCTGTATCCAAAAATTTAAATTACCAAACAGATGCCTTTTGGGGCTAAAACAAGAAAGAAATTTATGAAGATAATAATACCAATGGCTGGTCGTGGAACACGTCTTCGCCCTCATACTTTAACAGTACCTAAACCTTTAGTAGAAATTGCTGGTAAATCTATTGTAAGAAGATTGGTAGAAGATTTAGCCGAAGCTTATGGAGACACAATCGAAGAAGTTGCCTTTATTATTGGAGATTTTGGAGAAGACGTGGAAAATGAATTGGTGGCACTCGCTGAAAGCCTTGGAGCTAAAGGTTCGGTCTATCATCAAACTGAAAAATTAGGCACGGCTCATGCTATTCTTTGCGCTCAAGAAAGTTTAAGTGGTAATGTTATTGTTGCCTTTGCAGATACATTATTCAAATCTGATTTTGCTTTGGATACAGAACAAGAAAGTGTTCTTTGGGTACAACAAATTGAGGATCCATCTGCTTATGGTGTTGTTACACTCGATGAAGAAGGCTATATTAGTGAGTTTGTCGAAAAGCCAACTACTTTTGTTTCTGATTTGGCAATCATTGGTATCTATTATTTTAAAGATGCTAATATGCTCAAAAATGAGTTGCAATATTTGATTGATAATAATATTATGGATAAAGGGGAATATCAAATCACCAATGCCCTAGAAAATATGCGCCAAAAAGGTGTCAAATTCCGTACACATCAAATCCAAGAGTGGCTTGACTGTGGCAACAAAAATGCTGTTTTGTACGCCAATGAACGTGTTTTGGAAACCAAGAACAACGCTGCAACAGTCGCTTCAAATATTACAGTAGAAAATTCTACCATTGTTCCTCCTTGTTTTATTGACCAAGATGTAGTGATCAAAAATTCTGTGATTGGACCGCATGTTTCTATTAGTAGAAATGCTGTGATTGAGAATTCTATTATCAGCAAAAGCATCATCCAAGATCACTCTACTGTTAATAATGTGGTTACCGAAAACTCTATGTTGGGTTCTCACACAGAATATATTGCTAAAAAATCCGAGCTTAGCTTAAGCGATTTCTCTAAATTCCATCAATAGAAAGGAGTTGCATTTAAATTTCCCCCTTTTTTAATATAGCTCAACCTGCATGGATTCATTCTAGCTGTTTTGTTTAAAACAATAACAATTGATTAACAAAATTATCTATCATTTGGATAAAATTTTGTATATTATTAGTGCGCTCTTCTGAGTTTACACTTAATAAATTCAATAGTTCGTACAAATAGTTATGGGATTGGTTATTATGCCCCTACATCCAAACAAACTAAATACAGTTTGCTCATAATCAATACTATAAACAAATTTTCTTTCAAAGGAGAATCAAAAAATTGTATGGTCTACTAAAAATAATACTATCATGCATAATTTTACCCCTAAACAATGGTCACTTCTTATACTTTTACTAAGTATAACCGTGGGGGTGTTCGCACAACCCCCTCAAAAGTCACGCCCTAAAGAAAGTGATGTATTGCTGGAAAAACTCTTTATTGAAGCGAATAGAGAGAAAATTTTGGGGAATATTGATGAAGCAATTATGCGTTATTTGGAAGTCTTACAAAAAGACAATGACAATGCAGCTGCTCATTATGAGTTAGCTCGCTTGTACAAACAACAAGAAGTTTACGACAAAGCAATCAATAGAGCAGAAAAAGCAGTTGCACTAGAAGAATACAACCTCCTTTATAATAATCTTTATGCTAGTCTATTGGAAAAAGAAGGTAACTTCAAGAAGGCAGCTGAACTATATGCAAATTTGACGGATAAATATTCTGAGAAGGAACAACTGTATTTTGATTGGGCCTATTTTTTAAGCAAAAGTGGTAAATCTGACCAAGCTATTAAGGTATACAACAATCTGGAAAAACGAGTTGGTATAAAAGAAACCATCTCTATGCGTAAGTACAAGTTGTATATGAAATCTGGTAAACAAAAAAAAGCGAGTCAAGAAATTGAGCTTTTAATACAAGCCTATCCCAAAGAAGCTGAATACATCATTCGATTGGCTAACTTTTATGCCTCAACAAAAGACTTAGAAAAAGCAAAAAGTTTGTACAAAAAAGCACTAGATATTGACCCTAATAATCCGACAGCCAATATGGCAATGGTTGAATTCTTTTTGCAAAATGGAGATACCAGTCGTTACTTAAATGCCTTGGTCAATACATTTGAAAATCCCCATCAAAATCTGACCACGAAATTAGAAACCTTAAAATCCTTGTCCAAACAATTGGAAACAGGTACTATGTCTTCTTCTTATTTGGATCAGGTAGTTTTGGTCGGTAAGAAATTATTAGAAACAGATCCAGGTTCTCCTGATGCTAATTTAATCCTAGGAGATTTATTGTATCAACAGCAAAAATACAATCAAGCTGTTTCTAATTACAAAATAGCCATTCGGTTTATCAGAAACGATCTTAACCTTTGGAAAAATTTACTAGAGTGTTTATTAATTACAAACCAACAAAAAGAGTTGCAAAAACGTAGTGCTCAATTTATAGAACTCTATCCTAGTCAAGCGGCTAGTTATTACTATTCTGGCATCGCTTATTACCAAACTGGAGCGTATCAAAAAGCAATTAAGGAATTAGGACAAGTCCCCGAAATTGCGGTAACAGACATGCACCTTCAAGGGAAAGCATTGTGCTATGTAGCCAAAAGTTATGAAGGTTTGGAAAATTTGGAAAAGGCAGATCAAGCTTATAATGAAGCCATTCTCATGTTTCCCAATGATCCTGAAATTATTCATAATTATGCTTATAGCTTGGCAAAAAGAGGAACAATGCTTAACAAAGCCCAAGAGTTGGTAGAGGGTATTTTGGAAAAAGCTCCTAAAAATGCAAAATATACAACGACAAGCGGCTTTATTGCTTACAAGCAAAACCAGTATTCCATTGCTGAACAAACCCTTAGTAAAGCACTAAGTTTTGGGGGCAATGAACAACCTGAAACACTAGAGCGTTATGGTGATGTTCTATTTAAATTAGGCAAAGAAAATGAAGCGGTTAATTATTGGCAAAAAGCCTTAGACAAAGGGTCTACTTCTTCTCTCTTACAACGCAAAATATCAACCAAGCAACTCTATGAGTAAAACTGGCTATTTTTTATGTTTTCTATTGTTTAGCACTCTATTGATGAGTTGCCGTAATACACAGTTTACCTCCAAAACTGCCAAAAATCACTCGGCTAAGTTCTTATTGCGTCAGCTAGAGAAAAATCATATTGACTATACATGGTTTGGCACGAATGCCAAAATAAAAGTCGATAGCGATCAAGAAAAAGCAACTTTTGCCGCAAGCATCCGAATGCAAAAAGATAGTCTAATTTGGATAAAAATTAGGAAAATGAATATTGAAGGTGCCAGAGTCAAAATCACTCCTGAAGTAATTGAGATTTTGGATCGCCAAAATGGGCAATACATTCGACGCCCATTCTCGTTTTTAAAAGATGAGTACGGCTTAGAGGTTAGCTTTTCGCAATTACAAGACCTGCTTATTGGCAACCCTATTCTTTGGGAGACCCAGTCCTTAATTTCTGTTATTCGAGACCAAAAAAACGTTTTACAAACACCTTCTTCTCAAAAAAAGGTGCTAAAAATTTTTATGACCCCAGGTTCTTTTCTAATCCAATCCGTTCGAGGCTCTTTGGATAAAAATGCTCTTAGTATCGACTACAGCGATTATGAAATACTGGAACAGGAACAAATTCCTAGTAAAAAGAATGTTGAAATTGACAGCGATGAAACAGGCATCATCAAATTAGATATGAGTTTTTCTAAAATGACAATCAATGAAGTTCAGAAAGTTGGTTTTCGAGTTCCTGATAATTACGAACGAAAATAATCCTCATTGCTACCTATTGAACTTAAATCCATGCTCCATCTTTTAATAAAAGCATTACATCAGGATATTCAAGGGTTATGTTCAAACGTTCTTTGAGCTTTTGATTGTCAATAATTTTAAAATCTCCTTTTTCTGCCTCTACTGTTGGAGGGGCTAAACCGATAGACTTTGCAGCCAATGGATAAAAGTCTTTCTTTAAAGGGTGCTCGTCTGAACAAGCATTAAACACATCTCCCCATACATCTTGCTCAATCAATTCACTTATTATCTTAATACAATCTATTCGATGAATTAAGTTGATTGGAGTACTTGCATTTTTAATATGCCCTTTTTTGGCAAAAAAACGACCAGGATGCCGCTCACCTCCTATCAATCCTGCCATTCGAACAACGGTCGTTTCAAAATATTGGCTCTCCTTCAAGAACTGTTCACTACGATATAAATAATGTGTTTTATTTTCACTTTTTTCATCTTCTGACACCCTTCTATTAATATTTGGATAAACGGAAGTAGAACTAATCAGCAAAACTTTTTGAATGTCAGATTGCTCTATCAAAGGGCGTAAACTTGCAAATTGCTCTTGATCTAATTCATCTCGATTTGGAGTAATATTAACAATCAAAATATCTGCCTCTAAAAACTTTTCGACCATCCCCTCTACTTTTCCACTTCGAACCTTAATCTGAAAAATGTTTTTGCCTAACTTTTTCAAACGTTGATAATTTTCATCCGAGGCAGTAGAACAATTGACAACGTAGCCTAATTGCTCCAATTCATCTGACAAAGGTTTTCCTAGCCATCCGCTCCCTAAAATACTTATCTTTTTGTGTTGATTTGGTATCATTTTACTTGTCTATACTATGATTCAAAGATTAATGCTGAAGGTATTTCAGTAATGATATTAATTTTTTGGATTAATCCCACAAACAACTATTAGAACTTCCTCATACAAGCAACTATTTTTTATTAAGCATACAGGCTAAAAAGTCTATAAAGGAATGCTAAAAAATAGCCATAAAGTTATTCATTAACATCGAAACCTATGGGATTCCTAAACAAGGGCAATAAATCTAAAAACCAAAAAGTCATCCCCCAAATTTTAGGATGACTTTTTTATACCTTTTACACTATTCGAAATCGTGTTTATCCTTCTGATTTAGCAGCAGACTCAGCAGCTTTATTGGCTGCATTTCTAGCGGCGCGTTCTGCCATTTTTTTCTCATACTCCAAGGCGCGACTATAAAAACTATAAAACTTACGATTCAGCTGTTCTACTGCTCTAGCTGCTCTAGGGCTATTAACCTGATTAATCCAAGATTCACGCAAAGCTACATAGTAAGGAAAAGGTTCTTCTAGTTTTTCTTCTAATCTTCGTACTCGAAGTACATCAAAAGGAAAATCAGCGCCACTCTTCTTATAATTTACAATAAATACATGTGGTGCCTGAATTTTTATTGATGGATCTATCTTTCCATCCTCCCCCAAAAACAGACCTTCTCGAACTCCTTGGTTTAAAGCTTTGCTACAAGTATCGTACATAAGATAAACAGGACAAAACGAAAAGGAGTCTCTAAACATGTTCCCAATTGCCTTGTTAAAATCATCTCGCACTTTCAAAGTACCTTCTAGTATAGCCTCCTGTCGTCTACGTTGTGCTTTTGTCAAGTTAGGATTCCGAAGATTCCGCTCCAAGATTTCAATTTTTCGTTGATTGGTTTTTAAACGAACAACCAGAGCTCCTTCCTTCAGGTCTTGAATAGATTTAAAGGCAAATTCTTTTTTTTCTTTTGTTAGTACAATATCGTCTCGTTGAGCATTAACACTACTCCCCAACATTAGTACGATTAATAACAAGATGCAATTTCTCATAACTCTAGTTTTCTGATAAAAATAATGTGCTCTTTGACCATTCAAAGAACAAAATGATAAATTAAAAGTAGTCTTAATTTGGTAGAATAGAAAGTTGGATGGACAGATTTGCTTTTTTAACGGAAAGTGGGGTGTGTAATAATCAGCAAAAATTAAACCAACTTAAAGCTAGCACTTACAATCTTTTTAGGAAAAATACGTCTTTATTTTTTCATAAAATCCGTACATTCGCAGTTAATGAATGTTAAATGCTAAGACCTTTCGTAACAATAGCTTACATTCACATCAAAATTATAATCCATTTGACTTAAGTCTTGTCATAGGCTTGATTTTGTCAAACCAAACAACTGTTTAAAACGTAAATAGAACTAAAGAACATGCAAACTTCAGCAGATATACAATTACTTCAAGAACAAATCGCTCTAGAAAGTCAAGTCATAGAACGCTTACTTGTTGAAACCAATAAAGTCATCATTGGTCAACAATATATGTTGGAACGTCTAATGATTGGATTGTTAGCTCAAGGACATATTCTTTTAGAAGGTTTGCCTGGATTAGCAAAAACCTTAGCTATTAATACTTTGTCGAAAGCTATTAGTGCCGATTTTCAACGCATACAATTTACACCTGACTTATTGCCTGCCGATATCATCGGTACGATGATTTACAATCAAGCTGAAAATGATTTTACAGTACGCAAAGGACCTATTTTTGCCAACTTTATTTTGGCAGACGAGATCAACCGAGCTCCTGCCAAAGTCCAATCAGCTCTATTGGAAGCCATGCAGGAACGCCAAGTAACCATCGGAGAAATTTCCTACAAACTACAAGAACCTTTTTTGGTCTTGGCAACTCAAAATCCAATTGAACAAGAAGGAACCTATCCTTTGCCAGAGGCACAAACAGACCGTTTTATGCTAAAAGCATCAATTACTTATCCTAATAAGGAGGACGAACGTGCAATCATGCGAATGAATATGGCAGGTAGTTTTGAGAAAATTAATCCTGTGGCAACTATTCAAGATATCTTATTGGCAAGGGAAACCGTCCGCAAAGTCCATATGGCTGAAAGTATTGAGCAATATATTCTAGATATCGTTTTTGCTACTCGCGAACCTAGCGAACATGGTTTGAGTGAAATTGCTCCTCTAATTTCTTTTGGGGGCTCTCCTCGTGCTAGTATTAACATGGCTTTAGCAGCCAAAGCACATGCTTATATGCGCAAAAGAGCTTTTGTCATTCCAGAGGATATTCGTGCGATTGCTCAAGATGTATTGCGTCATAGAATTGGCTTAACTTATGAAGCACAGGCTGAAAGTATAACCACAGAACAAATTATAGAAAAAATATTAAATACGGTTCAAATTCCTTAATCTGTAATTATGCGTGAGCTTTTTATCCTAAAAAATGGTACCTCTCTTTTGGTTCGAGAAGCGACATTACAAGATGCGCTCCCGCTAAATGATTTGGTAGCTCGAATTTTTGGTAGCTCGGATCAAGTATTGACTTCGCTAGAAGAGTTTGAAGCATCGGGGACTTTGCAAGCGCAATTAAAACGCATTCAGCACTTTTCGGAAGCGATTGGCAAGTGTATTTTTGTTGCCGAAATAGATCGTCAATTAGTGGGAACCATTGATTTTTGGAATGGATACAGAAAACGCATCGAGCATACAGGAGAGTTTGGAATGGGGGTTTTAGCTGAATACCGAGACCAAGGTATTGGAGCCTGTTTGATTCAAGTTCTTTTAAAATGGGCAAGTGCCAATCCTGTTATCGAAAAGGTAAAATTAGGAGTCTTTGCAACCAATTTGAGAGCCATTCATTTATATGAAAAAATGGGCTTTGAAGAAGAAGGAAGACGAGTCGCAGAAATCAAAATGGCTGATGGTCAATATCACGATGTCATTGAAATGTATAAAAATGTAAAATAAATGTCCAATTCAAAGCAGCAAGAGATATCAATTGAGGAAATTGAGCAATTAGATAAGTTTAGTAGCCCTATACAATTAATCAAGAAGGCACTTTCTTCTTTTTTTGTTGTTCTTATGATTGGTGCAGGTTTTCTAATCAACTGGATTTCTGCGCTTATATTCTTATTTGGCTACTTCAGCAGCACCTCTTGGCTTTGGTATATTTTAGGTCTGATTTTAATGATTGCTATTTTTCCTATCATTTATGTTTATTTTGCTTACTCTTATGGTCGTAGTGTTCTTTTTTGGGAAGCTTATAAAGAAGGGATTCGTCCAGTTGCTGCCAAGGTTTTTGGCAAAACCTTGGATAAGTTTCTAGTAGATAACCCTGAGGAGGCTGGCAGTATCAATGAAAATAACATTATTCAAGAAGTAGAAGAACGCAAAAAACATTTTTTGGAAAAGCTACCCGACTTTATTCGTGCTTATTTTCAGATTTTCTTCACGAGTGGAGATATTATAAAAATTGTCAAAGCACAACGCCAAACAGGAGCAGATAAAGCTGTTATTAAACAAAAAGCGATGACTAGCTTTTTTGAATCGTTAGATTTGCAAGTGTCTGAATTGATGGAACCTTCGTTAATTCCGTTTTTTATCGTAGGGGCAGCCAATTTAGTTTGTTTTTACTTTCTATTTTAATCAATAGTAATTAGTTAGCTACACTGCTACTACGTGGTATCCTCAACTAAGTTCATGGCTCTGGCTTTTGTGCTACTAACACAAACAAACTCGGCAAGCTTAGTTTTTCACCTAAGGCAAAACTATAACTCATTAATTATAAATTCGATAAAGTTTCCAAATAGCTATTGAATCAAAAAACTAAAATATTATGACCGACGAAATAGAACAGGTTAATATTGCAGTGGAGAAACTAGAAGCCGCAGAAAAAAATCCATTCCTTATTTTAAAGGCTGCACTATCCCATTTACCAGTCCTTTTACTAATTGGTTCTGGAGTGCTTCTAAATTGGGTTTTAGCCGTAGTATTTTTGGTTGGAAACATTTCAGTGGCACCTTTTACCACTATTTTAATTAGCCTACTATTTTTAGCTGTATTATTTCCCTTAGGTTATTGTTATGCAGCTTATTCTTATGGTCAACAAGTAGTTGTTTTTCAGGTTTATCAAGAACTGATTCGCCCTGTTTTGGGGAATTTAATTGGAAGGGTTCTTAACAAAATTCTTAAAGACGATACGGTACCTACAACCAACAACAATATACAAGAAGAAGTGCAGAAAGAAGCAGGTTCTTTTTTAGATAAAATCCCAGCGTTTATTAAAAATCGTTTGGCTATTTTTACAGTTATTAGCGATGTGATTCAGCTAGCAACAGAACGTTATAAAAATGACGATGGTAATAGTTCCAAAGAAACAGCAAAAAGCAATATCATTAATTATGTCTTTGAATTGTTAGATGCTCGTATGCAGAGTATTGCCAATCCTTCTTTGCAAACTTTTTTGATTATTGGTAGTATTAATATAGTAGCTCTATTCTTTATATTTTAAATATGTATTGTGAATTAAATAGTCCGTTTTAGGCAGACTAATGGTAAATAGATTATGACGATAACAGAATTATTAAAAAAAGTTCGCAAAATAGAACTCAAAACAAGGGGCTTGTCAAACCAAGTATTTTCGGGTACTTACAAAACAAGATTCAAGGGACGAGGTATGTCTTTTAGCGAAGTTCGTCAATATCAATACGGGGATGATGTTCGCAATATTGACTGGAATGTTACTGCTCGAACCAACGAACCCTATGTTAAAGTGTTTGAAGAAGAACGAGAACTGACTTTTATGCTCTTAATTGATATTAGTGGGTCTTCATTTTTTGGAACTACACAACAGAGTAAAATGGAAATTGCCACAGAAATTGCAGCTACTCTAGCATTCTCGGCAAGTGCCAACAACGACAAGGTGGGGGCTATTTTCTTTTCTGATAAAGTAGAGAAGTTTATTCCTCCCAAAAAGGGAAAACCGCATATCATGCGTATTCTCAGAGATATGATTTATGCCAAGCCTAGTCAAGCCAAGACGAACCTTAACGAACCTTTAAAATATTTAACCAATATTATCACCAAACGCTGCACGGCTTTTGTCCTATCTGATTTTATGTGTCAAGAATATGATAATGCCATCAAATTGGCTGCTAATCGGCACGATACCATTGGCATTCATCTGTACGATCCTTTGGAGGTTCGTATGCCCAATGTAGGTTTATTACCAACAGTAGATGCTGAGACAGGACAAACCAACTGGATTGATACTTCCTCCAAAAAGGTTAGGAAACAATACAATCAGTGGTATGATAACAACTTAACTTATTTCAAAAAAACTTTTTTGCGCAACAATGCTGATGTTATGAGTGTTGCTACCAATGCGCCTTATTTGAGTATTTTAATCAAATTCTTTAAAGAACGACGCAATTAAAGATGTTAAAACATTATTTCTTTTTACTGTTATTCTTATTTAGCTGTTCTTTGGGACTTGTTGCCCAAGATAAGGGACAGGCAAATATATTTATGGATAGTACATCTTTTTTGATTGGAGATCAAATTTCGATGGAATTGATTGTTAATATTCCTGCGGGTTATAATCCTACATTTCCACTAATCGATGAAATCCTAGAAAAAGAAAAGTTAGAAATTATTAGCCAACAAGAGCAAGAACTTATCAAAGGAAATCCGAACTATACCTACAAACAAAAATTCACTCTAACAGCATGGGAACCGGGCTCGTACCAAATACCCGCTCTTAAGTTTGCCTACAAAAAAAATGGTACCTTAGTAGAGTTCGAATCTTCTAGCTTAATGCTGAATGTTATTGCACCACAAGTAACGGGCGATAGTACTTACGTCGCAGATATAAAAACAATACTGGCAGAATCTCCCAATTTTTTGGATCAGCTATATGCCTTTTTTAAGCACCCTGTT
This sequence comes from Aureispira sp. CCB-QB1, assembly GCF_000724545.1. Classification (GTDB taxonomy): domain Bacteria; phylum Bacteroidota; class Bacteroidia; order Chitinophagales; family Saprospiraceae; genus Aureispira. The sequence continues at coordinate 177,468 of NZ_JHBV01000031.1, read as the reverse complement.
GTTATTGCCTTGTGCATTTTACTGCTAGCATTTTTAGCTTTTTATGCCTTTGTTCAATACAAAAATAGGGCAAGAGCCATTGTTCCAAAAACGCCAGAAGAAATTGCTCTACAACAATTAGAATCCTTGCAACAAAGCGACTTGATTGCCCAAAAACGGTACCAAGAATTTCATACTCGCATTTCTTTTATATTGAGAAATTATTGCAATAATCGCTTTGACATTAAGGCATTAGAGCGCCCTGTGAGTGAGTTTTTGCCTAAAATAAAGCAACACCGCTTACTCAAGGATTCTCTTTACGAGGAATTTGAAACCGTTTTAAGACACGCAAATTTAATTAAATTTGCCAAAGCCTCGCCCTTAGATATTGCCAACCAAAAAGCCTTGAGCTTTGGTTTTGAACTAATTGAATCTGTACAAATAAAATTAGCAGAAGAAGCAGAACAACCTGTAGAAACACAAACGAATTAATTATATGTCATTTGGAGGAATAGAATTTGCCAATCCCTATTTGTTAGGTCTATTGATCTTAGTCCCATTGATGGCTTGGTGGTATTATAAAAAGCAAGATGAGTATGTTGCCGATGTACGGCTGTCATCAACCCAAGGTATTGCTGCTGCACAAAACTGGAAAGTAAAGGCTCGCCCAGTTCTTCAAGGACTGCAATTATTGGCTATTACAGCCTTGATCATTGCCTTAGCTCGTCCGCAAGTCGTGTTAAAAAAAGAGAATGTCAATGCAGAAGGTATTGATATTATGTTGGCTTTAGATGTTTCCGTTTCGATGCTAGCAAAGGACTTTGAACCTGATCGTTTAGAGGCTTCTAAAAAAGTAGCCGCAGATTTTGTGGAACAGCGCAAGCACGATCGTATTGGTTTGGTTGTTTTTGCAGGAGAGAGTTTTACTCAATGTCCCTTAACAACAGATCATAATATTTTACAATCGTTCTTATCGACATTAGAGTGTGGTTTGATTGAAAATGGGACGGCTATCGGAATGGGATTGGCTAACGCTAGCAAACGATTAAAGGATAGTGACGCTAAATCAAAGATAATTATTCTCTTGACAGATGGAGAAAATAATGCGGGATATGCTTCTCCTATGCAGGCTGCTGATGCTGCCAAAAAATTAGGCATAAAAGTATATACCATTGGAGTCGGCACCAAAGGACAAGCTCAAGTTCCTGTTGGACAACATCCTAATGGGCGTTTTATTTATGGTTGGCAGCAAGTACAAATTGATGAAAAGCTCTTGCAACGAATTGCCAAAGAAACAGGAGGAGAATACTTTAGAGCACAAGATATGGAACAATTGAAAGCTATTTATAGTAAAATTGATTTGTTAGAGCGCACTAAAATAGAAACGACAACAATAAGAAACTATCAAGAAAAATATCATTTATTTGTATTGCTAGCCATTTGCTGCGTGTTAATTCAAGTTCTACTAGCTAATACTTTGTTTAAAACTATCGTTCGCTAAAACAGTACCTATGTTACATTTTGAGCAACCCAATTATTTTTATTTACTACTCTGTATTCCTGTACTCATTGCATTGTTTGTAGGCATTACGCTACACAACAATCAACTTAGAGAACACTTCGGGGCACTGATAGGATTGGAACGACTTGCTCCTAATATTTCTCGTATCAAGGGACCTCTAAAATTTGGTATCCTTATGCTTGCTATGGCATTTTTGGTGGTAGCAATGGCCAATCCAAGAATGGGTAATAAAACCCAATCCGTCAAAAGAGAAGGAGTCGATATATTTATTGCAATGGATATTTCTAGAAGTATGTGGGCAGAAGATGTCAAACCAAATCGGATGGAACGTGCTCGTCAATTTGCCCAAAAATTGGTCAAAGCAGTACGAGGAGATCGAGTTGGATTGATTCTATTTGCAGGACACCCTTACTTACAAATGCCTCTAACAACGGATTACGCCGCCGCACAACTTTTTGTACAAACCGCTAGTCCTAAGTTAGATATCACACAAGGTACGGCTATTGAGTCTGCTATTGATATGGTGGTAGAATTGGGACGTAAAGAAGAACAAAAAAAACAACGTGCCTTGATTGTCATTACAGATGGTGAAAACCATGAGTTAAATGCCGTAGAAACTGCCAAAGAAGCCAAAACGAATGGGGTCACTACTTTTGTTGTTGGTGTTGGCACTGAATCTGGTGCACCAATTCCGATTAAAGATGCAGGCTATGCACAGTTTCAATTGGACAAAGACGGGCAAATTGTTCAAAGTAAAATGAACACAGATTTGATCAAAAAAATTGCCCTAAGTGGTGGTGGAAATTTTTACAAAGCCAATTCTAACCCAGATTTAATTATTGCCAAATTAGTCAACAAAATGGCAAAACTAGAAAAAACAGAATTTGAGCAACAAGAATTTGATGTTTATGAATCTTATTTTCAGATTTTCGTAGCGATTGCTTTAGGGCTTTTGATACTTGAATTTTTTATTACATACCGTAAAAGTAAATGGTTTCAATAATGGTTGTTAAAACTATTTTCAAACAAACTATCTTGCTTATTATTTTAATCTAAAACGACATTACAATGAATCCCCCCGATAACACATTTACCCTTGGAGATATTTTTTACACGCAACAGGAAGATAAATTCAATTTATTTAAATTGATAAAATTTGATGCTGAATTTAATACCTACCATGTCAAAATTTATGCTCCAGTCGCTAGTTTACCAGCAGTAGAAGAACTAGATAATTTGAGCGTCATTGCCTACCACGCTCCTATTGACAAAAACGGTTTTGAAAATCCGACGTTACTCTATTCTACGTCTATAGAAGATGAAGACTTGATTGGTTATTTAGAATATATTAAGCAAACTGGTAATGTCGATGAGGTTGTTCAATACGCTAGTAAGTATTATAAAGAAGCCTATCAATTGAGTAATCAAAAAAAACATGAAGAAGCGATTGGCAAATATTCTAAAGCCATCGAATTAATTCCGCATTTTTTTGAAGCAATTGACAATAGAGCCTTTTGCAAAATGGATTTAGGTCGTTGGAAGGAAGCCATTGAAGACTTTAAGCATTCTTTGGTTGTCAATCCCAATAGTTTTTTGGCTATTTTTTCTATTGGAGAATGCTATTTCAAATCCTCAGATTATGCACAAGCAAAAGATTATTTTGAACAAGCTATCCTCATCAATCCTGAGCATGAGTTACCTAAAAAATTTTTGGCTCAAACCTTAGAACAGCTAGAAGCGTAATCCTCCTAGAGCCTATGCCTAAAAATTGGGCATACGCTCTATTTTTAGTTCAAATTTTGGCTGGAAAATTCATGACAAATTAAACACTCTTTTTTACTTATCTTATGCACTAGTACTTCGAGTAGTTTTGAGCAAACCAATTCCCGAAGAGAAAAAGATAATCCCTAATATCAGACCAATCCATGCACTTGGTTCTGTAAACTCTCCAATAAAAAGCATAACAACACCAATAATTAATCCTATTGCTCCTACTCCTGTCAATATTCCTGCGATACTCTTTTTCATTTTCTTGTATTTATATAGGTTAATAATGTAATGATTATCACACCATCAAACATATACAGAACATACAAAATAGAGGATTGATAAGAAGTAAGTACAGATACCTACTCTACTGTTCCAACTATCCTTTGGGGATAATCATTACCATTTATAACATAAAAAACGCTCCATTGTTTGCTCTATTGTCAAGCTTTCCCTTTCTTAAACAAATACTTATCAACTACATTCTACAAAATAAGATGGAATTCAATGAAGAATCTCATGCCAATAAAAGAGGGCTATTTTTTTCTAATGGAAGAGAAAAGCAGAGGATAATGTCCTATCTCGATCATTTTTGATGATAAGTAAATAGACGCTTTCATTACAACAGGATTTATTCAATTCTGCATAAGTCATCTAATTAGTAGAATTTTAATACCTTGTTGACAATAGACAATAGTTCGTTGAAACCACGCAGTAGCAGCAAAGCTAACCAACGAGCTACTAAATAGAGTAGACTACTAAAATATTGTTATGAACAAAGGCAACCTCCTTAGAAACTTATTAGAGCTTAACTTAGCCATGCTTTTTATCAGTACATCAGGGGTATTAGGAAGGTATATCAATATGCCTAGTCCGATTGTCATAGAGCTTCGAGCACTCCTCGCCTGCATTGTGCTGTTTATTTTCTGCCAATGGAAAAAAGCTTCCCTGACCATTCAGCCCAAGGATAGAAAAACAGTTTTTATCAGTGGCATTCTGTTAGGTTTGCATTGGACGACCTATTTCTATGCCTTGCAGTTGTCAAACGTAGCAATAGGAATGCTTTCGCTATTTACTTTTCCAGCAATTACGGCCATTTTAGAGCCCATATTCTTAAAAACAAAAATTCTTGCCTTCCACCTTGTACTCTGTTTATTGGTATTGATTGGCATTTATTTTTTGGTGCCTGATTTCAGTTTGGAGAACAGTCAATTTAAAGCCGTTGGATTTGGAGTCTTATCAGCTGTCTGTTATGCCTTTCGCAATCTTATGATGAAATCTAAGGTTGATACCTACAATGGTTCTGTATTAATGGTTTACCAATTATTAACGATTGCTATATTGTGGGCTCCGTTTGTGGGAATATTAGACAATTCTAATTTGGTGAAGTATTTACCAGCCACTATTTTATTGGCTTTATTAACAACTTCTATTGGGCATACGTTATTTTTGTATAGTTTAAAAAATTTCTCTACGACTACCGCTAGTATTATTAGCTGCACTCAACCTATTTATGGTATATTAATAGGGCTCCTTATTTTGGGAGAAGTTCCCGAATTGAGAACCATTATCGGTGGAGTAATTATTATTTCAACTGTTTTGGCTGAAAGTTTTCGATTAAGTCAAATAGAACAACCAACCACTTAATTGCTTATTGATGAACCATACATATCATGAATCTTCAACATTTACTTATAGGAACGGCTATTGGAGATGCTTTTGGTGCTGGAGTAGAATTTCAAGATAGAGACTGGATTAGAGCTACCGTAGATTTTTCTTCTTTTGTCAATGCAAGGGCATCCATACCTGTCCCCCCAGAGCAAATAACAGCATTTACAAAAAACTATACTGCTTGGGATTATACCGACGACACGGAAATGACAATTGGCGTATTTAAGGCACTGGTTTCATCAGAAAATTTTTCAGAACAATTATTACTTCAAAAATGGGAAGAAGAATATAAAAAAGGGATCACCGAAAAAGGTTTTGGGAGAAATGGTCATGGTTCTATGAGTTGGTACTACTCAGGAGAAAAAACAATAGAAGAAATTCGCGCCTTTCAAAAAAATCGCCCCAATCCTGGCAATGCCCCTGCGATGAGAGCAGTTCCTCTAGGTTTAGTTTCCTCTACTTTGATCAATGCTTATGCCGCCATTAACGCCAAGGCAACTCATCCTAATATTCAAGCAATTTTAGCTAGCCAAGCTATTGCTAGAGCAGCAGAATACCTATTAAGAAAAAAAGGAAATGCTTTCAATATCATTCCTTATTGCTTGCAAACGATTGCTTTTAATCAAGGCTATTCTCGCTATTTGAGACAGGTAAATCAGCTGCCTGATTATGACTTGCTCACTTCCGAACACTTTGAAATATTATGTGGTTCGCAACCCATTCAAGCGCCCTATTTTTTAGCAGGTATCAAGGGCGTTCCTTCGGATTCAATGTATACAACTGGTTGTGTTTTGTATTTGCTTAAATATGCACAAAGCCCTTTTGATGCTCTTCAAAAATCAGTTTGCCTAGGTGGAGATGTAGACTCTGTTGCTTCTATTACAACAGGAATTTTAGCAGGCTGTCTAGGATTAGATAGTTTGCCTTCTTTCATGTTAGAATCGGTGGAAGGGCTCCCTTATTTAAAACAATTGGGACAACAATTTGCGACATTCTTTTAAATTCAACCAACAGTTAAACGGTTGGTCTAAGCTATCTATAACTACCTATTTTTATAACGTTTAAGCCTTCTTTCAGCTGCCTTAAACCACCCAATCTCAATCTTATTTAAAAAAATAATTGGCTTGGTTAATAATAAAAATTTCAAAATAATTTTTTTAATTAGGAATCCTAACTATATTTGTGCCAAGCAATATTGCTTCACTTAAACTAAACAATTATGAACAAGTCTATTTTTTATCACGCAGGATGCCCTGTATGTGTTTCAGCAGAGCAAGAAATTTTAAACTTAATTGCCCCTTCCAATGTAGAAGTTATCCACTTAGGCGAAAGCCCTTCTCAAATAACGGAAGCCGAGAAATATGGCGTACAATCTGTCCCTGCACTTGTTACCCCTAATGGCAATGTTCTGCACATTAATTTTGGAGCTTCACTAAAAGATCTAAAATAATTTCTTCATCCATATAGTTAGGACTACTAATTATATCTTAGCTATGCTTTTATTTTTAGAAACAATGAAACAACTACAAACTATTTTTGGATTATTATTACTATCCTTAACAACACTTTCTGCACAAGATTTTGAAATTAGCAATGTGTCTGTCACAAAAAATGCGGCATTACAACAACTCGTTTTTTCAATAGAAGTGCATGGAATTGCTGGCGATTCTGTTCCCACAGCCATAGGAGCTTTGGATGGTGCACCAGTACTTGGTTACGTTTTCCCTACCACGTTGAATGCTTATGATGTAGGATTTGATACAACTACCGGAATTGTTGCTCTAGCATTAACCTCTCATCCTGATTTTGACGATACGCCGCTTTGGGATGAAAACAATGATGCCAATTATTCGAATGACGGAATAGTTTGGCACCCTCATTGGGTATTATTAGTCAATGACACAAGCGTTGCAGGTGGTTTGGCGGTCAAAGCAACTTCTCTATCGAGTACTCTGCCTCCAACCAATCCAGGAATGCCGATGTATATGGATAGTCCAGGCTTCCCTGTTGTTCAATCAGGGCGTACGATTACTTGTACAGTTCCTTTGTACAGAGTAAACTACCAAGATCAATTTAATTACGATGGAGTCTCCGCATATATGCAAGTTAATACATCAGACAGCACTCGCCCGATGCTTGGTGTATACGAAGTTTTGGATATTGCATCGGGCAATTTAGGACTACCTTACTCGGTTGGGACACATAGCTGTGATACCCTTACTATGAATATTTCTCAACAAACGGGCTTGGGTTTAATCAATCCTTCTACGATCAAGGTTTACCCTAACCCAGCATCAACGGTTGTAAATTTAGAATTAGACCATACAATTAATTTAGGTGCATACTCCGTTCAAATATTTACCATATCAGGCATGCTAGCCTATCAAACAACCATCCAACAAACGAATACTACAATACCAGTATCGTCTATAGGAGCTAGTGGTACCTATACACTCCAAATTATAGACAACGCAACTGGAGATCTAAAAGATTCAAAATTAATCATTTTAAACTAACAATTTATGAAAGTTGCCGTATGGGATACCTATGTCAAGCGTTTAGATGGAAAAGTAATGCATTTTGATATTTTGGTTCCGAACGATTTGACAGACCAAGAACAAATCCTAACATTTGGGAAAGATTATTTAAAACAAAAAACATTTGAGACAGTAGATTTAAGCAGTAAAAGGTGTAACTTTTGTCATATAGAAGAAGCTACTCAAGAAATTGTACAAGGCATACAAACCAAAGGATATACAATTATTGAGTTAGAAAATTGCACCTAATTTTGACTTATATAATTAGGATTACTAACTTAGCCTGTAAGAAAATATCTTACAGGCAATCTTTAATTTTATGAAAAATAGTGCATTTGATTTATCGACTCAAAACAATGACTTTACAAGTAAAATTGTAGCTGGGCTAGAACGTGTTTCTGAAGTATTCAGGCTATTGCTATGGCAACATTCTAAGGTCATTGGTCTTAGCCCCATTCAAATTCAAATTTTAATGTTTGTAGAGTATCATGCTGAAGATTTGTGTAATGTCAGTTACCTTGCCAAAGAATTTAATGTTTCCAAACCTACCATTAGCGATGCCGTAAAAGTATTAAAGAAAAAAGAGCTCATTGACAAACATCCTTCTGCGATAGATAAGAGAGCCTATTCTATCGTTATTACTCCAGCAGGTCAAGCAATTATTGCTGAAGCAAAGCATTTTACGACGCCTATTTATAAACTAATAGGAGCCTTACCAGAACAAGAGCAAGAGCACTTATTCAATACCCTTAGTACCTTGATTCTCCGTTTGAATAAAACAGGTATTTTGGAAGTGCAACGAATGTGTTACAATTGCCAATTCTATACAAAAAATGAAGGAGATCATTTTTGCAATTTATTAAATGAAAAATTACTAAACACTGACATTCGCTTGGATTGTCCCGATTTTACAGTCAAACCTTAATCCATTCGATACAAACTCATTGATAGTGGCTTAGAACCATCCATTAACATTTTTAAATGCAAAGTATCTTGTTCTAATGTCATTTCTGCTTCTGTATTTCCTGGAGTTAACTCACTTTTAAAGATAACCACATTATCTTTTAATTCGTATGTACCAGCGCCTTGATGTCCAGGATTTCCAAAGCCAACATATTGACCATCTGCTTTAAATTCAATTCCATTCTCATTAGAAGGGTCTGAACTTTTGCTAATGTCTTTGTTATCTAGTACTGTTTTATATATTTTCCATTTGCCAATCAATGACTTCGCCTCTTGGCTGTTGTTGTTACAAGCTCCTAAAAAAAATAGGACTAGTATCCAGATCAATTGTTTCATTTTGCTAATGTTGTTTTAATGATAGTATCACTTGTTAATGTTTTATGCACAGGGCATTTGTCTGCTATTTTCATCAAGCGTTCGATTTGTTTTTCATCCAAATCGCCTGTTATATGAATGCGTCGATCTATGATATCTACTTTTGCAGAAGATTTCTCACAATCTATGCAATCTTGGTGATAATCCTTAGAATGACTCAACTCAACCACTACTTCCTTTAATTCCCATTCTTTTCTAGAAGCATACATTTTTAGCGTCATAGCAGTACAAGCGCCAAGGCTAGACAACAACAACTCATAAGGAGTAGGTCCCTCGTTATTTCCGCCAACTGATTGTGGTTCATCTGCTTTAAGATGATGCTGGTTAATGTCGATATCTGATGTAAGACCATTTTGCCCGATTGTTACTTTTACAGCGTATTGATTAGAAGCCATAGTTATTTTTATTAGATAAATTTAAATTAGCAATAGTACAACTAACTAGTATTGAGTGTACAATTAATTATTCCAATAACAACACCTCTTGCATCCGTAAAAACTCTTTGGGAAACGTGGCTTGGATTGTCAATTTTTGTCTAGTTACAGGGTGCTGAAGTTCTATTTTTTTGGCATGAAGCAACATAGTTATCATGTCCCATTTTTCTTTAAACAAACGATTCTGCTTGTTGCAACCATGCGGTCTATCTCCAACAATTGGATGTCTCAAATGGTTGCAATGTTTTCTAATTTGATGCATTCGTCCTGTCTTTGGATAAGCGGCAATGAGTGAATAACGAGAAGTTGAATGTTTGCCAAAAGGAATATTTAGTTCTGTCCTTTTTAAGCATTTAAACTCTGTCACTGCCTCCTGTATTTTTCCCCTATCGTTTTTCAAAGCATAATCGACCACCATTTCTTCAGGGAAATAGCCTCGAACAATAGCATAATACTCTTTTTTAGTTTGCTGGTGTTCTATTTCTTGTTGCAATAACCGAGTACTTTCCTTATCCAAACCAAAAATTAATACGCCTGAAGTTTTTCGATCCAAACGATGTACTGGGTAGACAAATTGCCCAATTTGATCTCGTAATAATTGCAAGGCAAACTCTTCTGCGTCATTAGCTATTGCACTGCGATGCACCAACAAACCATTTGGCTTATTGATAACAACCATACAATTATCTTGGTATAATATTTCTAATTTTTTGGTCATTACTCTTCGGCTACATTCAAATATTTCAAACCATTCAAATTCCAATCAATAACCAATCCTTTTGCCAGTTGATCGGCTACTTTTTTTCCATACAACAATTCACAAAGATAGAGAGAAGCTTCAAAAGATTTTGCTCCACCAGCTGAGGTAATAAATTTACCATCATGCACAAATAAAACATCTTCGTGGATGGTTAAATTAGGAAACATTTGGCGATAAGCAGCTATATCTGCTGGAAATGTTGTGGATGCTCGCCCCTCCAATATACCACTCTTGGCTAGAACAAATGCTCCATCACAATGAGACATAACATACATAGCCTTCTTGGACGTTTCACGCACAAAAGCCAACATTTTTTGATCGTTTAAATCACTATCCAAATGATGTTCAGCACTAGGCACTACCAAAATATCTATTGTTGGCAAACTATCCTCTAAATAATTAAAATCTGGAACAATGTGGATTCCCTCAAATGTTCTAACATAATCCGCCTTATTGGCAACGGTAAATACATTCATTGCTTGGATACTATCTCTAAAAATAGTGTGTTGAAAGATGTCAAAAGGTGCTGTCAACTCTGTATTGTAAACCCCATCCATAATTAAAAAAGCAACATTGTATCGCCCTTGCTTTAGATTGGGGTGTATCAATCGTTGTTGCTTTAATATACTTTCCCCTTTTACAGGCATTTCTGTACTTTCTTTTGGAGCGCTTTGACAACTCCCTAGTATAATCGTTGTTGTCAAAATGAATAGGCTAATTCTCATACTATGCTTTTAATCCTTTTCTTTAACTCAAATTTGATCCTTCGGTAAGCATTATTTTTTAATAATCTTATAGGTTCCCACCGTGTTATCCGCATATATTTTGATGACATAAACTCCTGCTGCTGCTCCCAACTTCAAATCCATTACTTGAGTTTGCTCAAATAGTTCTTGTGTTACTATTTTTCCTGCCACATCCATTATTTCTATTTTAACAGCATCATAAGTCCCCCCTAGATCTACCCTAAATATTCCTGTTGTTGGATTTGGATAAATTTGAACAGGTGTCGCAATCGTCGTTTTTACATCCAGACCAATCGGTTCTACAATAATCGTATAATCTTCAACCTCTCCATCTCCACCTGTCATACAAGCTGTTGGAGCAGCATTATACAAACAACCTACCCGCATTCTAGTTTTCCCAATAGCGGCATTAGCAGGAACTGCAATGGTTAAAGGCGATAAGATGGTCGCACCATTACCTGTATTTTGAGCAAATCCCAAATCATACTCTTCTCCAGCATCATCAAAATCAAAATCCTGATTCCAATCAATCCAAACTTTAGAATAAATGGCATAATTACCATCTGTATTCAAATTATTTCTCAGGTTATAACTATTGGACACCATAACACGTGCTGAGTCTGTTAAGGTATAATCTGTATAAGGTTGTGTTTTTCCAGAAGTACGCGCAATGCCTGCAAACTCTACCAATGTAATGCCTGTTCCGTAGGCCATATTTCCTTCGGAATAGCAATATTCCAAAGGTCGAACCGTATACATAAACTTATACGTTTCCGTTGTATCTCCATTTGATCCTACCGCATACACTTTAAAATAAAGCTTTGTTCCAGTAGGATAAATGGGCAATGGAGTAGCCGTTTTCCAAGTACTATCGACAATATTTGTCATCAATATGGTACTGTCGAAAGTAGGGTTGTTCGCCGACCATTTGACGTATACACTTGTCAGATTATTATTATAAGAAATTACGGAAGTAACATCTTGCAAAGATCCCATTTTTGGGGCTTCTAAAGTCGGAGGATCCGTAATGGTTGTGGTTAAAATCGCTGGAAAATCGTGACGCCCCACCAAGTGATATTCCCACAAACCTCTGCCCCATGTCGCGGCTCTCAAAGTATTGGCTCCATACTGGATTTCTAAATCTCGAACAGTTGTATTAGGCAAATTAGGATTATACAATACCCACGTATTTGAATTCATCGGTTTGTAATAGACACCGATCTCTGCCCCAACATAAATATTAGAAGCATCCGTATGATCAATAACAACAGTACGCAATGGCATATTACCTAAGTTGTAGGTAATGTTGGTCCACGTTTGTCCCATATCATGCGACAGGTATATTTTCTGATTATCTGCTTGATAACGATTATAGGTAACAACAATGGTATTGTCATCTTTAGGGTCAAAAGCCACATCAGTAATAGAATGCCCTGGCAAGCCTGCTGCAATGCTAGAAAAAGTCTGCCCTCCATCTTGTGATAGCTCTATAGCATCATTTCGAACCAAGATAATATTGTTTGAATTGTTCTCTGCAACAACACCTATTTTGATATTTCCATTAAAACTAGGTGTACCGACACTATACCATCCATCGCCAAATTCATCGGAAACATACAAACTATCCATACAATGATAGACTTTCATTTGTAAATTAGGGTCAAACATCAAAGGAGCTTGCCAGTCTCCATTTCCTCCCTCTGGTGAACCTATACCATTTCTAGATTGTCCTCCGTCTTGTGTCCGTTGGCGAGTTCCAAACTGCCAACTACCAATCATCCATTGATCATTTAAAGGTTGAACTATTGCTTCCATGCCATCACCTCCATTCCACTCAATCCAACCTGTATCAGCCAAGATACTCGTACCATTATCTTGAGAACCTGCCATCTGAACTTTCCAATTGGACTGACTAATCCCTACGGCATAAAATTCCCGAATACCTGTCCCATCATTCATTCGATACCAAGATGCCCCATTATCAGGGCTTTTACAAAAATAGCCATCTGTACCTGCATAAAAAACACCATTGATACATTCTGCTGTCCTCAAATCTGCATGTACATAGGTTGTGTCGGGCGCACTATTGGCCCAATCTGTTACTTGGGTAAAATTATAACCTCCATCTGAACTAGCATAAGTATCCAAATAACCATAGTACAAGTGCAAAGAATCCACATCTGAAACCGCAAAGCCATCACAGCTAGAAGGGGGATTGGTTAAAAAAGTAAAGTTTTGTCCTGCATCATCCGAACGCCAAACACCATTATCAGAAGCAAAATAAACACAATTGGGACAGACTGGTGTCACAGCAATAATTCCTTCAGCATCATTATTTCCTGCAATTGTAGCAGAAGGTGTAAACGTTAATCCCAAATCTGTTGATCGTAGGATTACAGATTGATTGGTTCCCCAGTAATACGTATCGTATAAGTAAATAATATTAGCACTATTGGGATGAAATTCAATATCCGTAATGTCGGTATTGGGTAACAATTGCGTCCATGTTTGTAGATTATCTGTTGAACGATACAAGCCTTTAGAAGTTCCCACAAACACTAAATCGGGAACAGTTGGATGATAAGCAATTTTATAAATTTGGTCATTATCCCCTAAGCCTCCCCAACTCAAATTTGTGGGATTAAAAGCCGTCAATGCCCACGTTGCTCCACCATCTCCTGATTGAAAAATTCCATGCGAAGAACCATTGGAAGCATTTCTAATATTAATTAAAATAGAATCGGCATTTGTAGGTGAAGCATCCATTGTATTTACCCCAGAAGCTACTAAAAAATCAGTTGTATTTTGCCAAGTAGCACCGCCATCTCCTGTTCTCCAAAATCCTCCACTTCTAGATCCCATGTACATTTGTTGTGTCTGATTAGGATTAACATAAAAGCACTCTACACGACCAATTCCTGGTGAATAATGCGTCGTAATGTTATTGGCATCATAGGGACCTAAATCATTCCATCCCATTGGATATAAATTTTCGGGCTGAGGATTGTTACTTAAAAAATCTTGATAAGCATGTTTCAGAAAGAAAGGATCTATATTTTTTCGATCGCCTGAAGGATAATAACGATCTTCGTTCCATGCTCTCCAGCGCTGATAGGCTTTCCATCCAGACCCTTTCCCCTTACTATGCGTTTCATAATACTTGTCTGCCGCTTTACAAACATCATAAAAATTGACATCCATATTGTTCATCAATTGTTTGTAATTTTGAGCCTGTAGGCTACATGCGTAACCAATTATAATTCCTAATAATAACTTATAATTCATAAGATTGCTGTTTATGTGGTGTATACAATCTTTAAGATATTAGTTTTTGGAGGTTTTCACAATATTTAAAACATTCATTTTGTACTGTTCATAAGGAATTTAAACATTTTTAGTTCGGAATAAAATCGATAATAAACATTCCTTAAAAAAGAAGAAATATGGGGTTTGAATCTTTACTTCATGAGTACTATACAGTTGATTATAAAAATTACACCACTTAACACCATAAAAAATTAATAATCAACAGATAAAACCTAACAAAGCAAACCAATACAAAGCTAGCATTTAGTTTTCTGTAAAAACCAAACAGCCAAACGATGAAGTAGCGCAACTAAACTTACGCCCTCTTGAGCGTAGTAAATAATACTCCACAAAGGATTCTTGATTCAAACCCCATAGCTAGGCATTCCCTGCACTAAAGGTCGAAGAAGCTCTTTCCAAATAATATTTGGAGGGAGCTTTTTAGATTTTGTAATCTCTTTCGCCTTTTATGACATACTTCCAATATTTTTAGCTAAAAAAGAGCAATTCATTCAAGTCAAGGCATAGTAATCCCACAGTGCAATGGGTATGCGACTTGATTAAGCTGCTTTTGGAGTGCTATTTTGAGGCGGCGCAGCTTTATTCTCCCTTATACGAGCGATTTTCATAGCTGCGGCAGTCCAAACGCCAAAAGCAATCCACAGTATTTCCGTTTTTGCTGTTTTGGCTCGAACTCTACCCAAACTGTAATGCATCTTTTGATTCCCAAAAGCGCCTTCCAAAACCGTAGACCTTTCTTTATCTAATGCTTTTCGAGCGACAGATTGGACAGCGTTTTTTTCTTGCTTCTTGGGGCGTCCCAATGGAACAAAGTTAGTAATAATGCCATTGGCTTTGCACCAGCGCCGATTTTCTCTTGTGGCATATATTTTATCTGCACCTAACATTTTTACCTTCTTGCGAATATATTGTTGGTGGAGACGAACGGTGGACTTCAATCTTGTTGATTCATTAAACGCATTGAATGATAAATGCTCAATCAGACAAAGCCCGCCTATTTCAAACATATGGGCTTTTACTCCAAACTCTACTCGTTTGGTTTCTTTTCCTCGAACGATAGGGCGAAGGTAGGGTTTGGCTAAAGAGATAATTCTATCTGCTCCAGCTGTTTCCCCCTTTTCATAAATCTCCTGTTGTTGCTCTAGTACCTTATAAATCACACCTAATCGCATTTGGAATTTTTCCTTCTGGGCGATTTCAGGGCTACATTGAACTATAATTTCAGTCAGTTGCCACAAGCCTTTCTCTAATAGATACAACAATTGTTTCTTGATCTTTTGGGTCTTTTTATAGCCTTTTTTCCGCCTTCTGGAATAGGCGCTATATCCTTGTTTTTTATCCTTATATTTTGAACGAGGCTTTCTGATACGATGATCTTTACATATGCTAAACATTGTCTCAAACACCCATTCACAGCATTCCCATAGCAATTTAGCATCGGTTGGAAAACGAACATGGCTCTCATAACAAGTCGCATCCATTAGACAAGATTGCTGGTCTGATAAATCTTCTTTCCAATGTTTTAGCAATATTTCTTGTAAGCCTTGAACATCCATGTATGAAGATAACCAACGACGCCATCGACCAACATAATCCTGGTCTTTTATCCGAGTATGTAAACCGAAATTGACTCCGCAAAATAACTGTAAGCTCCAATCTGTATTCACCCGAGCTATCAATTTGGCATCGCTTAAGTTTAGATATGATTTTAATATTTGAAGAGCTATCCCTCCTTGATCATTCATTATTCTATCTTTTCCTTTTTTCGGCAAAGCTGGAAAATACTGTGCTAAATCCTCAAGGGGAATACATTGATAAAGACGCCCTATGTCTGTCGATTTAAATATCTGCCACTTTAGGCTATTTTCAATTTCTGAGGCAAATAATGTTAACTGCGACATTTTATTTCGATATTGTAAGTGCAAAAATTTTGGTATTACCCCAATATACAGCTTTTTTCGAGCTTTTTGGGGTAATTCTTTTTATAAAAAAGCAGCTAAGAGATTGACTCTTAGCTACTTTTTTAATTTACGAACGCCCTAGATAAAAGTTCACTATTTTTTAACTATTTTATAAGTGCCTACCATCTCATCAGCATGTATTTTTAGCACATACACACCAGCTACTTCCCCCAAATTTAAATTCATTGTCTGCTTATTTTTGAAGGTTTTCGTATCAACTAGTTTGCCTGCGACATCCATAATTTGAATTTCAATGGACTCATAATATGCCCCCATATCTACACTAAAAGTTCCTTTAGTTGGGTTTGGAAAAATCTGGACAGGAGTTGTAATCGTTGATGAGACTCCTAAACCAACTGACTTTACAATAATAGTATAATCTTCTACTTCACCTCCTTCTTCAGACATACAAGCCGTTGGATTAAAATCTAAACAAGCCACTCTCATTCTAGTTTTTCCAATAGCAGCATTAGCAGGAACGGTAATCGGTAAAGGTGATACATCTGTTGGACCATTAAAAGTATCAACAGCTACCCCCATGTAGTATTCTTCTCCCACATCTTCAAAATCAAAATCTTGATTCCAATCAATCCAGACCTTAGCTTCAAAGATATTATCCCCATCTGTATTCAAATGGTTGGTCAATGTGTAAGTGTTAGATAACACAACTGTAGCAGAATCTGTCATTGTATAGTTTGTATAGGATTGTGTTTTTCCTGAAGATCGCGATATTCCCGCAAAATCTACGAAGGTAATTGCTGCTGCATCATACAACATACTACCACTTGCTGCACAATATTCCAAAGGTCGAACCGTATACATAAACTTATACGTTTCCGTTGTATCTCCATTTGATCCCACCGCATACACTTTAAAATAAAGCTTTGTTCCAGTAGGATAAATAGGCAATGGAGTAGCCGTTTTCCAAGTACTATCAACAATATTTGTCATCAATATGGTACTGTCGAAAGTAGGGTTGTTCGCCGACCATTTGACGTATACACTTGTCAGATTATTATTATAAGAAATTACGGAAGTAACATCTTGCAAAGATCCCATTTTGGGAGCTTCTAAAGTCGGAGGATCCGTAATTGTTGTTTTTAAAATGGCAGGAAAACTGTTCCGCCCCACCAAACTGTATTCCCACAAACCTCTCCCCCACGTTGCAGCTCGTATTGTATTCGTACCATACTGAATTTCTAAGTCTTCAATTGTCGTATTTGGCAAACTTGGGTTGTACAATACCCATGTATTTGAATTCATAGGCTTATAATATACTCCTATTTCTGCTCCAACATAAATATTAGAAGCATTGGTATGGTCAATAACAACAGAATGAAGAGGCATATTTCCTAAATTATAAGTAATATCAGACCATGTCTGCCCCATGTCATGTGATAAGTAGATTTTTTCGTTGTTTGATTGATAATGGTTATACGTCACTACAATTGTACTATCATTCTTAGGGTCAAATGCTACGTCTGTAATAAAATACAAAGGTAGTCCAGCGCCAATATTGGTAAATGTTTGCCCTCCATCTTGTGATAACTCTATTTCAGAGTACTGAACCACAACAATATTATCAGAGTTATTCTCGGCTATCGCAGCGACCTGAATGTTTCCCAAAAAACTAGGATTTCCAACAGAACGCCAACTTTCTCCGAATTCGTCTGAAACATACAAACTATCCATGAAGTGGTATACCTTCATTTGTGAATTAGGGTCAATAATTAAAGGTGCCTCCCATGCACCAGTACCTGCTTCTGGCGCACTAAGATTATCACCACTTGCTCCTCCATCATTCGTTCTCCGACGTCCTCCAAATTGCCAGCTACCAATCATCCACTGATCATTTAAGGGCTGCACAATAGCTTCCATACCATCAGCTCCATACCATTCGATCCAACCAGAATCAGAGAGTATACTGGTACCATTATCTTGTGAACCAGCAATTTGTACTTTTGAATTGGACTGACTAAGTCCGACCGAGTAAAACTCACGAATTCCAGTACCGTCGTTCATTCGATACCAAGACTGTCCATTATTCGGACTTTTGCAAAAATAGCCATCCGTTCCTACATAAAATACACCATTAATACATTCTGCTGTTCTCAAATCTGCATGTATATAGGTTGTATCTGGATTATTCCCTGTCGTCCATTCAGTTACTTTTGTAAAGTTATATCCTCCATCTGAACTCGCATACGTATCAACATCGCCATAACACAAATGTAAAGAGTCTACATCAGATACCGCAAAACCATCGCAATCTGAAGGTGGGTTAGTCAAAAAAGTAAAGTTTTGCCCTGCATCATCCGAACGCCACACACCATTATTAGAGGCAAAATAAACACAATTGGGACAGACTGGTGTAACCGCAAGAATTCCTTTAGCATCATTGTTTCCACCAATAGGAGCCGAGGGAGAAAATGTTAAACCAAAATCTGTTGAACGCAGTATTACAGACAGGTTACTTCCAAAATCATTTCCATCGTATAGATAAATAATATTTGCACTATTGGGGTGAAATTCAATATCTGTAATTCGTGTACCAGGTACCAAATTCGTCCATGTTTGCAAATTATCAGTTGAACGATACAAACCCGCATTTGTTCCTACAAACACCAAATTAGGAATAGTTGGATGATAGACAATTTTATATATTTGCCAATTATCTCCTACCCCACCCCAATTTAAGTTCGTTGAATTAAAAGCTGTCAATGTCCATGTTGCTCCTGCATCACTAGAACGATAAATCCCATGTGAAGCTCCATTGGAGGCATTTCGAATGTTGATGATCACAGAATCCGAATTAGTTGGAGAAGCATCCATTGTATTCACACCAGAAGCTAGCAAAAAATCAGTTGTATTCTGCCAAGTAGAACCACCATCCCCTGTTCTCCAAAAACCACCACTTCTAGATCCCAAATACATCTGCTGTGTATTATTAGGATTAACATAAAAACACTCTACTCGTCCAATTCCTGGGGAGTAATGGGTGGTAATATTATTGGCATCATAAGGGCCTAAATCATTCCACCCTGTTGGATATAAATTTTCAGGTTGAGGGTTGTCCCTCAAAAAAGCTTCATAAGCATGTTTTAGAAAATAGGGGTCTATATTCTTCCGATCTCCTGAAGGATAATAACGAGATTCATTCCATGCTCTCCATCGTTGATAACCTTTCCATCCAGAACCTTTTCCTTTACTGTGGGTTTCAAAATAACGATCAGCGGCTTTACAAACATCATAAAAATTGACGTCCATATCATTCATCATCCGTTTGTAGTTCTGAGCTTGAATACAAGAACTGCTAATCAAAATGCCCAGTAATAAGTGATAATAATACATAAGATTAATTAATTATGAGATTAATCAGTAATCGAACAAGCAAATATATAGGTGGAAAATTTAATCACATTTAATGTTCGTCAAACTATAGAATAGGAATATTAGCAAACAATTCACTTGGAACACTAAAGCAATTTTTTGATGAAGAGTGGTGCAAAAAAATGGAATTAACCTATAAATTATAGTGAACGGTTACTTAATACTAAATATATATATGTGTGTGTGCAGTTCACCATTCTCTAACTAAATAATTATCAAAAAGTCTGTTTATAACATTTATCCCAATACAGAAACTTGTATTCAACTACTTAGTGTATGGCGCTTATCAATTGTTAGAGTCGTAAAGTGATTTTAACTATTTTATGAAGAATATGATTTTATGTTGAACTGCTAACTTTAAAGTTCTTAATAATAATCAATAATGTCTTCTTCTAAGGAAAAGAATTAAATAGAAGATTAAACCAAAACAATCATTTTAAACAGTCAAAAAAAAACACATTACCCATTGTTTATTAACTAATTAAATTAAATTAAAATTTAATTTTAAAAGATCCATTTCAAATCTACTTTCTAATTGACCTTCCTGAATTATTTCTTAAATCTTTTCAATAAACTTCCGTACTAGTTATTTCATAAAAAAACCTACATAACATCTAATAGCTAAGTAGGCTTTTTTTAATAATTGTGTTAAACAAATATTAATCTCATTTGGGCGTAAAATTATTCTTTCCACCAATAACAATCTCGCTAGTTCCCAATAAAGTAATCTGGCTTTTAACAAAATCCTCTTCTTTTGCTTTATAAATATTTTCTACATAGTTTTGAGGATTTCTATCAATGTAAGGAAACCAAGTACTGTGGATTTGAATCATTACTTTATGCCCTTTCTTGAACGTATGCAAAATGTCCTGTAATGGAAATTCTACATAATCCAATTGATTGGGTTTAAAAGGCTCTGGCTTAGAAAAACTATTTCTAAAGCGACCTCTAAACACCTCACTGCGAACCAATTGCTGATAGCCTCCCATGGCGACATTAGGTGGGGTTGCTTCTGTAGCAGGCTCATCATCAGGATACACATCTATAATTTTAACAACAAAATCTGCGTCTGTTGTAGAAATAGCCACATTCAGTTTCGCCATAATCTCTCCCGACAAGGTAAAATCATCTACCAATACTTCTGTTTCAAAGGTCAATACATCCGCTCGTTTAGAAGCATGACGTTGGTCGTCTGTCATAAATTGACGAGGCGTAAAGCGTACAGGCGTCACTTCCGAACGATATGGAACAGGATTATCAGGATCTGAAATATAACTAAAAGTTGCCTTTAAATCAACCTCTTTGTCAATGATTAATTTTTGATTGGGCGCAAAACGCAATCGAGTTGGTTGTTCAACCATTGGAGGCCAAACAGCAAACGTTTTCCATTCTTTTTTTCCTGTATCAAATAAATACGCTTCTGGCAATGTTAGATCTCCCTTGTCTTTCAAATAATATTCAAAGAAAGGAAATTCGATATTTTTTTGATAAAAAGTAGATATTTCTTTGCCAAAATAAATGTGATTAACAGATTGAGTTCCTTTTTCTCGTGACCAATCGCCATGCGACCATGGTCCCATAACCAATGTGTTTTTATTTTGAGCATTATTTTTTTCTATGGTTTTATAGATATTTAATGGTCCATATAAATCTTCGGCATCAAACCATCCACCTACTGTCATAACGGCATGGTTCACTTTTTTTAGATGTGGCAAGATGCTCCGTTTTTGCCAAAAGTCGTCATAATTAGGATGTTCTACCATTTGCTCCCAAAAGAAATTTCCTTCATAAACTTCACTTACCTTGCTCAAAGGTCCCAATGCTTTATGATATTTGTAAGCATCGTTCTCATCCAATTCCAACGCACTTAACTTTTCCCATCCTGTATCATACCAACTTTTAGTCGTTTGCTCTTCTTTTTGAATTCCAAAAACAGGATAAGCCTTTAGGTAACTTTGTAAACAAGCTCCCATATGATGAAAATCATCAAAAAAGAAATCACTAATTGGAGCCTGAGGAGAGGAAGCTACGAGTGCTGGATGAGCTTCAGGAATCGCCGCTGCCGTATAAAACCCAGGGTAAGAAATTCCCCACTGTCCCACTCTACCATTGTGATTTTTTATGTTTTTTAACAACCAATCAATCGTATCATAAGTATCCGAACTTTCATCAATTGCCTCTTTATTGTTAACATCATTTCCTGTTATGTGAGGACGCATGTTATCAAAGGTACCTTCCGACATATATCGCCCTCTTACATCTTGATAAACGAAGATATACCCTTCTTGCATTAAATAGGGAGATGGTCCTAGACTCCGACGATAGACACCTTTTTCATAAGGACGAATGCTATAGCAAGTTCTTTGCATTAAAAAGGGATACTTTTTAGATTTATCCTTTGGGCTATAAACAATCGTGTACAATTTAACGCCATCTCGCATTGGGATTTGATAAACTGCTTTTTTGTAATTTTCCTTCACATAATCCTTGCTCAGAGGCACTTGTCCTATTAGTAAGGTACCAAACAACAGTTGAATCAATAGTAATATTCTCATTCTTATCGATTAATTTAGTCGCTCGCTTTATTTTTTATTAGGTAGTTGTAAACCAAATTAAATAAAAAACGTCTGGCGAACTCTTGTTAATATAATTCATAAAATAGGTAGGTGCTTAAGAATAGTTCACGATACGACGTTGGATTCTTCTTGAATCACTTTTTACCATGATGGCGCACCTACAGCATATCAACATACAAAGATATATCCAATTTCATGCTATATTTTCGATAGAGTAGAGATTAAATTAGGTATAAACAACAAAAAACCATCTCGAATATATTCAAGACGGTTTCTTAACTAAAAACTGTTGGTAAGGTGTATTACATAAGAATTAAACGAGATTTGGGTATATGCGTCCTAAAAATTCCTAACAACTCATCCAACTCTATTGAGGTTTTATTCTTTAATACCCCGTTGATTATTATTCGCTTTGTTACTCCCTACGGTCGTGAGCTCGCTATGCTCGGTTCGCTCATGAGAGCACAAGGCTAGTTCCCTTTGGTCATGAACTTGGGCTTTTGTGCTACTAGCACAAGCCTACTCGGCAAGCTTAGTTTTTTAGTGCAAAGACTAATAGAAATACATCTTACTAATAATCAACTGCGAAGCCCTCACACGGTACCACGAAGTAGCAGCGAACCGAGCTGTGCGAGCTCACGACCGAAGGGAGTAACAAAGCTAACTAAAAGCAAAGCGCTCACGAAGTACCACGTAGTAGCAGCGAAGCTAAACTAATACAATTCTTCGACGGAGTAATGATTCTTAAAAAGCTATTTATTTTAATTGTAACAATCCAGTATTAACCATCTTGCCATCTCCTTTTAGTTGAAAGCTATATACACCAGCAGGAAGATCGCCACGGTTAAACTCCAACACATTTGTTCCTGCCTTCGCTTGAGTTTGCACCACTTGTCCTGTCATATCAAACACATTCAATTCTAATGTTTTGTAAATCATATCAGGCACTTCAAATGTTGTGGTTTTGTCAACAGGATTAGGATAAATACGTACATTAGTAAAGGGATTTTCTAGATTGTCAACATGAGTAGCATTGGCATCTCTTAACTCATAAGAGAAACTTTGTTGCAAGTAATTGTTTTCCTCAATTACAATAGAGAACAGTGTTGGCTTTGGATTTGGAATGCTAATGCTTAACTCCAACTCATTTAAGTTGCCATTGGGATTGCTAGACGTCACTTGTGCATTAGGAAAAATCGTTTCCAAGGTAGAATAAGCAGCATTGTAAGTAATAACATCATTGGCATCTTGATCGTTAAATAACATACTAAAACCAAATGCTTGCCCTGGCGTGTTATACTCTAAAGTGTACGCATCTACAACCGTACCATTGGTTGGGTTGCCAACGGTTGGTGGCGCTAACATTTGACTGTTGTTCCCCAAATTGATTGGCAAAATCTGTAGCGAACGTCTGTGTTCTGCAATTTTTTGTCCATTTCTCCATTCTTCTACAATGACATCAAAGACAACAATTTGACTTCCCGAAGCCAATACACAGTTAAATTGTCCAGTAGTAGAAGAGAAAGAAACGGTTGACCCAGCTAAAATATCCAAAGGTTGTGCCGCACTTAGCCCAGAAGCAAAAGCAACAGAAGAGTTCGCACCATCTGCTGGAGCTGCCAAACTAAACAACAATTGATCCCCATCTACATCAAACCCTCCTAAAGCAACTGAAAAATTAGCCCCCATGCTTCCATAAAAAATAGGGTCAATAAAATACGTTGGAGAATTATTAACAATGGTATTATCAAACGTAGATTCAATGTACATTGACGCTGATCCTGGATTTACTAGATTGGTAATTGCCGAATTTCGACAACAAGAGTTCCAATTAAAATACCAATCTGTACATTGAGCAGGAAAAGTAATCGTATCACTATAAACATACTCTTCATAGCCTTGCACCATTCCCCCCATACAAGTAGTTTGAGAGCCTGGTATAGTTGTCACTACTGTTGGACCTGATGTTTGAAGTAAAGTAATATTATTGTTTATGCCACAATTTATACTCTCCATATTGACAGTCACAATACTTGGCACATTAATTCCGTTACAATCTCTATAAATGTACAAGCTTACAATATAGTCGTTGCCATTAACGTGTTCAAAACGAAATTCTGCACCAGAAAGATGTGAGGCATTCACATTAGAAGATGCTAGTAAAAAGAAAGCAACTAGCAAGGTAAAGAAAGGGGTTTTCATAACTGAAGATTTTAATTAAAAAAGTATTTATTCTGTTAGTAGTTCGTTGATTTTTTACTTTTTTACCAAAAAGATAAAAAAACACATTCATATTAGCTTGATAATCAAGCTTTTAATACAAAATACAACAAAGAAACAACTTGTTGATTATCAACTGCGCAGCACTCACGAAGTAAACTAATAAAGTTTTTCAACGAACTATTATTCTGTATAACAACAAATATAATGCGTCGTCAAAATTCAGACAAAAACACCCTAGGTCAATCATAGAACAAACCCCGATACCAATACCATAATAATCAGCAACTTAAAACAAAAAACATAGACAAAAATTAGCAATATGCTGCTTTTAATTCTGCTAATTCTGCTTTTATTCTAAGTCCGTACTCCACCTTCTCTGCTGCTTCTAATGCCTCACAGCTAGCTGTTCTATCTCCCATATTAGCATAACAAATTGCCATATTTCGATAAGCATAAGCATTATTATTATCCAATGCTAAGGATTTTTGAATGGCTTCTAACGCAGCTGCATAATTGCCTTCTTGAATCAACACATAGCCTTTATTATTATACGCATACGCATAAGAAGAATCTTGGGCAATCACTTGATCAAAATAGTTCAAGGCATTGGGATAGTCATTTAATTCCAAATAAATAAAGCCCATATTATTGAGCATGTCAATATTATTGGGAAATACACTTAATGCTTTTTGACCATAATAAACAGATTGCTCTGCATTTCCGATAGAGCTATATAAATTAGAAATCATAGGATATGCTTCAGCGTAATTGGAATCTATTTCTAAAATTTGATGGTAATAACCAATAGCCCGATCAATTAATCCCTCACTTTCGGAAATCGTTGCCAAATTGTCCAAAGCTTCTATATTTCTGTTGTCCAATTCCAACACTCGATTAGCATGTGCCATTGCCAATTGTTTTTCTCCAATTTCTTGGTAACACCTACTTAAAGCCATTTGAGTAGCAATGTTGTCATCTTCCAATACAACAGCCTTCTTCAAGTAGGGAATAGCATCGTTTGCCTGATCCATTTTATCATATAATAACCCAAGCTCTATATTAGCAATCAATTCATCAGGGTTGATTGCCAACACCTGCTGCAATTCTTTCATTGCTAGTGTATTTTGGTTTTGCAACTTGTAAATAACAAACAGATTGTACCGAGTCTGTATATTATTAGAATCTAAAGTCAACACCTCCTTGTTTAGCTCAATGGCTTTGGCATATTCTTCTGCTTCATAAGCCGCAACAGCCTCAGCACTTTTTTCTTCAACAGGATCTTGACAGCTACTAAAAAGGAATAGCAATGGGAGTAAAAATTGGAACGTGATTTTCATGTTGTATAATTTCTAAATTGATAATAACACAAAGGAACTGTTTATCTATAGTTAGCTGCGCCGCTGCTAATTTCTAAAACAATCCACGAAATATTCTAATAATACAAAGGTAGGAGATAAATCAGAGATTTGCCTCTTTGACTCTGTAAAATAAATGTTCGCAACTAATTTTGTTGAGAGGTAATAAAAAGTCGCCAACTCTACCTAAGTAAAATTGGCGACCTGATAATTACATTCGCTATTTTTAGCTCAAATATTTACCAACAATTGGAATTCGGCGACCCATTCCAAATGCTTTGGCAGAAACTCTCAGTATAGGTGCTACTTGTGCCCGCTTAAATTCATTTTGATTGACCATTCTCAAAATTCGGCGGACTAATTTTTCATCGTATCCCATTGCTATCAATTCTCTTGGACCTTGCCGCTTCTCAATATATTGATACAAGACCCCATCTAAGGTATCATAATCTGGTAAGCTGTCAGAATCAAATTGATCAGGGCGCAATTCAGCAGAAGGCGGTTTCGTAATAATATTTTCAGGAATTACCTCTCCGTCTTTATTCATATATCTAGACAATGCAAAGACCTCTGTTTTGTACAAATCAGCAATGACAGAAAGACCTCCTGCCATATCGCCATACAATGTTCCGTACCCAACAGCAGCTTCACTCTTGTTAGAAGTATTGAGTAGTATATTGCCAAATTTATTGGACATAGCCATCAGCAGCATCCCTCGAATTCGTGCTTGGATATTTTCTTCTGTTACATTGAATGTTGTTCCCGCAAAGTGGGGTTTTAACAATTTTTCATAAGATGCATACACCTCCTCTATTGAAATTAAGTCGTACTGAACGTTAAGATTTTGTGCCAATTCTCTTGCATCATTGATCGAGTGATCGGAAGAAAACTGAGAAGGCATTAATAACACACGAACATTTTCAGCACCTAACGCTCGTTGTGCTAAGACCGCAACAACCGCAGAATCAATCCCCCCCGAAAGTCCTAAAATTGCTTTTTTTAGCCCTAATTTGCCAAAATAATCTCGTATTCCTGTCACCAAAGCATCGTGAATCAAGGTCATTTTCTCTTTTGGTTGTACTTGATGCACGCCTCCTTTTTGAACCGTTTCTAAATCGTATGTACGAATACATTCTTCAAAATAAGGCAACTCATCGTGCACATTACCATCTGGCGACATAACCAGTGAACCCCCATCAAAAATAATCTCCGTTTGTGCCCCTACATGATTGACATAAAACATGGGTTTTCCATAACGCTCTACATTTGCTTTTAGGACATGAATTCGATTGCTAGCATGTGTAAAACTAAAAGGTGAAGCTGATAAATTCAACACAAAATCAGGATTTTGTGGCATCAACTCATCTAAAGGACAAATCTTATACAACGGGTTTTCATTGCCAACATTCCAAATATCTTCACAGACAGTCAAAGCAATCTTGCACCCCTTGTAATCCACAACCTTAAATTCACTAGCAGGTTCAAAGTAACGATACTCATCAAAGATGTCATAAGTAGGTAACAACGCTTTGTGCGCTACTTGCTGAATTTTTCCTTCTGCCAAAAAATAAGCGGAGTTGTACAAATCTTTTCCTTCAATGACTGGATTTCGGCAAGGCGCTCCAACAACAATTGCTATCCCTGCCGCTGCTTTTGCCAAGGTATTGACGACCTCTTCGCTGCGTCGAATAAAGTCGTCAAATTCCAAAAAGTCTCGTGGTGGGTATCCTGTGACAGCTAATTCCCCAAAGACAACAATGTCAGCACCTTGTTCTTTGGCAGTAGCGGTAGCTTTCAACATTTTTTGTAGGTTGCCTTCAAAATTTCCAATGTGGTAATTTAATTGCGCTATGGCTATTTTCATAGTCGTTGTTTTTGTGTTGCAATCAGGCAAAAATAACCAACCTGTTGCAGGTTATATATTGAGTTTTTTTAGTCGCTTTTTCTAGGTTTATAATAATAACCAATCGCAACTTTGTTTGTTTTATAAACTAAGTTTATTTTATAAAGCTGTTTCTATACTTTTTAGTTCCCTTCACAAGGGAATAAATTAAAAGGTAGGTATTTTTTTGTATTTTTGAAAAGCTTGGCTACTGAATGCATAAAATAACCTACTATACAGCAATAAAGATTTGTAAGATTATTATCAAAGATTAACAACAATTTAAAGATTTTAAATTGGATTTGACTTACCCTAAAGGACACGAGAAGGTTTGTTTTATTAGTAGTAATAGGACGGGGAAGGATTTGTTTGCTTTACTTTAAGCCTCCTCATACCAACTCGCATACTTCACATAATTATCAGCAATACGAGCCACGGTATCCTGAAACTGTTCGGGACTCAACTCTTTTACTTTTTTGGCAGGAATTCCCGCATAAATACAATTGCTTTCCAAGTGTGAGTTTTCTAAGACTACTGCTCCTGCAGCAATCAAACAATTAGATTCTACCACAGCATGATCCATGATCATTGCCCCCATGCCAATCAAAACATTATCGTGGATCGTACAACCGTGTACAATTGCTCGATGCCCAATAGATACGTTGTTTCCGATTGTCGTAGCTGCTCTTTCGTAAGTACAATGTATGATAGCAGCATCTTGTACATTCACTTTATTGCCCAAGCGAATACTATTGACATCACCACGGATAACAGCCTGAAACCAGACACTACAATCTTTGCCCATTGTTACATCTCCTAAGACCGTTGCATTTTCTGCTAAAAAACAATTTTCTCCAAATTCAGGTGTTTTTCCTCGTACGGATTTAACTAAAGCCATCTTAACTTGTTATTTTTATGTAAAAAATAATGCGGGGTACAATGTTAAAAAAACAACATCCAACTTATTACTCAAAAGTTGCATCTTTAACTAGAGACCCCTTAAATTAAATTTTTAGATCCAATAAGATACTAATTTAAGGCTTATTTTGGTAGTCCCAAATGGTTTCGTATTCTATTTCCAAACCATTAACTAGGTACTAATTTTTACTATTTTTAAACTATTGATATACGATTAAATTACTTTGAGGCATGTTAATTGTTTTAAAGTAACCACTTTTAGGTCTTACTTTATGCATTTTTCGTAACACCAAAACACATTTAAGATAGTGCGATATTTACTTTTTATACTCTTGCTTAGTTGTTTTTCTCCCAATTTGTTGGCACAGGATTTTATTATCAAAAGCCCTTTGAAAGACAAGGAACGAACCAATCGAACACATACTTTATTCAATTACGACTCAACTGGCTTTTACCCCTTGCGGTTCAACAAATACCTTAGTTATGCTGAGATTGAACACTACGACCCTTCAATGAATTTTAAAAAATCCTATGTCGTAACTAAAAAAGCGAGAAAATATATTGGTGTTGTCAATCTTCATAGCAAGTTGTATTTGCTTTATTTTCGATATATTGAAAACAAACGAGAAAACACACACGATCGAGTTAGTTTGTATGCCAAGCAACTGCAACCTGATTCATTTTCATTGGTTCCCGACTCTATTGAGCTGATTCAGCCTTTTAAAATGACCTCTAACTATTATAGAGGAAATTTTGCCGTTTCTCCTGATCGCAGCAAAGTTTTGGTTTATGACTATGAAGAAGAAGGAGACATTGATGACGTTAGTGGTTTGACCAATGAAATTACCGTTCGGGTATTTGACAGTTCTTTTAAATTGCTTTGGAAACGAAGTGTCAATCTATCGCCTAATGGGGGTGCCAAGCGTACCGTTGCCATCAAAAAACTACGAGTCAACAACAAGGGCGAAGTGGCTATTTTGACAGATATATTTCGAGATCAACGAAGCTACAACCTAAAAAAAATCACCGCAGATCCTACCTTGTTTTTTGTAGGTAAAGAAACCAATAACTTCTCTTTATTCAAACCAAACTTAGGAGAGTACTTTTTTAATCAAATCAACTTCACCTTCGACACAGAAGGAAATATTCTGTGGTTTGGCTTTTATTCCAAATCACGATATTATCAACAACGTGGAGTCTTTTTTATCAAAATCAATAAGGATAGAACGAAGGTTTTGGTAAAAAAACGGCATGAATTCACCAAAGAGCAAATTGCTCAGTTACTCAATAGAAAGAAAGTGAACGACAAAGCAGAGGGGCGCTCGTATCGATTGATTCACTGGCGCTTGACCAAAGAGGGAGGCATTGTATTATCTGCGGAACAACAGCCTAGCAGCAGTTATAATTTTAGAAGTAACGATATTTTAGCGCTCCGCTTTGATCAAGAGGGAGAAATTCAGTGGTTTCAACATATTTATAAACATGGTGAACAGCCATTAAGACAAAAAGTATTTTTATCACATTATATGTTTGCCAAGGGAGAAAATACCTATTTGCTCTTTAACCAAGGTTTGTATGCTGACGGTTATGCTGTTGCTGTTAAAATTAATTCAACAGGCAAAAGTACGGCTAAGAAATTTTACACCTATGAAAAACAACAAGAGCTTTTCTGTCCATTGCTGTCCTTTCGTTTAAAAGGTTCTCAAACATTTATATGCCTACAAGATCGTTTTTTTAGCAATTATAGATTTGCCTTATTGGATTTTGAAAAACTATTTGATAAGCAATAAAACAAAGGAGATTGAGCAAGTTCGTCTTGCTCAATCTCCTCTTCATACTATTTTTCAAATGCTGTTACAAACAAGCAGGATTGATACCTAAGACATATTTTTTCACGACCTCTATCATTGGAGCAGACTCTGCGCCCAAAAAGCCATCAATATCTTGATCCGTTATTTTTTGAGCATAAGCATCTGTCAAATCCTTAGAAATTGGCAAATAAGACCAATGCCATTTCTCTTCTTGATAACCATAAGGTCTATTTTCCCCCATTTCCGAATATACTTGACAAAAGCCATATTCTGATGCATGGGCAACAAGCCACTCGTACTCTTTCAAACCTTGCCCGCTGCTAAAATAATCAGGCTCTAAATTATTAATATCAATATCTGTCCCCCAATGATGACGAGACGTGCTAGGCATTGAACTCCAACGCAGTATTTTAATGGCTCGTCCTTTAGGATCGTTTACTTCTTTAGGCAACATTTTACCATCCACTTTGCGTCTACCTGTCCATTTGGCTTCCCATATTGACTTCTGCACATCAAAAGGTCTAGTTGCTGATATAATCAACAAACTAATTCCATCTTCTTTAGCCGCAGCATGCATTTTTTTAAAGCTTTCTAAAGCTTCTGTACGCATATACGTTTCTTTTTTTGCATAAGGTGTCGGAATTTTGCTAAAACGCTTATCCTTGGCAGGATCAAATTTACCCATCAAGTATTTTTTGCTAATTTTCTCCATAATCTCTTGGCGTTTCTCTGGTGAAACATCCGCATCAAATTGGATGACACTATCTGGAATTTCAGGAATCAGAGAATCTGTTGCAGGAATTTCTCTAGTCGTTTTTGCAATAGCATTGGGTTTTGATTCCGTAGAATTACAAGCTGTCCCCAAAAGTCCAGCAAAGCCCAATACAGCAATTATTATTCTTAGTTTCATAAATTGAGAATTGCGTATGTGATGATCAAAAATTGGTAATATTGTTACTCTATTTATTGCTAAAGCTATTAGCTTGTTATTTTGACACTTTTTTTAATCAACCTTCCATTACAACTAATTTCCAATAGATAAAACCCCTTTTCTAGATGTCGAATATTTAATGGAAAACTTTGCTCTCCCGAAGTAGCATTAAATTCTCGAACAAAAACTTGACGTCGTTTGGTATCGAATAACTCAATCACCACCTTGGTGGGTTCTGTCAATGTTAACGGGACTTGGAGTTGTCCAGCATGGACACTACCTTCAATTACATCCAAACTTTGACTCCCCAATGTCCGCACTTCAATATACTCTTGTACAAACTCTTTTCCCGATTGATCTATTGCTGCAATTCGATAATAGTATTTACCACCACGTTTTTCTGTTCTATCCACATACTCATAGTGCCGCTGTTTATTTGCCGAAGGTCCTGCTCCAGGTACAATGCCTACTGTTTTCCAAAATACTTTATTGGTAGAAACTTGGATTTTGAATTTCACCTCATCAACTTCGTATATAGATTTCCATTTTAAAGCAACCTCATTATTAGAAAAATGCGCCGAACTAGAAGCTATTTCCATTAGAATTTGAGCTTTCTTAGGAACAAACTTTGCCTTATTCTGATTATATATCGTAATAAAATCAGCCCCATCAATTTTCCAAAGATCAATGTTTTGAGGCATATAAAAACGATTGTCATCTAATAGATAGGTAACCGCATTGGCATTTTCTGTTTTGATGGTACGAATTTCAATCTTATTCAAATCTACAAAAAACCATTTCACTTGATTAAAAGAACCAACAGCACGAGTCCAACGCTTGCTGTCGTCAGCATCTCTCAAGGGAGCCCCCCATCCTCCTTCTCCAACAAAGACAGTTCCAGTAGGATCCTGTACAAACCCCTCATCGTAACCAGGTTCTGCTTTGTTTGTCGTTGCACGAATAGGCCATGTAACTTTTGACAAATGGGAGTCACACTCTAGCGCCAACTGCATGGCATATCTATGAAATAATTTTCCCCAATGAATGCGCATATACTCCTGTTCATGTTTGCGGCGATTATGAGGGCGCATGGGGTGATGATATTGCGCCATTCTCCACGCAATTGTTTGACTTTCTTTTAAATCCTTTTCCAACCATGCCAACTGACTACTACTAGATGACTGCATACTATTAAGCGTATAAACACGCATTAGTCCTCTAGCAAAGGTCAATCCATAATAAACCATCTCATGCGGCACATCAAACATATCCACAATTGACGCATCCGAACGTTCGTGGTTTCCTCTTGCAGCTACAACAGCAGTCATACGACCATCTTTTGCAATAGTCAACTGCCAATCGTCCAACCACTCCTGCCATTCTCTACTGCTATCCCCCCCTGTCATATCTCCTGCAAAAAGAACAAAGTGAGGACGGCAACGCGCCACCATTTTATTCGCATTTTGACGAGCAATTTTATGGTTTCTTGAATCTCCTCCTCCAATGATAGACAAACGGCTTTCGTGTTCGTCTGGCAGTGTTTTAAAAGAAAAACGTTGGCTAATCCCATCGCTATCTTTTATCACAAAATAATATACCGTATTGGGACGCAACTTGCTAAGGCGAGCAAAATGATTGTGCATACCTTTTGCATGAACCGTTCTTTGTGGATAAGCTTGGTAAGCATATTTACTATAATCTTGTCCATAATCAGAAGTACTATAATAAACCATTGGATTCTCTCCTGTTATTTGCTCCCAACCAATTGTTATCGTGGTAGAGGGCTCATCTCGAATCATACATCGATATCTTCCTGTTCTAGCAAAAATATCTATAGTCAACAATGTTATTATAAATAATATTAAAAAGAGCTTTTGCACAAAAAAAAACATTTATATAAGTATTTAATTTTAATAGTCTACTAGTCATTCTCTTGATTCATAATGGTTGGCTTTTGCACTACTAGCACAAGCTAACTCGGCAAGTTCAGTTTTTTAGCAGACTAATGTAGTTTGGTATTGATATAGATACAAATCATTGTATAGAATCCCTTGATACACCATCAAGCTTACAAATTTAACTTAATTGCGTTGAGTATTCACAATAATTAATCTAATTATATCTATTTAATCCTTTGTGGCTTTTGAGATTCTCTATAAAAAAGCAAAAAAGCCCAACTTCACTTAGAAGTTAGGCTCTATTTATTCTTCTGTATTAAGGCTTTAGTACTTCGTGGATTATTTTATGAGATCGCTTCGCTTAGTTACCTGCGGTGCTACTTCGTGGTAGCTTCCTGCGGTTGTAAGATTACTATCGCTTAGTTTTTTAGTTTTTTTTGTAAAAACCCCCAAGAACATCTTTGATCGGTTTAATTATCAGTTCCTTGAAAAACCAAGCAATACAAACATACTCTATTACTAATCAACGGAGAAGCCCTCACATGCTAAACTGATACGATTTCCCCACAAAGTAATGAAGGCTTAACAAAATTTGTCGAATGCCATTTTTAGATTCGCAGCAATTGCATCAGCAGTATTTCCTTCGATATGGTGGCGTTCCAAAAAATGTACTAATTTACCATCTTTGAACAAAGCAATAGACGGAGAAGACGCTGGATAAGGCAACATAAACTCTCTTGCCTTGTCTACTGCAGCTTTGTCAACACCGGCAAATACAGTCACCATGTTGTCTGGCAATTTTTCATTTTGAGCAGCCATTTTAACCCCTGGGCGACAATTTCCTGCCGCACAACCACAAACAGAATTCACAACAACTAATGTGCTGCCTTCTTTTTTGCTCAATAAGTCAGAAACTGCTTCAGCAGATTTAAGTCCTTGGAAACCATGATCTGTCAAATCTTTTTCCATGGGTATGGTCAAATGTTCTGGATACATTACGTTCTTTTTTTTTGTGATAATACGATTTTATTTTTTTACCTTGTATAAAGGCAGATTTTGCACCTACTATTATAACAAAGAATATCTTATAATAGTAGACCTTACTTTTAGGGTGTTTTGTATTAAAAAAAATAATTTCAAACACAAAATAACCTAAAAGAGACTTCTAAACACAAATTTAATCATTTTAGTTTAGAACTCATCTAAAGTTTTGCTTCTCTATTTAATTTTTTGTGTCTATTAACAGTTTCTATTATAAATTTTAATGTCCTAACAACTATTGTATTATGAAAAATAAAATTCTTTTTGCAACTTTCTTAACTGTCGGCTCCTTTTGTTTTTTTTCTTCTTGTGCAGATAAACTTGTTGAGCCAGACAACACTATAGATTGTGCTACCTCTAGAATCACGTACAACGATCACGTGAAGGGAATTTTAGATGCCAAATGTAACCTTTCTGGTTGCCATGACGACAATTTTCAAATTTCATTTGGTGCTTTTTCTACCTTGAGTGATGCTCGCAAACAAGATATTTATACTCGTGTTTGCGTCACCAAAAACATGCCTCCTGCTGGTATGACATCTGAGCGTGTTGATACCATTCGCTGTTGGTCAGAAAACGGTTATTTGGAAAACTAATGCGTTTTACACTCTCCCTTTACCCAATTTAGTTAATTTTATTATTCAAACAAGTACTTCATCGTCACCCTTTTAACGTCAATCGAAGTACTATTCAATAAATACTTCGTGAGTTTTTGTGCTTCACAAAACAACTTCAATTCTATTCACGAAATACTATTAAACCAAAGTTTATGAAACATCTATCCACTATTGTTTTGGCTGCTCTAACCCTTATTCTTATTGCTGCTTCATCGTTGCAAGCCCAAGACAAACCTCAAAAGGAGTATGTTTATCAAACCTTTAAGGACACAAGAGTCATTAATACATACTCTATCGAAACGCTTCAAAAAGGCATCTTAGACTTTAGAGTAGCCCATCGTTTTGGGGATATTTTTGGTAGAAATGCAAATGGAAACTGGAACTTTGAAAATCTTTGGGCTAATTTTTTAGGTTTTGAAAGTGCTGCCGATGTAGGTTTTGGGGTAGAATATGGTATCACCAATAATTTTATGATTGGCTTTCACAGAACCAAAGGTTCTTCAGAATTGCGCTCTTTATTACACTTAAATGCCAAGTACAAATTTTTGGCGCAAACAAAAGATAACAGCATGCCTTTGTCGATGGCAGCAGCAGGTGTTTTAACAGTTTCTACAATGCCTCCATCTGCTGACCAAACATCATTGGCTAGTTTTCCTGGTGGTTTTGGGCATCGCATGATTTATTCTCTACAATTATTGATGGGGCGCAAATTCGGAGATATATTTTCGTTGCAATTGTCTCCAACTTTGGTCTGGAGAAACTTGGTTCGAGCAGAAGACAATAACGCTTTAGTCAGCATGGGAGTTTCTGCGAAAGTTCAAGTTAGCAAAGTTATTGGTATCATTTTAGATGCTAATGTACCATTCGATAAACTGCGTTGGACAGCAGGAAGTGGCTACCATATGCCTATTGGAATAGGTTTTGAATTTGATACCGGAGGACACGTTTTCCAAATTAATATTACCAATTCAGCTGGAATTGAGCCAACTGATTATATCCCTAATACCAACTTGAACTGGGCAGACGGTGAATTTAGAATTGGTTTTACAATTTCGAGAGGATTTAGAATGTAATGCCCTCTCATTTTGTTACACTTCAATCTATCTAATAGGTAATAATTAATAATGCTTTGTGGATTAGCTTTAAATACATCGTCATAATCATCCATACAACCATCCCACAAAGTAATGAATTAAACAATAAACTATGTTTGGAAAAGTAAAAATAGGCACCATATTAACTAGCTTGGCAGTTCTTGTTTTAGTCGCTAGTTTTACCGTCATACAACCTCAACAAGAACAGTTTTTTTTGTCTGATAACGATGATCTTTGGACAGTTTATGAAAAACTAGGCAAAATCCGATTTAATACGGTAGATCCTTCCGTCAAAGGTGTTTCAGCAGAAAAAGGTCGAGATATTATTTTTAAAGGATATTCGACCAAACAAGATGGAAAGGGACGCACAGCACAACAAAGTCCTTATTTTAAATGTACAGCTTGCCATAATACAGAAAAAGAGTTTGATGATTTGTCTGATATTTCAGCTCAAAATCGCCTAGACTATGCCGAAAAACACGATTTGCCATTTTTGCAAGGAAGTTCTTTTTATGGTTTGGTGAATAGAAAGACATTTTACAATGATGATTATCAAAAGAAATATGGACATGTTCCAATTATCAAGGCTTCTAATACTGACATCCGAAAAGCCATCCAACTGTGCGCTACACAATGTGCCCAAGGACGTGCTTTAGAAGATTGGGAAATTGAATCAGTGCTCGCTTATTACAATACCATTGGACTTAAAATCAAAGATTTGAATTTAAAACCCGCTGAAAAGAAAGAAATAGAGACAGCTGTTGACAATGATAAGGATTTGCACCAAGCCGTTCATCTTTTAGAAGCTAAATACCTAGCGACGAGTCCTGCTCATTTTGCTGAGCATAAAACATATAGTCCTATTACTGAAGCTGAAAAAAAAGATACTGAAAGCTTTAAAAATGGCCAATTAATTTACGAGCGCAGTTGTTTGCATTGCCATGAAGCAGAACGTTACTCTTTCTTTGCATTAGACAAAAGTAAGTTTTCTTTTGTCAATTTATTAAATAGAACAAAAGCCAATAAAGATGGTTCTATTTACAAAATTGTTCGTCATGGAACTTGGCCTCTAGCTGGGAAAAAAGCTTATATGCCTTTGTATCCAATTGAAAAAATGTCGGAAGATCAATTGGATGATTTAAAAATTTACATAGAAAACATGGCGATTGGTAACAATCTAGCTGTTCAATAGAGTTATTCTATTTAAGTACTGTCTTTTTAAAAGACAAGCATTTTAGACTCAATGAAGTTACTTAAAGTTGTCCCACCTAGGGTCATATAATGAAGGACTTAATACTTATAATTCCCTCCTTATTACACAAAAACTTTAAGTAACTTCATTTTTTTTATTTTAGCGCCTTCATATTCAAAGCAAAATGCTTAACTTCATTAAGCAATTTTTTATCTCAGATCAGATAAAAGCACTCTGATTTTAGAGGTTATAACTATTTTTTTTGTAGCTGTAATTATTAACCACCTAATTACAGGCATGCAATAGTTCGTAAAAAAAACTCTATTAATTTAACAATCAATACAATGCATTTTTCTCACGAAGTAGCAGCACGGCGAACGATTGAGATTAGTCTGTATTTTTTAATTATTTTGTACTAGTAGTGCTATCTATTTAGTAACAACCACTAACTTTTATACGAATGTCAAAAACGACACGCACATTTTTCTTGTTCCTCTTATCTATTCTTGCCTTGGCTCAATTAGCCGTCCATTCTGTGCCTGCTCCAAGTTTAGAAATTACCAACCAGACAATGGTCTGGAAAGTCATGACTAGTTTAGGAAAAGTCAATGTAAATGTTTTAGACAAAAATCAGCGGTCTAGCAAGACAAAAGGGCAGCAACTAGTTACTAGAGGATACACAAGCAGCTTTAAAGGAAACAAAACAGCGAAAACTAGTAAAAAATTAGTTTGTGTTGCCTGTCATACCATCGAAAAAGAACACCCAAGCGTGGGGACAATGAATCCTCAAAGTCGACTAGAACATGGCGATTCTATGAGCATTCCATTTTTACCAGGTGCACCATTCTATGGCTTAGTCAATCGAGTAGCCTTTTTTACCAATGATTATCAACAAGTTTTTGCCCACAAAGATCGATTAGCCCTTCAAAATGGTCACCGAGATATTCGCAAAGCCATTCAAGCCTGTAATACTGTTTATGCGAAAGGTCGAACTTTAGATCCTTGGGAGATAGAATCCATCTTAGCTTATCTATGGACATTGGAATTAAAAATAGGAGACCTAAATATTCCTGATTCCATTTTAAATATAGCGGAACAAGCTATTAAAACGAACAAGGACAATGCAAGAGCTGTTAACTTAATGCGTCGCTATTATCAGGAAGTATATCCAGCCTCTTTAATACCTCCTATTCCTGTTGGAGAACGCAATTTAATTTCTCCTGTCCTTAATAGTTTTACGAATGGAAAAAGAGTCTACAAACAAAGTTGCCTCCATTGTCATGCTGGCAAGCGCTATTCTAACTTCCGTTTGGACCGAAGTCAAAAAACATTCAAATTTCTAAAAAAACATTTTGACACGCCCACTCGCTACTCAATCTATGATGTACTCCGATACAGCCCAGGAACCAAAGGAGAAAAAACAAACTCTCCTCATTATACCGCTCAAAGAATGAGCAATCAACAATTGCAAGACTTGCGCTTCTATATTACTCAAAAAGCAAAACTAGGAACAGAGGCAGATGCTTATTACAAAAACTTTTAAATACCTTAATAATCGAATCATCTAAAAAACAAGTCTATTCATCTGAATAAGAAGAATAAATACTACTTATTCTCTTCAAAAAATAATATATTAAGTTTGCAATATAGGAATCCTGTCGATTGTAGAAAGAAAAATATAACTATCAAGACGTATCCATTTTTCACTCGTCACATTAATACTTTATGAGCATTTTGTAAAGTAATGTGTCAAAAACACTATATTATGACAAATTTAATCATTGCCTGTGTCCTTGCAGGTGCAATTGGTCTTATTCTTGGATTTCTTTGGTACCACCCCAAAACATTTGGAACAATTTGGATGAAAGAAGCAGGGCTAACAGAAGAAAAATTGCAAAGTGGCAATATGGCTATTACCTTTGGTCTTACCTTTTTGATTACCATATATATGGCTTATGAAATGAAATGGGTTAACCATCCAGATAAACTCCCTTCGTTTGTTCATGGGATGTATCACGGGGTACGCCATATTGGGGTATTTGCTTTAGGAGCTATTTTAATCAATAGTTTAATGGAGAGAAAAAGCATGCAGTACATCCTAATTAATATAGGATATTGGTTGCTTCTTTTTGCTTTGATAGGAGGTATGTTGGCATCTTTTCCTTCTTTTAAGCCTCCCAAAGAAGAAACGACTAGTTTAAAAATGAATGGGGAAGCTCCTAAGTTTATTATTAATAACACCATCAATAAAACTAAAAATCCAATAGGATAAAGCTTTTTTCCAAGAACTTTTAAACACTAAAACCCATCTTATACTTTCTTTTTTGGCAATAAAAAGAGTTGATACCTAACTTTCCTACAAAATTCTCCAAAGAAGCTCTATTTCTATCAAAAAACAAGAATAAATACCTTACTTTAGAGATCAATCCCCCATTTAATAATTAACTATATCGGATGATATAGACTTACCTATATTCTCATTAATTGGCATGACACAAAGGTGCTTCCAACAATCAATAGAGCAGCAATACAACCTCATTATTCGTTCTATAAGGTAAGACAAAAAACAAGCACATGACCCCAAGAATACTCTTTCTAATTATCTTTTTTTGCTATAACACCATTACTTTTGCACAAATTACAACAGATTTTAATGCAAACTTTATAGAAATTTGTGCACCAGACGTGGTGCAGTTCACCGATAATTCAACGAGCACTAATACAATTATTCAATGGGAATGGAAAAGCAATGGAATTACCTTTTCTAACCTACAAAACCCATCGCTGTTTTTTAATACCCCAGGAAGCTATGACATTTGCTTGATTACTACTGATAACCTAGGTAATATAGATTCTCTATGCCAAAACAACTACATTACAGCTTACAATTCTCCTACAGCTAATTTTAGTACAGATGTTACAACAGGCTGCGATCCTTTAATTGTTAATTTTACAGATTTAAGTAGTTTGGGAGATGCCCCAATACAAAGTTGGCGCTGGGATTTTGGAGATGGTAATATCGATACGGTCCATCAGCACCCTACACACACCTATACCACTATAGGAAATTTTGATGTTACCTTGATTGTCGTAGATACCAATGGGTGTTCTAGTTCTATTCTAAATAGCAATTTAATTACGGTATCTACAGCCGTTACCGCCAATATTACACACAATGCCTACCAGCCCCAATGTGGACTACCAGCTTCTGTTAACCTTTATGGTAGTAGTGCCGGTACTAACCTGACCTATACATGGTATCTAGGTGATAACAATACAGCAACAGGACAGAATATTAGCCACAGTTATTTATCGGCAGGTTGTTTTAGTCCTACCTTAGTCGTAAACAATGGATTTTGTACTGCTACGGCTACGGTCACTTCTTGTATCACAGTTACAGACAATCCCACTGCTGCCTTTACAATAGCTGACACAGCAGGTTGTCATATTCCTTTTAACATTAATATCAGCAACCAAAGTACTGGCTTGACATCTTATTCATGGAACTTTGGAGATGGCGGCACCTCTAGTAGTTTTAACCCTAGCCACACTTATACAAGTTATGCACCTCAAGACACCATGAATTATCCTCTTGGTGTTTTTCCTGTTGTTTTAGAAGTTTCCAACGCCGCAGGTTGTATGGATAGCGATACTCAATTTGTATACATTTCTAATCTAAATGCCATTATAAATCCTAACAACCTCCCCTGTGCTCCAGATACAGCTTATTATAGTGTCAACTCTTTGAATATTTCTCCTGCATTTAGCTCTGTTAATTGGATTTGGACTTTAGACAATATGGTTTCAACAAGCGGTTCTTCTGCAGCTGCCTACTATCCTGATTCTGGCATCTATCATGCACAAGTTATTGTTACTGACAACATTGGCTGTATAGACACCGCTAACAGAACTGTTGAAATAGGAATGATTCCAACTATTGATTCCATAACGACCGACACCAATCGAGTTTGTCGAATTACAAGTATCAATTTTGATGGTTATGGTAGTTCTTTTATAGATTTCTGGAATTGGACGTTCACAGACAATAGCATCGGTATAGGTTCTTCTTTTAGTCACATTTTTCAAGATACAGGAGCTATAACAGGCAGTTTAACAGCTAGTTTTAGAGGTTGTTTAGCTACTGTCCCACTAGACACTTACTATATATTTCCCCCTATTTCTAAATTTTCTTATAATCTTATATGCGATTCTTTGGATGTTGACTTTATAGATGAATCAATTGGAGCACATCGTTGGTATTGGGATTTTGGAGATACAACTACCTTAGCAGATACTTCCACCATTCCTAGCCCAAGCTATACTTACCCAGATACAGGTGTCTTTATTGTCTTATTAATTGTTTATAATGATAGTACTGGTTGCGTTGATTCATTTAGGAATATAATTCAAATTGCACGCCCCGTTGCTAATTTTGACTTTCCTGATTCCATTTGCACCATTGGCAATTTACAACCCACCAACTTATCTCAGTCTGCGGACGCTTATCTTTGGACAGCATTTGGCTCCGTTCCTTTTTCTGTCAATGCCACAGAACCATTGCTCGAGTATCGACAACCAGGAGTTTTTCCTATTATGTTAACTGCTTTTGCGGCCAATGGGTGTTTTGATACCCTACGGCAATACATCCATGTGGCAGGCATAGATACTAATATTGTACACACCTTGCCTGCCTGTCGTCCTGCTGTTGTCACATTTTCAGACTCTTCAATAGGTATTTTATCTCCTATTGTTGGCTGGCAATGGAGCAACGGCAGTACCCAACAAAGTGCCATAGCACAATATTCCTTTCCTGGCACAGAAGCTATGAACGTGCAAGTCACAAACGACTGGGGTTGTACCTTTGATTTGGTAGATAGCATTGATGTAGGAGGTGCATTTATTAATTTTAGTACTGCAAGAGATATTTGTTTGGGCAATCAAATGACAGCCGTAGCTTTAACGGGCTCTCCTGCTAATGCCAATGCATTTAGACCTTTTACTTATATTTGGGATTTTGGAGATGGAACCATAGATACAACCTTTAGCACCGTTAATTATCATACCTACACTAGTGCGGGGCTCTATGATGTTTGTTTAAATGTTGTGGACATGTTGGGCTGCGTCACAACACTTTGTCGGACAGACTGGGTAGAAGTGCATGATCCTGCTCCTCAATTTACAGCAGATACCTTTTTCTCTTCTTGTCCACCCCTAGAAGTCAATTTTTCCAATCTATCTTCAAGTGGCGGTCAATGGTCTTGGGATTTTGGCGATGGGTCAGTATCCAACTTAGAAAACCCGACTCATGTCTATTCTATATCAGGGTTTTACGACGTCATTTTAGAAGTAACGGCATTTCCTGGTTGTTCTCAAATAGACACCATTCGACAAATGATACAAATAACTGGTCCTACAGGCAATTTTATCATGCCCCCACAAAATAGCTGTAGCCCTTATACCGCAGAATTTATAGGTTCAGGCACCAATGTTGCTACTTATACTTGGCTCTTTGGCAATGGTGATATTCAGAGTAATAACACTAACTCGGATACAGATACAACTTATTATACGTATACACAAGCAGGTACTTATGTTCCAATTTTGGTAGTAGATGATGGAGCAGGATGCCAAATTCCCATCGAACAAGACACTATTTTTATTACCGCTCCTCCCGCCCCAAACTTCAGCGCAGATACATTGATCTGCCAGTTTGATTCTATCCAATACCATGTAACAACTGCCATCACAAACAATACTAGTATAGAATGGCTTTTTGAAGGTGGCTTCCCCAATGCCTCTTCCCTAACCAACCCTGTTATTTATTATCCAGATACAGGAAGTTTTGAGGTTCGGTTAATTTTGACCAAAGATGGCTGCGCCGATACATTGGTTCGCGCCAATTATATAGAAATAAAGGCAGCCCCCATTGCTAACTTTGGCGTTACAATGGCGGATAGTTGCGTCCCCGTATTAACTCAATTTACTGATTCATCAAC
The DNA here is from genome assembly GCF_000724545.1 of Aureispira sp. CCB-QB1. GTDB lineage: Bacteria > Bacteroidota > Bacteroidia > Chitinophagales > Saprospiraceae > Aureispira. The sequence goes on along the minus strand of NZ_JHBV01000031.1, from coordinate 134,502 downwards.
CAGTTCACAAGGTTATATTTTAGATTGGTCTTGGGACTTTGGGAACAACCAAACCGCCAATAGCCAAGACACTGCTTTAGTCTATAATCAAGCCAATACCTTTCCTGTTCAATTAGTCGTCGAAAACAATTTTGGCTGTAAAGATTCATTACTACAAACATTAACCACCTATCCTAGCCCCAACGTTGATGCAGGTTCGTATCCCACCATCTGTGGAGGTGATAGCATCCAACTTCAAGGAACAGCCTCTGGTAATTTTTTATGGTCTAGTAGTGCGTGGATCAGCGATAGCAGTATTGCCAATCCAATAACAACAATAGACAGTACACAAAACTATATCTTAATCAGTACGAATTCATTTGGTTGTAGCCATACAGACACCACAACCATCGTCGTTACTCCCAATACCACAGTAGATGCAGGCATCAATACAAGTATCTGCTTGGGCGATAGTGTTCTATTGCAAGCATCGGGAAATACCAATATGTATGATTGGGGAAATTCCCCTTCTTTAAGTTGCCAATATTGCGCCACCCCCTTAGCTTTTCCCGATACAACAACAACTTACTACTTACAACCCAACGGAAACCCTGCTTGTGCTAACATAGACTCAATTATTGTACAAGTTAATCCCTTGCCAATAGGGCAAATTATAGGAGATACCTTACTATGTACAGGAGACACCCTACAACTAACTGCCCTTGGAGGGCAAACATATACTTGGTTAACTGGACTTGCTTTATCTGACAGTAGTATTGCCAATCCATTTGCCTTACCAACGATGCCTTCTACCTATACCGTTGTTGTTCGAGATAGTAATAATTGCCAAGATAGCCTTGATCTTTTTGTTAACATTAGTAATATTATAACTCCTCCATTACCAGATCAAACGATTTGTTTGGGGGATTCGGTCACTCTGAATTTGACCAATGCTCATAATCCTACTTGGTTTGGAGATTCTTTATCTTGCTATAATTGCTTGCAAACAAGCGCTTATCCCATTGATTCTAATAGATATGTTGTGCATTATTACAATCATGATAATTGTCTTGTTAAAGATAGTTTATATGTATATGTTTTAGATCTGCGTCAATTAGAGGCACTTGGCTCAGACAGTATTTGTTTGGGAGATACCGTTCTATTAACTGTTTCAGGAAATCAAAATGCCCCTGTTGAATGGATTCCTAATTACGCACTTTCAGATCCCAACAGTACAACACCATTAACATACCCTAGTGTCGATACACAATATATTGTTCAAGTCCAGCAAGGGCATTGTTATGCTAGCGACACGCTCCAAATTCATTTGCACCCTCGAATAGAAATTCAAACTAACGACCTTTCCTATTGTACAGGAGACAGCGCTCAATTAATTACTACTGGAAATAGCAATAGTTTTAAATGGACGCCCAGTCTTTTTTTGAGCAATGACTCAATTGCCAATCCAGTTGTTACCGTTCCTTATAATCAAACATATCAAGTAGTTGGCATGGGAAGATGCAATACGGATACCGCTTATGCTGATATTCAAGTTTATGATTATCCAGCTTTACAACTAGACAGCTCAACGACTGCTATTTTGGGCAGCACACTTGTTCTAGATCTTACCACCAACTCAGGTTCCGTTATTAATTGGTCTCCCTCTGTTGATTTGTCATGCAACAACTGTCCTAACCCTTCGTGGGTTGTTCGTCAAAAACAAACATTTTATGTAACGGTTAGCAACCAATTAGGATGTATTGTCCTTGACTCTATCACAGTTTATCCTATTTCAGATTGTACATCTGATTTGGTCTTTGTCCCCAATGCCTTTACACCAGATGCAGATGGTCATAATGATATTTTATACGCCCAGAGTGGCATTGTTCAAGAAATAGAAAGTTTTCAAATCTATAGTCGTTGGGGCGAATTATTATTTGAAACGAATGACCTAGCACAAGGATGGGATGGAACGGTCAAAGGACAAGTTGTCGCACCAGATGTTTTTGGCTATTTTTTAATCTTTAGATGTCCCAATACGGGTGAAAAAATGCTCAAAAAAGGGAATGTCACTATTTTGCGTTAACGACATCTTGGCAAGACCTGAAATTTTGTCAACAAAAAGAGCAAAAAGTGGATTTCCTCTATCAAATGTATTACTTTATACACAAAATGTGCATAAAAAAAGAGTTATCCACATGATTTTTGTGAGTTATTCCACATAAAGTGCATAACTTTCGTTTTTTACACTATTTTTTTCACTGTTTTTTGATGATGCATTTTATACGCAAAAACTTACACTTTTCCTAAAAGTTACTCTATTTTTATTTAATTATGAGAATAAGGTTGATTGTTTAGGCACTTCTTTAAGTTCTACTGATGTCCAAACACCTTCTATAGAATGCACTACACATAAGATAACTTCTGATACATCATAAGACTCTTTTAATGCTTCTGCTCCTGCTTTCAACAAACTAATTTCTTCCTTTAGTTTAGCCTTATTTTGATTCAATTTTGTTATATCTTGTGTCAACTGCTGCATCAAGACCAGTTTATTATTTTCAGTTAACAACACCCAATCTATCACTCCTTCAAAGTAAGAATTTCGCTCCAACGAGCTCCAACGAAAATGACGATATTTCTCTATTTTTTGCACCTTAAAATCCTGCGCGACCTTATTGTAAAAAGCCGCTGATAATTTCATAAGGCTTTTAGGCGATAGGTCATTTTCTAGATCATGTTGCTCCAATAAGTTATTGGCAATTTGTTCTCTTGTAGATGCGTCTGAATAGTTGGGTTGATCTCCCAAAATATATGTTCCAACAACGGGTTGCAACATTGAGAAGTCAATCAAATCTTTATTCGTCCAAATCAGCGGTTTGGCAAATCGCTGCACTTTACCAAATTTATATTCTATAAAAGGAAAAATATTTTGAGCTGCATCCATTGCTAATGGCTGATACTCTCGCTCCCCCAAATGAGGGCTCAAGTAGTCAATTGGTGTTACAGGCAACTCTGTTGTAGGCATATTTTTCTCATAGTTAAATACCTGCGTTCGGATAGAAATCTCTTCATCTTTCCACAACCACAACAAACTCTCACTATTAATATCCAAACTTGGAATAGCCTCATTTCCATCATGAAACACTCGATTAAGCCACTTTGTCGGTTTTTTAGGCATTGTAGGAAAAATCAAATAGTCTCGCGCCCTTGTCAGACCGACATACAACAAACGTGCTTCTTCTGCCAATGCCTCTTTTTGGGCAATTATTTTTGCTTCGTGTGATTCGATGACTTCCATCAATCGAGTTCCTTTGATTTGATCAGAATAAGGGTTAATCCAATAACACAACAAGCGATTTGCTAAAGGATTTTTAATATCAATTTCGGGAGTTTGTCGAACGATTCTAATTCCCCAAAGACTATCTTTTAAATCATTAGGCAAGCCATGACAAACAACAAAAGGCCACTCCAAACCTTTACTTTTATGGTAAGTCAACACATTTACAGCATTAGTTCCCGCTCCTTTTCCCTGTTCGTCAAGTCCTTCACTAGCCAATTCATCCAACCACAACAAAAAACCTCCAAGTGTTGCAGCAGAGTTGAGTCGATTGCAGGTTTCTTCATAATCTAAAGCTAATTTTCGAAGCGCATCGATATTATCCAGTCGTTGTTGTTCATTGCTCCAAGCCGCCACTGTTCGGCGTATATCCAACTTTTCTAACACCCCATTTAAAATTTCCGTTGCCGACAATTCTTTACTTTTATGCCGTAAGGTACGCAATTGCTGAATGTAAGCATTGTCGTTTCCCCAACGTTCCGTATAATCTGGATCAACCTTAATTTTTTCCAAGTATTCCAAACGATTCGCTATAATATCCTCGATGTTCTGCTTTTGTGCCAATAGTAAAATTTCTGCTACAGCCAATGCATCATGTTTGTTTAATATATAACGCAAGCAAGCCAAAATGAGACTAGCTTCTGCTGTCTGCAACAAACCATTTCTAGAAATAGATGCTTTTAATCCTTCCCTATGCAATGCCTCTGCCATTGTTTGACAAGCGGCATTTGATCGACACAATACAGCTACATCGCCTGGTTGGATAGAACGGACTTCATTTGTTCCTTTGATTCGCACCTTCCAATTTTCAGAAAGCATTACAGCAATATTGCGAGCAATACACTGCTCAAACCACGGCTTAGCAGGTGCTCGATTCCCTTCAAACTTAAAATGCCAATGATGTGTCGCTAATTCCAAATCTTCCGACTCATTTTCCTTAACAAAGGGTGGTGCTGTATCTAGAGCAATACGCTCTACAGGCATCTCAGGAGAAAAAGCCTTAACAAATAACCCATTGCACAAGTGTACCAAATCTTGTCGAGAACGCCACGAATTAGGCAAATTAGCAATATTCTCTGTACTATCCATTACCGCCTTCATCAAATCGGGTGCCGCCCCTCGAAAACCATAGATTGACTGCTTAGGGTCTCCTACCCAAATCGATTGATTGGCTATGTTGGTCAATTTTAAAAATATTTTTAACTGTATGGGGTTTGTATCTTGAAATTCATCCACCAACAACAAATCAATCTCATCCTTTAACACCTCTTGTACCATCTCATTCTCTAACAACTTCAGAATCAACACCTCCATATCTATATAATCAATCAATCCGCGCGCTTTCTTGTAGGTTTCGTATTCCTCTAAAGCAGCAATAGCAGTATCAAAAATATGCCCAATATACCGTTCAATCTGTTCGTGAAAGTCGGGATGCTGGTCGTGACATTTGGCAAACTCCATCAAATCAAACATATCATCTCGGCTCTTTTTAGGCACCTTCAACTTTGTTAGTCTCGCCCAATCGTACCAATTAATAAATCCTCTATTTTTGAGTGTCGTTTTCATGGAACGAAGGCTCCCCATCAATGTCTCTTTCCCCTTTGTACCATCTTCATTTCCTTCTAGTGCTGTTAACGTTCGCTCTAAATGCCCCATTAATTCGGCATTCAACGATGCCCCACTCTTCTTAGAAGGTGGGGGCAACAGCTCAAAATAAGTTTTTAGAGAATAAGCTTTGCTTTCTAATAAAATATCTGCTTCAAAGTTATTGGAACGTGCAATATCTGTCAATTGCTTTAAATCTCCCCTCCAGTCTTTTTTAGAAAATAGGCTTTTATAAAACCCCAACTGCTCACTTAGCTGCTCCATTTCGAGAACCAAATCCAAAGGAATAACAGTCGATAAGGCTCGGTTAAAAATCGTTTGCTGGTCGCTATCAGCGACAATATCTACTTCTGGGGAAACTCCTGCTTCAAAAGAAAACCGTTTCAACAGTTGCACACCAATTGAGTGAACTGTCCCAATCATTGCATTTCCCAATTCATCCGCTTCTTGCGTCAAGCCTTTTTCCAAAAGCTTGATTCGCACCCGCTCCTTCAATTCTGCGGCTGCTTTATTTGTAAAGGTCGTTGCAATAATTCCTGACGCTCGCACAGCCGCAGGCTTGCCATCTTTAGGAGCAAGCAAACTAGCCATTTCTTCTGTCAAACTGTATGTTTTACCACTCCCTGCTCCCGCAGATATTATTTTCAAATTCATATAGTATGCTTAGCTATTAGTCGTTGTTTGAATCTTAAATTTAACTACGCTCTTGCAGAAAAGAAAGTATTTTTGAAAATATTACGATCAAGGCGAACTTTCTACTATCCACTTTTTATGATTTATGTAATATTTTATTGGAAAGCGTTCACAGAGCTGTGAAGCAAAATAAACAATTAAGATTGGATAGTGTTGCAAAAAATAACGGATGCAATCTATTGGTAATCAATAATTTACATCCGTTAAGAAAGCTGTCCAAACGACTGGATTCGAACCAGTGACCCCTACCCTGTCAAGGTAGTGCTCTAAACCAACTGAGCTACGCTCGGTATTTTGAGTTCCTAAAGATAAGAACATTTTTTTCATCCTCAAAATTCTAAGAACAAGCTTTTTATTTTTTTTGAAAAAAAAAGAATTAATCTACCCTTACCCCAAATTACAATCATCCAAAAGCATTAAAATTTGTATTGAAAGTCGGTTTATAATAGCGTATTATAGTAAAATAATTTACCATCAAGTATTGACTTTAAAACAAAAAAGCACATTTATGAATCGATTTTTTACCCTTTTATTATTTTTATCAGGTTGGAGTATTGGAATTTACGGACAAGTCACCAAACGAGCATTCTTTATAGGCAATAGTTATACTTACTTTAATACAATGCCTGAAATTATTAATCGCCTAGCCAATGCAAATGGAGATACATTGATACACGCCTCTAACACTCCTGGAGGAGCACAACTAGTACAACATGTTACCAATAACAACACAATGAATGGCATTCGACAGGGGAATTGGGACTATGTGATTATTCAAGAACAAAGCCAAAAACCTTCCTTCTCACCAGCTCAAGTAGCAACAGATGTATTACCTTATGCTGCGCAATTAAACGATAGTATTGTTGCTCATAACCCTTGTGCAGAAACCGTCTTTTATATGACTTGGGGGCGCAAGAATGGAGATCAGAACAATTGCCAATTTTATCCGCCTGTATGTACCTATGATGGCATGCAAAGTAGATTAAGGAGTAGTTATTTATTAATGACGAACCAAAATCAAGGAATTTGCTCTCCTGTTGGAGCAGCATGGAAAGTAGTTCGAGATAGTTTTCCTACAATGGAACTCTACAATCCAGACCAAAGCCATCCCTCTTATGCTGGTTCTTACTTAGCAGCCTGTACTTTTTACGCTACATTATTTAGAAAAAGTCCTGTCGGATTAAATTTCTATGGCAATTTATCGGCCTCTGACGCACAAGCTTTGCAGCGAATTGCAGCGATGGTTGTCCTTGACAGTTTAGCTAATTGGTCCATAGGAACTTATGATGTTCAGGCAAACTTCAGCACTAATGTAAACTTAGATTCTGCAAGTTTTACTAATAACAGTAGTTATTCAAACAACTTCTTTTGGGATTTTGGTGATGGAACTCCTATCTCAACCTTGACCAATCCCCTACATATTTTCGATACAACAGGCACCTATTCTGTTACCTTAATTGCTAGCGATAGTTGTGGTAATTCTGATACTACGACACAAAACATTGTCATTAGCATCCCTACGAATCTAAAGCAATTTAAAAAAATTGAAAAAAATGTGCACATATACCCCAACCCCTCAAGTGACTATATAACAATAAGTTGCAAGGAATCCATTAAAGAAATTAATATAATAAATTCACTTGGATTAGAAGTTTTTTCTCGAAAAAATTTGAATAATCAAAAAAATGTTATAAATTTGGATACATACACTAGAGGGGTTTATTACATACAACTCAAATTAAACTCTAGTCAATGGATATCGAAAAAACTTGTATTACAATAGGGGTTCATTTAGGGTAGAATGTGGGCAATGGGGAGCCTACCGCTTCTACCCATTTTTTTTGTCCAAAATCAACGAAATATTAAATTGATAGTACTCGTACATAACCTAAGATAGGATTACCTTATTCATTTCTACTATTCTTCTTACCAATACTTATCGTCCCAAAAACAACACTTACACCTATTTCTTAAGCCACTTCATTGGATTTTCTTTGTATTTATTGTGCCAAATTTCAAAGTGTAGTAAATGCCCTTTGCCATTACTATTTCGACCAATTGTCCCAATTTGCCCTCCTTTTTTTAAGTACTGCCCTTGTTTGACGTATACTTTTGCAACATTGGAATATGCAGTATAATAATCCCCATGTTTGACCATGACAGCATTTTGGTATCCAGGAATAGTAAAGATGCTAACCACTTGTCCCTCGTGCACATTTCGAACCACAGAATTGTATTGCCCTTCTATGTCTACCCCATTATTATTGATCAAAACATCTTGAAAAACAGGATGTTGATGTTGTCCATAATAACCAATAATTTTGCCTTGATAAATAGGCCACATTAGTTTGCCTTTTTGTTGAGCAAAAACTTTGCTGGCTGCACTTTCTATATGATTTGGTTTTAGAATAGGAGTTTTAGAAGTTTTGGCATTTGCCAAGGTCTTGTTTTGTTTGTACTTCCTAGCTGCTTCTTTAGCCGCAGCAATTTGTTGAAGAATTGCCTTTTCTATTTTCTTACTCAATTGTGTTTTATAACGTTTCTTTCGTTTTAGATCGGCACGGAGCTTTCCTTCTTGTTTTTTTAGTTTGGTAATTAGATAAGCCTTATTTCTTTTTTCTTGATGAAGCAGTTCCTTTTGTTCTAATTCTTTTTGCAACAACTCATTTTTCTCTGCTTTTTGAGTCTCTAATTGATTGATTCGTTGTCCTAAATCAGCTTGTACTTTTTTTATAAAGGTTGCTTGAACACTTCGGTATCGCTCTAGTCGCTGCACATAAATCCAACGTTGATAAGCTTGATTAAAACTTTTCGCAGACAAAAAAAATGCGATTATATTCTTACTAATTTTATAACGATATAACTGGCGAATAAGTTTTTTATAGTTTTCTTTTAGCACCTCCAAATCATGATCTAGTTCCTCTACAACAGTCATTTTGCGATCAATCATGGTATCCAAGAATGCCACTCGATAAGAAACTTCTTGAATAAAGGCTTCTCGTGTTCCTATTTGCTCTTCTAAAGCGTTTAGTTTCTTAAAGGTTGCTTTTTTATTGTTAGCAGTTTGATTTAACAGGCGATTTGTTTTATCAATTTGTTGATTAACAGATTGGCGTTTCTTTTCGAGGTCTGTTCGAGACTGACCATACAAATCAATTATTCCCAACAAAAATATCAATATATAAACAAATCGTTTCATGGACAACACAGCTTCAATGAAGTTATTTCTGAAGTTTTACAACAAACTCCAAATATAGATAGCACAAAATACGAATAAATACGCAATTCCTAACCAACTCAATACTTTTATGCCTATAGAAGGTTGCTCTGTTTTAGGTAGATAACGAAATACTAGTAGGTAGTTGACAATAGCAAAAAAGGGGGCTGTCAAAAAAGATAAGGTAGTCGCAACCATTAAAAAAGCTGCCATATTGGTCAAAAATACATTCAAAATAACCAAAGACCCTAGAACCAAAACCAAGAGCCAACCTAGATAATATCTCCTAGGAGTCTCCAATATATTTTGTGTTGGAGTGGCTTCTGAGCTTCCTGTTTCATTATCTAGGATTGTGTCGATCACCTCTATTGAAGATGCAGCAGTTGCTTTTTCTATTTTCAATGTTGAGGTTGTATTGGCTAAGAGACTATGTGCTCTTGCCATTGATCGTGGCAAAGCATCTAAACAAGTAATCGTTGTACTAAACATGGTAATAAAAGCTGCTATTCCTATAAAAAGTCCAACCCCACTTCCTAAAGTTGTTACGTATAAATCAATGAGTTGTTTGGCAAAAACAGCGCCCTTAGGAGAAAATTCTGTTCCTGATCGATACATCACCAAAGCACCTAATGCCACAAAGAAAAATGCTAGGACAGTTGTGCCTATATAACCTACATTAAAATCAAAAAGGGATTTTTTTAAGTCAAAACCGTTGCTGGCACTTTTTCGCTTTTCTAATGCCCATAAAGAGTGCCACACAGACAAATCCATTGGGGCTGGCATCCATCCCATAAACGCAATTACAAACGTCAAGCCTATTCCTTCTATTGGAAATTGTTGCGTCCAGTCAATCGGATGTTGCCTGTTATAAAAGGCAATAAATACGGTTATTAGGGTAAGTAGTGTGAGGGTTGTAATAATTATTTTCATCAAGTTATCCAACAAATTATACCGCCCTATTAGTAATAAGGTCGAGCAAATCAGCAATAAGCCTCCTACCCATAACATTAAACTTCCTCCTCCAAACAAGTGTGCAGCTAGACTTGCAGTTACAATAGTTACCGCAGCCTGAACGGTAAACATTGTCCCTAAAGTAATTAATACAAAAATTACCAAAACCCAATTTCCTAATCGCTGGTAACCTTTTAACAAACTCTCTCCCGTAGCAGTCGCATACCTTGGTCCAAACTCAAAAAAAGGATATTTAAATAAATTGGCAACCAAAACTAGCCAAATCAATCCAAAGCCATAGTTAGCTCCTGCCCTAGTAGAATACACCAAATGAGAAACGCCAACCGCTGCGCCTGCAAATAGCAAGCCTGGACCTAAAGATTGTAATAAATTTTTCACCCTCATTGCACTTCTTAAATTGTCTCACAGCTAATTTCCAATCCAGCAGCAATCAACCGCTCTAGCAAAATACTATCAAATGCTATGGTTGGGGTTAAAAAGCCACTATAATTAGGCAATCGCTCTATATCTAAGGACAAGGCTAGAGCCGATTCACACAAAAAACAAATCGTAGCCTTATTCCCTGCGTCACCATTGTATTTCAGAGTCATCATCGCACGATGACCTTGATTGTCCTCTCCAACAATACGCAATTTAAAAAAACCTTCTTCTATATCTGTTTCCTTGGGACCTTCCCCAGAACTAGGACCTAGTTTTTTAACCAATGATCGGAAAGGTTTAAATTGTCCCAAAATGCCAAAAGAAGCCATTCCAACGGTTCCCATCAAAGCAGGTATCCGTTTGCCAATCGCATGGTATTCTTGATAAATAAATTGATTGGGATGTGGTAGGTTGTATTCAGCAGCTAAAGCGATGCTACGATAAACAACTTTGGTATTGATTTCTGCCATAAAAAATGGGTATACCCACTTATCAATTTCCTTGGCATAGTGATTTTTCTTTCTGTTTCTTATTTTAGGAATGAAATGGCGATGTTTTAAATCTTTGGTTAATAACTTGGGATTTGCCAAACGCTTCTCTTCTCCTTTTTCAAGCATATTTAAAGCAGATAATAATGTCCCTCCATTTAAGCCTCCACCCGCTAAAGTATAATACGCTTTGGCTTCTACCAATTCGGATTGCCAAGTCTCACGCATATATTTTTGCAAAAACCAAACACCTAAATCAGCAGGAATGCTATCAAATCCACAAAATGGGATAATCTTGGCTTTGGTTGCCTGGGCAATTTCTCCATGCTCTTCTAACATATCTCGTACCCAAGGAGATTCTCCCGTAATATCTACATAATGAACGCCATATTTAGCACAATGCCGTACCAGTTCACTTCCATACAACGCATAAGGACCTACTGTGGTCATCAGCACTTGGGTTTGCTGAACCAGAATGTCTATGTCCTCTTCATTTGTCGCATCGGCTACCAAGGCATCAACATTTAAATTAAGTTCTCTTTTCAGGTTTAATAATTTCTTTTCATTCCTTCCTGCTATTGCCCAACGAACGGACATAGGTGCGTGTTCTTGCAAATAAGCAGCAGCTCGTTGCCCTGTAAATCCCGTCGCACCGTAGAGTATAATATCGTATCGCGTCATAAAGTATGATTTCATGTTTGGTAGTTCTCTAATATAACAAAACTCTTTAAACTGTCTAGCTTAAAGAGTTTTATATTAAAAAAAAGGATCTACTGTCTTACAATTTATTGGTTACTTTTTGTCTATTTCCCCCTATCATTGCATTCAAAGAATTATAAGAAAAGGTCTATACACCTAGCTTATAGGATTATTAAGTGTATAAATCACAATCATAAAGCTTTACAAAATTATGTTGCTCTATAAAACTTATAACATAACATCATCTAACACATCCTCCCGAAAAGCCCCGCTTTGTCTGCTTCCATCCATGAACACATCGGCATTCTTATAAGCCAACCATGTCAAACGATAATACCAAGTAGCAATACCTACTGGAATAATAAAAAGAAATAAAATAATGAAGACCTTATCTAAAATACCTAAATAAACATCCAAGTACTCTAACAAAGTACCTCCTATAAATAAAAACAGCAAGTACCCTACTGCCAGTAAAAAGTAACGCTTGTGGGTATCGTCTCTATAACGTATGCTGTGAAATGCCCCACTTAAGACTTGAGTGACTCCGACAAAAAATTGAAGTAGTGCGCCTATAATAAATACTTCTATTTCTACAAAACCAATGGGGTATAGTGCCATCATCGGCAAATAAAAAACACTCTGAATAATTAAATCGTTTTGGTACGTTTGTTTGGTTGGTTGGTTCATTGTTTTATTATTTTATCCTTGTAGCAATAGTTTACTTTAGAAAAAACCGAAGTGTTTTCACCCACCAATTCCATTTTGTTTTCTTTTGTTGGGTTGAAAACTGGTTTTCAATTTGATCAAAAGCATCTTCGATTAAAGCATCGTGTAGCCAACGTATTCCTACCAACCAAGTAAACATCCCAGTACCTTTTGCCTCCATGTCTATGGTGTGTATGATTTGACTTTGATCTACTGTTAATGCCTTTATTTCAAATTTGTGTATGCCTACAAAATTTTTAGGATTTAAAAATTGAAACTGAATCAATTGATTAGGGATGTATTTTTGCACCACATAACCAATCGGACCATGTCCACCTTTAGATCCTTGTTCAAGTCCTCTATCTAATTTCATACTAGGCCAATGCTGGGTGGGCCAAATTTTATCCTCCTTTGTTGCCAAAGTCAACAATAACGCACCTAGTTCTTCTTGTGATTGAGGAATTACTCTTTTGTGGATGTTCGTTATTTTCATTACTATAGTCTATTAAAAATTATTAACTTTAGAGTATTAAAGGTTATGCATGTAAAAAGTTATGGGAATAGTTACTATATCTTTTGGTTTTTAACAGTAGGGAATAGTTTACTCCTCTGTCCTTCTTTTCTTGATAAAAGAAGCAAAATCAAGACCCAACACTACGATTAGATGATTTTTGCTGCTTGTTTGCTGAACTAGCTTGCATGCTTCGCCAAGCTAGTTCGGACGCAAAGCTGCGCAGAAATCATTGTCTAATCTCCGTTAACGGTCATTTTTATTGCTCATACAAAATTTACTTAAATAACCTTTATTAGTAGATAATGCTTGATATTCTTTTATAAAAAACAAAAAATACCAAGTAAAAAACAGATAGAATTAGCAGCTTATTGTGTGAAGCATCTATATGCTATATTATGATAACGATCATAAACTTACAAAAGTTTCAATAATTACTGAAACTTCAAAAACAAAATACATGAATTCAAATACAATATTAGAAAGAGGTACTCTTAGTACTCAAATCATTCGTTCTAGGCGAGCTATTTTTCCACATTCTTATACTGATAAAAAAATTCCTTCACCTATAATAGAAGAACTATTGGAAAATGCCAACCATGCCCCAACCCATCGACTGACAGAACCATGGAGGTTTAAGGTAATTACTGGAGAAAAATTAGGCGCATTAGGAGATTTGCTGGCAGGGCTTTATAAAGAAAATGCATCTAAGGACAATTTTTCAGAAATGAAATACAAAAAAACAGCTCAAAAACCCAGACAATCTTCACATGTCATTGCAATTTGTATGGAGCGTGACGCTCAGGAAAGGGTACCTGAATGGGAAGAAATTGCTGCAACAGCCATGGCTGTTCAGAATATTTGGCTTAGCGCTAGTGCCTATGGAATTGGAGCTTATTGGAGTTCTCCTGCTACTATTAAGTCTTCGGCTTGTCGAACGTTTCTAAACTTGACAGAACGCCAACGCTGTCTAGGCTTTTTGTTTATGGGGTATCACCAACTCCCTTCGCAAACAGCCAAACGAACACCTATTCAAGAAAAAGTTGAATGGCTCTAATAACCAATGATATTTTAAACTGTTTAAGTAATTGTCCAAAATTTCTCACATTAAAAAGCCTCATTTTTTATCCTCACTAGTCCTCAAAACCTATTCAATCTCTTAAGTGATGAAAAAAACAGCTTATTCCTATAAAGAATTTATTCGCAATATAGATGTAACAACACATTTGCACATCAGCTACAATGAAGAATTTATTCCCCAAAAATTAAAAACCTTAACAGGCTTAACATTGGGACATACCGACTATGTAGAACTTCCTAGTTGGTTACAAGTACTAACTAATCTAGAAGAATTAGAAATAGGTACTAGCAACCTTAGCACGCTCCCAGATTGGTTGCCTCAATTAAAAAACTTAAAAGTGCTTCGTCTCCAATCTGCTCGGCTAAAGTCTTTGCCAGCAATCATCCATCAAATGAAACAGTTGGAAGAATTAGATCTTTCTAATAATATTTTAGAAAAATTCCCTAGCCATTTAGAACTCCCTCACTTAAAAAAAATTGATCTGTCGTATAATACGCTTCTAGATAATAAAATCATTTTAGATACATTAATGCAGCTCCCTAAGTTGGTTTCTTATGCACTTCCTAGCAAAATGTCATTGAGGTATTCCTACGGCAGAAAAAATCCTGACGTATACTATTTTGATAAGTTTTTTGCTGCTCTCTGCAAGAAGCGTTCTACCTTATTATATAAAAATCAAGTACATCCCCAAGCAATCAAAAGCTTGTGTTGGCTCTTTCAAAAAAAATTCTCGGCTGTTCAAGAGGTTGCTCCAACAATTCTATATACTGCACTACATGCAAATACTAGTCAATATCGTAAAATGGTATTAGAATACTTGTACAAATATCCTCTAAACACTCCTAAAACTTTGTATAAAAAACGCTTGGCTATTGTAGGCAAATTGACGGTTAAGCGAAGCGAGTACACTGCATGGTTGGAGGATACTGGCGCTATTTTGGATAAAAAAATTGGTCCTTCCACTGACTTTATTGTTCTAGGCGAAAAACCAGGAAAACAGTTAGAGCAAGTCATTCCTTATCAAGAAAAGGTCATTGTAGAACAAATGGTTTGGGATTTAAAGGAGACTCCTTATCTCCAATATCAAATGCCAGAGGTTACTCAAAACCTGCAAGAGTTGTTGCAAAACCCTGCCATAGAAAACCTAGAAATTGCGCTCCAAATGATGGAACTTGGAGGAATGCCTCCTCATTTGGTTGAAGAAATTGTAGCTCTAATGCTTTTTCATACCAATAATTCTATCCGAAAAAAGGCAACACTTATTTTTAATCGATACCTGACTCAACATTTGTCCATCGAAACTCAAAAGCTATTACAAAAACAAGCTTATAGAATTAAAGAAGATAAAAAAATCACACAATTCTTAAGAGAATTAGCACGCTCTAGTGGATGGGATTTGGATCTATTGGCTTATGCAACTTATCGAGCTTCTGGAAAAACTCAAGCACAAGGACTTTGCCTGATGTCTTCTAAAGTTTCTATTTGTGTCATTCGAGATTATATCAATCGTTACGAAGAATTGGAATTTAAGCCACACAATCGTTTGGTCAATGGATTGTATTTAGAACACATACCACCTGCTGTTGAGGAAATTTCAAAAGAAGTTAGCACGATTCGCTTAAAAGGACATCGATTCAAAGAAGAAGACTACTTAAAACTGAAAGGATTTAAACATATGATCCTCAACATTGAAGGCAGCACTAAAATACCTTATTCTATCTTTCAAAATACTCAGCTTGAAAAATTAGATTTAACCGCTTATCGAATCCGAAAACTGAGCGCTTTAATCGGAAACTTAACGCATCTAAAAGAGTTAAAGTTATTTCTAATCAATGTTATCACACTTCCTAAAGAACTTAGAAAACTACAAAAACTCAAACGATTGACATTATCAATAGCCGAAACGAATGTGCCACTTTGTATTGGTGAATTGAGTGCTTTAGAATATTGGTTTATGGGCAACCCTATCACTAATTTTCCCAAAGAGCTAGAGCAACTAAACAACTTAAAATCACTGAATGTTAAAACATCTAATCAATGCCCTCCTAAAGATGCTAAGCGCCTAAAAAAATTTATAGAAAAAGTAAAAGCTAGACAATAACTGATCGCTTAAATGGTATAAAAAAAGGCTATGGAGCAATAGGCATCTCCATAGCCTCACCAATAGATACTAGCTATGTTCTATTAGGCAAAACTCTTAATAAATCCTGAACCTGGGAATAGTAGGCGGCTAAGGGTCGCTGTTGGTTTTGATGACAAAGCCTTAAATAGATCTGTAAGAATGACGCTTTTACAAGCAGCCAACTCTTGAGGGCTATTATGCGACATTTCGGTTATCTGAAGTAAAAAAGCATCTGGATCTGTAATCGCCTTCATATTTTCGTTGCTAACCTTTGAATTAGCACCTGTCTTAACGATAATTTCAGCGGCATAACGCTCTCCCCCAACAAAACAATCCTTTACAAATTGATCGGCAGCAGCACGACGGTCAAGTCCTTTGGTTCCTTTTCTTTTTTTGTAAATCGCTCTACCCAAAAAGTAAGATTGCTGAATGGCATTGATAGTAGTTTTAATAAGGTCTAAAGAGAACCCTACAACTGCTCCAACACCTGTTATTTTTAGGATTGTAGAACAAATAGCCAACACTCTTTTTAGGATTTCAACAATATCCCAAATAAATTGGCGTAGCTTTTTAGTTAAGACAACTCCTAAAGCAAAAATCTTTGACTCGTAATCTACTTTGTTTTGCAAATTAACAGCATGAACATTCGCATCGTTTTCCATTGCAGTATTTAGTTTCTCCAGCTCCTCTGTCCACTTATTCATTTCCGTTTTCGCTTCTTGACGCAAATCCATTGCTTTTTTGGCTTCGTTAACAAAACCTGGAATAGTAGCAACAGCACTGGCAATATTAAGACCAGTAACAGTTAAAGCAAAATCTGCAAGTACATCTCCAATACTAAATAGTTCAATAAAGCCATCTTTAGCAGCATCCAATGCTTCCTCCGCATTGTTTGGTTCTGCATTTAAGGCATCATTTAGTTTTCCCTCTGATCCCTTAACTGCTCTTACAATACTATTGACAGTCGCCAATAAAGCTGATGTTTTGGCAATGGCTACTGCCTTACCTTCAATGTTTTTAGCAGCACAAAAATCAGCATATCGCTCTGTTACTACAAATTTTGCAATATTAATTACATCCGTATCATCTTGTGTAGGCAAGGTTCTAACACCATGATCTAACAAATACTTCATGGCAGCTTCATCATGTACCGAGGGGTGCAATCCTAATTTATGAACTTCATCAACCAAGTTAATAATCACATGCCCCGTATTGTCATAAGTGTAATTATTTTTTGGAGGCAATTTAATTCCCTTAATGTTATTAATTAGTAGTTCATAATTTTTTTGACTCCAAGTTATCCATATAAACGTTTGCATTTCGGGGGCAAAATCATCTAAGCCATTCTTTAACGTTTGATAATTGGGAGCATTGAGCAAATCCTGTACATCAGCACTATTCGCAACGATTATATCTATAAATGCTTGCAAACTGTCTCTAATATCTCCTTCTATATTATGAAAGCTTATCCGAATCACATCTTCGGGCAAAATGATTCCCTTATTAGCGATATCATTATTAACGCCCTCCAATTGAACCGTCTTTTCTCCTGTCTCCATTTCAATTCCATATCCAACTGGATTGGTTCTAATTTTATTTAAGGCAAATTCAATTGGGTCGGCTTTTCCTTTTAAAAGCACTTGCTCCACCTTTTTCTTGTCGGATAAACCATCTCCTGCCAACAAATCATAATCACTAGGAAAGCCTTGCCAAAAAGGAGTTTTGGTAATTCCATCGCTCAATAGCTCCCTCATTTGTCTTTTATGTAAACCATCTATTGCCTTAGCATCCTCTCCAAATTTCTCCTTCATTGCATTAAGAAAGCTAGCGGTATCATACTGGTCTGCAAACGCTCCTAGTGCAGCTGGTGCATCAATATTATACATTTCCTCCATTGTTGCCTCCTCTTGCCCTGAGGCATAATCACCAGCATATGCTCGATTCATTTCAGCAATAACATAGTCTTGGAAACGAGCCAAGGCATCGGCTCTATTTTCAGCTTCTATATTAGCTGCTTTTTGCTTAATCTCAGCAACCAACAAATTTATAGCTGCCCCTACCACTGGATTTCCTTCGTCGACAGGCTTGGGATGATTTCCTAAGGCATTGGTGATGTTAGTCGTATACTCCAAATCATTATTTCCTTTTTGGACAGCCCCTGCATCAATTTTGCCAGCTATATTCTCTATCAACCAATCTCTATAATATTTTATTCCATTGTACTTAGAGATAAGAATTGCTTCCGAACTTGCCAATTGTACAAGATCATTTTGTCTAGAAATAAAGTCATTTACAGTGGGGTAGGTTACAAAAATAGAGTGATTATCTATTGCATTTACGACCCTTCTACAGGTTCTCATGTTATTTTCTGCTAAATCAAAAGGCATAATTTTATATTTTTTATCGTTAACAGCAGTGCTTGTCTGCTAATTATTTTTGTGAATAAATTGGATAATTGAATTAAATTTCAAAGGTAATTTTTCTAAAATCATTGATCGCTTGAACAACTTTTGCTTGGATAGAAGCATCAAATGTCTTGTTAAATTCCTCCATCAATTTTTCTATAATTTGGATGGTTTTATCCGCTTCTTTAAGTTGTGCTTGTATGGCATTTTTCATTTTGGTAGCTTTACTACGTACAGCCGTCATGTGCTCTGAAATTTTAGTCGCATTTCCAACACCTGCTTTTTTAGATAACAGAATCAAACCTCTAGAACGTTCTTCTACTTTTTTCTGAAACGCCTGTATCTTTTTATCTACTTTTTCTAACGCTGCTCTAGCCTCTAATGGAGAAGCAATTGTCTTGGTATAGTCACGGAATTCCTCCCACAAGCGCTCTGCTTCATTTTTGAATTCTGCCCCAACTTTGGCCGCTTCTTTAATTTGGCGCATCAGCTCTTTTTTCAGCTCTTGATTATTCATAATTTCAGCTGTTGCTCCATCCAACACGCTAGAGAATTGCTTTTTCAAATCGCCTACTCTCTTAAAAATTGCTTTATAATTCGGTGTTGCGGCAATTTGCTGGCATGTTCCCATCAAGAAGCTATATTCATTAACCAATTCTTCTAGATTAAGAGAACTGTTGGCTTTTGCCGCATTCAGACGGTCTTCCAACTCTTGTACTTTTGCTCTCAAAGCCATTGTTGCTTCATCGTCCTCCTGTGGTACATTGTTGTTTGTTTGTTCCTGATTGCCACTTTGAGCTGCTTTAAATTTGGCTAACCATTCCTGAAATGTTTGCTGTATCAAACTATCATCTGGGCGCTGAATGGTTACTTTTTTAAACTTTCCTAACAAGCCTTTCCATGTTTGTAAGGTATCAGGACTAGGATTATTGATATGACTTGCTTCTACAGCCTCCAAACGCTCTACCAATTGGTCTAGGATTGTTTTTTTGGGGCTTTCTGTTGTTGCTGTTTCAGGACTAGGGGCAGTTTCATTGGTTGTAACGGTAGCTGCTCCTGCTTCGAACTTAACCCCATAAGGCTTGCCTAATTTATTGAGCCATTTTGTTACAGGCATTAATTTCATCTTACAAGCAGAAAGTACTTCAATACCCAAGATTAAGTTTTCTCCTTCTTTTTTGCCATTAAACACAACCTGACAAGTTGCAATTTGTTTGTCTCCCTTTTTGACAACTTTATCAATTTCTTTAAATGTATTTTTGAACGACCCTGCTTTTGCTTCAGGAAAAAACACGCAGTAATCAGAAGGATTGGGATCGGCAATTGTTTTACAATCTAGTACAATTAGACTAGAAATGGAAGAACCTATTGGATCGGCTTCTGGGTCACTTTCTGCGGCTCTAATTGATTTAGAGATAACATCTAAATTACCTCGCAATTCCGCCAACATCATAGCACCTTTTCTATCGGTTGCAATTTGTCGTTGACCACTCTTTAATGGATTTAATTGGGCTGGTTTTACTTTCGTTATAACAGGAATACTGATTGGCATAATATTCTATTTTCACAAGTTTAATAAGAACAATAGCTAGTTGATGTGCTATTTTACCTTATAGTCGTTAGGTCCACAAAAGCTCCCCTATTTTTAGAAAATATTTTTATACCTTTTTAAAAAATATGTCGAAACAGCAACAACCCCCAATCAAACACAATTAATTGATTAACATACTATTAAAAACACATCAAACGAACAAAAAAAATGAAAAATATTTTTTTATTTTTTATTCAAATATAAATCCACTCCACTAACTTCTGCTAAGTTCAGGACTTTCAACTCTATAAAAAAGACTCCATTCATGGCTAATTTCATCTGTCACGATACCATCATATAGTAAAAAAATAGTCGAGGTTAATCTTAAAAAAGGAAGGGATAGGTATGTGACTTTAGGGCATGGGATACCCTCCTCAATTAGTAGAAGAAATACAAAGTTTTCTAATCTCTAATTAAGAGCAACGTTCCCAAATAGAATGATTGAAAAAAGCAACCTCAGATTGAAAGGTTAAAGAGTCGTAAGCATTACCATTAAAGCTTAGAACAATTGATTGATATCGGCTAAGATTTGGTTTTTGGCTTTTAGAAATAAGGCTTTAAATTCCTCTGCATCTTCGTTATCAACTTCCTCTTTGGCCCATTCAACTTCTTTAGTTAATGTATTTAAAACATCAGTGATAACAATATCTATAGCCTGCTTAAGACGGAAAGGAATATCTTTTTTTTGATATTGACTTAGGCAATAAATGGCATTATTAGCTAATGCCTCCAAAAACTGAATGTCAGCTTTGAAGGCACTTAGCTCATCTATTTCATCTCGAATTTGCTCTAGTTCGGGTGTCATTTCATTCAATTAAAAGAGCATAGAACAAAACTTATGCTATACAATACATATTCCACTTAATAGCAACCATTGAATAGCATAATATATTTCATCATAAGTAGTCTGTTGATAATCGCTGATTTTAACAGACCAACTCTTTATTAATCAGCTAATGCTGTTTTTGTTTCATTAGTTAGCCATCCTTTGTGAAGCAAATACTCTGCAATCTGTACGGCATTTGTAGCAGCACCTTTTCTCAAGTTATCTGCAACAACCCACATATTGAGAGTCTTCTCATTCGATTCGTCTCGGCGAATTCTTCCTACAAAAACGTCATCTTTGTGTTGAGCATCCAATGGCATTGGATATTGATTATTTGTAGGATTGTCTACAACGACAAGACCATCTGCACTTTCTAATATAGTTTTTAATTCTGTAATTTCAAAATCTTTGTGAAAGCTAACATTCACACTTTCAGAATGTCCTCCTTGTACAGGAACTCGAACAGCTGTTGCTGTAATTCTTAAACTACTATCTTCTAGTATCTTGCGTGTTTCTTTAACAAGTTTTAGTTCTTCTCTTGTATAGCCATTATCAAAAAAGACATCGCAATGAGGCAAACAGTTTTGAAAAATGGGGTGTGGATAAGCAGGATTACTAGCCGTTCCTGTTGCCATTTCTTCTTCATATTGTTTGACAGCCTGTACACCAGTGCCAGTCATTGATTGATACGTAGATATTACCAAACGATCAATGCCGTACGTTTCATGCAGAGGTTTTAAAGCGACGACGAGTTGAATGGTCGAACAGTTGGGATTGGCAATAATCTTATCCTCCTGTTTTAAAACATGAAGATTTACTTCAGGCACGATTAGAGGTTTATCGGCATCCATTCTAAATGCCGAAGAATTATCTACCACAGTAGTTCCAACAGCAGCAAACTTAGGGGCATATTCTTTTGCAGTACTTCCTCCTGCAGAAAAGATAGCTAAATCAGGTGCCTTATCTATTGCCTCTTGCATTCCTATTACCTTATACTGTTTCCCCTTAAATGTCACCTGTTTACCTACGGAACGTGCAGAAGCGACGGGTAAAAACTCTGTAATTGGGAAGTTGCGTTCTTCCAATACTTGACACATAACTTGGCCCACCATACCTGTGACGCCAACAACAGCTACTTTCATGATTCTGTTTTTTTAATAAGTAATAAGTAATAAACAATAATACTCCGTTGATTATTATTCGCTACGCTCATGAGAGCGCAAGGTTAGTTCCCTTTGGTCATGAGGGCGCAAGCTTAGTTTTTTAGTTTTTCTGCCTCCCGAAGGTTGTCACAGAATGTTTTTTTATAAAACAAAGATAGGAAGAATACTTTTGAGAAGCAGTACATTTTAACCCCGAATTATTATCAGGTTGCATAAAAAAATAAAAAGGTAGCCTTGTACAATTATCTGGATTTCTGTAAAGTTCGCAAACTTTTAACCTTCAATTAATCTTAGAGTCTTTATTTTTACTTAAATTGACTAGAATTTGAAGACTATAAAATACACTTGGTAATAGGTTTAATTTATTCCTATACTTTTTATACTGACAACCCAGCTTATAAAAGAAAGTAGCCAATAATAATAGACAAACAATAGTATAATGAAATACATTTTCTTACTTTTTTTGATTATCTGGATCAATAATCTTAGCCTAGCACAAACCCTTCAAGAAGATTTTTCGGATGGCAATTTTTCTGCTAATCCTACTTGGGTTGGAACAACTTCTCTATTTACAGTTAATAGTAGCAACCAACTACAGTCCCAAAGTCCAGTACCTGCTACTTATTATTTAAGTACGCCATCCAATTTATATACAAATACAATATGGGAGTTTTATTTTGACTTCCAATTTAGTACATCAAGCGTAAATTTTGCTAAAATATACTTGATGTCGGATTCTTTAAACCTGAATAATACCATGAATGGATATTTTGTAATGTTGGGGGGAACCAATGACGAAATATCATTATATAGTGTTATAAATGGTGTCGAAACAAAAATTATTGATGGAACAGATGGAAAAATCAATCATTCTTCATCCAATCCTTTTAAGGTAAAAATAACTAGAAATACGTCTAATACTTGGACACTTGAGTATGATGACTTAGGCTCAAACCCATCTAATGGATATGTTTTAGATGGTAGTACAGTCGATGCATCTATAAACACAAGCAACTATTTTGGAATTCTAGTTGTTCAATCTAGTGCTAATTCAGTTATTAATAAGCATTTCTTTGACGATTTTTATATAGATACAATTATTCCTGATATTACACCTCCTAGTATTAACTCAACCACTGTTATTTCTGCAACAGAAGTAGACGTACTTTTTGACGAAGTTGTTGACTTGACTTCTGCTAATCTTACCACCAACTATAGCATCAACAATGGGGTTACTATCAACACGGCAACTAGAGATGCGAACAACCTAATGCTGGTACATCTCACAACAAGTGCATTAACTAGTGCTTTGCAAAATACCATTACCATCAATGGTGTAGAAGACTTAAATAGCAATGCTATTGTTAATGGAACAGATAATTTCACTTATTATAATGTCCAAGCAGCAGCATTTCAAGATATTATTATCAACGAAATACACGCCGATCCTTCATCTACCGTTGGTTCTTTACCCAATGCAGAATTTGTAGAGTTGCTAAATCGCTCCAACAAAATCATTGATTTGGGAGGTATGTTGTTTAATGATGGAAGTGATAAGACCTTGCCTAGCTTTTTGTTATTTCCCGATTCTATGGTAGTCTTAACAGCATCTGCTAATGTTAGTGCTTATAGCTCTTTTGGAACGACACTCAATATTGGTTCCTTGACTTTAACCAATGGAGGTGAATTAGTCACCTTTAAAAATGCATTAGGACAAACGATTGATAGTGTTGATTATGATGATAGTTGGTACCAAGATGCCGTTAAAGACGATGGAGGCTGGACGCTTGAATTGATTAATCCTAATTTAATTTGCCAAGGGGCTATTAATTGGATTGCATCTAACAACCCAGCAGGAGGAACGCCTGGGCAAGAAAACTCGGTATACAATAATACCCCTGATACTCAAGGTCCCTTGTTGGTCGATGCTAATTTTACAAGTGCTACCCAAGTTCTTCTTACCTTTAATGAAGGCTTAGACAATAACGCCAATGTGCTTGGCAATTATAATATTAGCAATGCGACTATTTCTAGTGTCAATTTTTCTCCTCCAAGCGAAGTTCTTTTGACCTTAACTGCTCCAATGGTTGATTTGACCAATTATATAGTAACCGTTAATAATGTTGCTGATTGTTCTGGAAATACTATTCTTGCCAATACAATCGATTCTTTTGATTACTACGAAATCCAATTAGCAGGTTACCAAGATCTTATTATCACAGAAATACATGCTGACCCAACTCCTGTAGTCGGGTTGCCCAATGCGGAATTTGTGGAAATTTATAACCGTAGTAACAAAACACTTGATCTTGCCAATTATGCCTTGTTTGAATCTAGCAATCACCTTCTTCCAAGTCATATCCTACGACCAGGAGAATATGTAATTTTGTGTACAGCTTCTAATCAAGCTAGTTTTAGTGGATTTGGTACTGTTGTTCCTATAAATAGCTTAAGTCTAACCAATAGTGGAGAACTACTAATGCTAATTAACCCTAACGGAACTACTTTGGACAGTTTGGAATATGATGATACTTGGTATCAAGATAATAATAAAGATGATGGTGGCTGGACACTTGAATTAATCAACCCTAACCTACTGTGCAAGGGATCTGCAAATTGGATTGCTTCTAACAATAATACAGGCGGTACTCCTGGGGTTCAAAATTCTGTTTATGATAATACGGTTGATAATACACCTCCAAGTGTCATCAATACCCGCCAATATGGTCCAAATCAAATATTGATAGAATTTGATGATGCTCTGAATAAAAACCTAGCAAGCCTAACCAGTAGTTATTCCATTGACAATGGGGCTATTGTTGTGACCGTAATTTGCTTATCTAACAATGAAGTTGTTTTAACCTTAGGCGCAAATATGGTTGATCAAACTGCTTACACTATTACCTTAAATAATTTGGAGGACTGTGTTGGCAACAGTATGGGTATTGGCACCATATCAATGACTTATTATGAATCTGGTGCAGCTAGCCATTACGACTTAATTATTAACGAAATAATGGCGGACCCTAACCCTCCTGTTGGTTTGCCAGAAAAAGAATATGTAGAGATATACAACCGTTCTAACAAAACATTTAATTTAGAAAATTTCACGTTCACAGATGCCTCTTCTGTTACATCAACACTACCTTTCTTTATTTTAGGTCCTGGTGAATACGTTACCATTTATAGTGGTGACGATACAGTTAGTTTTGCTTCTTTTGGTCACGTGTTGCCTGTTAGTCCTTTTCCCGATTTAAATACTAGCGATGAATTGGTTTTACAAGACCAATCTGGAGAGGTGATTGATGCCGTTGCTTATGAATTGTCTTGGTATCAAAATGCGGATAAAGATGATGGGGGATGGTCTCTAGAACGCATTAACCCTGATCGTCCTTGCGAGGCGGCAGACAATTGGAAAGCATCTGAGAATTTACTGGGGGGGACACCTTCAACGCCCAACTCTGTGTTAAATACTGCCCCTGATGTACAATCTCCAGATGCGCTAAGAGCATTTCCTTTAAGCCCAGATAGCATCCGAGTTTATTTCTCTGAAGCAATCGCTGACGTTGCAGGAGCTACAGCAAGTAATTATAGTTTCAACGATGGTAATATCAACATTACATCTGTGTTCATTGAACCTCCATTATACAATAGTGTCACGCTTTTATTAGACAGAAATTTAGATTCAAATAAAACATATATCATAACAATAAACTCAAGGGTAACCGACTGTGTAGGAAATTCAATTGCGTTAAAAAATACAGCTCGTGTTGCATTACCTGTTTCTCCTAAAGATCTCAATAAAGGTGATTTCATTCTAAATGAAATTCTATTTAATCCTGTTACAGGAGGTAAAGATTTTATTGAATTATACAATAGATCTAATAAAGTATTAAATACAGCCGACTTCGTTCTCTCTAACCAATCAATTCCCTATAAAAATTCAACAATTGCATCTTCTGTTCAAACTCGTCCTGTCGATATAGATTGGCTAGTATTTCCTAATGAATATGTTGTTATTACAGAAGATGCCGATCAAATAAGAGAACAATATTATACCCCTAACCCAGAACTCTTTGCTGAAAATGATTTGCCAACTTATGACGATAAAGAGGGTACTGTCTTTTTATATGCGGTCTATGATTCTACTTGTATTGATAGTTTAGGCAACCCACAAATTGCTTATTTGGCAAAAGTAATGGACCTATTTGATTATTCAGAAGATTATCATTCTCCATTAATTGATGATCAAAATGGTGTTTCTTTAGAACGTATTGACTTTGATGCTCCAACCAATGATCCCAATAATTGGCATTCGGCAGCAACAAAAGTAGGTTATGCAACACCTGCTTACCAAAACTCTAGTTTCTACGCTAATGATATTGATGGGAGCGACTTAATTCAACTCCCTAATGAAACAGTTTCTCCCGATGGCGACGGTTATGAGGACTTCCTATTAATCAATTACAATGTAGATGATTTGGGTTATGTGGCAACGATTGACGTATACGATGCGACAGGGCGTTTGGTTCGGAACTTAATCAACGGAGAACTGTTGGCTAGAGAGGGCAGCTTGCAATGGGATGGTACCAATAATGAAGGAAAAAAAGCAAGGGTTGGCATTCATATCTTGGCGATAGAAATATTCCGCCCCGATGGGACTGTCAAGCGATTCAAAAAAACGTGTATTGTTGCAGGACGAATGGAATAAAACACTATAGATCCTGTATCAGCGGTTATAACAACAAAAACTAATTACTTATTGTTTCATATCTAGCTATAACTATCTAGTAGTTAGTCGATTACTTCGTAATCACTTCGCTTTTAGTTAGCTCGCTACGCTCGTGAGAGCGCAAGCTTAGTTACACAAAAGCACATTTATATTAGTTTACTGCGTGAGCGCTTTGCTTTTAGTTAGCTGCTGACAGTCTATTTCAATTGAATGCTCAAAAGGATGAAAGCACCTTAAATATTTACCTCACAAAACGAATACAATTGATATAGAAGGTACTAGCAAAATGTATAGTTTTAAATTTTAAAGCATGAAATAGGTTCTTCACCAAGTAGGTTCAAAGCTTTTTTGTTCTAAGCTTGCCTTCAATTACTTTTATATTAATAAAAAATATTCTTAATATTTACATTTCATCAAAACACCATCGCTCCCTCTAACTTTCATTATTTTATTATTACAAACCATACAAATAGCATCAATAATAAGCTACTTAGCCTCTCTTTGCAAAATTTTATTCCTATCCCAAAGCCTTGTTTTAGTTTTAGAAACAAGATTCAATTGTCATAAAATCGTAAGGTATTTTCTAGAATTATTTTTTTTTTAAAGACTTCGTGAAAAATTGATCTATTCTCGAACACTTTCAATTGAAAAAGTGTTACTTTTGTACTAGATTAGATTTAATCTAAATACAATAACAAATAGAGAACAAATGTCTGACAAAAAATTAATTTACTTAGATAATAACGCCACAACTCCAGTTGACCCAAGAGTAGTTGAGGCTATGATACCTTACTTTACTGAACATTTTGGAAATGCAGCCAGCAGAAACCATCCTTTTGGTTGGGCTGCCGAAGGAGCTGTTGACAAAGCAAGAGAGCAAATTGCAGATTTGATTGGAGCAGATCCTCGTGAAATCATTTTCACTTCTGGTGCAACTGAAGCAGATAATCTAGCCATCAAGGGAGTTGCTGAAATGTACAAGCGTAAAGGAAATCATATTATTACCTTAGAGACAGAACATAAAGCTGTTTTAGACACTTGTAAAAAGCTAGAAAAAGAAGGTTGTGAAATTACCTACTTAAAAGTGGATCGCCAAGGTTTGGTCGATTTGGCAGAATTAGAAGCTGCTATTCGTCCTACAACTATTTTGGTGTCTATCATGTTTGCTAATAACGAGATTGGTGTCGTTCAACCAATGAAAGCAATTAGCGACATTTGTGTCAAACACCAAGTGTTGTTTATGACAGATGCTACTCAAGCAGTAGGAAAGATTCCTGTTAACGTTAAAGAGTTGGGCATTCATTTAATGGCATTTTCTGCTCATAAAATGTATGGACCTAAAGGTGTTGGTGTTTTATATGTATCTCGCAAAGCTCCTCGTGTAAAAGTAACCGCTCAAATGGATGGTGGTGGACACGAGCGTGGCATGCGCTCAGGTACGCTAAATGTGCCTGGTATTGTGGGCTTGGGAAAAGCTTGTGAGCTTTGTAAACTAGAAATGGAGGCTGATGCAGAACGCTTGTCTAAATTGAGAGACAAACTAGAGACTGAATTGATGAAAATTGAAGAAGTTGTCTTTAATGGTCATCCTGAATACAGAATGCCACACATGACAAATCTATCGTTTAAACATGTAGAAGGCGAAGGCTTGATGATGACGTTCAACCAAAATATTGCGCTTTCTTCAGGTTCTGCCTGTACCTCTGCCTCTTTAGAGCCTTCTTATGTTCTAAAAGCATTGGGCTTGGGTGATGATTTGGCGCACTCTTCTCTTCGTATCAGCTTAGGGCGTTTTACAACCGAGGAAGATATTGACTTTGCAATCGAAGCGATTCGCAATGGTGTAAATCATATGCGCGAACTGTCTCCAATCTGGGAAATGTACAAAGAAGGTATCGACCTAGATTCTGTAGAATGGGCAGAACACTAATGATAATCACTACGTATTATCAATCATAAATTTTGATCACTCGCTACACCATTTTGTAGCACTAAAATAAATACAATTATGGCTTATTCTGATAAATTGTTAGACCACTTCAAGAAACCTAAAAATGTTGGTACCCTAGACAAAAACCAAAAAAATGTTGGTACTGGACTTGTTGGCGCTCCTGAATGTGGTGATGTTATGCGTCTTCAAATTGAAGTAGACGAAGAATCTGGCGTTATCAAAGATGCTAAATTCAAAACATTTGGCTGTGGTTCTGCCATCGCTTCTTCTTCTTTGGCTACAGAGTGGCTCAAAGGCAAAACATTGGATGAGGCTTCTTCTATTGACAATATGGATATTGTTGAGGAATTAGAATTGCCTCCTGTAAAAATTCACTGTTCTGTTTTGGCAGAAGATGCTATCAAATCAGCAATCAAAGATTACAAAAGTAAAAACGCTGAGTAAATTTACATTTGAAAATACTTTCAATTCTTTATTATGATATTTGTAACTGATAGTGCTAAAGAACAAATCAACCATATTCGTTCAAAGAATGAAAACTTGGACGACAACTACTTTATTAGAGTTAGTGTAACGAGTGGTGGTTGTTCGGGCTTATCTTATAATATGGATTTTGATAACGAATCACAAGCAGAAGATCAAGTATTTGAGGACAATGGTGTCAAGATTGTCACCGACTTAAAAAGCTTTTTATACTTGTTTGATTCTACACTAGAGTTTTCTGGAGGTTTGGATGGTAAAGGGTTTCATTTTACCAACCCGAATGCTTCTAGAACCTGTGGTTGTGGCGAAAGTTTTGCGGTGTAGAGTAAATATAAAAGAGACAATTACACCAATACCACTCTTGTGGTCGTTCATGATACTACTAAGCTTCTCAATTTTTGAGGAGCTTTTTTTGATTGGCATAAAAAAATTCAATAAAAAACGCCTTGCACAAAATAGTACAAGGCGTGTTCTTTATTTCTATTCAGTAGAAAAACTGGATTAAACCAATTTCACTCCTACTGCATTCACTCCTTTTCTTCCCTCTTCAAGATTGTAAGAAACACGATCATCTTTAGCGATTTCATCTACCAAACCTTTGGCATGTACGAAGTAATCTGTGTTGTCATTATCATCTTTGATAAAGCCGTAGCCTTTTTCTTCGTTAAAGAACTTTACTGTTCCTGTATTGGTACCCATAATAAAAAATTTTGTGTGCAAAATGGCACTTAAATACAACGTTTAATTGGAGTTAACTCTTGTGGGTTGAACATCTAGAAAACATTGATAGAAAAATAAAAATTCGGCATCCAAACAAGTGGATACTCTACAAAGGAAAGAAATCTATTTCTAAATTTCTATTTTTTAATAGACATTTATTACTTAATAAGCTAAAAAACAACCTTTAGTTAACACTATAGAAAAGAATGTTAGGGATATTTTATGGTTCAATATCTGTTTTTTAGACGTAATTATTCTTCTTCTTTCTTTTGAATTCCAAAACGTTTTCTTCTTACATAGGTGTACAATCGCCCAAAAATAATCAAAACTAATAAAGGCAGAACAAGGTTTATCATTGGCCATTTAGGTAATGTTATTAGTTGTATTTTTTTAATACTAATTGCCATTTTTTCATCAAAAGCTCGTTCTTGATCCAAAGGACGCAGTTTAATCTGTTTATTCCTTGATGCTATAATTCCCTTATTATCAATCATGTACTCCATGCAATTCATCAAGAAATCTTGATTACCATAATGATAGCCATCAAACGGGTTTATTCCTAAAGGTAATGGAGTTGGTTTTCTTTTGTTGGCTGGATCCAAAGCATTTTTAGCAATATCTCCATCTGCAATAACAATCATTTTGGCTGGTTTACCCTGCTCTTTAAATGGTTGTCCCAATTTTTTTAACCCAGCTAACATTTCAGGAGAAACCCTATTTTTGTAATAAGAAGTAAACGAACCTTCTAGTAATACCGCAATATCTTGATTTCCTTTGGTGAACGCATCTTTTGTGATGCCTTTGTCCATGATATCAATACTTACTCGAACAGGAGGATACTGCACTTTGCTATATTGAGAACTTCTCAACAAAGGCGTTTTTTTAATATAATTACTCGTTTTTATGGTATCTATACTAGCAGGATAACGGGTATCTACAAAGTCTAAATTCTGGACAATAGGATGTTGGATCGTATGACTTCCCGTTTCTTGAGCATCTAACGGTGTTGCATACGGATATGCTTTAGGATGGTAGAACCATTTTCTTGATTCGATTTGTGGTCTTTCTGGTGTTGGACTAACATTAACAGGGATAACACTACACTCCCAATCAGACACCAAGTTAGGGTTAATTCGTACACCATAATTGAATAAGAAATTATTAATGTCCAATTTATGTTCATTGGGCATAAATACGCCTGCCCTCTTCAAACTATCTGCCTCCATATTCAAAGGATCTACCAACCAAATTACATTTCCTCCATTCATCATATATTGGTCGATCATAAACAAATGCTGTGGAGGGAACGGACGGATTGGTTTTGGAATAATAACAACATGTATATTGGTATCAATATACGTCACATCATCCAGATTAAGCCGAGCTATATCATAGTATTTAAACATAGCAGCCTCCAAAGACTCCGTCCAAGGGCGTTGCAATTCGCCATGACCAGTCATCAAAACCATTCGAGGACGGTTTCTCATTTTCAGCTTTTGAATGGCATTCGCAAATTTATACTCTAACAAATTGATAGAGGGGTTAATAGCTTCCATTCTTGTGTAATCCTTGTTGTACCCCCCTGTGGTTTCTAACAATGGAATCACAGTTTTCTGTTGTTTATAACGAATGACCGCATAAGGAAACGCCAACATTGCTTTTCGGACATTTCCACCTCTTGTCGAATTGGTTAGATTAATGGG
Organism: Aureispira sp. CCB-QB1; assembly: GCF_000724545.1. Lineage (GTDB taxonomy): Bacteria > Bacteroidota > Bacteroidia > Chitinophagales > Saprospiraceae > Aureispira. Next base: position 103,096 of record NZ_JHBV01000031.1, on the reverse strand, counting down.
ATAAATGCCATCTTTAGACAAAGCTTCTCCATTAGCAATATTTTCTTCTTCGGTACCACTCATTGGGTCAACCCAACGAACTTGAATAGAAGAATTATGGCCTCTCAATTTGCTCAACAAATCCGATGTTGCATTTTGTAAACGTTTGAAAGAAGAAGGGAAATCACCTTCTAATAAAACTTCTATAGTTAGTACTTCCTCCAACTCTTCTACCAATTCATAGGTGGCAGGATTGAGGGTAAATCGTTTGTCTTCTGTTAAATCAATATCTGAGTAATAAAAACTAGAAATAACATTAACAAATATCAGAATCCCCAAAACCAAAGCTAGGCTTACCAATGATTGTATAAAGCGTGAATTTTGCATATTAATTTTATATCTTTTTTAGTTTGTAGTCGTCAGCTAAATGTTTTAGAATAAATAATTTTAGCCAACTATCGAACGGGCTGTGTTGTCAGTTAATTGAATGCCTTTTAGAGGCTTACCATTTTCGTTTCTCTATCGCAAATTTTGTAAAAGATAAAAAAGCGACAATCATACTAATAAAATAAACCACATCTCTAGAATCAATTACCCCTCTACTCACAGAAGCATAGTGATAATTAATCCCTAACCCTTCCACCAAAGCATCACTGGTTCCGTAAAATAGTGGCAATCTTGCCAAACTAGCAAAAGCATCATAGAAAAAGCCACATAAAAATAAGCCCAGCATAAAAGCAATAATCTGGTTGCTGGTCAGAGCAGAACAAAAAATGCCAATAGATACAAAAACAGCTCCCAAACCAAACAAACCAAAGTACGATCCCCAAGTTGCTCCTATGTCCAAATTCCCTTTGGGCATTCCCAGTTGATACACAGAATAATAATAAACAAACGTTGGTAAAATAGAAAGTAAAACGAGAAATACACATGCCAAATATTTTCCTAGTATAATTTCCCAATCACTAATAGGCTTTGTTGCTAACAGTTCCATTGTTCCTGTTTGTGTTTCCTCTGCAAATGTTCGCATGGTAATTGCTGGAATCAAAAAAAGAAAGACATAAGGTGCCATTCTAAAAAAAGATCCTAAATCTGAAAATCCATAATTGATAATACTATAATCAGGAAAAACCCATAAAAATAACCCTGTTGCTAGTAAGAAAACGCCAATAGCAATGTAACCAATTAATGAACTCAGAAATAAATTAACTTCTTTCTTAAAAATGCTAATCATAATGTTTTTATTCTACTAATGATAATTCCTTATAGGATTTACTTCACTTCTATTGTTAACAATCGTTTTTACTGTTCATTACCCTTTTTTAATAATGGCATTCATCTACAAAAGGGTAAGTCACAAACAAGGTTTTGCCTTTCTACCTTATTTTATTGTCAAAGAGACAAAAATACAGTTTTGAGAGAAACTTAGGTATACTATAATAGAATAAGTTTACCGATTGTCGATAAACTTATTTTATGGAGGTAAAATACAGAAATGTCTAGGGAATTTAAAAGCTAAAACGCAAGATTTGGGGTTTCATGTATAACTTGCTAAAAAATACTACTCAAAAAAGCATACTTTAACCTAGTCTTAAGGATTTTTTTAGGACTCTTCATAGATTGGGTGACGATCGTTGTAGATTTTGATGGTCTTAAACAACTTTTCTTGCACTTCGTCCTCTGTCATATCCTTGAGGGTTTTCATCAAACGTTCATCATCTTGAATCCATGCTTTAAAATTATCTGCGGTATAATCTTTTATTTCTCCTGTTTCAAAAAGCATTATTTTCTTTACTAATACACGTTCTCTATTGACAATTTTTCGCCCCCCTACACGGTTTCCAGAATAAGGGTTGTAAATCAACATTTCCACCTCTTTGTCCTCTATAGAAGGATAATACAAATAACAAATGCGTCCTAGTATATGATAGCTCACAAAATAAATAGCTCCGTCCTTGCCCTTGGGATTGACTTTCATATAAGGTTTGCCTTTGATGCACAAGCCCCAAATATTGTCTAAGGATTTAATTTCTGATGTTGATAATTGTGCTACAGATTCTTCAGATAAAAACAGCAAGTTCTTTTCTCCATCTAATTGATAATCAAAAGAGGGAATCCTATAAAGAGGAAAACTAGGTTTGTTGTTCTTAAAATCTAGATGACTGGTGTATACGCCATCTTCAAAATCATATCCCTTCTTTATTTTTTGTTGCGCCTGAGCAGGCAGCCAAAAGGTCATACAACTACACCATAGAATCCATACAATTGCCTTCATGCTCTTTTATTTTTATAATGGTTTAAGAACTATCACCAAGTCATCCTTCTACAATGCACTCAATGTAATCTTAATCTGCCATTTGGTCTTTTACTAATAAACTTCAAAAAATTTTGTACAAAGATAAACGTTAAAATAATAGACAGAGTTAATAATGACCACTTGATTTTTTATTTTTTAATAAAAAATCCCCCCTTATTCCTGTTACCGCTTGGGAGGATTAAGACTCACTAAGATAACAAACGCTTTTTCGGAACTATCGCCTATTCGTATAACACCACTCTTGTATGCAAAACTAGAATCAAATTCAATACCGAAAAATGCACTGTTGTCTACAGCAAACAATCGATCTCCTACATACCAACGGGTCGAACTACTGGGAATATAGGTCGTTATGTAAGGGTTTAACGTTGTTTTTTCGAATGAAATTGGCTGTGAATTTCCCCTTGTTGCCGTCGCAAATAATACCAAAGCTATATTTTGGCTATACAAGTTTTTACTCAACTCCGAGGAGTTGGGGTTGATATAGGAAAAACGTTGAGCATTACTCAAATTCAAAAATTTATTACCAAAAAAATCTAGCCCTAATTTTGGGGTAGCAAAGCCTAATACCTGTTCGTCTCCTATTTCTACGACCTCACTCAATGCATACCCATTCTGCCCATACAAAGCTGCTGAATAATTACGCACACACAAAACCATTATCAGAAACAAACTAATTGAGCAAACGTTCTTCATTGATGGAAATTTTAAACAATAGGACAACTTTTTTTAGATTGGGGAACGATCTAAGAAATGGTTATACATTGCAGATTTAGGACTTAAAAACATACGATTCAACACACTATCTTCAATTCTCTGTTAAACCATGCAGTAGCAGCGCAGCTAACTATTGTAGTATTTCTAATGTGCAAAAAACTAATAGGCTGTTCTATTAAGATACGTCAAAAAAACACTGATTGTCAATATTTTTAATAAAAAAATTATCAAAAAGTTGTAGAAAAACAATAAAAAAGCGTGCCTTCAACAGGAAAGCACGCTTGTATTATTATTCTTTATATTGATTGTAAAAAATTACAATTCGTTGCCCTATTTTACTTGAGCTGCATCTTCTATTAATTGTTTTGCCAATGCAATTGCTTTTTCTAAACCATCAGGATTTTTTCCTCCTGCGGTAGCAAAAACAGGTTGTCCACCACCACCGCCTTGGATTTCTTTAGAGACAGCTTTGATAATATTTCCCGCGCTTAAGCCATAGTTATCAACCACTTGTTTATCCATTGCAACAGTCAACAAAGCCTTGCCTTTGTTGGTTCCTCCCAAAACTAAAACTAAATTTTCAAACTCCTGACTCAAACTATTATTCAATTGCTTGATACCGTCTTTGGAAGTAATATTGCTAGTAGTTCCCAAGAAGTGCAAATCACCAATTTTAACCACCGACTGTTTCAACTGATCTTTTGCCAATTGCGCTTCTAAAACTGCCATTTTATCCAACTCTTTGTTCAACTTCTTGTTAGCATCCAACAAATCTTGCAACGCCTTCGTCAAGTCTTTAGGATTTTTTAAGGTAGCACGAACAGCAGCTAATTGTTGCAACTCGTCTTGCACATATCCCATCGCTTCTGCTCCTGTTAAAGCTTCAATACGACGTATTCCTGAAGCAATAGAAGTCTCTGCAACAATCTTAAATAGACCGATTTCTCCAGTAGCCTTTACATGGCAACCGCCACAAAGTTCTTTCGAAAAGTCCTCTCCAAAAGTAATAATACGAACTGCATCGCCATATTTTTCTCCAAACAACATCATCGCTCCTGATTCACGCGCTTCATCAATAGGCACGTTTTGTTGCTCTCTCAATGGGATGTTTGCTCTAATTTTAGCATTTACAATTTCCTCCACTTCTCGAATTTGTTCCTCCGTCATTTTGCTACTGTGCGAAAAGTCAAAACGCATCTTATCAGATGAAACAAAAGAGCCCTTCTGTTGAACATGTGTTCCCAATACTTGGCGCAAAGCAGCATGCGCCAAATGGGCAACAGAGTGATTTTTCTCTGTCAACTGACGCTTCGTGCGGTTGATTTCAGCAACTACATTTTGCTCTATGTTTTGAGGTAGTTTTTTGACCCAATGTACAATTAAATTGTTTTCTTTTTTGGTATCAATTACAGGAATTTTTTCTTCTCCAAACCACAACAATCCAGTGTCGCCAACTTGCCCACCGGCTTCAGCATAAAAAGGCGTTTTGTTCAATACGATTTGATATTGTTCTTTCCCTTTTGCAACAACTTTTCGGTATTTAACCACCTTAGCTTCTGCCTTGTGCTCAGTATATCCAACAAACTCGACATTAGGATTATCTAAAATTTCTTCCCAATCGCTCACATCTTTTTGAGCATCTTTTTGAGAACGTTTTCGCTGTTCTGCCAAAGCAGCTTCAAAACCTTTTTCATCAACCGTCCAACCTTTTTCTTCTGCCAACAAACAGGTCAAATCAAAAGGAAAACCAAAAGTGTCAAACAAGACAAAAGCATCTTGTCCACTCACCTCTTTGTTCTTAACTTCTAAGTCTGCAAATAGTTTCAGACCACGCTCCAAAGTTCTTAAGAACGCAGCTTCCTCCCCTTTGATCGTATCCATTAACATTTTTTGCTGCGCTTTTACCTCTGGAAAAACTTCGGCAAAAGATTCGGATAATGTTGGGATTAATTGATAAATAAATGGCTTTTGAATGTTCAAAAAGCTATAATAATAGCGCACTGCTCGGCGCAATACACGGCGGACCACATAACCTGCTCCTGTATTATCAGGACGTTGTCCATCTGCAATCACCAAAGCAACTGCACGTACATGATCAGCAATCACACGCATCGCAATATCCGTGTAAGCATTTTTATCATAAGAATTAGTATACTTAATTTCCGACTCTTTTTCGATCAACTGAATCAAAGGACTAAAAGCATCAGTATCGTAATTAGATGTTTTTCCTTGTAGAGCCATACAAAGACGCTCCAAGCCCATCCCTGTGTCAATGCATTTGTTAGCTAACGGCACCAAAGAACCATCTGCCATACGATTAAATTGCATGAAAACTAAGTTCCAAATCTCAATAACCAGTGGATGATCTTCATTGACCAAACTTTTGCCATCTACCTTCGCTCGGTCTTCGTCCGAGCGAATATCAATGTGAATCTCAGAACAAGGACCACAAGGACCTTGCGCTCCCATTTCCCAGAAGTTATCTTTTTTACCAGCACGAATAATTCTATCCTTGGACACCCATTTTTGCCACAACTCAAATGCCTCTTCGTCAGCTTCTACACCATCTTCTTTATCTCCCTCAAAAATAGTTACATACAAGCGATCCTTATCCATCTTGTAGACTTCGGTCAACAACTCCCAAGCCCAAGCAATGGCTTCTTCCTTAAAATAATCACCAAATGACCAGTTGCCCAACATTTCAAACATGGTTTGATGATAGCTATCGCGCCCTACATCTTCCAAATCATTGTGCTTGCCAGATACTCTCAAACATTTTTGAGTATCTGCAATACGGGCCGCCGAAGGAGTTTCGTTTCCAAGGAAATAATCTTTGAACTGTGCCATCCCTGAGTTCATAAACATCAAGGTAGGATCGTTCTGATTTACAATTGGAGCAGAAGGGACAATCTTGTGTTCTTTGCTCTCAAAAAAGTCCAAAAACTTTTGGCGAATTTCTTTTACCGTCATCATGTTTTTAAAATGTTAGAAATAAGATATTAAATAGGAAGTTCCTTCTTAAAATGCGTTTGATTTTATAATTGTCAGACAAACAAAGATGTGTTTCTTTGAGTTATATCCCAAAAGATATTTTAAAGTAGTTCCCATCATAATTTTGAATCGCACAAATATAATAGTACTGGCTCTAAATAACTATATTCATTATCAAATAATTTCATTTTGCTCTATTTATTATCGTAAAGTTTTTTTTAACTCTATTTTAACTCGTAAAATATATGTTCAAAGCTGCTTCTTTTGCCAAATTTAAAATTGATTTTACCACATAGAATTATTTTTTATTTCCCCAAAACACTATTATATCGAAAACAAGCCCCACTATTTTTCTTTTTTCAAAACATATACAAAGTGGTCAAAACAAAACAAATTGTCCAAAAATTTGGAAAGCTCCCCAATTTGTATGTAAATTCGCCCTGTGATTTCTACAAAATGTTCTCGAAATTACAATTATTAGTCCTTTTAATAACTTAATATCCTCATGGGAAAAGAAAAGTATATCTATAATAAGCATACCTTACGCTACGAAAAAGCCAACGTGCCGTTTAAGCATCAATTGCTACGAATATTAGGGGTTACAGGTTGTATCGCAGGTTACACAGCGCTTATTTTCGCTTTATCGCCCAACACAAGTACTTCTAGCCAAGCTAAGGAATTGGCAGATATGAAACAGAAGTATGAAGCGATGAACTACCAAATAGATATGATGAGTAGTGCTTTAGAAAACATTCATGATAGAGACGATGCAATTTATCGTCAAGTACTTGAAATGGAGCCGACCGATAAAGGTATTTGGAATGGAGGACGTGGAGGAAGCGACAAATATGCTGACTTGCGTAACCTTTCTGACAGCGAACTGTTGATTACAACTAGCAAAAAGTTAGAAAAATTAAGACACCGTTTGGCTGTATCTGCTCAATCTCAAGACGAAATCATTCAACAAGCACAGGACAAAGAAAAGATGCTTGCATCAATTCCTTCTATTCGTCCAATTCGAAATTTAAAGAAAAAAATACAACACCTTTCTGGTTTTGGATATCGTACACATCCTGTTTTCAAAACACGTAAAATGCACACTGGTATTGATTTTGGTGCTCGCAAAGGTACACCTATCTATGCTACTGGTGATGGTAAAGTTGTCCGTGTAGAATACAAAAAGACTGGATACGGTAGAAATGTTGTTATCGACCATGGCTATGGTTATCAAACACTTTATGGGCATATGTCTAAAGTTCAATGCAAAGTTGGACAAAAAGTGAAAAGAGGTGAAATTATTGGTTTGGTAGGTAGTACAGGTACTTCTACTTCTCCACACGTTCACTATGAAGTTGTTCACAAAGGCAAAAAAATTAATCCACTTCCTTTCTGTTTAGATGGTTTGAGTCCTAAAGAGTACAAGGAATTTGTAACAAGTGCAACGGCTGAAAACCAAGCTATGTCTATTGATTAAGTCAGGAATAAAGGTTTTAATATAGAATATAGGTACAACCTTCTAAGCTTTGGCTTGGAAGGTTTTTTTTATAATAAGTAAGAGGTCAGAAAAAATAAGAACAAAAAATGGGATTATTTTTTGCTAATCAAAGAAGAAAAAGGAAGGCTGTTTTAGCTGCGCTGCTACTGCGTGGTACTTGTTATTTTTTTTGAACGATTACTTAGATGCTAAAAACAAATTATTTTTAAGTAAGCAGAAATATATAGCTATGTCAACACTACATCAATTGGCAATTGGTTTGAGTGTTAGTGAAAAAACACTCCAATCTTGGAATAAAAGCTTTAAATTAAGTCCTTCACTCAATGCAGAAGGGCAATTGGTTTATAATTCAGAACAAAAAGAATTGTTGTTGCAAATACATCATTTGATAAAAGAAAGAGGATTCACTATTTCTGGCGCTAAAAAAGAGCTAAAAAAACGCCCTCTCCACGAAAAGAAAAAAGAAACTATCCAAAGCCTGCAAAACATTCGAGGATTCTTAGAAGAACTAAAGAATTCTATATAAAACCGTTTTTTTCAACCGTTTTATTATAGTAGTTTGGTGGTTGCCTCAAAAAAAAGCCTCAAAGCGAATCTATCACTCTGAGGCTTTTATCTTCTAAAAAGAAGGGCTTACTCTTCTTTTTTAAGATCGTATTTTTCCATATACTTATTGTACAAATCCTTTTGTTTATTGCCTAAATCTACTGCATTTCCTGCCATAAAAGCAGCTGTTATAACAGAAGTACGCATATCAAGTGCATCGCCTTCTGAAACTATAAATGTAGCATCTTTTCCCGTTTCTAAACTTCCTACACGATCTGCAATTCCTAAGATTTCAGCTGTATTCAAAGTTAATGCGCTTAGTGCAGCTTCTTGGTCCAAACCATGCCCAATAGCTTGTCCAGCTTGAAACATAAGATTGCGAACATTCCAACTCCCTTGTCTATTGAGAGAAAAGGCAAATTTAACGCCTTTTGCTTGCAATACTGCTGGTGTCTTAAAAGGTTGATCTATATCCGAATCATCTCTACGAGGTAATTGTTGTACATCATCCAAAATAACAGGCACATTTTTCTCCTTTAAGAAATCAACAATCTTCCAAGCTTCTATTCCTCCTTGAATCACCAAATCGACTCCATAAGGTTGCAAAAGGTTAATTGCATCCATCATAGACTTCGCATCATCAGCATGTACAATTAATTTTTTCTTCTTTTGAAACAAAGCCTTCATTGTTTCAAACTTCAAATTCTTTTGCTCCACACTAGTTTTTTGTGCATAAGCTTGTGCTGCATCAAAATAAACACGGGTAGCTGTCATACCATTGTTGTAATCCTTGTTCATTTCTGTTCGTCCTCTTTGCGCCCACCATCCTGTGTAACGAACTCGATTCGGCCAACGCAAATGCACGCAATTATCAAAAGCAAGGGTAGCATCTTCCCAGTTATCTCCCTGTGTGTAGACAATAGAAGACTGCCCAGAAATACGCCCTCCTTCTGGTACAATTTGTGCCAATAAGACCCCATTGGAACGAACCGTTGGCACTACTTTAGAATCGGTATTATAAGCGATAATAGAACGAATATTAGGATTAAAATTACCCACTTCACGATAATCTATCGTTGAGCGAACAGCTTGGATTTCTTCCAAGCCTAAACGAGTGTTAGGAGCAATAAACCCTGGATAAACGTGCTGCCCGTTTCCATCTATTGTGCGATCATATTTACTACTTGGCTTGGCATCCATCGTTTCTACCAAATCAATTTTTCCGTTTGTTACACCAATTTGTCCATTCTCAATTACTTTTCCATTGCCAATATGAATGGTTACATTAGTATATAAAAATGATGTTGAGGTATTTTTTTGAGCCACAACATTTAGTGTCGCAATGCCCCATATTATAAGTAGACTAAAGATAAGTTTCATTTTGTCTGTTTTATGCTTTTATAAATTTCAAGGTTTGCACCTTATTATTAGTCTTGTAAACTGCTAAATAAGCTCCTGAAGGTAAGTGCATCGTTGGAATCGTTCCTGTTTTATCCCCTGCAAATACTTGGCTTTTCAACGGGTTACCTAAAATATTGTAAATTGTTATTGTATACGGTTCTGTTGTGGTTGTACTCCAACTCAATTCATTTTCAACAGGATTTGAACTTGTTATTTGAAACCAATTAGCAGGCTCCTCTTTCACACTCTGCACCGAAGTAATCAAACGATACGGGCTAAAAAATTGCCAGATTTCTACACTTGCATCAAAATCCATGTTGGTATTTCCACTAACAATTACCCCTGAACCTGGCCAACTATGCCCTCCGTTATTGACTCGAATTAAGTGTACAGGATAATTTGATCCTGTTTCATAACGCCTCTTATCTGCTGTTGAGCCATCAAATAAATTTGTATTTGGAAAAGCCGTTGACGAAACAGCCGTTGTGAGACCATTGTGTGTTCGCCAGTGTTCTACTAGGGTATTTACACCAATTAATGCTCCATTCCCGTTATAAGGCACCACCGCATCTGACGTTCCATGAATGTGCAAAACTGGAATTTTATTGGCAGGCGTACAGGCTGCATATTGCGTTGCACTCATTGTCCCTGCGACTCCTGCTATTGCCGCAATTCGATGATTTAGCTCACAAGCCAATGTATTGCTCATTATAGCGCCATTTGACAGCCCTGTAGAATACACTCGCTGCAAATCAACCGTATAATTAGCTGCTATTGTATCAATCAAAGCATCAATAAACCCTATATCATCAACCCCTGTCCCATAACCAGCATTCCAATATGGTTGAGAAGAATTATCTAAGGTTCCTTCGGGATAAGCGACTATAAAACCTGCTGTATCTGCAATGGCATTCATTTTTGTCAAATTTGCTTGCGCATTACCATTAGAAGTATAACCGTGCAAATTAAAAACAATAGGATGCGCATTTGCCGTTGTATAATTGGCTGGAATATAAAGCGTATAACTCCGAGTCAAACCATCATGTACAAAACTTCCCGATACATTTTGTCCAAAAACATTCGACAAGCCAATACATAAAAAACTGATAAAAAGACTATAGTAGTTCATCTGATTTTGTTTTTGTTAAAAATTCGGTGGTACTCCTATTCCGTTCCATTTACATCCACATTAAAATCTATAAACTTATTACAATCTGCATCTCCACAGTGATAATGCTGTTTAGGAATAAAAATAGCTGGTTGTGTTGGCACTCCTTTTTCTTTGGCATTCAACATTTTCTGAATCAATCGGTTGCGTTCTAATTTTATCGCTAATCGCTTTTCTTCATCCTTCTGCTTATCGAATAGACAAACACCATCTACAAACGTCTTTTCTGCTTTAGCATAAACAGACAAAGGGTTGTGCGACCAAAGAACAACATCTGCCGATTTACCGACCTTAATAGAACCTACTTTATCATCTAGATGCAATAATTTTGCAGGATTGTGCGTCACCATATTCCACGCAGCTGTCTCAGACATTCCACCATATTTTACGCCTTTAGCAGCTTCTTGATTCAAGCGGCGTCCCATTTCTGCATCATCAGAATTAATTGCAACCACAATTCCCATATCATCTAAAATCTTAGCATTGTAAGGGATTGCATCAATTACCTCATATTTGTAAGCCCACCAATCCGAAAACGTAGAAGCTCCTGCTCCATGTGCTTTCATTTTGTCTGCAATTTTGTACCCTTCTAAGATATGTGTAAACGTATTTAAAGTAAATTTGTGCTTTTCTGCGATGCGCATCAACATTGTAATTTCACTTTGTACATAAGAATGACAGGAAATAAAACGCTTGCTGTTGATAATTTCTAAAATTGCATCTAGCTCCAAATCTTTGCGAACGGTTTTACCAGCAGCAATCGCTGCTCCATATTCTGCCGCTCTAGTAAAATGATCTTCATATACTTGTTCGACTCCCATACGAGTTTGGGGGAAACGTACTCTTGCATGAGGTCCCCAATTCGATTGCTTAACATTTTCTCCCAAAGCAAATTTGATAAACCCATCTGCTCCTTTGTATTTGATTGCCTCTGGTAAACTCCCCCAACGGAACTTAATAATTGCCGATTGTCCACCAATTGGATTAGCAGAACCATGCAATAATTGGGCACCTGTTACGCCGCCAGCTAACTGACGATACATATTAACATCTTCCGAATTAATTACATCTCCAATACGTACTTCGGCAGAACTGGCTTGCGTTCCTTCGTTAACACCATAACTAATACAAATGTGTGAATGCTCATCAATAATCCCTGCTGTCAAATGCTTTCCTGTTCCATCAATTACTTTTGCTCCTGTTATAGATAGTTTTTTACCAATTCTGGCAATTTTTCCATCTTCTATTAAGACATCAGTTGCTTCTAAATTTCCTTTTTTCTCCCCTGTCCAAACCGTAACATTTTTAATTAGAACTGTTTCTTTTTTAGGCAAATTAGCTTTGGTGTATCCATAAGGAGACCAAGGATACAGCACCTCTCCTAATTCATCTAAATTGACTAGTTCTGGTAATTTGGAGGAATCAGACGGCGCAGATCCTGTTCGAGTCGCTGTCCATGAAATCCATGTTCCATCAAACTTTGTCGCTTGTCCTGCCCATTTATTTAATTCTGCTTTACCAGAAAGACGATAAATTTTTAAACTTTTCTTTGTTGTATCTTTCTCTGGAACAAAAGCAAATGAAATAGTATTGTTGATTAGGTTGTGTTTAATTTTATGTTGTTTGCTCGTATCCTTTGTATTCGTCCAGTACAGTTCAGGAGCTGCCTCGGTTCCTTTTACTTCTAATTGAAAGGTTTTATTATCAATGGATAATTGATATTTTCCTCGAATATCAACAGCGTTTAAATCTTTTACTATATATGGCTTGCCCTTTACCCAGTTGTGATATAAGACTACTTTCTCATTCAATACATTATCAGAAGTAATGATAAAATTTGCCAATTTGCCTTGTTCCAGTGTGCCAACCCATTGATCTGCTCTGATTAACTTAGCTGGTGTTGTTGTCAAAGCTTTTAATAGGTCTTTTTCTGATAAACCATGCTGATAAGCCTTGCGAACTTGTTTCCAAAAATCCTTTTTATCTTTATTCAGTCTAGATGTTATGGCAAAAGGGATTTCTGCCGCTGCCAATCGCGCAGGGTTCGTGGGTGCCAATTCCCAATATTTCATTTGCGTTAGACTTACCTCTTCTGCATCGTAAGGATCACTCACATCATAAGCCTTTGGAAAATGCATTGGAATAACAAGCGCTCCATTTGTTTTTTTGATGGCATCCAAACGCAAAAACTCATCGCCACCACCTCTAAAAATATATTGCACTCCAAATTCATCGCCCAATTTATCAGCACGCAATAAATCCAACCGATTGCCCAATTCAAAAAACTGAGGTACATCTTGAATTTTGTTCCAATATTCTAGAGAAATATTATAGGATTCGTTGCTTTCTCGCTCTGCGTACCATTTTCCATCGTAATATGTTTGTCGTAACAAGGCAACAGCCCCCATTCTAGAACTTGGATAATTTTGCTTAGAAGTTCCTTTCGAAAAAGAATAATGAGCACTAGCTTTTCCTTTAAGAATCATATCGTGTTCATTTTCTTCTCCTAACAAGACCAAGGCAGAAGTGCCTCGTGCCATGCCATCCATCTGATGAGTTAACACTGTCCCAAAGCCTAATTTGCGTAGGGTTTCAGCAGCTTTTTTATCAACCGAAAACAAAGCGGTTGCATCTTGTTCTGGTTTCAATGCCTCGTTCCAACTATAAGCTCCTTCTTTGTTAGAAAGCATTTGAGGGGCACTAGATTTCGATTTTGTCCCAACAGGTTTTGGCATACCGTAATTGCTAGATAACTCAATAAAAGAAGGATAAATAAACTTTCCTCTCAAATCAATTGTTACGGCATCAACAGGAATTGTTAGGTTGGTGCCTACACCAACTATTTTTCCCTTTTTGATCAATAATGTCGCCTTTTCTAGTTTCTTTTCTGGTGTCACGTAAATAGTTGCATTGGTAAAGGCATAATGCCCTTCTTGCTCATCATAAACCCCATTCCTAGGAAAAGTTATTTGTGCTATGGTTATAACAGACCAAAAGCATAAGAAAAGTACGGCTGCTATTTTTTGCAATCCCATGTCTTATTAATTTAATTTTTTGTCAGTTTTTCGCAAAAGCAATAATATTGTCGTTTTTTGTGCTAAACAAGTACAGAATTATTCCTAGCGAATAATTAGTATCATCATTCAATTTGCAGGATAAAAAACAGCAGTTTGATTTCTGATAACATCAACTTGTGATAATACTAAAAAAAATCAACCAACAATATATATATGCATATTTTTTATAACAACTCAAAAGTTGCTTACCAAAAAGTAGGACAAGGACAAACACTTGTTTTGCTTCATGGCTTTTGCGAAGATAGTACGATGTGGGCAGACTTTGTGCCTCTTTTGTCAAAAAAATACACCATTTTGACGATTGATTTATCTGGCTTTGGCAACTCTGATCTTTTGAAGGATACAAGTATTGATGGAATGGCTGATGCCGTGCTGGCTGTTTTAAGTGCAGAGAAAACAAACTCATGCGTCTTAATTGGGCATTCTATGGGAGGATATGTTGGTTTATCCATTGCTCAAAAGGCTCCCCAAATATTAATCGGATTGGGACTCTTTCATTCTCACCCCTATAAAGATTCTCCTTCTAAAACAGAAAATAGGCTCAAAACAATTGGTTTTATAGAACGGCATGGTATTGCTCCTTTTGCGGGACATTTTGTCCGCAACCTATTTCCTCCCAAGTTTGTTGACAATAACAAGCTATTTATAGAGGAATTAATTCACAAAACCAGTATGCACCATTCGGATGCCGTTATTGCCGCTTCTCATGCCATGATTGATCGTTCTGACCGAACTGATGTCTTAACCAATCTAGCCTGCCCTACGTTATTTATAGTAGGAACACTGGATAATGCCATTGCGACTGAACATAGTTTAAATCAATTGAGTTTGCCTTCCATAGCTAGTGTTCATATTTTAGAAAACATTGGTCATATGGGGATGTTTGAAGCGCCTATGGAAACGCTAGAAATCATTGTAGATTTTATTGATTTTTGTAATTTATTTACCCTTGAACCATCAAAATCGTAAAACAATAGCAATCTACACACAGCATTCTCAAAGTAATTAGTGGGTTACTAAAACCCCAAGAAGTACTATAAAATAATATTTATGAAAATTTTTCTGTGTCTCTTATTTTTCGTTGCAATCAGCATTTCTGCTTGTACCAAAAAAGTAGATGGATGTATGCACCCGAGAGCTGTTAATTTTAATCCCGAAGCCGATGAGGATAAAAATGATGCTTGCCAGTATTACCAGTTAATTTTGCAAATGCAACATTTTGCCAGTTCGCTTCCTAATGATACTCTAAAATTTGGCAACTGGCTCTATGATGCCAACAACGAGCCTTTTTATTTAAGCACCATGAACCTTTTGGCGGGGGAAGTACACTTGGTCAAATCGGGTACCAACGAGGAAATAAAATCTCCTGAAACAGCTCCCTTTTTTAATGCCAATAGTACCCCCATTTATGTGGAAGATAATTTTTTTATCAGCACCTTAGAAGAATATGCTTATAACATTGCTGGATGGACAGAGTTAGGAGATTTTGACCGCATTCGTTTTAAGTTGGGCATTCCTGATGCCATTCGAGCAACCAATCCATCGTTGGTTAGTGAAGCCAATCACCCTTTGTCGACTACAGCTATCAGATATATGTATGATTCTACGTCTATGAATTATCTAACAGCTAAGATAGTGGTCGAACAACCCAACACCAATACAAAATTAAGCTTTGACTTTTTTGATTATATTCCAATAGAATTGCCGTATGCGGTAACAGCACAAGATGGTGCTAATATCCCCATTCGTCTACGTTTGGATTACTTAGCTTTATTTAATGGCATTTCGTTTAGCAATGATAGCCCAACAATCATAAAAGATAAGATTTCTCAAAACTTTACTACTGCCTTTTCTACCTATTAAGTAAGAGGTCAGAAAAATAATCCCATTTTTTGTTATTTTTTTGAACGATTACTTAGTCTTAACATTTTAATCAACACATTCACCATGCGTTTACTTTTCATATTTCTTCTATCTAGTTTATTAGGAGCCTGTCTTTCCACTAATCCAACCTCAGAGCAAGAATCAAAATTAAAGAAAGAACAATTTGTTGGTGAAACAATGGGTACTACCTTATCTATTGCCTATTTAGATAGTACAGGAATGGACTTTTCTCAACAACTTAGTGACTTGTTGATTGATATTAACAATGCTGTTTCAACTTATATTAAGACCTCTGAAATTTCTATTCTCAACCATGAAAAAGATTCCTTATACGTTGCTCAAGATGGGCATTTTGCTCGAAATTATGCCCTAGCTCAGCAAATATACCAACAATCTGATGGGTGGTTCAACCCTACTGTTATGCCTTTGGTCAATTATTGGGGGTTTGGATACAAGGAAAAAAAGATGGTGGCGCAAACCGATTCTTCTACCATTAAAAACTTGTTGAGTTTGGTGCAGTTTGACTCTATAAAAGTGCAAAAGGCTGCGACTAATCAATTGTTATTCACCAAAAATATAGACGGTTTAGAATTAGACTTTAGTGCAATAGCCAAAGGCGATGCTGTTGATCAAGTGGGTTTATTATTAGAGAGCTTAGGAATTGATAATTATTTTGTTGAAATAGGTGGTGAAGTTCGTGCTAGAGGAACTACTATTAGTGGTTTTCCTTGGCGTACAGGCATTCGTAGCCCAAGAGAAAATAGCTCCACCAAAGAATTACAAGTTGCTGTTCAACTAGACGATCTATCGCTGGCTACTTCTGGTAACTATGAGAATTATTATGAAGACAAAAATACAGGTATGAAATATGCTCATACCATCAACCCCAAAACGGGATATCCTGAAAAAAATCAATTGCTCAGTGCTTCTGTTTTTGCTAGCAATTGCGCCACAGCAGATGCTTTTGCAACAGCATTTATGGTTATGGGCTTAGAAAAAGCATTTGAGTTGGCAAATGAGCTGCCTGAATTAGAGGCTTACTTTATTTACAGCGATACCAATGGCAATTTACAAGTAAAATACACCTCCAAGGTTGAAGACTTTATGCAATTGGGAAAAAAGTAACCCTATCAATCAACAAGTTCTTCTAGTTTTTCATTGATAAAAACCTATTTAGATGCTATGTTCAAGTCACAAAAGCCTGAAGATAGCATCTAAACGTACTCTAATATTTTCTTGGTTTTAATTGAGGTTGCCTATTCAGCAAAATGGCGCTGGTACAAATCTATACGCATCGCTGCAATGTGTTTGGTATAAAGCTCTATCGCCTCCTTGATATGATCAACCGTTAAATTATCGGTATGTGGAAAGTCCATTATTTGCATTAAAAAATCTTGGAACAAGGCATATTTACTCAATCCATGAAAATGTGCCTGCATCAATTCTTCCAAACAAGCCCCTCTGTTTTCTTTTGGAAGTTCAAACAAAACAAAGTATAAAATCAAACTTGGAAAGTCAGGATTGACACTATTGTCTGCCACTATTTGCACTTCTACTTCTTGGTAAACAATTTTCCAGTTTCCAGGTCTTAATTGTTGGCTACTAGTTGGCTTTAACGCCTCAATTGCTAGCTCTATAGTAGTATGAAGCAGCTCTATTTTAGAGGTAATCATCTGCGTAATTTATCAAGGATTAATAATTTTATTCAATTCCTTTTTCACCCATTTTGCTGTTTTTAGACTAGCCGCTACTCGTTTCTTTCTATTTTCTGGTTTGATAATAAAATTGGCATCTGTTTTAGACGTATGGAAGCCCCATTCTTCTAAGATAGCCCCAAACCAATTGAATTCTTGCAAATCTGTTTCTCTCAAAATTTGAAAATTCACTTCAAAATCAACATCTCCATCTCCTCTAGTCTGTGCTCGATACTTCCAATTACTTTTTCCTATAGCAGCCTGAACATTTTCAAAATGTTGGGTTGCAATTTTATCAGAAAAGTTATTACCTCTCGTATTGAAAATCATAAACCCACGCGTCGCATCCAACTTAGCAGGCGTATTGCTACTAGAGATAGCGTTTGAATGAAAAGAATGCAGATAACCGTAATAACCTCTACGCAGCCAACTACGAACAATTTCTGTTCGTTGAGACAAAGAAGTGTCTTTGTAAGGATGATAGGTGCGTACACACATAATTCCTGCATCGGTACAAGCCTCTATAAATGATTCTGCAATCAAACGATTTTCATACCCTTCGTAGTAATGCCCTCGTTCGTGCATTTTTTCGCCCTTATGATACGCTCGTTTACCTGGCGTAACGTATTTTCCATTTTCATCAATACCTCCATGCCCTGCATCTACAAATACGACAAAGCGCCGTTTGCCAAAATGCAACAAATCAGAATTTTTATTGAACATAGCTCTGTAAACGACATCCAATTTTGCATTGGTTTTGGGACCAGCATGCCCATCTACCACCAAATCATATAAAGATTGAAACAAACGAACAGCAGCTTCGGTAGAGGGACCATAATCTCCATCAATAGAAAGGCTTCTGTTCAGCACCTTTCTCAATTTATATTGAAGTATTCTAACTTCAGGTCCTTTGTCTCCTCTTTTCATAGTAAAATGGTTTTTAAATTGTTTGTATTTTTACTTAAAATCTGCGATGAAGGCTTCAAAAAATGGAACATCATATTCCAAACACCCCGCTACAAAGTCATCATAACACCTCAACTACTCAATAACAGAAACTTTTAGCATATTGGTTTTCTTTCGTTCATGAAGTGGCATTGAGCCTGTATTGATAACAACATCTCCCGTTTTGAGGTGCCCACTTTCTACCAAGAGATTTTGAACATCTTTTATCGTGTCGTCTGTACTTGTGTATTTATCATAATAGAAACAGCGAATGCCCCATACCAAACTCAAGGTGTTCAACATATTTTCATCCGATGAAAAGATAAAAATACTCTGTTTAGGTCGATAACTGGAAACCATAAATGCCGTATAGCCCGATTTGGTCATACCAATAATACATTTAGCATCTACTTGACGAGCAATTCGACAAGAGTTATAACAAATAGCGTCCGACAAGAAAGAATCTGATTTTTCAGAAGGCGTCAAGTGTTTGTAATAAATACTATCCATTTTTTCCGCCTCTGCAATAATATCATTCATTGCCTCTACAACCTTTACGGGGTGAATACCCATTGCTGTTTCGCCACTCAACATCACCACATCCGCACCATCAATGACAGCATTGGCAACATCTATAATTTCGGCACGGGTAGGTGTTGGATTTTTGATCATTGAATCCATCATCTGAGTAGCGACAATAACTGGTTTTGCCTTTTTGATGCATTTTTCAACAATCATTTTTTGTAGCATAGGCAATCGCTGCATGGGCACCTCTACACCTAAATCGCCCCGAGCTACCATTACCCCATCCGTGGCATCAATAATATCATCAATGTTATCAATTGCCTCAGGTTTTTCTATTTTAGCAATAATTTTCACCCTTGATTTTCTGTCTTGAATGCGCTTACGCAAATCGTGAATATCCTTAGGAGAACGAACAAAAGACAAGGCAATCCAGTTAAAATCATGGTCTAAGATAAAATCCAAATCTCTCAAATCCTTTTCAGTTAATGAAGGTAGACTAACATTGGTTTGAGGTAAATTCACACCTTTTCTAGAAGATAAAAATTCGCCATATAGAACTTCTAGTTTTACCTCATTGACGCCATTCGTTTCCTTTACCAATAACTGCACATTACCATCATCCACCAATACCTTTTCACCAACTTTTACATCCTGAGCAAATTGCTCGTAACTCATATAAATTTTTTCACTATTGCCAATACAAGGTTCGTTAACAAAAGTCAAAATATCACCTTTTTTTAAGGGCATTTTACCATTTTCTATTTCCCCTACTCGAAGTTTTGGACCTTGCAAGTCGGCTAGGATAGAGATGTTCGTTTTGTATTTTTTATTGATGTATTGAATGTATTCAAACACTTTTAAATGACCTTCATGTGTTCCATGAGAAAAATTCAAGCGAAAAGCATCTACTCCTGCTTGTACCAATCCCAACAAAGTACTGTAGTTGTTAGAAGAAGGTCCTACGGTTGCCAAAACTTTGGTCTTTTGAAAATTACGGATTTCCATATTAAGTGATTATTTTTTTAGTAGTTTTAAGTTTGGGTTCTTGGTCAAATGATGTGCTGTTGCTAAGCAAAATAATTGGATATACAAAGACAAGACATGTCTATTGTATACAAATGTTTTTAGTTGTGTTCTTTAAAGCTTTTTCAAAATACCGCACCTTTGTCAGGAAACGAAATGTTTTCAAAACAAGGAACATATTTTAAAGGAGCTTTGTTTTATATTAAATGCACGATTCATTAACGTTTTTATTATAAAACAACAGTCATAAAATAAGAATTCTTTGAAGAAAGCCATTAGCTTTTCTCATTATTTTTTTATTGTGAGAACAATTGTTTAATATTAACCTCTTAGATGAACCACACAACAACTGAATTCAAAGAGTAATGAACTCCTAAAAAATCAAGCTGAGTTAATTTCTTACTATTGACATATAATAGACTATTGGGTACAGGAACATATAGAACAATGACAAACAAACACGTATTAGTTACAGGAGGAACAGGTTTTTTGGGTGCTTATCTTCTACACTACTTAGTACAAAAAGGTTATCAAGTTAAAGCGATCAAACGAAAAACAAGTTCGATGGATTTAGTTAAAGATATCCAAAATCAAATTGAATGGCTAGAAGGAGATATCTTAGATACACCTTTTTTGGAGAGCGCTATGACGGGGGTTCAACAGGTTTATCATGCTGCAGCGGTTGTTTCTTTTAATCCACAAGAAGCAGCTTTTATGCTTAAGGTCAATGTTGAAGGAACCGCTAATATGGTTAATACAGCGATCTACAAAGGCATCGAAAAATTTGTACACATTAGTTCTATTGCTGCTTTGGGGAGAAAAGAATTTCAACCGCATATCAATGAAGAGGCACAGTGGGAAAATTCTAAGGAAAATTCAAATTATGCCATTAGCAAGTTCAAAGCAGAGTGTGAGGTCTGGCGAGGAATGCAAGAGGGGCTTAATATCGCCATACTTAATCCTTCTGTCATTATTGGCGCAGGGCATTGGGATCAAGGTTCCTGTAAGCTAATTCAACGAGTAGCCAAAGGGTTCAAATACTATCCCAAAGGTCGTACGGGTTTTGTTGATGTTCGAGATGTGGCCAAAGCTGCTATTATGCTTATGGAAAGTACGGTTTCAGGGCAACGTTATATTGTCAATAGTGCTAACTGGTCGTACCAAAAGTTTTTTAGTCAAACGGCACAAGCCCTCGACCAACCTGCTCCCAATCAAGCTGCGGCACCATGGATGGTAAACTTGCTTTGGCGCGCTGAATGGTTGCGTTCCAAACTATTTCGTACCCAGCCACTATTAACTAGGGAAACTGCTCGCACCTCTCAATCTACTTACTATTATCATAATGAAAAGATTGTAGAAGATTTTGGATATGATTTTATTCCAATGGAAGAAACGATCCAAACAACAGCTAAGGTTTTTCTTGATTCTCAAAAAAAAGGTCAAAATTATGGTTTAATGCCACTTTCTTAAGTACATTTCCATTATAGAGTATTTAATGTGCTCTAGATTTACTTGGCGATTGATGAACTTCTACTTATTATACTTTCAAAAAATTTTGAAAATTAATTTTTTGATGTATATTTAAGGCATGGAATTAGACGAAGCAAAACAACGATTTATACAAGCATGGGGCACTTTAGGCTCTAATTGGGGGATTAACCGCACTATGGCTCAGGTGCATGCGCTTTTATTGATATCTGCCGAACCTCTTTGCGCAGATGACATTATGGACAAGCTTAAAATTTCTAGAGGAAATGCTAATATGAATATCCGTGCGTTGATTGATTGGGGACTTGTGTTTAAAGAATTAAAGCCTGGTGAACGTAGGGAGTACTTTATTGGTGAAAAAGATATGTGGAATGTTGTTCGTCAGATTATCACACATCGCAAAAAGAAAGAATTGGAACCTGTCCTAAAAGTTTTAGACGATGTGAGTGATATTGAAGGCAATAGTGCTGACAAAGAAGCGTTTCTAAATGTTATCAAAGATATACAACTGTTTGCATCCAAAGCGGATAAAACACTTGATAAATTGGTTAGTTCTGATGCCAATTGGTTGATGAAAACATTTATGAAAATGATGTAAAATACATTGTTCTGCTGTTCTAAGAAAATACTGTTTTTAGAACCAAAATGGAATTTAATTCTCCAAAATTTTCGATGTGGTACTGATAATAACGCAACATATCACTCAAAAAATCTCGTCGATCTTGATTGCTTAACTCTAATTGAGCACTTGCCTCAAAGTCTAATTCTAAAAATGCTGCTAACAAATGGGTGTTTTGAGGTGAGAAGTAATAATGATGCCCAGCTGGGATTTCTGGTAAAATCCGCCCCTCTGAATAATCAAACACACAATCTTCTGTCAGTGAATTAACAACTGAAAACAAGCCTAAATAAGTCGATAGCTTTACTAAGAACCACACTGGAAAGTTGACAATTTTTGCCTCGGTTTGATCTAGTGTCTGATAACAATTGAACAAAAACTGAAATAACAATGGATTCGATTCTGGTTCTCTCAACGTTTTCTGTGCCACTTCAGCCATAAATAACCCAATAGCACCTCTAGCAACATCAAAAGGTAACTGTTGATAAATATAACTTGGTTTGATTTCTTTGATTCGATTAATGTCTTTTTCTTCGTGGTGATATACGATCATTTCTACCAATGACATTGGCTGTACTAAGGCAGGGCTTATTTTGGAGTTTTTCTTGCGTACACCATTGATAATATAAGTTCTCAACCCTAATTCTGCGGTATAGGCATCGCAAATAACACTCGTTTCGGAGTATTTCACAGCTTTAACAATAAGTCCTTCTACTTTTTTTAGCATTTTAACTTGGAAGTAATTTTTTTAGTAATGAAGTTGTTTAAAATTAGTAGTTAGCTACGCTGCTACTTCGTGGTCGTTGATTAGCTCCCTGCGGTCGTGAGATCGCTATCGCTTAGTTGTTTACTTTTTTTACCAAAAAAGATAAAAAAGCACATTTATATTAGTTTGATAATCAAAATTTTAACACAAAATACAACAAAAACACAACTTACTGATTATCAAACTAATAAAGTTTAGCTGCGCTGCTACTGCGTGGTTTCAACGAACTATTGTTAAAATGACATCTTGATAAAACTACTATTTTAGAATACATGACTGTATTTTAATGAAAAGCTACGTGGAGCTCCCATTTGCGCAGGACGACTAGCATATTCCTCATTGAGTACATTTTGAACGACAAGATTGATACGTTGTTTATCATTAAATCGATACCCTACTCTTATATCCCAAAGCCAATATCCCTTGTTATGTATCAACCTAAAATGCGACAATTTAGGGGTAATAAAATTATACTCAAACAAAGCATCAATATGATCCATAAAACTATTATAGGTAAGCACAGTACCAAGTGTAAGACCCCACAATTCGGTTTCTACATCCATCCGAACCGTATGCATTCTTCTATATTTTAAAATGTTGGGATAATCTGCTCGTTCTACTCCTTCTGCAAATGTTCTAAACAATTCTCCAATAAAAACACCTGGGTCTCTTAATTTGCTCGTGTCAGCACTCAAATCACCAGGAAAACTATATGTATACCCTCCCCAAACTCTAATAGGAACTTTACCAATGCGAACTTCTCCTTGTGTGGATACTTCCCAACCTGCAATTCTAGCTTTGCTAATGTTCACAAAACTAAACCCTGGTCCTTGGGCATAACTTCCCAACGAAAATTCGACCATATCATCATATTCCATCCAAAAGAAGGCGACATCTGCATATATTTTAATATTTTTTCCTCTAAAAATTCGTCGATAAGCCAACTCCGTTGACCAACCAGTTTCTGGGCGCAAATCTGGGTTGGGATAAATTCCCAAGAATGTTCCTGGAAGGCGTTCATTAAAGTAACGTTCTGCCATAGATGGCAAGCGAAAACCTTGACCAAAAGAAGCTCTAATAAAATCGTTTGGACTTGCCTCATAGTTTAGACCAGCTCGAACAATAGGTAAAGCAGGTATAAAGCTAGTATCTACAACAAACCCTTCCCAACGGAGCCCCAATGTAGCTGAAAGTCGATTCCAAAACTTCTTATCTACCTGTGCATAGGCTGCAAACGAACCTCCTGTAAATAGCGCTCGTTCGGTATAATGTGCATTAACATCAGCAAAAAGAATACTATTTACATTTAAAAACTGCCCTCGTATACCTGCTGTGACAATCCAATCATTGGCGAAATTTCGCTGAAACTGATACTCTAAACTAAAAATATCCGCTTCCGAATCATCTCCTGGTTGTACCTTCGCTATTCTAAACCATCTAGCTCGTAAATCGTGCTTATTATCCAGTTTGTCAAAAGCTGTTAAATAGGGGTCTATTGTAATAGAATAATAGCGATCTCTGTAAATCGTATCTAGGTTTAAATAAGCATTACTTGCCATGTCTTTTGCCATAAAAAAGCGACCATCCTCATGATACATAATATTGCCATTAACCCCATAAGAAATACGACCATCGAGTTGGGGCACCCTAAACCTTGTATTAAAGTTAAATCGAAAACGGCGTTCATCCGCTCCTCGATAATAACCATTGCCCAGATGAACATTTCCACCTACAACTAAATCCACATTCTTGTGAAGTCGTTCTCTATGTGCAAAATAAAAACCTGAAAACATAGGTATTTCGGCTGCATTTACCTTGGGGTCAAACCAACGCATAGAATCTATTCTAGGTTGATCATAAATACCAGCATACATAGAAAATGCAGTGTAAGGTTGTGTTCCTTTGGGATAGGCTGTTCTTAGATTAATGACACCATTTAAAGCTCCTGAACCATACAATACCGATGCCGATCCTTTAATAATTTCAATCTGTTCGGCATTTTCTACTGGCATATAATTCCATTTCACATCACTCAACTCTGCCGAGAGCAAGGGTTGCCCATCCACTAAAAAAAGGACTCTACTACCAACACCATATGCATAGCCCGCGCCACCTCGAATGCTAATCTGACCATCTGTAATTTGTACTCCTGATGCCTTTTTTATAATTTCATCCAAACTAGTTACATTGTTACTCTCTATTTGCTGTTGACCTATAACATCAATTGACACCGTACTCTCTTCTAGCTTTTTTTCATAACGCCCTTCTGTTACAATCACCGTTTCCCCCATCAAAGTACCAACAGACAATGCTACATCTAATACAATGGGAGTTTGACCATCTACCACGACTTCTTTTTCGACACTAGTAAAACCAATATAACTAAATACAATCGTATGTGTTCCTTCTCCTAAACTTAGCTTATATTTACCATCCAGATCAGTTGTTGTTCCTTCTGTGGTCTCTTTGATACTAACGGTAACACTAATTAATGGCTCATTGCTTTCTGCATCTATGACAACACCCGACAGTAAACTTTGCGCTATTGTTGCCATTGGAGACATCCAAAGTAGAATAAAAATTAGTCTTGCTATGTCTTTCATACCTTATTTTATTATAATTACGCACCTCTGAAATAATGCTCTGTGGATTACTCCAATAATTTTCTGTATTCTTCGTTTGATAGAATATCGACTTAGGGTCTAAGTCATCTCAAAATACGGCTTTATTAGCAAAAAAAACAATTTGCTGTTTTCATAGACTACATTCTTGGTCTAAATATTGAACTAAGAGCAAACTAAGTACCTCAAGAAGAAAGCAGAATTCGTTTAAATTAGATTTTGAGCTCTTGTTCGGTGCCTATTGATCAAATATTATAACATAAAACTATGAATCACTTAATAACCTTTTTACTCTTTTTTAGTTTAAGTACCCAAGTCTGGGCACAACAAAGCGACTTCCCGAAAGTCGTCAATGTAGCACAACGTAGCGAAATACTAGAGGAATTAAGTTCTCGCTACAAAAGTTCTCTCTTTTCTGCCTCGGATGCTGATTTTATCAAAACAACACAAAACTGGCAGCACATTTTGGTGGCAATAGAAAAATATGCCGAAGAAATTGATTTTGATTTGAAAGGTGTAAAAATTTGGATAAAAGTATTCTTTGCAAAGGATGGCAACCTTGACCACATTACGTATATCTTATCCGAAAATTCTATCAATATAGATACCATAGAGTTAGAAGCCTTTTTTCGATCTTTTATGAAAAACTATAAACTACCAGAATCCCACGAGCAAAAGTTTTCGTATGACGCACGCATCTTATTCCCTTTATACTTAATGCGTTAAAAAAAAAAGGTTGAACTGTAATACAGTTCAACCCTTTAAAATAAATCGAATATAATACCTTATTCGGCGATTTCTACTCTTCTAATTAACTCTCTTCCCTCTTGCTCATTTCTCAGTTTAAAAATATATCCTCCTGGTTCCAAGTTAGCTACATTCAACGCTTTGTAATTGCTCCCCTCCTGAACTTGAAACTTATTATTGGCAACAACTCCAAACCCTTCCTCATCGTACATCATCAAAGTCAAATCTTGTGCATCATCTGACTTAATTCCAAAAATAAAGCTTCCGTTATCGACAGGTTCGTCAGACATAGAAAACTCAACTGCTAGTTGGTTTTCTGAGTTTTCTGCTGCAATCAAAGCATTAAAAATACTCGTCACTAACTCTGTTGCTTCAACATTAGCCAATGCCTCACTTTTATTTTGGCTCAAGTCTTTGGTTAATATATCCAAATCTTGTGGCTGGATTCCCTCTGGAAGCATCTCCATCGTAAATTTAAATCGAGGAACATCCTTTACTGTGCTTACTTGGCTAGAGACGCTGCTTACAAGACGTTCTCTAAATGATTTGTTAACATCGAGGTCTACTGCTCTAGTTGTTGCATCAGACATTTTTGCTTTCTTCTCACAATCACACTCTTGTTGGCAAGAAGTTAATGAAAAGAATAATAAGCAAATAATAGACAGTGTCAGAAATTGTGTCGGTTTTTTCATCTTTGTTCGTTTTATGAATTTAAAACTGGTTTTAAGTAAGCTTCCAATTGAATTGGTTGGCTTATTAATTATTTGGGGGTATTTTATTTTAGCACTTAGCTGCGCTGTTACTTCGTGGTCGTTGATTTTTTATAGTTGGTAATGCTGCTACGTTGTAATTTTAGAAAACTACTGTTTTAGTGACTTCTTATCAACAAACAATAAGGTTAAGTTACTATTTTTATTATTATAAACAATAATATACAATAGTTATTTTATTCTATGCCTGTATCCAAAACACTGTTACCTCAAACTTTAAATATCTTCAAAATTTAACTATAAGCATTTCATCCTTTCATTCTCTACGATGAAAAAAAAAATCTCCCTTCTCTTTCTAGAAGGGAGATTTTATATAATATATGTATTTTATATTATTTTGTTTCTGCAACTTGAACAACTCTGTTCAATTCTTTGCCCATATCGTCTTTCAAACGGAAGTTGTAAGCACCTGGCTCCAAAGATTTAACATTTAATGCTTTGTAGTTATTGCCTTCAGTTACTTCAAACTTATTGTTAGCAACCATAGCAAAACCTTCCTCGTCGTGCATTTCTAGTGTCAAGTTTTTAGCATCTTCTGTTTCGATACCAAAGATAAACATACCGTTTTCTACTGGTTCATCAGACATAGTGAAGTTTACATCTAGCAATTGAGCTTCTTTCTCTGCTCCCATCAATGTAGAGTTAATATTCATAACAGCTTCAGCATCCGCATCTTCTGAATTCATTGCTTTTGCAGTACCAACCATATCTCCAGCTTCGATTGTAATCATTTGACCACGGAAGTTTACTTGCATTGCTTCACCTTGAGCCGCTCTAGTTGTTTCTGTATCTATATTTAGTTTATTAGTGTTGTTTTGGTCGCTGCAAGATGCAGTAAATATAATCACAAACAACCCTAGGACGAATAAACTTGTATACTTTCTCATAATTCTCTTTTTTAATAAAACTGTTTTTAATATTGATTAATGGTATAAAAGGGGAATATGTTACCGTATATCTATGTTGTTAATAGGTTTACATATACGTTTGTCTATATACTAAGTTAATTTTCTAAATTTAGAAAAACAAATTTTATCTTTATTTTTTCTGAAAAAAACTTTTTTTTCTTTAAAAATGTGATAAAAAACAAATCGTTACATAAAACAAATAGCAACAAATTTTCAAGTAAGATATAATGTTTTCTTACTTATAAAAACAAATTTTCTTTATTTTTGTTCATGGGCAATATCGACTTTTCTATTTATCTCTCTTCCTTTATCATCCCTAAGTCGAAAAACATAAGTACCATTTTCCATTCCACTTACATTTAAAGCTTTATAATTATTCCCTTCTTGTATATGAAACTTATTATTAGCAGTTAAGTGAAACCCTTCTTCATCATACATTTCTATCGTTAATATCTTATTATCAGCAGATTCTATTCCAAATATAAAGACTCCATTTTCGACTGGTTCATCAGACATAGAAAACTTAATATCCAATAATTCTGCTTCATTTTCTGCAGCCATTAAATTCCTATGAATATTTGTTAGCACGTTTTCTTCTGTGATCGTTCTCATTCCAGTAGGTTCCATAATTTCAAGGTTGGCAGCATCATATTCAAAACGCTCCTTCACCACATTTTGCCCTGTCACAGATCCCCCTACATTAACAGCCGTAGAAGCCATATGACTTGTTCCTGATTCACAAGACATTAGAGTCAAAGCAATAGAGCAAATAAAAAATGTACTTGTTATTTTCATATTTAGCATAATATTAATAAAAAAGTTATAAAAAAATCGGGTACACCTAATAGTGAGGTGTCCCGATTTGTATATTTTATAGGCAATTCTAATTTGCTCTAACTATTTTTCATTGCTGATGTTTACGGTTCTTACTAACTCTCTTCCTTCATCATCTTTTAGGCGGAATAAGTAATCTCCATCTTCCATAGAATTAACATTTAATGCTTTGTAATTGTTACCTTCTGTTACATCAAACTTGTTATTAGCTACTTTTGCATAACCTTCCTCATCATACATTTCCAATGTCAAGTTTTTACCATCTGGAGATTCAATAGAAAAAATGAACATACCATTTTCTACTGGCTCGTCAGACATAGAGAATTTTACCTCTAGCAATTGAGCTTCTTTTTCAGCTCCCATCAATGCAGCATTCATATTCATAATATCCTGAGCATCTGCATTTTCTTGGTTCATTTGTTCCATTGCAACGGTTTCCATTGCCTCTAAATTTACGTCAATATCAGCTAGAGAGAAACGGTCAATAGTTTGATGAGTTTCTTTAGCACCACGATGGGAATTCAAATCAATTTTATCAGCACTTGCTACTGTAGCACTTTGAGTTGGGTTAGCATTATCACAAGAAACAGCGAATAAAACTACTGCCACTAGCATGAGTAATTTTGACATATTTTTCATAATAAGATTGTTTTATAAATGTGAGGAGTTTTTGTTATTTTGGTAATTAATGTTGTAAAATAACGAAACGTTACCTCTGGGACAGAAAAAATATTTTTTTTATTGCATTTTGCAATGTCTACAAAAAATGCACACTTAATATATAGCTTTTCAGAGGATTATGCAAGTTCATTCTATAAAATTATCATAAAAAAAATGGCTTAAAAGTCGTTTCATTCTCTTTTGAACTCGCCTATTTTGTTTCATTAAACTCTTAAAGAAAATATACCGACTGGGTCAAAGCTTAAATTCTACTATTTTTTTCCGTATTTTGGTCTTGTATCTATTGTAATGAATCCCAATAATGAAAATTATTTATATTATATAATCAATACTTTGTGAGAAAATCGTATTAATTTGATTATATCTATGAAATCTATAAGACTATCCTCAGCATAGGTCTAAATTATTCCATCATAAAAGAATCGAATAGGTTCTTTAAAAGTTAATTGTTCATGAACGATCATCAACCAAAACAAAACGAAATTAATATTGAATTATCTGAAGAAACAGCAGAAGGTGTTTATGCAAATTTGAGTATCATTTCTCATTCTAATTCTGAATTTGTTCTAGATTTCATTCGTTTGGTTCCTAATGTTCCAAAAGCAAAGGTCAAATCTAGAGTTATCATGACACCTCAACAAACCAAGCGTTTGATGTATGCCTTGAGAGAAAATCTAAAACGCTATGAAGCTGCCAACGGACCTATTAAAGA
Organism: Aureispira sp. CCB-QB1; assembly: GCF_000724545.1. GTDB lineage: Bacteria > Bacteroidota > Bacteroidia > Chitinophagales > Saprospiraceae > Aureispira. The sequence goes on along the minus strand of NZ_JHBV01000031.1, from coordinate 73,188 downwards.
TGTAGATCTGAATACCAATCCATTTCCAATGAATTTCAATACTCCAAAAGGACAAGCTTAACCACAGCCGACTCTTGTTTAGAAAATTACTTTTCTGTGGAGTTGTTCAATACTAAAAGAGTTGATAAATCCTGTACAACAAGCTTTGTATGGGATTTTTTTTGATCATACCTATAGCATACTCTATTATTTCTTAACAGAGTAAGGGAGGAGATGATGTTCTGTATTAAACTTTTGGACGTTTGGTTGTTCTTCTTGGAGGCAACTTATCATCATCTCGACCATCATCAGGATTATTGATAGCTGGATTTTGATTGTCTTTTTTATTTTTAAATCGCTCTTCTTCTTCACGTCGTGCATCCAAAACCAGTTGAAAGTTATTAACAATTGCCCCAACGACTAAATTAACGAGCAAATAAGCTGCAATAACCATCCAAGAGACATGATAGATGGTTACAACCCAATTAGAAGCAGCAGGGACCGTATTCATACCATCCTCTTTAGCTGTATATTCATTTTTCAATAGATTGTACCTCAAATCTGTCCAATCCTCTCCTGTTAAAATTCTAAACAAGGTAAAAAATGCCTCTCCTAAACTACCATAAGGATCTGGATTGCTAATCGTCAATTCCAAATGTTCGGATTGACTGTATTGTTTATTCTTAAAAAGTGTGACTCCCATTATAGCATAGATGTACATAATAAGCAAGAATAACACCGCAATATAGGATAAAGATTTGATGGACTTCAGTAAGACGCCTATTAAGACTCTGAGCTCTTCTATTGCTCGAATAGAACGGGTCAATTGCACAATTCTAAGGACACGCAACGTCGCAAAAACAGAATTTTGTTGATCGTTCATGTCGGTAAACAAAATCCCTGCAACTTCAGGAATAATACCAATAACTAGAATGAAAACATCAAACCAATTCCAGCGATCGGCAAAGTACTCTCTAGTGCTCCTCCTTCCGTGCCAACGCAAGACTACTTCTATAAAGAAAACAAATAAGATGCAAAGCTGTACGACCTGAATGTAACTTGGCACGTGGCTATACGTTTGCACACCAATTAGTAAACCATTTAGAACAATAAGTCCTAATATGGTCATATTAAACCAGGTACTATTTATAATATTTCTTGCCTTGAGTCTAGTTGGAGAATCTAAGGTACTCATGTTTATCGGGTATTTTCAAGCACTTAACTAGTCCTTAATTTGCTACAAATAAGTGAAACGAAAGAATAGTTTATAGTTTGTCTAGAGTTAATGGTATTTTAGTTTGTAAGTGTTACCATTCTTACCGTAGACATTCTCACGAATTTGGATCAACTTATTTTTAAGAGATTCGGAAAATTAATATACTACTATCCCCCTTAATTTCAAGGGAAAACAGTTTTTTTTTGTAATAATTTAATGTGATTCTGCATTACTCGACTAAAATACTCAAAAATTAAGACAAATAAGCCTGAATTTGGGCACGAGTTATTTCTAAAGGACTTTGTTTTTTGTCTAAAGCCTCTTTATACCATTTAATTGTATTCTGGATAGCCTGTTTTGCATTCCATCGCGGATACCACTTTAGCTCATTGACCGCTTTAGAACAATCCAAGCGCAGCAGTTTTGCCTCATGCAACTGACCTTTTTGTTGTTCTACCACGTAAGAGCCTTTTCCCCATTCTTCTATTGCTTGCTGAACTAAAAATTCTACTGTTATCGCTTCATCGAACAAAGGACCAAAATTATAAGGCTCAGAAAATCGAATAGGATCCTCGTCCATGCGAATTGCCAACAGCAAATAGCCATACAATGCTTCTAAGACGTGTTGCCAAGGTCTCACGGCATGAGGATTTCTTAAGGTCACTTGCTTGCCATCACTCACCGCCCGAACAATATCAGGAATAATCCTATTCTCTGCCCAATCTCCCCCACCAATAACATTTCCAGCACGTACTGTAGCCAAACTCGTTTGATGTTTGGAGTAGTCTTTAAGATTAAAAAAACTAGAACGATAAGAAGCACTAACTAACTCTGCACAAGCTTTACTAGCACTATAAGGGTCATAGCCTCCCAAGTGATCGTTCTCACGATAAGGATAAAACCATTCTCTATTTTCGTATACCTTATCGGTTGTAATATTAATAATCGTACATTTTTTGTCCACCAACTTTGCTGCTTCTAACAAATTTGCCGTCCCAATGGCATTGACTTCAAATGTATATACAGGGCGATTATAGGCATCCAACACCAATGGTTGTGCCGCCATATGATAAATAATATCGGGTTGAAACTCTTGAACAGCACTAGATAATTGCTGTGCATTTCGAATATCTGCTATTACCGATTCACACAAATGATCTCCATCTATATCAACATACAACGAAGGGTTTTCGGCTTCCAAAGCATAGCCTTTAACTATCGCCCCCAAACGATTCAGCCAAACCGTCATCCAAGCACCTTTGAAGCCTGTATGTCCTGTCAGAAAAACTTTTTTTCCTTCAAAGAATTTCTTAAGCTCTGTTCCTGTTACCATAGATTCTTAATTTACCATATTTTCCAAGCAGGATTTCCACTCTCCCACATACGTTCCAAATCACGTTTGTCTCTCAATATATCCATGCATTTCCAAAACCCATCGTGTTTATAAGAAACCAGCTGATTATCAGCTACTAAATCACGCATAGGATCATCCTCCCACATAATTGGAGTCATGTCTTTGTCTCTTAGATAAGAAAACACCTTTCGATTCAAAACAAAGAAACCACCATTAATCCAAGTTCCACCACCTTTGGGTTTTTCTACAAACTCGGTTACTGTTCCTTCTGAATCTGTGTTCAATACGCCAAATTTCCCCGCAGGTTGTACGGTAGTGACAGTGGCTATTTTATCGTGTGCATGATGAAAATCGACCAATGCTTTGATGTCAACATCAGAAACTCCATCGCCATAAGTCAACATAAAATTTTCATCCTCACCAATATATTTTTCGACTCGTTGCAATCGACCAGCAGTCATTGTATGCAACCCTGTATCCACTAAGGTTACTTTGAAGTTTTCTGAATTCGTTTGATGCACCTCAACTTGATTGTTTGCTAAGTCTACTGTGATATCTGAATTGTGATAAAAATAATTAATAAAATACTCTTTTATCATATATCCTTTGTAGCCCAAACAAATTATAAATTCGTTGTGTCCATGTGCTTGATACATTTTCATGATATGCCACAAGATAGGCTTACCTGCGATTTCAATCATCGGTTTGGGACGCATATGTGATTCTTCTGAAATTCGAGAGCCTAACCCTCCAGCAAAGATGACTGTTTTCATTTTTTCAAGGCTTTTTGATAGACGTTATAATACTGTTTTGTAGTATTCTTAATGTTAAATTTTTCAAAGGCTTTTTGAGCTTGTTTTCCATATTTTAAAACTAAATTAGAATCCTTTACAAATGCTAACATAGCTGCTTTTAAATGTGCTTTTGAAACCTTTTTTTCTGTATTCAATGGAATTAAGATTCCTGCAACTTCCTTTGAGTCGGTGCACAACATTTCTTCTATCGCTCCTACATTCGTAGCGATAGAAGGTTTTCCACAAGCCAAGTATTCTATAATAGTGAATGGCATTTCTTCATGGTATGAAGGCAACAATCCAACATCAAAGTTAAGAATTTCTGTGATAGGAGAATGCGTGGCTCCCATATACTTTATATTAGGGTGCCAATCTTTCTGTTGCATGAGTTTATCAACATAATCACCATCGGCAAAAAGGCGCAATTCTATTTGCTCGTATCCTGCTTTTAGTAGCTCGTCTGTTACTTCTAACAATTCAATCCAACCTTTGTCTTGATGTCCCCTTGCGACCATTCCAAAGGTAATTTTATTATTCAGTGGATCAGAACCAGTCACCACTTGCTGCTCAGCCAAACCGTTATATATTTTCAAAAATAACGATTCATCTACAAAAGAACGGTTGGGAAAAATTTCTTTGAAAGGAAGAATATTCGCTGGTGACAAATAGACAATAGTCGATGCCGTAGACAGTAATTTTTCTAAAGTATTTTTTAATATCTTTTTCTCTGTCTCCGAAACCTCTTGTCTCAGTATGTGCTTATAAGCACCATGTAGAGTTGTAATATAAGGGATATTTAACCGCTGTTGAGCTAAATAAACATTTTCATCTCCTAGCTGAATATTATTGTGAATGACATCTACTTGTTTATTTTTTAACAACTTCAAAAAATAACGCGTTGTCAACCATTCTTTCAAATCAAAGGAAGGAATTATTTTCTTTATCCAGTTTCTCAATTTATTGATTAGAACAATTGTTTTGGCATTTTTTGATAATGTCAAAATTTCAATTTCAGCAGGAATTGGTTCGTTAGAACTAGTATCTACTTGCTCTGGATGATGGCAAAAGATGGATACTTTGACATTCGGTAGTTGAATCAATTCTTTTGCCAATTGAATGACAAAGGTTTGAATGCCTCCTATTCCAAAACGAGATATGTAGAAAATAATATGCATTAAATTGTTTAAGATATTTTATAATCACTATGGTACCATTTCCATGTAGTAGACAAAATTTCATCAATCTTGTACTTAGGTTTCCATTCTAATAATTCCATTGCCTTTGTTGCATCTGCATAGATAGCAGAAATATCTCCTGCCCGTTTACTTCCTATAGAATAATCTAATCTTTGTCCTGTCACCTGCTCAAATACGGCAATTAGTTCTAATACGGACACTCCTTTTCCTATTCCAATATTAAATACCTCGCAGTTATGTTGTTGTTTTTCTTTTAACAGGTACTGTAGTGCTTTGGTATGGGCACTAGCGACATCCATAACATGGATATAATCTCTAATACAGCTTCCATCGGGTGTATTGTGGTCATTTCCTGTGACAACAAAAGGCGGACGTTTTTTTAATAATGCTTCTACTAACAAAGGGATAACATTATAAGCTCCTTTTTGAGGGACTTCTCCTATCTTAGCACTTGGATGAGATCCCCCAGGGTTAAAATATCGCAATAGAATATGATTGGTGCACGGCTCTGCCACTGCAAAATCTTGAATGATTCGTTCTCCCATTTGTTTGGTATACGCATAAGGACTTTCGGCGGTACCAATAGTTGTGTGTTCAAAAACTGGCAATGCCTCTGCATTTCCATAAACAGAACAGGAGGAAGAAAAAATAAAGTTTGGAATCCGACGCTCTTTTATGCAAGTTAATACATTTAGCAAGCCATTTATATTATTCTGATAATATTTTAAGGGCTCTTGAATAGATTCAGGAACGCTCTTGTAGGCTGCAAAATGAATAATTCCTTTGATCTCTTTGTATTGTCTAAAAACACTTCTAAGTGCCTCCAAGTCACAAATATCTATGGCATGATTCTCTACTTTCATACCTGTGATTTCTTCTATAGCAAACAATACATTTCGATTCGAACGGACATTGTTATCAACAGATACCACCTCAAAACCATTGGCAACTAAATCTACAATTGTGTGACTACCAATATACCCACAACCTCCTGTTACTAATATCGTTGACATTTATTTTGCTTTTTTGAAAAAGTTTTTGAAAGCGTGTGCCTTTTTTTGTTTAATACCAATTAAAGAGCAAGAAAACATATATAAGCTGTACCATGTTTTTTCGTACTTTAATTTCTTCCATAAAACGCTTGTAGTTGCATCATTGTTTTCAATTAATGCCGTTATCAAAGGGCGTTGAGCCTCATCAATCAATTTGTCAATCTCTGTAGAAACACCTCGGTGTTTTTCCAACAACTGAACACTATCCTTGGCAATTGCTGTTCGATAAGTGCTTCCCTGAGACATAGAAGTACTAAAATGTCTATACTTTACAAGTGGTTTTTCCAGTTTGATAAAATCATACTTTCGAGCCAATCGCAACCATATATCCCAATCTTCATAACTTAATTTCTCATCATAACCTCCTAATTCCACAAGAGCAGAACGTCTTATCAACACAGAAGGAGCAATGATTGTATTTTGCTTAATCAATCCCTTTAGAGTAGTTTCTGCATCAGCAGGAAAATTCCAATACTTACTAAAAGAATCGTGTATCAAGATACTATTTTCATCAATTACCTGTGCATCCGTATAAATTACAGCCACCTGCTCTGAACTCTTCTCTAAAATAGCAACCTGACTCTTTATTTTATCTTCTAGCATGACATCGTCACAAGCAATCACTTGAAAATATTTGCCAGTACACTTTGCCAATCCTTTATTAAAAGTTTTACAAATCCCCTCATTCTTTTCATTAGCAATTAGAGTACATGGTATTGTATTTCTTGCCATCCACTCCTTAATAAGGACCACAGAATTATCTCTCGAACCATCATCAGTAATAATTAATTCAATATTGGAATAGCTTTGCTTGGCAATACTGTCTAACGTTTCTTCTAAAAACTTTTCATGATTAAAACAAGCTGCAACAATACTAACTAATGGTTCCTTATTTCCCATATCCATTCAAGGTTTTTATAACCATATCTACCTCTTCTTGCTCCATTACAGGACTAATTGGCAAGCTCAAGACCTCCTTATGAATTCGTTCTGTAATAGGGAACGATAAGTGATTTAAAGTCTGATAAGCTTTTTGTTGATGCGGAGGAATCGGATAATGTACAATCGTTTGTATGCCATTTTGTTCTAAATAGGCTTGTAAGTCAGGGCGGTTATTAGAACGAATAACATATAAATGAAATACATGATTCTTTTTGTCAAAATCCCACTGAGGTAATTGTATTTTAGGGTTAGAGATTTCTGTAGAATAACGTTTTGCAATTTGACGACGTTTTTCTGTATCTCTATCTAAATATTTCAATTTGACATCTAAAATAGCTGCTTGAATTTCATCCAAACGACTATTGACTCCAACTACTTTATTGTGATATTTTTTCTCTGAACCATAATTGCGTAAAACTCTTACAATCGCCGCTAATGCATCATCATTGGTGGTAATTGCTCCACCATCTCCCAACGCTCCCAAGTTTTTACCTGGATAAAAAGAAAAGCCCGCTGCATCTCCACTACTCCCTGCTATATTCCCATTATCATTGGCACCATGTGCTTGTGCCGCATCTTCAATAACCAATAGATTATGCTTTTTAGCACAAGCATTAATAACCGACATATCAACCAATTGTCCGTACAAATGTACTGGCATAATGGCTTTTGTTTTGGTAGTAATATGTCCTTCTAAATTTTTTTCAGATAGCAAAAATGTCGCTTCATCTGGTTCTACCAAAACAGGGGTACACCCAACCTTGCTAATCGCTAATATAGTAGCAATAAAGGTATTGGCAGGCACAATAATTTCGTCACCTTGCTTTAATTTCCCTAGTTCAATATAACCATTTAAGATAAGGATGAGGGCATCCAAACCATTGGCAACCCCAATACAATGTTTCGCTCCAGTATATTGAGCAAAATTTTGTTCAAACGTTGTTACAGATTTGCCTAAAATATACCAGCCCGAATCAACTACCTCTTTGATAGCTTGATGAATTTCAGTTTCATACTGAGCATTAATTTTTTGTAGGTCGAGAAATTTTATCATTATCAAGAAAAGACTTTTATCAATTTATTTTGAAGTTATTAAAACTAGTCATTAACTACTAGTCATCTACCCTGTTGTATTGTGGTTTTTAGGCATTATTATTAAACGGAGATAGAAGGAACTACAATTTAGAACCTATTCAACCAAAGTGGGCACTCCGTTTTCCAGTGTATATTTATTATTTGTTTTACGATCAATCAAATCCAAACTCAAAATTATTCCTGAGGCGGTAATATATCCCTTTTGAATAGCAGGATTTCCATACCAAAGTGTATAAGCTGGAATATTTTTAGTCAGCACACTTCCCGCACCAACCATAGCATATTTACCAATTGTAATGCCTGCTATAATAGTGGCATTGGCACCGATAGAGGCTCCTTTTTCAATCTGAGTTTTTGCCCACTCCCCCGAATATTGTTTAGATCTAGGATACAAATCATTCGTAAACGTTACATTAGGACCGACAAACACATCATCTTCAATGGTTATTCCATCCCAAACTTGCACCCCACACTTAATGGTTACATTATCACCTATTCGAACATCATTTTCAATAAAACAATGGCTACATATATTACAATTAGCTCCTATTTGAGCATTAGGTAATACAACCACATATTGCCAAACATTTGTATTATCTCCAAGAGAGTTGGATTGTACCAAAGCTGTTTCGTGTATCATTTATCATTTTTTTAATGCCTTAAATGCTTCATAACTTCGAATATAATCCTTCTCATCGTAAGGTAACGAAGCCATACACAGCAACACAGCATTGTGAGAAAAGCGCATTTTACGCCAATAACCTGGAGGCACAAATAATCCCTTGTTGGGTTGGTCTAGCACAAAATTGAATGTTTCGCCATTTGCGTTTTCTAATTCAAAATGTATAATTCCCGCTACACTTAATATAACTTGTTGCAAATCAATATGAGCATGATTACCACGTTCTACATGATTAGGCGTAAAGTACGTCCAATAGACTCGTTTGATATCAAAAGGAATATTATCGGCAACCTCTGCAACGCTGATATAACCTAAATTGGGCGTTCCGATTTCTTTAAATGTAATAATATGTGGTTCTTGATTCACCTTTTTAATTTTAAATCGACTCAACAATATCTTGAAATTTTTGCCATTGTTTTTCTTTCGTGTACTGTGTTTGTACCATTTCGTTGCCTGCTTTTGCAATAGACAACCGCTTAGCATCGTCCTTTAACAATGCCTCTACTTTTTGAATGCAATCTTCTATATCGGTATATGTAGAGAAATGAGTTCCCATCTCAAAACCATCTGGGTAAATTCCTATATCTGACAACATGTGCGCCCCACATCCCAGTACTTCAAAGTTACGCATATTTACTTTATACTCCTTACTAAAATCAACTCCTGCATTAAAAACAATTTTACTTTGGCTAATTTTTTTATAAATATCCAATCCAAAAATAGGTGCTCCTGATAATTGGCGAACCATTTCAGATGGATGCGTTATTTTTTGCCAAAAACGGCGAATATACGGAATGTTAACAACAGGTTCTTTTTCAACTCTATATTGTAATAAAATCTCAATATTCAAATCCGATTGTTGCTTAAACTCTAACAAACGATCCAATTGCTTGTTTCTTGTTTTAAAAATAGACCGAGCATATTGCCCATAAAAAAACAAATCTATAGGACGTTCCGTATTTTTAGCATAAGAGTCCATTAAAGGATCATAAGCAGGTTGAAATAGGTCACTTCTAAATCCTACTTTTGATATTGGCTGAACATCCAAAGGAACATTAGTTAGTCTAGTTTTGTATAACTTAAACAACTCGTTATCAAAAAAAGGAGACGCAGACCAACAAATACGAAGAATAGAAGGCGCCAAATTGTTGTCCAACTCTTCTTTATTAAAAAAAGTAGGCGACATATTATAAAACACATCTGGTTGATAAGTCTCTATTTGAGCATATAGTATTTTTTTTAAATTCGTTTCATTCCAACCATTTTCTCTAGCCCACTTCAATTGCAATGCTTCATAATCCCACAACGTATAAAAGACCTCCTCAGAAAAATCTAAAGCAGGCTTTAGAATATGCAAGGTATAAAAACGATCTGCAATTAAAGTTTGCAAATGTTCTTTAAAAGACATTTGAGAAGTATCATACTTCTGCTCAAAATAAGGAATGTATGGAGCGTATTTATGTAGTGCTTGAAAGACTTTCATGAATTACTTCAATATTGTTTGTGTCACTTTTTCGATCGCCTCTGCGCTTAACTCTGCAAACATAGGTAATGAAATAATTTCTTGGGTTACTTGATGCGCTACAGGAAAATCTTCTGCCGTATACTTTCTATTTTTATAACAATCTAAGAAAGGTAAAGCCGTAGGGTAGTGAATAGAAATACCGATATTTTCTGCCTTTAGCGTACGCATCAAAGCTGCTCTATTCTTAGAACGAATAACATATAGATGAAATACGTGCTTACCATTTTCTATAACACGAGGTGTCACAACATCACTATTTTTTAGTAAGGCATCATAACGCTTGGCATTTGCAATACGAGCATCTGTCCACTCATCTAAATAGTTTAATTTGACCGATAAAACTGCTGCTTGAATACCATCCATTCGACTATTTCTACCTTCCATCAAATGGTTGTGTTTACCTTCTTGTCCATGATTAGCAATCATTCTTGCTATTCGTGCAATTTCTGGGTCATTTGTAATCATACCTCCCGAATCGCCATAAGCACCCAGATTTTTTCCAGGATAGAAACTAAAAGAAGCACAATCCCCAAAAGTCCCGATCTTTTGACCATCAAATGTAGCACTATGTGCTTGTGCACAATCTTCCAACACCTTTAGATTATGTTTTTGAGCAATTGCCATCAAACGAGGCATATCGACAGGTTGTCCATAAATATGAACAGGAATAATTGCCTTGGTTTTAGCCGTTATTTTTTCCTCTATCAAATCCAAATCAATGGTATAATAATCAGGATCTATATCTACAAATATAGGTGTTGCTCCCACAGTAGATACAGCCTCAGAAGTCGAAATCCAAGATAGTGCGGGTACCAAAACTTCGTCACCAGCTCCTACTCCCATTGCTTGAAGTAAAATCTCTAGTGAGTCTGTTCCATTTGCGCAAGCAATACAATGTTTTACGCCATGAAAATCTGCAAATTCCTTTTCAAATTTAGCAGCATAACTACCTCCAATAAATGCAGTTTGATTAATTACACTTTGGATAGCCTCATCAATCTCTTTTTGAATGCTGAGATATTGAGCTTTTAGATCTACAAATGGTATCATAATTTTCGCAATAATTTAGCGGGATTCCCTACATAAATCCCTTTAATATTTATATCTTTTGTTACAACTGCTCCTGCTCCAATTACTGTTCCATCACAGATATTGACAGGTAAAATAGTGGCATTAGAACCAATAGAAACCCCATTTCCTATACTCGTTGATTTCCACTTAGAGGTATCTCCCATAGCAGGACCGCCCTCTTCAAACAAATCATTGATAAACATAACTCCATGTCCAATAAAACAGTCGTCTCCAATAGTAACTAATTCGCAAACAAAAGTATGCGACTGAATTTTAGTTCGTTGCCCTATTTTAACTTGTTTTTGAACTTCAACAAACGGACCGACAAAAGAATCATTGCCAATCTCACATTCGTAAATATTGACTGGCTCTACTACCGTAACATTATTTCCAAACGCTACTGCTCGAATCGTTGACTGATATCGCTTATCAGGGTTATCTTTAGCCATTTTTTTCTATTTCATTGTAAATTTTATCAATAATTTCTACTGTCTTTAATCCTTCAAACATATTGGTCGTAATTTGACCATCGTTTAATAGTACATCAACGACATTTTCATAAACCATATCATGGTTAGACATAGATCCTTGATATTGTCCGTAATTATTAGCAGTATTGCCCATAGGCAAGTTATCAATACTAAAATTTTCAATTTTTTGATACTCCAACTCATTTAGGTATTGCCCGCCAATTTTCACAGTTCCTTTATCTCCAAACAAAGTTAGAGAACCTTCCATATTTCCTCCATAACTATTGACAGTATAATTAATTGTTCCGATAGCATTGTTATGAAACTTTAAAATCACTACTCCTGTATCTTCGAATTCTGTAATTCCTTCATGACAATAATTTCCACCAAAAGCCTTCGCATCTTTTACATCGCCAACCAAATAGTATAGTAAATCTACAAAGTGACTAAACTGTGTATACAAGGTGCCTCCATCCAAGTCTTTGGTTCCTTTCCAACTATTTTTATAATAGTCTTCATTTCTATTCCAAAAACAAGATAATTGTACGCTATTTATCTTACCTAACTTTCCTGAATCAATCGCATTTTTGACAGCATTAACAGGTGGGTTATAACGGTTTTGTTTGATTACAAACAACCGTTTATTGGCTTTTTCTGCCGTTTTAATCATTTCGCCACAATCATAAACAGAAATAGCCATTGGTTTTTCGCACAAAACATGTTTTCCTGCTTTCAAAGAAAGAATGGAATGATTGGCATGCAAACCATTAGGAGAGCAAATAGACACGATATCAATGTCTTCATTCTCCAATAAAGCCTCAATTGTATAAAAGGCTTTAGCCCCGTACTCAGCCCCTAATTGATCTGCTTTTGCTGCAACAATATCACATACGGCTACCAATTCAGAGCCTTGCGTATTTTTAATGTGTTTTGCATGACGTTGAGCAATTCTTCCACAGCCGACAATGGCAAATTTTAAGTTATTCATAATTGATATAGTTCCTTGTAGATATCGCACCATTTAGGTACTGTATAATTATTAGATGTCAATTTATAGATTTTTTCCTTATTATGTCTGATGTTTGGATTGAGATCTCCTACTAAAACTTGATATAAGGCTTTATTAATATCTGAAATTTTCTCTACCTCTAAATAATTAATTCCTGATCGTTTTATCATTTCATAAGGTAGCCAACTTCCTACTATATTTATTTTATTTAGATATAATGTTTCAACCATTGTTGCATTAAAAGCATCAGATTCCCTTATGTTAATAAAAACGTCTATTAAGTTATATAGGTAAGCAACTTCATCATCTGTCAAATATTCAACAATATGAGTAGAGGAATATTCTGTTTTATTTATAAGGTTTTCAATAGCTTTAAAATATTCTTTGTCATTATTATTATAAGTCATGGGTATTACTAAGTGAAACTTATCTCTCCACTCCTCGCTTTTCTTATTCAACTCTTCTAATATTCTATGGTGTCTTGTACTTTTCGCCCCACTATAACCTATGAGCAACTTTATCTTATTTTCAGGAATTTGCCACTTTTGGGCGTACTCTTTTAAACCTTTTTTATCTGCTTCTGCTTTAGATATTTTGTTGAATTTAATATCCTCTAAACCAAAGTAATTCAATCGAACTTTATCCAAATATTTACGACCATATTTGGATAATAATATCTCCCTCATTTGCAAAGAATGAACAACAAGTCTATCCGCTCGATCTATCAATCTTAGCTGTTCTTCATATAGTTCTACTCCTGCTGTACACATTAAATCACTTCCCCAAAATGTTAACACAACTTTATTATTGGCATTAAGATATTGTAAATATTTAGTAGAAGTTCTATCTATATATTGAAAATTTATAATATCAAATCGTTGAAAAGTATTTTTATAAAATTCATCATTTAATACTTCATTGGCTAGATTAATAATAGTCTGCTTTAGATTCAAGTATATTTTATAGTTGAAAACATTCTTTTGTTTTATAAAAAAAGACAAACAGTGTTTGATAAAATTATACGAGAATAATACTTTATATAATTTCTTTTTAGTCCATGTAGGTTTTTCTATTACTTCATCAAATACTATCTTATCTTCGTCTCTAATTTGGGTACCTGGTCGATTGAGTCCTAATACACCAATTTCACTCATAGGAAGAATTTGTTTTACTCTTCGTGTATAGGGGGCTATAAGGTTAAAACTAATATGCCCCGCTAATAATATTTTCATTTAAGTTTTTTTTTAAATATGTCTTGAGTTTTGCTATATTCGTCCCAATTTCCAATGTCCATCCACGCTCCTTCACTAATAGGAAAAACACCTATTTTCCCATTTCTTTGCTTTATTTTCTCAAATAAATCAGTAATATCGAAATATTTCTTGCTAGGTATTTCTTGCAATAGATGGGGTTCTAGAATATACATCCCTGTATTCACAAAGAAAGTTAAATCTGGTTTTTCTTTTACAGCTTCAAGTTTTCCATTTTCACTTACTTCTAGTATGCCATAAGGAATTTTATAATTTTTAAGTGCAGCAACAATAGTTAATTCGTAGTTATGCTTTTTATGGAAAGTATATATTTCTGTATAATCTTGATCAATTAATATATCACAATTACTAACAAAGAAACTACTATTAATTTTGCCTTTCAACATCGACAAACTTCCTGCTGTCCCCAAAGGGAAAGCTTCTTGAAAGTATTCAATTGTATAATTTCTGTCCAACTCTGAAAAGTATTGTTCAATCATTTTAGCTTTATAATTCACAGAACAATAAAATTCCATACATCCTAAACTATTAAAACTATTAATAATCAGCTCCATAATAGCTCTTTCTCCAATAGGGACCAATGGCTTGGGAATAATATTAGTAAGAGGCTTTAACCTCGTACCTTGACCGCCTGCCATAATGACAACAGGTACATTTAGTTCTTTCTTTATTTGTTTTTGTTCTGCTATTAAATCCTCCCAAAAATAAACATCAATTAACTCATTATCCTTATTTACCAAGGGTATAAATTCACATCTTAACTCTAGCATATTCTGCTTTATGCTTTCTATGGACTCCCCTTCTTTTGAAACTTTAACTGACGTTCTTAAAACTTGTGACACGCAAACATTCAACTCTCCCCCCTTTATAATTGCTCTTTGAATATCACCAATACTTAATAAAGACTTAAATTTATTATCCTCTGTTATGATCAACAATTTTCGGTCAATACTATCCATTTTTAGCAAAGCCTCTAAAATGGTGGCATTTATATCTAGTTCTAATTCTTTTATTTTTTGCTTCATAACTACAAGGCTATTATATATTATAACAAATTAACACATATCAAAAAAGAGTATAAACTACTGATTGAGTAGAATTATCTAAATTTAATATTTGAAACTTTATGATTAATTCTCGAATAAGGCTTTTATCTAACTTATGCTGGTATATTGATTTATATTTAGCTTCTCTACTATAGTAGTTCGTTGATTATTTTATGAGCAGCTCTTTTGTACTACTAGTACAAGCCTACTCGGCTATTGCTTAGTTGTTTACTTTTTTAGCTCGGTTTGTTACTCCCTACGGTTGTGAGCTCGCTATACTCGGTTCGCTCGTGAAGGTGCAAGCTCAGTTAGCAAAAAGAAAAACTCATACCAAATTGACAACCAAAAACTTATGCAAAGCCACAAATTCACAACTTGTTAATTGTCAACGGCGAAGTCCTCATGTAATACCACGTAGTAGCAGTGCAGCTAACTATTGTTATTAAAAAGTTTTATAAAAACAGTTTAAACTAGCCAATCTGTATCTATTCAGTCTCGATAGCACAGAACTTTATTTGAAGGAGTAGATGATTTATTATTTTTCCAAATTTGAATTACTTCATCATAAATAATTGGATTATGTACTTTCTTACCAATATAAAATGATTGGATTCTTTTACTAAAGTTTAATTTAAACTTGTACAAAGGGTCTTTCTCTCCACCATTTCCACCACCAAAATGAAACGAACGGCAACCATTTATTCTTGCATATTTAATAGCTTCATATAATAATAGATTATTTGATGCTAATCTTGAATAGTTTCGGTCTCTAGCAGATAAATGATAATGTGCAAATGCTCCATATTCAAAAACCAAAATAGAACCAATAAGTATATTATCAAGAGTTGCTTGATATATCCAAGCACCTTCTATAGTTTCTAATATTTGTAAAAAATAACTCTCCTTAAAAAAATAAAAATCAGCAGCATTCAAATCTACCATGGTTTTATTATACAATTCAAAAAAAGCTTTAAAGGCTTCTTTTGTTCTTTTTCTTGTAACAATGACGCCTTCCTTAATAGCCTTTCGAATCATATTACGGTTTTTACTTGAAAATTCTTTTTTCCAAATATCATCAGGCGATTGCTCTAAATCCAGCAGCACAGTATTTCTATCATACAAAACTTCCATATTCTCTTTCGAAAAAGTATGGTTATTTGTCATTGGATTGAAACGAGTGAACTCTGCTATAATGTTTTTTTCGCAGCAATACTTCTCGAAACTTGCATAAAAAGCATTTTTAAAACTATCATTCTCATTGTTAAAAAGCACGCCATTGTAACCATAGCATCCTTCTATATCAAATGCGTTAGAGACAAACGGTACTTCTTTCAATAAATAAGGATACATTGCAATTTTCTCTCCTTGCTCAAAGATAAAACAATAAGCTTTGCCATCTCCATTATTCTCATATAGTCTATAATATGCTGGAGTATAGTAAATATCCTGAACCTCTCTAGGCAATTTTTGTAAATAACTTAACCATACTCCCTCATCCTCTAGACTTATTATTTTCATACAAAAAATTCATTAATTGATTCTAAACTAAGGATTGTCCCTGCTTCAAATATTTTTTTGTCTAACGATTCAAAATTATCATCAGGCTCTATAATTACAGCCTTTTGTTTTGTAATAGTGCCTCCATCTATGCTTCCATCAACCCAATGAGTTGTAATTCCAGTAATTTTTACACCATAATCTAATGCTTGATCTATTGCTCTAAGCCCCTTAAAGCTTGGCAATAGAGATGGATGAATATTCATTACTTTTTGTTTAAAATTTGTAATAAATTCTTCAGATAAAATTAACATCCAACCTGCTAAAAAAATATACTCTATATTGTTTCTTTTTAGTACTTCAAGTAAGCTCGCTTCATATTCTGCCTTAGATAAGCCACTTTTTTTAGGCATGATAGCAGTCTTAATGTGATATTTTTTCGCAATATTTAAGGCTTCCGACTTAGGGTTATTACTTATAACTAAATGTAAATCAGGTCTTATAAGCCCTTGTTCATTTTTTTCTATAATATCAATGGCTCCACGACCATACCCTGAAATAAATATAGCAAATTTCTTTTTCATAATATTATATAATTACACTACTAGGAATATTAACAATGCGACTTGCCAAGTACTCTGCGTTAGGAATAGGCACATCCAACGAATCTTGATACATTGGCAAAGTTGTCATCAAGTCCCATATAGGGCGCGTCATTACTCCATTTTTATTTGTTGCCTCTAAGAAAGCTGTTTTTTGATGCTCATCTTTCAATAGCAGAGTATTCAACCAAAAATTAGCCGTTGTTCCCTCTTGTTCCCATTTAAATATAATTTCTTGTTTTTCAAAGAACATCTTATAGGCAGTTGCCAAGGTTCTTTTCTTCTCTAAGAACTGAGGTAGGCACTCTAATTGTGCACAAATCAAGGCAGCATTTATATTAGGCATTCGATAGTTAAACCCTAATTCCTCGTGTCGGTAAGCCCAAGGATGTGGTTGTTTTGCTGTTGTAGTTAGGTGTTTTATTTTTTTTCCCAATTCGATGTCATCTGTTACCACACATCCACCACCACCAGCTGTTACAATTTTGTTTCCGTTAAAGCTAAAAACTCCTAATTTACCAAAAGTTCCAGTATGTTGTTTTCCAACCCAACTTCCCAAGGATTCAGCAGCATCTTCCACCACAGCAACATTCCATTCTTCACAAATTTCAACAATTAATTTTATATCACATGGAAAACCAAAAGTATGCATTGGCACACAAGCCTTTACTATTTCCCCTGTTCTTTTATGTATACAACGCCCTGTTCTTAATTCACAATGCTCCTCAAAAAAAGTCCGCAAACTACTTGACGACATGCCCATCGTTTCTAGATCAACATCTACAAAAAGAGGTGTTGCCCCCGTATACTTTATCGCATTGCAAGTTGCTACAAAAGTCAAAGGTTGTGTAATAACAATATCATGCGTACTTACATCCAATGCGTGCAAAGCAATATGCAAAGCAGCGGTACCATTTGTAGTTGCCACAGCACTCTTTGCCCCTGTAATTGCTTTTATGTCTGCTTCAAACCGATCCACAAACTTACCTACTGAAGAAACAAATGTAGAATCAATGCACTCATTAAGGTATTTTTTTTCATTACCGACAAAAACTGGCGCATGTAGAGGGATGAACTGTTCAGGTTCTTTAAATTGCTTTCTAATAAAATCAACAACTTTTTCCATATTAAATATTATTATATTTATAAACCAAACTTCAAAAGCCTAAGAATTTCTATATTTCATATCATCTACATTATCAAAAAAACCGTTTTCAACAACATATTTTATTTGTTCTACTCCCTGAGGTACTTTTATCGTTATTTCAAAACCCAACTGATTTTTTATCTTATCAAAGTTCACTCGATAGTCTCTAGGATCTTCA
This sequence comes from Aureispira sp. CCB-QB1, assembly GCF_000724545.1. Classification (GTDB taxonomy): domain Bacteria; phylum Bacteroidota; class Bacteroidia; order Chitinophagales; family Saprospiraceae; genus Aureispira. The sequence continues at coordinate 55,062 of NZ_JHBV01000031.1, read as the reverse complement.
TTTTTTTGCACGTATTTAATGCTAGCTGTTGGAATTTGTTTCACAATCTCATCAACAATCATTTTTTTGGTATAATTCTGAGTAGTATCACCAACATTAAACACCTCATATGCTACTTTTTCTATATCTGACTCCAACACTAAGACAACTGATCTAGCTAAATCGTAAACATGACAATAAGGTCTCCAAAACTGTTCACCGAAAATTACTAATTCTCTTCCTAATGCTATCTCTTTGGTAAACTCATTTACAGTTAAATCAAATCTAGGACGTTCAGATAATCCATATACCGTTGAAAATCTCAAGGAAGTAGGCTTGCATATATTCTCTTTAGGTTGATTTAATAAAAATTTCTCAGAGCTTACTTTTGTTTCTGCATATAGAGATACAGGCGCTAATTTAGATGTTTCAACTACATAGTCACCCCCCTCCATTTTACCATAGTTACTACAAGTTGATGCAAATACAAATCTTGAAATTCCCATTTCATTACACATGGTATACATTTTCTGGGTGGCATCCAAATTTGTTTCTTTAGCTAAGTCTGGCGTTTTTGCACAAGCAGGATCTCCCACAATTGCAGCAAGATTAACAACTGCATCAACTCCTTCTAGGGCTGCTCTTATGTCTTGTTCGTTTCGAACATCTCCTTTTTGAAACTCAAATTCAGGGTAATTAAATAATTCTATTAAAGATTCTCCTCCAAACATTAAATTATCAAGGACTCTCACATTATAGCCTTTTTTTAATAGAATTCGTACCAATACACTTCCTATATAACCAGCACCACCAGTAACTAATATTTTTTCCATTATTTTATTTTTGATTATGTTCAATATTAATAATACTTTTATTCTAAAAAAGATTGTTTCAATTAACAATATCCATATTCTTTTAAATCATACTGATCAAACTTTTGATTTAAGATAAAATTAGAATATTTGAATTGTTCCAAAATTTGCTTTAGATATGCTTTTTCTTCCTCACTAAAACTTTCACCAAAACGTAAAAAGTTAGAATGTTGTAATTTTATACGATATTTAGTTGTATTGAAATATTTCTTTGAAAATAAATAGTCTAAAGATATTTGTGTCTCGAAAACTTTATTTAAAAATCGCATCCATTTTAGCTGATACCCACTCAAAGATCTATTTAAAGCCACTTCTGTTCGTGGAATTGCCTGAAATGTTTCATCTGAGAAATCATTTAACGATGCCAAAAATTTATCTTCTTTTATTTTTAACAATTCATGAGGTAGCACAAGAATATTCTCTTCGCCAAATACCTCTGCATATACCTTATAGGTAGCTAAGTAATCTAATGTATTTATATCAAATCTTGGTTTATCTAAATTCTTCTGACCAAGCCAATCCATTATTTTAATTGTTCCTCCTGAGGCTATCCATTGAGCGTAATATGACTTTAAAAATTCATCTTGTTTTCGTATAGTTATTAGTATTTTCACTTTTTTATCTCCAAAAACTTTTTTCAAACGCCAAGGTACGATATCAATTAAAATTGACCCATCTTTGATAGGTCCTATAAAACTCTCAAAAGAAATAAAATAATCTCCTTCGGAGTATTTTGTTTGTAATTGATTATAATTTATAGATCGGTCAGCCTTCCAAGCAATATCTATCAAGTTATGTTCTATCATTTCGGGATGACCATGAAAAGAGTGCTTAGAGCATTGAGGAAATATAGATTTTTGTAAGAAAGAAGTTCCAGTTCTATGATAACCTATATGTATAATTGTTGCCATTTAAATGTTTTGTATTTTTCATTTCATTATATATACTTAAGTATTCAATCAAAAAAATTATATAAACCACGCAATAATAGCATAACTAAACAACCTTCTTCTGCGCTCTTCATCGAAAAGACTTGCCTTAACCCGCTACAAAATAGCACTAGAAATAAAGCTACACTTTTTTGCTATCCCTTTGGTACATCGTACCAAGCTCTCAAAGTTCACTGTGATCATCAATTAGCAGTAAAAAACAAGCCGATTTTTTAGCTTTATTTTTTTACTTAATTACATAACAAACTGAGCATCAATAATAGCACAATTTCGACGTCGATTAATAATGCCTGATTGGTAATAATCTGATGGCTCAACTTCAAGTACTATTGCTTTTTCCATAACATCAATCAAATCCTCCATTTGTGTTCCTCGATTCGAGATCAAATATTTGATATAGTAAGTTCCTCCTGTCAATTTTAAGCTAGGATACTCTATTTCAAAATAACCACGTTCCATGTCTAATTTAACTATTTCTCCTGTTTCTTGGGTAGAATGAGCCGCTAATAAATTCTCATTTTTATCCCATATGGTAATTCCTATTATTGGGTGCTCGATGCTCTCTTTTTTTACATAAAAAAAACGTAATTTTAAATAATCTCCTGATGCAATAATAGAAGATGGTTGATTATCTTTTCGTAAACATTGAATATCAGTAATCCGTAGTTTTCCATTCCCAAGACGATCAGTTCTACTTTCCAAGCTTAATTTGCTTAGTTTTTTTTCTTTTGTCAAATAATAACTAATACTTTCTTCTGTTCCTCCCTGAAAATCAATTTGTCCATTTTCTAATACGATAGCTTCATTACATAAATTTCGAACACTTGCCATGTTATGACTCACAAATAATACGGTTCTTCCTCCTCCTTGGCTTACTTCTTTCATTTTGCCAATAGCTCTCTTTTGAAACTCTGCATCACCAACAGCCAAAACTTCATCTACGATTAATATTTCAGGCTCCAAAAATGCTGCTACAGCAAAACCAAGGCGTACACGCATTCCAGAAGAATATCGCTTAACAGGAGTATCTACATATAAAGCACAACCTGCAAAATTAACAATCTCATCAAATTTTCTAGAAATCTCTTGTTTAGTCATTCCCATAATAGCTCCATTCAAGTAGATATTTTCTCTTGCTGTCATTTCTGGGTGCATTCCTGTTCCAACTTCTAAAAGAGACGCTATTCTACCTTTTATTTTCACAGAACCTATTGTTGGAGAGGTTATCCTTGATATTAGTTTGAGCAATGTAGACTTACCAGCCCCATTCTTCCCTATTATCCCTAATACACTACCTTCTTTTACCTGAAAATTAATATCTTTAAGAGCCCAAACATAATCCGATTCAGCTTTTTGGGTTCGGTCATTTATCTGCCCGACTAAACTAAAAGGATCCTCTTTGCCTCTTATTTGAGCCCACCAACGTTTTAGATCATTTGATAGTGTTCCTGTACCTATTTCACCAATACGGTATTGTTTAGATAAGTTTTCAACACTTAATACTATATTTGACATATATGAATTTATTATGTAATATTTTTCTAAAAATCCACCTAAATGAGTGCCCACTATATTATGCTCAACAACCAATTAAACTGTGTCTACAAAGTTTCGTTCTGTTTTGTTAAAAATTAAGATACCTACAATTAATACTATAATTGTAAATAGTGTAGAATAACCTAAACCATAAAAAGATAAGCTTCCTTCGCCTAAAAAACTATATTTAAAGGCTTCAACAATATGAGCTAAAGGATTTAAACTAATAAGCATCGTCAAATTACCTTTAATTAAACTCATAGGGTAAATAATTGGTGTTGCATACAAGAGCAATTGTACTCCAAATTGTATTAAAAATTGTAAATCACGATACTTCGTAGTAAGAGAGGTAAAAATCAACCCCAATCCTAGCCCTAGGCAAGCCATTAGCATCATTAAGAAGGGAACTAATAGAATACTTAAAGATACAGATACAGTAACCCCTTTGATAATGAAATAAACATAAACGATAAAGAAAAGGGTGAATTGAACAAAAAATTTAATTAATCCTGAAACTACCTTAGATAGTGGCATTACCAGCCTAGGAAAATAAACTTTTCCAAACATATTTTGATTAACAGAAAAGGTACTAGATGTCTGTATAAAGCACTCTGAAAAATAATTCCATATAATAATTCCTGATAGATAAAACAATGGTTTAGGAATTCCATCTGTGGAAATTCCTGCAATCCCGCCAAAAACAACAATGTACACTAACATTGTCATAATTGGCTGCACAAAAAACCATATAGGTCCTAAAATAGTTTGTTTATATACCGTTACTACATCCCTCTTAACAAACATTGTTAATAGGTCTCTATACTGCCAAATTTCTTTTAGGTTAAGACTCAACAATTTTTGTTGTGGCTTTATAATTAAATCCCACTCTTCTTTCATGTTAAATACAACTATTTAGCAATGAATCAAACATTAGACATGTTACCAACATTTGGTTAAAAAATTCAAAGATAGCTATTGCTTTTGTAATATCCTTAAATTGTTAGAATTATATTCAGACTACAAAAACAAGCTACGTACATTATTTATTTATCCATATTTCCCATCCATATACCTAAAAAGACAGCCAAAACACCCAAGACCAAACTCAATATTAAGTATACGACAGCCCATACTGTTAAACCACCTTGACCAAGTTCTAAGGTTTCTTTAGAAAAGGTACTAAAGGTGCTAAAACCACCACAAAAACCAGTTCCAAGCAATAATTTCCAATGATCTGATAAGTTGTCTCGAGTCAAATGATCGGTAAGGTATCCCAAAACAAAACAAGCACTAACATTAGCAATTAAAGTAGCTATAGGAAAAGAGGCACTGGGTGCTGGGAAAATCAGCCCTACACAATAACGACACAAACTTCCTAGTCCCCCTCCGACAAAAACAGCTAGAGCATTAAACATATCCTTCCGTTTTCTTTTTTTTTCGCAAGGCATACTCTACTATACCTGTTAAAATCGTTCCCATCAGAATGACAACTCCAAATAAAGGCAATGTGCCAATCCATTGTAACTGAAATACAACAGCTATAAAAATTAAGTTGACTATTCCCAAAATAGCTGTTCCTTGAAGGTGGCTACACCCCAAATCTAATAACAAATGATGGATATGTGTACGATCTGGACTAAAGGGAGACTTACCTTTTAAGATACGTAGCGTAAAAACTCGTAAAGTATCAAATAATGGAATAATCAAAATCCCTACAGTTACGGCAGGAACCGAACTAACACTTTGCTCATTCACATAGGTAATATTGGATTGGATAAATGAAATGGCGAGAATTGCTGCTGTTAAACCAATTAATAATGATCCTGTATCTCCCATGAATATTTCTGCTGCTAAGTTGTACCGCAAAAAAGCCAACAAAGCTCCTGCTAATGCAGCTGCAATAATAGCTAAATCTGGGCGATTCATACAATAGAACCAATATCCAAAAGTACCACAGATAATACAACCTATTGTTCCTGACAATGCATTAATTCCATCTATTAAATTAAAGGCATTGATGATGACTATAATTGTAAATATGGTTAATGGAATACCTATAAAATCAGGAATAGCATGAATACCAAAAATCCCATACAAACTCGTCAATTGTATTTTGGCAAAATAAACTAATAAGAAAGCAGCAAATATCTGCCCTGCAAACTTTTTGGAGGGCGTTAGTGGAATAATATCGTCTTTTGCTCCTATTAGAAAAATGACGATAAATGCGCATAGTATATATTGCAAATGAGAGGGCTGCTCATGAAAAGGCACCCAAAAAGTTGTCGAAAAAATGAGTCCTGCAAAAATACCTAAGCCGCCTAAGGTAGGTACACTCTTGGAATGCGAACGCCGTTCTCCCGGTTCATCTACCAAGTTTTTCTCTACTGCTACCTTGATGATAGAAGGTATAGCAAAATAAGTTATTAAAAAGGCAGTTAAAAAAGCTGGAATTATATCATACATCCTTTATCTCACGCTTTTGTGATCATTAATATCGGGGAGAATTCAAAGCTAACAAAAAAAAAGGAGATGCAAGACATTCTGAGTTTGCATCTCCTAGACTTTTGCACATATATATGCTAGATATATTATTATTTACGAACTACTTGTATTTCTGCACGTCTATTGCGCTGTTTTCCTTCATCGGTCGCATTGCTAGACAAAGGATATTTTTCGCCATAAGCATTGTACTTCAAACGTCGATCGCTAATTCCTTGTCCCATAATGTATTTTAAGACAGATTTAGCCCTTCTTTCAGACAATTTGTAGTTGTAATTTTCACTTCCATCACTATCGGCATAGCCACCAACTTGTAATTCTAGTTTAGCACATTTTTGCATAGCATCAACTACTCTATTCAACTGGCGCAAAGAACTGTTGTCCGCTTTGGCTGCATCATAGTCAAAGTAAATAGCTGCCGTCAAAGTTTGTAGATTAATTCGATTACAATCTGCTGCTTCTGCTGGCGTTAATGGTTTTGCATTTTTGGGGTTATAATCATAAATATTATCATTCAAATCATTTCCATTGCCCGAATTTGGATTGCCTCCACCAGAATAACTATCAGTATTGTCAGTGCCAAATTGAATGCCATTTTTTTGCTGATTAGGTAGTGAACCCGAACCAATCTTAATGCCACCACCCGATGTTGCATTGTTCACTTTTTTCTTGCTCAACAAGCCATCTGGGCTAAATACATAACCTTCTTCATCGATACGCACAACACCTTCGTTTGCATCTCGGATGTATCCTTTTCGGTCAATAAAGAACTCTTTAGTATCGGTAATAAAAGAACCACTTTGGTCAACAATATCACCAGAAACGACATCCACACGCATATCATTACGATCGTATAATTTGCCGTCATAACTCTTATAATAGCCTTTTTCTGCTATGCCATTTACTTTTGCTGGGTGACCATTTCTTTCTGCGATTTCCATCATATCTCCGATTGCCAAAGGACAACCATTATACTCAGAAATTCCAAACAAATCAGGACAAGCGTCCAATTCATCTTTGATACCATCACCATCACCATCGGGGCAACCATTGGCTGTAAACAGTCCTCTTACTTCAGGACATTCGTCATCTTCATTTTTTACACCATCACCGTCAACATCCGAAGGGTCTATATCTGGGCAACCTGTTTCACGCTCTCCGTAAGCGTCGGGACATTCATCATCTGGATCAATAATCCCATCATAATCTCTATCCAAACATCCTAATAGATTTGCATAGCCTTTGTCGTCTGGACAGCGATCTTCAGAATCTTGGATACCATCACCATCAGCATCTGGGCAACCAAATGTTCGAGCTGTACCATAAATATAAGGACACTGGTCCACATCATTCGGTACACCATCATAATCATCATCGGGTGCTTTTTTTTCTGTAGTTGCTACCGTATCATTTTTTGTCGTTCCAGCAGTAGAACCACAGGCAACCAAAACAAAAAAGCTAGTGATGTAAATAAATAATACATGTAATTTCATGGTAACTATGTTGGATTGATTTATGATTGCTAAATAGATCGTTAGAATGTAATTTACGAATTTTATTTATTGTTAAGAGGTACTTTATATTTCCTAAAAAATTAATTCTCAATTAAGAGAAATCAAAGATAATTATAAATACTTCTGAGTAATAACAACAAGATAGTGTTTCTATAAATTTAACGATAAAAACGTCAAAGAGTTATTCTTTTTTGTTTTTTATTTGGGTAAAATCATTAAAACACCACCTACAAAAGTACTATTTTAAAATGACTTTACCCTATAAAAAGCTACAAAACAAAGTTTTAAGCTTTATTTTTTATAATTGTTTTAACAAATTACGCATATCAATACGCTCCCCAACAATTTTCTCCACTTCACTCACTGCTATTCGCTCTTGTTTCATACTATCACGCTCACGAATTGTTACCGTATTATCTTCTACTGTCTGCTCATCAATTGTAATACAGTAAGGTGTTCCTAATTCATCTTGACGACGATAACGACGTCCTATTGTATCTTTCTCATCGTATTGACACTCAAACGAGTATTTAATTTCATTAAAAATCGCTCTTGCTTTTGTTGTTAATGCTTCATTTGATTTCACCACTGGCAAAACGGCACACTTAATAGGTGCAATAGCAGGGTGCAATCTCAAGACCACACGATCCTTCAAATTTCCATTCGCATCAGGTACTTGATCTACTTGATAAGCATTACTCATCATAGCCAAAAACATTCGATCACACCCAATTGAAGTTTCAATTACATAAGGAACGTAACTTTCTTTCAACTCTGGATCAAAATATTGCAACTTTTTACCAGAATGTTCTTGGTGGGCATTCAAATCAAAATCTGTACGAGAATGGATTCCTTCTAGCTCTTTGAATCCAAACGGAAATTGAAACTCAATATCTAAAGCAGCATCTGCATAATGTGCCAATGTTTCGTGGTCGTGATAACGCAATTTATCCTCATTCGTTCCCAAAGCCATATGCCATTTCATACGAGCCTCTTTCCAATATTGATAAAACTCTTGTTGTTGCCCTGGACGCACAAAAAATTGCATCTCCATTTGTTCAAACTCACGCATACGGAAGATAAACTGACGTGCCACAATTTCATTTCGAAATGCTTTTCCTATTTGAGCAATTCCAAATGGAATTTTCTGACGAGACGTATTCAACACATTCAAGAAATTAACAAAAATCCCTTGAGCCGTCTCTGGACGTAGGTATAATTTATCATCACTCGTTGCTCCTCCTCCTTGCGTAGAAAACATCAAGTTAAACTGTCTTACATCGGTCCAGTTTCTAGAACCAGAAACAGGGCAAGCAATGTCCAAGTCTACTATTAGTTGACGAACATCTGCCAAATCTCCTGAATTTAAAGCGGTGTTCATTCGATTCAAGATTTCATCAATTTTCTTTTGACGTTCAAGGATTCGCCCATTCGTTGCTAAAAACTCTGCCTTATTAAAAGCATCTCCAAAACGCTTGGCAGCTTTTTCAACATCTTTGTTTATCTTCTTTTGAATCTTGTTCTCTATATAGTCCTCAATAAGAGTATCGGCACGGTAACGCTTCTTAGAATCTTTATTATCTATCAAAGGATCACTAAATGCATCTACATGCCCTGAAGCTTTCCATACTGTAGGCTCCATAAAGATAGCAGCGTCTAAGCCTACGATATTTTCATGCATTTGTACCATGGATTTCCACCAGTACTGCTTGATATTGTTTTTTAACAAAATACCATAAGGACCATAATCATACACTGCACTCAAGCCGCCATAGATCTCACTAGATTGATAAATAAATCCTAGTTTTTTACAATGCGAGACAACGTCTTGAAATGAGGTATTCTGTTCTTTAGTCATAATGTGATGCTCTAGTTTTAAACAACTTATATTGGCACTAATTTGCTTAATGCCCTACCCGAAAATTATTTTTTTCTTGTAGCAATTAAGTTATTATTAATGAATGATTCTATTTAATTCTAGCCTACTAAAAATTATATCTTATTTTTTTTCGTAACAACCATACAGTTAACAACTTATGGGATAATACATCATCGATAAAAATATAAAACTGCCTCACAAATATAAAGTACTAACTTATAGAATTTGATTTACACAACAAATTATACCCTTTTGATTATAAGGCAATCATCAGTGGACTATTAATTTTTGCTAGCAAAAATAGTATTTTATAAAAAAAAACGAAAGTGCTGGCTTAATTTATACCAACACTTCCGCTTATTTTTATTCACTGAGCTTTTAGAACGTTAGGTTTAACCATAAAGTTCACAGTGACGTATTTTTTTTCTATTTTTTAGCTCAAAAACTTTCAAGCCATTGCTCAATCGTTATGAATAGATAGAGTTACCATAGTTTGATTGACCAATACATAGGCAATTTCTCCAAATGTGAAAGGTCCTCGAAAATCTCCTGTAAATTTATTTTCCATTTGTATGTTAACATAATTCAAAATACAGTTGCACGAACAAAGCAAGGCACTTGTATCTTTAGGCAAAGCCTCTGAAAATGCTTGATAAAGATCTTCGATTGGTTTTGCAACATAGTATGTTCTGCCTTGTAATAGGGGGGCAAAAAACGACATTTCGCGCTCGTTCTCTTTAACAGCTTGCACGCTAACGTTAATAGATGCTCCCGAATAGTTTGCAACCAAAGGCAACGATACATCAATATCATGCTCTATATAATAATCTGCTAAATTCGCTGGCTCATCATTGATTCGGCAATCCAAACAAGAAAAACTATTCGCATCCACTTCAATCTTGTCTCCCACTCCCTGTTCATAAATATTAACAATATCCAACTCTGCATAACTCCCCTTCTTCAATGAACAGTGCATGACACAAGCCTTATTTTCAGATACTTCTCCTGTTTTCCCATCAAACACCTTAGGCGTTTTAACGCCAATATCATCCAAATGCACACCTGTTATCCAGCCCATAACTGGCACATCAAAAAGACTTGCTACTTCACCTGTTTCTAAAGCATAGGTTTGATGTATGGTAGAAAACCCAGGTAACAATACATACGAGAAGCCATTGGCATAACGATCCTCAAGCATCGTACTACTTATTTGGGTATTATCATAGGACTCAATCTTTGCCTGTAGAATTACATCGGTGAAATCTGTTACAAATACCTCTTCATGATTAACACTACCTCCATTTTTGTCCATAAAATAAGGAATCGTGCCGCCTATCCAATTGCCTAAGTCTAATTGACGAAGAAGCGTTTCATCACCAGCAATTACAAGGCTTCTTCCTAAATGTATTAAAGTATTGACCTCCTGTATAGACATTAGTTTATTCTCAATGTTCATTTTCTATTGGGTTTTAATTTTTTTTGAAAATAAGCGCTAAATCTTTTGCACACAACTTTTCATTCGCCACACAATAGTTGTATAGCTCTGATATGGCTTCTGCCAAGGTGGTTTTTTCTATTTTTATATTGGCTTTTAAAGAAGAAAGTTTGAGCTTTAGAGATAAACTTTTTAGAGGCGGAGCGTCATCATTCAATAATAAATCCTTCCATTCTTTTTCATTAAGATTTGGTACCATAGGACAGTTTTTTAATTACAAAAAAGCTTTTTTAGCTATTTTTCTAAGATTTATCTAGCACTATTGTTGATTATTAGTTCGTTAATTCTGCACAATTACTCAACTATTGAAAATTGTTGATTGAAAGTGTCACCATTGTTTGATTCACCAAGACATAGGCTATTTCTCCAAACGTAAATGGTCCTACAATTCCCCCCGAGTGCTTTCCTTCCATTCCGATATTCAGATAGCTGGAAATACAATTGCAGGAACAACTAATATTCGAACTATCATCAGGAAGCCGTTTGCAAAACAACGCATATCTATCTTCGACAAGGTTGGCAATTTTATATTCATAGGCTATATTTAAAGGTCCAAAAAAAGACATTGTTTTGTTTTCTGCATCTACATCTTGTATATCTACATTTATTGGAACACCTGCATAATTAGCGACTAGAGGTAGTGTTCGATTCACCCCATGTTCCAAGTAATATTCTGCTAGGTTACCAGGTTCTCCATTAATCAAACAATCCGAGCAAGAAAAACTATTCTCTGGAAATGTAAAAACATCACCATTCCCTTGTTCATAAATATTAATAATATCCAACTCTGCATAGACCCCTTCGGGTAATTGACAATGCAATGCACAAATTTTATTTTCTAGCAACTCCCCCGTTTTTCCATTCATCACTTTGGGCGTTTTTAGACCTATTTCTTCTAAATAGACCCCTGTTACCCATCCCATTGTAGGCACGTCAAATAGATTAGATTCGTTGCTAATATTCAGACCATACTCTTCGTGTACTTCTGAAAATGCAGGTACAACAACATAACTAAATCCATCCAAGTAACGATCATTCAACATCGTTTTAAATTCATCTTTGGAATAAGAAGCTACCTTAACATCAATGATCTTATCTGTAAAATCTGTAACAAAAACCGCATTTTCACCAATCAAACCACCTCCTTTATCACTCATACAATAAGGAATTGTTCCGCCAATCCAGTTGCCTTTGTCAAGTTGTTTCAAATATTCTTCCTCGCCACATATTAACAAAACTCGATTCTGATTAATCAATCTATTCGTTGCTTCGATAGATTTTAATGTGTTTTCTATGTTCATTTTTATAGGGATTAAAAGTTATCAAGGAAAAACATTTTTTCAAAAAGCTGTTGAAGTCATGCGCAATTTATAATTCTAACACAATTCGAAAATTATGCTCGCATTACTACAAACAACATTCATTGGATGCTTTTATGACAATCTATTCTCATCATTTTGTGGGGTTAAATGGACTATTGAGCAATAATTACTTAGTTATTAGCACCTATCATTATTCATTCAAACCACATGATAGTAGCGCAGCTAACTACTGCATATAGACATATAAGTACTATTCATTAAGTTAAGAAAAAGCAAAGCACTTTACAATTTTTTTGGCGTTTAATACCAACATTTAGAATTTATCCAATTCTAAACTAATCAATTTTGATGGGCACTAAATCTCCATCAGGAGTTAGCCAGACATGTTGAGGTGTTGGCTGATTAGGGTCTTTCACGGCTATTTGAATTTTCATTGTATACATAAACTGTATTGCTGGTTCTAATACTGTTGGATTGATAACAATATCAAAGTTATCATACGCTACCTTGTCATAGTACATTGTTTTAGGCTTGTACATATCTTGTACCTTTCCCTTCTCAGGAGTTCCTCCCAACGATACATTCGAGTAAGCATTATAACTAGAGTAGCGATCAACAGGAAAACTCACTTGCTTGTTTTCACCAACGATACGATACCCGCTTTCTAAATCTACTCCTAAACGATCGACATACAATTCTATTTCTTGAACTAAGTGCGCAACGGCTTTTTCTCTCATTTCAACATAAACTGCTTCTTGATTATCAACAGCATAATCTATCTTCACTAAATCAAAGATTTCATATTTTGCTGCTACGGACATGATCTTAGGCATCATACTCATGTCGTTGTACTTGATGTGTACATTTTGCTGCATTTCAAAGCCTTTGGGCACTTCATTATGGGTTTTGGAGAAGATTTTTTTTTCTTTTTCATATTCATACAAGGGGACAAAAGAAATCATATCCAAATAAATTGCGTCTTTAGGAATTCCCACACTTTGTAATTCTTGCGCAAAACCATTGTACCGGTCAGTTAGTAGCCAATTGGTTTCATCAACCGTTTTTCCCATTTGTGTTAGGTTAAATATCGCCACATAGGTATCTGCTTTTTGATTGCTCAATATTTGAACTTCTAGGGTAACCAACTTGCCTTGCCCTAACGTAACATTGGGTTCTATATTCTGAGGAACTTCTGAATAATCGTTGTAGGTATTATTATTATAATTCACATTTCCCTTTGCTCTTTTGGCATAATTTCGATTGCCTGTTGCCTGTGCCATTATCAAGCTGCTCATTGTTAACAACAATAGTATGGTATAAAATATCTTCTTCATTGTTCTTGGTTTGTAATTGATAAAGTTGATGTTCTTGATGTTTCTAACCAAAATAATAAAAAGATTTCAGAATATAATACTCCGTTGCGCTACTACGATTCAAAAGAAGTTAGAATCTATTGTGGAAGACTTCCTACTTGTAATTCAGTTAGAATATAAACATATGGGTCGTTTTTTTGACATTAGCTAAAGAAAAAGCTATTTTTGTCAATACTTCGTGGAAAAATTGTATCCGCTTGATTGTTAATCTAATCTATTTTCAAATTTGAGACTGCAAACAATTAACAATCAAACAACAATCCACCAAGTACTCTTTTAGTCGTATTTATTTAATAAAGAAACAACCAACTAGCTTTATGGTCATTGAAGCATTTGATAAAGTAAAAGAAATACAACAAGCAATTGAAGCGGCTGTTATTGATAATAAAGAAGCTTTAGAAGCTTTCCGCATACAATATTTAGGAACAAAAAATACCATCAAACCTTTGTTTGGTGAAATCCGCAACATCCCTAATGAACGCAAAAAAGAATATGGGCAATTTGTCAATGAAGTCAAGCAGGCTGCTGAGGCAAAGTTTAATGCTGCTCAACAAGCGCTAACAGCGCAAGCTGCGAATCAGGTCGAAGCAATAGATTTGACGGCACCAGCAGAAGCCTTAGAATTGGGGTCTAGACACCCTGTTTCTTTGGTTCTAAATCAAATGATTGAAATTTTTGATCGACTTGGTTTTACAGTAGCAGAAGATAGTGAAATTGAAGACGATTGGCACAACTTTACGGCTTTGAATACGCCAGAAGATCATCCTGCTAGGGATATGCAGGACACCTACTATATCTTGAATGACCCTAGCCGATTGTTGCGTACTCATACGTCTTCTGTTCAGTCTCATGTTATGATGAACCAAAAACCACCGATACGTATTATTGCACCTGGTCGTGTTTATAGAAACGAGACGATTTCTTCTCGAGCACACTGCCAATTTCATCAAGTAGAGGGTTTGTATATTGCCGAAAAAGTAAGTTTTGCAGATCTACGTCAGACCATTTACTACTTTGCGAAAGAGATGTTTGGAGCTACTAAGATTCGTATGCGTCCTTCTTTCTTTCCGTTTACAGAACCCAGTGCAGAAGTAGATGTTTGGTGGGGGTGCGAAACAGAAGCCGACAAACGTATTACAAAGGGAACAGGCTGGCTTGAAATTTTGGGATGTGGCATGGTTGACCCTGCGGTCTTAAAAAATTGTGGTATTGATACGGATAAATATTCTGGATTTGCATTTGGAATGGGTGTGGAACGTATCGCCATGTTAAAGTATCAAATTGATGACATTCGACTATTATTTGAAAATGATGTTCGTTTCTTACGTCAGTTTAAGAAAACAGCAATATTCTAATATAAATTGATCGCCAACTGATTGGGTTTTCAACACTATATGGAATGCTTAAGATAAAAGTTGACAAACTACTAAAATATACTATCATGCGTTTATTGACTGCCTTAGTTTTTTTATTGTTTTTAAATATTGCGTGCACGTCTGAGCCTCAAACGGATCAAAGTACTCCTGAAGCAGCAGCTAAAGGTTTCTTTGAGGCTTTGAAAGCAGAAGATTTTGAAAAAGCTAAATTATACGGAACGAAATCAACTCAAGAATCGTTAAGAGATTTTGCTACGAATCTAAAGATGATTAATGCTGAAGAAAAAGAGGAATTGATTGCTCCTTACAAAATGGAAGTTTCCAAAGTTACTTGTGCTGAGAAAAGTGGCACTACGATTTGCCAACTATGTTGCAATCCAGAATTTGATGTTGAATTAACAATGATTCAACAAGACGAAAAGTGGTTTGCTCAAATGGATTTTCCTTATTAGGAATTCTTCTTATAAGAATCCCATTATTAAATAAATCAATGGACTACTAAAACAATTGACCAATGAAACATATTCTTTTCGCTACTCTTTTCTGTTCCCTATTTGTTTTTTTGGGGTGTGAATCTTCTGGCTCAACAAATTCTAAGGGCTCTCCTGATGAAACAATGGAAAGCTTTATCCAAAAAATAAAGGCAAATGATTTTGAAGGCGCAAAAGAATTTACATCCAACCGCACAGATCCTGTGATGGACTTTATGGCTACTCGTATTGATATGCTCCAGCAAATGGGCAAAGAAGATCAAATCAACTCTCTTTTTGGCGGGCTAGATGTAAGTCAGAACATTACAATCAAATGCACTACTTCCGATCAAAAAGCTAGTTGTGACTGTTGTGAAGAAATTACAGGCAATTGCAAAAGTATTACCGTAATTCAAGAGGGAGGAAAATGGTTGGTTGATCAACCCAAAGAATCTAATGCGGAATAAAAAAAATATACCCACAATATTAAAAGGACTACTGCTAACAGTAGTCCTTTTTTGCTTTTCTGCATGCAAATCTTCGTCCACTGATACAACTGTTAATTCATTTGCTACCATAACATGGGACACAACCATGCCCAATCTAACACAATACTTATTATTTGGCAATGGTAAAGCACAAAATACGAATTCTGATTCTTTAAGTTCTAGAGAACTCCGTCTACTTCAAGATGGGGATATCTTATTGCGAAAAGGCTTTGGTAGTATTAGTGACTTCATTGCTGATTTTCTTCAAGAAAAATACCCCGTTACCCACTGCGCTTTTATTATTAATACATCTAAACCGCCCATACAAGTCCTCCATACCGCTTCTAACGAGCAGGTGAATCATGTCCATATCGAACCTTTAGAGCAATACATCAAACAAAGTGCCGCAGGAAGTCTGGTGTTGGTTCGTCTAAAATGCCTACCTGAACAAAAACGGGAAATTTTACAAATAGCACACCAACTCTTAAAAGAAAAAGTTCCATTTGACATGGGATTTGATGATCAAGATAACCAGGCGCTGTATTGTATTGAGTTGATGCGTAATATTTTTGTAGAGGTGCTAGGGCATGATTTGCTTCCCAATAGAACACATAAAAACACAATTGACGTGTTAAGTATGGATAATTTTTTTAACCCTACTTATTTTGAGGTTATTTTTAATCATTTTGATTCTGTCAAAGATTGATGCCTTACAAAATAGATAGAATTTTATCTTTACAAGAAGAAATATTTTGTTGTACAACAACAGAAGTTGAAGTATACACAAATCCAACATAAACGAATATTACTACATGAAAGTTACTTTTTTGGGGACAGGAACATCTCAAGGCATTCCTGTCATTGGTTGCGAATGCGATGCCTGTCTTTCTACCGATTTTAGAGACAATCGTTTGCGAGTTTCTATTCAAATTGAAATAAAAGGAAAAACAATTGTAATTGATGTAGGTCCTGACTTTAGGCAGCAGATGCTTCGTGCCAAAACAAAGCAAATAGATGCCATTTTGATTACCCATGAACACAGCGATCATGTTGCTGGCTTAGATGATATTCGCCCCTTTAACTTTATGTATGAAATGGATATGCCTATTTATACTACAAAAAGGGTTGCCAAAGAACTCAAACAGCGGTATGCTTACATTTTTGAAGCAACCTACCCAGGGGTTCCTAAAGTACAACAGCATTTAATAACAAAAGACAGTACATTTACAGCAGCAGGAATAAATATCACCCCAATAGAAATCTTTCATGGCAAACTGCCCATTTTAGGATTCAGAATTGGAACGTTTGCTTATCTAACCGATTTCAAATCTATCCAACCGTCAGAAATTCGTAAATTAGAAGGTATAGAAACATTGGTAATTAGTGCTTTACAACATCAACCTCATCATTCTCATTCTACACTGGAAGAATCTGTACACTTCATTCAACAACTACAAATTCCTAACGCCTATCTAACGCACTTGAGTCATAAAATGGGAACACACGCCAACACAGAACGATTATTGCCACCTCATGTACGAATTGCATACGATGGTCTTGTTATTGAGATTTGATGAAACCAATTTTTAAAAAATTCTGTTTTAAGAGCATTCGATCTTTTTATTATTTATTATCATAGAATAAAATACTTAGCTGCGTTGTTACTACCTAGTTTTAACGAATGATTGAATAAAGATGAAATTAGCAAAGTATTATAAAAATTAAAGACACACATACATAAATATGAGCACGACAACAAGTCAACCCACTTCATTTTTAAACCGATTGGCACAGATTCTCTATGGTTTATTCCTTTTAATTGTTGCCCCAGTTTATCTCTATATGAACCTCCCTGTATTAAACATGTGGTTCTTGAGTTTGCCTGTAGGTATCTTTTTTATTGCTTTAACAGTAATGATTATTGAGTTGCGAGTTATCAATAAGAAAAAGACTTTTTTATTCAAATTATCAACCTTAACCGCCCTTTTGACAATCACTTACATTATGGTCATTAGTTTGGCTACTTGGGAAGGTTTTAGAGCTATGTCTTATCAAGGTTTGATTGGAGAAATAAAATTGAGTGAAAACTTTGCGGAGGAAGTACCTCCTGTAGAACTTGATAAAATTCGCATCATTGACCAAGAGGTAGCCCATCGGTTGGGTGACAAAGTTCTTGGAGAGGAATTACCAGGTCAAGAACGCACCTTGGGTAGCCAAGCTTATGTAGGTGAATTTAGAATTCAAAATGTTAATGGAGAACTTTTTTGGATAGCTCCTCTTTTGCATTCAGGCTTTTTTAAGTGGTTTAATAACCGTGAAGGCACACCTGCTTATATCAAGGTCGCAGCTACCTCCGATCCAGAAGTAGAATTGGTTAGCAATGTAAAAATCAAATACCAACCCGAAGCCTATTTTGGCAGCAATCTACATCGTCATCTTTATTTAAGTGGGTATATGACAACTGGTTTGACAGATTATACCTTCGAAATTGATGATGAAGGTACACCATACTGGGTTGTTACTTTATATAGTCACGAAGTTGGTTTTAGTGGTATGAATGCCTATGGTGTTGCTGTTGTTAATGCAGAAACAGGCGAGATCAAAGAATACACCCCCGAAACAGCTCCCAAGTGGATAGATCGCATTCAACCTATGGAAATGGTAGAGGAACAGTTGGAATACTGGGGAGAATATATTCATGGGTATTGGAACTTCTCTAATTTGGACAAAAAGACAACCACCAAAGGGCTCTCGTTAGTTTATGGTAAAGATGATCAGTCCTATTGGTACACAGGTCTTACTTCTGTCGGGCAAGAAGAAGGAACAATTGGTTTTGTATTGGTTAATACAAGAACCAAAGAAGCTACTCGTTACAAACAAGTCGGGGCAACCGAAGAAGCTGCTCGTCGATCTGCAATGGGGAAAGTTCAAGAAAAAAAATACATTGGTTCTTTTCCAATTTTATACAATATCAATAATGTTCCTACTTATGTCCTGTCCTTAAAAGACCAAGCAGGTTTGATTAAAATGGTCGCCATGGTTTCTGTTCGAGATCATTCTATTGTTGGTGTTGGTGAAACATTAGAAGAAGCCCTTCGCTCTTATCGAGGAGGAAAAGTTGTCGATAAAAAAGAAGGAATCTATACGATCTACGGTCATGTTCAGCGCATTCAATCTAGTTTAATTGATGGCAAAACTTATTATCACTTTACCTTGGATAATGTTCCTAATAAAATCTTTTTGGGAGAATCTATTGTTTCAACCGAGTTCCCATTAACGGCTATCTCCGATTCTGTTATGGTTGCTTACGATGATGCAAGACAAGCAACGGTTCCTGTTGCTAAGTTTGATAATTTAGAACTCAATACAACGGTTAGCACTAGTCCAGAATTAGGAAAATAAAATATATCCTCATTTAAGTTTAGAGATACTACGAATGTTGTTTTTCATTCGTAGTATTTTTTTTATTTCTTACTAAGAATTCTTCAACTTCTTCCTTGTCTCTAATAACATTTAAGGTAAATAAAAAAGTGCTGCACTGAAAATAGATCAGCACAGCACCACCATTATATTATGTAGAAGTAAATCTTGTTTATTTTTCTTACGTCACTCTATTAAAAATCATATTAAACTGACAATAAACTAATTACCATTCTTAAAGAGTTTGTTTTACTTCTTTGATTTCATAAACCTCAAGAACATCACCTTCTTTCAAATCGTTATAGTTCTTCATGGTCAAACCACATTCAAAACCATTTTTAACTTCTGTTACGCTATCTTTGAAGCGACGTAAGCTAGACAACTCGCCGTGAACGCCCTCTTTTTTGGGATATTCCACGATGCCACCACGGATAACTCGAACATAGCTGTTTCTGGTAATTTTTCCTTCTTGAACAAAACAACCTGCAACAGCACCCACTTTTGAAATTTTGAATACTTGCTGCACCTCTACCATACCAATTACTTCTTCTACTTGTTTTGGTTCCAACATTCCTTCCAAAGCTGACTTAATTTCATCAATGGCATCGTAAATGATAGAGTAAGTATTAATCTCTACCCCTTCATTCTCTGCCAAGCGTTTTGCCATTGGGTTAGGACGTACTTGGAAACCTACAATAATTGCGTTCGAAGCAGCAGCCAAGTTAACATCCGATTCTGTAATTGGACCAACTGCTTTGTAAATGATATTGGTTTGAACTTGGTCGGTTGACAATTTTAACAATGAATCTGCCAAAGCCTCTACAGAACCATCAAAGTCACCTTTAACGATAAGGTTAAGCTCTTGGAAGTTACCAATCTTGATACGATTTGTAATATCATCCAATGTAACACGACGTGTAGCACGAATTTGTTGTTGACGAACTAGATTAGCACGTTTTCCAGCCAAATCCTTCGCTTCTTTTTCAGAAGCCATCACATTCATAGTTTCCCCTGCTTGAGGAGCACCTTGCAAACCTAGAACTAATACAGGAGTAGCGGGACCTGCTTTTTTCACACGTTTACCACGTTCATTGAACATTGCTTTAACTCTACCATAATGAGGACCAGCCACCATTGCATCTCCAACAGCTAAGGTTCCGTTGCGAACTAGTATCTTAGCGACATAACCACGTCCTTTTTCAAGTGAAGCTTCCAAAACAGTACCAACAGCACGTTTTTCTGGATTCGCTTTCAATTCTAGCATTTCAGACTCTAATAAGATTTTTTCTAGCAACAAATCAATGTTCAAACCTTTTTTAGCCGAAATATCTTGACTTTGGTACTTACCACCCCATTCTTCAATCAACAAGTCCATTGAAGCCAATTCTTGTTTGATTTTATCAGGATTTGCACCTTCTTTATCTATCTTGTTAATGGCAAAAATAATTGGTACTTCAGCAGCTTGTGCGTGACTAATAGCCTCTTTAGTCTGTGGCATAATACTATCATCTGCAGAGATAATAATAACCGCTACATCCGTTACTTTAGCACCACGAGCACGCATTGCCGTAAAGGCTTCGTGACCAGGAGTATCCAAGAACGTAATTGTTCCTTGGTTTCCTACCTTTACTTCATAAGCACCAATATGTTGTGTAATACCACCAGCTTCACCGCCAGCAACATTCGCTTTACGAATACTATCCAACAAAGAAGTCTTACCGTGGTCAACGTGTCCCATTACCGTTACGATTGGAGAACGAGGCGTGTTATCATCTAACTCATCATCCTCAATTTGGTAATCTTTCTCCATTTGGTCTTCAGCAGACACGAACTCAATTTCATAACCAAACTCAATACCCATCAACTCAATCAACTCCCTATCCATACGTTGGTTGATAGAAACCATACGTTTTTCGTTCATACAAGCCATGATAATCTCTGTAGGACTAACTTTCATCAAGTTTGCCAATTCTGATACAGAGATAAATTCTGTTACTTGAATCTTAGGAGCTTCCTCTGTGCTATTTTCAATTTCACGCAAACGCTCAGCACGTTGTTCGTCTCTTTCTTTACGAGAAGCACCAAACTTCTTCTTCTTACCACCACGACCACTCAAAAGATTCATTGTTGCTTTTAGCTTATCATCAATCTCTTTGTTGTCAATTTCCTTGCGTCTACCTTTTTTCTTATTTCTACGATTACTTGGTGTTGCGTCTGGTTTTTTGAACGTTTTTTTCTTGTCCTCAGCATTATCTTTATTGTTGGACGAGTTGTTGTTAGAACCTGATCCTTGAGAATTCTTAGAATCATCTGATTTATTAACACGAGTACGTTTTCTACGTTTTTTCTGTCCTTGACCACTCTCAGAAGAAGCCACCAAATTCTTCTTTTTGGGATCATTACTATCCTCTCCTCCCTTTTTATTGTCTTTTCCTTTTTTCTTACGTTTAGATTTAGGAGAAGCAATATTGATTTTTCCTAAGATTTTCAAACCTTTCAACTGAGGAGCATCTACTTTGATGTCCAACTCAGTATTAGAAGATGAGCTATTAGAGGTTGTTTCTTCTGTTTTCTCTTTCTTAGTTGTTTGCTCTTCTTCTTTAGCCACCACAGGATTCTTTTTCTCTTCAACAACAGGTTGTTTAATTTCTTCAACCACTTTTTCTTCTTTAGGAGTATCTTTAGTTCGTTCGTCCTTGGATGTATTGACGACTGTTTTTTCTTTCTGTTCTTTCTTAGGTTCATTCTGAACCTTTTTATCCTCTACTTTATGCTCTGTTTTTTTCTTCTTACCTCTCTTACCTTGATTATCCAAGTTAATTTTCCCTAAAATTTTAGGTCCTGTAAGCTGAGGTGTTTTACTTTCTGTAACTTCTTCTTTTTTCTGCTCCTCTACTTGTTCTTTTAAAGGTTCTTTTTTCTCTTCGACCACAGGAGTATTGTCTACAACAGGCGTTTCTGTTTTAGGCTCAACAGGTGTTACAGGTTCTGTTGTTTCCTCCTCTTTAGTTTTCCAATTTTTTGCTTTTTCTTTTGGTTGCTCCTCTTTTGTTTTGCGAGTACCAATTGTAATTTGATTGGCTTTCTCCTTGATTGCGATAGAGTTCTGAAAGTTTTTGGCAAGTGCATCATACATCTCGTCCGAAATCTTTGCAGTGGGTTTGTTGCTCACAGAAAAGCCATTGTCATTTAAAAATTCGACAATAGTTTTTGTTCCAACATTAAGTTCTTTAGCTACTTTGACTAAACGTTTTGACATCCTATAATTTTACGTTACTTTAAAATAAATAGCTCGTATAATCTTATTTTTAAGAATTGTTTGGTGACAAAAAACGAACTATAAATACTCCTATATATTAATTTAAAAAAATTCATTAGGATTCAATACTCCTTTAGTAGAAGAGACCCATGCAAGGGACGAGAACAATAGCTTTTAATTAGGCTGTATTTTTCCGCAATAGCCTATAGGTTAAAAACTGTTTCATTAGATTACATCATAATTTCTTACAAGTTTTTAGTACCAAAATTATTCCTCTTCTTCATTATTACCAGAAGCATCTTCTTCCAATTCCGCATTTAGAATAGCTACTACCTCAGCGATAGTTTCAGCTTCTAAATCCGTGCGACGAATCAATTCTTCAACATTCAGTTCCAATACACTACGTGCGGTGTCACATCCAATTGTTTTTAACTCGTCAATAATCCATTCTTCGATTTCGTCTTTGAATTCATCCAATTCAACATCATAATCAGATTCTTCAAATCCTTCTCGATAAACGTCTATTGTATAGCTAGTTAATTTACTAGCCAATTTAATATTTATACCTTTTTTTCCAATTGCTTTAGAGATCTCTTCTGGTTTTAAAAACACAGAAGCTCTCTTTCTTTCCCCGTCAATTTCGATAGAAGAAATTTTAGCTGGTGTAAGAGAACGTTGAATCAACAGTGACTCATTGGTTGTAAAGTTGATAATATCAATATTCTCATTACGCAATTCACGTACAATACCGTGAATACGAGAACCTTTCATACCAACACAAGCCCCAACAGGATCAATTCGCTCGTCATAAGACTCTACAGCTACTTTTGCACGCTCTCCAGGAACACGAACAATTTTCTTAACTGTAATCAATCCATCCTCAATCTCAGGTACCTCTTGTTCCAACAATTTCTCCAAAAATGTATTATCTGTTCTAGACAAGATAATAACAGGATTGCTATTGCGCATATCAACTTTGCGAATGATAGCTTTTAGGGTATCTCCCTTACGGAAGAAATCACCACGCACCATTTCACTCTTTGGCAACAACAGTTCCACCCCAGATTCATCATCTAAAACAACTAATTCTCTTTTCAATATTTGATGTACTTCTCCACGAATAACCTCTCCAACACGATCCACATACATCTGGAATACTTTATCTTTCTCTAGTTCTAATATTCTAGAAATCAAAGTTTGGCGAGCAGCCATAATCGCTCTTCGACCAAAATCAATGATATGAACACGCTGATAACATTCCTCTCCTACTTCATAATCTGCCTCAATTTCTAATGCTTCCGTAATAGTAATCTGAAAGCGATCATCCTCTACTTCCCCATCTGGCACAATTTCTCGTTTTCTCCAAATCTCCAAATCGCCCTCATTAGCATTCACGATGATATCAAAATTTTCATCAGTGCTGTATTTCTTGCGAATTAAAGTACGAAAAACATCCTCTAGTACTCTGATCATCGTAGGAAGATCAATGCTCTTTATATGCTTAAACTCTTGGAATGAGTCTATTAAATTGATGCTCATGCTTTCATAATATTTTATGTTTATCTAAATTCATAGTTTACAATTCTACCTTTCGCAAAATTGTACGAACAACAAAAGTAGTTGCTCTATAAACTAACTATTTAAAAGATACTGTAATTATCGTTTTTTTAATGTTGTCGAAAGAAATCTCTTTGCGAATCGTCATCAACTCTTTCTTTTTTCGACCTTCAATTTTTACCTTTTCTTCGTATTCAACTACAACACTATCTTCGTTCACTTCTGCCAAAACACCTTTGACATGCTTGTGATCGTCCTTAACTTCAATACTTACATTGCGTCCAATATTTTTAACGTACTGACGTTTGAGTTTTAGGGGAGCTCCAACACCTGCCGATGAAACATCGAGCGTGTATTTTTCGCCCAACCAGCCACCTTCTTCAATGTGTTCCTCTAAGTAACGACTTATCTTAACACAATGTTCGTAGGTTACAAAATTGTCGCTATCCAAAAAGACTTGGATAACATCATTGTTTAGCTGTTTTAACTCAATTAGAAATAAGTGGCTAAATTCCTCTTCTTGGAATTTTTGCTCAAGAAGTGCTGTTAATTTCTCTGTTAGTGAAATCATGCTTATATTTCTTCTTCTGGGTAAAATTTACCCCTATTCTATGTATTAAAAAGAGGGAACAGTCTCTGTTCCCTCTTTTTACTCACACTTAATTGTAGCGCAAATATACAAATATATATAGATATTCAAAAAAGTTCGGGTGAGATATTGCTCATATTGTTAATTTTTAATGCTTTTATGTTTTCTTTAACGAGACTATTCCCCTAAAAAGTTTCATTTTTGAGCATTAATTTTCTTTTATTCAAAAAAAATAATACCGCCACTTATGAAAAAATACATTTCTTACGATCAAGCTCGTTCCAAATTGCAAGCTTTTTGTGCCTACCAAGAACGCTGTCACAAAGAAGTTCGTTCGAAATTACTTGATTTAGGTATTTATGGAGATGATGTAGATGCAATCATTGCTGACCTAATAGAGGACAATTTTCTCAATGAATTGCGTTATGCCATTGCCTTTGCTGGTGGCAAATTTAGAATAAAAAAGTGGGGAAAACATAGAATTATCAGAGAACTAAAACTAAATCAAGTTTCTGCCTATTCCATCAAAAAAGCCATTCAAAATGAATTACCAGACGAGGATTATTTGGAGACCCTCGAACAGGTTATTCAGAAAAGAAACCGATTGTTAAAAGAACCCAACTTATACAAACGCAAGCAGAAAATCGCTAAATATGTAATAGACAAAGGCTTTGAATCTCCCTTGGTTTGGGAGACAATCCACCGCTTGTATTCTTAAAGAACGCTTCAAAGCCAAATAAGACATCAAGGCACAGGATGATAGGTCTTTACTGCTTTTTCGAGCACCTCTTTTTTATTCAAACTCATCGTCTTTAGTTCTCGTTCATTAAACATTTCCAACTCATCTTCGTACTGCTCACTAGCCTTCGTAACTTCAAAAGGTAAAAGGGTTTGAATTTGAACAGGTCCTTTTTTATCAAATTCTACAAAATGAATATAAGTATCGGCATATTCAGCCACTTGCTTGCCATCCTCTTCGCGAACCGTATAAATGGGCGATAAGACATCTGGAAATCCGCTCGCAGGATACAATTTGCCGTTGCGTCTATGGAAAAGTATATCTTTCAGAGGTACTTTTAAACGACCGTGTTGTTGCAACAAATCTTTAGAAGCATTTTCTATCGCTTCAATATATAATTGTGCAGGAATTGTATCCGGTATCCCTGTTGTAAAAGGAACATCGGTATATCCCATCTTATCAAAAACGTATTGGATGGTCAATAGAAACAATGGGGCTGTTGTATTCTCAGCACTAGCATCACCATCCCAATTTTGAAGCAAATTTATCGCTTCTTCAAAAGGAGGATATTCTTCTGAATTGATGGCAAACAAGCCTGATAAGCTTTCCCAAAATTTAGAATTCGGCGTCATTTTAGTATCAAACTTCAAGGCTTTAAACTCTTCAAACGTGTATGTTTTATCTTGGTTCATCATCTCCATAAAACGAGTGGAGCGATTGTTATCACCAGAACGCATATCGGCATATTTCAGAACTTCCTTACTACAATTATCCCCAATCACACAAGTCGCATTCGTTGGTGTGTTATTCGCATTAAAAACATAGCCACAATTAGGATTTTCTACCCTAGGAAGTTCTTTTTGGGTGTAATACTCTGTCCATAACTTCTCTTTTGAATCTCCTTTTAGTATCTGTGTAAAGTCATAATCAGGGTTTCTTTTCGGCAACATACCGTTGCATAAATACAAAATATTTCCATCCTTGTCACCATATACAAGATTGAACATAGAATGGGCATTCATACTTAGTGCCGCTTGGAATTCATCGTAATTTGTTGCTTTGTTCATTCTGTAGTACTGCTCTCCTGCTTTCAAATTAAAAAAGGCTGGACAACGTACGGCATAATACTTTTTTTGAGGAGATTTGTAGGTAGGTCCAAATTTCGACCAATAGGTCATCTTTCGTACAGGAATAACTATTTTTCCTATCCTAACTTTTAGCCAAACAGGTCTTTTTTCTAACTTTATATATTCCTCATCGTATTTGTAATATAGCTTTTTTCGAGGGTGCATTTCCAATTCAAAAACATCAACTTGATCAATGTGGTTAAAAGTTTTCCCCCATCCCAAATGCTCATTGTTTCCCATAAAAACACAAGTGCCTCCTTGGAACAAGGCTCCTGTTATATTCAAACCTTCTTCACTGTGCAAATGGGCATCATAAAAAGAAAAAGCACCTTCTATTTTAAAATGAGGATTGATACACAAAAAAGTATTACCATTCGTTGTTTTGTGAGGTGCAAAAGCATAAGCATTTGATCCCGCAGGTTTGGATGCTGGTTCTTTATCATAATCCCCCTCCATAATATGGGTTACTTTGTCAACTGCTCCAGACAATGCCGAAAACCCCACCAAATAAGCTTTTAAAATATCTTTGGGTTCAATGGGAAAAGCTTTCTTGAGCAATATTTTGTCGGGATTTGCTTTGGCATAAGCATTTACTCCTTGACAATAACCATCTAAATAAGTCATGTACTCTTTTGAAATCTTACCAATATTCTCTTGATAAGTCATTTCGGTTCCAATCGAGTGTACAAAAAAATCAAATGGTGCGCCTTTTATGCCATCTTTTTTGCCCATCATCTGCTTACCTATAATCAACAATTCTTGCATCGTTTCAAATGCATCTTCAGCGTTTGCCCATGCTAAACCATAGGCTACAGCAGCATCTGTTTTGGCAAAGATATGAGGCGTTCCCCATTTATCTCTAGCAATGGTAATATCGTTGGGGTCAATAACGTCGTTTTGAGCGTATAAAAAAGGGGCATAAGAAGACAGTAAAATTGCTAAAATGAGGGTGGTATAGTATTGCATTTTTTAATAATGAGAAGACATAAAATAGACCTTTTGGTTACAGCAGCGAAAAGATCAAAACAATGAAATTTACTGTTTTTTTCCATCTTTCAATAATCGTTCAGTAAAAACTGCATAAATGCGCTTTCTTTTTTAGCGGCACTTACTCCAACAAAACATCGTCTATTACTCAACAATCCATATCTTTTAGAGGGTCCCAAAAGAGCGTTTTAAAATCAACCACCTTATTATCTTTCACAACAATACCTTCTGCTTGGAGTAATTCTGCCATCAAATTTCCTCCAAAAGCAGTACGACCAGTCAAAACACCGTTTCGATTCAAGACTCGATGCGCTGGTACATCCTCTGGACATCCATGCATTGCCCACCCCACCATTCGAACACGGCGTTTTTGCTCCAAGGCTGTTGCAATAGCACCATAACTCGTTACTCTACCTTTAGGAATTAGTCGAGTAATGGCATAAATATCTTTTATAAATTGTTCTTTATCAAATTCCATTCTATTCGTTTGAGCTGGTTGATAAATCATCTAGGATTTCATCCTTATAAATCGGCTTCATAATAGGAGCGTTATCAATAGTACGATAAACAATAACCGTCCATCCCCACCCTAGAGCAATGTATAGTGTCCAAGCCCAGAAACACTCCTCCAAGCTAATCGCTCTAGGGCTTGAAAATAAGATAACGGAGAAAATTCCTAAACAGAGACTTGCTACACTCCAAATGCGTCCCATAAAAGGAAGTCGTTGAGCGGTGCGAATGGCGACCAAAAAGCAATACAGACAGTATATTCCTGCCGCTATGGCAAAATACATAGAAGGTTTTCCATAAGGTCCAGCATCATATCCATTTTCATAGAAAATAGCAACCAATCGCTGTTGTTCTTGCTCCAAATTAAAGCCAATGAGATACAGTATAAAACCTAAAAAAGCTTGTATGCGGTAAAGTGTTTTCATTCGACTTGTTAAGAGTTAAGTAACTATTCAAAAAAACTTAGCCTTCCTCCTCCAAAAAATCACGATCTCGCATCATCATCACATAGGCATTCAGCCACATTCCCAACACAATATAAGGACCATAAACCATTAGGACATCTTCCATACGCATGGTATCTGCATAAACCAAAACAACCATAGAATAAATAAACCCAAGCAACGAAAGTAAGCCTACAGCAACTCCCATCCGGCGCATTGTTGCCCAAGTTCGAATGCCTACATAGGTCGCAAATAAAGAGCATATAAGTCCCAATATAGCATAAAAAGACGTTGCCCAATCATAAGAATCTTGTTGGGGGCGTAAGCCTGCTAAGAATGCTTTTTCTTCTTCGTTTAAATGGACTCCTGCATAGAAAAGCACTACTACCAAGAAAATATTAAACATATAGAACTTTCTTAAAGAATGCTTTTTTTCTGTAATTGAGACTCCCATCTTTAATTTTGAGATCCAATAATCTAATTGGTAAGCTTTTTCTCGGTTGGGAGTGTCTGTTTCGACAACAGTTCGGTAAGCTTGTAGGTAATATTTGGCGGCAATTGTCTTTTCCTCTTTATTTTTATAATAATGCCCTAACAAAGTACAAGCCCATTCTATATTTTCTTTGAAATAACTTGTAGACAGATACTCCAATGCCTCATATTCAATATCACCAAGTTCTCCTGTTTTTAAAGCTTGCTCTACATGTGCTCTAAAGTCCATCAACACACCTTGTTGATGCATCTTGTTCTGGTTGGCATCTTCTCCAAAATAGCTCCAAGACAATTCTTTGCCCGTAAGGTATATATGAGATTCTTTAGGCAAGGTTGTTCGCCCTAAAGTTATTTTCTCCTTTAATAAAATTAATACTGTCGCTCTAAAATCATTCGCTTGCAAACGATCAGACTCCTCTTCTTCTCCAACAAAAGCTTGGCTAGTATTGGTTAAGAACATGAGTTGAGACGAAGCAGGAATTGAAAAACCTACAACCTGCAAATCTTCTTGAAGTGCTACAGAAGCTGGGACATTCTCTGAAGCATACTCAACCGCTTCATTTTTTATCTTGTAATAAAACGTTGTTTGAGAAGGAAATAATACGGTGCTTCCTGTCAACTGCATCTGAACCACACTTTGATCCAAGATTTTTTGAGGGGCAATAATCTTGATAGAACAAACAATGTCTGAAGTATCAGCAACTGGATGCTCGCAAATAATTGTTCCCACAGGAAAAGTAGTAGCATAAAGCACTGTTTCTTCCTTTAGTGTGGTCTCTTTTAATGTTGTCATAATCTATCTTCTAGCAAAAATATGCACTATTTGTCTAAAAAATCGTCTAAAAAATCATCTAAAACATTATCCTGATAAATGGGCGTTATTGGTGCCGCTTTTTCATATTGGGCAATGGCTATAATGGTTAAAATAAGATTTGCTCCCATGTAAAAACACCAATACCAAAAGGCATCATACATATTGACATAACGAGGTACTCCAATCATTATCAAGCCAAAACCTAAAAAACAACTCCCATTGCCTACTAAGAAAGCACCTATCAAGGGCAATCTTGCTCGAGTTTTGTAACCCACAAATATAGTCAAAGCACAAAAAAATACGGCACGTATGGCAAAGTTATGTGCAGGTTCATCATAAGCGATGGGATCAAAGCCTACTACTTCTATGTTTGCAATTACTACTTGAAGTGATCGCACGTGAATTATTCCCATGAAAAACAAAATAATAGCAGATATCAAGTGCCCTGTAAATAATAATTGCATAACCTTAAGTTTTAAAAATTATTCTTCTCCTCTTGTAAAGACGTTTCAAAAGCATTCATTATACCTTATTCCTTCTATAAACAAGCCATCTCTTTTTTATGTTTTTATGCTTCTATAAATGAAAACCTTCGCTTTTATTATCACTTCAGTATAAAATCCTTATTTTTGCAGACTTTTCCAATATTTTGCATTTTATAATTAGTAAACATACCATGGCCAATTTTAAAGAAGAAATTCAAAGACGCAGAACATTTGCTGTAATTGCCCATCCTGATGGTGGTAAAACGACCTTAACAGAAAAACTATTGCTTTTTGGTGGAGCCATCCAAGTAGCAGGAGCTGTAAAGTCAAACAAGATTAAGAAATCCACCACTTCAGATTTTATGGAGATTGAAAAACAACGTGGTATTTCTGTTGCTACCTCTGTTATGGGATTTAATTACAAAGATTGTAATATCAACATTTTGGATACGCCTGGTCACAAAGATTTTGCCGAAGACACCTATCGTACCCTGACTGCTGTAGATAGTGTTATTGTTGTGATGGACGTTGCAAAAGGGGTGGAAGAGCAAACAGAAAAGCTAGTAGAGGTTTGTCGAATGCGAGATACTCCCGTAATTGTTTTTATCAACAAAATGGATAGGGAAGGAAAAGATGGCTTTGATTTATTGGATGAAATTGAGGACAAATTAAAATTGACTACTTGCCCATTGAGTTGGCCCATTGGAATGGGGCAGAGCTTTAAAGGGGTTTATAATTTGTACCAAAAAGAGTTGAACTTATTCTCTCCTAATACGAAATATGGCAACATTTTAGGTTTTAATGACATCAATTCTCCCGAACTAGAGCAACATATTGGTGCGGATGCTGCCGAAACGCTTAGAGAAGAGGTCGAAACCATAGAAGGCGTTTATCCTGCTTTTGACAAAGAACAGTACTTGGCAGGAAAATTATCTCCTGTTTTCTTTGGTTCTGCTGTCAATAATTTTGGTGTAAAAGAACTCTTAGACTGTTTTATTGAAATTGCTCCCTCTCCTGTTACATTCAAAACAGAAGAACGGGTTATAGACCCTTACGAGGACAAATTTTCTGGCTTTGTATTTAAAATTCACGCCAACATGGACCCTCGCCATAGAGACCGTATTGCCTTTTTGCGTGTTTGCTCGGGTACATTCCAACGAAATACCAACTACTTGCACGTTCGCAAAGACAAAAAAATAAAATTTTCCAACCCAACTACCTTTATGGCTTCCAAAAAGGAAGTGGTTGACAATGCTTACCCTGGTGATATTGTTGGCTTGTACGATTCAGGGAACTTCAAAATTGGAGATACTCTAACGGAAGGAGAAGTTTTACACTTCAAAGGTATCCCTAGTTTCTCACCTGAACAATTTAAATATATTGAAAATGCAGACCCTATGAAATCCAAACAATTGTCAAAAGGAATTCGACAGTTGATGGACGAAGGAGTCGCTCAATTGTTTGTTAAAAATTCTAACAATAGAAAAATTATTGGTACGGTTGGACAACTTCAATTTGAAGTCCTTCAATATAGACTCAAACATGAATATGGAGCTAGTTGTCGTTATGAACCCATCAACTTATACAAAGCTTGTTGGATTACAACAACCGATCATGCAAAGTTAAGTGAGTTCATTCGCAAAAAAGCCAACTACATGGCTAAAGATAAGGAAGGTAGAAATGTTTATTTAGCAGAATCTAGATGGATGCTAGAATCCGCTCAAACAGATTATCCAGAATTGGAGTTCCATTTTACTTCAGAATTTTAAACTCCTTATCCTATTGCGTTCGCTAAAGTTCCCTTTTAAGAAAGAACTTTAGCGAACGTAATTTTTTTTATAAAAAAGAAAGTACAAGGCTTCTAATACTAAAAATACAACTCGTGTTTTCTCTATGATAG
Organism: Aureispira sp. CCB-QB1; assembly: GCF_000724545.1. GTDB lineage: Bacteria > Bacteroidota > Bacteroidia > Chitinophagales > Saprospiraceae > Aureispira. The sequence goes on along the minus strand of NZ_JHBV01000031.1, from coordinate 22,987 downwards.
AAAGTTAAAAGGAAACATTGTGTGGCTATATTTCGTTTGCTAATAGAACAACTTCTCTTATGAGATGAGTCCCCCAAGCTGATTTTAAAATATAGATTCCCAATGTATAAAATAGTTTACTTTCTTCTCTTTTTTATAATGGCAACTCCTTTGTGTTGTTCTGTCTTTGGGCAACAAGTGCCTATTATCAATTATTCGACCACAATAGATGGACGAGTTCAGTTAGAAGTTTCTTCAACTACTCAACACTATTATCTTTTACAAGTAAGACACGATAGTACTCAAAGTTTCGAGTTGACCACTTCCATCCAACTTGGTAAATCAGGCACAACCACTCTTACCGAACCATTAGCATACTATTCGCTTGCACATTATCAAGTCTTAGAATATCCCATTGCCGCTCCCTATGATATAGATGGTGATGGCATAGACGATATTTCAGAGCTTCAAAATTTCCCTACTCAAAACCCCATTAACGCTGCTCCATCTATCGCCCCAGTCAATGGAAGCATCTCAATTGATAGCTTTAGTACATTCAATCAATTATCTATTGCAAGAGATTTTGTACAATGGTCTGAATTTCTTAATGGGAAACGGTATGCTAAGTTTATTATTACCGATTTTACGACAGCACCTAAAGTCTATTTCATTAATGGAAATACGCATACCCTTCACGCAGATTTTGCCAATGCAGTAGGCATTAGACATCTAGGAAATGATGTCAAAAAAGGACAACTTATTTATCACCCTACTACTATTTCGAACAATGGTACTTTGGGTACTTTTGCTTTTAATTATAGCAATGGACATGGCGAAAATTTTGAAATCGTTCAAAAGTGTCATGAGCTGCTAGCAGCCAATATGCCTTTTCTTAACAATAATTTGTCTTATTACGTTACCACAAACAGCCAAGACGAATACGAACGAGATTCGACAAAGTACAAAACTTCTAGAATTCCATTGCTTTTTGAAAAAGATGTTTTTGCCCAAGTTGACTATTGGGGATTGAATGAAGCAGAGGGATATGGCTTTTTTAGGGAAATGTCTTTGTCTGATATTCCAGGAATCAAAGATATTGTTTTATATGCCTCTTTACCCAACTCTCTACCTCGTGTAGGAGGAATAATCACCTCTGTCATACAAACACCTTTGTCTCATGTTAATTTAAGGGCGATTCAAGACGGCGTACCCAATGCATTTATTCGAGACCCCTTATCTATAGACTCCATTGCTCGCTTATTAAATCATACTATTTATTTCAAAGTCGAGCCCGATAAGTTTTTTATTCGAGAAGCCAGTTCAGAAGAAGTCAATCAATGGTATGAGAGCTTACGCCCTGAGCAAAAACAAACCTCTCCTTTAAATCTAAATCATGACGCCATCTTACCTTTAGATGAAATTACCTTTTCGATGTACGACGGTTTTGGTGCCAAATGTGCCAATGTTGCAACCATGCGAACGTTTGGTTTTCCAGAAGGAACAATTCCCAATGGTTTTGGCATTCCCTTTTATTATTATCAGAAGTTCATGAAGCACAACAATCTTTTTGAACAAGCTAGGTTGATGCTTAGCAATCCAGATTTTGCCACCAACCGAAACTTAAGAGCACATCTTTTAGCCGATTTTAGAAAAAAAATAGAAAATGCTTTAATGCCCAATTGGATGCGGGATAATTTAGAAAAGATGCAAGCTTCATTTCCTCCGAACACTTCTATTCGGTGTCGCTCTAGTACTAATAATGAGGATTTACCAGGTTTTAATGGCGCTGGACTATACGAATCTAAGACCCATCATCCAAATGAAGGGCATATTGCAAAATCCGTTCAACAAGTTTATGCCAGTTTGTGGAGTTTGAGAGCTTTTGACGAACGAGCGTTTTATAAGGTCAACCATTTTACAGCATCTATGGCACTACTCTGTCATTCCAACTATGCCAATGAGCAAGTCAATGGTGTAGGAGTTAGCAAAGATCCTGTTTACCAAACCAACAATACGTTTTATTACCTAAATTCACAAGTAGGGGAAACTCTAATTACCAATCCAGATGGCAATGCTATTCCTGAAGAAATTTTATTGGATGCCAACTCGTCAAGTTCTAACGATTACATCCTCGTTAGACGTTCTAATCTTGCTGCCAATAATACCACCATCATGCAAGGAGATTACCTTAACCAAATGCGCACTTATTTAACCACCATTCACCATGAATTTGAAGGGCTTTATGATGCTATTGGTAATGAAACATTTGCCATGGAAATAGAATACAAAATCACGCGTGATGGTCAATTAATTATCAAACAAGCCCGCCCTTGGGTTGCCTATCAAGCTACCCATTCCTTTAGTATTCCTGATTCCGATCATCTTGATTTTAATCTATATCCGAATCCTGCTAGTGACTACATCCAAGTAGATTGGATAGACGGAAATCCTTCGGAGGTTATGATTAGTAATATGCTTGGCAAACAAGTGTTACACCAATGTCTAAGCATTTCTAACCATCCAGATTTTAGGATTTATATCAAAGATTTACCTCCAGGAATTTACGTATTAAGTGGCTTTTTAGCTCATAAAGGAACCTACACCTCTAAAAAATTTGTAAAAAGATAATGAATCAAACATTTGCTCAACAATATGGTCCTTGGGCATTAATAACAGGTGCTGCTATGGGGCTAGGAGCTGAATTTGCGCTCCAAATTGCTCAAAAAGGCATTTCTATTATTGCTGTTGACCACAATAAAACTGCCTTGCTTACAACGTGCGAAGAAATTACGCAGAAAACAAAAGTAGAAGTACGTCCGATTGTCCTTGATCTCTCTAGAACAGATTTTTTAGAATTACTTTTGCCTCAAATCCAAGCCTATCAAATTGGATTGTTAATCAATAACGTAGGCATTTCTAAAATTGGCTATTTTGCTCCTCAATCGACTCAGTTTTTGTCTATGCAATTGCACTTAAATACCAAAGTCGTTTTATTGTTAACCCATCATTTTGCTCGCCAGATGCAAGCTCAGAGACGTGGAGGCATTATCATCCTATCCTCTGGTGCAGGAGAGCTATCTAGTGCCTACAATGCTACTTACGCTGCTACTAAAGCTTTTGATTTAAAACTAGCAGAGTCTCTTTGGGCAGAACTAAAACCCTTTGGTGTCGATGTCCTTGGTTTTATGCCTGGACCAACCAAAACTCCTGGTTACATCGCTCAAGGTGGTGATGGCAATGGAGGTATGGTTATGTCTGTTCAACAATCGGTACAACAAGCTCTTCGAGCACTTGGAAAGTCGCCTAACTATGTAGCTGGAAGCTTTTTCATGCGGTTGGGGCATTATTTTTTAACACGTTTTCTTCCAACCAAATTAAGAATTAAGATTGTCAGTCAACAGATTAAACGCTTGTTTGGTATTTCTTAAAAACTTCGTGTTTGTTTAGATGCCTTTACTATACCATCCTCTTAATCGATTACTTAAAAAAGTCTCGTCTCTTAGAAGATATTCGCTCTCCTAAAAAACGAGACAAGTCCAATAAATAACTATCTAATTTTCATATGGGTTTCAATTTGTAGGATAAAAATACGTTTCTATCCTATAAATAGTTCCATTCAATTATTTTTTAACCATTTATTAAAGTGTACTACCGAACACTTACAGCCACAATACTCTCAACCCTGTAACACGGCTCACATCAAACGACAAAAGACCCTGCTCAAAAAGAACAGAGTCCATTGCTTCCTTGTAAACAAGAAATATATATTGTATAAGATTTGGAAAATAAATAAGCCAGAGCCTATCCTTCCATTTCTCTCAATTTTTCAGTATTGTATTTAGCTTTTAGAATTTCAACTCTACGCTCTACAGAAGGCTTTACAAAATGCTTTCTAGCTCGTAGTTGTTTCATTAATTGCACTTTTTTGTGCTTATTTTTGTATCTTCTCAAAGCTCTGTCGATAGATTCCCCATCTTTTACGTTAATAACTAGCATGTGATATTTTTAATGTTTTTTGATTCTCTTTTATTTTGGAACACAAAGATAATAAAAATAAATCAATTCCAAAAAATTAACTTCATCTTACGATGTCAGAAACAATAAATTAATAGATTAAAAAAAAGGATTTATCAAATCTGATAAACCCTTTTTAGCGCCCTCAACTGGGCTCGAACCAGTGACCCTCTGATTAACAGTCAGATGCTCTAACCAACTGAGCTATGAAGGCGTTACTCTTGTAGAGCGATGCAAATATACGACGGGTTTTCACTTTTCCAAAGCTTTTGGCAAAAAAAAATAAAAAAAAATAAAAAAACTTTTCGACAAAAATCACAACAACTTAAAAATCAACAAATTATTAAAAATATTTTTTTTAGCTTTTTTTTGAAAAAAGTTATTTTTCGATAAAAACGGTTCAAAATGCTTTGCTGTAAATAGAGTTTATTATTTTTGTGCTATTAGCTAAATAGATTGTTTGCAATCAAAAATTGCAAATCTATTTAAGGAAGACAACTATTACAATTTTACAAAAATAAATTATTATGAGTTTATTGGTTTTGGGTACGGTGGCATTTGATACCATTGAAACCCCTTTTGGTAAAGCAGATCGTATTATTGGTGGTGCAGGTACCTATGTGGCATGGGCTAGTTCTCACTTTTACAATGACATCAAATTAGTTTCTGTCATTGGTGGCGATTTTCCAAATTCAGAATTGGATGCTTTGAAAAATAGAGGTGTTAATATGGATGGACTAGAAATAAGAGAAGATGAAAAATCTTTCTTTTGGGCTGGCCGTTATCACAATAACATGAACTCTAGGGATACTCTAGCTACAGAATTAAATGTTTTGGAAAACTATGCTCCTGTATTGCCTGATTCTATCAAGAATGTTGACTATTTGATGTTAGGGAACTTTGCCCCTGCTGTACAAAAGAGCGTTTTAGACCAATTAGAATCTCGCCCTAAATTGGTGGCAATGGATACCATGAACTTTTGGATGGATATTGCTATGGACGAACTGAAAGCAGTTATCAAGGAAGTTGATGTATTGACAATCAACGATGAAGAAGCCCGCCAACTTTCTGGAGAGTATTCTTTGGTAAAAGCTGCTGAGACCATCTTAGAAATGGGTCCAACTCATTTGATCATCAAGAAAGGCGAACACGGTGCGTTGTTGTTCCACAAAGAAGGCATGTTCTATGTTCCTGCCCTACCTTTGGAAGAAGTATTTGATCCAACAGGAGCTGGCGACACTTTTGCAGGAGGTTTTATGGGTTACTTAGCCAAAACGGACGATTTCTCATTTGATAATATGAAACGTGCTTTGGTCTATGGTTCTGTTGTTGCTTCTTATTGTGTCGAAAAATTTGGACCAAACAAATTAAAAGAGATTAGTGAAGAAGACATCCGTAATAGAACCAATGAATTCCTTGGTTTGATGGATATTTCGATGGCAGTAGAAGCATAAAAGCTCTATATTCTAATAAAAAATACTAGAAAGCCTCATCAATCTCGTTTTGATGAGGCTTTTTTTTACATTCTAATCTAAATCTTCTATATTAGCCACAAGTCTTTCTATACTTAGCAGAAAAGAAAAGACTTTATTCATATACTAAAAAACACTTGAATAGACGTTAAAGAAGAAGGTGGACAAGAGGGAACACGACACACCAATTTTCCCCCCTCATTGGACAGCTCATTCAACGATCTATTTATTGACCTTTTAACTACTATCCAATGAAGAAGATACTTCTTGCTTTAGCAATAACTCCACTTTTTGTATTGATTGCTGCTTTTAAGCCAACCTCTACCATTGTACAATTTGAATCTGCCAACTGGGAAAGTTCTAAATCTAGAGCAATAGCCGAAGGGAAATTGTATTTTGTTGATTTTGATGCTAGTTATTGTGCTACGTGTCGCAATATGGACGAAAGCACGTATATGAGCGAGCGTTTAGCCAACTATATTAGCAAAAATGTTGTAGCAGTACGTGTTGATGTACAAGACTTTGATGGTGTTATGTGGTCGCAACAGTACGAAGTAGAAGCATTGCCTACCATGCTTATATTCAATGAGCAAGGTGAGTTAGTAAAACGTTTGGTTGGTTACAAAAATGCAGATGATTTACTTGAAGAGTTTTCTCAGTTAAGAACGGTAAAACCAGCACCTGTTCCTCCTGTTAACACAGCTCCAAAGCCTGCTCCTATTGCTGCTGATAAACCAATGTCTAAAACAAATTCTCCTACGAACCCAACTCAAATAGGAACAATAACAACCAACAATTATCCAAACCAAGCAGAAAAACCAGTTTCTTCTGGGCTAGGCTTATATGAAGTAGCTGTTCGCAAACAGGAATCTAGAGGTTATGGGGTGCAAGTTGGCGTGTTCAGCACTTACGAAACTGTCTTGGCTCAAGCAAGTACTTTCAAGCGTAAATACAGCAAAAAAACATTAATTCATATTGATGAATACAATGGGTCTATCGTTTATAAGTTGGTATTGGGTGCCTTTAATTCTAAAAGAGATGCCGCTTACTTTAGAAACGATTTAAGAAGAGATAATATCGATGGCTTGGTCAAAGATTTAAGCCTTATGAAATAAGGAAAAAGACAACCTTTTGCTTTTTTCGAGCATTAGACTTGCTTTATCCCTCGAATGTGCTAATTTTGAGCTCTGGAAATAGACGTTACGCTACTAGATTGTAGGAATAACGCCGAACAAATAATTTCTGTTCTATTTATTTTCAAGGTTCTTAATTTGCACATTTTTTTTTAAAATTTTTGCCTCTATCATGCACACCTTAATTCGTAACATCAAAACACTTCTATTAGCTAACAATCAGGCTCCTAAACTTGTCCAAGGTGCTGACATGAAAACTCTCTCGCAACTAAACAATGCTTTTGTTTTGGTGGAAGAAGAGCAGATTGTAGACTGGGGATCAATGGACAATTGCCCAACATTTAGTCCAGACCAAACTATTGATGCTACAGGAGCTTTTGTTTTGCCAACTTGGTGCGACTCTCATACTCACTTGGTTTTTGCAGCTACTAGAGAAGGTGAATTTATTGATAAAATACAAGGCGTCTCCTATGAAGAGATTGCCCGTAAGGGAGGAGGTATTTTAAATTCTGCCCAACGTTTACAAACTACTCCTCACGAAGTCTTATTAGAATCAGCTTACCAACGCTTGATGGAGGTAAAAAATTATGGTACTGGTGCTATAGAAATCAAAAGTGGTTATGGTCTCACAGTAGATGCTGAGCTAAAAATGCTTCGAGTTATCCGAGATTTAAAGTCTAAGACCAAAATGCCTATCAAAGCTACCTTTTTAGGGGCTCATGCTTTGCCGTTGGCTTACAAGGAAAATAGAGCGGGTTATCTTGATTTGATTGTTCATAAAATGTTGCCTCAAATTGCAGATGAAGGACTAGCCGATTATATTGACGTTTTTTGTGAAAAAGTAGCTTTTTCTGTCGCAGAAACAGAACAAATCATGGAGGCAGGAGCCAAATATGGCTTAAAGCCTAAAATTCACACCAATCAATTTAATTGTATGGGTGGCATTCAAGCTTCGATAGCTCACAAGGCTATTTCTGTAGATCATTTGGAAGTAATCAATGACGAAGAGATTGCTTGTCTTTTGGCATCGGATACAATGGCAACACTACTCCCTTCAGCACCTTTCTTTATCAACGATCACTATCCACAGGCTCGAAAAATGATAGATGCAGGCATGGCTGTTGCACTGGCAAGTGATTACAACCCTGGTTCTACTCCTTCTGGCAAAATTCCTTTTGTCTTGTCATTAGCTTGTATCAAAATGAAAATGCTCCCTGAGGAAGCTATTCATGCCGCTACTCTCAATGGAGCTTATGCAATGGAAGAGTCGCACCGCTTAGGAACCATCAGCAAAGGTAAATTAGCTAACTTAATTATTACCAAACCTATGAATTCAATTGCTTATATGCCTTATGCTTTTGGTTCGGACTGGATTGATAAAGTAATGATTGCGGGCTCATTATAATATGTAGTCGCTTTTAACAATAGTTCGTTGAAAAACTTTATTAGTTTGATAATCAGTAAGTTGCGATTTTATTGCAATTTATGTTAAATTTTGATTATCAAACTAATATAAATGTGCTTTTTTATCTTTTTGGTAAAAAAGTAAACAACTAAGCGATAGCGATCTCACGACCGCAGGGAGCTAATCAACGAACTACTATTTTAAGTAATCGTTCAGAAAAAACTATATAAAAAACAACCTTCTTTTTGCGCTACTCTTCATCGAAACATCTTGCTTTAGCCCGTTAAATTTAGTAGAGGTTTCCTTCCATTGAAAGAAACCTCACTAAAACTATTAAAACGTCTATTTACACTTCTTTATTTCTGTTATTGGTTCCTTAAGGAATCTAAAACAAATTCAATATTTTTTTATTACTAGATTTGCTTGCAATAGCCTTGGCGTCATCTCCTGATCGATAAGCGCTATAACCTCTTGAAATTTTATGCTGCACATCTGCTCCTTGCTCAATTAGATACTTGGAAGCATCATACTTGCCTGCAATAATAGCCTCATGTAACGGGATAAATCCATAGTCTTCTGGCAAATTGATAGAGGCGCCTCCTTTTTCTATTAATAATTTTAAGACATCTACATTTCCTGAACGAGCACCTACGTGCAATGCCGTAAAACCATCGCTATCTTGGTGATCAAATTCCTGTTTATAATTAGGGTAATCAGCAATTAATTTATCAACAATCATGGTAGTAATTTCGGGCGATATTTCGCACGCATCTCGAAGGGCTTTTTGGTTGGAACCAGATTTGGCTTGTGCCAAATTAACATTGTTTTCTATTAAAATTTTAGCAATTTTTACGTGTTCCATATATTCATTATCAAAAGCCAAAATACGAGGTCCTTTGTTGTATAAACTATTAATACAAAGCATCAACGCATTAAAATTACTTCCTTGAACGGCGTTTACATCCGCACCATATTTTAACAACAATGCTACCATATCAGCCGTGTGTTCTTCTCCTCGATCATTTCTAGCTACCGATAATAAAATAGACGTTTTATGTTGATCATCTTGCATTGCTGGATCGCCTCCTTTTTGCAAGTATTTCTCAACAATAGACAGTCGATTACTCAAAGCGGCTTCTCTAATTTCGGCAATTGTAAAAGTTGTTTTTTCAACATCTAGGAAAGGAACAATTTGGGTTCTAGATTTATCTTTTGCAATCTCCAAAGCCGTGGTGCCTTTTGGATAGCCTAATTTTTCGGTAGTAGAAGCTTGCTTAAAATCAACACCTTGCTCTTCAAAAAACTTGAACATAGCTAGATGATCTTGTGTTGCTACCAAATGATGTAAAACCGTCCAACCTGCTCCATCTTTAGTATGGACATCAAGCCCCTCTATTTGTTTGAAAAAGAATTTTAAGCCATCCAGACGACCGCTTGTTGCAATGGCATGAAGTGCTACTTCTCCCTTTTTGTTTGAGATCGTAGGATCAGCGCCCCCCTTTAATAGTGCTTTTAACAAACGAGGTTCTCCGATTCTAGCAGCAATTATCAAAGCAGTATCTCCATTATCATCCTGTCTATCCAATTGAGAAGCACCTTTTAAAATAGCCAAAGCACTGTCAATCGCATTGTAATAATCCATTTGACCTTGTGGCCCCCAAGATTGTTTGGCACAATATTTTTGATCTTTTAATGGGAACGAGCGTTCCTCTTTATTGACATGATAAGTAAATAACCCATTGTTCAATTTGTATTGAACAAAACGATCTCCGTTGTGCCCCTCCGAGTACCAATGATCAATCCTAGCACTCAATACCATTTCCAAAGCCAACATCAACGGCGTTTGACCAATCTCATTTTGAGCATTCAAATCAATGCCTTGTTTTATCAATTTATTTATCTTTGTCTTGCTCTTTTGACGAACAGCTTCTAATAATTCTTGTTCTAACATGTTTATTTTTTCTGAACGATTACGTAATTGGTTTATTTTGTGGAGTAGGCTGTTGCTGTCTTTAATTGCCTCCTCAATTCATCTCGAGTAATTATGCGTACCTTTTCATGATAACTTAGAGCATAACGCAAATTTCCACCTTGGTCTAAGTGTATCCATGGGAAAGGATATTTTCCACCTCCAACAGAGCCACGGGGAGCTGTATTAAAGACAAATGCCTCTTTGAGATTATTTTTCAGAAAGACCAAACGTTCCAAACCTGCCAACATCCACATTCCCTCCAACTCACTATCAGGAACAGCACCGTAAAAATTAAACTCCCCTGTTAATTTCTCTAAAGTTGAATTCATGACGATAGGATTCATTTTCTCATCTAAAGAAATGACTAGGTTATTTAAAAAGAAGAAAGGAGCACGATTGGGAACATCTATCCCACCATTTACATAAGGCACACCAATAAAGCTTTTTCCCAATAAAGGCTCTAACTCTTTTTTGAAGCTCTTTTTTAAAGAATGAACAGTAAGGTTTAAATCCGCATCAACAAGCATTAGTTTGTCATTGAGCAATACCAAATGCTCCTTGTCAATAGCGTAAATTAACAAGCGCTTTCCTCTTGCATCTCCAGCTTTAATTTTAAATGCACTTAATTTATCTTTTTTCTGTGTTTTGAACGATTGTATATCGATTCCTTTGCTTGTTAAAACAACCGACCAACCCTTGCCTGTATACTCTTGCAAAACCGTGTTTCCCATTAAGCCTGTTTTGCTGTCTAGTTTTTCTAATTTTTCAAAATTTTTATTGGTTTTAATTAAGCCTTTTTTAGTATAAATATGATAAAGTCCGTCTTGAACACTCATACCAACAGGATCAAAACCTTCTACTTGTTCCCAAGCACCGCTTTTTAAATCGTAATACTCAATAGGTTGTTTTTTGCCATAGTGTGAAGGCATTTTAAAGAATCGTTCTTCTGCTGCATCGTATTGATATGGTTCACCTTGTGTTGGCAGCAGGGTTGACATTGATTCTAAAAAATTAGGCGACCATTTTCCTACTCGATTCATTCGATATGGAATAGCACTCTCCCAACGATACCAGTTTCTATCCTTGATTGTATACCCGTAACCTGCACTTTCATACATTAAAGCATTACTGTCCCAAAATTTTGTAGGAATCAAAACAACTCCTGCTAAGCGATAATCGGAGAAACTATCCACTCGAACTACCCATAAAGGGCAGCCCTCTATTACATTAAAAGAATTGGCTCTTGCAATAACTTTATACGTATCACTCGTTTCGTCATAAATATCCTTACTAAGTTCAAAACTAGGAATATTTCTAAAACTAAATTCATCAGGATTTTGAGATTTCTGATACCTCTTAAATGCCATTTCAAATTTATCATCATGCAAGGAAGTAAGCATTATACCTAAAAATTCCGCTGCACTACAATCCATTTTTCCATCTTTGGTATGTTCATAGTACACTGCATCTATATCGATGCCAACACAAGCCCATTCGTCAAAATCAAACTGTTCTAAAAACCGCTCTAGTTCTTCATTATGCTGGTTATAATGTTGGCAAAGTTCCCAAACTTCTTTTTTAGTTAAAATTGTTTTTTTGCTTGAATGCGCCTCATACAAAGAGACATTATACATTTCCGCAGACATATTTCTGTGTTTTAAATTACAATCTATTGATTATTGGAATGTCTTAAATTACAGTATTCTCAAGCAATAAAAAAGTCAAAAAAAACATTTTTTAAGGAATTCCAAAACCCAACAAAAGCACACAAACATCTATTTATCAACACATAAAAAACAACAAAAAACAAGACATTCAAATTCTAATTGAAGCTCCTTTCATCACAAAAATTTCTGAACCCTCTGCTAAAAAAACAGAATCAGGTGCAGAATTAATAAAATCAAACTGTTTTCCATAAATCGATGAGAAGTCCCCTTTTATTTCAAAGTTGTCAACTTCATAAAAATCCCATGTAGGGTGTCCTACTTCGTACTGTGCGGTTTGTTTTTTGTCAATTTGAGTATATCCCCAATAATGCTCTGTTATAAATTCTACTTCACTATTAGGCTCTATTGGTAACAACTGGTTTATTGCTTCTGCTTTCATTTTGTACCAAGATTGATTCTTTTGGATGTGATACTCTACCGTTAATTTATCCTTTTCGATCGAAATATGGTGATCCATCTTAAGCGTTTCGTAATGCTCCCCGTAAACCGTATTGGCTACTAAAGTAATCATCCTTTTAGGAACAATTTCTTTAATAAAAACAACTCCTCGACGCCATTCTCCTTGATGTTGATACTTGACATAAAAGCGTAAATTTACCTCTTCAAAATTTCTATGAAACGGGATTGGCATACCCAGTACTTTGGTATTCAAAAACATAAACCCCACCAAACTCAAATGGAGCTTGCCATTCCAATAATCCAATTCTGTTCCTGCTGGCAAATAAGGCAACAGAAAATCTGGCTCTACTAAATAATTAGCCATTATTAACTTTCTCCATTCTGCTGTCAAAAATTTCATGTTTATTGTTTTTATATAGTAGCTATACTTTGAACGCTGAAATAGTATTAATATAAGTAATCGCTCAGACAAAATGAAAATAAATCTAGGCACAAAGAACGGAACTTAATGTTTAACTTTATGGTCTAGAATATTGTTGTAGATAAAGAACTCATCTAAAGCTATCAAAATTTTACTACTCTAGATATGGCAAACAAAAACCAACCACTTGCAGAACGAATGCGCCCACAATCGCTAGAAGATTATATCAGCCAAAAACATTTGGTTGGAGACAGTGGAGCCTTAACAAAAGTCATTCAGATTGGTCGTATTCCATCCTTAATTCTTTGGGGACCTCCCGGTACTGGAAAAACAACCTTAGCAAATATTATCGCCAGTAGTTCAGGACGTGTTTTCTATAGTCTATCTGCCATTAATGCAGGTGTCAAAGAAGTGCGAGAAGTCATCAAAAAAGCCGAAGGACATCATGGATTATTTAGTCCTCAGCAACGCCCTTTGTTGTTTATTGATGAAATTCATCGATTCAGTAAATCTCAACAAGATGCTTTGTTAGGAGCTGTGGAAAAAGGAATTATTACATTGATTGGAGCAACAACAGAAAATCCTAGCTTTGAAGTTATTCCTGCTCTTTTGTCTCGTTGCCAAGTATATATTTTGAATAGTTTGGACAAGCAAGACTTGGTTCAACTGCTTGAAAATGCAATTCAAAAAGACCCTATTCTATCCGAAAAAGAGATTGTTCTAAAAGAAGTCGATGCACTCTTACGGTTTTCGGGAGGAGATGCCCGAAAATTACTCAATGTTTTTGAATTGATTTGTACTTCTGAAGAAGCTCCAAAAGTAATTGTCACCAATGCTCTAGTGCAATCTAAAGTACAACAAAATATTGTTCGATACGACAAAACAGGCGAACAACACTATGATATCGTTTCTGCATTTATAAAATCTATTAGAGGGTCTGACCCCAATGCTGCGGTTTATTGGTTGGCAAGAATGATTGAGGGTGGAGAAGATGTCAAATTTATTGCTAGAAGAATGTTAATTGCTGCGTCAGAAGATATCGGCAATGCTAATCCAACAGCACTAGTTATTGCAAATAATACCTTTCAAGCAGTAACCACTATTGGCTATCCCGAAAGTAGGATTATACTGTCTCAATGTGCTACTTATTTGGCTGCTTCTCCCAAAAGCAATGCGTCTTATATGGCAATTAATAATGCCCAACGTTTGGTAAAACAAACGGGAGATTTATCGGTTCCGCTACACTTGCGCAATGCGCCAACAAAGCTCATGAAACAATTGGATTACGGCAAAGAATATCAATATGCACACGATTATCCTGGTAATTTTGTCGACCAAGAATACCTACCTAAGGAAATTGAAAATACCAAATTGTATGAACCAGGTCATAATCAGCGAGAAAAAGGTATGCGCAATTATTTAAAGCATTTCTGGAAAGAAAAATATAATTACTAGCGCTATTGATATCCACTTAGTCCACTTATTTTTCCGATAAAAATATTAACACAAAATATGAGAATTATACTACAACGTGTCAAAGAGGCATCTGTTACAATAGAAGAAAAAATCAATGCTCAAATTGGGCAAGGCTTGCTTTTGTTATTAGGAATAGAACAAGAAGATGGTCAAGAAGATATTGATTGGTTGAGCAAAAAAGTCTTAGACATGCGCATTTTTAGTGATGAAGAAGGCAAAATGAATCGCTCTATAAGTGATCTTAATGGTGACATTCTAGTCGTCAGTCAATTTACACTTCATGCCAATATCAAAAAAGGTACTCGCCCTTCATTTATCAAAGCTGCTAGACCCGAAATAGCCATTCCTCTCTATGAGAATTTTGTAACAACCATAGAAAAAAAACTAGGAAAAACAGTCGCAACAGGTGTATTTGGTGCCGATATGCAAGTAGCTCTTGTTAATGATGGTCCAGTTACCATTATTATGGATTCTAAAAATAAAAACTACTAATTTCTTCTTCTATTTTAGCGTTCTACATACCATTCATTGAATAAAACTCGCCGTTCATTGAATAAATTAAATAGAACTAAACATTATGGCTCTTTTTTGGTCTTGTTTGTGTTCAAAAATAAATAACTAAACTTGTCGAGTGGATCGATGTTAGTAACACGTGCTATTTAGACAAGAGTACAGATAGTAGTTCGTTGATTTTTTACTTTTTGGTAAAAAATCAACGAACTACTGAGTATAACAAGCAACTAAGAAAGTAAAAAACAAGTATAACAAATCATGGATTCAATTACACAAGCGACACTTGGTGCAGCGATGGGACATGCCGTTTTGGGAGAAAAAATGGGTAATAAAGCTATTTTGGTAGGTGCAATTGCTGGTACGATTCCAGACTTAGATATATTTTCAAGGCTATTTCTAGATCATCAAGTCTATGGATTGGTTTATCATAGAGGGATTACCCATTCCATTATTTTTACGCTGGTGGCTTCACCAATATTTGCTTGGCTTAGTTTGCAGTATTACAAACAAGGCTGGCACAAAAGCGCCATGACTCAAAAAGTTTTAACAACTTGGTGGTTGCTTTTTTATGGAGTCATTGTTGCTGCCTTGTTTTACTTGACCTATTCTACCCAAAGTCTAGTAGCAGGTGGGTTGGTAGGTATTTTTGCTTTAGGTTTTATTCCATTGATTAATAGTTTAAAATACAACTACGAACATCGGGCATCCATTCAATATGATCCTTCTCTAAGAAACTGGACATTAATGTTCTTTCTTGCCTTTTTAACCCATTGGATTATTGATGCTTGTACCGCTTATGGCACTCAAATTTTTGAGCCTTTTTCTCGTTATAGGGTAGCCTTCAACAACATTTCAATTCTTGACCCGCTTTATACTGTTCCTATGATTATTGGCTTAGTAGGCGTCTTTTTTGCTAAGAAATATACCAAGCAGCGCTTTTGGAATTATCTTGGCATTTCTATAGCAACACTGTACATGGCTAGCACCTTTTATGGCAAATCTATCATGAATAAAGTCGTTGCAAACAGCCTTCAGGAGCAAGGAATTGAATACACAGAATACATTACTTATCCTACCATTTTAAATACGGTTCTTTGGCAAACAACAGTCGCTACAGATGATGCCTATTATTACGGAACCTATTCGCTATTGGATAAGCAGCCTACTATTGAGTTCATCAAACTTCCCAAAAATCACACTCTGATTGACAAATATCAAGGTGAAGAATATTTAAACATTTTACTTTGGTTTGCGAATGGTTATTATAACTTGATTGAACAACCCGACGGTAGCATTACGTTTAATAACCTTCGTTTTGGTATGATGGGCGTTCCTGAAGATAGTACTATTCCACTGGAAGATCGTTATATTTTTCGTTTTATTCTCACCGAAAAAGATGGTCATTTTGACGTACAAGAAGATAGAGATGTGGAACGCATCAAAGTTGGTGAAATGGCTCAGACACTTTGGAATCGCATAAAAGGCAAATAAAACCATGGAAGAACTGAAAGCAGTTATTCAACAACTTGTTCCCTTAAATGCTGTAGAATGGCAAGCACTAACCGCTTTATTTCGCCTTGAGCAATGGAAAAAAAATTCTTATTTTGCTCAAGAAGGACGTTATGCTAGGCGTTTTGCATTCGTACAGTCTGGCACTTTGCGGGCGTTTTATAGAAATGCTAAGGGAGAGGAATACAATAAGACATTTTTTACGTCTAAGCACTTTGTTGGAGCTTTCTCCTCTTTGATTAGCAAAGACATTAATCTTATTAACATCCAATGCCTTACACCCTGCGAACTCTTCGTTGCCGAGTATCGTTCGTTTACCAATTTGTTTGAACAGTATCCCAATATAGAACGCATTGCCAGACTCCTAGCAGAACAGTTTTTTATCCGAAAAGAAAAGCGAGAAATTGAATTGGTCATGCTAGAAGCGAAGGAAC
Source organism: Aureispira sp. CCB-QB1 (assembly GCF_000724545.1). Lineage (GTDB taxonomy): Bacteria > Bacteroidota > Bacteroidia > Chitinophagales > Saprospiraceae > Aureispira. The sequence goes on along the minus strand of NZ_JHBV01000031.1, from coordinate 6,533 downwards.
GCTATGCGATTTTTCAAGAAGAACACCCTTACTTAGAACAACAAATACCTCAATATCACATTGCTTCCTATTTGGGAATTAGCGCCACTCAGCTTAGTAGAATTAGAGGCGAACGAAAGTTGAAATAATGATATCTTTTGGCTTTTTTCTTTACCTATGTAAATGTTTTTGACTTAAGATTAGTAGAATTTTGTGTTGTTAGTTATATGCTTTAAAGACAACAAACAATACGAATTATGAAATTAAGTGGAAACAAAATTTTGATTACAGGCGCAACAGCTGGCATTGGCTTGGCTTTATTAAAAGCTTTTTTAAAAAACGACAATCAGATTATTGCTCTTGGAAGAAACGAAGCGCAATTAAAAGCATTGGCACAAAAAGATGCTCGAATAAGCCCTTTTGCTGGTGACCTTAGTTCTCAGGAATGCCTAGAGGAATTGGTTTTATTTATAGAACAAAAACACCCAGACTTAAACATTTTAATTAATAATGCAGGAATGCAGTACAATTATCACTTCTTAAAAGAAGCACACCTGCCAAGTAAAATCACCCAAGAAATTAATGTGAACTTCATCGCTCCTATTCAATTAATTGCATTATTATTACCTACTTTAGAACAAAATGAAAATGCTGCTATTATAAATGTATCGTCTGGTTTAGCCTTGGCACCAAAAAAAATGGCTCCTGTCTACTGTGGTACAAAAGCAGGAATCCACATCTTTTCGCAAGCCCTACGTTACCAATTAGATACCATAAAGGTTTTTGAAATCATTCCTCCTTTAGTAGATACGGCAATGACAGCAGGTCGAGGTAAAGGGAAAATTAGTCCGCAGCAACTCGCACAAGAATTTATGCAAGCCTTTCAAAAAGATGTTTTTGAAATCAATATAGGAAAGGTAAAATGGTTGAAAGTAATACAACGAATTAGCCCTTCTTTCGCTGCCAAAATCATGAAAGGAAACTAGGTTCGCCTACTTTACTATCTATACTAAAATTTAAAATACTTTTCGTACAAAAAAAGCACTACTCCCTGTAAAGGAATAGTGCTCTATAAAACTATATTCAGTTGTATTTAGGATAGTTCCTATTTTGTTACAACAACTTTTTTCGTCGTGTGCTGTGTTCCTGTTTGAAGGACAACAAAGTAAACACCACTTGCTTGATTTGTAAGTTCTACTGGTATGCTAAACGAAGCATCTGAGTAAGTATACTCTCTTAATACTTGCCCCAATACATTGGTCAAACGCACCGTTGCTGTCTTAGCCTCTGTAAAGGATACTTGTACTTGGAACGTTCCTGCATTAGGATTTGGAATAACATCAAAAGTAGATAGATTTGAAATTTGATTCAAACCAACGATATTGATCGTTACAGATGCAACCGTTGTACAACCATTGGCATCCGTAATTGTCACATCGTAAGTTCCGTTATTAACCAATCCAGTTGCTGTTGCGGTTGTTTGGTTGTTTGCCGCAGCATCCCACTGATACGTGTATCCCGCTGTTCCTCCTGTCCCTGCTGCTGTTGCAGAACCATCTCCATTATCAACGACTGTTCCAGAAAGTGCCGTTGTTGGTTCAGTCATAGTTACACTAGTAGACGTATTACAACCATTCGCATCTGTAATGCTGACAGTATAGGCATTCGCTGCCAAACCTGTTGCAGTTACCCCTACTTGTCCATCACTCCATATCGCCGTAGTTGCCCCTGTACCACCTGTTGTAGTAACGCTAGCAATACCATCTGTTCCTCCATTACAAGAAACCGCATTATTGACAGTAGCCGTGGCGACTAGTGCTGTTGGTTCACTCACGATTACAGCTACGTCCGTACTACAACCATTGGCATCTGTAATTGTCACAGTGTAAGCATTGGCAGACAAGTTGCTAGCTACAGAGCCTGTTTGTCCATTACTCCATGCATAAGTCAATGCTCCAGTTCCACCTGTTGCGGTGGCTGTAATTTCTCCATCAGATGCTCCATTACAACTGATTTGTGCTCCGTTATAATTGCTAGAAACGGATACATTCGATGAAATTAAACTTGGATTGGTTAATGTTGCTGTTGTTGTGGTCGTACAGTTATTACCATCTGTAATTGAAACCGTGTAAGTACCGCTTGACAAAGCCGTAAATGAGCCTGTAAACTGATTGCCAGATCCAATATTGTAATTATAAGGTGCTGTTCCTCCTGTTCCCCCTACGGTAATACTTCCATCTGAACTACCATTACAAGTAGGATCCGTTGTATTCGACACGGCTCCCGTTAGAGCACTGGTGGGTTCTGTGATAGTAACAGGAACTGTTGTTGTACAGTTATTGCCATCGATCACTGTGACGGTATAATTATTGGCAACAAGCCCACTAAATAAACCCGATACCTGACTCCCAGAACCAATATTATAAGAATAGACTGGTGTTCCTCCTACTGTCGAAATTTCAGCCATTCCAGTTGCTCCTCCAAAACAAGCAACATCTGAACTTGAACTCAACGAAGCTGTTAAGGCAGCAGGTTCGCCAATAGAAACACCTACTGTTGCTGAACAAGAAGCATTATCTGTAATTGTAATGGTATAAGTTCCTTGACTCAATCCTGCAAAAGTACCAGATGCTTGGCTTCCTGCACCTATATTGTAAGAATAGGCTGGCGTTCCTCCAGAAGCTGTCACCGTGACACCTCCATCATTACCACCATGACAACTAACATCTGTTGTAGCCGCAATCGCTCCTGTCAAGTTACAAGATACAGCAGCTTGAATGTTGATGTTATCCACATAAACATGTTGTCCGTAACCTGATAAATTCAAAAAGGCAACTCGTACATGGCTAGCACCATCGTAAGCACTCAAATCAACTGTTTCTGTGCGCCACTGTGCCGCTGTTGGTACAAAAACACTCGTTACATCTGGTGCCGTTGCCAAATCACTTCCTCCTTTTAAATAAACAGGCGTATAAGATGTTCCACAATCCGAATTAATAGCAACAATCAAGGTATCGCTATAGGTAGCATCATAACGAGCATAGGCGACGTCAAAAGTCAATGATGTTCCTGTTTGACCTGTTAAATCCAAGGTAGGAACAAAAAACCAATCGTATTGACCTGCAAAGTTAGCCGTAAAATTATCCATATGCATGCATCCAACATCAACAGCTGTTCCAAAACCATTCACAGAGTTATCATAATCCCAAACATTACCATCTCCGTTTTGATCTAATAAAATAATATCCGTAGGAACAGCGCCTCCTCCAAATGCTTCTGCATAAGGCAATGCGCTTGTTGCTCTATATTGGCTCACAACAGACGTTTCATCGTTATTAGGATCTGCATCGGTCCCTGCATTAGGGTTACTAGTAAAGGCACGGAATGTAAAAATAGCTCCCCCTGCTGGAATATTAACTAGAGGCAAACTTACTGTTTCTGTAGCACCTGCTGCTAAAGATCCTGTCCAAGCAAATGTGCCTATTGTTCCTGTGTTAACTTGATAATTAATGGTTACCGATGTTAAGGTTGTTGTGCCAAAGTTCTCTAAAACCACCTCTGGGACAAAAGGATCGTCACAAATTGTCGTACTATCAACAGGGTTGGTAATACTTGAAATTCCTGCATCCAAACCATTGGCTACTGTTCCTGCTTGAATGTTGATATTATCGACAAACATACGTTGCCCATAACCTGATAAATTCAAAAAGGCAACTCGTACATGGCTAGCACCATCGTAAGCACTCAAGTCAACGGTTTCTGTGCGCCATTGTGCTGCCGTAGGAGTAAAAATAGTTGTCGCATCTGGTGCGGTTGCCAAATCACTTCCTCCTTTAAAATAAACAGGTGTATACGATGTTCCACAATCTGAGTTAATAGCAACAATCAAGGTATCGCTATAGGTAGCGTCATAACGAGCATAAGCGACATCAAAGGTCAATGATGTTCCTGTTTGACCTGTTAAATCCAAGGTGGGCACAAAAAACCAATCGTATTGACCTGCAAAGTTAGCCGCAAAATTATCCATTGCCATACACCCTGTTCCTGCTGCTGCTCCAAAACCATTTACGGTCGTATTATGTCCCCACTCGTTTCCATCTCCATTTTGATCTAGTATAATAATATCGGTTGGTAGTGCTCCCCCGCCAAATGCTTCTGCATAAGGCAATGCGCTAGAAGTTCTGTATTGGCTCACAACTGACGTCTCGTCATTGGCAGTATTGCCATCTGTACCACCATTCGGATTACTTGTAAAAGCACGGAAGGTAAACACGGCTCCTCCTGCTGGAATAGCAACCGTTGGTAATGTTACGGTTTGTGTTGCTCCTGTTGCCAAAGATCCAGTCCAAGAAAACGTATTAATTGTTCCAGAGTTAACTTGATAATTAATCGTTGCAGATGTTAAGGTAGTTGTACCAAAGTTTTCCAAAACTACTTCTGGTGCAAAAGGATCGTCACAAATTGTTGTACTGTCAGCAGGGTTCGTTATGTTTGAAATTCCTGCATCTAGAGAATTAACAGGCGTACAGGGGAAATAAGTACCCGCTAATGTAGTTATACCGCTATTATTAGGATCTAACCATACTTTTAACTGTCTATTCGCGGCAGCACCATTGGATGTCCAGTGATACGACATTTTACCATAAGCATCTGGACTATTTGGACTTGTACAAAAAGAGCTACCTCCTGTTAAGGTTCCTACAATTAGTCCAGCACTATTAAACAAAGGAGAACCCGAAGAACCACCTTCTGTGACACCATGTCCATTTGTTGTAGCAATCCAAGACAAGCCCCAATGGCTATTCAATCCTGAACCATTCCAACCTGTTGTTGCTGTTGTTGCTGAAAAAGTAGAAACTTTTTTGATGTCACCTGCTGGGTGGTGAATGCCATAACCGCCTGTAGTGGCAGCTGTACCTGCATTCCAACCCGCAAAAAATACATTATAACTAGATGGAATGGCATTGTTGATTTCTAATAGTAAAAAATCTGATCCATTGTTTCCACCACCACCATTACTATGCGCTCGCATGGTACAGCCTGTCAAAGATTGATTGGCTAAGGTTCCTTGCGATGATGGACTCGTACATCCTGATGCTTGATAATTAAAGTAAAAAATCCACTGTCCAAAATCAGAAGCAGATGCTATTGATGAGTTCACTCCTTGCGTTCCTAGAGCACAGTGTAGAGCGGTTAAAAAATAGCGATCACAGTTTTGCAAGGCATTATTAACCATAGCTCCAGAACACCAACCCGCATTGCTACCTACTCGCACCAAAATACGCGCCACAGCATCCCGTTGCTGTATCTTTCCATTTCCTTCTGGCGTACAATTCACATTGACTTCGCAAGGATCAGAATCACCAAAATTATCCGCCGACTTGGCAAAACGATACATATTACCAATTCCGTCAATCGTAAATTGCCCTTGTCCAGCTACATTGGAAGGTTCCAAGTATTCTACAATAACATCATCGCTATGGATTGGTCCTAGAGCAAACTTACCACTAACTTGGTTGTTAGTACTCGTAAAACCACCTAAAACTTCTTTTTTGTCAATACTATAAACGTATAATTTTGCTCCTTGGGGAATTCTAAAATTACTAAAATACAAAACCATTCCCTTAGCATCTTTGGCTTGTATACGAGTTCTCCAGATTCGGTCTCCATTCGGATACTTATCCCAAACTCCTTGTGCGCCCAAGGCAATACTAGTTGATTGAATTTTAGTGTTAAACATCAAAACACCTTTTGCATCACGCTCTGTATTTTCATGGTTGATGGTAGCCATATCCAATGCAGGCATTGTTACTAAAGGAATATTTTTATTGAGGTAAAAAGCTGGCGTAAAACTTTTAGGCATAGAGCCATCGTTGATTTGCGCAAAAGCTGTTAAACTACAAATAAAAAACAACGTAGTGAGTAAACTAATTTTTTGCATACACTTTCTGTTTTTGTTTTTGGTTATAAGAATATGTCGATTTTAATTTTTGCATTAACTATCCTTTGCTTTTAGAATGTAAAAGCAAGAGAGATTATTTTTGGAGATAGTTTAAGAACCCAAATCCCCTTCTTTCTCCAAACAATACTGACATTATAGGTAGTAATTTGTTGCTTTTTTATTTTTTTTTAACAACAAAAGATTAGCGAATTATTAAGCTAAAACACTCCTATATAAATTAGGAATTTTAGAGTATTGGTTTGTTATTATTTTTTCAGGACAAAAAGCGGATTATGAAAATTATTAAGTAAGTGATCAGAAAAAATAATAACAACAAATGAGATTATTTTTTTGAACGATTACTTATTGCTGTCTATCTAATAATTTTCTAGCAGTACCTTTCTATGTCCTTAACAAATGCAAAATATCTTATCTGGGAGATATAAAAATCGGTCTGTTGAAATGATTGTCTATTCTTTTATTTTATAATACTCCATTGAAAAAATCAACGTAGTAATGTATTTAATAACGGTTGTGTTGTTAAATGTATGATGGAAGTTCATTGAAATAAAAGACAAAAATTTTAAACAAATGCCATTGATACTTAAGTTTC
>NZ_JHBV01000030.1 GCF_000724545.1 Aureispira sp. CCB-QB1 | reverse complement strand
CAAAGAAGTAAAGTCCTTCAGCGCCGATGGTACTGCCTTATGGTGGGAGAGTAGGTCACCGCCTTCTTTTTTTTTCTTAAAAAGTCTGTTGAAAAGTTAGGAACGATATGCCAAAAGCGGCGATAAGATCTATAGGATTTTATCGCCGCTTTTTTTGTTGTGATAAATAATTTACCAATTTTACATGTGAATAAAAATAAGGATTCTACTAAAAAAGGAACCTTTGAAAAGATTTTTTCGTTCTTTTTTTGATTATCTTACACAAGATTGGTGAATTATTTGTTTCACCTTCATTTTTACATTAGATTAAATAGCTTTGAGATGTTCAAAAATTTGAAATCTTTATTTATAATTGAAACAACAGAGGATAATCAAAAAAAAGAGGAAGAATTAACTTCAGATAGTTCTGTCGAAAATGCAGAGTATCTTTTAGGAGAATTGGATGATTTTGATGATTTTGATGAGAAATTAGAAGCTGCGTTGAGTGGCGAAATGATTGAAAAGGAAGGAGTCGTAGATAATCAAATTATTGAACAATTATTATTAGAGGTTGAAAAGAATGATTTAGAAGGCTTTGATTATTTTGAATATAAAAAAGCATTAAAAGCATTGGATAAAATGCCAATGAATGAAGTTACTAAATATCGATCTGCATTTGCGACAGCTTCAACAATGGGGGTCACTTTAGATGATCTACTAAAAAGTGCGGCATTTTACGTATCTATCCTTGATGCTGAAAATGAAAAAGTCAACACAGATTTTGAAAAAAAAATCACAGAAAGTGTCGGTAAAAAGGAAGAAGAAATAGCGGATCTTAAAAATACGATTCAAGAAAAAAAAGCTTTGATTAAAAAGCTGACAGAAGAAATCGAGACGCATGAAAACCAAATCACAGATTTAAAATATAAAGTAAAAGATGCCAAAAAGGAACTGACTGAAAATCAAAATGATTTTAAAGTTTCTTTTGATTATTTAAAATCTCAGTTTACAATAGATATTGCTAGAATGAAGGAATATTTAAAGTAAAAGATACATATCTTATGTTATGTAGTAACTCAGCAATTTGTAGATATATAGCTTCAATCCAATCTTACTTTTATTGAAAAGTTTGCCTTTATTCTTTTCATCTGAATAGTACTCAAATAAGGAAAATAGAGCTGTATATTAAGTTTATTATCACTATTATTTACAAACAAATTAGACACACTTAGAACTTATTAAAATTATGGCGACAGCAAAATTAACTCCCTTGTCAAAAATATTAATTGCAATTATCGTAGCAGGAGCAGCCTATTATGCTTATACTTTATTTGCAGGTGGAAAAACAAGTGAAATTTCATCACCAGATGGAACTTCAACAGCAACAAAAGAAGGTTATAAGGATGTAATAAATATTGGTGTTGTTACTTGGGGAGGTTATGCTGGAGGACAATATTTTAATGAAGGTTTCAAGGCTAATACTGAATCTAGGTTTTTTAAAGAGTATGGGTTTAAGGTTAATTTTGAAGTAATTGATGATTTTGATGCTTCTAGAGATGCTTTTAAAAATGGCTCTATTGATTTGATGTGGGCAACTATTGACGCCTTTCCTACAGAGGTTGAGGGATTGGCACAGTATCAGCCTCAGGTTGTTTTTCAAGCAGACTGGAGTCGTGGGGGAGATGCCATTGTTGCTAGAAGAGGGATCTCAAAAGTGAGTGACTTAAAAGGTAAAAAAATCGCTGTAGCTCCAATGACTCCTTCTCATTCATTTTTGATTTGGCTATTAGAAGCAGGAGATTTATCTACCAAAGATGTGACAATTATAGAAGTACCAAGTGCAATTGATGCTGCTGATGCGTTCAAAAGTAATACGGTTGATGCTGCTGTGGTTTGGAGTCCAGATGATATTGATTGTGTCAGCAAAGTAGCTGGTTCTAGAGTGCTTGAAAGTACTAAAAATGCAACGCATATTATTGCAGATGTTTTTGTTGCTAAGAAAGAGTTTATTGAAAAAAATAAAGATCAATTAAAAGATTTGTACGAGGGGTGGATGACTGGTGCTGCTGAATTGAATGCTTCTGAAGAGAATAAGAAAAAAGCAGCTAAAATTTTGGCAAAAGGCTTGTCTCAGCCTGAAGGTTTCTGTTATGATGCTATTAATAACGTACGTCTAGCAACGCATGAAGATAACAGAGATTTCTTTGGGCTTAACACAGATTATAATGGAGTGACTGGCGAGGATTTGTATAATAAAATGAAAGTGAAGTACAATGAGTTGGGGTATAATACGAGTGGCGCAAAAAGTTGGAGATTATTATCGACCAAAGATTTAGTTAACAGTGTTGCGCTTTCTGGTGCTGAACACAAGGCAGAAGAAGAAAAGACATTTACAGAAGTGAGCGAAGATTTAGAAACCAAAGAATCTATTTCAACCCTAAAAGTTAGTATTAGTTTTAGAACTGGAGAGTACGAAATTGATGATAATGCTAAGCAACTGATTGATATTAAATTTACACCTATCGCAAAGGCTTTTTCTAATGCACGTATTAGAATCGAAGGGAATACAGATAATGTAGGTTCTACAAAATCGAATATTGAGTTGTCAAAAAAGAGAGCACAGTCTGTTGCGAACTATTTGATTGAAGAGCATAACATGCCTGCTAATCGTTTTATTATTGTAGGAAATGGTCCTAATAAACCTGTAGAAGGTTGTGAGGAAAATCAAAATAATGCTTGTAAAGCTAAGAATAGACGAACAGACTTTGAATTGGTTACTGACTAATCGCTCATTTTATGAATACTAAAAATTTATTCGAATTACGAGGAAGTTTATCTTCTAGAGATAATTTTATTCTTTCGTTGGTAGGAGTAGTTATTCTAATTGGGCTTTGGTTTGGTCTAGCCGAATTTTTAGCTCAAAAGGTGATTACTCAAGATGATAAAATTGATGTGAGTACGCTTGCTCTAGAAAAAAGAGTTTATTATGAAAGTGACTCATTATTAATTGCAGAATACGATCAATTAGAAAAGTTAAGTACTGAAGAAATAAAGAGCTATGGACTAAAGAGCAACAAAGTGTATCCTTTGTTGCCTTCTCCTATGCAAGTAATTCAGGCTTTTCCTGATCTAAATAACAACGATGATGTGGTGAGCAATACCATCTATTCTATCAAACTCAATGTCTTAGGTTATTTATTAGCAATACTTATTTCGATTCCTTTAGGGTTTTTATTAGGCTTAATTCCTCTATTTCGAGGTTTGTTTAGCCAAATTATAAATTCCTATCGTTTCATACCATTAACAGCTGTTACAGGGATTTTTATTATGTGGTTGGGATTAGGAAGCAGCATGAAAGTTACCTTTTTAGCTTTTGGTATTATTGTTTACTTGATACCTGTTATTATACAAAGAATTGACGAAGTACAAAAGGTATATCTAAATACTGTTTTTACATTGGGCGCAACCTCTTGGCAGACGGTGAGAACGGTATATATGCCTTATGTGTTTTCTAAAATAGTTGATGATATTCGAGTTTTAACTGCCATTTCATGGACGTATATTACTATTGTAGAGATGTTGAACAAAGGGGGAGGAATTGGTGAGTTGATTTGGACAGCAAAACGGCAAAGTAGAATTGATAAGGCTTTTGCAATTTTGATTATTATTGTTGTAATTGGTGTTATTCAGGACAAACTCTTTGTTCTGATAGATCGCATGCTTTTCCCTCACAAACACGTTAATAAAGTGAACAAACACTAAATATTATGGGATTAAAGTTTGAAAATACTTCAGCTGAAAATTTGATAGAATTAAGAGGGGTTGATCAGTCCTATGGCGATACAAAGATTATTGAGAATTTAGATTTATTAATAGAAAACAAGCCCATGCAAGGACAATTTGCTTGTATTTTGGGCATGTCTGGATGTGGAAAGTCTACGATACTGAGATATATTGCTGGATTGCAACAACCAACGAAGGGAACGGTGTTGGTAAAGGGAGAACCTGTCAGCGCTAATAATAGAGTAAGTATGGTTTTTCAGCAATACTCCTCTTTGCCTTGGATGACGGTTTTGGATAATGTTAGCCTTGGTTTACGATTTCAAGGTGTTCCAAAAAAGGAACGAGACGAAAAGGCAATGGAAATGATTCAACTGGTTGGTTTGGAGGGGCATCATGATAAATATGCACAATATCCCAATCTGTCGGGAGGGCAATTGCAGAGAATTGCGATTGCTAGAAGTCTAATGTCTAATCCTGAAATTTTGTTAATGGATGAGCCGTTTGGCGCATTGGATATCAAAACTAGATTGCAAATGCAAGATTTACTGATTGGAATTTGGGAAAAGTTTAATCCAACCATTCTTTTTGTAACACATGATATTCAGGAGGCAGTATACTTGGGGGATGATATTTTTATTATGAAGCATGCGCCATCAAATTTCGTTAAAAAAATTCATGTAGATTTACCATTCCAAAGAACAAGGGCAACAAAGCGTTTGCCTCGATTTGATGAATTGGTGCATGAGGTAGAGGATGCAATGATGCAGATTGATACAGAATAAGGTGGTCGAGCCTAGGAGACTGTTGTTTAGAAATAGAAGATTGGGACGAAGTTGATACAAGTACTTAAAGTACTCTTTAATCTCAATTAATGTAGATAATGTCTATAAAACGATATCGCCCAAGATGGTTCTTTCCGTCTTGGGCGATGTTGTGAGGAGCTATTGATAGTAATCAAAACAAGGTGATTTCAGAAATAAAATCCTTCGATTGTTAGCAAATATTACCATTTGGTAAAGGGCAAAAAACGAGGAACTGTTTTTTGATACTCCTTATATTCAGGATATTTTTTGGTAGTAATACTTTCTGAAAAGTCAGAGCTGCTTTTGAATAAAATAACGAGTAATAAAGCCCCTGCAATACTCCAGTTTAAAATTTCACCTGTTGCGACAATACTGAAGCAATAGAATACAATCCAAATGGCTTGTTCTGCCATATAGTTAGGATGCCTCATAATGCCCCAAAGTCCCGTTCTAATAAAACCGTGTGCATATTCTCCAAGTTCTTCATTGGCATTGATACGACGGTATTTTTCGGTCTGAAAAACCCATTGTTGTTGATCGGCAATAGTTTCTATAATAACAAAGAAGATAAATAAGGCTGCCAACAAATAATCAGTCCAAATAAGACCAGTAGGAGCCGCTTCGCTCAAACCAGTTAAAATAGGTAACGTAAATAAGTAAATCAGGGTCATTTGGTAGGCACAAATAAAGAAAAGATTGAAGAGAAACCAAATTGCCTTATTATTAAAGCCTGGTCGTTGGCGCAGGACTTCCCAACGATAGTCTTCTTCTCCTTCCCAAAACTTGATGGAATATCCACCTCTACGGGCAAAATTTAAAGATAAACGGATGCCCCAAATAGTTACTAAAACGGACATCAGAACCATACGGCTGTCCCAACCTCCTGCATAAGTAATATACCAAGCATAGACAATTGGTATGATGCTCCATAATTTATCGACTTGGCTATTATTGCGTGCTAATTCTCCGACAATAAAACAATAGGCGGTAGCACCAATTAAAATATAAGAACTATCCCAAAGAATCATTTCTTGCAGTTCGGTTAGCGGAGTCCCATAGTTGAAGGCTACATAAGGAACAACCAAAAGTGTAAAGATTAAGATAATTATCGTAACTAACATTTGATTATATTTTATAGTTTTTGGATAAGGTTTGCTCAGGGTAAACAACTAGTAAATCTATACAAAACTTTTGGGATAGGGGAGTATTGAAGTTAAAAAATGCCATTAGAAGATATTTCTAATGGCATAATAAATCGTATAGAAGATTTCTATTTTTGTCGGAAGAAAAAGACAACGGGTGAACCTGTGAAGTTAAATTGTTCCCTAAATCTATTTTCTAAATAGTTTTTATAAGACTCCTTAATGTGTTTCGGGTAATTACAAAACATGGCAAACGCAGGATAAGGAGTATGTATCTGTGTTGCATATTTGATGCTAATAAAATGACCACGATGCGGTGGTGGTGGATGTGCAGCAACAATTTCTTGCACGAACTCATTTAGTTTAGAAGTGCTAATACGAGTCGCTCTATTTTGATATACTTCTAAGGCAACATCGATTGCTTTGTAAATACGTTGCTTTTCTAATACAGAAATGAATACAATTGGTACGTCATTGAATGGCGCAATACGTTCTCTAATTTTATCTTCAAAATCTTTTGCCGTATTGGTTTCTTTATTTTCTACCAAATCCCACTTATTGACCAAAATAACAATCCCTTTGTTGTTCTTAATAGCCAAACGGAATATATTCAAGTCCTGTCCCTCAATCCCTTTGGTTGCGTCCAGCATCAAAATGCAGACATCTGCATTTTCCAAAGAGCGTACAGCACGCATTACTGAGTAAAACTCCAAGTCTTCAGAAACATTTTTCTTTTTGCGAAGCCCTGCTGTATCAATTAACAAGAATTCTTTGTCGAATTTGCTGTATTTAGCATGAACACTATCTCTAGTTGTCCCAGCAATCTCGGTAACGATACTACGATCTTCTTCTAACAAAGCGTTGGTGAACGATGATTTTCCTGCATTGGGTCTACCAACAATAACAAACTTAGGAAGCTCGTCTTCGACCAATTCTTCTTCAGGAAGAAGTCGTATGACTTCATCCAACAAATCTCCCGTACCACTTCCTGAATTAGAAGAAATAGGAAACATTTTGTCAAAACCTAAAGACCAAAATTCATGCGCATCCAAATGGCGGGCACTGTTGTCTACTTTGTTGACAACCAATAATACTTGTTTTTTGGTACGATGCAAGATTTCTGCAAGATGCTCATCCAAATCGGTGACACCTGTGTTGACATCTACAACAAAAAGAATGACTTGCGCTTCTTGAATTGCAGTATGAACTTGAGTGCGAATAGCTGCTGCAAAGTCATCTTCTGAGTCTCCAATAAAACCTCCTGTATCTACCAACATAAACTGTTGACCATTCCACTCTGAAGAACCATATTGACGATCTCTAGTGACGCCACTAACATCGTCTACAATAGCTTTGCGCATCCCTAGCATTCTATTAAAGAAGGTCGATTTACCAACATTGGGGCGACCAACAATAGCTACTAAATTGCCCATTATAAATGTTTTAATTTTTCTTGGTACCTTATTATTATAAGGTAAGTAATCGTTCAAAAAAAAATAATCCCATTTTTTGTTCTTATTTTTTCTGACCACTTACTTAGTCAGTAAATGCACCAAAAAAATGATTTTTTTAATATACTTTGAACCTAAAAAAAGCCATCCCGAATCAGGTTCGGAATGGCTTTTTATCATTGGTAGTGTAATTATACTACATGAATGAAGGTACGATTCTTGTATCCTTTTTTGAATTCAACGATACCATCTTTTAAAGCAAAGATAGTGTGGTCTTTACCTATTCCTACACCATTACCTGGGTGGAAGCTAGTACCTCGTTGACGTACGATGATATTTCCTGCAATAGCCGACTGGCCGCCAAACAATTTGACACCAAGACGTTTACTTTTACTATCACGTCCGTTATCCGTACTACCTACCCCTTTCTTATGAGCCATGATTTATACTTTTTATAAGTTATTGACTTAAGGTTAAATAATAAGATCCAGCATTATGCAATGCTATCAATTTTGATTTTTGTGAATTGCTGACGGTGTCCGTTTTTGCGACGGTATCCTTTGCGGCGTTTTTTCTTGAACACGATGACTTTATCACCTTTTACTTGCTCAAGAACAGTAGTGTTTACTGTTGCTGCCACACTAGGAGTTCCTACTTGGAAGTTTCCTTCCTTCGCTACGAGGAGTACTTTGTCGAAAGTAACTTTATCACCCTCAGCAGCTTCTAAGCGATTTACGAAGATCTCTTGTCCTTCGCTCACTTTGAACTGTTGTCCTTTGATTTCTACTATTGCGTACATTTTTTTAATTAAATTGTTATCTACAAATCACAAATAGGTCACAAAGATAGTCTTCTTTGGGAAAGAATCAAAAAAAATGTAAGTAATTAGTGTTTTTTTTGAGAATTAACTCAAAAATATCGTTTAAAACCCAAATAGAGGACTTGGAGGAAAGAGCTTTTAAATAAAAGCTAGCGTTTGAATAGCAAATACCACAGCTAACACTATCTCGTCAACTGTGGCAAACTCTAATTAACCAACATTCTATAATCCTCTTGTTATTTGACGGTTAAACTATATTGTTCTGTTGGATTCAATGGGCAAAAATAGATGTACTCCCCTTTTTTTAAAGTAACTTTTTGTGTCAATGAGGATTCGCCATCTTTGATCGTTTTTTGCACATATCCTTCTTTTATATGATGTTTTTGTTCTGGTTTACCTTTGGGAGCTATGACAAAGCCTATTTCGTGATCTACCCCAACATTTGCAATTTCGAATTGATATGTTCCTGCTTCTAAAGTTAAACTTTGAACCGTAAACTTACCAGGTGTTTGCTCTAATTTTATCACTGGAGTTTGCATTGCGTCTTGTGCAAAACCCAAACTAACAAAGCCCATAACCAAAATAACGATTGCAAATAATTTATTTTTCATTGTAATAAGAATTTAACTGAAGTTGTTAGGTATTGTATCTTCTGAATTTGAATTCAATAACAGGTGTTAAGACCAGCAACTTCATGATTTAATAATGTGTATTTGAATTACTTAATACAAAGATGAGACATTATGCTTGCTTAGAGTTAGGCTTCTTTTCCCTAGAAGTTGGCTAAATTACCTTTGTTATTAAAAATTAATAGCTGACCCCCAAAAGCAACCTGCATTATGCGTAGAAAAGCCTTTAGTTGAATTAGCTAAAAAATTTTTAATTACAATATTTTGTATAAGGTGTGGTAGAATAATACTAAAGAATTGCTACTAGATTTTCTCTTTAAAAACAATATTTCAAAAAGTGAACTTCGCACAAGTGTATCTTTTGATTAATAATGAATTATGAGGGAAATGAAATGAGAATACTATGGCAATTTATCGAATTATAAGTTTATACTTAGGTTTATGGTGGGTGCTTGGTTGCCAAGCACCTGCTGAAGAAAGGATACTCGCAAGGAAGTCTGAAAATGCCTTTGTTGATACGAATGTTTTACCCTTGCAGGAAGATGCAATAATGTCTGATGCATCAATTTATGGAGACTTACCAGATAGTGTTGTTGCAGAATTAAAACTAATGGATAGTTTATTGTTATTATCAGATGCTAAAATTAAGAAAATAGCAGCAGAAAAAGAATCACTAGAAACGGCTTATTGGTTAGATATAGCTGCTTTGGATACTGTTTCACTAGAACATTGGGAGGATTTGAAATCAGGACATTTCAAACAACAACAACTCTCTTTTGACAATGTGCAATCGATTTATCAGAGCAATTTTAAACAAGTGAAGCAGTTGTTGGCTACCCAAGGAATTTATTCTTTTGATATAGATCTATATTTACGTGCCTTTAAAGAGGAAGGAAGGCTGGAGTTGTGGGCAAAACCTAAAACTAAAAAACATTATACATTAATTACAAGTTATCCTTTTTATCAAGGCACGAGTCGTTTGGGACCTAAGCGCCGTCAAGGAGACCACCAAGTTCCAGAAGGGATATATTATATTGATTATTTTAATCCAGAGAGTACTTTTAAGATTTCATTGCGATTAAACTATCCCAATGCTGCAGATAAGATTAGAAATGCAAAAGAAGCGGATTTGGGAGGGGCAATTTGTATTCATGGAACGGACGCTTCTATCGGTTGTTTGGCGATTACAGACTTAAGAATTCCTAACGTATATATTTTAGCAACAGAAGCAAAAGATAAAGGTCAACAAGAAATTCCAATCCATATTTTTCCTACTCGTCTAACATGGGACAATATGGAAGCATTGAACAACCGTTTTGCCGATAACAAAGAATTTAGAGATTTATGGGCAAGTATGGCACCTATATATACCTATTTTGAAAAAAATCAAGCATTGCCTAATATAGAAATTACGGCAAAAGGCATTTATAGTCTAAAATAAGTTAGCATACCAGCATAGGATTTTTAATGTCAATCAATTATCTAATTTTGTTGTGCTATATTCACAATAATGTGTATTTTTGATAGAAGAACCGCCCCTTTCTTATCATATAAATATACAAAACAAACATGAAAAAATACCTACTACTGAGTTTGATCTCTTGCTTAATAATTGGATCGAGTTTTGGACAAATTACGTACACGTCGATTAGTTTTCCGCAAGCTGGCGATATTCTTTCGATTTCTACTGCTGTAGATTCTTCCCTTACGATTACCCCCCCTAGTGCCACTGCAACCGCTTGGGATTTTTCGCAACTGGTGGCCATAAATACCAATTATGATACGATACAGGCTGCCTCAACAGGCGGTTTTTATACGCAATTTTCAGATGCAGATATTTTACAGCCACTTCTAGGGCAAGTAGGGGTAGCCTATACCGATGTGACCGCTACTCAAATGGAACGTATAGGAGGAGGTTTTGAGATATTAGGAATTTCTTTTGTCAATGCTTTTGCCAATACGCATGTTACACAGGTAGTTCCATTAACGTATAACGACATGGCATCTGATGTATATGCATTTCGATTTAGCGAACATATTGATAGCGTGCCTTTTTTGCGCCAATTAATTGATTCTTTAGTAAGTGGATTGCCATTTGGTTTGAGTCCTGATTCTGTTCGAATTGCAATTGATGGAGATGAAGATAGAGTTGTAGATGCATGGGGAACTTGCGCTATGGCAGACAGTACTTATGACGTTTTGCGTCAAAAAGTAGTGACAGAGTTTGAGGTGAAATTTGAAGTAAGCGTGAATGTACCTTTTTTAGGAAACCAATGGGTTAATGTTGCCAATTTTATACAACTGCCTTTCCCTACCAGAGGAACAACAGTACAATACAATTTTTTGTCCGAAGGCGTAAAACAACCTTTGGTAAGCCTAACCTTGGATAGTGCAGAAACAATGGTGACTAATATCGAGTTTTTGGATACCACCATCAATAACCCACCAAACACCATTGATGTTCGTTATGTGGAAGATGAAATTGCTGCGCAAATTTATCCAAACCCTGCGCAACAACAGGTGCAAATAAAAATGAATGCTGCTGATTTGCCTACTGATGGTTATAACTTATTGTTGGTAGATATGTTGGGACGGGTTGTTTTGTCAACATCCAACATTCAAAATGAGAATCATGTAGTAGATATACGTACTATTGAGAATGGCCATTATATTCTGATCTTGCAAAATCAAGTCGGTAAAATACTTAAACGAGCAACCCTCGAAATACATAAGTAATAATTACTCGTAAGAGAATAAACAGTCTGCTAGCTAGGCAACTATAAAGTGAGATAGCAGGCTGTTTATTGTATTCAATAGTTAGCTTTGTTGCTATGTATTGTAATCAAGCAGATTAATCCCAAGTATTGTTTTTGGACATCGCATATTTTCCTGCTCCTGTAAAAAACAAAGCAACTGCACCAAACAAATAGAGTCCTAGTAATTCAATGCCCCAACCTCCATGTTGGTTTAAAGTGAAAATATCTCCCATGTGTACCAATAAGATTGCTACCAAACAATTGAAGGCATAAATAGCCGCTGCTATTCGAGTTCTAAAGCCAGCTAAAATAGCGATAGGAGCAAGAACTTCTCCGACTATAACTCCATAAGCAATAAAGGTTGGAATTCCTTTGTCTGCTAAAACGCTTTCAATAAAGCCCAGACCTCCTCCTAGTTTTCCAATACCATGCAACAACATTAAAACTCCGATAGAAATTCTAAGTACTAATAATCCTAGATCTGTGTTCTTTTTCATGTTCTTTTTTTTTGATAAGAGGTAGAACTAATAGACCTTAATTGATCAACTAGCTTCTCTGTTTTTGAAAATTATTTTTTGAATGATCGCTTGATTTTTTAATAATTAAAGACAACTTTGAAAATGCTATATATTTAATAGCCAAAAATCTATGAGCAGAAAACAAAGGTCTGAAAAATAAATAAGAAAAAAATTGAACTAGATTAAGAAATCATTTGGTACGTCTATTTCTTAAAATACTCAAAAATTCAGGTGTGATGCCCAAATAGCTTGCAATGTGTTTTTGAGTGATTCGTTGAACCAAGTGAGGATACTGGTGGATAAAAAATTCATAACGTTCTTTTGCGGTAAAGGACAAACTTTGAACAATTCTATCTTGCTGCCCAATAACAGAGTTTAAAAATAAAGCATGAGAGTACTTCAAAAAGCTAGGAACTTCTTCTATTAAAATTTTCCAGTTTTTACTGGTTATAGCCAAGACAGTCATGTCTTCTAATGCTTGAATACTAAAAGTAGCAGGGCTGTTGTTGATAAAGCTCTTTAAATCCCCTGCCCACCAATTTTCTACTGGAAAAAATGAATTGTGCTCTACTCCATTGTAATCGGTAATGTATACTCGTGCACAACCTTGAATTACGAAAAATTCGTATCGGGCTAAATTTCCATACTGAAGCAAATGCTCTTTTTTTCTAAACTGTTTTTGTTCAAATTTTTGTAAAATTACTTCCAATTCATTGTCAGGAATAGAGACTTGATTTTTTAGATGTTTGATTAATGGCTCCATTGTATTTACTTATTTGGTATAATATAATGATAGCCAGCTAAATTTTTACTTTTTTAGCAAGAAACATAAAAAGCATCTAGTATTAAATAGCTACTATCTTGCATTTCATGAGCGTTACGCAATTAATCGTCAGTATTTTAAGGTTCAGAAGGCTTGGATGGTATGCTGTTGATTATTAGTGTGATATAGTTTTGAGAAAAAACAGTGCTCTAAGGAATAAATCTCTTTTTCAACCAATCTTTTATTCATTTGATTTTTATTCTCAAAATACTTATTTTTGATGCTCTTTTACGCAGAAGAGTTACAATTATACGATTGTAGATATTCATCAAGTAAGTAAATTCAATAGTTCGTTGAAACCACGCAGTAACAGTGAACCGAGCTATGCGAGCTCACGATCGTAGGGAGTAACAAAGCTAACTAAAAGCAAAGCGCTCACGCAGTACCACGAAGTAGCAGCGCAGCTAACTAAAAGCGCAGCGCTCACGAAGTAAACTAATATGAATGTGTTTTTTTATCTTTTTGGTAAAAAAATCAACGAACTACTATAAATTGTAACGATTATAAACAAAGTAAGCAACACATTAGATTAAAAAGTATGATAAACAGAATAGCTCAGGCATTAAACTTAAGTCCAAAGCCAGTAGAAAATGTCATTGAATTATTTGAGGATGGAGCAACCATTCCATTTATTGCACGTTATCGAAAAGAAGCAACAGGGAGTTTAGATGAGGTAGCCATCATGGAAATTTTTGAAGAATGGGAACGTCAAAAGGATATTTTGAAACGTCAGGAATCTATTCTAAAAACAATTGAAGCACAGGAAAAACTGACACCTGAATTAAAATCTAGAATTGAACGTACGTTTGATTTGACAGAGTTGGAAGACATCTATTTGCCATACAAAAAGAAACGCCAAACTCGTGCCGCAAAAGCTAGAGCAAAAGGATTAGAGGGATTGGCAAAATTACTTTTGGAACAGCGAATTGGGAATGTATCGAAAGAAGCACAAAAGTTTGTAAAAGGAGAGGTAGTAGATGTTGATGATGCTTTGCAAGGGGCAAAGGATATTATTGCAGAATGGATCAATGAGGATGAAAAAGCTAGGAATGCTGTTCGTCGTCAATTTGAACGATACGCTAAGAGTGTCGCTAAATTGGTAAAATCAAAAGAGGAGGAAGCCATAAAGTATAAAGATTACTTTGAGTTTGAAAAATCTTTGGATAGAGTACAACCACACCAGTTGTTGGCGATCTTGAGAGCTGAAAAGGAAGGCTTCTTGAAAGTAAACATAGAGCCAGAGGAGTTCCGTCCTCTAGAGAGTTTGGATAGAATTTATCTAAAAGGTGGCAAGGACGAAGTAGAGGATGTGGTAGCCGATGCCATCACAGATGCTTATAAGCGTTTGTTGAAACCATCTATTAGCACAGAATTTAGAAACAAAGCAAAAGAAAAAGCAGACGAACACTCTATCAATATATTTGCGACCAACTTGCGTCAATTGTTGTTGGCTTCTCCTTTGGGACAAAAGCGTATTTTGGCCATAGATCCAGGTTTTGCAACAGGATGTAAAGTAGTGTGTCTTTCAGATACAGGAGACTTAAAAGAGCATGCGGTAATTTATCCTACACCGCCTCGTAACAAAACAGCAGAAGCAGAACGTATTCTAACTCGTTTGGTTCAAAAATATAATATTGAAGCGATTGCTATTGGTAATGGAACAGCTGGTAGAGAGACAGAAGCTTTTGTACGTGGCTTGAAATTTCCGAATAAAGTAGATGTATTTTTGGTAAACGAGAGTGGAGCTTCTATTTATTCTGCATCAGATATTGCTCGCAAAGAATTTCCAGATGAAGACATTACAGTGCGTGGCTCGGTATCTATTGGTCGTCGTTTGGCGGATCCATTGGCTGAGTTAGTGAAGATAGACCCTAAATCGATAGGAGTAGGACAATATCAGCACGATGTAGACCAAAAGAAATTGCAATCCAAACTAGATGCTGTTGTAGAGAGTTGTGTGAATGCTGTAGGGGTTGATTTGAACACTGCCAGTGAGCATTTATTGACGTATGTGTCAGGGTTGGGGTATAGTATTGCTCGTAATATTGTGGCGTATCGCAAGGCAAATGGTTCGTTTAAAAGTAGAAAAGAATTACTTGATGTGCCTCGCTTGGGAGCCAAAGCATACGAGCAAGCAGCTGGGTTTTTGAGAGTTAAAAATGCTAAAAATCCATTGGACAACACAGCCGTACATCCAGAGTCGTACCCTTTGGTTAAGCAAATGGCTAAAGACCTTAAATGTAAGGTAGAAGACTTAATTGCAAATGCAGAGTTGCGCAAGCAAATTGATTTGCATACTTATACTTCTGAAAAAGTAGGTTTGCCAACCTTGAAAGATATTCTAGGAGAGTTAGAAAAACCAGGGCGTGATCCTCGTTCTACACGCCAAGTCTTTTCTTTTGCTAATATTAGTACAATCGAAGAACTAAATTCAGGGATGAAATTGCCTGGAATTGTAACGAATATTACGGCTTTTGGTGCTTTTGTAGACATAGGAATCAAAGAAAATGGGTTGATTCACAAATCAAAAATGAGTCACAAATTTGTAGACGACCCAGCGACTGTATTAAAGCTTGGACAAGAACTAGAAGTAACTGTAATGGAGGTAGATTTAGGACGCAAGCGCATTCAATTGTCTTTAATAGATTAATTGGATCCTAGTATCCTATATTTAGCTAAGTATTTTAATTAGGTTGCTTTATTTTAAACTTGTATTGCAAAGAATAAGTTTAAAATAAAGCAGTTTAATTTTTACATTACTCCATTAAAAAATCAATGGAGTATTAAGTTTTATATACCTCTAATTATTTACTTAATGGGTATTTTGATGGTATACGTACGTTTTTGTGTATTGCTCAAGGTTGCATCCAATAACCAAGGATTATATAACTTGAGCATTCGATAAGAAATATGGTGTTTCTGAGCATAGGCAGCCAGATCAGGGATATTGCCTTTTTCCGTTATTGCCTTGAAACGAGGCATTGGAGGATAGAGATCTTTTTGAGAAAGCTGAAAACCATAGGTCTCTGGAGCTTGCATAATGGTTTTTATAGCCATAATTCTAAGAATATAACGAGCTGTTTCAGCATTTAAATCCAAATCAAAATAGCTTGTTCCGCCTTGCTTTTTTAATTGCTTTCTGAGTCCAAGGCTTCCCATATTGTAAGCAGCAGCAGCTAATGTCCAAGAGCCTAATTGTTGGTAAGCCTCTTTTAGATACTGACAAGCGGCAACCGTTGCTTTTTCTAAGTGATAGCGTTCATCTACCTCCGCATTAACTTCTAATCCTCGTTCTTTGGCACTTTGAGGCATAAATTGCCAAAATCCTTTGGCACCAGCAGGAGAAGTGGCGTTGGATAATGCTGATTCGGCTACTGCCAAGTACTTGATGTCATCAGGAACGCCTTGTTGGGCTAAAATAGGTTCGATAATAGGAAAGTATCGATTCGCCTTTTTTAGAAATAGTAGTGTAGATGAATGACGAAAACAATTGGCAATTAATTCACGGTCAAAGCGCTCTTTGGCATCAAAATTATCCATAGGCAAAAGTTCTCCAGCAAAATCAACTTGTTCAGGAATAGGAGGTGCTGTAACGCCATCTCCTGTTGGAAGGTTTGTTGCTGTTTTGGGAGCTTGAAAGCTGAAAAATGAAAATAACAAACCTATGACAGGAAGCAGTAAAAATAAACGAAAAGCAGTATGTTTTTGAAATGATTTATTTTGAGCGATCATTTTGATACGATTTAATGTTAATGAATGACTAAAATGGTTGCTAAAAGCAAACTGATTGGATAGAGAGGCATATTTGGCAATGAGTTGTTGATACTGTATCGCATCTACTCCTTGATCAATAAGTACTTGATCTACTTGATACTCATGCACCTCAATTAGGTTTTTTCGGAACCAATATATAAAAGGATTAAACCACTGAAAAAGACAAACAATTTCGGTTAGAAAACGGTCAATACTGTGTTTTAAATTAGCATGGATACACTCATGCTGGACGATTAATGTTTTGTCTTTCGATTCCCAAATATTTCTACTAATTAAAATATAATGCAAAAAGGTAGCGGCATAATTGGGTTGATGGAGTAAGACGAAACAATGACCATCTTTTCTTATGTTATGGTGACTAAAAACAGCACAAAAAAAATAAAATAATTGAATTAAAAAGCGACCACTTACAATGCACAAACCTAGCCCATACAATACAAGCAACCAGTAGATTTTGGGTTGGTTAGAAGAAGAGGGGGTCGCAATTTTTTCTGGTGAAGCAGTAGCACTAAGTATCGAGTCTTTTGCCCCAATCAAACTTACAGTAGGCACTATTTCGTGTGCCAAATCATCTTCGGTTAGACTGTATTGTTCTGTAATTTGTGTGCCAAAAAGTGTATCAAAGGTGAAGGAAAAGTCAACATTTGATTCAACTTTAATAAAGGGTAAAAGCACACTTATTATTAGTATAAATAATAGGCTGATTCGCCGTATACGTATAGATGTTTTCTGACGAATTGCCAAGTAATAAATAATTGTGAGCAAACTTAGTGTTGAAGCAGAAACTAAAAGGCATCGCATTAAGTCCATAAATAGCTGTTTTGTCAAGAACTAAACATTAGTACTTGGGTAAGAAAGGCTTAGGATCTACTTTTTGACCTTCAACAACGATTTCAAAGTGCAAGTGTGGGTTGGTACTCGAACCTGTTGAGCCAACCGTTCCAATCTCACTTCCTTGAACCAAGAGTTGTCCTGCTTTTACTTGGATGGAATCCATGTGAGCGTACATTACTTGAGTCGTTTCATTAATTTGAAGAACAACGTTATTTCCATAGCCTTTTTGGGAATGTTGGACTCGTAAGACCTGTCCATTTTGAACCGCTAAAATGGGCGTACCCAAAGGCGCTGCAAAATCTACTCCTTTGTGCAGCTTTTTAACTTTTTGAATAGGATGCATTCGCAGACCATAACCAATCGTTTTTTTGTATTTGCCTTTTTCTATTGGTAAAATAAAAGCCCCATTAGTAGGTTGAATATTTAGTGTATTGGGAGTTGGAGCTTTCGTGAAAATCGTGCTTTGAAAAGCAAATAGAGTGAATAATATTGTTGTTACAGGAATAAGAAATAAGATACGATATATGCTGGATATAGGGAACGATTTATTTTGAGCAATCATTTTAATACGATTTAAAGTTAATGAATGGCTAAAATGGTTTCCAAATGCTAATGACTTAGACGAAATAGCATGTTGAACAATGAGTTGTTGATATTGAATGGTATCTACGCCATTGCGAATCATGGCTTGGTCAACTTGAAATTCGTGCAGTGCAATTAACTCTTTTCGAAACCAATAAATGAAAGGATTGAACCACTGAAAAACGCATAAAATCTCGGTCAAAAAACGATCTATACTATGCCAAAAATCAACATGTTGGCGTTCATGTTGGACAATGGGTAATTTATCTTCTGCTTCCCAAATATGCTTGCTAATAATAATATAATGCATAAATGCTGCAGCATAATTAGGAGAATCTATCAGGACATAACGATATTTGTTTTCGTGGATGGTTTTATAATGTAAAACTAACCTCAATAATTGTCCTAGTTGTACTAAAAATCGGCTTCCGAATACGACAACACCAATTCCATATAAGGATAGAAGTATTGGTTGGAAGTCTATGCTATTATAGAATGATAATTGATCTATAGGCACATCAGAAATAGGTGTACCGTTAACCCAATTGTCTATGAAATCCATGTCTTCCCAATAAGTAGAAAGCACAGGAACAAAAGAGCGATTCAACCATTCTACAGGTATGAAAGGCAACAAAATAGAAGCAACTAAAATGAAGCACAAAGCAATGCGTTGTGCTTTGAAAGTTGTCTTTGATCAAATGGTTAGTTTGTACCAAAGTAGTAGCACTGTTAGGGTGCCTACAGAAATAACCAACCCTCGAATTAGACTCATTTATCAAAGCGTTTTTTATCAGCAATCTGTTGCTCTATAATTTGTTTCATTTCTTCTAACTCATCTATTGTCAACTCGTTGTCTTTTGCAAAAAAAGAAGTGAAACGAGTCGCTGAATTGTTAAAAAATCGTGCAAAAAAACCTTTGAAAAAACCAGAAAAGTATTCCTCTTGACTAATAAGAGGGTAGTATTCGTTGGTTTTTCCATAAGTATTAAAACCAATGTATTTTTTCTTAACCAAAACTCTAATCACTGTTGATACCGTAGTGTAAGCAGGTTTAGGGTCTTGATAAGCATCTACAATATCTTTTAGGAACGCTTTTTTTAACGCCCATAGATGATGCATTACTTGTTCTTCAGCTTTTGTTAATCCTTTCATGTTTCAAATGTATGACTATTTTTATAGTAATACAACTATTTTTATAGTAATGTTGATTTTTATTTTCAAATTAAGCCAAAAATGCTTCTAAACCAAAGGTTGATTTTTAGTGTTATGATACTGTAAACTTAGTATCACTTGTTTTTATTCTCATGAATAAGAAAGGTATGAATGGGCAAGCAATAGGATGATTGCTAAGTCTTGTGTAAAACTTTTGCTCTGTACCAAAAATTTTTATCTTATAGGGGGGGAAGTTGTTGTTGTAAATCGAGCCAATTTTTAATCGCTAAAAAATTTTATGAAGACATTATACTTAGTACGCCATGCAAAATCCAGCTGGAAAGATGAGCATTTGTCAGATATTGATCGTCCTTTAAATTCTAGAGGAAAACGAGATGCTCCGTTTATGGGAAAACTTTTGTATAAAAAGGGGATTGATCCCGATGTATTAATATCTAGTCCAGCAAGGCGCGCACGAGCCACTGCTTTTGCTTTTGCCGAAGCATTAGATTATCCTAAAAATAGAATCAAAATCAACCCAATGGTTTATGAGGCTAGTGTGCCTGATTTGTTCCAAGTAATAGAGCATTGGCACGATGATTTGGATGCTATTATGTTGTTTGGGCATAATTTTTCTTACACAGAATTTGCAAATCTCTATGCAAAATCACCAATAGATAACGTACCTACAACAGGTGTTGTCGCTATTGAATTTAAGGTAAATAGGTGGAAGGATGTTTCCGCAGAAAATGGAAGAATAGTATTCTTTGAATATCCCAAAAAGTATCTATAACTCTGTTTGGATGTCAACGTTTTGATAATTAGGTTTTTATGAGTGGTTTAGAGAGTTGGATCTATAAAAAAAGCATTAAAGTTGGTTTGATTTTTTTTTCTACTACTGCTACCTTTGCTTTACCTCTTATGAACAAACTATATTTTTAATTGTGTGAATATTTTGATAACAATGTTAGGCTCTTATAAACCTATTTATCAAAACACCAATATTTTATTTTTAGCATTCTTAATGTAGAGCCCCCAATCTCAAACTGATTAAGGAGCAAAATATAACCCAAATTATTAAATGGTTGATTTAGAATATTTAGCACCTATAAATGATGCAACTTATAAAATAAGTGTATATGGTGAAGTTCTTTCTCCAAGATTACAAACTGCCAATGAAGGTAGTTGTAATTGGATGAATAGGATAAGCTATTGTGGAAATAAATTAGTGCAATTGAGACAAAGATATTTCCATGGATTATTTGCTACACCCAAGCAACTATTTTCTTTTGTCCATTCTCTGTTTTATAAAAAACTACTGCTAACGAAGCGACTACGTTTTACAATAGGAAAGTATACCGATGTTATGCGTTAAAAATTAAACTAGTTTGCTCTATCAATTCCTCCATGAATTTCTAAATGGAGTGAATTCCTAAAAATAAATGATGTTTTAGCCATTGGCTTTATAGTATAACTCTTTCAATTGAATAGAATTCTCTTGAGAAGAGAACCCCTCTGTGTGCTTACTGAAGGAGAAACGGTATGGTTAAATCATGTTATATGTGAATATGAATTATTATTAGTGTTGTTATGTTTTTTGACAGCCAAAATAAAGGGGGAGTACACAGATACCCCTTGAAAGAGTATCTTTTATAATTAAAAAATTAAAAAATGAAACGATTAAAATTAGATGATTTTAAACTGAAAAGTTTGAATAATGAAACAGAAAAAAATGCTCAAAAATTGTTGGGACAAGTCTTGGGAGACTGTCATGATGAACCTTACTCAATAATGGTGATGCATTTTGATCATAATAGTGAAACAGGCGAAATACTAAATCCTAGATAAGACGAATTGTAGTCACCTCTTTATTGATATAGCGTTAGATGATACTGAGTTTTGAGTATTCTATTTTGCGTTGTATTTCTGAGAAACGTGAAGGGATTTTATAACATCACAAAAAGATGAAATGATTTGAATTAGATGACTTTAAGTTAAAAACTTGGAAGAAGAATAAAAGCAAGAAATGAATCAGTTACTAAGATTAATGCTCCATTGATTACGTGAGCGCTGCGTTTTTACTTAACTGTGCTGCTACTGCGTGGTTTCAACGGAGTAATGTAAGATAAGTCTTAGGAAATTGTCATGATGAACCTCTGTCAGATATAGTATTTCTTGGAACGTTTGAAGCGTGTACTGCTCTACTTCCATTTAGCGTTTTATCGCTACATTCTAGTTATTATTTTTAAATCTTTATAAATCATTAAATCATGAAACGATTAAAATTAGATGATTTTAAACTGAAAAGTTTGAATCGTGAAAATGAAAAAAATGCTCAGAAATTGTTGGGACAAGTCTTGGGAGACTGTCATGACGAAGGCTCTATTCTAGTTCCCATTATTTTGCCTGATGGTACCTTTATCGGTGCAGATGATTTATCAACAGGAGGTAGCAATGAATTATCTAGTAATGCACAATAATAGCTCTATTAAGAGTAAGGCGGTGCTGCTTCATTTAATAATGACAAAAATCAAAAAATGCAACGATTAAAATTAAATGATTTTAAGTTGAAAAACTTGAATGCAGTTGATGAGAAGAGGGCAGAAAAACTGTTGGGACAGGTCTTGGGAGATTGCCATGACGAGCCTCAATGCGATTTCTGTTACGGAGATGCTTTAGGTTGTGATGAGCGTTCTGGAGGAGGAGGAAAGCCAAGTGCTATTCTTTAAGTAAATGAAGTCTTTGGGTTGGGTAAGGTGAAGCTCGACTCAAGGACTTCTATATGGCATAATTGCAATTTGTTACAGAATAAATGAACTCAATAGTTTTTATAATCCCTTAAATGAAACATTAATATGCTTGGTTATTGGTTACACGTAGAGCGGTGCTGTCAGAATGATAGGGTTTTGTGGACACTGTTTGGATCATCTGAACTTAATAAGCCTTATAGAATATTTGAGGATGATATTGTTATGTGAATTGTAAATGTTGTTCCATAAATAGAATTGGATACTGGATAGATATATAGGTATTGCCTACAATTATAAAACGCTTATCATTTAGTTTAATACTCCGTTGATTATTCCCTCTGGTCATGAGGGCGCAAGCTTAGTTTTTTAGTTTTCCTACGAACCCGCAGGCTCACGAAGTAAAAACGTAAAAAAGCATCTTGCATTAGTTTGATTATCAGTCTTTTAGTATAAAAGTTAACAAGAGTGCATCTTGCTGATAATCAACTGCGAAGCACTCATGCAATAAACTAATACGATTTTTTAACGGAGTAATGTTAGTTGCTTGTTTTCGATAAAAAACACAAAATACACAGAGTAGCATTATTATGATGGAAATTAATAAAAAAGAAACATGGTTTAAACTTCATTCGTCTTGCATTCCTGTAAAAGGGAAAGATAGCAGTCTAATTTACGATATAGAAAAAGAGCAATTATATCCTATATCAGGCGATCATTATGAATTGTTGCGTCTTTGCAAAACGAATAGTTTGTCTGAAATAGAGCGTATTTTGTTAGAGGTTTCAGAAGAAGAGCTTAAAAACTTTTTAGAACAATTTATAGAGCAGTCTCTAGGCTTTTACACCAGTAATCCCGAAAGTTTTCCTGAATTAGACTTGGAATGGATGGCTCCTGCTGTGATTACAAATGGAATCATTCAACTCAATGCAACTAGTCAATTTGATTTTGAAAATTTAGTCGAGCAATTTCAAAACTTGGGTTGCGATGCCATTCAAGTACGGTTAGAAGCTGACTTTGAATGGTCAACAATAGAAAAGTTGATGCTAGCTTTTGAAACGACTAGAATTAAACTAGTTGATTGGATAATGCCATATCGTCCAAGTTTAGATAAAGAGGTCTTGTTAGAATTAATGGGGAGGTACAAACGAGTTGGATTGTTGAGAATATATGGAAGCCCAAAAAATGATTGCTGGGAGTCGAAAGATGGAAAAGTTACAATATTATTACTACAAAAAGATATTCGATTAGATCCTTCAGAGATTATCACCCCTGACCGATTGACGGTTAATTCTTATGTTTTTATGGAAGCTCAGCGACACAATGTAGGCTTGAATAGAAAAGTCTGTGTAGATGCAGAGGGCAATATTAAAAATTATTTGAGCCATGCCAAAAGTTGGGGGAATATAACAGAAGTAACTTTAAAGGAAGTTGTCAATCGTCCTGATTTTCAGGAAAAATGGTTTGTGACCAATGACAAGATTGAAAGGTGTTGTGAATGCTCGTTTCGTTACTGTTGTGTTAGCAATTCGGATGTAGAGTTTCAACAGGGAAGCTATCGAAAAGTGGAGTATTGTACGCTTTAATATAAGGAGTTAGGAATAGTATTGTTTAAATCTTTATAAATCTAAAATTATGCAACGATTAAAATTAAATGATTTCAAGTTAAAAAACTTGAAAGATGAAGAAGGAGAGCATGCTCAAAAGTTATTGGGGCAAGTCTTGGGCGATTGCCATGATGGACCTAGATGTATTCCTGTTGGAAATCCTCTTTATGGTTTGGATATTCCTGCGGGTAATGAAGAAGCATAGTCGAGTGCTAGTTATTTGTTAGAACACCATTAACTCTTGACCTATTTATTAAAATCAATGTTCAATTAAAAATTCAAAAAATGCAACGATTAAAATTAGATGATTTTAAGTTGAAGAACTTAAAAGATGAAAAAGAGACCAAAGCGAATCACTTGTTAGGACAGGTCTTGGGAGATTGTCATGATATAAGTGGTTGCGATTGGTGTGGAGTTGGTTTGTCTTGTGATGAACGTTCTGCCAATGGCGGCGATGGTATTATACAATAGAAGTTAACTTGGAGCGTATTCAAAATAACAAATAGTGCTTAGTTTGAATGTTGGATGCGCTCTTAATTTTGCATCAGCAAAGGCGGATAAAGCACGTCTTTATCCGTCATCTTAAACTTAATTATTAATGATTATCATAGCATCTAGCGAGGAAGATATTTCTACTAATAAAGTCATTGATTGGTTGGCGCATACTTATGAAGTTGATTATAGAAGGATCAATGGTTTAGAATGGTTTGGTTATCAAACGAAAACTTCTTTTCGATTTAACAAAAATCAAGTACAAGCTAATTATAGCGACTCCAATAAGAGATTTAGTATCGAGGAAGTTACTTCTATTTGGTTTCGAAAAGATACTTACGCTATTTTTTCAAAAGAAGTTGGGCGAGGGCAGGAAATAGACGCTCAAGTCAATAATCACTTAAAAGAAGAGCATTACTACGCAAAAGAAGGTTTTTATGAGTTGTTAAAAAAACAAGCAAAGCAGGTAATTGGTCATCGAATTATTAGCGAGCCAGAAAAAATAAACAACTTACTAATTGCCAAATCTATTGGGATTGATATTCCAGATACATTGGTAACAACCAATAAAGCGGACTTATTGGAGTTTTTTAAAGAAAACAATGGCGCGATTACGAAGCCAATTAAAGAATCTAGGCGTATATCGGATGGAGAAAGTGCAGCGACTATGTATGTAGCTAATATTGATCAAACAGCTTTAGAGGAAATTCCCGATTCTTTTATGGTTTCTCTTTTTCAAGAACGCTTAGATATTGCATTTGATATTCGGGTTTTTTATTTGGATGGTCAGTTTTATCCTATTGCGATATTTACGCCCAAGGGATCGGAGCGGGTTGATGTTCGGGATACCAGTTCAAAAGATAGGGCATTTCGAGAAACTAAGTACAAATTGTCGGAAGCGTTGGAGAACCAGTTGAGGCAATTTATGGATGAATTAGATTTGGTTTCTGGTTCTTTGGATTTGATTCATACCAAGGACGGACGAACTGTTTTTTTGGAAGTGAACCCATGGGGGCAATATGGCAATGTTTCTCGCAGTGGCAATTATTTTATCAATCAAAAAATCGCTCAATATTTAGTTTATGGAAGTGAAAGAACCTAAGGAGGAAAAGACTTACTATTATCCAACAGAATTAAGAACAGAATTGCCTGTAAATTTCTTTTTGAGCAAAATTATTGCTCAAAATGCGTCTGCTAAAATTCCTTATTTAAAGGAAAAGGTTTATTGCAAGATGCACAATACAAAATGCTATCCTGTTGGAACATTCCAAAAACCTATTTCAAATATTTTATAACAGGTAGGGATAGACTCGTTGTCGATAAATGATTTGAAACTATGACGTAGCAGTATGACTAATTACTAACTAGTTATCAAAAAATTAAAATTGATGAAAAAAAATATTTTTTTAATCATTCTTGTAATGTTTATTACTTATTCTTGTTCCATCGAAATTCAAGGTTTTTTCTCTGGGTACAAAAAAACGATGAAGCGTGACCCAAACTTGCTTAAAGTCATTGCTGACAGCGAAGGAATCTGTGAAGCTAAATACTCTGATTCTTGTAAAGTTTTAGTCTTAAATGGCAAAGATTTGCAGCAGTGTATTAAGACAGAAGAACGAACGGTAATTTATTTGTGGAGTCCACATTGCACGAGTCGATATTGCTATGGTTTGGATAGATTGCAACAATACATGAACGACAAAGGCATTGTATTTTATGCTGTTGCAGATTATTATGACAGTAGACCAATGAAGGCATATTATAACCTTGAGTATCCTATTATTGGTGTAGATGTAACGTATTACAAAAGTTATACAATCACATCTTACTTAAAAAAGTTTTTGGCTGATTTATCGATAAATGATACTGCAAGTGCTAGATTATTCTATTTGGAAAGAGGAAAATTTATAAGGAGCTTTCGTGAGTTAGAAGAGATTCAGTAAAAGTGTGTTCCAATTCAGAATTACTAGTCTATTGGTAAATAAAATATAAAGTATCAAATGGTTAACTTAAAGGATATTTCATCTGTAGGTGTTGGGACTTATAGAATGAATGTAGACAATGAGATTCATTTTCAAGCAATAAAAACGGCTGTAGAGGCTGGATATAATTTAATTGATACGGCTACAAATTATCAGAAAGGCAAATCAGAGGAACTTATTGGTCATTTTTTGAAAAAATATCCTGAGTTTGCAGGTAAGTTGTTTATTATTTCTAAAGCAGGTTACTTTCCACCACAAACCTTACAAAGTTCTGATTTTGTCAATTATGTGAATCAGAAAGCTATTGAGAAAGCCGAAATAGAAGCAGATTTTGCCTATTCTTTGGATCCGAATTTTATAGCCTATCAATTAGAATCTAGTTTAAAAAAGATTGGAAGAGAGTATCTTGATGCTTACTTGTTGCACAACCCTGAGCGGCTTTTTCAAAGCAAAAACCTTGCTTCTACTACTTATCTGTATCAGGCTATAGAGCGAGCTTTCAAGTTCTTAGAGAAAAAAGTAGTAGAGGGCAAAATTCGTTATTATGGCATTAGTTCAGGGGCTTTATTTGACCCATCAAAAGAGGAATCTATTGATTTTGAGAAATTGTTGAGTATGGTCAAATCTATCCAAGAAAATCATCACTTCAAAGTGGTTCAATTTCCATTTAATTTTAAAGAGCAAGCTGCTCTTCAAAAAAATTATGATCAGCAGTCATTATTGGATTTAATTCATAAAAATGGATTGATAGCTATTGGCAATCGTCCGCTGAATATGAACGATAATGGAATGGAATTTAGGTTGGTAACACATGAAAAAAGCTTGGAAGCTTGGAAGGAAGAGGATGCTCAAAATTGCTTGAATGATTTGCTAACACAAGTAGAATCGAGAATTAAAACACTAACAAATGGGAACAGCAGTAGTGATGATTTTGAACCCATGGTTTTGCTAAAAAAGCATTATACTCATTTTTATGCAGCAGAGGCTGTTGAAACTTTTTTTCAAAAGCACTTGCTTCCTTTTTTACAGTTAATTTATGAAGAAGAAACCAGTCTAATTGAGGATGTTGTTCAGACTGTCAAAGATCACGCAACGTGTTATGCACACAAGAATCAAACGACTAAAACCAAGGCATTTCTTAAACAAGAGGACATTCCACTAAAATCCAATAGTGTTTTGACAGCTTGTGATGCTTATCTCAATCATTTTCATCTGAATCATATCTTGGTGGGCTTACGAAAACCTCAATATGTAATGGCTTTAGAAGGAGCATTTACCAAGCTAATGTAGTCATTTTAAATGCGCTCTAGGGGTAGGGGGAGTTTTGATGATTTGTCAATGAAAAAGAAAAAAAATGGAGGAGATGCATTGGTTTTCTACAAAAATAGAAATCATGATTCAAAGTGAAAATAGTAGTTTTAAAAAAGTTTTTAATTGTTTAATGTGTTTGTTATCAGTTTTTAATGCTCGAAAATATGCCAGTAATTTTTGAGAATGCCCAAATAATGTTTTTTTTCTATTTTTCTTTAGATGATATATTTGATTAATATGAGTAATAAAGATGTGATGTTGAGATAATTTTTAATCTAAAGCATCTGAACAATATCTTTAATAACTCGTGCATAAAAATTTATATCACAATTAAAATTAGAATTAAAAAATGAAACGATTAAAATTAGAAGATTTCAAAGCAAAAAAATTGACGAATCAAGCTGATGAAACAACAGAATCGAAAGTCGATCAATTGTTGGGTCAAGTACTAGGTGATTGTCATGATGACGACATTGATAATAACAATGGCGGTGACAGAGGTGGAGATATTTTTCAACAGAATCTTGTGTAATAATCTTCTTTTATGATGGGGCTTTTTAAGTTAACAGAAGAGAGTAGAATCGTTCTTCTGCTATAAAAAAATCGACCTGTCATATGTCTTAGTTTTACTGGTAATCCGCTTTTTGCTTTTAGCAAAAGAGCGGATTACTAATAGATACTATGTGCGTTATTGTCCTTGTTTACTAGATTAAAACGAATACAAAGTCCCCTAAATTAAACAGATTCCAATACTTTATGCTCGGTATAAAAAATAAAATCAAATCGCTTTTTTATGCACAACAATTTCCTGTATTTAAGCAGACCGACCGATTTGATTGTGGTCCGACCTGTTTGAGAATGTTGGCGAAGTTTTATGGAAAAAACTTTAGCATGGAGTATTTGCGGTACCAATGCAAGATTGGTCCGAACGGTGTCTCTGCCAAAAATTTGATTGCAGCTGGTGAACGCTTGGGCTTTCATATTATTCCTGCCTTGATTGATTATGAAACGCTAGCAGTAGAAGCACCTTTGCCTTGTATTGTATATTGGCGAGACCGGCATTTTGTCATCGTTTATAAAATAAAAAAAGATAAAGTATACGTTGCAGATCCTGTTTATGGTCGTATTGTATATAAGAAAAAAGAATTCATCAAAGCATGGCAAAATAGTAGTCGAGCAGATGGTAGCGAAGGAGGGATGACAATTTTGTTGGAACCCACCGCAAGTTTTTATCAACAAGAAGAGGACGAACCCGCTACAGGATTAGCTATCATATTGCCCTATTTATCGGCACACAAAAAATACATTGTACAAGTTTTTATTGGAGTTCTAGTCGGAATGGTTGTACAATTAATTATTCCTTTTGTCACTCAAGCCTTGGTTGATAAAGGAATCAATTATGGTGATTTGCAATTTGTATACATTTTATTGTTGGCACAGTTGGTTCTTTTTCTGAGTGCCTCTTTTCTAAATATCGTCAGGAGTTGGCTGTTGCTGTATATTGGTGCTCGAACCAGTATGTTAATTACGTCAGATTACTTAACCAAATTATTAAAAAAGTCGGTAGCGTTTTTTGATGGCAAGACACCAGGAGATATTTTGCAACGAATCAATGAGTCCAATCGCCTCGAAAATTTTTTGAATGCTGCCCCAGGGCAAATTTTTTCTTATGTTAATGCCTTTGTCTTTCTATTTATTTTAGCCTATTACAGCTTGATAATTCTAGGGATTTTTACAGTAGGAATTATAGCCTATACAGCTTGGGTATGGTTTTTTATGAAGCGGCGAGAAGAACTAGATTTTAAACGTTTTGATGCGTCTTCTAGCATCAACTCAACCTTAATTCAAACAGTAAATGGCATCCAAGAGGTCAAGGTCAATGCCTCTGAAAATCGGCATATATGGAGTTGGGAAAAAAATAGGGTCCAATATTATAAGAATGCCGTTTCTACTTTAAAACTAGGTTTGTTTCAATCGATAGGAGGCGACATTATCAATCAACTAAAAAATATTGCGATTACGTTTACAGCAGCTTTATTGGTTATTGAAGGTAAAATTACCTTAGGGACAATGTTAGCCATACAATATATCGTTGGGCAAGTAAATACTCCTTTGCTAAGTCTAATCGGTTTTTTTAGGCTTGTGCAAGATGCTCGACTGAGTGTAGAGCGCTTTGAAGAAATTGAGTTTGTTAGCCCAGAAGAAGCTGTTTTGAATGCTCCCAACTTATTGGCGTTGCCCAAAAAATCAGAAGATATTATTGTTGAAAATCTTAATTTTTCTTACAGTGGTAGTGCTAATGATTTTGTATTAAAAAATATCAATCTCAAGATACCCAAAGGCAAAACAACGGCTATCGTTGGAACAAGTGGAGGAGGAAAAACGACACTTATCAAATTACTCTTAAAATTATATTTACCAACCGAAGGAGCGGTTAAAATTGGCTCTACGAATCTCAATCATATTGATACGCAAAGTTGGCGTTCGTTGTGTGGGACGGTTTTGCAAGATGGCTATATTTTTTCAGATAATATTACCAACAATATTACTGAATCTGCTCCAAACGAAATGGTAGACACAGAGCAATTACTTAAAGCTGTCCAATTAGCAAATATTGAAGAACTCATCAATAGTTTGCCCTCAGGATTTAATTCTATGGTTGGTCCTGCTGGATCTACTGGGCGTACTTTGAGCGGTGGACAGCGGCAGCGACTATTGATTGCTAGGGCAATTTATAAAAATCCTGAATTTTTGTTTTTTGACGAAGCGACAAGTGCTTTAGATGCTAATAATGAGCGCATTATTATTGATAACCTGAATGCCTTTTGTCAAGGTAAAACAGTGGTTGTCATTGCTCATCGATTGAGTACGGTAAAAAATGCCGATCAGATTGTTGTCTTGGATCAAGGCAGTGTCCAAGAAGTAGGCACACACGAAACATTGATTTCTAACAAAGGTTATTATTATCAACTTATAAAAAATCAACTCGAACTTGGCAATTGATAAAGATAAAATCATCCGAATTGAGGATAAAAGTTACTTTTTTCAAGATATCTTGGAAAAAACACCATCGTGGATTGTTCGATGGGGCAACACGGTTTTTTTTGTTGTCTTTTTCCTTTTGATATTGGGGCTTTGGCTAATAGAATATCCAGATGTCATTGTGTCAGAAGCAAAAGTTCTGACTGAAAATCCTTCAATAGAGGTCTATAGCGAAAGCAGTGGACAGATCGCTTATATTTTGGAGGAAGATAAGACAAAGGTTCAAAAAGGAGCTTGGATTCTAATCTTAAATAATAGTGCAGATTATAAAAGTATTCTGAAGCTTATGGAACTTACTCAAAAATTGGAAGGAGGTACATTTTGGGAGCAAATCGAGCAAATACGCCTAGACGATCAATTGCGTTTGGGAAACTTGAATGATGAGTACTTAAATTTATTTAGGAATATTAGTGAATATCAGCTCTTTCAAAAGCTAAATCCTCAATTTCAACAAATCGGAATTAATAAAAATCGAACCAAGAACCTAGATGAAATTTTATTGAACTTAGAACGTCAAAAGCGATTGCTAGAGCAAGAATTGAAGTTGGTTCGAGGAGATTATGAACGGATGCAGTTGCTGTTTGAGGACAAGGCTGTTGCCAAGATAGAAGTAGAGCAAAAGGAAATGCAGTGGTTGGCGTTAAAGAGTCAAGTAGAGGAGCTCAATAGTTCGATCTTGAATGCACAACTCCAACAGCAGGTCATTAGCAAAGAAAATTCTTCTTTGGTCATTGAGCAATCGGACCGATATTTACAATTGCGAAACAACATTTTGAGTAGCTATAATCGCCTTCTTTTTTTATTAAAAGAATGGGAGCAAAAAAATGTCTTATCTGCCCCTGTCGAAGGGATTTTAAATATGTATGACATTCGTTCTAAACGGCAATTTTTGGCACAAGAGCAGCATGTTTTTACCATTAGCCCGATAGGCAAACAGACTTATTATGCTTGGGTGAAAATGCCCATTGCCAACTCAGGAAAAGTAAAGATCAAACAAGAGGTTTTAATCAAATTGTTAAACTATCCTCATCGAGAATTTGGAACCCTAAAAGGACATATTCTCTCTATAACGAGCGTGCCAAAAGATGGCAACTATTTGTTGAAAGTTGCTTTGCCTCAACAATTAAAAACGAGTGCTAATATTGAGTTAGAAGCCAAACAAGAATTAATAGGAACTGCTGAGGTGATTACAGAGAAGCTTTCTTTATTGCGCCGAATATTTAACTTTTTGGATTTGAATTAGGAAAGGAAAATTCAATCCTTCCAAAAGAATGAAAATAAAAAGAAATGGTTTTTGATTATTTGCCAGAAGAAGAAAAGGTTTATTGGTTGAATTATCTTGTTAGAATGGAGGTGTTTCATGAAAATATGGCACGTCGGGCAGAAACGGTAGACGATTCAACAGGCATGCACCCTAGACGTTGTGCCTTGCTAAAAGAAGCAAACTTGTTCTACAAGGATTTCTATGCAACAGCTAAATCAGCTTTGTCCCCCTTGGTGTCTAAAGATGCCATGCTTGATGCCAAGGTATTGAATTTTGATTATAAGGGCATAGGAACATTTTCGTTCAACTATTTAATTCGAGATTGGGCAGTCAAGCCAGCCTATCAAGAAGAAGTTATTACAAAATCAATCGTACAAAAATTAGTAGACTTAGAGCTGGATTGCTCAGCTGCCACCGCTCTTTTTTTAGGATGTGGCACAGGAAAATATGCTGTCAATCTTGCGCCTAATTATAAACAAGTAGAAGCTTTTGATGCTTCAGTCTTGATGATTTGGTGTATCGAGCGTTTGCAACAATTAAAAACATGGGAGGTACTCCGAAAAGTAGAACGCAACTGTCGAAAAATTGAAGATACGGTAGAGCGAGTTCGTCTAGAAATGACAACCAGCGAGTTGGATACGATAGCATCAAAAGTACACTTTTTTGTAGCCGATGCCCTTAAACTTCCTTTTAAACCCAATACCATCCAGCACATCCATTCTATTTATTTTACGGATGTACTGCCTTTGCATCAACTCTATGATCGAATCATTGATTATTTGTTGGTAGAGGAGGGGGTATTTATTCATTTTGGACCTCTAGAGTATTTTTTTAATAACTCTCAAGAAATGTTGACAGCAGAGGAAGTGCGTTTGTTTTTTGCTCAAAAAGGCTATCGTATTTTATGCGATGAATTTTTAGAGACCAAGCACTTATTTAATCCCAATAGTATGCGCCATCGAGTGTATGAAAATTGGTTTTTTATTGCTCAAAAACCTGTTGCATCTAAGACAGCTGCTCTAAATGTAGATAGTTGTTTGTCTTTAAATTCTTCCATTAATTTACAAAAAACAGCTGTCCTAAACCAAGGTGCTCCAATTGAGTATGAATATAGTATTGCATTAGATGAAGCTGCCTATCAATTGCCAGAGGTTGTCTATGAAATGCTGTTACATTGCAATGGCAGCACTAGTATTAATAGGATACTTGAGGTTTTGGAATTACAAGACATTGCCAAAGAAGAACAGCGCCAATTGCTATTTATTTTGCAAGAATTATTGGATGCCAAAATGATAAAAATTTAAAAAATCCACGATCCCACAGTAGCAGCATAGCTAAGTAGTTTAAATATTAATAGAAAAAAGAACAGTCATGAAAGATGAAACAACACGATTAGAAGAAGGGCAAGGGGCGTTTTGTGATATTATTAAAGGAGCATTGTACCAAGAAGACGAAAGTATTTTTGACCGACTGGATTTTTATAACGATACAATTTTTTTGGAGCCTATGTTATTTGGGTACTGCACTTCTAAAACAGTACCTTATAATCGAGAACAAATTTTGTTTGGATATTATGATAAGGAGAATCGCCCCTCTAATATTGAGGTATACACGAATAAAAGGGGCGTCGTTTACTTACCTCAATATGGTTACCTCAAGACAGTTTTTCCAAGTACCTTATTACAATTGAATTATGATGCTAAGGCAGAAGTTATATATTTGGAGCAAAACGGTCAGCATGTTGAATTTGAGTGGGAAGCGTTGCATTATTTAGATGTACTTCCTAATGTTGAAATTAGTACTTCTTTGGATGCTTATTCAGAGGGATTGATTGCAGCTTGGCCGAATGTAAGTCCAACAGCTATTCATAAAGTATTGCAAGAAGATAATATTTCTATAAAAACGCATCAATCTGCTTTGGAAGAAGCATTTAGAATTTTGAAAACTTATTTTCCTGAAGAATTTAAATTCTATGCGGCTACAACGCGGCGTATCCTTTTATTTTCGTCGCCAGAGCTTCGTAATTTTGCAACAAGAGAAGCACATGGCGTAATTTATCTCAACGTAAATGCACAAAGTACTGTAGCCTTTTTCTTAGAAGAACTTATTCACCAATGTTCGCATACGGTTTTTAATGCCATGACTTGCGATACACAAGCATTATTTTTAGTTGATTACAATCGTCCAGTAGGTGATTTTGTACCCAACTATGACCGCCGAACACTATACAGTGCCTTGCATGGTATTTATACAACAGGGCGTATTGTCGATTTGTTGTTGCAACTTCTCAAGCAAAAGCCTCCTTTTGATGTAGAGTTATTGTATGAATTGGAAGGGCGTATTGCTATTAACAAGAAACGACATAATATAGGTTTAGAACGTGTTCCATTGGATCAAGTATTTACGCCAAAAGGAAAAGCATTGTTTAATTATTATTATCAACAGTTGGATCATAATATAAAGGCAAATACGTCATTTTTTGATTATAACATGCAGACCCATCCTGTTGTTTTTAACTATCAAAAATTTAAAGCGGACAACCCTTTGGTCAAAGGTTGAGTGTATAATTGATCGGCTAAATCGAAGAAAAAGAGCTATTCATCTAAAATAAATGCCCCATCGTCTGTTTATCGTAACTTTGTATTAAACTAAGTGGTTAGAGAGCTGTCTAATTAATTAGAACAAAAGTGTGTCTGAACATCATTTTAAGTCCACCCAATTGATGTTAGAACACTATATTAGGAACACTTACTTACCAATACGATAAATTATGAAAGTTTTATGTACCCTACTTTTTGTCCTATCAACTAGTATTTTATTGTTGGCTCAGCCAGGAGGCAAAGATGGTCGATCAATGCCTAAAATCGCTAAAATTACAGGAACCGTATACGATTCTGTTAGCCGCAAACCACTAGAATTTGCCACGGTGTCTGTATTCAGGATACGAGACTCGGTTTTAGTTGGAGGAGTTATTACCGATGAAAAAGGAAAGTTTGAAATAGATAAATTACCCATTGGTAGACATCGAGTAACGATCAATTATATG
Organism: Aureispira sp. CCB-QB1; assembly: GCF_000724545.1. Classification (GTDB taxonomy): domain Bacteria; phylum Bacteroidota; class Bacteroidia; order Chitinophagales; family Saprospiraceae; genus Aureispira. Next base: position 338,982 of record NZ_JHBV01000030.1, on the reverse strand, counting down.
GGCTATGAAACGTATACTATAGAGCCTGTTGCCTTACCACCAAATGAGCCAATTGCGAGTCTAGGGAAAATTTATGTTAGCCCAACGGCGGCGACACTTGAAATTGCGGAGGTGACTGCCGATAAAGCTGTTTTTCAATTGGGTTTAGACAAAAAGGTGTTTAATGTTGACAAAACGAATCTAGGCGATAGTGAAAATGCTACCGAAATTCTAAGAAATACCCCTACTGTAGAAGTAGATTTTGATGGAGCTGTTAAAATTCGTGGCTCGGAAGTTCAAGTGTATATCAATGGAAAACCAACGGGGTTGACAGGCGATAGTCAAGCTGAAATTCTAGACCAATTGCCTGCTAATAGCGTCAAGAAAATAGAGTTAATTACAAGCCCATCTGCTAAGTATGATCCTGAAGGTGGTTCTGGAATTATTAATATTGTGTTGAAAAAAAACGTGTTGGAAGGATTCACAGGCTCTGCAAATGTATCGGTCGGGACTTCTACATGGAATCCTTTTAAGCGTTATCGAGGAGGTTTGAGCTTAAATTTTAGAAATAATAAGATCAATATTTTTTCTAATTTTAGTTATAACTATGGTGAAAATTTAAGCCGTGGATACAACTATCGCCGTACAACAGCGCCACAAGACACTTCTTTCTTGGAACAATATACCAATGGAACTCGCATTCGAAACGGTGGTATGGCTAGAATTGGTATGGACTATTATTTTGACGATTACAATACCTTAACAGTAGCTGCGCGCCTCCGCCCAAGTGGTGGTGGTAATAACAACCGCATTCAATACGATTTCTTCGATGCCAATCAAGACAAAACACAAATTAACGAGCGTTTGAGCGATGGGGATCGGAATAGGTTTAGCATGACATACAATCTAATCTATGCCAAAGTTTTTAAACAGAAAAAAGACAAAAGTGGGGCAGGACCTCGTCGAGATAATTCTAAAGATTCAGGAGGTGGTCGTAGACATTGGCGTGGACATGGAGATGGTCGAGCGAGTGGTCGTTCGGGAACAATGGGGGACAAACAGGAGCTGGTTATTGATTTGCAATATTCCATGAATGATAATGCTAGTTACGAAACGTTTTCAGAGCAATTGTATACCCCCGACTGGTCGGAAATTAACAACACGCCTGATTCTCAACAAACGGCAAGTTACAATAAAATGCACCAAGGTACTGTGATGATTGATTATACGCATCCTCTAGGCAAGGAGATGAAGTTTGAAGCAGGGTACAAAGGGAATATTAGATGGATTGGCAATGATTTTAAATCAGAAACATTTGATTATACTCAAATGCAAATGATTAATGATACAGGAAGAACCAACAACTTTCAATACCAAGAGCAAGTACACGCTTTGTATGTAACCTTTGCACATAAGATTGGTAAGTTTAATTACAAATTGGGTTTGAGAGGCGAATATACATTAGCCAATTCTAGATTGGTATTTCCTACCGATTCTACTTTTGTCAATAACTATCCTAGTATTTTTCCAACCGTTAATTTGTCTTATGCATTGGCTAAAAATCAACAAATACAGTTAGGGTTTAGTAGACGAATTCAACGTCCTTCTTCTTGGGCTTTAAATCCATTCCCAAGTTATAGTGATCCTTTGAATTTAAGATATGGAAATCCCTATTTGTTGCCTCAATATACCAATGCTGTAGAATTGAGTTATGTGAATTATTGGAAAGGAGGAAATACCATTATGTTAACCGCATTCTATAAATACAACACCGATCTAATGGAGCGTTTAAGAACCTTGCGTTCGGATGGAGTTTCTGTTGTCACACAATATAACTTTAGTACTAGCCATATGTGGGGAGGAGAGGTTGTGACACGATTTGCACCTTATAAGTGGTTCAATTTTGGAATTACAGGTTCGGTGTACCAAAATATACAAAACGGAACAAACATAGATGCTGCTTATACCTTGAATGCTATTGCAGGAAATGTTAATGCATATATGAATTTTGTGTTTAAGTTTGGTATGCGTATTTCTGCATATGCTTGGTATTCCATACCAACACGAGTTGCCCAAGGTTGGACAGGGGGATACACATGGAATTCGTTCTCTATTAGTCAAAAAGTATTAAAAGACAAGGGAACAGTGACATTGAGTGTTCAAAACCCTATCTTGGGTGGACGTTATCAATTTGAAACGGCCGATGGGAATACTTTTTATCAAGTAGGAAAAAGAGAATGGGAATCTCCTGTATTTGAATTGCGTTTTTCTTATCGTTTTGGTAAGGTTAATGTGCGTGATGGTCGCTCAAAAAATGCTGGTCGTTTGAACAGTGGTGGCGATGGTGGAAGCGAAGGCGGAAGTGGTGGTGGAATTGATTAGATGCTAGTCATTGATGGTTTGAAATGCTTCATTTTGAATGGTTGCACATTCAGAATGAAGCATTTTTTAATTGAAATCGTTATTTAGAAGTTGTTTGTTTTGAAGAAGGCGTGGACGATGAATTGTCTTCAAAATAATCGGGACGCCAAGTTAGTCCACCAAAGATGATTTTTAGCCGATCTTTCCAAGAATGACATTTTTTAACATCATTCCAAATGTGTTTAAATTCAACAAAATTGATTACAATGGGGTTGTTACTATGGATGTTTTTGGTCAAACCATAAACGACTTTTTCATCTTCTCGTTGAAACGTACCAAATAGTTTATCCCAAACAATGAGTACCCCACCATAATTTTTATCAAGATATTGAGTATTAGAACCATGGTGTACTCGGTGAACAGATGGTGTATTAAAAATTTCGTCTAGCCAGCCTAATTTTCTTATCCGTTCGGTATGAATCCACGTTTGAAATTGTGCCACTAAAATAAGACTTACAATAGCCTGAAAAGGAGTAAAGCCAATTAAAATCATTGGAATTAAGAAAATCCATTCAAACAAACTTTCGATAATACTCAACCGCATTGAAACAGTTAAATTATAATCCTCTGAAGAATGGTGAACACTATGTACAGCCCATAAAATCCTGTGTTCATGTTCCATGCGATGCATCCAATAATAAGTAAAGTCTGCTACAAAAAAAGCAATCACCCAAGTTCCTGTATTCAGAGGAATATGAAAAGGCGTTATCCATGAAATTGGAACAAGGAAAAGAATTCCAAAGATACCTAAACCAATTCGTTCTGTCAGCAAACCTAGAAAGAAGATACTAATATTGGCAATGGAATCGCCCCATCTTCTTTGCCTAGACGTCCATAAATCCAAGGCTATTTCAAAGGCAACCAACCCAAGGTTAAACATAAAAAAATAGGCAACGTAACGCATGATACCTGCCGTATCAAATAAATAAGTTAATTGATCAAAGCTCATAAAATATTCTTTTAAATATTGGTAGCGAAAAAGTGACTTAGGGGGTGTTTTTTTGAGGCAAGAAATGCAAAAACCAGAAAAACCATAGTAAGTTGGCAAGATCCCACACGGAACCATCTCCTTGAAAATAAACAATGACTTTAGGCAATTCATAGATGCCTACAAAGCCTAAAAAACCTAAGTACCAATATTTGTCAAATGTGTATGTTGATTTATTCATACAGCAAAACTAGAGGAATAAAGACATACTTTTTTGTCCATTTTGGACAGTTTGGAAGAAACAATTATTTTGTCGAGCTTTATTGTTAAAAAAGGTTCTAGTTCATTACCGACAAGCTACTCGATAGGGATGTATATTTCAGTAATCAATTCGTTGATAGGTGTAGAAGGAAGGTCGTTGGGATAAAATTCAAGCGTAGGCGCATCTTTGAGTTCTAAACCAACATCAAACATCCAAAAGGCATATATTTTTTGATATGTTTCAGGGCAGGTTTCGTGAGATCCTTGATGAATGAATTTAGCATATTTTTGTTGAGGATGCCTTTTGGTTTGAAATAACCCATCGGGCTGAAAGTCTAAAGGACGATCTAAAAGAAGTGAGAGTCGATAACGGCAATGAATCGCATCACTGATAGCATCGTCGTCTAAGCATTCGCCCATAAAAATAGCTTGTTCTGAATATAAATTTTTTTGCTCTAGGTAGGTGAAAAAATGTTCCCACATTTGTTGTAATTCAGAAATGTTGTCATAAGCTCCTTTGTATTCTAGATATAAGGTTTCAAATTGCGGCAAATACTCGATTTTATAAGATAGTTGTTCTCTTTCGTTGTGGGAAGGAAATAGTGTTTTTCTCGTAATATCTTGAAGTGTTTGGCATCGGCTTCGAAAAGCAGAAGGCGTACAGCGGTATCTTTTTTTGAATGCTTTGCTGAATGCTGCAATATCTTCAAAGCCCACTTCAAAAGTGATGTCGGATATTTTAATAGAAGAATATTTGAGGTATTCTGCTGCTTTTTCGAGGCGAATTCGTTTGATGTATTTGCCAATTGTCTCGCCGTGAATTGCTTGAAAAATTCGATTGATATTTCGATAAGAATAGTGACAAATTTCTTCGATACGTTTGATATTAATAGCCTCCTTAAAATGTTGGTCGAGATAAGCCATCAATTTTTTATAGTTGTCCAACTGTACTTTGTTCTGCATCTTTTTAGAGGTAAAACTATGCTAATTTAAAGGAAGAAATTTGTCTTTTTTGGACAAGTTGTTTTTCTTTTTAGGCATCACAATCCAAATTATAGTTGCTATTGGTTTGGCTAGCTGTTTGAATAATTCGTTCGTATGCTTCTTCCATTGACATTCCTTGCCCTTGGTTTTTCTCCATTAGGTAGTCAAATGTTGGTCCATTAGGATTGCCATACTTAGCCAAATCACGTTTTTGAAGCAGGGCAACTTCATCTTTGTTGGGCATCATATGTCGAGCATGAATTCTAGCTTCGTGTCGCAGGGTATAGGCTTTGAGGGCTCGTTCCTCTAATGAAATTCCTTGGCTCAACCAATATTCATTTAGTTTGGGAATGGCTAATACTTGGAAATTATACCATGTACGAATATCACAATTATTATTAGGAGTATCAATACGAACAGTGGCAGGAGCAATGATTTTGTGCCCAAGCATCCAGTAAGTGCTACCCGAAGATAAGACAATTAAAAAAATGCTGTAAATGATTAATTGTACAATTGTTTTGCTGTTCATGTCTTGAGATGCTTTTTAATAGGGTTGCTTTGCAGATTTTTCTCACAAAAACAGAAAATCCACAACGCATTAACAACATGAATGTACTCTTTTTATAATAACTTTTTATTATAAAAAGCATCTTTGTATCGTAACTAGTAAAGTCAAGGAAAGAGCAGAACTAGTTTAATCTTTTGTCCTAGTCTGACAGCAGTCTTTAAAGATATTGGTAAAAGGAAATATCATTTGATTCAAATAGGCTTCATTTTTGGGGTAATCAATGTGACTTTCTAGCAGACCTACTTGATCAACCTCTCCTTGTCGATTGTAATAAGTTCGGAACAAAAGATCCCAAAAAGGTACAATATTCCCAAAGTTTTTGGCTTCTGCTAAGACTTGGCTGTGGTGGAACCGATGAATTTTGGGCGTAACCACTAAATAATCCAAGAAAAAAGTATTGGCATCAATATTGGCATGAGAAATATAAGCAATGACAACGTGCAGCACTCCAACTAAAAAAATAATTTCTGGACTAAAACCTAATAGCAGCAGCGGCATTAATTTTAAAAAGGAATTTAGAAACATATTAATTGGGTGCATCCAGTTCGTTTTAAACCAGTTTAACGATGAGGGCAAATGATGGATGGAATGAATTTTCCACAAAAACATACTCCAATAAGAGCCTTTTTTTCCTACATGACTGATTCGATGATAGATATAGGGCAAAAGTTCGCCCAATAAAACGGCAACCACAAAAACGATTATCATTGGAAGTGATTCCCAAAATTCTACCGTTTGAAAAAATAACTGTTTAACCCAAAGAACAAAAGACAACGCCATTGTTTTTCCTAAAGCATCAAAAACAATGGTAGATAGTAATAAATGTTTTAAATCTGTGCCAATTTTATGGCGAGAAGTATTCCAGTGTATTTTAAACGGGATTAATTGTTCAAATATGAAAATGTAAATTGCAGTAAGTACAAAAATAAGACTTGCAGTTAATTCAAAACTCCACTGATTGGCGACAGCCAAGTAGGCTATTGTAGCATTGACTGTTAGAAGGAATGGCAGAACGATAAGACGGACTAAAGTTGATAGATTCATAATTTTCTTTTCTTCTGTAGTCGTATACCATCGCCCAAAAGATGCAGAATTAGAAAACTATTTTTAATCTATTGATCTCATCTAACAATTTGATGGGCAAATGACAATCGGATTTTAGCTGAAAATCAGTTATTTCTGCTTTGTTGTTATAAGAAATATCTACACAGTTTAAAATTAATTCTTTTAATTGTTTCCGCCCTCTCTGAATCCTAGATTTAGTAGCCGTTAGACTCAAATTTAATACCTGTGCAATTTCTTTTTGAGGCATTTTTTCAATATCGCTTAGGTGCAAGGGAGTCGCATATTTTTCTGGAAGGTAATTTTTAATGACAAAACTGGATAAGTCGCAAACACAATTACCAGAATGATTGTCTGGATTGGAGTCAAGAGGTAAAGATAGTACAGGTTGTTTTTTTCTGTAATAATCAGCAATGGTATGTCGAGTAACCTGAAAAAGCCATGCCTTATAATTTTTAATAGCTACTTCTGAATGAAGCTTATTGAATAACTTGAGACCTACTTCCTGCAAAATATCTTGTGCAGCAACTTGATCTTCAATTCTTTTTTGAATAAAAGAAGCTAGTTGCGGATTGTATTCCTTCCATATTGTTTCAAAATTCATAGATTTAGATTTATAAATAAAAAGTAATCGTGTAAAAAATTAGATGCGCTTTAATACCTTACAAAGGTTTTACCAAACCGATCATTTCTAATAAATGTCGCCCATAATTTACTTTTTTATAAAGCGCTGCATCTCTTTTCGCACGGCGACAAGCTCCAACTTGATCTTGGATAGGCTTTTCTAATTGCTGCAAATCATATTCTAAACGTTCGAGTTGCTGTAAACTAATTCGTTGCTCCTCAATTGTAATTTTAATCCTTTTTTCCTCTTCTTTACCTATTAATTGATGATAACGCCTGATATCTTCTATTAAATCTTGGTGCTTTTGCGTACAACGGTAAATGATATCTTGTGTTTTTTCAAAATAATTACTTTCCAATTCTGCCAACTCGATTTCCTGTTGTGTCAAAAGCTGCTCTAAAATTTGCAGATGATCATTGTACTTTTCTAAGTCTTGTTGACTAAGCTCATGGAGGCGTTTTTTTCGTTTTAATAGCAATATTTTTTGGCGCAATGTCTGTGCTGTTAAAGCGGGGAGGGTCGTTTGAGTTTCTATTTTTTGATGATAATAATCGTATAATTCTTCGTAGTGGGCTTTTTCTTCCTGTCGAAGTTGGCTTAATTTATGTTTTTCCTGTTTGACAAAAGTTGCAAAAGCATGGATTTTATTTTGGATGATGGTCTTATGATCTATACAATCTTTAATGTACTCTTTGGGGGTCTTGGCTTGTATTGTGGCAATTTTTTGTAAATAATTGGCAATACTTTTTTCATATTTCTCAGCTGTTTGAATTAAGTCATTAAAATATTGCATTTGCTTATTAAGAATGCTTTTGATGGTATCTTTTTTGTCGGCATATTTTCGGCTTCTATAAGTCAAATAATTAAAACCAAAATAAGCAATCGCCCCAATAAGCGCTGCGAAAAACCAAGGCATCATAATAGACAAGGCAGCTGCAATGACAAGAATTAACAAGAGAACAACAAAATTAAAGAAACGTTGTGATTGAACCTTCTTAGGGTCTTGACTATGAGTAAGCCCCATTGCTTGTTGCAACTCTTTTTTTTCTATTGGCTTTTTTATCTGAATTTTGGGCGCAGGGCTAATAGATCGAGTAGCAGGAATCACAAAGAGTTGATCCAAATTAAGATTTTTAGGCAGCTGTTGAAGGGCTATAGTGGGAATGCTAATTTGCTCATCAGATAACGTTCGCTCCAAATTGTACGTTCTCAATACTCGAACCCATTCTTCTGCACTTGGTCGAGCAAAGGGGGTGTGGTGCCCATCTATAAAACAACGTTCAAACAGTTGCTGAATTTTTTGAGGCAACTTTTGGTGTCGTTCATGTCGCTCAGGAATCGTTAATAGTTGAGGACGGATGAGAGGATTTTGGACAAATAAACCCTGTTCTATTTTTTGATAGAGCCCCGTGTATTGATCGTAAGGAGGTTTGGCAGAAGCTGCATATGGGTGGATTCCCAATAGAAGTTTATAAAAAATAACAGCCATTCCAAAACGATCCCAAGGGTCTTCTTGGGTAGGATCGACCGCATTATTTTTTAAATAACTATCTGGCGGAGTATATTCAGGGGTTGCAACAGGGGCATCATAAATAGTTGTCCCATTTTCGACGACTTCTACAGAATCTAAATCCACCAACGCAACTTTCCCATCAGGGCTGACCATGATATTGTCAGGTTTCATGTCGACTAGAATATAACGCTCGGTATTGTGAAGGTATTGGATGCTAGATGCTATTTTATAACAAAGATCTAAGCGTCTTTTTAATTTGGTATCTACCTCAAAGTCAAATTTCTCCCAAGTTGCCAGATGTTTTTTAGGAATATTTGGTAGAGATAATAATTCTAATTTTTCACCAAGAACCTTGGGCATTAGAAAACCGACAAATTGATTGTTGGCATCCAATAGCAATTCTTGTGGCCAGACTAACGTAATTGGACTATTTGCAGGGAATCGTTTCGGTGGATGTTGTTGTAGATAGCGTATTTTTTGATGCCTAAGTGTTGTTCTGCGTTTGGGATGATAAATTTTAGCAACCAAGTGTTGATAATTGCTAGGCGATAAAATGTTGTATAGATTTCCCTCGCCACCACCTGCTAGAGGTGTTTCGTGAAGTTGAATGGGAGTAGAGCTATTATTTTGAATCCAAACTTTCATGGGCAAAACAATTTTTAATCTTTGGTCTGTCGTATGGAATTTTAGAGCAAATGGAATGAGATGATAATTGTTGTTAATGAATGTAAGTTAAGGAATAAAGTTCTGAATGAAAACGATTTTTATAGGATCTCTAAAGGGTTTTCTTTGAGTTAGAATAAAATTTGTGATTTGAGCGAACTTTTTTTGCCCTTTTGTAGTTCTAATTATATATTTAGATAAATGTCTAAATGTTAAAAATGTAACTACTGTTACAATAAAAATAAAACTTAAAAGTATGGTAAAAGACTTGATGTAAGATTAGTCCTACAGAAAGGTTGTTTTACAATTATCAACAAATTAATACTACAAACAATGAAACACCTAATAATTAGCACCCTTATTTTATTGATGACGACAAGCCTTTGGGCTCAGAATGATTGGGAAGGAACTTGGGAAGGAAATTTGAATGTTGGCATGCAAGAACTTCGCCTTGTTTTTCATATTAAAAAAGGAGAGAACAATACTTGGACTGCGTTAATGGATAGCCCTGATCAAATGGCTTATGACCTGAAAATGGATGATGTGGTTATTCAAAAAGATAAAACAATTAGCATGAGTTTGAAAGCAGCACAGGCAAAATTTGTCGGTGAGTTGAGCGATGATAAACAGCAAATAAATGGTGAATGGATACAAGGTCAATCGTTTCCTTTGGAATTGAAAAAAGGTAAAACGAAGCAATTAGCTCGTCCACAAGAACCTCAAGCCCCTTTTCCTTATTCGATTGAAGAGGTGCAATATGAAAATAAAAAAGCCAAAATTAAATTGGCAGGCACATTAACCATTCCTGAAGGAAATGGTAAACACCCTGCGGTGATTTTAATTTCTGGGTCAGGACCACAAGATCGAGATGAGACTATCTTAAAACACAAGCCATTTTGGGTTTTGGCAGATTATTGGACTAGAAATGGTTTTGCTGTTTTGCGTTTTGATGATAGAGGAGTCGGTAGTTCTGAAGGTGATTTTAGCAAAGCAACTAGTGCGGATTTTGCAACAGATGTGGAGGCTGGATTTAATTTTTTGAAAAAACATGATCGCATTGATGCGAAAAAAATAGGCTTGGTAGGACATAGTGAGGGAGGAATGATTGCACCGATGGTTGCCAGTAAAAACAAAGGTGTTGCTTTTATTGTCTTATTGGCAGGTCCTGGAGTTCCTGGCAATGAATTGTTGATAAGACAAAGCCATGATATTATGAAACAACAAGGCTTGAGTGACGAAGCGATAGAGGGAACACAAAAGGTAACTCGCAAAATTTACGAAGCAATTATACAAGACAAAAAAGATGAATTAGGAGTTGGAGATATTGTAAAAATGGTGCGAGGAGATGTAGAGATGTTAGATGAAGAAACTCGAAAGGCTGTCGGGCTTAGTGAGGGAGCTTTGAGGCAAACCGTTTCAACAGTACATAGCCCATGGATGCGTTATTTTATTCGCTATCAGCCTCAAGCATATTTAAAAAAGGTAAAATGCCCCGTATTGGCAATCAATGGAGAAAAAGATTTGCAAGTTGCTGCTACTCCTAACTTAGAGGCTATCGAAGCAGCTTTGAAAATGGCCAAGAATCAACAGGTAAAAACCGTTGCCATACCTAATTTAAATCACCTCTTTCAAACAGCCGAAACAGGCGCAGTAGACGAATATGTTAAGATTGAAGAAACCTTTTCACCTGTTGCGATGGAGTTGGTTTTAGATTGGATGAAAAAGCAATAGGTACAATAGTTTGGATTGCTCAAGCTAATCGCTGACTACTAGGATAAAATAAAAATGGGATGTCGAACAATTTGTTGTGACATCCCATTTTTGTATTATGGATTCCAATCAAAATAAGTAGGCGCAGAATTATTTTGAGTTAAAAAATCAATAGTATAGGTATTGGCAGTTCCTGTTGGAGGGGGAACGCCAGGAGGTAGATTGACCAAGTATTTTCTTAGTTGATAAGGATTAGCCGTAACACTACCTCTATTCGTCTCTTTATAATAATTTTCAGCATTATTTAAGGTTGTACTTTGTGTAGTTATACGGTTGGTACTTCCTTGGTAACTATAAGCAGCAACTGAATAAGCCGTATAGTTATTTTCGCTCCCATTGGTAATCAGACCAATCGTTGCATTATCACTCGCTTCATTATAGGTAATACTATGATAATAAGGATAGGATTGACTGCTATAAGAAGACGAAGAAGGTGAATAAACACCATCTTCTGTAGCAAATTGTTTGCCAAGACTGCTATTGCTAAAATTAACACCAACACCATGATAATACTTTCTTAAAGACGAAGTGGGGGTAAATGGACGTTGAAATCTATAAGTAAATAGAATATCCAGATTATCATTAATAGATAGAGCATCAACGGCTCGAAATGTTACATCAGAAGGAAAGGCATAACTAAAAGGATCACTACTAATGGCTAAGCTTGGACCATAAAATTCGATGGTATTATTTACCAAAATGACCAAAGTTGGGTTGCCATTGTTTTTGTGCCAAAAAATATCAGAAACGTTGTTGTACTGACTTAAAACAGCAATTTGTGCTCCTACTGTATCAATAATAACAGGCGTTTTATTAGCATTTAAATAGGCAATTTTATCGTGTTTAGGACTAAGAGCTATATGTGTTTTAGAACTAGTAGGAGAACTAGTTAATTTTTTTCGCTCAGATAGTATTTCGTTAACTAAGTAAATATCGTTGCGATGAATATAAGCCAAGTCCTTTTTCAATTCAACAGAATTGGTTGCTGAATTGCCAGCAACTCCATAGATTGGATCGTATTTGGTACAACTACCAATACCTAGCAACAAAACGATTGCCAAGCAACTTAAATATAGATGTTTCATAATAGAATAGATTTAATCAGGATAAGAGTTAGATTAGGTTTAAATGGACAATATATTTTTAGCCTCAAATAATACTCCAAATTATTGGCACATCTAAAAGAGTAGCGCACCAACTCCAATATGTATCCCAAAAAGGTAACGATCTTGAATGCTGCGGATGGTTTCTAATTGATAAACATGGATTTCTTGATTATTGCCACTTATATTAAAAGGAGTGGGCAATGGACCTCCAGGATTTCCAACAAAAATGTATTGAGGGAAAATAGTAGTTTCAATTCCAACTCGAAAGGTTATTCGGTCGGCAATAACAGTTCGATAGCCCCAACTAGCTGCAACACCCAACATAAACGTAGAAGTTTCGTGCGTCAATGCAGCTACTTGATCTGGATAAGGTCGATTATCGGCTCTATTGTCAGCATATTCTACGCGTTGATCTCTCAAGTTGCCATTTACAAATACAAAACGCAATCCAAAGTCCCAATAAAAACCTAGAGGGGCAAGATTGGCAGTGGCTCTTCCATATAAATTAATACCCAAGTTAATGTCATGAGCATGGAGTTGATAAAATAGATTGTGAATATCTCTGCTTGACTGAAATAGGCTAGGAGTAGAGGTCGTAACATTCAAACCAGATACTTGATAGTTGTAGGCTAGTTTGAGACTTTGTTTTCTTCCAACTACATATTGTAAACCTATATTATAACGATCTTTTAAGGTAAAATGTCCCGTATGAGCATCAAACGGAAATGATTTTGGTCCTTTGTTTTGAGCTGTAGGGTAACCCAGGTTAAAAAAGAAAGAACCACCTAGTTCTATAAAAAAACGTTTCCCTTGATAGCCAGGAACTTGGGCTTGCATAGACGTAGACTGTGCTAAGCAAGAAAGGGTAATTACAAAAATTAAAAAATACTTCATGGTTTTATAATTGTATGATGGTGCTAAGAGCAATATTTAAAATTTAGAAAATGAGGTTAATAACCTGCTTTGGGTTTAGATTTTATTTGAAACAGCGCATCAAATAAATGTGCATTTAATTGCGTTTTGGTATCTTTTCTTTTGTAATAATCTTCTTTTATAACACTATAGCGTCCCGTTGTCAAATCAAAAACAACAGACCAATAAATCCAATGTGTTTTGCGGCGTTGAAGGGATGCAATTCCAGTAAATAGAAGGTACTTAACACCATATTTTTTGACAATAGCATCTGTTGCGCTTTGATTAAAGCCTTTCATGAGTAGACTTCCGCCAAAACGATTTTGTTGCGACATCCATTCAGACAAAACACGAAGTTCATTAAACGCTTCAGCATCGGTATTGGATAAGTTAGCTGTGTTGAGTAACGTAACATCCAATTTAGCAAGTTGGGCATTTTTGAGTAGTAAATCTGTCAGCAGGGCTTGATTCTTCTCTGAAGTCAAATGATCGACTTTAGTTTTTCTACCATCTATGATCTTAACATAGTAAGGAGCATATACCAAAACGGAATCAATTCCAAGCGCAACGGCATTGCGTTTTTTGCGTCGACGCATTTCAGCTCTACCTTCATGACTATTGTAGTATTCTGTGCGATTGTTTCGTTCCTTTTTTTCAAGTTGTCCCTTAGAAAATAAGTCGATGAATTCTTCGGACTCTAATATATCTCTAAAAGCATATATTTCGTAATCTTTCTCCTCAACCTCATCCTCTGTAATAACTTCTTGTTGCTTTTTTTGTTTTTTGATCTTGTCGTATTTGGACAGTTTCTTATTAGAAGTAGAATTGTTATTAGCTTTGTCAATACTATCTTGCTGTTGTTTTGCTAATTCTGCCACTTCAACCTCAACGATACTTTGCGTCGAAAACTCAGAGCGTTTGTCATAGTGGTAAGCCAACTCCAAGAATAAGTCTTCTTTGATGTGGTTGAGCTCACTATCATTAGGATGTTCTGCTGTCAAGTCCCAAATATAACGGAGTGCAAATACCGTTAATTCATTTGGTTTTAGTTGAGATAAGAAATAGTATACCTGCTGAGAAGGACCCTCTATTTTCTTGTAAGCACTCTTGCTCATGTATTCAGAATCTATGCCCTCATTGCTATAAGAAATAGAATAGGTTTTTACGCCCTTTATTTCATTTTGAAATTTTGTAAAGCCGTAAAGTGACTTAGCAATTATTTTCTTTAAAAAGAAGCTGTTAGGATATTTTTGCATCAAAATATAGCAAGCATAGATCGCATCTTGGTATCTAAAGGCATGCAAATAGTAATAAGCCAATTCAAAACGAGCAATGTCTCTAATTTTTAAAAATGCTTCTTGATTGTTAACAATAAAAGATTGGCGATTGGCAAAGCTGTTTTTAGCAACAATATCGGCACAGGCTGCCCTTCTTTTATCAATACTAGGATGTGTGCTTTTCGATTCATCTTCCTCGTATTCGCCATTAATTTCACTAATTTCTTCTTCTGGCAAAAAATAATCTTCTGGAAATTCAATGAATTCATTCTCAAAGAATTCTTTTTTAAAAGTTAAGATGTCAAAAGGTAGGTAGGAGTATTGTAGAACATCAAAAACGCCATCTAAATCATCTAAACTATATTGACTAGCTAAGTACAAGTCTAACCCTTCTTTGTCTGCGGCAGTTTCTAGTTCTTTGGAATAGTAATTAGTAGCGACCATTTTATCGTCAAAAGAAGTGTTTTCAAGCAAATCAGATCGACTAGAATAACGGTTGATTTTTTGAGCTTCCATATACATATCTAACGCATGACCATGACGGACATGGGAGATTTCATGAGCTAAAATAAAAGCCAACTGAGCTTCATTTTCCAATTGTGCTAACAGCCCGATGTTGACAAAAATAATTCCTTGATTGGTAGCAAATGCATTTACAGCCGACGAACGAACAGCGTAGAAGCGTACCTTTTTACGGAGTTCTGGATCATTTTTTAAGAGTTCATCAGCAACTTGGTTGATATACTGAGTAATTGGGTCGTTGAACAAAACTTTGGCACTTTGTAACAAATCATCAACAACAAAATTACTTTCTAAATAAAATTGTTTCTCATCTTTTTGATCTGATTTTTTAGCCTCTTGGTTTACTTTTTCCAACTCCTTCTTGTACTTTTCTGACGATGGAGTTAAAAATTCTTGAGGAATCGTACCTGTGCTTTTTAACAATTCATAATTGTCAAAATCAACATTTTGAGCCAATAGGCAAGCGCAGAAACAAAGACTTAACAGTAGGGAAATTGTGTACTTTAACATGAATTTTTTAGTTCTAGTGATTTGAATAGATTAGTGTTTAAGGGAGAGGAATGTAGTTTATGGCATTATCTCAACTTAAAACGATAATTGACCTTTATACGCTTGAGAAAGATACTTTCAAAAACGATAGGTTTTAACATTTGATTATAAGTTCCTATTTTATATAGGAATGTTTATGGGTGTCCCAATATCAAAATTTATACAATGTGTTTTTGATAAAAGAAAATCGTTGACGCATTATTTACTTCTTTAGTATTTGTTAATAGACTATTGTGAATAAGACGTCTACTTGAAGTTAAAATCAATTGAATTTTGACTCTATACTCGGTGTTCAAAGATACTACTTTGCTATCTTAATAGCAAATGTTTGGTCTTTGGGATATGAGGAGTTTAAAGGTGTGCCAATCAGGAAATCGTCAGATTTCTGGTCAAGGGATTAATTAAGAGGCGTTTTTTAGTTAAAGATAAAGGTAAATGTTAGATTTGTACCAATCGGTCGTTCTAAGGTAGATTGATTGTAGGAGATTTGAAAGAAGCACTAGTTTACTTTTATAAATATTGTAAAGGTCTTCTTCGACAAATTTTAATAAATAGCGTTTATGAAAACTGCTGAATAGTTTGCATAACCTTACCCATTTTTGCTTTTGGTATGTTGTACAGCGTTCATATAACGCATGGTAACTGTACTACCTAAATGCTCGTTAGCTTACTTTTAAAACATTATTTCGATAGAAAGTTGCATAAGATTAGCCGCACCGCTAAGTAGTATTAAAAAGAGAAGTATCAAAAATTTATCAACAAAAGCTCAGAAAGTAACCTTAAACAACTGATTAAAAAGACCACCATAAAGATTATTTAGAGGAGCAGACTTTTGTGCATCTTGAATTGTGTTTTTGAATCCAACTTTTAGCCTCCTATAGTCTGTATAACTTTCTATTATGAAAAAAATTTTACTAGTCGTTTTTATTGCGCCACTTATTTTCTTGTTATTTAGTAGAGAACAGTATAAGGCACCTTATCAGCCAGATACGTTCTATTTAGGCGGTATTCAAATTAATGAAGCAAATAATGAGGACTGGGTTAAGATGTTGCAAGATGCAAACATGAATACTGTTGAGGTAACCATATATGCTAAACAAGGAGAGTGGGACAGTGATTCTTTGAGTTTTGATGATCAAAATCAAGGGGTATTATCTGAAATAAGAGCAGCCAAAGCAGCAGGTTTACATGTTATTTTGATTCTTCGAGTATCCTTAGATCACGCCTTTGTTCGCAATCGTTTTATGTGGCACGGTATGGTATTGCCCAAGAACGATAGTTTGTTGGTCAATTGGTTTGGTCGATATCAAGCTTTTGCCAAGAAGTGGGCTACTATTGCTGCCCAAGAAGGAGTCGATGTGTTTTGTATTGGCAGCGAAATGAATGCTTTAGTTTCCACGTTTGAAGTGAACTCAATGCCTTCTTTGTATGCCTATTATAATAGTGTGCCTGCTCAAAGAAAATTTGAACAGCGAGCTTTGAAGTATAAAAAGCAACTCAAGGAAGAAGATTTGTGGGTAAGAGGTTATGATAATTATAAAAATTTAAGAGCCTATATAGACGACCGCATCAAATACAATCATACATGGGGGCAGCAAGTGACTTTTGCAGGAAAAAGAAACCGATTGGCTTTGATGAATCAAAGGAGAAAACAAGCTCTTTATCAGTGGAAGAAGCTAATCAAAGAAGTCCGAACAATTTATAAAGGAAAGCTAACTTATGCGGCTAATTTTGATAATTACCATGAAGTTGCTTTTTGGGATGACTTAGACTTTATAGGAATCAATGCTTACTTCGCGCTTAGAAATGCCAATCAAACAATTGTGAGTCCTCAAAAGATGCAAAAAACGTTAAAAAGAGGTTGGGAAAATGTATTTGATCAAGTTGATGCTTTTCGTGCCCAGCATGATTTAAAAGATAAACCGATGCTTTTTACAGAACTAGGATATATCAACCGCAAAAATACGACTATAGAACCTTGGACAGGTTTTGGTTTTTCAGTAGTCGGCTCTAATCAGAATGAGCGTCTTATTGTTTGGGATAGGGAAGAAGCAGATTGGGAAGAACGAAAATTTGCGATTGATGCTTTGTATGAGGTGGTTAAAGAGCAGCGAATTAACTTAGAAGGAATTTTATACTGGAAACTAACAACACATGATTATCACTTGCCCTACGAGCCATTTGCTTTGCACTTGACACCTGAGGCGAAGGATTCATTGCAAACAAGTTTGGGATTATTTTCTAAGTTGGACGACTAAATTTCATTTATAGAAGTATTTTTAAGTGCTATTAATACCTAATAAAAAAAGCTTTCTACATTGTAGAAAGCTTTTTTTATCTATTTTTTATAATCAACTTAGTTCTTTTTTAGAACATCAGGATATTTTTTTGCTTGTGCATTGGCATTAATCCAAGGCGGAATTGTATGTCCAGAGCCACCGATATAAGCAACTTCACCTCCTTCGCTTACCGTAAATTTCCATTCATGGAATTTTTGACATTGGTTCACACAGTTACCAAATTTAACACTGTAGACAATTTCCCACCCGTCATTCGTACGAGCAATATTGATATCATTGCCATCTCCATAAGGTAAAATTTCTTCAATAGAACCAACCCCTTCGCTTGTAAAGAACTTCATCATTAAAGCAGGCATATTTAACGGTTCTCTAGATTGAAGAACCAACCCTGCTCGTTCTTCGTCAAGATAAACCATGCGAGTCATTACTAAATTGTATTCTCGAATGAGGTTATTGATAGAAACACTTCCTGTGGTGTCTTGGCGTTGTTTTAGTGGTTCCACCCAAGGAGCATCGTGTTCAAAGACCAAAATGATACTTTCTACATTAGGAATAGGAAATGAACGAACGTTGTACTTGGTTGAAATGGTATCAATCGCACCATAATCAGAAGTACGAACCGCTACCAAAGCATTGTAGATAGCTTGCACCAACTCCTCTGGCACACGTATCGTTTGTTTTGAAATACGTTGTTCTTTGTTGATTAGACGAAGAGCCAAACGGGCAGCGTCTTTTTTATAAATGACTTTTAAATATTTAGGTAGTAGATTATCGTTTACAAAAAACTCAGGCAAGTTTTTTAAGATTGTCAATTCTCCCCCTTTGCCTTTTTTACCACGTTTACCTCGCTTTCCACGCTGAGCATCAGCGTCATCGGCAGAAAACATAATAACAAGGGCAATTAGAGCTAAACATTTAGTGAATCTGAGTACAGTTCTTACAACCATAAAATTTTAGTTTTTAGTCAAATTACAGAATTTGTAAGATAAGATAATGCTTTGTAAAGATAATTATTTGATTTTTATTATCAAAAAAAATAAAACTTTAAATAAGCAAATGCAATCTAACCTTATTTAGTCAAAAAAAGAAGAAGTTTGATACAAAAGTGACAAGAATACAAAGACAAGACTTTTCTTCTTTTGAGGTAATTAAATGTAGAAGCATTATAAAAGATATATCTATTGTACGTAGTATTTGTCAATTTGTTGCTGCAACTTCAGCGCTTTATCTTTGTGAGCATGTGGTGTTTGGGAATTCAGAATGTTGTTCAATTCTGCTTTTGCTTGCTCTACACTATCCTCTTTAATCAAAGTTAGTACCAAATACCACTCTGCATCTTGTTTAATACGCTTTTTTTCTGTTTTTATTATGGTTGTTAGTATTTTTTTTGCCTCAAGTGGTTTGTTATCAGCTAAATAAGCTTTGGCTAAATAAAGCTCAATTTTTGATTTATTTTTGATGAATGCATTAGAGGCTAGATAACTTTCAAATAAGTTAATTGCTTCCGAGTATTTTTTTCCATTATAGGAAATAATAGCTTTGGAACGGATACGGGCACTTTTTTCTGCTTCAAGTTCTTTTGAATTCAATTTGTCCTGTGTTTCATCAAAGCCACGTTGATTCTTGAAATCTGAAATTTTTTCAGTTGTAAAGTTAGCAGCAAAAATTTCTTCTGCACTCATTCCTTGGCTCAAGAATTGATACCCTAGAGGCAAAAAAGATAACAAAAGAATAGTTGCAACGGCGTATTTGGATAAATTAGTCATTTTTCAAATCTTTCTGGATATACATGGAGTGTTTGATTCCCAATAGTTTAATTTAAGTGATCGTTCAAGGAAAAATAATAATAAGCATGTAGTAGCATTACAAACAATAGTACTCTTTTCCTTCGATTAGCACTAAAAATAAGATTATTTTTTATCTATGTTTTTTATGAACAGATACTTATCTTGAAATTTTTTATTTCAAGTTTCAAGCAGGTTTAAAAATAGGTTTCTTTACTAAATAGAGCAGAAAGTACGCTGCTGTATTTGATTGGTCTAGTTCAAGTTCTCTGTACGTGGTTGTAAGAATAATCATTTCATTTGCTAATCTCAATAACATTTTGATATCGTTTCTGAGAGTGCTTGTACAAAATTATACTTCTTTCTGCTTAATGTGTTGGGAATATATTGTAATGCAAGAGTTTGATTAACAGTGTGTAAGTGCGTTTCGTTTCTTGCTTTTGTTTATGGAGGAAACAATCGTATTGTTACCCTCATTTTGATAATCCATTAGATTTTTACTCTTAGGGTTTTTGGGTGTTTAAAAAAGTAATTAATTGATTTTTTGATGTTGATTGTTATGAGTAAATGAAAATTCTACTGAATTATGTATTTGTGTTTTAGTATTTTTAGTTTTACATAAGTAATCGTCCATAAAAAATTCTATAAACCACGAAGTCGCACTGTTTGGCTATGCCTTTGGTACACTGTACCAAGCTCTCGCAGGTTGATAATGATTATATATGATAATTTAGCTTCATTTGTTTTTTGTTAAAAAATGAAAACTTTATTGGCAATTGATTTTGCTTATAATTACGATTACTACAAAAGTAATAAAAAAAAAGAGAGCAAGTGGTTTCATTTTTGCCATGAAACGGCTCATTTGTGCCAAGTCCTTCAAATTAACAGTGTTTTAGACTTGCGTATTTTACCTATAAAAACAATAAATATTTAAAAAATGCAAAAGAACTAAAAGAAGACTTCTAATCTATCGGTTTTTTCATTTCTGTTTATGCTGTAATTATAAAATCCTTTGTTACTTTTGGTGTATAATACAGCATCAAAATTTTTATTTTTTTACTACTGAGATAGTTCATCCGAATTAGAAAACTAAACAATTGTTTAAATAATTCCATTGGTCTACTTAAACTATATTAATATTGCTTTGGGAGTGCTATGCAGCTGATAACCCATATGCTGTTTTTTATATGATATTTGAGCGTTGGGTATTAGAGGGATATAAGACGATTCTTTGGTTGATTAAAACCACCATTGGACAGGGGGAGAGTTGTATGTTTTATAGGCATGAGTTAGTATGGATAGATATTGGTTGCTGTTATGGACTTTTTAAATGCTATGAAGTTGGTAATCATCTTTTTAATACTTTGAATAGCAGAGGTACAATGTGCTGCTGCTCAATTTGATATAATTTATTCTGGATGATTGTTTAAATAAAGTTGTTAAAGTTATTACACAAATAAGCTTTTACCCCTTTATTTAGGAATCTAGAAATCAACTAAATGATTGAAAAACGATACATTTATGTTTAACAAAAAAGATATTCCTTTTATACATAGAGACATTAGCTGGCTTTCATTTAATTATAGGGTACTCCAAGAAGCAAAAGACCCGTCTGTACCGTTGTTTGAACGAATTAAATTCTTAGGTATCTATTCTTCCAACTTAGATGAGTTTTTTAGAGTGCGCGTTGCTTCTATCAAAGCTTTGATTCGTTTGGGAAAAAAGACCAAGAGTCAAATGGATTTTTCCCCAGAGTTGATTTTGAAGCGAATTCGCCAAATTGTGACAGAGCAGCAACTGGAGTTTGATTCGATCTACAAAGAGCAAATCTTACCAGAACTAGCTAAACACAGTATTTATATACTTCGCCCTAAAAATTTAAAATCTTATCATAATTTATTTTTAGATCGATTTTTTGAAGAAAAATTAATACAACATCTACAACCCATATTGTTGGTAAAAAATAAGATTAAAACTTTTTTGCCTAGTAATGCCATATATCTAGCAGTTCGGTTAAAAACAGCAGGTCATATCAATCGATATGCTGTTGTGAGAATACCTTCTGAAAAATTTCCACGATTTATAGAACTGCCTAGCCGCAACGCAGAACGAAAAGAGCTTATTATCTTAGACGATGTGGTACGATATTGTTTGCCTCGTTTGTTTCCAGGGTATCATATTCGGGATGCCTATTCTATCAAAATGACGAGAGATGCTGATATTTACATAGAAGACGAATATACTGGAAACTTAATTGAGAAAATTAGAAAGGGAATTGCAAAGAGGACGATAGGGCGAGGGACTCGTTTTGTATATGACAGAAGGATGTCGAATAGGACATTGAATTTCTTGACGGCAGCTTTGCAAGTGAAAGAAGGTGATTTGCAACCAGAAGGTCGATATCATAACAATTATGATTTTTTCAAGTTTCCGAACTTTGGGATTCGAGAATTACAAGATATTCCTTTGCCTCCACTTAATCATGTGGATTTGCACAACCAACCCAAGCTGTTTCCAGTTATAGAGAAAAAGGATCATTTGTTGCATTTTCCATATCAAAAATACGAATATGTTATTCGTTTGTTGGAGCAAGCAGCTTTGGACCCAGAGGTGACCGACATTAAAATTGCACAATATCGAGTTGCTAAGGACTCAAGAATTGTTGCTGCTTTGCGTTTTGCTATTCAAGAAGGTAAAAACGTAATGGTCTTTATGGAAGTAAAGGCTCGTTTTGACGAAGAAGCCAATCTGTACTGGGCAGAACGGCTAGAAACTTGGGGAGCAAAAGTAATTTATAGTATTCCTGAGCTCAAGGTTCATGCGAAGCTGTTGCTGATTACTAGAAAATCTAAGCATTACGCTTATATGGGGACGGGAAACTTTAACGAAGATACGGCTAGAATTTATAGTGATTTCGGTTTTATGACGGCTGATAAACGATTGACAAAGGAAGTAGAGCAGGTTTTTGATTTTTTGGAGTACAAAAAACGTCCAGAAAAGCCGTTTAAACATCTGTTGGTTGGGCAGTTTAGAATGCGACGAAATATATACCAGTTAATTGAACAAGAAATAGAACACGCCAAGGCTGGTAGAAAGGCTGCAATTACTTTGAAGTTGAATAGTATTCAAGATTCTAGAATGATTGCTCGTTTGTATGAGGCTAGCAATGCAGGGGTGAAAATTAAGATGATTATTAGAGGGGTTTGTAGTGTGGTTCC
Organism: Aureispira sp. CCB-QB1; assembly: GCF_000724545.1. Lineage (GTDB taxonomy): Bacteria > Bacteroidota > Bacteroidia > Chitinophagales > Saprospiraceae > Aureispira. Next base: position 316,540 of record NZ_JHBV01000030.1, on the reverse strand, counting down.
CAATCAAAGTGGTTTTAGTGAGAATATAAAAATTATTAGTATCGTTGATCGCTTTCTGGAGCATACTAGAATTTATCGTTTTCATAATAATGGAGATGAAAAAATATACCTTTCATCTGCCGATTGGATGACACGTAATTTATTCTATAGGATTGAATGTGCGTTCCCGATTTATGCCAAAGATTTGCAAAAAGAAATCAAGGATTTTTTGAACATACAATTCAAAGACAATGTCAAGGCTCGGATTATAGACGCTAAGCAAAAGAATGAGTATAAGCACAACGATTCTTCTCCAAGGAGATCACAACATCAGATGTATGTGTATTATCAAGATAAATTATTACGAAAAACAGATAAATAGAAAGCAGTAATTGTCTAAATTTGTGCGGTTTTGGGGTATGAAAAATGACAAGACTACAATTTTGATACTGTGAAGAGCAGCAATTGGTTGGTAACAGGTCAATTAGAATAGTAGTTCGTTGATTTTTTACTTTTTTACCAAAAAGATAAAAAAGCACATTTATATTAGTTTGATAATCAAAATTTTAACATAAAACGCAACAAACGCACAACTTGCTAATTATCAAGCTGATAAAGTTTAGCTTCGCTGCTACTGCGTGGTTTCAACGAACTATTGTTAGAAATAAAGAATAGCAAACTACTAACTAAAATATAAAGTAAAATAATGTTAAAAAACGATTTATTTTTAAGAGCAGCAAGAGGAGAAAAAACAGAACGTCCCCCCGTATGGTTGATGCGACAAGCTGGGCGTATATTGCCACAATATAGAGCATTGAGAGCTAGTTTGTCGGGTTTCAAAGAACTGGTTGAAACACCAGAATTGGCTTGCGAAGTGACGATTCAACCTGTTGACGAGTTGGGAGTAGATGCCGCAATTATTTTTTCAGATATTTTAGTTATCCCAGAAGCGATGGGGCTGCCATACGAAATGATTCCAGGCAAAGGACCGTTTTTTCCAAAAACAATTCAGTCAGAAGCAGATATTGATGCTTTGTTTGAAGGAGAAGCTGCTGCTGCTACATTGGGGTATGTTTATGATGCCTTGAAATTGACCAAGAAGGAACTTAACGGAAGAGTACCATTGATTGGCTTTGCCGGTGCTCCATTTACCATCTTTTGTTATATGTTAGAGGGGCAGGGAAGTAAGACTTTTTCTAAAGCTAAAAAATTGTTGTACCAAAATCCTGCTTTAGCACATCGATTGCTAGACAAAATTACCACTTCTACCATTGCTTATTTAAGAGAACAGGTTAAATCGGGCGCAGATTTAATTCAAGTATTTGATTCTTGGGCAGCTGTGTTAACGCCTGATAGTTTTAGAACGTTCTCTTTGCCTTATATGCAACGAATTGCCGAGGCTATTGATGTTGTTCCTGTAACTTTATTTGCAAAAGGGGCATGGCATTCTTTGCCAGAAATAGCAAAAGCAGGTTGTGATGTCGTGGGGCTGGGGTGGTTGCAGACACCTAAAGATGTTCGCTCTTTGTTGGGAAAAACACAAGTTGTACAAGGAAATTTGGATCCTTGTGCCCTGTATGCTGATCATAAAACAATTCGGTCTATGACACAAGAAATGTTGCGTGCTTATGGTCCTCATCATATTGCAAATTTAGGTCATGGGGTGTATCCTGATACTCCTTTAGATGGAGTTAAAGCATTTGTGGATACCGTGAAGTCGTTTGATTACGCTTCTAACTTATAATTATAGAAATTGAAGACATGGGATTTTTTTCGAAAATAAGACAGTGGTTTTTGCCCAACGAAATGCCGCCTGTTTCTGAGAAAACAGAGCTAGAAATATTGGAAGAGGAGGCACAACCGATGGAGACAGAAGTGCTAGTCGAAGAAAATCCCTTGTCTGAGGAAGAACAACAGTTTGCACAGATTAAGCAGCTTATTGCAAGCGACGATATGAGCAATCATGAGTTGGCAGCTATGTTTATGTTGGGCTTAGAATTGGAGTGGGATGATGAAATGTATGGAATGGTTGAGCAGTCGGCAGAAAAAATGACTTTCTGGGCAGAAAAAGAGGAAAACGATGCTTTCTTAAATCATTTCGAACAATTAATTATTAGCCCCAAGTTTTTTGGGCAGTATAGCGAAATTGCAACCTTTGCTGCTATTTTGCCTAAGTTTAAACGGATTGAAGAACTGCAATGGAAAGCAAAGCATTATTGGAATCAGCACCCTGTGCTAGTTGCGGCCAGCGAATTGCCTAATTTAAAGCGGTTGTATGTTGAAGATTGTCGAATGAACTTTCTTCCAGAAAGCTTAACCAATGCAACTAGTTTGGAAGAACTTTATTTATCCAATAACAAATTAACCGAAATGCCAGCGGATCTAGGACAATTGGTTAATTTGAGAATTCTGGATTTAACTTCTAACGAACTAAAAAATTGCCCTCGCTCTGTTTGTGATATTAAGAGGTTAGAAGTCTTAAAAATGCAACACAACCCCATGGTTGATATAGAACCTAGAATGTTGGGGCGTCTCTATCGATTAAGAGATTTAGAATTGCCTGAAGTAGTGGCTAAGTTTAATTTAGATAATTTAAAAGATTGGCTACCAGATGTAGACTTTGATAAACCTTATTGGAAATTTGATTGATATGAAATAGGAAGAACAATTTGCTATGACAAGATTTAAAAAATATATACTAGTATGGGCAGCCTGCTGTTGGTTTATCGGTTGCCAATCATCTTCTAATATTTCAGTTAATAATAATCGAAATACAGGAAAAGTAGACAAGGGGGAACAAGAGTTTCAGGCATATTTGGATCGAAAAAAAAATAAGTACATTGGTACTAAAGTTCCAGAATTGGTTCTAAAAACCTTAAAGGGGAAAACATATAATTTGGCTGATATGGGGGGCAAAATTGTTCTGTTGAACTTTTGGTTTGCTGCATGTAAGCCATGTATAACGGAGATTTCTAGTCTTAATGAATTACAGGAGCAGTATAAAAGTAAAAACTTGGTAGTTCTTTCGGTAGGAACGGATAAAAAAGAAGTAGCCGAAAAATTGGTGACCGAGAAAAATATGCGCTATCCAGTAGTAGCAGATAGAGCAGATATTGCCAAACAAATGGATGTTTCTACGTATCCAACATCATTTTTGATAGATCAAAAGGGGGTGATTCAGCAAGTGTTTATTGGAGCAAGTGCTTTTGATGCAACACATACCTATACCGAAGTAAAGCCTCACATTGAACGGTTGATAAAAAAATAAAAATACAAAAGCTATCCTCTACTTGAGAATAGCTTTTTTACTAAATGAAACTGAAAAAGCATACTATTTATCTGTTATAGACTAGTTGAGAGAAACCTGTATTTTGTGGAGTGTTTTCTTTTAAGACAACATGAAAAACAGTACCAAATGAACTTGTGTTTATCCTAGCAATAGTTTCACCTTTTTTAAAAATAGTTTGATGCAATGCTTTACCATCTAAGCTAGCTATTAGTATGGTTACATCCTCTGTTAGAGGAACACTAGTTTGTAAAACTAACTCATCTGAGGACTGAAATAAATGATAAGAATCAGATCCATTAAAATGAATGTTTCTAACTTTTGAATAAGTCGTTGTTAAATCAACATCAACCATTTTTAAACGGTAGTAATTGTCTTGAAGCATAGGATAATAATCCGTACTAGTATAACTATTAAAGACTTGATTCTTTGCTTTTATTTCGGCAATTGTTTCAAATTCAATTCCATCTCTAGATCGTTGAACTTCAAAGTGGCTTACATTAAGTTCTTGCGCAGTAGTCCAGTGTAGTTTTACAGTTTTTTGTTCTCCATTGCCATTTTGTTGTTCTTTTTGAGCATCAAAGCTTAATAAATCTAGCGGGAGTGTACCTGCAACAACTGAGAAGATGGCATAAAGTCTTAATTCTGTAAACAAGCCAATACTAGGGGCTACTCGTCGAACTTCAACCCGATCAACTGTTTTGCCTTGCGGGATATCAAAGACAACTTGGAATCTTCCAGATCCTTTACCAATAGATTTAGCATTGAGAAAACTAGAATTGTTGCTATATATGCTACTAGTTAAATCTGTATAAGTCACTAGAAATTCAATACCGCCACTATTCCAAAGATTAATTCCCAAGTCAGCAAGCCCCATATCAATTAGATCGACTTCTTGTAAGACAAAGGTAAGTGCATCAGGAATTCCATCTTGATCTCCTAACAAATCATAATTAGGAGTGTTTCCCCAGTCGTACTCTATATATTGATACTCTGAACCAAGTAAACTCAAACCGAGTTCCCATCGATAAGTTGCGTATTCCATGTTAGGGTCTGCAAAGTAGGTTGTTGCAAGACTCTCTTGGGCTACCTCACAGTTTAAACAGACCAATAGTGAAGCACCATGTTGCCCTGAGTGTCCTGTAAATCTGGAAGCATAATAACGATTAGTCATTGTAGAAGTAATATCATATACATTTAGATTAGTTGGAGTAATTCCTGTGCCAATACCGGCTAGAGCTCCTGTTTTGATTCGGATTCCATCAACAGTAGTTGTTGGAACTTTTATAACCATATTAAATCTGGAGGTATTAATGTCGATAATGTCGATTTCTGTTAATCGACTCGCTAACCCATTGCCTCCATATCTAGCGACAACAGTATTCCCATCAAGCAGTTCTATTTCTACTCTATTGAATACAATAGCATTGGCTGTCGTTGAAATGAGTGAGCCAAAAATATTAGGATCATCAAAAGACATCTCTAGCTTAATTTCATCCGTCATAGGAAGGTCTGTTGGAAAGCAATAATCTCTAGAGATGTAGCCCAACACGTTAATAAGCAATGGAGAGACATCAAATGTAGAAAAAGTATTGGTATTTAAATCATACGAATTTTCTGATGAGACAACATTGCAAGCAATACAGGTAGCAGATTGTTGTGTGTTTTGATCTTTATCTGGGCGTGTTTGTGCTTGAGCTTCTTGGATCAATAATAAAATGACAATGGGTAGTAATATTTTTTTCAGTAATGTGTTCATTGGTTCTAATTTACATTTTTTAATAAAATAGGGACATACGGGTACTGTCCATTATCAGACAAATAATGGTTTCGTTTAAACATGACGAGGGACATGAAAGAGGAACACAGCTGTGCTTACAGTACACACTAAGACTTATGATTAAGCAAGAAGGCAAGGAGGTGTTTTGTTGTTAGGGATAGAAAGATGACAAAACAAATCCCGTACGTTCGCTTATATTACAGCTGTAGACAAAAAATTACTTTGTTTTACAATGAGAAAACTCAATTTGTGTGAATAACAAGCATTTTTGATTTGGTAAGAAGTAGTTTTGTGTGATCATTGTACGACTTTTTTTAGAGTGAATAATAAAGTGAGTATATGGGTTATTCAGTTATTATGCTTGTGAGAACATAATAATAGAGCGCATACTAGGCTTGTTGTTTAGGTGTAGTGATGACTTAACAACTTAGCTATTAATAAAATGTGTGTGACTAAATAGGAACTGTGCTTGTGTTAATTCATTAAATGTATCATGTGAGAAACCTAAAAATGCATAACAGTCCATTCGTGTATGAAGAATCTGTGTTGCTTATTTGTTTTCACAAATACAATGAATGCTCATGAGCAAGTTGCATGCGGATATTCTAGTACTTGTGTATTTTGTATTGTTTTAAAATGTTTACCTATGATGAAGTGTGAAGAAAGTAAACGTAACTTCAGTTTATAAAAAATTTAGTATGAAGTTGTTTTAAATTAAATAAGATTTTAATTTAAAAATACAAAATTATTGAGGTGAGAAAGTAGTGAATTCCTTTGTAGGATTCCTCACTTTATATAAATGTAATAAAAAAAATATAAAAAAACAAGTGTTGTTACGAGTTTTTTTTATTAGTATTTTATTTTAGTTGATTTAATATTGGTTGATTAGTAATTGTTTATGGTTTTTATTGTTTTTGGTCAATCTATTTTTATGAAAAAAGAATAAGACACTAACAAAATATCCCCTCGCAAAGATATGTTTACTCTTTGTGAGGGGAATCTATTTACTCTACGATGGAAATTAATTTAGTAAACTGCCCTTGAGAGTTTTTGATTCTAATGGCAAATAACTGCCCTAAAGTGCTGCAATCTACGATAGTAAGCCGCTCTTCTTTGTTTTGGATCAATTGTTTTACGACACGACCATTTAGATCCATTATAGTAATAATGGCTTTTTCAGTTATTGGAGTATTGTTTTTGATAAAGAGTTGGTTCTGTTGTGCATAAATGTGGTAAGAGTTGGGAACATTAAAATGAACATTCTTAATAGGAGAGTATTGAACTTCCTCATATTCATCGATAACTTTTAACCGATAATAGTTGTGAGCTGGTACAGGTTGGTTATCAGTAAAAGTATAGAGAGAGGCACTAGTTGCAGCAACTACGCCTAAAGAAGTAAATTCTATGGCGTCAGTAGAATGTTCAATTTCAAAATAGTCTATATCTTTCTGTTGGGTCGACCAATTTAATTGTACACAATTTTTGTGTTGTACCGCATCAAATGCTTCAAGCTCCAAAGGTAGTAAATCGTTGGGGATGCTATATATGGAATATAATCTTAATTCAGAAAATAAGCCCGCTGTTGGGGCAACTCGCCTTACTTCAATTTGATCGACAGTTTTGCTAGATGGTATATGAAATATGATATCAAATCTACCAGAATGTAGTCCCAATGCTTTGGCTGTTAAAAAATTGGAAAGGTTATTATACGTTTCAGTTGTTAGATCAGTATACGTGACAAAAAGCTCAATTCCTCCTGAGTTCCATAAGTTGAGTCCTAAGTCTGATAAGCCTAAATCTGCTACATTAGATTCTTGTAGAGTGAGTACGAGCGCATCTGGAATACCATCTTGGTCACCCAAAAAATTGTAATTAGGACTTGCGCCCCAGTCAAACTCTGCGAATTGATACTCTGAACCCAATAACGTAAGCCCTAAATCCCATCTATAGCGAGCGTATTCTAAATTGGGGTCAGACAGGTAGGTTGTAGCCAAAGCCTCTTGAGTTACACCACAACTGATACAAGACAATAAAGAAGCACCAACTTGCCCAGAGTTGCCTGTAAATCTAGATGCATAATAACGATTGGTGATTGAGGAACGTATGTCGTATACAAGCAAATTGGATGGGCTGACGCCTGCTCCAAGAGAAACCAACGCTCCTGTTTTAATACATATTTTGTTGACATTGTTAGCAGGGACTTTTATAATGACTTGAAAACTACCTGTAGATGGGTTGAGAACGTCTACCGTAGCAAGGTTAGAAAGCAAGCCGTTGCCACCATATGTCGCAATTGAATTGGTACCATCCAGTAATTCTATCTGTAAGCGATCGAAAATAATTGCTGTGGCAACATTTGTTCCTAGAGAGGCTAATAAGCTATTGTCCGAAAATTGGAAATCAATAGTAATTTCTTCATCGATAGAAAGGTTAGAGCTAAAATTATAATCTCTAGAGAGAAAACCTAAAATGCCTACGGGTAACCCTGTAACATCAAAAGTCGCAAAGGTGGTAGAAGAAGCATCTCTAGCTTGTATTGCATTGCTAATAGTACACCCCAGACAAGTGCCTGATTGTTGTGTATTGCCATCACTATCAGGTCTTGTTTGACCCATGGTAGAATAAGATAAAAAATAGAAAAAAGTTAGAAGTACGAATTGGTGTAAATGTTTCATATTCATATTTGTTAGGTTTGGTGGTTAAGTAATGTTATGGACATAGGAAACCTGTTGTTGAAATGTCGTTACATTTAACAAGAGCTATTTTTTAATATTGAAGGGGAGGTTTTAAAAGAGGAATTTACTTACAACAAGTTGGGGAATAAATGGAATTATGGACAGGTGTAAGTAGTAGGATTCTGATTTGTCTGTAAGGGACATTCAGACAAAATCACGGGTATTTAATTTGAGAGGTACAGGGGAAATAAGACATTTTTTGAGGGTTATGCAAATTTCGTTTCTTCAATTATAGGTTAATATAATATGAAAAACTAAGAAAATGAAATGTATTATACATTTATTTAAAATTTTATTTATTTAATTATTTTTTATTTTGTGTTGATTAGTAGGTGTGTATGTAGGTGGTTTAAAGGGGGCAAAAAGTTAACTTTATTGTAAGTAGGCTTATGTCATTAGATAACTGCTGTTTAGTTCATTGGGTTGTATTGTATGAGCGTGATGCGTTTTAAGAAATCTAAAATTGCTAATGTTTTGATAATTAATTTGATGTAAGAGAGATTTTCTTTTTTGTCTAGAAAATGAAAAAATACACGAAGTATTCATTATACTAAACTTGATTTTTTTAAGTTTAAAGACTATCTTTAGCCAGCACTTGCAAAAACGTGTCATTCTATTCTAACCAATTAGAATAAATCAAGAAACAAGAAGCCATTAAAATTACATCTTAACTATGTTTAGTTGCAATCTAATAAATGCATACAGGGAGCAATAAAAATAGTTTGGTCAATACTTAAATACCATCTATGGAGTTATAAGAATATATCTCTAAAAAATTGTTGAGGTATTTGTAACAAACAGACTTGTGTGAAACAGGTAAGATTAGAAGGAGTTAATGGACAACTAAATAAAAATAAACCAAGCTTATTGAGCGTACCTCTACACTTTCAAGGCATTTATAAATAAACAACACAAATGATCTCTTATTGTAAGAGAAAAGTAGTGTTATTTCACTTTTACAAATTCTTAAGCTAAATGGACAATATCACAATACTGTGGGCTGATGATGAGATTAGATTGCTCAAGCCTCAAATTATGTTTCTAGAAAAAAAAGGCTACAAAGTGATTACGGTATCGAATGGTCACGATGCAATAGAGGAAGTCGAGGAGCATATGGGAAACATTGATGTCATCTTTTTGGATGAAAGTATGCCAGGTATAACAGGGTTAGAAACCTTGCCTAGAATCAAAGAAATATTGCCAAGTGTGCCCGTGGTTATGATTACCAAAAATGAAGAAGAGGGCGTTATGGAACAGGCTATTGGTTCTCAGATTAGCGATTATCTAATCAAACCAGTTAACCCTGTACAAATATTGACTTCAATTCGCAAATTGATTGACTCAGATCGCTTGGTGCGCGAACAAACGGCTACAGATTATCAGCAAGAATTTCGGAAAATTTTTATGGAAATCAATAGTGGTCTAGAATTTCAAGAATGGGCAGAAATTTATAAAAAGATCATTCATTGGGAACTCAAATTGGATGAATCCAATACAACAAGCATGGCGGAAATTCTGGCTACTCAAAAAGAGCAAGCAAATGCAGAGTTTTCAAAATATGTAGAGCGCAATTATTTGCATTGGATCAATAACGATGATGATGCGCCCGTTATGTCGCATGATTTGCTGCGGTCTATGGTTTTTCCTGATGTGAATTCAGATCGACCAACCTTCTTTTTGTTGTTAGATAATTTGCGTTACGACCAATGGAAAATGATAGAGCCGATTGTGTCGGAGTATTATAGAATCGAAGAAGAAGATTATTTTTATAGCATCTTGCCAACGACAACGCAGTATAGTCGTAACTCCATTTTTGCAGGTTTGATGCCAAGCGAAATTCAAGAGTATTATCCCGATTATTGGTTGAATGACAATGAGAAAGGTGGCAAAAATATGCACGAAGAAAAATTGCTTTCAGAGCAAATTCGACGTACTTTCCGCAAACCTGTTAAACACGCTTATTATAAAGTAACTACTGTAGACAAAGGCAAGCAGTTGGTGGATACGATTCAGAATTGCTTGAATAATGATTTTACAGCCATTGTCTATAACTTTATAGATATGTTGTCTCATGCTCGTACAGAAATGGAAATTTTAAAAGAATTGGCAAGTGACGAAAAAGCATATCGTTCTTTGACACGTTCTTGGTTCTCTCACTCTGCGATTTGGGAGGCACTAAAAATTATAGCCGAACACGATGTTCAGTTATTCATAGGAACAGATCATGGCAGTATTCGTGTCAACGAGCCGTCTAAAGTTGTTGGAGATAGAGAAACAACGACTAATTTGCGTTATAAAGTAGGAAAAAATTTGCAATACGATCGCAAAGACGTACTAGATGTACGCCGCCCTGCTGATGCTAAACTGCCTACGCCTAATGTAAGTTCGACGTTTATTTTTGCTAAAAACAATAAATTTTTCCTTTACCCTAATAATTATAATCATTACAATAAATATTATCAAAATACTTTTCAACATGGAGGGATTTCTTTGGAAGAAATCATCATACCAATTATTAAGTTGAGAAGCCGCAAATTATAATTGACAGACTATATTGTTCTTCAAAAAAATGGCTATTTCGTTTAGGAATAGCCATTTTTAACTATCTAATTAGAGAACGCAGAGAAAACCCAAAATACCTTTTGCCTTGCAAAAAAAAATCTTATACATGTGTTCTATTGCACGGTAATAATCTCTAATATAAAAAATTACAAAGCTTGATTTTTGAATGAAGATATAGTATATTGTCCTGCAATGCTATTTTGAATCTTAATATAGGTAATAAAGCTCATCTATTAAACAGGTTTTACAGATAAATTAATATGCCAACGATTAAAAAAATACTATTTCCAACTAGTTGTAGCGAAAGTTCCAAAAAAGCTTTTGAATACACTCTTGCAATTGCTCGACGATTTGGAGCTGAAATTGATTTGCTGCATATCTGTGAGCCTAATATGGATATTTTAGTACCTGGAATTTTGCGGCATCAACTGTTACAAGAACAGAAACAGGCTGCTCAGCGTATGCTTCAAAATTGGTTGAATGAGTTTGAAGTAGAACAGGTGAAAGTTAGCCAAGAAGTAGAGTTGGGATATGCTAAAGAAATGATTGCTACCTATGCCAACCAGCAGAAAGATTTGGATTTGATTGTTATAGGAACGAAAGATAGTAGCAGTAGTTTTAAGAAAATTATTTGGGGGACCATCATTTCTACAACCATAGAAGCCGTTGTAAATGTACCCGTTTTGGTTGTTCCTAAAGGAATCGTTTTTCAAGAAATTAAAAACATTGCCTACGTTACTCCTGTCAACCCAGCTTGGCAAGCGGTATATCCTAGAGTAAAAGAAATTGCCGCAGCTTTTAAAGCTAAATTATACGTAACTCATTTACCACAAGGAAAGTATGACGATGTTGAAGGCGAAAACCATGTGGTGATAGAGGATTATGCGTCTGCTTTGCATGCTTTTTCGTATAATAATAACCTTCACTTGCTAGTCACAGTTGCGTCTGTTCGAAATACATTTCAAAAGATACTACAATATAGCAAAGCTCAAAAGATGGCTTTTGAGACGATTATCCCTTTGTTGGTACTAAAAAAAGGGGCATCTCAAGGATAGATTCTAAAGGAAGACAGAAAGAAGGAGAATTCTCGTCATAGGGCGTAAGACAAACAACTTTCTTTAAAATCGTTCAAACAAAGTTCCTTAAATACAAAAGGATTCTCTATTTTTGAAGGCTCTTAGGAGAAATAGACTCTATGGAAAAATAATAGGAGTCTAAAAGGTTGTTTGGAACAACCAAAATCATCGTAAATTTTATAGGCTAATACACACATAATAAGAAACAATGTTTCAATATATCATTAAACGTATATTGATTTTTATTCCAACCTTTTTTGTCATTTCTCTACTTATTTTTGGTTTAAGTAAAATGGCGCCAGGTGACCCTGTGTTGGTTGTAATGGGAGGAAATGATAGCAATGGCGTTGGACAACGATCTGATTTGGTTAACGGAGAAAAAGCATATGCACAGGTGGCGGCAAGTTTGGGCTTGGACAAGCCTGCTTTTTATTTCTTGTTTACTTCTGCGGCTTATCCTACCGATTTATACACGATCAACAAACGAAACCATCGAGAAACCATTAGTCGATTGATTGATGAATATGGAAATTCGGCAGCTGTAATGGATTATTACGAAACGTTAAAAGCTATCCATTACAAATCTGCAGATGTTGAAGATGCTCGATATTCTACACAACGTACAGCAAGAAACTGTATTAATGATTTGTTTAATGAGTATGAAGATGGTGCCATTCAGTTTAAACTGAATTTACTAAAAGATTCTTTGGCAACCCCAAACAATGGCATGGAATCTATTCGAGAAGATTGGAATAGTTTGATTGATAAATATAACTATCTAAAAAACAATCCCACTAGATTACAATTGTATCTTCCTGCGGTTCGATGGTATGGTCTCAACTCTCAATATCACACTTGGATGTTTGGCGATTATCCTTGGTTTAGCAAAGTAGATAGTTCTAGCCATTATAGAATAGAGGAATTGTCTACTGAAATTACAGATTTAGTGCCTCAAAAAAGACGTCTAAATAACTCTATTAGTAAGCTGAGAGGTCGAAATTATACGATTCAGCAAGAATTAGATAGTGCGACGACGAATGCCAATCCAGATAGTTTGCGTCAAGTGTTTGCAACCAATGAACTACAAATTGAACAATACTTACAGGATCAGGAAGCTTTAAAGGCATCTTTGAATGTCTTGTCTTCTGAACGAGATAGTTTGTCTGCCAATTTGACTAGATATGCTAGTAAAGGATTTTTAAGAGGTGATTTTGGGCTTTCTTATATTGATCGAAAGCAGGTGTCACTCAAAATGAAGGATGCTTTGTATTGGACTTTGATCATGAACTTTTTTGCCATCTTAATTTCCTATTTGATTTCTATCCCTTTGGGGGTTAAGAGTGCTTTGTGGAAACTAAAAGGAAAAAAGGTGATTGATAACATTAATACAGCGGTGTTGTTCATTCTGTATTCCTTGCCAAGTTTTTGGATTGGGACGATTTTATTAGTTTTCTTTACTACCGCAGAATACAGCGAGTTATTAGATTGGTTTCCGACTAGTGGGGCTCAAGATTTGGATTTGGTAGAAGATCCTAATGCTACTACATGGATGAAATTTTGGGATGCAGCACACCACCTTGCCCTGCCAATTTTCTGCATCACGTATGGTTCGTTTGCTTATTTATCACGTCAAATGAGAGGCTCTATGCTGGGCGTTATTCGCCAAGATTATATTCGTACGGCAAGAGCCAAAGGATTGAGCGAACGAAAAGTAGTTTGGAAACACGCTTTTAGAAATTCTTTATTCCCAATTATTACGTTGTTTAGTTCGGTTTTTCCAAGAGCATTGTCGGGGTCTATTGCCATCGAGTTGATTTATGCCATACCAGGAATGGGACAACTAGTATTGATGTCTATTACATCAAGAGATTGGCCTGTTGTGTTTACAATTGTAATGTTTGCCGCCATACTGACCATGATTGGTAATTTGATTGCAGATATTTTATATGCTATTGTGGACCCACGTGTATCTTTTAAATAAATAAGTATGTTTTTTCTAAATAAAAAAAGAACGGATATAATAGCTAAGGCGATTGAAGAGTCGGAAGATAGAAGCTATTGGGCAATTGTTCGAAAACAGTTTTTCAAAAATAGGTTGGCTGTATGGTCGTTACGTGTTTTTTATGTGATATTGTTTATAGCCATTTCTGCTGATTTTATAGCGAACGAACGTCCATTTTATTGTGAACTAGATGGAGAGACCCACTTTCCTATTTTTCATCAATACTTAGTTGATTTAGGTTTGTCCACATGGGACGAAAAATTTATCTCGACCAAATGGTTAGAGCAGGACTATGACTACGCTATCTTTCCTCCAATTACTTACTCTGCAACAACCAGAGATGCTCAAAATAATAAATTCAAAAGCCCATTTGGAGAGCAAAATTTTGAGGAGGGGACAAACCGAGGTTGGCACTATTTGGGAACAGAACGAATTGGACAAGATGTAGCAGCAGGAATGATTCATGGAACTAGAACTGCTATGTTGGTTGGTTTGGTTGCGATGTCTATAGCAACATTGATTGGATTGTTTTTTGGCGCTATTTCGGGGTATTTTGGTGATGAGCGTTTGAAGGTTTCTAGGATTAGAATTGCCTTGAATATAATTGGTTTTATATTAGCTGTTTTTTATGCATTTATTACAAATGGTTATGTCATCGCTGATTTGATTGGAGAAGGGCGCTTACTAAGCGGTTTAGGCGTTATATTTGCGTGGTTTATCGGTTTGTTATCTTTGGCGAATTTGTTAGCAATACCACTAAAACGAATTCCTTTCTTGGGTAAAAAGGTTACGGTTGCTTTAGATATTATTGTGATGCGTTTTATAGAAATAGTAAACTCGATTCCATTGTTGATTTTAATTTTAGCCATCGTTGCTATTATAGAAAAACCTTCTGTGCTATTTGTTATGGTTATTATTGGAACTGTAAGTTGGACAGGTATCGCAAAATTTATTCGAGCAGAATTGCTTCGAATTCGACGTTTGGAATATATTGAAGCTGCTCAAGCTTTTGGATATAGTGAGTTTAGAATTATATGGCGCCATGCTTTGCCAAATGCTTTAGCACCTGTTTTGATTGCCATTGCTTTTGGAGTAGCCACGGCTATTCTAACAGAAGCCTTTCTATCGTTTATTGGAGTAGGAATCCCAGATGATCAAGTTACTTGGGGATCATTATTACAACTATCAAGAGATAAATTCTCTGCTTGGTGGTTGGCAATTTTTCCAGGGTTTGCCATTTTTATAACGGTAACCATTTTCAATTTAATAGGAGAAGGTTTAACAGAAGCACTTGATCCTCGATTAAGAGAATAAGGGCAGCCCCTTATAGAGTAGGGGCTTTTAAATAAGCATTGAACTTAAGAACTGATTGAGCGAATTGCAAAAAAAATTATCTTTTTCCAATTCGCTTTTTTAGTTGCTCGTCCAAGGCATAACGTCCAGGTCCAAGCAGAAATAAAGCAATATAAGTCGCTCCATACAGAATGGCTTTTTCTTGCTTTGGAAATGGGTCTGACAAATGAACCAGAAATAAAGCAACAAACATTGTAAAAATTAACGGAACTAGGGCTGCTCGAGTAAATAAACCTAGCATTATAAGAATAGAACAGAGTACTTCCGCAAAAACAGCTAAAAATAAAGAGATTTCAACGCCCATTCCTAATGGATCAGGAAAAGAGATTGCTCCACCTCCAAAGAGCATTTTCATCTTGCCAATTCCATGCCCAAAGAGCATTCCGCCACCAATAATAAGACGTAAAAAAAGTAAGCCTGCATCCTTGCTTCTAGGGGGCAAATCAATTAAGAGGAAATTAAGTACTTTCATTATAAGAATAATTTAATTTGTAGAAGATTATTTTGATAATTAATGATATATAGCTTTTTTAGAGCCAATGAGGCTATGAAATTGGAACAATAGGAGAACAAACTTTGTTTTCTGTTTTTACTTTCCTTATCAATAGAACAATGAATTGTATTATAATAGAAGATCAACCACCTGCTCAGCGAATCTTGAAAAAGTACATCAGTGAAGTAGGTGCTTTAACACTAGACGCTACTTTTTCGAATGGAATTGAAGCCATCAATTTTCTTCAAACCAACTCTGTTGATGTTATCTTTTTAGATATTCACTTGCCTAAAATATCAGGTCTTGATTTTTTAGAAACAATCACGAATCCGCCACATATTATATTGACGACAGCATTTCCCGATTATGCGCTAGAAAGCTATGAATGGAGTGTTGTAGATTATTTATTAAAGCCATTTTCTTTTCAACGTTTTGTTAAGGCAATTGCCAAGATTCCTCAGAGTATCCCCCCCTCTAATTCAGAAAAAAGAACTACTTTCCCAGATGCCTTATTTATAAAATCGGGATACGATCACATCAAGATTCAGGTGAATGATATTTTATATATAAAATCTGACGGAGATTATACAGAGCTATTTTTGGCGCAGAAAAAATATCTATCTTCAGAACCGTTGCGTTATTGGGAAGAATGTTTGGACAACCAGCAATTTGTACGGATACAAAAGTCTTTTGTCGTTAATACCGCGCATATTGAGAAAATATCTGGCAATTGTGCTTACCTGATAGGAGGAGCTAAAGTTCCTATTGGTAGAGCTTACAAAGAAACATTCCTTAATCAGTTGTACAAAACTTAGGGTACTGGGCGCTTGCTTTTCAATTGCAAGGACAAAAAGACTTGATACATTTGCCCATTTTCTTGAATGTCCAATTGATGGCTTTGTGGATAGAGTAATTGTAGTCTTTTTCTGACGTTAGCTAAACCAATTCCATGCGATAAATTTTTTGTATTGGATTGTTTGTCAAAAGAATTGGTGCATGTGAATTCTAAGTATCCAGATGCAGTGATTTCTAATTGAACATTAATTGTAATTTGTGCCACTTGACTAGCAGTACTATGTTTAAAGGCATTTTCAACAAAAACAATCAAGATTAAAGGTGCAATCTCATAATATTGCGCTAAGTCAGGGTAGTGGAATTGAATATGACCTCTATCTTCAATTTGCAATTTGCTGATGCGAATAAAGTTTTCTAGATGTTCGATTTCTTTTTTTAATGGGACTGAGGTAGCCTTGCAGTCGTACAGCATATAACGCAGTGTAGCGGATAAATCTAAAATTATTTCAGGGGTTTGAGGCGATTCTTCAATGGCGTGAGCATATAAATTATTGAGGTTGTTAAATAAGAAATGAGGGTTGATTTGAGAATTTAAATATTGCAATTCGCTTTCTTGTACAATCGCCTTTAGGTGCTCTAGTTGTTGCTGCTGTTCGATCAAATCCCAACAAAATTTAAACCCTACTAGAATCGTTACAACAGGCAAAATTCCGATTGAGGTATAGAAAATACTAGAAAATCGGTGCCCTCTTGTATCTGGAAAATAAATTTTCTCCAATACGAGTTCTTCCATCAATACAGCGGCTAAAATGACAATTCCTAAACCTACAACAAAATGAAAATACTTCTTTGCATAAAAAAAACAGGGAAGTAAGATGTAGTTAATTAGAAATGCAGAAGTTGCCAAACTCAAAAAAAAGGCAATTTCGTAGGCTTCTATTTGAGGGTTTTTTCGATCAATAGCATAGAAGATAAATACCAAAAAAGTTAGGATGGTTTGGAAAATAAATTCTTTGAAAAAAGGGGCTATTTTTTCTAAATACGCTTTCATTAGTAGTGTACTAACTTTTTAGTTGTTATGATTCTGTTTTAGGACTAAGCAACGATTTTATGATCTGGCATAATCGAATTACCAATGTCAAATAACAACTTTTTTTTGCGTGATTTCAACACAAATCAGGTAAACGACAGTTTTTTGTGGTTCAACGGAGGGAGTTACCCTAATATGAGTTAAGAATGTTGTTTGTCCAATTAAAAATGCTGTTCAAAGAATTCATTTTCTTTTTTAGAATTATCCTTCGTTCTTTGTAAAGCAGCACTAAAAACCAAAGATATCGATAAAGTAAATGACAAGATTATGGGATTAGGTAGTTGCTCTTTTAAACACTATAAATTTATCTAAAACAATTCGTTACAATGAAAACGATCATTAGTTTCACACTTTGTATGGTGCTGTTTTTTGCTTTTGAGCAGAATGCATGGGCTCAAAAATCCAAGCCATTAAAAGTATTTGGCAAAGTCATCGAAAAAAGTGGCCAACAGCCCGTCGAGTTTGCGACGATTATGGTGGCAAACCAGCAAACGAAACAACTCATAACAGGAACAACAACAAAAGAAGATGGGAGTTTTGAATTAGAAGTAGACTCTAATAATTTTTACATCGAAATTAGCTTTATAGGATTCAAAACGCAAAAAATAAGCAACCTATCTCTAGAAGGAAATCAAATAGATGTTGGAACAATCGAACTCTCAGAAGATGGAGAGGTGTTGGAAGATGTGGTTGTGCGTGCAGAAAAATCTCAAATGGAGTTCAAGTTGGATAAAAAAGTATTTAATGTTGGCAAGGATTTGAGTAGTACGGGAGCAAGCGCCTTGGAGTTATTAAATAATGTGCCTTCTGTCGATGTGAATATTGAGGGGCAAGTTAGTTTGAGAGGAACGAGTGGGGTACAAATATTGATTAATGGTAAACCATCTATTTTGGCAAGCGATGAGAGCAATGCTTTGGGGACAATCACTGCTGATATGGTTGAAAAAATAGAGGTTGTGACCAATCCATCGGCTAAGTACGATGCTGAAGGAACGGCTGGCATTATCAATATTGTTCTAAAAAAAGAAGAGCGAAAGGGGGTAAACGGCTCCATTTCTTTAAACACGGGGTATCCTCATAACCATAGCATCGGGTTTAGTTTAAATCAACGAACAGAGAAATTTAATTTATTTAGTCAAATAGGAGCAGGGTATCGTTCCTTGCCAAGAAATAATGAGAATATCAATCGAAACTTAGTTACTGGAACAAGTATTTTGAGCGATGGAGTGGAATATAGGAACGAAACTTTTTTTAATGTTTTGTTAGGAGCAGATTATCATATTAATGATCGTAATGTGCTAACCTTATCAGGAAACTTTGCTTACGAAATAGAAAGCCAACCCTCTCAAACAAATTTTAAAGAGATAGACAACAATGACTTTACAGTAGCAGAGTGGTATCGAAAAGAAACGACAGGGGCAACCAATCCCAAAGGGCAATATGAATTGATTTATAAAGGGGAGTTTAAAGACAACAAGGAACATACCCTACAAATTAGTGCTTTGGGTAATTTCTTTAGTAAAGCGCAAAATTCAGAGTTTGAAAATATTACCACATCAGGAAATTTAGAGAATAACTATCAACAAACCAATACAGCTTTTAAAGAGGCACGATATACGTTTCAGGCAGATTATGTAAAGCCTTTTGGTAAGAAAGTTAAGATGGAGTTGGGAAGTCAATATGTTATCATGGATATTAGCAATGACTATGCTGTTTCTGATCTGATTAATGACAACTGGGTACTGAACCAAGGACTAACGAATGTATTTGAATACGATCAAAAAGTATTGGCATTTTATGGAACGGGCTCTTATGAAGATAAAAAATGGGGCGTTAAAATAGGTTTGAGAGTAGAAAATACCGACCTACGAACCTTTTTGGTGAATACCAACGAGGCGAACAATCAAAATTACACCAACCTGTTTCCTAGTGCCCATGCCTCTTACAAAATTAACGAACGTTTCTCTATGCAGGCGGGGTATTCTCGCCGAATATTCAGACCTAGGTTATGGGATTTGAACCCTTTCTTTAATATTCGAAATAACTTTACGATACGTTCTGGAAATCCTGATTTATTACCAGAATTTACAGACTCGTATGAACTGACAGGAATTTATATTCTAGATAAACTCTCTTTGAATTTGAGTGTCTACCATCGTTATACAACAGCTGTCATTGAACGAGTATCTACTTTTGAGAACAATGTTAATACATTTATGCCAATGAATATTGGTCAACGAAATGCGACAGGAGTAGAGTTTAATGCGAAGTATACACCATTGAAATGGTTAACGATTAATGGTGATTTTAATTATAACTATTTTAGCCGTCAAGGAACCTTTGGTACCGCAGAGTTTGATTTTAAGGCAGACCAGTGGTCAACGAAATTAACAACGAAATTTCAATTGCCTTATGATATTGATTTTGAACTGATGGGAGATTACCGTTCTAAATATAAAACCGTACAAAGTACAGTAGGGCAGAGTTTTGCTTTGAATCTAGGCGTTCGCAAAAAGTTGTTGAAAGGAAAAGCTGTTATAAGTTTGAGCGTGCGAGATCTTTTTGCGACTCGTGTTCGAGAAACAGAAATAGAACAAGAGGATTTTTATATCTATAGTTTTGGACAACGTGGACGTTTTATAACGCTTGGATTTAGCTATGGATTTGGCAAAGGAGAAGCCATGGAGTATTCGGGAGGTCGCCGTCGTTAGGATTTAAGGATTCAAAAATTGAGAAATACTTAATGTTGAATGGTACTATTGGATACCATTCAACATTAATATTATTCCGTTTATTTTTCAGAGAAGTATATGAGTGTTAGAACAATCATTGAACACCAAACAGTTCTAGGGCTGTAGCACTGGTTACCTTGCCGACTTCTTCTACGGAGATTCCTTTGACTTCTGCTAGTTTTTCGGCAATAATCTTAATATAAGCACTTTCATTTCGCTTGCCACGATAAGGAGTTGGAGTCAGATAAGGAGCATCCGTTTCCAAAACTAAGTGTTTTAGATCAATGTGTTCAACAACGGCACCTAAGTTTGCCTTTTTAAAAGTTAAAACACCTCCTAGACCCATTAAAAAACCTAATTCAATGATTTGGTTTGCTTGTTCGAGACTTCCTCCAAAACAGTGAAAAATACCTCTAAAATTAGCGGTTTTTTCTTCTCTTACAATTTGAATTAAATCGTCTAGCGAATCGCGGGCATGAATGACAATAGGAATATCTAGTTCTTTTGCCCAACGACATTGAGTGCGAAATGCATCTTTTTGTTCAGCAACAAACTCTTTACTCCAGTAATAATCCAAACCAATTTCACCAACAGCACAGAAAGGACGTTTGTCGAACCATTCTTCCATCATGGCGAGTGTTTTTTTATAATCAGCATCGACAGAGCAAGGATGTAAGCCCATCATAGCGTGGCATTGATTGGGATAAGCTTTTTCTAAAGCTAGCATACCGTCGATAGA
Organism: Aureispira sp. CCB-QB1; assembly: GCF_000724545.1. GTDB lineage: Bacteria > Bacteroidota > Bacteroidia > Chitinophagales > Saprospiraceae > Aureispira. The sequence goes on along the minus strand of NZ_JHBV01000030.1, from coordinate 295,918 downwards.
TTGAGCGTCTATATTGGGTAAAAATAAATGCTCAATGCCATTATCAAAAGCACGTTGAATCATTTCTGCTCGATCATCTTTGAATTGAGAGGCGTATAAATGTGCGTGTGTATCTACTAACATAAGGTTATTTGTGAATAAGTATAATTTTTGATGATTGTTGATATAATTTGATAGACTATCTATCAAATAGATGGAGGATTATTATTTTTTGCCTACTGGCTTAAAAGCCTCAAAGGTATAAAAAAAAACAATAGAGAATGGTATAAGTATATGGTTGTCGTACAAAGCTATTGATGTACTTTGTTGTTCATCGCTACCAACATCGAACGCTCAAAATTAGTTCAAGAGCAACCTGTGAATGGTAATAAAATAGAGTTGAAAAGAGGAACTACGTTGCTGTTTGAATGGAGCGAATGGAAATATTAACAATGCTTTAGCAAAATGTTAAAGAAATTTTATTTTCAAAACTTACTGAAAGTTTAGAAGAAAATTTCTTTTTACGGAACATTTTACTAGTTTTGTTCGTTTCTTTGAAAGAAAATTTAACCAAAAAGTTAATCAATTATACATCAAAACAATTAAATCAATTAAAATTATGATGATGGACACAGAGCAAAAGCTATTGAAAGGTGGTGAGTTCTTGATAACAGAGACAGATCCCTCCAGTGTATTTATAGTAGAAGATTTGACAGAAGAGCAGAATATGGTCTTAGGAATGGCCAATGAGTTTGTGAATAAAAAGGTACTTCCTGTTGCAGATCAAATTGAAAAATTAGATTTGGAGTTGACCAAAAAGCTACTAAAAGAAGCTGGTGACTTGGGATTGTTGGGAACTTCATTTCCTGAGGAATATGGAGGGTTTATGCAAAACTTTGAGACCAACATGGCTTTGACCGCAGCTTTGGCACCTACGCGTTCTTTCTCCTTGTCGCATGGAGCACATACAGGGATTGGAATGTTGCCAATCTTGTATTTTGGTACAGAGGCTCAGAAGCAAAAGTATTTGCCACCTTGCATTGCAGGAGATAAGTTTGCTGCCTATTGTTTGACAGAGCCAACATCTGGTTCAGATGCTTTGTCTGCCAAAACTCAGGCGGTATTGTCTGAAGATGGAAAGCACTACATTGTAAATGGTCAAAAAATGTGGATTACAAATGCTGGATTTGCAGATGTATTTACCGTATTTGCACAAGTAGACGGAGATAAATTTACAGGGTTTATTATAGAAAAAGACTGGGAAGGTGTTTCTTTAGGAGCAGAAGAGCAAAAGCTAGGAATTAAAGGTTCTTCTACTCGTCAAGTATTCTTCGAGAATGTAAAAGTTCCTGTAGAAAACTTGTTGGGAGAAATAGGAAAAGGGCACAAAATTGCTTTTAATATCTTGAATATTGGTCGTATCAAATTGTGTGCGGGCGTTTTAGGTGCTTCTAAAACATTGAGTACTTTATCTATTCAATATGCTAATGAGCGCAAACAATTTGGCAAAAATATTGGTCAATTTGGAGCAATTAAATACAAATTAGGAGAGCAAGCAACTCGTATTTACGCTGTAGAATCAGCAATGCATCGCGCAGGAAGAGATATTTCTCGAATGGAGCATAAGTTGACAGAAGAAGGAAAACCTCTAGCAGATGCTTTGTTGGGAGCAGCAGAAGAATACGCTATCGAGTGTGCTATCTTGAAAGTATATGGTTCAGAATGCTTGGATTATTGTGCAGACGAAGGTTTACAGATTCATGGTGGAATGGGCTATTCAGAAGAAATGCATATGGCTGGTGCTTATCGTGATGCTCGTATCAATCGTATTTTTGAAGGTACCAACGAAATCAATCGTATGTTGACAGTGGATATGTTGATGAAACGTGTTCTAAAAGGAGAAATGGATATGATGACTCCTGCTATGGCTGTTCAAAAAGAATTGACAGGAATGCCTTCAATGGGAGATATGGCAAGTGGTTTGTTAGCAGATGAGAAAAAATATGTTGCCAACTTGAAAAAACTATTTTTGGCAGTAGCAGGAGCTACCATTCAGAAATTAATGCAAGCATTACAAGATGAGCAAGAAATCTTAATGAATTTAGCAGATATTATGTCTGAAATTTATGTCTGTGAATCAGCTATTTTAGCAACGCTAAAAGCATGCAGTGTTCGAGGAGAGGAAGCTTGTAAGTCAGAAATAGCAATGACTCAATTGTATGTGAACGATGCGATTGAACGTTGTGGCATTCATGCTAAAAATGCAGTTGCTGCTTGGGCGGATGGAGACACCAAGCGTATGATTATGCTAGGAATTAAGCGTTTTACCAAGCATGAGTTTTTGAATACTAAAGAATTGCGTCGAACAATTGCAGATCAATTGTTGGAGGCTAATCAATACTGTTTTAAATAAACATACGTTGTATCGAATAAATAACAAAAGGCTGTTGGAGCGAGGTGCTTCAACAGCCTTCTTATTTTACTGTGGGCTTAGTGTAGCATTTTGAATAGAGTCTTGAACTCGAATAAATTCTTCGACAACAGCTTCCGTTTCTTTTCCTAGATTTTTTAAGCCACTTCGAGCAGATTCCGCAACTTCATAATTGGGGAAACGCTCAATAATTTCTTTATATAATTTCCCCCCTTCTGCAATTACATCCATATTTTTTAATTTGGCAGCTGTAATATTATCATTTAAAGGAGAGGAAACAACCTTGTTTTTGCGAAGATAAAGCGTAATGTTGGTATCGTATTCAACGGCTAACATCAACATTGCATCAGCGTATTGTTCAAATTTAGGGTAACTTGTATAGATCTTGTCTAAAAACTGTATTGCAATCAAATGCTCCTCTAAGCGAACAGCTAACCGAGCCCCTTGTAAGCAATACGTAGGCGATAGAGGACTATCTGGATTGCTTTTAACAAAATTAGCATATAAAAACATCAATTTTTTTAAGACCGTTTCGCTAGGACTAGCACCTCTTGGAAGGCTGTTAATTTCTTTTAATACTTCGTCAATTCGATCTTGTAATTTCTCATTCTCTGGTCGAAAAAAATAATTGGCTTCGGCAATACCTTTACCTTGTGGATATTTTTCTAAATATTCCTTGTATATTTCTTCGGCACGAGATTTTCTTCCCACAGGACTGGCTTGAATCATTGCCAAAAAAAGATAGGTATCTTCCAAAATAGGCGTTTCGGGATACTCTCTCAAAATCGTTTCCAAATGTTTGGATGCCTCTCCATGATTATGAAGTCTATAGTACAAAACAGCACAACGATAAAGATAAATAGGTGCCATTTCATCTTCTTTAAAATCTTTGTAATATTGGAGGTAATTGGCAATCAAAGGACGCAAAAACTTATCTTCCGTATTTTTAGCTACAGCAGCTTCCATTCCTGTAATTATCTCGCGTTGATTGTTTCTTTCTGTATTACAGGCTGTAAATGCGAATAATACGAGTAGCAAAAGTAAGTATCTCATTTTGGTAGTAGTTTTATTTTTTTTGAACATCCATTAACTCGATAAAAAAGATAACCCAAGAGTTGGGAGCAATGGCATCGCCATTGCCTTGAGTACCATAAGCCAAGTTAGGAGGGATAAACAAGACTGCTTTTCCGCCTTGGCTTAATAAAGTTGTTCCTTCTGACCAACCTTCAATCAAAGATTGACTTCCAACAATAAAAGACAAAGGAACCATATTGGTATAAGAATCGTCAACAATTTTTCCTGTATTAGAAAAACAAATATAATGAACACTAACCGCATCGCCCAAAGCTGCTTTAGGTCCTGTTCCATTTTCAAAAATTAGATAGGACAAACCCGATGGCGTTGTCTGTAAATTAGGGAGTTCTTTTTTGTCAAATTGAGCAATTAACTCTGGAATTTTCAAACGAACAGAATCTAAGTAAACTTGTTCTGCTAAAATTTCTGCTTGAAGATCAGCTTGGCTTTTAATTTGGTGCATCTTATAAGTAAATGTAACCAAATCTTCTTCTTCAAATTCTAATACATACTGACCTAATAACTCTGGAACCTCTGCCGCAGGGATTAACAATCGAAGGCTGTCTCCTTCTGCCATCAATTTGAGTGCTTTGGTGAAAAAGTTGTCGTAACGTTCTTCTGGAATTTGTACTAAAACAGGATAAACATTATCATAGGAATGATCTAAAATTTTATCTCCTTTTCTTAAGGTATAGTCAATTCGAACTTCTTCACCTACTTTGGGAAGGCGATTAGTGGATGTTTTGGGAACTTTTTCATACCAAAATTCATGTTTGTTATAAGGCTTTAAGCCTTTGATTTGCTTGCGCCAAATGGTGGGTTGGCAGCTGTTGAGTATAAATAAAATTGATAATAGAAAAAAGAAGGTGGGGCGCATAAAATTAGTTAATCTTCAATACTTTATATATAAATGTTGCCTTGTCTCCAGCATTAAAATGCTCTTTGTAGGCAGATAATTCTAGTTTTGCATCGGCAGCATCAATTGTTGCGACACAACTATCTCCTAATCCTAACCAAGTAAGTGGATATTGGAATTTATCTAGACTTTCGTTTGGGGGTATTGTGATAACAGAAGGTTCAATGGCATCATCAGAACTAGCAATGACTTTATCTTTATTTTTGAGGCAGTAATAAATAGTAACTTTGTCGCCTGTTTTTACTTTAGTTTTTGATGTGTCTGTTGTGAAAATCGTTTTCTCATAAAGCTCATCTAGGGTTTGGGTAGGCTTAGGAGAGCAGCTGATTATAAAAAGTAAAACAAATAAAAAGAGAGATAACTTATTGATTAGTATAGCCATTGATATATCGTTAAATCCTCTTCTAATTGCCGTTGTAGCAATTAGAAGAGAAAAAATGGAGTCAAATTAGAACCAACCAGCACCTAGTGCTGCTCTAAATGGCCAAGGAATACCAGCTAAAATGAGCACCAAGCCAATTAAATAGGTCATAAAAACAAGTCTAAAACGTAATGGGGTTTCTTTTATTTTCTTAGAACGGCTAAACCCAATTGTAATAACAATCATGGCAATTAGCATCATGGTCATATGTTCGACTGTAAAAAATCGAATCATTGAGCTTTCTTTAATGGCTCCAAAGTTGACTTTGCCACCTAAATTTAAATAATAAGATATAAAACCAATAAGTACTTGGATGTGAACAAAAATCATGGCAAAAAGATGGATCTTTTTGTCTTTGTCAGTATAAGATTTTTTACTGCGCCAGCCACTAAAAGCATTGGCAATGGCTAGAAGTAGCAAAATAAGAACAATCCATCGAAGCCCTGAATGAGCATGTCTAATACCTGATAACATAAGTGTATTTTTTTCAAGTGGTCAAAATATGAGTCTATCTGTTTTGTTGTGCCTCAAAGTTAGGGATTTTTGCTATTTTACTTTAGTGAATAGTGTGCTAATTTTTATGTTTTTTAACAGGAAACTTAAAAAAGTACCTTGTATTAAGTTGATAATTAGATTGTTAAAATTTTGTGAGGTTTGATTGTATAAGACTGATTATCAACTGAACAGCACTACTGAAATAGCCTATACTAGTAATGTAGTTGGCTAATAAAGTGCTTGTATAAAATAATAATACTCCGTTGATTAGCTTCGTGAAGGCTACTCGGCAAGCTTAGTTTTTTAGTTTTTACTTCGTGAGTCTTCGGGTTCTATAAAAAATAGAAGAAAGCATCTTGTTGATAATTAGGATGATATGCTTTTTAGGTAATCTGTTTTTAGTAGTGGTTTTAAAAGATATTGCGAATAATCTGTAAAAGAGAGTTTTTTAGACCACTTTTTGTGGAGATAAGAGTGGTCACAATAACCATTTTGGGGTGTTTTTCAAAATGTATAAAAGGTTACCTTGGCGAACGATTAATTTTTGAAAAGGCTTGGTAGATTGGTTTAACAGATTAAAAAATGGATGAGGATAAAAAAATTGAACGGATAAAAAAGAGTTTTTGGATTACGTTTGTTATAGGAGTAGGAACTTTTTTGTGTCCATTTTTAGAGGGGCATAATCGGACAGAAGTTTATTGGAAAATTTTTGAGTTTTATTACTTAGAAAGAAGACGTGCGCCAATAGATGTGATGATCATCATAACCTTAGTATTTAGTACTTTATTTTGGTTGCCTATTATGGGCTATGCATTTTATAAATATACCATTAAGAAACGCTATTATTCCACTCGCCAACGAATGATCAATTATTTTCTCTTTGGCGTTGGAAGTGTGGTGTATTTATTGCCACTTTATGCATTATATGATCGTGGTTTTTCAATGGCAAGCTTAAGGATGTTTGACTGGGGGTATTGGGTATTATTAACGTGTACGACTGTCTTATTTGCTTGTTATATAAATATACAAAAGATACAATTGATAGATAAAGATTTATCAGAACATTTGATTATAGATGATAAAAATTAATAAGAAATGGATTGGGTGAAAACCTTTTATGAGGCGCAAAACGAATGGTTTGGTGTGTATCTGGGACCTGTTGAAGAAAGTCATAGAGAACGGGCGTTGTTGCTCAATAAAATGACAGACTCAAGTGCTAAAAAAGTTTTAGAGCTGGGAGCAGGAGGGGGGCAAACAGCAATTGCTTTGGCAGAATTAGGGCATGAGGTGAGTATGATTGAGTTGTTGGAAGAATCGGTGTGGCATGCTCAAAAGTTAAGTCATCAAATGAAGGTGGAAATTGCTATTCAACAAGGCGATTTTTATACATTTGCTTACAAAGAACAATTTGATTTGATTTGCTATTTTGATAGTTTTGGGATAGGAACGGATGAAGATCAAAGAAATTTACTAAGACGAATGGCAGCTTGGTTAAAGCCTAATGGGAGTATTATTATCGAGGTAGGGGCAACTTGGTATTGGGCTGGGATTGCCAATGGTAGGACAATGGATTTAGGAGCTTGTTTTCGGCAATATAATTTTGATGTTTTGGAGGCTCGATTGGTAGATAGTTGGTGGCGTAAGGATGACCCTAATACGGTCGTTCGTCAATTTTTACGTTGTTATACTCCTGTAGATTTTCAACTTTTGCTGGAAGGAACAGGATTGCAATTGATGGATATTCAAGCAGGTGGGCGTGTCGATTATGAACAGATGGAATTTATAAAAGAAGCTAACTTGGAAGAGGCCATGACTTACTATGTTAAGTTATCGAAAGAAGATATTTAATAAAAGTTAGCCCAAACGCTTTGTGTGTATTGTTCGTAATTAAGGTGATGTGTTTTTGTGTGAAGTGAAATAAGTAAAACAAAGAGTATAAAATGAAAAAAAGATATTTTATAGGGATTGTATTTTGTTGGTTGTTCATGGCTTGTGAAAAAGCAACACCTGAGCATGGGGTAGAAATCCTCGTAGGCAATTGGTTGCGAGTGAGTAGTACGGATGCTCGGTCAGATAGCATGACCATACATATAGCAAAAGGAGATAGTGCTGTGATCACTTCTGTGCCTCCTAATAGCAATTTTCGTTTGCAAGAATTGAAATGGAGAAATATTACAGCAATAGCAGAGTCCGGTGATTTTCAGTTCTTGGATTTGAGTGCTGATGGTACACTTTGGAAAGCATTTATAGAAGTAGAATCAGCCAGTCAACTCAAAATAATTAACGCCAAACATCCCAATGCTCCAGGGGGCAAACAAATTTGGACGAAGTTCTAAATGTCTGGAGGTGCATAGAGTATTGTTTATAAAAATATACCAATCGGTATTTTTTTATGCTTTTAAAATTATACCGTTTGGTATATTTTTGTATCTTTGTATTCAAATCATATTAAGAAAATAGAAAAAATGGCTAGAAAATCTGCTGAAACAAGCTTGTATATTCTCAAAAAAGTAGCTCCTATATTCAATAAACATGGATATATGGGAACGAGTATGAAAGCAATTACAGATGCAGTAGGGTTGACTAAGGGAGCTATTTATGGTAATTTTAAAGACAAAGAAGAATTAGCCATAGAGGCATTTAATTACAATGTTCGGTTAATTATGGGGCAGGTCTCTGCTCGAATTAAAGCCGAAACATCTCCATTGAACCAGCTGTTTGCCATTACCGATTTTTATAGAAACTATTTAGATTTTACAGATTCTAATGGTGGCTGCCCAATTTTGAATATTGGTGTTGATGCCAACAATCAAAACGAACGCTTATTGGCTAGAGTAAAATATGTTATTCGCAAATTAGAGCAAAGTATGGCGAATATTATTCTAAAAGGAATTGAGCAAGGTGAAATGAAAGCTGGAGTAAATGCAGAACAGTATAGTAAGCGTTTGTTTGCGATGATTCAAGGCGGTATTTTTATGACCTTGACTTTAGGGGACAAAAGTTATGTAGTTGATATGATGAATCATATTGATAAAATGATAAAATTAGAATTGAAGTATTCATAGTAAAAATATTTTTTTACCTAATAATATACCGATCGGTATATTATTGATAATGAAAGATTATGCAAAAATTAGAAAAGGTAATCAGTAGCAGAACAAAGGTTAGGTTTCAAGATTCAGATCCTTTTAATCATCTCAACAATGGAAAATACATTGATTATATGATGAATGCTAGAGAAGATCAAATTCAAGAACACTATGGCTTGGATTTATTTGATTTGGCTAGAAACAAAGGTATTGGATGGGTCGTTGCCACCAATCAAATTTCTTATATCAACTCAGCTGTTACCATGGAAGATTTGTATATGGACTCTCAGTTGATGAATTTTTCGGAGAAACACCTTGATGTGGAAATACGAATGTGGAATAAAAATAGAACACAATTAAAAGCATTTTTGTGGGTACGCTTTGTCCAAGTCAACTTGAAAAATCAAAAAGTGGGCACTCATTCAGAAGAATTGATGGAACTGTTTGGACAAGTGGTATTGCCTGTAGAGCAAGCTAATTTTGATGCTCGTAACCAATATTGGAGAAGGAATGCTGTTCAGCAAGAACCTGTGTTAGTGTAATCTGTTGACTGATAGAAGGGCTTGTTTTTTAGAACTTCTTTCAAAAAAATAAAGAACATGATGTTATCAAAAATGTATTTCAAAATAATGAATACCTTGTTTCCTAGTGTTTTGGCTAAACAAGTGTATCAATTCATGTCTAACCCTAGAATCAAAAAGTTGCGTGCTTTTGAGGATGAAGTTTTGGATCGAGCTAAACAAGAGCGCATTCGATTCAAGCAATTTGACATACAAATGTATATGTGGGGAAACCCTAACGATAAAACAGCTTTGTTGATACATGGTTGGGAAGGGCAGGCAGGTAATTTTGGGGCAATGGTAGATATTTTGTTGTCAAAGGGATACTATGTAGTTGCTTTTGATGGTCCCTCGCATGGTCGAAGTTCAAAAGGCAATACTAGTATGTTTGAGTTCTCAGAATTGGCAACGGATCTTTTGAACCAATATAAGCCGACCACGATTATAAGCCATTCTTTTGGGAGTGTTACCAGCATAATTGCAATGAGCAACAATATCGAAATACCAATCCAACAATGGATGGCTGTAACGACCCCTCATGATTTTAGAGATCGTATAGAGCAGGTTTCTAAAACGTTGGGTGTTGGGACTCGAACGGTCAATAAAGTAATTGAATTGGTAGAATCGGATATGGGAATTCCAATTAATGATATGAATATCAATAACTATGGAACGAAGGTAAAGCATGTGAAAAATGCTCTAATCGTACATTCTAAAACAGATCGAGTGATTCCCATTGATTCTGCGAGAATTGCGCACAAAGCAATTCATCAGTCTCGTTTAATTGAGCTGGATAATCTGGGACACTATTCTATTCTGTGGTCAGATGAACTTAAAAAAATTGCTACAGAACAACTTAACTAAGTTAGCAGCCTATTAGGCTTTCTTTTGTTGTTTGTGGAAATGAAAAATACTTTTGTATATACTTGACAATCATTTGTTAATTTTTGGTTGTCTAAAATAAAAATCACCTTATGAATAAAATCTTATTGGTCTTGTTCTTTGTCAGTTTTTCTTTGCATCTAATGGCGACAGAAATAAAATTAGAACAAATAAAAGCCAATGACTTTGAGTTTAACTGTCGAACAATTGGCACTCCTTCTGATGGTCCTGCTATCATTCTATTGCATGGGTTTCCTGAAACTTCTCATATGTGGGAATCTACGATGGAACATTTGCATCTTCAAGGCTATTATTGTATTGCTCCTGATATGAGAGGATACAGTCCTAAGGCAAGACCAAAAGGAATTAAAAATTATGCGATTGAAAAGATCGCCAAAGACATTATTGAAATTGCTAAAGCTAAAGGAATCGAAAATTTTCATCTTATGGGGCACGATTGGGGTTCTGCAATTGGCTGGTCTATTGTTGGTTTGTATCCTCAACACGTCAAATCTTGGGTGGCTTTATCGGTTCCGCATCTAACTGCATTAGGTAATGCGGTTAAGAACGACGAAAAACAAAAAGAAATGAGTTCGTATGCTAGGTTGTTTCAATTAAGTTTTTTGCCAGAAGCGGTTCTAAAAGCCAAAGATTTTAAACGGTTAAAAGAATCGTGTTGGTATCTATCAACACCTGAACAAGTGGCAGCTTATCAAGCTGTTTTTAGTGGAAAAAGAGCCTTGACCACTTGTTTGCACTATTATCGCAAGAATTGGAATAAAATGATTCAAATTTCAGAAAATTTGAATATTGCTGAAGTTCAAATACCAACAACCTTAATTTGGGGCAACAAAGACCAAGCTTTAGGCCGTCAATCTGTAGAAGCTACTCAACAGTATATGAAAGGCGAGTACCAACTCATTGAGTTAGATGCTAGCCATTGGTTGGTACAAGACCAGCCTAAAGAGGTTTGGAAAGCGATGGATGCTCATTTGAAAAAGTACAATTAATCAATCAACCACAATACTATGTCAATCTATCAATCAATTGCCAAAATTGGCTCCAAGTATATTGGAAAGTCCACCTTATTTAAATATGGTTTCAACTGGTCTCCTATGTATCGAAGAAGTACGGCTAAGATTTTGGAGGTATCTACAGACTTAATGACAATTAAAATTGAACTGCCAATTAGTTATAAAAACAAAAACTATGTCAATTCTATTTTTGGTGGAAGTATGTTTTCTGCTGTAGATCCTATTCCGATGGTTCAGTTAATGAATATATTGGATGAGAACTATGTTGTGTGGGATAAAGCTGCTGAAATTTTCTTCAAAATACCTGCTAGAGAAAATATCTATGCTAGTTTTACATACACATTGGACGAAGTGGAAGCAATCAAGAAAAAAGTAGAAACGGAACAAGAGATAGAAATTGTAAAAACAACTTATTTGACCAACAAAGATCAAACGAAGGTTTATTGTGAAGTAAGAAAGACAATTTATATTGCCAACAAATCTTATTATAAAGAAAAGCGCGCCAAGCGAAAAGCTGCATCTGTATAAACCAACAGTTAAAGTATCAGAAAGAATTAAAAACATAATTTTAAATACGAGCTACTTCATAAGTTGGAGTAGCTCATTTTTTATTGTTACTTTGTTATGCAATAGTGTGTTGCACTACTACTGCAAGGTACTTGTTATTTTTTATATTCAATTGATAACAAAAGAGAAAAATAAACGATTTTGAATGTATTGCGTTACATATTGTATCCATTTTCGTTGTTGTATGGTAATTTAGTTAGATTGCACAGAGCCTTTTATCAGTACGGAAATAAAAAAGCAAAGTCATTTGATATTCCTGTGATTAATGTGGGCAACTTATCGGTAGGCGGAACAGGAAAAAGTCCTCATGTCGCTTATTTTACTCAAATGCTACAACCCATTTTGACGCCTGGAATTGTTAGTCGAGGTTATCATAGACAAACAACAGGAGTTCGATTGGTTGAAACAAATAGTCTTGCTAGTGAGGTAGGGGATGAGCCTTTGCAATTGAAACAACGTTTTCCCAATAATACAGTGGTAGTGGCCGAGCGCCGAGTGTTAGGGGTAGAAGCTGCCTTAAAAGAAAACAAGGCAATTGATTGTATTTTGTTAGATGACGCCTTTCAACATTGGGCGATACAGCCTAGCTTACAGATTATGTTGACTACATTTGAACAACCTTTTTTTAGAGATTGGGTACTGCCAATGGGGCGTTTAAGAGAGTTTAGAAGTGGTTATCAGCGGGCGGATATTATTATTATTACCAAGTGCCCTACGATCATTAGTCAGGCACAAAAAGTTGCCTTCCTTCAAGCTATAAAGCCATTGCCTTCTCAACGTGTTTTCTTTTCTTATTTTAAGTATCAAGCCTTGTATCAATTGTTTGATAAACAACAATTGGTAGAGTTAGACCAATTGAAAAACCAGAAAATTACTTTGGTAACAGCAATTGCTAATACTCATTATTTGGAAGAATATATTACATCTTATGCTTCCGAGGTTCAAGCACTAAAATTTCCTGATCACCATCATTATACGCTAAAAGATCTTGAAAAAATCAAAAAAATAAGTTCAAGTCAACTTATTATTACAACAGAAAAGGATGCAACTAAACTAAAGCCATATCAGGCTTACTTAGCACAAGAGAATCTGCTAATATATGTATTGCCAATTGAAGTTCAGATTGCTTTTAACGAAGAGAATTTACTCCGAGAAACTTTATTAAATCATTTGAATAGGGACTGAAATAAAAAATTCCTGCTAGTACCCCTACTAGCAGGAACAAAAGTAGCAACGAACTACTTATAACCAACTTTCTATCTTGTTATTATTTTATTTCTTGAGTGCTGTGCAGTTGATTATCAGTTTTTTAGAATTAAAACAGGTGAAAGTATACCTTGTTGATAATCAATTTAATGCGATTTTATTTGTATAACCTTTATTTATTTTATTATTAATTTTCCAGAGTCGATAAACTTGCCTTGAGCTTCTATTTGATAAAGATACATACCTTGCAATAAGTTTTCTCGCTCAATTTGGAATGTTCGTTGACCTTCAATTTCCATGATACGGACTATCTTGCCTGTTGCATCATATAATCTAAACATGAATCGGTCAGCTATAGGACCTTCTATTTCAACTGTTGTATAGTAATTAAATGGATTAGGGAAAACTTTTACAGTTGTTTCGGCTACTTCTAATTGTTCTAAATCGGAAGTATTTCCATTATTATTACTGTTAGTTGTTGAACTATTATTGTAATTAGGCGATGAATTAGCGGCAGGAATAAAGGATGAGTTGGTCTGAGCCGTTGCTTCTCCATTGATAGCGCAACCTTGACTAATAGACGGCAATATACCGCCATTTCCAAATTGATTCAAGTGTTGGTGTGTGTGGAATGTATTGATAACAACATTTTGAGAGCCTGCATAACAGTTGTTTACTCTTGAGTGTACCAATTGATTGCCTTGTCCATCTGTTAGTTTGAGTTCATAATGTTGTTGCCCTCCAGTAAAGCCACGAGCAAAAGTACCCTGACTTTCAAGCTCCAAAGTGTCATCCAAATAAACAGCAGGTGTGCCTCCTGCCAATAAGTGATCCTCAATAACAATTAATTGCATGTACTGATCTAATGTAACTTCAGTACCATGATTATTAAGAGTAAAAGTTGTTTTTCCTGCTGCATTACAATTAGCATTGACAGTTATCAAAGGCGTATTTTGCACACTATTGCAAAGCGTGTCAGGATAAATATGTGCTTGAATACAATGTTGATCTCCTATAAGACTAGAATCACAAGTTGTTGTAAAATAAAGCTCAAATTGATTGCAATTAGCAACAGGAATATTGCCAAGTTGAAAGCGGTACACATTAGCTCCTTGAACTGTATAGGGAATTTCAGCACTATCCAATGATAACTCCGCAGGTAACTCAATATCAACGTAAGAATTTATTGCTGTTGCCGTTCCATGATTACAGTAGTCTATTTGAGCAACTGAATTGACACAACTTTGCAAAAAAGGAATGGTTACCTGTACATACATCATCGGACAATTAACAACATCGTTATTGCTATTGCTGTTGCTTGTCATATCTCCACCAGCAGAAGTTAAAATATTATTGGTATAAACATTTCCAGGAATAACTCCTAAGCTAGTTCCAGAAATTTTACGCTCTTGCTGTGCCGTTGTGCTAGACGTAATAGAGAGGTTTCGAATTCTATTTGATTGTATTTGTGTCGTTCCTGTTTGACCATTGTTATTACTTAGAGTGACACTGCCTGTGTTGACTTGTTTTTGTGCAAATAAAGAAAAGCTGCTTATTGCAAATAGGACTAATAGGAAATTTGAACGGAGATTGTGTTTAGATTTATCCATGTGTACTTTTTTTTTTCGTCTAATCTCTCAGTTGAACGTAGAATGTTTGGTAGGTTCAACACCTCTATGGATCTATGATTTTAATGGTGGTGGTGCTGCGTATATTTTTGATTCAGCAGGTAATAATCATATAAATCCGTGCTAGATTATAATAGGTTCTCTTAATGTATCAAAAATCGTACTACCTAGGTGTACGATGACTTTTTTTTAGAAAAAGGAGCTAAAGTTTTTTTTCGTTCCCCAACTTAATAACAACTTTAGCTCCTAAATTTTTACTAGATTTCTCTAATAAACCTTCCATCTTGCTTGAATGATTCAAAATTTGAAAACCCCTTTTCAAATTTAAGATGGAAGTAACCAACAAATTCTGTATTTAATGAACATGCTTTTACACATATTCTAACCAAAGTAAGACAACCAGACTTTTTCTAGTTGCTGCCAATTCTAATATTTTAATAGTATTGGCTTCTTCTCTTATACAAATATCTAAATAGATTATCGTAGAAAAAAAGACAAAAAAGTTCAATTCTCTAATTAATTTAATTTAATTTAGCCTTAATATAAGCTTTACACTGTCATTTTCTCAAAAAAAAAAGTTATGTATAGTAGTAAATTGGTCGATATTTTTTATCGTTTGTCGAAAAGTCAGCTTAGAGGTTTGCGTAAATTCGTATGCTCTCCTTATCATAATAAGCGGGAAGATGTGATTGCTTTGTTTGAGCTTTTGTATAAAACTCCTTTAGAAAATCGAGTTGCCCTTCGAAAAGAAAAAGCATTTCCCAAAATATTTGGCAAGAAAAAATATAGTTCTGACCAGATGGATTATACAATGTCTTTTTTATTCAAAGTCATTGAACAGTTTTTGGTGTACGAAAATGCCGTCGAGAATAAGATCAATGTGCAAATAGCCTTGATGGAAGAATATCGAAAGTTGGGGCTGTCCAAACATTATCGACAAGCATTAGTAGCTGCAGAACGACACCAACAAAAAAGTCCTTTGAGAGATATTTATCACCACAAAAAGGCATTGGCAATAGAGTTGGATCATTATACTTTCTTGTCGGTACAACAACGTAACACCTCCAAAAATTTGCAAGAGGTAAATACAAAGTTAGATTTATATTTCTTGTCTCAAAAATTAAAAATGGCTTGTGTGGCTCTAGCGCATGAGGCAGTTTATAAACAAAAATATGATTTGGGTTTGTTGGATGTTGTGTTGCCGTACATCGAACAAGCGCCAGAGTTATTAGAGTATCCAGCAATTTCCTTGTATTATTATTATTATAGAGCAACCACATTAGATGGGGAAGAAGCCGAAGCTGATTTTCAAAAGTTTAAAGCCATCTTTTTAAATTCACCAGAAGCCTTTGAGCATGGAGAATTGCAGGATTTGTATACTTTTGCCTTAAATTATTGTATCAAAAGCATCAATATTGGTAAAAATGAATACCAACTAGAGCTATTTGATTTTTATAATGTAGGCTTGGATTTAAGAGTTTTGTTTGACGAAAATGGAATACTTAGCCCTTTTACTTTTAATAATATTACAAAGTTAGCGTTGCGCTTAGGCAAAATTGATTGGACAGAACAGTTTATTGAGCAATACAAGCCATTTGTAGAACCTCAATTTCATGAGACTTATGTCCACAATGCCTATTCGATGCTTTACTTTGCACAAGGGAAATATGAGGAAACAATGATTCGTTTACAGCAAGTGGATTATAGGGAACTTTTTATTACAATGGATGCCAAAGTATTGTTGATGAAAGTCTATTATCAACTAGACGAGTACGATGTTTTGGAATCATTTATCAATAGCTTTAAAGTATTTTTGCGACGAAAAGAAATCTTGGCTTACCATCAAGAGATTTATAAGAACTTTATTCGGATGATGCAAAAACTCATCAATTTACCTCCCTTTAATAAGAAGGCAAGAGAAAAATTGTATAAAGAGATAGAGGGAACTCAAAAATTACTGGAGAAAAAATGGCTCTTGGAGCAATTGGATTAAAGCATAAAAAAAGCGTTCTTAATTGATAGCAACTAAGAACGCTTTATATAATACAGTTGTATTTTCTACACTACTATTTCATTAAATCGACCGATTTTTTGATGAAATTGGTCAATTCACCTCCTTTTAGCATACCGTTGTGCAAACGAGCCAAATCATAAAGATGTTTTGCTTTAGATTCGTCGTTGCCCTTTAATACATTGCCTACTACTTCGTGGTTGGTATTAATAACAACATTGTACATATCTCCCATGTTCATTGTCATACCTTGCATAACCGACATTTCTTGCATACGGCGCATGAATTCTGGGCGAGTGATAACGATTGGCAAATCAGAAGGTGCCAAGGCTTCTAGTTTTACAGTAGCTCCTTGTTCTGTCACGCATTTTTTGAAAATTTCTTCCAAGTTCTTTTGCTCATCATCAGATAGAACCGATTCACGTGTTTCATCTTTAGGAATCAAGTTGGTTGGTGTATCGGAATCAACGCGAACAAAGTGTACATTTTGCAACTTGCGCTCTAAGGCTTGAATGAAGTGAACATCAATCATAGTATCCATGTGTAGAACATCGTAGCCCATTTCTTTAGCCGCTTGGATATAAGCATCGTGCTCATCTCTGTCATTGGTATACAGAACAACCGTTCTATTGTCTTTGTCTACTTGATTAACGCCTACTTTTTCTTGATATTCCTCGATGGTAAAACGCTCTCCGTCTACATTTTCTAATAAGATGAATTTTTGAGCTTTATCTGCAAATTTTTCTTCTGTTACATAACCATATTTAACAAATACGCTCATGTTCTCCCAGTTTTTATCAAACTCTTCCCGTTCTTTGCGGAACATTTCGTCCAAGCGATCTGCCACTTTACGAGTGATGTATTCTGTGATTTTCTTTACATTACGATCACTTTGTAGGTAAGAGCGAGAAACGTTTAGTGGAATGTCGGGAGAGTCAATAACACCATGCAACAAGGTCAAAAATTCTGGTACAATTTCTTTGACTTCATCCGTAACATAAACTTGGTTGCTATACAAGTGAATTTTGTTGCGTTGAATTTCTAATTGGTTGCCCAATTTAGGGAAATACAAAATACCTGTCAAGTTAAATGGATAGTCAATGTTCAAATGTACCCAAAACATTGGAGGTTCGCCAGAAGGTAACAACTCCGTATAAAAACTGCGGTATTCTTCATCGCTTAACTCAGAAGGTTGTTTCTTCCAAGCAGGATTAGGGTTGTTGATAACATTAGGAACTTCGATGGATTTTTTCTCTTCAGTACCATCTTCTTTTGTAATGGTTTCATCCTCTAAGTATTCGGTACGCGTTCCAAATTCGATTTCGATAGGCAAGAATTTACAGTGCTTGTTCAACAATTCACTAATTCTGTATTGTTGCAAGAACTCCTCGCTATCTTCACTAATGTGCAACACGATATCTGTTCCATAGTCTGCTTTTTCAACTTCTTCTAGTGTGTACTCAGGATCTCCTGTGCAAGACCATTTTACAGGAGCACTATCTTTTTTGTATGATTTGGTGATAACATCTACCTTATCCGCTACCATAAATGCAGAATAAAAACCAAGACCAAAATGTCCGATAATAGATGCTTCCTCTTTATATTTTTCTACAAATTCTGTTGCAGAAGAAAAGGCTACTTGATTCAAGTATTTTAAAACTTCCTCTTCTGTCATTCCGATACCACGATCAGAAATCGTTAATGTCTTAGCATCAGCATCAATAGACACACGGATTCTAGTGTCGGTAACTTCATGTTCTACTTCGCCACGTCTAGCTAAGGTAAGTAGTTTGCTTGTCGCATCTGTTGCATTGGCAATTAGCTCACGCAAGAAGATTTCTTGGTCAGAATATAAAAATTGCTTAATGATTGGAAAAATATTTTCCGTTTCTACAGAAATACTGCCCTTTCGCATGATTTAATTTATTTTTTGAGTTAATAATTTACATTTTTATAATAATAAACTATTCTTACCAAAATGTATTCCATCCAAAAAATGACTGACAAAATGACTTTATAGCTGTCAGATGTTGTTAAGAAACATTTGAAAAGGGTACTTTTGACGGAAAATGTGCGAGAAGTGGGGAAGGTTTAGCAAAGCTGTTTTTTATATTTCTTCCTTATGTTGAACCTATTGGGTATTTATAGAATAGTTTTTAAATCATCAATATCAACAGGTCCTGCCCATGTTTTTAAGTTCCAAATATTTTCAAAATGTCCGTTGGTACTATAAAAAATAGAAGCAGCAATATTTTTTAATTGAGATTGATGTGCTGTTTCTAGCATCCAAAGTGTAAAAATATGGTTGAGCTGAATGCTTGTTTCTAACCATAAAAAATCACTGATAGGATGTTCTGGATTTTCGTCTTCTGTATCCCATAAGCCAAATGCTTGATGGTCGCTAAAACTTACTTCAAATTGGTCTAAACTTGTCCAGTCTTCATTCTTATCAACAATAGAGACATTTTGAAAGAACTTAGTCTCATGATTAACAATAAAAAGGTGTTCAAAGTCATGCTGTTCTTTTAGTTGCTTATAACTTGAAGCAAGTTGGGCATAATAATCTAAAAGGCGAGGAGTATTCTTCTGCAAAATGTTTTTTTGTTCTGCGAAACAATTGAATAAATTATTCATGTTTATCGTATTAATTTATAATTAAACAAATAGCCCCTTGATTTTATGCCATTTGAGACAACAACCAAGGGGCTATTAAAAATAAATAAAGGATTAAAAAAGGCTATAGTTTTTTAGTGCCATCTTCACTCTCTTCCTCTTCGTCATAAACAGGCTCTTCGTCACGACCTCCCATTTTGCTTTCCATTACTTTAAGCATTCCATCAACCATGATTTGTAGAGAGTTAGCATCTTTGTTTTTGAAAATTAGACGCATATCTGATTTAATTTGATTACCCTCAGGAGCAAATGTTTTAATTTCAAACTTGTTTAGATTTTCTTCTACAGTAGCCAACTCTTTGGGGAAGGTTTGCCCCATTTCCTTCATAGTTGATTTAGAAGTGCTAATCATTTTTTGAGCATCCAAGAAACCATATTGCACTAGAGCCGTAATATCCTTTACAGCTTTTGCAGGCATCTGTTTGTTTTTGGGAAGACCATTGAGATTTTTGGTAATATTTTCATCATTGGTAAACATTAAAACACCATCTTTGATAATGACAAACATATCGACACCAATCTCTTCTCTAACACCACCAACAGCCCAAACGCCATCTGCTCTTTTGGAAAGTACACCAGCATTGGCACCAAAATCAATGAATTTCATAATATTTTCTTCGCTGCCATAAGAGAACATCATAACAGCCATAGGCATGGGCTCTTTTACGGTTGTTGTAATTTCTTCCCATTTATCGGTTTCTTCGTCGTATTCAAAGTCAGAAGATTTGCGATCCAATACTTTTATATCGGTAACAGCAAACAACATATCTCCTTTTAGCAAGGTATAAATTTCTTCTTCATCAATAAAAATATCAACGATATCAAGCATATTGGCAACAAGTGCTCCTTCTTTACTTTTCTTTAATGCTTTGTAAACCTCAGAGCTGTAAGAATCCATAAAACCTTTGGGACTCATGGCGAAGGTATACATACCCATTAGGTTAGTATTGTCAATATATTTGAAAAAGTCTTTGTTGATTTTAAGGTTGTATGCTTGGTTAAAAACGCGAGCCATAGATTCGTTGGCATACATTGTTGTTGTGAATTCACCTTCTCCTTTTTTTGCATAACCGTGACCACTAATTTTAATGCCGCCAACAAGATCATACAAAGAACCTACCAAGTCTCTAGCTTGCATGGGAACTTGCGCTAAAGGAGGCATTAAATTGTTGTAGTCCATCCAAATGCTAAAGTCAGCGTCTTTGTCCAATTGTTGTTGATAATCGGTGTCTTTTGCCAATGAGTTATCCAAGGTAACCGAACCCAAAGATTTGGCATGTTCCAAATACATTTCAGATTGACGGCTTTCAAATTCCTCTCTTTCTTCAAAAAAACTTTGCTCACTAGTAGATGCAGTTATAATTAAGCGTTCTTTATTCCAGTTAATGAGCATACCATTGTGTACCATATTTAGTGCCTCCCCTTTAGGGATCATTGATTTGATTTTGTCTGCGCCAAACAATTGATCTAGAAAGGATCTAAATTTGTCGCCATCTGTCACTGGAACGATTAGATTAATAAATAAAGCTTCTGGGTCTTCTTCGTTCATTTCGTTTGGACGTTGTGCCCAAATGTAAATATCTTCTTGAGTGTTTAACCCCACTTTTTTGGTGTCAGCCAAATCTTGTTCTACTTTTTTGACGTTTTCTTCGGACATATCCCCGCCAGCAATTCCAAGCAACATGGGGGCAAGAATTTCACTAACATTGTATTTGTCTGTAGTGGCTTTGTCTAGTTTGCTATAAGTTTGGTAGGGAGATAACGTTGCGATAAAAGCAGCTTTGTCTTTATCAATAAATCGTTGCATTGTATTTTCTTGAGCAACTAGCAGTTGTGTAGCCATAAAGAGTACAATTAGGGTGGAAATACTTTTCATAATTTATTTTATAATTTTGTTGGTTAGTAAAGATTGAAAAATAAGCTATCAAAAATTTGCAACGATATTTTTGGATTCATTTTAGACTAAGATTGTGGTGCATAATAGATAAAACGCACAAATTTTAGGTTGAAAGGAAACAAAAAGATTAGGCAAATCGACAAATTATTTTTTAGATTTACTTAGTATATTTATTGTGACCTTGCATACTTTAGTACACTGCAACATAAATTTTTAAGCAAGCCTTTGGCAAGTCTTATATCCTATCCTCACTCTGATAGTTAAGATTATCAAGGTGTAGAATGTTTTGAGTTTTTGCCAAAATACTCTAGATAACAATCAAAAATTCTTATTACAATATACTAAGCTTTTGAGGATTCAAAAAATCAGCAGTTGTAGCATATAAAATACAAAATTAGACTAATTATAGTTCAATACAAAATTCTTTATTTAATAAACAAGAGACTATATGTTTGATCAATAACATTCTAAAAAATGTAGAAAACCTCTGTTGGATTTAAATTTTGTGTTGGTTTATCTTTTGTCTCAAAGGCTTTCCAATAGCAATCATAAAACTACTATAAAAATCAGTATTTTTCTTCTTTGCAAATTAATTCACAATAAAGTCTCCTTTAATAAAGAAAAGGTTCTATTTTTACCAGTACTTAAAACTTCCAATAACAATAGACAGTTGTTTGTCCCCACCAATTATTTGAAGTGTTGATGATTGTTAAGAATGAAACTTGTTAATATGAACAGTGTTTTGGTTTTTTGTTCAAAAAATCAAAAATTGGTATTCTTATAGAGTAGAGACGATAGGTCTTTTAAAATAATGCTAATAAGTAAAAAAATGTAGTCAACAGCAGTTAGTTGTGCTGCTACTACATGGTCGTTGAAATCATGCAGTAGCAATGTCGTTAACTAAGTTTGTCGAGCAGGCTTGTGCGGACGTAGTGCCAGAGGTTATTTAATGAACGACTATATTCGACGATATCGATATTATTACTTTAGAACAGCATCAATTATGAATTAATCTCGTGCAAATATTATAATGACTCAAAATATCGTAAAAGTAGCAGTAATTGGATTTGGATACTGGGGCCCCAATATGGTGCGAAATTTTAATGCACAAACAAATGGGGAAGTACTCTATGTCGCCGATTTTCGTGAAGAGCGCCTACGGGTAGCGGAACAATTATATCCTGCTATCAAGACAACTAAATCTCCTGATCAAGCAATTTTAGATGTTGAGGTGGATGCTGTTGTAATTGCAACCCCTGTATTTACACATTTTGAATTGGCAAAAAAAGCACTAGAGGCAGGCAAGCACGTTTTGTTGGAAAAACCGATGGTGACTACTTCTGAAGAAGCAGAAATACTCATCAACTTAGCAGAACAAAAGCAACGGATTCTTATGGTGGATCACACGTTTTTGTATACGGGAGCGGTACAGTCGATTAAGCGATTGGTAGACTCAGGGATGATTGGCAAATTACAATACATAGACTCTACACGAATTAACCTAGGATTATTTCAGCCTGATGTGAATGTATTGTGGGATTTGGCACCCCATGATATTTCTATTCTAAACCATTTGACAGATGAAAAGCCTTACAGTGTGCAAGCAACAGGGGTTTCGCATACCAATAATGGCATAGAAAACATTGCTTATTTGACAATGAACTACGAGAGTAATATCATCGCACACTTTAATTGCTCGTGGACTTCTCCTGTAAAAATACGCAAGTTCTTAATCGGTGGAGATCAAAAAATGATTGTTTTTGATGATACAGAACCCACCGAAAAAGTACGTATTTATGATACCAGTTATCACTACACCGAAAAACGCAGTGATGAGGAAAAGAGAAGGGTTTTGGTAGATTATAGGGTAGGAGATATTCAAATTCCTAAAATACCTATGATAGAAGCATTGTCTGGAGTTGCAGCGGATTTTATTGCTGCTATTTTATACCAAAAACAACCCCTCTCAGATTACGTTTCAGGAATCAATGTCATCAAAGTTTTAGAGGCTTCTCAGTTATCTATCAAAAATGGAGGTAAAGAGGTAAAAGTTTCTTATTGGTAATAAGAGCCGAAATAGTAATTAACTATTGAAAGTATATAAATGAAGATTAAAAATGAAAGAATTAACATGGAATGCCAATCAGCAAATTCTTAACCATGTAAAGGTTGGTAAGGATGTTAAAATATATAGTTTTGTGAATGCTTATCATTGTTCTATTGATGATGGTTCAAAAATTGGTACCTTTGTAGAAATTCAGAAAGGAGTACGAATTGGCAAAAATTGTAAAATATCCAGCCATTCTTTTATTTGTGAAGGTGTGCAGATAGAAGACAACGTATTTGTTGGTCATAACGTCTCTTTTATTAATGATATGGTACCAAGGGCAACCAATCCAGATGGAAGTCCTCAAACAGAGAAGGATTGGACATTAGTAGAAACCTTGGTTAAGAAAGGGGCTTCGATAGGAACGAGTGCTACGATACTAGGAGGCGTAACTATTGGTGAAAATGCCTTGGTAGGAGCTGGTTCTGTGGTTACCAAGGATGTTCCTGCAAATGCTGTAGTTGTTGGCAATCCTGCTAAGTTGGTGCGATTTATAACCTAGCAGATCGAGGCTCAACTATACGAATTTTTATATCACAGGCACTAAACGTTTATCAAATTGTCAGAAGTTGCGAATCAGAGTTGGTCAATTGTTGTTCTTTGTTTTAATGAAGCAGAAAACATTGTACGTGTTATTCAGCATGTTCAAGCTAAGTTAGCCCTTATTTCTAATCCTCAAGGAGAGATTATTGTGGTAAACGATGGTAGTTCTGACAATTCCGATGCAGTAATTCGAGGATTGCTGGACGAACCACAGCACAAAAACATTAAGTACATTCACCATCCTATAAACTTAGGCATCGGAAAAGCCTTGCATTCGGGGTATCGACAAGCAACAGGGGATAATGTAGTGATGATTCCTGGCGATGGTCAATTTGACTTGGGAGAGTTGCTGCCCTACAAAAATATACCAGAAAGGACAATTATAGCTTTTTATCGAGTAGAGAATACTACTTATACACTGTCTAGAAATATTTTGTCTTTGTTCAATAATGTTTTAAATTGGCTGTTTATTGGTCTCAAACTCAAAGATGTGAACTGGGTAAAGGTCTATAAAAATAACGCTTTACAAGATTTGGAACTAGAAATAACAAGCTCTTTGGTAGAGTCCGAAATATGTAGCAAACTAATGTATTTGGGACATCAAGCGATAGAAGTAAAGTCTAAATACTTGCCAAGACAGGCAGGGAAAAGCAAAGGCGCTTCATGGGCTATTGTGAAGCAAGCTGTGATTGATATTCCCCGTTTGATTCTAGTTTTTAGACGATTTAAACGAAAAAATAAAAATAAATTATCAAAATAGGACACAATAAATTGTAGTTTTGCTCTTAAAATCAATACCCAATACGTTCTCTAACTAAATTTAGTGTGAGAAAAGTAGCAATACAAGTTAAACCTAATAATTATATGGCGGCTAAAAATAAGAAGAAGAGTTCTCGACAAGCCCAACAGTCAAGAAAATATCCTGAAAATAAATATCAAGGTAAGTTGTCTATCGTTATTCCTGTTTATAACGAAGAGGATGGACTTCAAACAATATTTAGGGAGCTTCAAAAAGTGGAGCAAAACTGGAAATTACCTTACGAAGTTATTTTTGTTAATAATGGAAGTAGTGACGATACCTTATCTGTCATCAACCAAACTTATAATAACGAGGGACAATCTGAACAAGTTTCTTATGAGGTAATTGATTTAGAAGAACACCAAACAGTAGCCGCTGCTCTAAAAGCTGGTGTGGCTCAAGCTACTGGGAATCATATTTTGACTTGGTCTCGGAAATCTCAAGAAGAAGGAGAGTCGCCTATTAATTGGTTGAGAAAACTCGCCCAAGAGGATTGGGATGATAGTAGTATTATCGTAGGAGTTAGGAATTATGTAGAAGGCGAAAGTACAACAGACGGCATTGTGAAGAAGTTGTCAAATGGATGGGTACAGTTGTGGTCGGGTATGAATGTAGTTGATGTAGAAGCTCCTTTTAGATTGTATCCTCAAACAGTTGGCAAATTATTATTTGATAAACTTAGCTCCAAAAGTAAGACGCCTGACCTAGAAGTAATTCATTATGCTCATTTGTATGATCTGGCTATTGTAGAAGCATCTATTGATAATGTAAAAAAAGGAGCATCTTCAACAAGTACAGGGAATGCTTTGACCAACTTTGTGAATATTTTTAAGAATATATTCAATTTCTTTTGGATTGACTCTATCAAAGAAATGAAGGTTGAACATAGTTTGAGCAATTGGAAGCAAGCCAATTCTATTTATAGATTCTTATTTGCTGCTTTGTCTTTGTTGGTGTTGTTTATGTTGCCTTACTTGAGCTTTGATTATGGTATTACAGGAGACGAAGGATTTCAGGAAAAATATGGGACACATGTTTTAAATTATTTTGAGACAGAAGGCGTAGATGATAATGCGCTTAATTTTGTCAATTTATATTTTTACGGAGGGATATTTGACTATACCGTTACTTGGATGCACAAGTATGTATTTACAACTTGGGATTTGTTTGAAGTAAGGCATATGTTTAATGCTTTGGTAGGAGCTATTTTGTTTGTGTTTGTTGGTTTGTTGTCTTATTCAGTCACAAGAAAATGGAAAATAGCTTTTTGGACAATTATCTTAGTCATTTTCTTCCCTCGCCTTTTTGGTCACGCAATGAATAACCCTAAGGATATTCCTTTTGCAGCAGGATATATCATCAGCATTTATTTTATGATGAATTTTGTTCGCCAACTGCCCCGACCTTCTTTAAATTCTATTGTTGGGCTTATTGTAGGCATTTCATTAACTATGGGAATGCGATCGGGAGGAATTATTATCATTCCTTATTTATTCTTATTTACAGGAGGAATGCATCTCCTTAATACTAAGTTGCGAGCTCAGTTGTTTAACTTTAAGTATTTGATAAAACTGGGGAGTATTTTGGTAGCTATTGTTGTTTTAGGATACTTTGGTGGTATACTGTATTGGCCATACGCTTTAGAAGATCCACTAAACAATCCGTTTTACGCTTTGCAAGAAATGTCTAATTTCTCTGTTGGAATACGCATGTTGTGGGAAGGGCAACATTATTGGTCTGAGTATTTGCCATGGTATTATGTGCCTAAGTGGTTGGTAACGGTATTGCCTTTGGTTGTTTTATTGGGATTGATATTTGCTATCGTGCCAATTGTCAAAGATACGCGCAATAGAATAATAACATTGATGCTTGCATTTACAGCCTTGTTTCCTGTAGCTTATGTTATTTATAAAGATTCTGCTTTGTATGATGGGATAAGACACTTCTTATTTGTTTGTCCCCCATTAATTATTTTAGCAACCTATGGATACTTTTTCACGATTGATTATCTAAAACCCAAAGCAGCTAAAATTGGTGTTTATGTCATTTTCTTTGGTTTATTGGCGTTGCCAGTAAGATGGACTATTGCGGCACATCCACACCAATATACCTACTTTAATGAATTCATGGGAGGAATAGAAGGCGCTTTTGGTGCTTATGAAACTGATTATTGGATGAATTCAACCAAAGAAGCAGTAGACTGGGTCATAGAAAATATACCAGAGGTAAAAGCAGGAGAAGAAGTGCGATTTGGAACGCAAGCACATTTACCAATCAATCATTATTTCAAAGATTATCCTAATGTAAAGGTGATTTATACTCGTTATCATGAACGGGCTAAACACAATTGGGATTATGGAATATACATTTCTAGATTTATCAATAAAAAAGCATTAGAGCAGGATGTTTGGCCAGCAGGAAATGAATTGTTACATGCTGTAAAAGTGGATAATGTGCCGTTGTGTATGATCAGCAAGCGTTCTGAGACGAACAAAAAATCTGTAGAAGCGGCAGCTGCATTTAAGGCTAAGGATTATGCCAAGGCAATTGCTTTGTTACAAGAAGTACTAAAAGAAAATCCCAAAGATGATAGTGCTTTGATGTTGTTAACTCAATACGCATTGCAGGCTGGCAATACGCAACTAGCCAAAGAAACAGTTACAGAATTGCACAAATATATGACCGATTATTCTAATGCTTATGGGATGGAAGGAATTTGCTATATGCAAATGAAGGATGCTGAAAATGCCGAAAAATGTTTTAGCAAAGCAGTAGAGTGCAATCCTAAATATACTTTTGGTCATTATCACTTGGCTAACTTATTGGTACAAAAACAAGAGCTCAATAAAGCAATAGAACACCTAGAACTCTTTGACCAATATGGCGGAAAACCAGCGCAGGGATATGACTTGGCAATTAATATTTGTCAACATCTAGGAAATGACGCTAAGAAGAGTTTCTTTATGGCCAAAAAATTGTCTACCCAAGGAAAATGGCAAGAGGCAATGCAAAACTTGAATGTGGCTCTTAGTATCTTGCCAGACTATAAGCCGGCCTTAAAAATGAAAAAGATGTATGACGATGCTGTTCGTAAACAAATGTTAGCAACAGCTAGAAAGGAGCGTTTGAAAAGGGAGGGAAAGATTAAATAATAAACGGTCGTTTGATAACAAGCATGAATAGGGTAGGATTATTTGAGCACCTTCGGAGCATGAAACAATTGTCCTAAAAATAATCATACTCACAGAGTAAGTATTAATTAATACAATGACATGGAAAAAAATAAACCACAAGTCAACTTACTAATTCCTCTTTATAACGAAGAAGAGGTCTATGATAAATTGATAGAGCGACTAACCAATGTAATTGAAAAAACTACATTGGACGTTAGTGTGATTTTGGTAGATGATGGGAGCAAGGACAAAACGCCTTTTTTTATGCGAGAGACGGCTTTAAAAGACGAACGATTTAGCGCTGTTTTCCTGTCTAGAAACTTTGGACATCAATTAGCATTAACAGCAGGATTAACGTGCATCAATGCAACAGAGGCAGTTTTGATTTTGGATGGTGATTTGCAAGATCCTCCAGAGTTGCTAGATAAATTTTATGCGTATTACAAAGAAGGCTATGATGTTGTATATGCCGAGCGCTCTTCTAATGCTGAAAAGTCGTTTAAAAGGTTAACATCTAGATGGTTTTATCAATTGTTTGATAGAATGACAGAAACTAAAATCCCTTTGAATACGGGGGATTTTGCCTTAATAAGTCGTCGAGTTGCTGATATTTTAAATCAAATGCCCGAAGAAAGACGCTTTATTCGAGGTATGAGAAGTTGGGTCGGATTTAAGCAGAAGGGAATCTTTTTTGATCGCCCACAAAGAGAATATGGAGAAACAAAATATCCATTAACAAAAATGCTTCGACTTGCTTTGGATGGTATTTTTAGTTTTAGCGAAGTGCCAATCAAATTGATTATCAACCTAGGGATACTCGCCGTCTTATCAAGTTTTATATTCTTAACGATCACCTTGTATAGAAAATTTTACTTGGATGTTGTCGGAGAAGGATTTACAGCTTTAATCTTTGCAATTACCTTATTTGGTGGGGTACAACTGATTTCGATAGGTGTGTTGGGAGAATATATTGTAAGAATATTCTTTCAAGTCAAAAAACGCCCTTTGTTTATTATAGAAAGTAGAATAGAAAAACAAAAAGAAATAAATGGACAAGAAATTTTATAAAGAGTATTATAAACTAGAGCGAAGCCATTGGTGGTTTACAGCTCGCCTAAATATATTAGAAACTCTTTTTGTCAATAGAATACTCAAGAAAAGAAAAAACCTAGATATATTAAATACTGGAGTGGCTACAGGCGCAACAACAACAATGTTAGAACAATATGGAGCAGTCACTTCATTGGAGTACGACAAAGATTGTTGTGAGTTTTTGGATGAGGTGGTGGGCATCAAAGCAATTAATGCTTCTTTGACAGAACTACCTTTTGAGAGCAATTCATTTGATGTTGTTTCTGCTTTTGATGTAATTGAACACATAGACGACCACGTATTGGCGGTACAAGAAATTAAACGTGTTCTAAAACCCAACGGAACCATTTATTTGACCGTACCTGCATTTAATTTTTTGTGGAGTAACCATGATGTGATCAACCATCACTATCGAAGGTATACCAAGAAAGAATTGGTTACTATTTTAGAAAAAGAAGGGTTTAAAATCGATTATGGTTCTTATTTTAACTTCTTCTTGTTTTTGCCCATTTTGGCCGTTCGAATGTTGTTTAAGATAATTCCTAGGAAAAAAAATGAAGGACAGACAGGATCAGATGGCGAAATTTTACAGTCAAATGGTTTTGTGAATAAAGTACTGCATTGGTTGTTTAACAAGGAGTTAATCTTTTTAAATCGAGGAATTCGTTTGCCTTTCGGAGTTTCGGTTTTGGTCATAGGAACAAAGTCTTAATGGCTAACGGTTTTTTTCTCTTCAACTTATTCTTTTTTTTCTAAAAAAATTCCTTATTCTTTAATTTTATGTTACCTTTGTACCTGCAATTCACGAAATTGCCAAAGTGACCTTAAATAAAAATAAAAAAACAACAATAGAATTATCATGAAAAAAGATATTCATCCAGAGAGCAATCGTCTGGTATGTTTTAGAGACATATCTACAGATACCACTTTTTTAATGCATTCTTCTGCACCTTCTAGCGAAAATATTGAAGTTGATGGTGTTGAATATCCACTAGTGAAAGTAGAGATTAGCTCTGCTTCTCATCCTTTCTACACTGGTAAAATGCAATTCGTGGATACTGCTGGACGTATTGACAAATTTAACAAGAAATTTGCTAAGTTTGACAAGTACATGGTTAAAGACGAAGAAAAAGCTGCTGAATAAAAAGTACTATTGGGTGTAATCCATTAGTGGCTTTCTATTGATAGCATGAATATATAGGGTTAATCAACTTTGGTTGGTTAACCTTTTCTTCATTGGGGTATTATGCTTACTTTAATAGTATTGTGTAAACCTGTTTGTATACATTGATCGTGGAGGTGACACAAGATGTTCCTTATGTTTTTTATCAAAAACTAAAAATACGTGAAGTATTATTCTAATAAATAGCTATTTTAAAGAACCAGTGATGTCATTGTTTATTTTTGTATAAAAATTATTGCCATGAAAACTTTTTCGTTCTTTTGTATCAGTTACTTAATAGGTGGAGTCTTATGGGCACAATTGCCTTCTAATATATACACCGATGCAGCCTATGCCCCTTTTTTGTATGGAGTTGCATCGTTTGACCCAACGGATAGTCAAGTGATTCTATGGACACACATTACTCCTAACAATACACAATCTACGATTAATGTTAATTGGGAAGTAGCAACGGATAGCAACTTTTTAAATGTGGTGCAAACAGGAACAGTAGCAACTGATTCGACCAAAGACTGGACTGTTGCTGTAGACGTATCTAGCTTAAACGCCTATACAACATACTATTATCGTTTTCAAGCACCGAATGGCAATTATACTCGAAAAGGGAGGACAAGAACGGCACCTGCTGCTTCAGGGAGTTCTACTGTCAATCACTTGCGTATGGCAGTTGCTTCTTGTAGTTCTGTTTTCTCTGGTTTTTTCAATTCTTATCAACAAATTGCACAGCGTTTGGATCTTGATGTGGTGCTGCATTTGGGGGACTATATCTACGATTTTGTCGATCCCGATGAGGAAATTCGTGTTCCTGTGCCGTATCCTAGTACTCCAACTACTAAGCAAGAGTGGAGAGAACGACAGCGTTACTATTTGATGGATCCTGATTTGCGGCTAGCTCGTCAGATGCACCCTTGGATTGTTATTTGGGATAACCATGATACGGACTACAACGGAAGTCCTACTCAAGCGGAAGATAGTAGAGCGGCATTTTTAGAATATGTGCCTATGCGACTTGTCACTCCTACGGATACTAAAAAAATCTATCGTAAATTTAGCTATGGTTCTTTGGTCGATATTTTTATGATTGATATTTTGCTGTATCGAAATATAGATAATCTGCCATCAGGAGAGCCTAGTATCTTGGGGACGAGCCAATATAATTGGCTGACAACCGAATTGCAAAACTCTACCGCAAAATGGAAGTTGATTGGAAATCAAAAAATGATGTGTGGTTGGTCGGTAGCTAATATCCCACCATTTTTTCCTGCAACAATAGGAAATGGCTCTGTGTTAGACCCTAAAAGTTGGGATGGCTTTGATGGTTCTAGAGATCGTTTATTAGATTTTATAGAAAATAATGCTATTAATAATGTAATGGTTTTAAGTGGGGACGCGCATGTTTCTATGGCAGCCGATTTGCATCAAGCTCCGAC
Source organism: Aureispira sp. CCB-QB1 (assembly GCF_000724545.1). Classification (GTDB taxonomy): domain Bacteria; phylum Bacteroidota; class Bacteroidia; order Chitinophagales; family Saprospiraceae; genus Aureispira. The sequence continues at coordinate 264,728 of NZ_JHBV01000030.1, read as the reverse complement.
GGGCAGTGGATATAATGGAAGTACAGGAAATGGTTCTGTAGCGGTTGAATTTTTGCCAACTTCTATCACTAGAGGTAATTTTGATGAAATGGGGTACCCAAGTTGGGTGGTTGGTGCTGTAGAAGGTTATATGGCTACTGCTAATCCCAATCAAGTTTTTTCTAATATTGTAGAGCATGGTTACGGTATCTTAGATATAAAATCAGATTCAGCTATTGCAGAATTTTGGTACATGGATATCTTAAATGCTACAACAAACCAAACATTTGAAAGAGGTTTACTGCTAAAAGATGAAGAAAATCATTGGCATCGAACGCCCCTAACTACTCCGACAAGCCCAAAGGACTATAATGCTACGATTACCAATCAGAAAAAAATAACGAATCGAGTAAAAAATACGACAGAACTAACTGTTTTCCCCAATCCTTCTGATGGGCAATTCTCGATAACATTTTCACTACATAAAAGCCAAGAGCTTTCTATCGAAATCGTAGACGTTGCTACAGGAAAGATGCTCCAGACAGTACTTCAACAGCGCTTTAAAAGCAATGTCCAGCATAAGGTTGAACTGGATTTAAAAAAGCTATCGGCGGGGTCGTATTATTTGCGTTTAAAAGGAGAATCCTTAGAAACAGGGAAGGTAATCGTTATTCAGTAAGCATTTTTATTTGTAGTTTTGAGTGTATTTGAAGGTTTAAAATAATATTAGTAACACAGGACAAGGCTTCGTGGGAAAATTGATACAAAGATGTGTGCAATAGCAAAGCGATAACGAAGTACTAACAAGAAGAATTATATGTATAATCGACGATCATTTTTAGGAAAATTGGGTTCTTTGGCAGTTGTAGCGGGTAGCACTAGTATGATGCCTAGCTTTTTAAAGGCTGCATCTTTTAGCAGCGAAGAAGGGCGATTGCATAAATTGACAATTTTACATACAAATGATGTACACAGCAGGATCGAACCCTTTCCAATGGATGGAGGAAAGAATGAGGGACGTGGAGGTATTGCCAAACGAGCAGCACTGATTAATAAAATTCGCCAAGAAGAAGAACATGTTTTGCTATTGGATGCGGGAGATATGTTTCAAGGCACTCCTTACTTCAATTATTTTGGCGGAGAGTTGGAGATGAAATTGATGAGCAAAATGGGCTATGATGCTGGCACAATAGGAAATCACGATTTTGATGGTGGAATTGATGGCTTGCACAAACAGTTGACTACTCAAGCTAATTTTCCATTGGTCAATTGTAATTACGACTTTTCAGACACGATTATGAATGGGCATACCAAGCCCTACCAAATTTTTCAAAAAGGACCTATAAAAGTTGGTGTACTAGGAGTTGGTGTAGAGCTAGAAGGATTGGTACCTAGTCCATTGTATAAAAAGACTAGATATACAGATCCCATAAAGAAGGCAAACCACTATGCTAACATTTTAAAAAATGAAGAAAAGTGTGATTATGTAATTTGCTTGTCGCACTTGGGGTATATGTATAAAACCAACAAAGTTTCAGATGTAGTACTGGCAACTAGTACTCAAAATATTGATTTGATCATAGGAGGACATACCCATACTTTTTTAGATAAACCTACGATTATAACGGTGGATAACAAAGAAACTTTGATTACCCAAGTAGGGTGGGCAGGAATGGTTTTAGGGCGATTGGACGTTTATTTTGAGCGGAATTGCCAAGACAAATGCATTCAATGTAAAAATCAATCGATTGGATAATTGAATTGTTCGTCAGGATTTCTATTAGTTGTTTTGGTCAATTTGGAAAGAAAAGAATGAGCAGAGTTAGGCTTTAAAGTGTGTAAAAAAGTACTTTCATTCAAAGTAGGCATGATTTTTTGTAGAGATGTTGTCGTGAAGAAAAAAGATTCAAGTTCCAAAAATTAAAAACTTCCTATTTAAATACTTTTATTTAGTGTTATAAGGTGTAAATTATTTGCTTATGTTGCAAGTAAGGTGTTTGTAATAAGTAATTTATGTTGTCTTAAGTAGGGTTAAAAAAAAAGATTTTTTTTGCTTTTTTTTTTGGTAAATAAATAGTTCTTTTTTTTGTCAATTGAAATTCCTTTTTTTTTTCCATTCCCATTTTTTTTAACGACCTTAGCCAAACTTCTCTAATTAGTTTAGGAACTTTTTGTGGAAAACAAGCTTCATTTTTTGCTTATTTGATTAAAAATGTATCAAAAACAAGCATAATTTGAAATATACAGAAAATATTTATACTATAGGAGATTCCCATTAAAACACTATTAATTTGTAATAGTCTGTGTAAGATTTTGTCAGCCAAAAATTCAAAAAGAATAATGACTTTTGACGGCTTCAGACAATCGCCATTTTTGCATGAATTATTGTAGTTCTTAGCGTTGGCTCAAATAACCAAATCAAATTTTCAAGTCCGTATTATTCAGTAAGAATAACCCTATATTATAATAAAGCCATTATGAGTGCAGATCATGTCCAAGTTTGGCAAAATTGTTTAGCAAAAATAAAGGAAAGTGTTAACGCACAAAGTTTCTCTACTTGGTTTGAGCCAATTAGACCGTTGCGCCTAGACGGTTCAGTTTTAACAATACAAGTTCCAAATAAATTTTTCTATGAATGGCTAGAAGAACACTATGTTGTTGTCTTAAAAGAAGCGATTCAAGTAGAAATTGGAGCAGATGCTCAATTGGAGTATTTGATTCCTAAAAAAACAAACATACCTAAAACACCCTCTTTTAAGAAAGAAAATCTAGAGGCAAATGCTTCTAAGAGTGGTTTGAAAGGTGGAAAAATTAAAAATCCTTTTGTAATACCTGGTATCCAAAAGTTAAAAATAGATTCTCAACTGAATCCTAACTACACCTTTGAGCATTTTATTGAAGGCGACTGCAACCGCTTGGCACGTTCCGCAGGCTTAGCGATTGCCAAGCGTCCAGGAAAAACCGCCTTTAATCCTTTGATGATTTTTGGCGATGTAGGTCTAGGAAAAACACATCTGGCACATGCAATTGGCAATGAGGTTGCGACACAATTTCCAGAAAAAGCAGTGTTGTACGTTTCTTCAGAGCGATTTACCAATCAATTTATTGAAGCACTTCGAAACAACGCCATTAGTGATTTTGTGAAGTTCTATCAAATGGTCGATTTGTTGATCGTAGATGATATTCAGTTTTTGGAAAACAAACAAAAAACACAGGATATTTTCTTCTCTATTTTTAATCACTTGCATCAAGGAGGCAAGCAGTTGATTTTGACTTCCGATCGCCCACCAAAAGAAATGGCAGGCATCGAAGAACGTTTAATTTCTAGATTTAAATGGGGGTTGTCTGCGGATTTGCAAATTCCTTCCTTAGAAACTCGTATGGCAATCATCCAAATGAAAATGGATAACGATGGAGTTGATTTGCCTCCTAATGTACTCGAATTTATATCGTACAACGTGCGGACAAATGTTCGTGAAATGGAAGGGGTATTAATTTCTATTATTGCTCAGGCTGCTTTAAACCAACGAGATATTGATATTGATCTGGCAAAAGAAGTGATTAGTAAATTTGTTGACAACATATCCAGTGAGGTTACGGTTGAATTAATTCAAAAAATTGTAGCCGAACACTACGATTTGCCTGTTGAAAAATTAAAAGAAAAAACAAGAAAACGCTTTGTTGTTCGAGCCAGACAGTTGTCTATGTATTTGGCAAAACAATTGAGCAATAAGTCTTTGAAACACATTGGAAATGCTTTTGGAGGACGAGATCACAGTACTGTAATACATGCTTGCCGTTCTATCGAATCTTTATTGGAAAACGATACACGTTTCAAAAGTGAAGTATCTGATATCTCAAAACGCTTAAAATCAACAGGCTTGTAGTGTAGACAAGGAAATAAGTGGTACTATTTAGTAGTTATTAAGTTCATCAATAGAGAGATTTGAAAATTAAAAATTTAATGTGATTCATTATTTTAATTTTCAAATCTTTCGTTTTTTTAGAAGGAATGGTTTGCTGAAATGAGGAAGGGGTAAGGAGTAATGCTACGAATGATTGATGGATTACGATTTACAAAGAATTTGCTTATTTTTAAATGAATTGAATTTGTTTAAGTGGCATCTATACTATCGATCTTCTAATCCTCTAGTATGTTAAAACAACTCTTATTTTACTTAAAGGTATCCCGTCCTGGTCTTTGGTTTGCAACACTTTGGTTGTATTTGTTGCCAACGAGTCAAATGAGTACAATCGTAAGCACTTGGGAATTTTGGTACGGGCTTTTTTATGTCTGCTTTCCGCTCAATTTTCTGGTGTATGGTTGGAATGACATTGTTGATTATGAGACAGATGCTTTAAACCCTAGAAAAGATAGTTTTTGGTTTGGTGCTAGGGGGACAAAGAAAGATTTAGACGTTTTGTGGCAAGCGATTGCAATTAGTCAGCTCCTATTTTTTCCTGTATTGATTGGTATAGGAGGTTGGGAGGTTGGGTTATTTTTAGTCCTGTTTATTGTAATAAATGGTTTGTACAACCTGCCAGAAAAAGGTTTGAGGAGCCATCCTCCTTTAGAATTGTTGTGTCAAGTGGGATATTTATTAGTAGTTCCTTTGAGTATATGGATCAATAATTTAGAGGGTTTGCCTTGGCAAACCTATGTCTATTTATTTCTATTTGCAATACAATCTCATATGATGGGAGAAGTAATGGATATTGAGCCTGATAAAAAAACTGGACGAAAAACAACGGGAACAATTTTAGGCGTTCGAAACACAAAATTACTTATTATAACTATTGTATTGTTAGAAGTTATTTTGCTGTTAGTTGTTTATCAAGAATATATTTTTGGAGGAATATTGGCAATGGGCTTAATGTGGTTGCTGTTGGATGTTTTTCTTTTATATAAAGACAAAACTTACTCCGTTTGGGAGATGAAATTATTTGCATTGATGTCCAATATAGTTGCTATATTTAGTATGGCCTATGTTTGGTGGTCGGGCTGTTTGTTACAAACGGCTTTTTAAGCCTAGAGCCAACATCCATTTCTACACAAAAATTGCCCTAAAAAACGAATCATAAAACATAAAGGCAGAAAAGATGCGAGCAATTATGAATTGGAGTGGTGGAAAAGATTCTACCTTAGCACTCTACAAAACATTGGCAGGAGGCATTCCTCTACACGGTTTATTTACAACCATAAGTCATCAGTTGCGTCGAATAACCATGCATGGCATTCGAGAGGAATTGCTAGATGCCCAAGCAGCAGCTTTAGAGCTTCCCTTGTATAAGTTAGAATTACCTCCTTCGGATACGATGGAGGTTTACAATGAGTTGATGCAAACTAAAATGAATGTTTTTAAAACCGCAGGCGTGACTCATTCTATATTTGGGGACATTCATTTGGAGGATTTAAAGACGTATCGAGAAGTGCAACTCCAAAAAGTAGGTGTCAAGGCTTTTTTTCCACTGTGGCAATTGCCTGTAGAAGCAATTCTAACAGAATTTATTAGCCTTGGCTTCAAAGCAATTGTTGTTTGTGTCAATGCTAGGTACTTGGACAAGAGTTTTGTGGGAAGAAGACTAGATATGGATTTTATCAATGACCTGCCGCCCAATGTTGATATTTGTGGTGAGAATGGAGAGTTTCATAGCTTTGTATATGATGGACCTATTTTCAAACGACCTGTTCCAATACAATTAGGAGAAGTAGTTTATAAAGATTATTCTAATGGAAAAGAGACGCTAGAGTATGATACAGGGTTTTATTTTCAAGATATATTATTGGCTAATACAGATGGTTAACAACGATTGTAGGCTATATCTAAGGGACAACATAGCTAACATTTTCTAAAAAAAACTTTAAAGTCGATAAAAATAGTTTAATGTCCCGTTAAATGTTAAAATTAGAATCAAACATCTTTTTTTAAGAAGAAATAAAATTCCTACTTTGTGATTAAACCAATAAAACTTAGAATCGACTAAGATAAAACAAAGGCTATCTTTTGTATAAGAGTATAGAATTTCTACCTTTGTATGTCCTAAAAATGAGTTTAAAAAACTTAGGATAAATTTTTAGACCAAATTTGATTTTACCATATCATATAGCATCACAACAATTTAAAAAATAAGAATGAAATCATTTAATAGACTCAGTACTATTACTGGATGGTTGATGTTTGCTGTTGCGGCAACAGTTTACATGTTAACGGCAGAACCAACCTCAAGTTTGTGGGATTGTGGAGAGTTTATCTCAGCAGCGTATAAATTAGAAGTTGTGCATCCTCCAGGGGCACCCTTATTCTTAATGATTGGATCCATTTTTGGATGGATAGCTACGTTATTTTCTGACGATCCTTCAACCATTGCTTATTCATTGAATGTGATGTCAGGACTTTGTACGGCATTCTTAGTTATGTTTGTCTGTTGGTCTACCATTATGCTGAGCAAATTAGCAATGGTAGGGCGTTATGATGCTCCGCAAGAAGGAGGAGAGACTTTAGCCATATTAGGGTCTGGAGTCGTAGCTGGTTTGGCAACTACTTTTGCCACTTCTGTTTGGTTCTCTGCGGTAGAAGGAGAGGTCTATGCGATGTCTTCTGGCTTTACAGGTTTGGTTATGTGGGCAGCTATTAAGTGGTATGTTACCGACCATCCGAAAGCAGATCGCTGGTTGATTTTTATAGCCTATATGATGGGCTTGTCTATCGGAGTGCATTTGCTGAGTTTGTTAGCCATTCCATTTTTGGGTGTTTTATTCTATTTCAAAAAGAAAGAATTGGAAGATGGAGACACGAATTTCTCTTGGAAAGGGGCTATTATTGGCTTTATAGGAGGTTTTGGTGCCTTGGTTGCCGTACAGTATTTTATCATACCTCGTTTGCCTCAAATGGCTGCCGCTGTTGATTTCTTCTTTGTCAATACCTTAGGTACAGGCTTGGGAATGGGTGTTTTGTTCTTTATCATCCTTTTGGTTGGAGGTATTATAGCAACTTTGCGTTACGCACATCAAAAAAAGAACTATTACCTACATTTAGGAACAATGATGTTTGCTATGATATTGATTGGATTCTCTTCTTATGGTATGGTTGTCGTTCGTGCCAATGCTGAGACCGCTATTAATATGAATAATCCAAGTGACCCATATAGTATGTTGTCGTACTTAAATCGCGAACAATATGGAACTCGTCCGTTGATTTATGGTCCTCATTTCGCATCTGAACGCAGTGGTGAATATCCTAAGGATAAAGATGTTTGGAGACCAGTAGAGAAAGATGGGAAAATGGTTTATGAGATTGTGGATGAAAAAAGAGATGTAGGGTATAAGTCAAGTGACATGATGTTTTTCCCTCGATTGGGACACTTTGACCGTGCAGGAGAATATATGAAATGGATGAGCCTTGGTCCTTCAGGAAAACCAACCATGGCCAATAATATCGGTTTCTTTTTTGAATACCAATTAGGGTATATGTATGGACGTTATTTTGCTTGGAACTTTATTGGTCGACAAAATGCGTTGCAAGGAACAGACGGTAAAGTCACTAGAGGAAACTGGTTGTCGGGTATAGCTCCTATTGATGCGATGCGTTTGCACAGCCAATCTAATTTGCCGAAATACATCAAAGAAGATAAATCGAGAAATACATATTACTTTTTGCCATTTATTTTTGGTTTAATTGGATTGATTTTTCATGCTTCAAAACGTTCAAGAGAAGCAGCCGCTTTGGGAGTGTTGTTCTTAATGACAGGAATTGCCATTATTGTCTTTACCAACCAACCGCCTAGAGAGCCTAGAGAGCGTGATTATGTAATTGTGGGATCTATCTTTACCTTCTGTATGTGGATGGGAATGGCTGTGCCATACATTTATGAGTTATTGAAAGACAAAATACCAGGAATAGGAGCAGCAGGTTTGGCAACTGTTTTGGTGTTAACAGCCCCTGTTATTATGGGAGCAGAAAACTGGGACGATCATTCTCGTGCCGACCAATATGGTGCTAGAGATTATGCCATCAACTTCTTGGAGTCTTGTGCGCCTAATGCCATTATATTTACCTATGGAGACAACGATACCTATCCATTGTGGTATGCTCAAGAGGTCGAAAATATTCGTCCTGATGTTCGTGTCATCAACTTTAGTTTATTGGCTGTGGACTGGTATATCGACCAGTTGCGTCGTAAAATTAACGAATCGCCAAAAATAGAAATGACCATACCTAAGGCAGCTTATAGAGGAAAACTCAGAAATTACTTGCCTTTCCAAATTACACAAGGAGAACGTTATATCAATTTGCACGATGTCATTAAATTTGTAGGTTCTACGCCAAGTAATATGAATCCACAAATGCTAGAGCAGTATGCTAGTTACATTCCTGCTAGAAATGTCTACCTTCCTGTTGATAAGGAAAAAGCAATTAAAAATGGAGCTATCAACGAGAGTATTCCTGATTCTATGCTCTTGTCTGCTGTCAAGTTTAAATTGAAAGAAGGGCAGTTTATGATGAAAGATGAGATTGCTTTGATGGATATTATTGCGACCAATGCGCAACGTGGTTGGGAACGTCCTATTTATTTTGCGGTGACTTGTCGCCCAGAAAAAATTATGGGACTAAAAGATTACTTGATGTTAGAGGGAATGGCCTTACGTATCGTTCCTTATAGAACTCCAAGTCAATCAACAACCGCTATCTTGATGGGAAAAGTCGATACCGATTTAATGTATGAGAATATGGTAGGAACAGAGGAGCAACCAGGTAAGTTTAGGTGGGGGAACTTTGATAAGAAAGACTTCTTTATCAATGAGAGTTATATGCCTTCTGTACATAGCTTGCAGTATGGATTTGTTCGCTTGACGGATGCTTTAATTAGAGAAGGAGACAAGAAACGTGCAGAAGCGACTGTAGACAAGTTCTTTGAGTCGTTCCCACATATGAACTTCCCATACGAACAAAGTAGAATGTCCTTGCAAGGAATTCGTTTCTATTTGGTAGAATTAAAGTCGGAAGCAACAGAGGAAAAAGCTAAACAGCATATGGATATTTTGGCAGAAGCCTTGATTGACCGTTTATCGTTTTACAATAGTTTAACTTCTGCGGCAGATCAAAAAGCTTTTGCAGGAGAACGCAACGAAATGTTGGGAATGATTCAGCAGCTGATGCAGTTTGTCAGTTTGACTTCTGATGAAGCCTACAAAAAGGAAATGTTAGCGCGTTTGCAACCTTATGCTCCGCAACAACAAGGTCCTCCAAAACCTCCTGTTAAATAAAAAAAATAAAAACACAGAACAAGACCTCAAGCACGATTGTTTGAGGTCTTTTTTTTTGCAAATTGGGGGGCATTTTGATTTATGACTAAAGAAAAGCCAAAAATTAGAGGGCTAATCACTAAATATTCGCTTTTTTTTAAGAAATTTGCAGTTCTAAAATAAAAACCAACTATGAAATTACAGGAGCGTTTGGCTTTATTGGTAAAATTAGGAGCTTATATACAGCAAGATACCGAAGCAAGACAATATGCAATTGCTTACACAGAACGAAATAATCGTTGGCTGACAAAGGAAAATTCACGAAATGCCTTGCAAAATTTTGCAACCGAATTTTTAACCGCATCGGCTTTAGAAGCTTGGATCGCTAACTATCCATCTTTGAAGGAAGAGAGAAGGTCTAAAAAAATTGGTCTGGTCTTGGCAGGTAATATTCCTGCAGTTGGTTTTCATGATGTATTAACAACGTTTATCGCAGGTCATCAAGCTATGCTCAAGTATTCTGAAAAAGATCAATACTTGATTCCATACATGATTGACTTTATGATAAAAGAAGATCCAAGAAGTGCTGCTTACTTTAAGCCTGTGTTGCGATTGAAAGATTTTGATGCGGTTATTGCTACTGGAAGTAATAATTCAGCCTTATACTTTGAGCAATATTTTAGCAAATATCCCAATATCATTCGAAAGAATAGAAATTCAATTGCCGTTCTGGATGGGACAGAAACAGAGGAAGAATTGTTGGCTTTGGGAAGCGATATTTTTGCCTATTTTGGCTTGGGGTGCCGTTCTGTTGCCAAACTATATGTACCCAAGGAATATGATTTTTTCAATTTCTTGAGTCTAATGGATCAGCATTATAAAACGATAATGGATCACAATAAATACAAAAATAATTACGATTACAATCGTTCTATTTATTTGTTGAATAATGTCCCTCATTTAGCCAATGATTGTTTGATGTTATTGGAACATGAAAGTTTGTTGTCTCGTATTTCTTCGGTACATTTTGAGTATTATAATAATGAAGAAGATCTACAAGCAAAATTGGAAGGAGCAAAGGAGCAAATACAATGTATTGCAACAAAAATGAACCTTCCACAAAAAAATACGGTTCTTTTAGGGCAAGCTCAAAAGCCTGCTGTGGAGGACTATGCAGATGGCGTTGATACGCTACAATTTTTAATAGAATTATAGTTTGTTAACAAGAATAGGGTAGGAGGCGCTCTACTATTTTTAGAGTAGCACTATCATTATAAAGTAGTTGCAAACTAAAAAAATATTACGTCACGACCAACTGGCTATTCCCCAGAACAACTGAAAATTAGTTGATAGGTACAAAACGTTGAATAAGAAATGATTATTTATTTAACTCGTAGAGAGAATTTTAATGCTGCTCACCAATTGTGGGTACACGAATGGTCTGAAGAAAAAAACTTTCAAGTATTTGGCAAATGTGCCAATAAAAATTTTCATGGCCATAATTATGATTTAATGGTGACCATCAAAGGTAAACCTGATCCTGTGACGGGGTTTATTATGGATGCGAAGAAATTGAGTACAATTATTAAAAAAGAAGTTTGCGATATCTTAGATCATAGCAATCTAAACATGGACCCTAATTTCTTGCCGAAAGGAACACCTCCGACAACTGAAAACTTGGTGTATTATATCTGGAAACAGATAGAGCCTCATTTGGATGCCAACTGTCGAATGCATTGTGTGAAGTTGTATGAAACGCGCAATATCTGGGCAGAATACTATGGCGAAGAAGATTTTTAGGGCGACTAAAAAACTTAAAACCGATTCATTAACTATAGAATGATGCTGAAAAGTTATAGAAATATTGAGTGCTTTTAGTTAGCCTTGTTATGGAATAGAGTTTAAAAACGGAGTGACAAAAAAGAATTGTTATTCCGTTTTTTTTGTTAAGGTTTTTGAGGTTGAATGGTTTATGTCGGGGTGAAAGCATCTTTTTTGCTGCTTTTTGTCTCAATTATAAAAGTATTTATCCTTTATTCAATTTCATATAATTGCACTGCAGTCCCATAAGCCAAAATTTCAGAGACGCCTTCTATCGTTGTACTAGAAAAACGAAGCCCAATGATAGCATCTGCTTTTAGTTTTTGGGCGGCTTGAATCATTTTATTTAAAGCTTCCTCTCTTGCATGAGCTTGAATCAAAGAAAAATCTTCTATTTCCCCTCCCATTAGATTGGCTAAATCAACCCAAGTATTTCGACTTTTGTTTCTAGCAAAAGCTATATTACCTCGTACCAGTCCAACAATTTGACGAATTTGTCTTTGCGGGATGATTTCAGTTGTTGATAAGATCATAATACTTAGTTTGCAATAGCATAAGTGCCATTAGGTTTTATCCAAACTTTAGGTAGGGTATGTTTGGTTTCAAAGTAATCAAAAATAGGATATAAATTTTGCCAAAATACCATATGTTGGGTGGCATTATTAATCAACGACTTCATTTTGTTGGATGGGAAAATATGGACTTGAATTTTTGTTTGCCCCAAGCGTTGTGCTTCGGAGGTTAAAGCATAGAGTTCTTCTATTTTTCTATTGGTAATGGGAATACAACCAATACTAGCACAACCGCCATGAATGAAAATATCACCACCAGGATATTGAGCATGCCCCAATTTTCGATCAGAATCATTTGGGTAATTTAAACCGAGTGATAAATGAAATTTACTATTGGGATTAAAGCGATCGATCCAGTAACACCCTTCAGGAATTTGCCGATCTCCTTCCTGGCGTTTAGGTCCCAATAAGCCCGAAGAAGTACAAAAAGAATACGTTTGTATTTTTTTAAATTGCTGTCCAAGTTTCTCTTTTGCCCAAACTTCTACGATTTGCTCTTTTTTAAATGCTCTTAAAAACAGTTCAAAATTGGTAGAGTCAATTTGTTGTTTTTGTAATAGAAGTAACGGACTAGAGGAGACCGTTTGAGGTCTAGGAGAAGAAGGGTTATTACAAGCTGTTGTTAGTAAAATAAAGGAAAATAAGAGCAATATAGGGTTCATCAAATTATCTGTTTAAGAAATAGATAGCTAGTAATGTTATTGTAATTGTAGCAATAATAAAAAATACCAGCATTAAACGTGTATTTTCGTTGTTCTTTATTTGCTCTAAATGTTGTGCTGCTTTGGTGCGTTCCGTTTGGCTTGCTTTTTTAAATACAAGTGGTGTTGTGCCAATAGATTTGTCAAAATCTTTGGTTGGAAAAGGAGTGTGGCTTCGCTTGTTTTCTCGTAATGAGACAATAGCATGCAGCATGCTTCCTGCGCCAGGCATAATGATTGATATTTTTAGATGAAAAAATAGTTTTGTGATAACAGTAACGTTACCTAACCCCAATAAGCAGCAGCAAGTATTAAACAAAAAATACTTAAAAGAATACTTCCCCAAATAAGTAAACTTTGTGCCTTTTTATATGCACTATGATTGGGGGGTGACAAAGGCACTTGCTTGTGCTTTTTAGCACGGGACGAAAATTGTTGCGCTAGTATGGCAGGTCTTGTGAAATTTAATATCATAATAGTAAAGCTATTTGTATTGATAATAATACTATTGTAACAAGGTTTGATCCTAATTTAGTTCCCAACAATATCTAATAAGCAACAAAAAACCTCCTGTACAACCAAAATGCACAGAAGGTCTTATAGTATTTGTAGAATTGATCTGAGTTAGCATCAATAATTGCAACTCGTACTATTTCTTTTTAGCTTTAGCTGCTTCTTTTTCCGCTTTTTTCTTTGCCTTAGCCGCTTCTTTTTCGGCTTTCTTTTTAGCTTTGGCAGCAGCTTTTTCTGCCTTTTTCTTCGCCTTAGCAGCAGCTTTTTCGGCTTTTTGTTTCTCTTTTAAAGCTTTTAGTTCTGCTTTTAACTCTGCTTTTGTTTTTTCCTTTGTAGGTTCTTCGACCACAACAGGTTCTTCTTTGATGACCTCTTTAACTTCTTTGACCTCTTTTTGGGGTTCTGCCTTTGGTTCTTTGACAACAACAGGATCAGAAATGGTATAAGGAAACTTTTTAGGATTGGCACAAACCTCTTTTGCTGCAATGGCAAAGTTATTTTGATCTACCTCACTTAAAATTAAATCACCAACCGCCTTGATTTGTTTAGGAGTCATGCATTGACCTTTGATACCATCTTGAGCAATATTTAAGCGTTGGTCAGCAGCGGCATTTTGAACTTTGTCTTTAAGAGCAAGAAAAGCATCTTTTTCCATTGGTAGGCAAGTCAAATCGGTTGGTGTTAAGGCAACACTTCGTTTGGTGCGCATTTGACGTTGACCATTTCTCTCAACGATTTCCTTAATCAATGTGGTTGTCTCCTCTACAATGCTCGTTGTTCCGTCGGCATTGGTTGTTGTGATGTATTTGTTAATAATCGTGGTCCCCTCTTTTTCTTCTGCTTGAGGTGCTGGCGTAGCTGCCGCTACTTCTGTCTCTCCTTCGATATCGGCAGAAGAACCACTAAATTTACCAGATCGTTTACTTTCTGCTTCTTCTTCTAATGTTCCATGTACTCTGTTAATTTCAGGATCACGTTCTACCATATCTTTGCTTATATCATTGGCACTCTTCATACCTTGAATGCTAACCCCTGCGTCATTGTAAGCCAAGACGGTTTGTTTGTTGCTAACAGATTGAACTTGTGCTAAAGGAACAGAACTGTACTGCTTTAGTTTCCAAGAATTATCGTCTTTTTCAATTTGAAACGAAGTTTCTTTCTTTCCAAGTATTCTAACATTAGACTTAAATGCTTTGCGGGTTTTGTCTGTAAAAAACACCGTTACCCAATAGTCTCCTTCAGGGATATCTGTTACTTTGATATTCGTATTGGCATCTTTATTCTGAAATTTGTTATCCAAAGCTATGTGAAATGTAGCACCATCAGTGGAAAAAACAACACAATTTCCCTCTTGTGCATTCAATAGAATAGGAAGACTGACGAGCAGTAAGATGTAGTATAGATTTTTTAAATTCATATTTGATCAATTTTTTTTAGAGTAAAAGGTTCTTGATAAATAGTTTGATAATCAGTAGAAGTCATCTTTTATGATCAACTCAAAGTTAGTTAAAATTAAACACTCTAAGTCATTTTGCCAAAGAACGAAATAAGATAAGTAAGTGAACATAAAAAATTATAGGTGAAAAATAGCCTTATTTTTAGTGCTAATCGAAAAGGAAAAGTGCGGTTTTACCTGCGGTGCTACTGCGTGGTAGCGAGTTAAAGCAAATTTTCCCGATGAAGAGTAGTGCAAAAAAGAAGGTTGCTTTTATAGAATTTTTTCTGAACGATTACTTATTATCAACTAACAGTGCTTAGTAGGGTAACAATATCTTAACTTACTTGGTTGTCAGTATTTCTTCTGTCGGCATTTTAGCAAGCATAGAGCTAAAAATAGATAGCATACAGTAAGAAAAGAAAAAGTACAAGCCAATGGCCATATTGCTATGCGTGCCTATCCCTACTTGTAGATTTTTAAACGCTAAAAAGCCTAAAAAAATTGCAACGACAAATACATCTGCCATAGACCATTTACTAAGGTTGAGAACAAAATTCTTAAACCATTTTTGATTCGCAATTTGAGGTCTAAAAACAAATCCAATCATTAATAATGTTTTTACAAGAGGAAAAACAACACTAAACAACAAGATGCTAAAGGCAACTAAAAGATTGCCTTGTTGGAAAAGCAGTTGAATAAGCTGAGCAATGGACTTACTTTGATAATAAAAATAAATATCTCCTTCAAATTTTTTATGGACTGTTAAGTCAATCTTTATTCCAAAAACCTCTTTTTCTACAGGAATATCCCCTAGGTTTAAATTTCTTTCTATTGCTGCAATTTCCAACATAGGTGTAAATAACCCTGCATGTAAACAGATTATAGATAAACTAATAAGTCCAATTAAGAGGATGGACGGAGGTTGGTAGAGAAATTGTAAAACTAGCAATACCAATAGATAACAACAAATCCAACCCAAAATGTAATACGTTTTTCGTTGGATGTCATTTTCTGCCTGTTGAATGTTTTCTAACAAAATGCTTTGTTGCTTTTTTTGTACGGAAGAACTGCCAAAAAACAAATCAACATCAATTGTTTTGTCTTTATAATCGAATCCATTAGAAATAGAATCATTTTCTATTGGCACCCATTCCTCTCCATCCAAAAAACGATTTTTATAACTCAACGTATCTGCCAATTCTTCTTTAGTTGTTTTATAAAGGCTGCTAGCTTGGATAAGAAAACTATTGAGAATAAACCCAATAACTAAGAATAAAAGGCTTGTAATAATAACAATTGATTTTTTGTTCATAAGCTGGTTTTATGTGGTTTGTGAGTAATAACTTTAGCAAGTTAAGGCTATTTTTAGCTAAGTAAGTGGACAGAAAAAAGTATAGTTAAAAATGTAATTGTTTTTAGTGCTGTTCAAAGAAAAGAATTGAAGTTTTACCTGCGGTGCTACTTCGTGGTAGCGGGCTAAAACGAGATTTTTTGATGAAGAACAGTGCAAAAAGAATTCTATTTTGCCTATAAATTTTAATGAACGATTACTTATATAAATTAATTCATGATAATCCCTGATCTGATAGAAATATGCTAACTTTATAAGGAATACAAAAGTAAGTAGAACAACTTTGGCAAGAATTTTTCTTTTTTGGCAAGATTAGTTAAAGCTTCTTGCTGAGAAATAACGTTTTTGTAGCAGAAATAATTTTTAAAAACTTAAGTTTTAAACCAAAAGATATAAACTATTATGGATTTAATGAATATGTTCAAGCAGCAAATGACCAATGCTGTTGTTAGCCAAATGGCTCAAAAAGTAGGCTTAGGGGGAAATGAACAGCAAACTTCTCAAGCTGCTCAAAATGTTTTTACAACATTAATGGGAGCCGTAACTAAAAATGCCTCTACTCCTCAAGGAGCAGAATCGTTGAATAAGGCATTAGAAAAAGACCACGATGGAAGCGTGATGAATAATTTGATGAGCTTTTTAGGCAGTGGTCCTACTCAGAACGTGGCGCCAAGAGCTGAAGATGGAAATGGTATCTTAAAGCATATGTTAGGCAACAAGCAAGCCTCGGTGGTGCAGGGCTTGAGTCAAATGAACAATATGAGTCCTGAGGCAACACAATCGTTGATGACTACTGTTGCACCAATGGTCATGAGTTTACTTGGAAAAGCAAAGCAGCAGCAAGGCTTTGATGCTTCGAGTATTACACAGTTTTTAGGAAATCAACAAGCGCAAACCAATAACAGCCAATTGAGTGGCATTATGTCTATGTTGGATAGCGATGGAGACGGAAGTGTAATTGATGATTTAGGAAATATGCTAGGTGGATTCTTTGGGAAGTAAAACCTTGTTAAAATATAAGAAGATTTGAAAATGTTGTTGTTAAAAGGAACTAACTTAATAGCAACATTTCAAATCTTCCATTCTTATATGATTTTATTTTTAAAGGTTAGAACTCATGCCTTGAATAAAGCGTTTAGACATATTAACAAAGTTGCGCTCTGAAATGAGACCAATCAATTCTTCTCCTTTTACAACAGGGAGTACCTTTAGGTTGTGTTCTTTCATCAATTTAATAACATCTACTATTTTCATTTGTTGGGTGACTGTGTAAGGATTATGATCCATAATATCACCTACTGTCGTATCAGCGTTAATTTTGCCTTTTTGAGCAAAGAATTTTAATATCTGAGTAGATGTAATCAAACCAATTAAATGCCCTTTAGAGTCTTCAACAGGCATGGACGAAATATCGCCCCAATCCATTAGCGAAGAAGCAAATTCCAACAAATCATCTTTTTGCAAGGTAAAAATATCAGTAGTCATAAACTCTTCAACAAGCAATTGTGAAGGGTTGTAATGGTGGAACTCATTTAGTTCAGGCAAAGGCCATTCGTGTGCAGGTTTACTTTGTTTTTGATTGTTGTAAATGGCTGCTGTCAATGAAGTTAAGCTTTCGTCAATATGTGTTTCTTTTTGAAATTTAGTATAGGCTTGCAAAATCCATCTAGAGCCATTCATATGGCGCTTGGCACGTTCTTCTATGATGCCCAAATAGCGATCTATATCAGCCCCATCAATATTTCGTTTTTCTAATCCATGGCGAGCAATAGGAAGTAAAATTTCTTTGGTTAGATCACGAGCAGATATTTTTTGATTGTTAATCCAAGTAAATTTACAATCCATACCAGAACGGGCGCCTTTCATGAAGTTGTCCCGAGCATCGTCAAAACTCATGTACTTTCGAATATCATCGAATTGATCGGCCATTCCTTCCATTGTACCCAACCAAAATGCAGTACTAGCCATTTCATCCAAAACGGTAGGACCAGCGCCCAATACTCTATTTTCAATGCGTAAATGAGGCTTTCCATTAGGGCTAATTCCATAACAGGGGCGATTCCAACGATACACTGTTCCATTGTGGACTTGCAAAGCTTGGAGTTTGGGGGCTTTACCAGCCTCAATGGCCTCTAAAGAATTTTGCTCAATTTCGGCTCCTAGCAAAATTCTATAGCGAAGAATATCTTCTTTGTAAATTTCTAAAATAGACTTGTCCAACCATTGATTGCCAAAATTAACGCGGGCACTTTTATGCCTAAGATGATCCTTAGATTTTCTATTGTCAATAGATTGAGCAAAAAGAGCAATTCTAGTTTCGTGCCACAAACGTTTACCAAATAACACAGGAGAATTGGTACACATAGCTAGTGTAGGTCCTGTAATTGCTTGTGCAATATTGTACATTTTGACAAAGTTCTTAGGAGCAACTTGCAGATGTACCTGAAAACTTGTATTGCAAGCCTCTAGGAGTGGTGAATCATGCAGTAAATTAAGCTCATCGATGCCATCTAATCGAAGTTCATAATCAGACCCTCTAAGCATTTTAAGCGCCGTCATCAAGGCGTGATAGCGAGGCTTTGGAGTCAGTTGATCCATACTCAGGTCAAATTTGCGTAACGAAGGTAAGATACCTGTTAACAAGATTCGAGTATCGTGTTTGGACGCAGCATTATCAACTTGGTTCAAATAATCCCTAAGCTCTGTTTCCATTTTGCTCAAAGCGGTTCCTTCAAATACCTGAGGGCTTAAATTTAGCTCTAAATTAAATTTAGCCAACTCGGTAGTCAACCATTCTGGATGAAAATCTTTTAAGATATCCATCGCTTTATAAGCAGGCTTGTAATGTTTGTTAATCAAACACATTTCTTGTTCTGCGCCAATACATTTTACATCATCCTCAAACCAGTCGTTTTTTAGCATGTATTCTAATGCTTCAACATCATTGAGTAATTGTCTTACAAAATTGCGCATTTCGTCTTTGCCTTGCGAAGAGGCTAATTTGACACGTTCTTCTCCCATTGATAGTATTTTTGTAGGTCGTTTTAACAGCACTTACGAAGTCATGTATTGCAAGGTGCTTGCTTGTTTCTTAACGTTGTGTATCTGTTTTTTAGATGATCCCAATAAATAGCAATAACAAGTTATGAGAAGTGGTGTAGCATTAACACATTACTGCTCATTTTTAGCCTATAATACTTGGTAAAGGTTACTAAAGGGTAGCTAAAAACAATGTTTTACAACCTCACTTAAAGCTAAAATTTAGATAATAATTAAGAGTGATTTTAACTTTATGGTTTATGTTCGGTGTCACAACTTACTAAAGCTAAAAACTAATCTTTAATATTTGAAATATTGAAGGTGATAAATTTTACTCAAAATGGAATTATAAAAAAAACACTACAAACTGATTTGTAGTGTCCTTGTATATTAAACATTATTAAGAATCGTCTTTTCTGACAATATAGCTCTTGTTTTTTATTTTAATAGTTAGCTGCGCTGCTACTACGTGGTACTTTGTGAGTGCTCCGCAGTTGATTATCAATTTTTAAAAAAAACTAAGTAGTGAAAATTTATTATCCTGATAATCAAGTTTATATGATTTTAATAAGTGATGTTATTTCATGAAACAATGCTATTCTAAGACAAGAAATGTTGTTCGTCGATTTCTTTGATGTTCTTCTTCGGTACAATCAGAGCATTTACAGTCCACTGCGAGTGAACTTTCTCCATACCCCTTAGAGGTTAAGCGTTCAGGATTGATTCCATTTTGAATAAGATATTGAACGGCAGCATCGGCCCTTCTTTGTGATAATTTTTCATTATAACCTGTTGCGCCTTGACAATCAGTATGCGAAGAGAGTTGGATATTAATATTCGGATTGCGTTTTAAAATTGAGATCAGCTCATTTAGAGCAGGTTTGGCATCATCTCGAATGAATGATTTATCTAAGTCATAATAGATGTTCTCTAGCACAATCTCTTGATTGGCATATATTTTTTCCATAATAATTTCAAGCGTCAACGTTGTGTCGGGATTAGCTTCTGTTAGTACAATTCCTTTTGTACTGATTGTGGCTACTTGTGTAAAATAACCTGGTTTTGTTGCTTTAAAATTATAATCTGTTGCCGTGTCTAATTGAACGAAAAATGTTCCGTCTACATCAGAGCCAAGGGTAAATGCCGTATCTATAGTGCTTATTTGCACAGAAGCCCCCATAAGGTTTTCATAGCCAGATAGACCACTATTAGGATTACCAGCTTCGTTGAATACTTTTTCTTTTACCAAACCCTCTAAATTGATTGCCAATATAATTTTAGGCGAATCTATAACAATAGTAGTATCTGGTGGGGGAGGAATTTGTTGTTGAAACTTATAAATATCGTCACTGCCCTGACCTCCTAGACGATTAGAGGAAAAGTACCCTTGTTGAAGAATCCCTTTGGGCAGAGCATTCAAATGATCTATAATAAAACCAAAGTCATCGCCTCCTGAATTCATCGGTGCTTTTAGGTTTTGGGGAGTCTGCCATTTGTGTGCCTTTTTTTCAGACCTAAAGATATCTAAGCCCCCCATTCCAATGTGTCCATCCGAAGAAAAATAAAGCGTGTCTTTGTCCAAGAAAGGAAATACTTCGTTCCCATCGGTATTAATTTTATTGCCCAAATTGACAGGAGCAGACCATTTGGCTTCATTATCTGCTCCAATTTTGATAGAATAGTATAAGTCATATCCTCCAAAACCTTCTTCCTTGTTGCAGGCAAAAATGAGTAATTTCCCATCTTCTGACAAAATAGGATGGATATAATTTTGAGCATTATCACCCAAATCAATTGCTTCTGGTTTGGACCAAACATCACCTTCTTTTTTACTAAACATTATTTGACAATAGTCAACCGCAATTTTTTCATCACTTCCGCATTGAGTAAAGAAGACACTATTTTGATTTTCTCCAAAGCTCGGAGCCCCTTGATGAAACGATTGATTAAAAGGAGCTTCAAAGCGTTCGACCGTTTCAGCATTAATATTCAAAAGGTAAAGATCAAAAAACTTTTCTCCTGTCCATTTATAGTTCTCCTTTCCTTCACTTTCTGCTCGATCAGAAGTGATGATGAGCTGATCTGCATTGTATAGAACAGGACTAAAGTCCGTGGCAGAAGTATTCGTACCAAGGGACTCAATTTTGTATAAATTCTTATCTGCTGCTGTGAGCCATTGTTTTGCTTTTTGACAAGCAATCATTTCTTCTTGATACAGTCGGACATTGCCAGCATAACGTCCTGCACTCTGAAAAGCACGGCGAGCTTCATCATAATCTTGCAATTGCTGTAGCATACGAGCATATTTGATGTCGGTGTCTTTGCCATAACGTTGTGTTTGGGCTCTTTTGTACCAATCTGAAGCTGCTTGAGTTTGGTTGGTACGGCGGTACGATTCTCCAAGCATATAAGCTGTTTCCCCTTTCACTTGACTATCTTTTGCTTTTTTGAACTCCTCTTTGAGCATGGGAATAGCAACGTTAAATTGTTTTCGAGCAAAAGCTGTTTTGCCATCTTTAATACGTTCAGTGTACGTACAAGCGGTCAAACTAACGATAACAATGGTGATAAAAGCTAATTTGAATTCCTTCATTTATAATTTGTTTTTCATTATTTCCCCCAACTGCCGTGCCGAACTATCCGAAATAGTTAGCAAACCTTCAGCAATTGCTTGTCGTTCTTTTTCTGTTTTGTTCTGACTTAGTTTTTCTTTGCCTTCCAATGTTTCTATTTTAATTCGAAAGGCAACCATACCGTTGAGCAAGCGTTTTTTGTAACCATTATCTAGATGTTCCCATTGCTTTTGGAAGCCTTTTTCAAAGGTAGTAATAGATTTTTCCAAAACCTCAATGGCCTGTTCTGGTTCTAGAAGCATTTCTACGGTTCCATAAACATGAACGGCAATATAATTCCATGTCGGTACATTTTCTTCCTTTTCATAATAGGTAGGAGAGATGTAAGCATGTGGTTCTTGAAAAACAACAAGTGTGGAGGTATTTTTTAGCTGTCTCCATTGTGGATTGGCTTTAGCCATATGGCTCAATAAATACCATTCGCTTCCCTCTTGTTCTAATATAAACGGCAAGTGTGTGGCAATGGGATAGTTATCAACAGCAGTTATTAATGTTGCAAAGGGATATTGACAAATATAAGCTCTTATTTGAGATTCGTCAGTGAGTTTAAATTTGGGTGGTATATACATTTCTTTGAAGACTAAATCATTCGTTTACATCATTTTATTGCGTTTAACCAAGTAAGAAGTTAACACCTGCTTGAATCCTTCGTTTACATCTGCTTCTACAAAGTCAATTTTATATTGTAAACACTTTATTTTTAATTTTTGTTTGTATTTCTTGACTTGATCAATATAAAAATCTTTGACTTGGTTGGATTGCACACGAACTTTTTCACCTGTTTCAATATCAATAAATACATAAGGGCGATTTTCAAACTCAAAGTCCAATTCATAGCGTTTATCGACAACATGAAATAAAATGACCTCATGTTTGTTGTATTTTAGATGTTGGAGTGCCGCAAAAAGTTGTTCGCTTTCATCCGTTTGCTCAAACATATCGCTGAAAATAACGATTAAGGAACGTTTATGCGTGGCTTCTGCAATTTTGTGCAAGGATTTTGCAATAGAAGTACTATGATTGCGAGTAGGATTGTCTAGCAATTGATCCAAGTGTGCCATAATGAGATTATAATGGCGAGTGCTTGATTTTGCTTTGGTATGTTTTTCCAAGTCATCGGCAAAAGTGCTTAGCCCAAAAGCATCCCTTTGTTTTCTTAATAAATTCATCAAGGTAGCAGCAGCTAAGGTGCTAAAGGCTAATTTGTTGACATAAGGCGTTCCTTTTTTGCTAGGAGCTTCGGGAAAATACATGGAAGAAGAGGTATCTATCACAATTTGACAGCGCAGATTGGTTTCTTCTTCATATTGTTTGGTATACAAACGATCCGTACGAGCAAAAACCTTCCAATCTATATTTTTGATAGAATCACCTGGATTGTAAATCCTATGTTCAGCAAATTCTACCGAAAAACCATGAAAAGGACTTTTGTGTAGCCCAATAATAAATCCTTCTACGACTTGCTTGGCTAATAATTCTAAATTGCCCGTTTGTCGAACATCAAATTCTTTTAAAATACTCATTTATGCTATCTTTCTACTATTGCAGGGGGATTTTGTATGCCCTACTTTTAGTTATGTTGTCAATATTAATATGCTAATATGCCAATAAATAAGTGAATAAAGGAATCATCTATTGACTTATTGGTCTGTTAAAATTATTAAACTACATAATACAACTATTTATAGAAATGTTTAGTTGTGATTTTGTTAAAGCTTTTAATGGATATAAAAAAAGCTACCCACAAACAAAGTTGGGGTAGCTCTAAATTTATAATGATTGATAACGGAACTTGTCAATAAAATACCTAATCGTGCTATAAAATAATCGAAAACGATGGGTACTTTTACTTAATTATCTTTTTATAATTTTTTGTGTAGCGACATTTTTGTGATCCATTACTTGTAAGTAATATAAACCTGCAGGTAAATTACCTAAGTTGAGACCAATTGTTTGGGCACCACTGTTTAGTTCTTTAATGGTTTGATATACTGTTCTACCTGTAGCATCCAAAACACGGATTGTATGAGAACCACTTTGTTCTGCCAATATTCCTGTAGAAATATAATCTACAAATGGGTTTGGTTGAACAGCAACTTGAAGAGATGAAGCATCTTCTAATTCAAATAAACTTGTCGCAGTTGTGACAGCATAACGCTCGTGGCTAGTTTCTGAGGAATCGGCAGCATAGCAAATTTCACTAACCCCATTGGTACAACCAATGTTAGACAACGTACCAATTTGAGCATTAATTCCCACCAAAACAGCATTTAGTCCACGCAAAGATACAGAGCCTCCACCATTAAAAGCAGATAAGAAAACCAATAAATCATTGATATTATTAACATCGCTACTATCGTTAATGCCTGCTGCATTTAGAGAATCACAGATCCCTGGAAATGGTGCTTGCGAATCCAATATAGAACAACAAGTACCTAAAAATGGAACAGAATTTTTTAGGATGCCCTCTACGGCTAGTTTTATTTGTTGAATATCATAAGAAAAAGAAGCAATATAAAAAGTATCTCCAGCACTTAAGCCTAAACTAGCAGGAGAAACACGCCCATCAATACTGGTTGCTATAATGGCATTGCCAAGTGTATCGCTAGCCATACTGTCTTGCAAAATAACAACAAATTCTGTTGTAGGAACAGTAGAAATAGGTCCTGGAGTGTTGACAAAGACAGCGGCAGGAGTTGTATCCATTTCAAAAACACTAGAAGTGCTTCCACTTAATGTTCCAGCCGTTGCACCACAGGTTGTCCATCCATTTTGAGCAGATAATTGAGAGGAAAGTAAAATACATGTAAAACATGCTAGCAATTGTAAAGATTGAATTATACGCATTTTTTTTAGTTTAAGTTTGTTAATAACAATTGATGTATCTGTATCTTATAGGCAAGGATTCTTTATCTTTTTTTTGCAAATCGTTCAGTTCTAGCTAAAAGAGTATCCTAACAAATATAAATAAAAAAAAGTATTTTTTTACAAAAAAAATAATTAGTTCAATCAGATATTTTAAACAAACAGTTAAATAGATTCTTTTGTAAGTTATAAAAAGCAAAAAAGCCATTTTCAACAACTTGAAAATGGCTTTTTTATATCGAGTTGCTATATTTAGCAACTCATCTAATTATTTTGACTATCAGAGCTTTCTTTTTCAATCATTGCCGAAGGGTTAGCGTCTTTGCCTGTGCGATTAATTTCGGCAATGGCTCGTTGAACCATTTCATCAACAGAGAAAAGCGTTTTGTAGTAGGCTTTTTCTCCATAAAGTTGATCGGCTAAATTGGCTTTGATTTCAATTTTTAAATCGTCTTTGTAGCGATTTAGTAGTGTATTGTTGCGTTCAAGTTCTTTCGTTTCTGTGTATTGAACCAATTGATGAAAGAACTGATCGGTTATGGTATAGTTTTGTTCAAAATCTTCAAAAGTAGGGTATTGCTCTAGCAAAAGACTGCGTTTGTTGTCCAAGAATTTATAAATATAATCTCGTCCCAATAAGCTAGTAGATTGAAAATAAGCATTGATTCGGGAAGTATCCAGAGGGATAAAAATATCGGGAACAATACCGCCACCACCATGTACAATTCTGCCATTGATGGTTCTATATACCGTAGAATCAGAAATGTGAATGCTATCTCTACTATACAATTCTCCCGACTCATAACGATTGCGTAAATCATCTCCATACAAACCTTCGGAGCCATCATAGGGTTTTTGAATATATCGACCAGATGGGGTAAAGTAACGAGCCACAGTTAAGCGCAAGGCTGATCCATCGGTCAATTTGTACTGTTCTTGAACCAAACCTTTGCCAAAAGAACGGCGACCAATAACTAAGCCACGATCATTGTCTTGAATAGCACCAGCAATAATTTCACTAGCTGAAGCCGAACTTTCGTCAATCAAAACAGCTACTTTGTTG
The DNA here is from genome assembly GCF_000724545.1 of Aureispira sp. CCB-QB1. Lineage (GTDB taxonomy): Bacteria > Bacteroidota > Bacteroidia > Chitinophagales > Saprospiraceae > Aureispira. The sequence goes on along the minus strand of NZ_JHBV01000030.1, from coordinate 239,509 downwards.
ATATCAAACAACGCCTTTCCTGTAGAGTTGTATTCTTTGCGACGGTAACTACGTCCTTCGGTATAAACTAAGAGTTTCCTAGATGTAAATAACTGATCTAGAATTTTGGTAGCAGCTTCGAGGTAGCCACCAGGATTGTGGCGCAAATCAAGAATCAAATGTTTCATTCCTTTATTTTCTACCAAATCGTTTAGTGCCTTCATAAACTCATCATAAGTAGTCCCGCTAAACCGATTGATTTTGATCAACCCCGTATTATCGTTAAGCATACAAGATGCCAATACGCTATACATTGGAATTTCGCCACGAGTGATTGTTACATCTTTGAGATTAGGCATACCTGCTCGTTTAATTTTTAATGCTACAGAACTGCCTGCTTTGCCTTTTAAGTGATTAATCACATTGGTATTGTAAATTCCTTTTCCTGCCACCAAGGAATCATCAATCATGATGATCTTGTCACCTTTGAGCAAGCCAGCTTTGTCTGAAGGACCGTTTTCGATAACACCAACAACATAAATCGTGTCTTCAAGAATATAAAATTCAATACCAATGCCCTCAAAATTTCCGTTCAAAGATTCGTTTACTCGTTCAATATTATCCAAAGAGATATAACTAGAATGAGGGTCAAGTTCTTTTAAAACAGCTTCAATAGCAGCATCTTCTAGTTTAGAAGACGATTCATCTTCTAAGTAGCGGGCATCTATGAAGCGAAGAATTTCTTCTACTTTTCCTGATTTGGCGGGATATTTTCCCTGATCAGAAACCACGACATAAGATTTGTTTTTGTTATTGGCCATTTCAAACCCTAGCCAAGTACCTCCTGCCAGTGCCAGTGCTAAGACAAGAGGCAGAAAGATATTAATTTTCTCTTTGTTAGAAAGAGGCTCGTTTTCTTGCATACGAATCGTTATTGATGATTTAAATTCTTAAGTTTTACAGTTTAACTATTAGACTTGTACTTTGGTTTATTCAGACCTTTGTTTGTTAGAGCTTAATAGTTTGACCTTCGAGTTTTTGATGAATTAATAGTACCTTTGTGTTGAAGGGAAACTCTGGTAGGTAAAACAATTTGCAAGATAGTGCTAAGCATAGATAAAACCAAACTTTAGGGGCAAAGGCCAAGCAATTAATACTAGACTATTCTACCAAAATTATTATTTATAAGATAAAAGTTGAGTTGAAATAAACCAATATACAAACTACTCATTGAAAATAGTTTATGAAGTTAATCGCAGACAGTGGTTCAACCAAAACAGATTGGTACTTAATAAAAGAACAACAATTGTTACGATATACCACGCAGGGATACAATCCTTATTATTGTACAACAGAAGAAGTTAAAAAGAGTTTGAAAGAGGAATTGCTGGAGGAATTCGAAGGTGCTCAAATTCAGGATTTGTATTTTTATGGTTCTGGTTGTTCCAATTCGTTGACTCAACAGGTTATTAAGGATGCTCTTGTGCCTTTTTTTCCGAATGCTTCTGTGAGTTTGGGAGATGATTTATTGGCTGCTGCTCGTGCTACTGCTGGTCACTCTGAGGGGATTTGCTGTATATTAGGAACAGGGTCTAATTCTTGCTTTTATGACGGCAAGGTTATAAAAGATAAAATACCTTCTTTGGGATATATTTTGGGAGATGAAGGTGCTGGGACATTCATAGGACGACAGTTGCTATCGGCTTATTTTTATCGTGAAATGCCTAAGGATTTGGCGGTAGAAATGGAGCGAATGTACAATATGGACAAGCATATCATTATTAGTGATTTGTTAGATAAAAAGAACCCCAATCGAATATTGGCTTCTTATGCGATGTTTGCATATCAACACCAAACGAATCCTTTTATACAAGCGTTGTTGTTGAGTTGTTTTGATACGTTTATTATTCGACACGTCTTAAAATATCCCAACGCTCAAGAGGTACCTGTCCATTTTATTGGCAGTATTGGATTTGGGTTTCGAGATTTGTTAATACAGGCATTGGAGAAACATCAATTGAAGGTCGGAAAAATATATAAAAGTCCTTTCCCAACCTTATTGGAGTATGCTCGTTAACAGTTGTTATTAGAAAAGAACAGAAATTGTACGTATGAAACTAGATGCTATTGATAGGCAAATATTACAAATTTTGATGCAAGATGCGAATACATCGTATGTAGATGTCGCTAAACAGATTCATGTTTCTGCTGGTACCATTCATGTTAGAATGAAAAATTTAAAGCGTTTGGGAGTGGTAGAGGGTGCTCAGTTAACGATCAATCATAGTCTACTAGGATTGGATATGGTGGCTTTTTTGGGAATTTATTTGGAACGTAGTTCTATGTATCCAGAGGTTTTGTTGAAAATCCAAAAAATTCCAGAAGTCGTCAATGTGCATTATACAACTGGTCCCTATACAATGTTTGCTCAAGTCATTTGTAAGGATAGTCAAGATTTGTATGATATTTTACACAATCAGATTCAAGAAATAAAAGGAGTGCAACGAACGGAGAGTTTTATCTCTCTTTCAGAAAGCATTCGACGTCCCATCCAAATTCTAGGAGAGGAGGAGTAGTTGTTAGAAATAAAATAGCCATAGATTGTGGCCACCTAGTTTACTTTAAGTTTAAACCTGATCGTTTGAATAAAAGCCATTGTGCCAATCCTCGAATCGCTAAAAAAGTAATTAGTGATAGCCAAAGAATGTTGGGCAAAAAAGCAGGAGCAGGATAAAAATGACTTAACACTAAATAACAGCCCAAATAGGCAACCAAGGCGATGACCATGCTATTTCGCATGGATTTTACGGCAGTTAAGCCAACAAAAATACCGTCCCAAATATAACAAGGAGTTCCTATAATAGGTAATAAAACCATCCACCAAAGGTAAGGAATCGCCGCTTCTATGACAAGTGGTTTGTTGGTGAAAAGATGCACCAAATTTACTCCCCATATGCCATATACTATGCTAAAACAAGCAGCCAAACCCATTCCCCAATACATTGATAATTGAATCGTTTTTCGAGTGGTGTTGGGTTGATTAGCTCCTGTATATTTACCCACCAAACTTTCAGCAGCATAGGCAAAACCATCTACGCCAAAAGACATCCAGTTCAAGAATTGCATCAAAATTGTGTTCACAGCCAATATCTCTGTCCCCGCAGTCGCCGATTGACTATAGAAAAATCCAAAGGCAATGGTCAAGCAAAACGTTCTTAAAAAGATATCACTATTGACTTGAATGAAGCCTAAAAATTCTTGGCTAGAAAGAAAAATAGATCGCTCAAAACTTTTTATTAGGTACTTGTATTTAAATAAAAATAGCAGCAAGGCAGCCGTGACACCAATATATTGAGCAATGACCGTTCCGTAAGCAACTCCTGCGACTCCAAGGTTGAAATGATGAACTAAAATATAGCTGGCTAGAATATTGGCAACGTTAATGATAATGGTTAGTATAAGTGGGTAAATCGCATTCTGCATCCCAAAAAACCAACCCATCATGACGACAAGAACCAAACTTGCGGGAGCTGCCCAAATTCTTATGTTAAAATACGTAGCAACTAAATCGTATTGATCATGGGAGACATTCATTAATGAAAAACCTAAACTAGCCAATGGTTGTTGAAGGAGTAAAATAACGGCACTTAGCAGCAGCGCAATTAATAAAGCCCGTCCCCATGTATGAATCATTGCAGCAGTATTGTTCTTGCCATAGGCTTGCGCGGTCATGCCTGTAGTTCCCATTCTCAGAAAACCAAAATTCCAATAAATAAAATTAAAGATCATTGATCCCAAGCCAACGGCACCAATGTGTAAGGCAGACAAACTACCCATCAAACCGGTATCTACAGAACTAATTAGAGGAACAGAAATATTGCTGATAATATTGGGAATTGCGAGTTGTAATATCTCTTTGTTAAGTTTCATGAGAAATGTCGATGATAAGATAGTTTTGGAATACCACTATGGCTACTTTGGTGCAAAGGTATCCAATTAAGAATATTTAAAAACCCATTGGGTTTTATTTTTATTTATAGGCTTAGTAAGTGAACTAGTGTTAGAATGAGAATGATTGGAAAACAAAAAGCAATTTCAAGGTCAACTGAAATTGCTTTCATTTTTTGAACGAGCAAAGACATCATCAACACATGATAACTAAAGTGTTGTTTGTTGCCAACTACTCCGCAAGCATTTTTTCTACTAGTGCAATCGTTTTGTCTACATATTCTTGATATAAATCACCTGTTCCAGGACCAGAGAAGCCCGTATGAATTTCTTTGATAACCCCATTTTTATCAATAAAAATGGCCGTAGGATAAGACATGATGTGATTCAACATGGGCAATGTTTTGACTGCTTCCGATTTTTTGGCAGGTCCTCCAAATACAATAGGATACTCAATGCCAAGATGTTTTTTTATGCGAGTTGCATTCTTTTGAAAGGTGTTAAAATCATTGACAACTTCGTAGTCAATAGCAATGATTTCCAAGCCTTTATGTTGATATTTTTTATGAACATCCACCAAAAAGCGCGTTTCATCCATGCAGTTAGGGCACCAAGTTCCTGTAATTTGAACAATAGTTGGCTTTCCTTGAAAACGTTCGTCTTCTAAGCTTATAGTGTCCCCATTGATTGTTGGAAAACGAAACGCTAGTTTGTCATAGCCTTCTTTGAGATAAGTTAATTGGTTCATTGGGACCAACTCGAAAGTTTCGTCAGGCACAGCTACCCATGGTTCGTGCCAGTGATTGCCAGACCAAAAATCACCTTTCAAACTCCCGTCATCTTGCAGAGTTGCTTTGAATAAAAAGGCGTGTGCACCGTCAAAGCAAGATAGTTTTAATTCCTTGCCATTTAAAGCACCTTCCAAATAACGATAATCACCTGTTTGAGTTAAAAACGTCCCCGTTGCTTTTCCATTTTCTAAAATATTAAACAGACCAATAGCAGGATAACTATTTTCTGTATTGGGGCTAAATGTTACTTTCCATCTTTTTTCTAAAGCTATAACTTCGGTAGAGGTACCAGTACTTTGAAAACGTTCAGGCGTATTATTGATGGCTTCAAATGGAATTTTGTAATCTTTTTTATTGTAATTATACCATTCTCCTTCCCATCTATTTTGGTGATTAACTAACTTAAATTCTGACCCAAAAACAGGCATTTTGATAGAGAAGCTATTGTTCTTCTCATTATAATTAATGTCCGTTACTTCTATGTGCTCATCTCCGTTGTGAATGACAATTTTTTGATCATTAACAACTTCAAAATTAAATGGGATTTCTAAAGGATTGGTATCATTTCCTATATTCAAAACACCTCGCCAAATTCCTTCTGTTAGGTTTAAAATGGACTGTGAATCAAGGTTGACGGTGGTGGGTGAGCTGCAAGCATAGAAACCAATAAGCAGGCATGCGACAAAGTATAAAAAGTGTTTCATGATTGATTTTTTAGTGTGCAAATGTAAATATGAACTTCTAGTACTTTTACGTTAGAAGCAATTGATTTAATTACTTTGGTCGTGTCAGTAATTAAAGGTGGTTAGGTACGGTGTAAAAATCCAACACTAGGTGTGGATAGTGGGGATGAGAATAAGCGAAATTTTCTCTAAAATTTCAAATCTTGGGCAAAGATACAAATAGTTATATAAAGATATGTACATATTTGGATATTTATGTTTGTTGACTGCCAAAAGTACTGATTGGAACAAAAATAATTACATCAAACATTTGATAATCATAGTTCAGTACTTAAAAGGGAGGACTAGAGCAAGTGTGAATTTTTCTTTTGAAGAACTTATAAGAAGTAGAGAGAATGGGCGTGTGCGCATAGCATGGCAAAAAACTTTTAAAAAAAATTACAAAAAAATTAAAAAGGAAGCAGCATATTCAGATTTCCCTTCGTATTGCTAGTATTCCAATGTGAAATTTTCTATTCACAAGAATAATTACTCAACTTTATTTTGAGATAAGTAATCGTTCATAAAAATTTATAGGCAAAATAGAATTCTTTTTGCACTGTTCTTCATCAAAAAATCTCGTTTTAGCCCGCTACCACGAAGTAGCACCGCAGGTAAAACTTCAATTCTTTTCTTTGAACAGCACTAAAAACAATTACATTTTTAACTATACTTTTTTCTGTCCACTTACTTAATTATAAATGAACAACAAAAACAACAACAAATTATTTTAATACCTCTTATTTATGCAAAAACTTTACACGATTTTATTTTTTACTATTCAGAAAATAATAAACCACTCTAAAATGAGTAATGGAACGTGTATAAGTAGCCTGAGACATAACGTTGTTTTTGTCAAAGTATAATCCTATACAAACTTAAGTAAGCTGTTTGTCATCACGAGTGATGGCTTGATACCAATCTACTTATGTAACATTTCCATTTTTATAAAAAAAATATTGCCGAGTCAGTTGAATCAACGCTTCGAGTACGTTCGTGTTGGTGGCACAAAAGTGCTGTTGATATATATAGCAAACTAATCTACGAAGTGGTAATTGAATAAGACAGAGGCGAAAATAAATAAAACTTGTTTTGCTGCGAGCGAAACAATTGCCTTGGAGAGCCGTTTGGTCGCGGCTCTCTTTTAAGAAAATACCACATTTTGGTAGGCCATCCTAATGGTATAGGAGCATGTCGGAAGTGTAGGAGGCTCCTGCATGCTCGCATATCGCGACTCAAGAAGATAGTTTTATATAGGGTAAAACTATTGCGTGGGGGACTGCTCATTAAATTGAGTAGTCCCTTTTTTTGTGAAAACTAAAAAATAGCAGAGGACAATACCGTAAAATTTATAAAAAAACTAAAACAATTTGTTTGCTTTTTTGTATGTTTGAATTATGAAGAATGAACATTTAGATCCTACTAATGAGAATTATGATAACAGCGAATTGGCAGTTGAAAAAGCACTGCGTCCCAAAATGCTGGAAGACTTTAGTGGGCAAAAAAAATTGGTTGAAAACCTTAAGGTATTTATTGAGGCTGCTAAAATGCGAGAAGAAGCATTAGATCACGTGTTGTTGCATGGACCTCCTGGTTTGGGTAAGACTACCTTGTCGTTGATTATCGCCAATGAATTGGGAGCAGATATCAAAATGACTTCAGGTCCTGTTTTGGAGAAAGCAGGCGATTTGGCGGGTTTACTAACCAACTTGGGGGAGAACGATGTCTTATTTATAGATGAGATTCACCGATTAAATACAGTCGTTGAGGAATACCTTTACTCTGCTATGGAGGATTATAGAATTGATATTATGATAGATTCTGGTCCTAATGCTCGTACTATTCAGATTGCATTAAATCCATTTACATTAGTAGGCGCTACCACTCGAATGGGACTGTTGACTTCTCCTATGCGTGCTCGTTTTGGTATTACTTGTTTGCTCAATTATTATGATATAGAGACATTAGTCAACATTATCAAACGTTCTGCTAATATCCTAAATGTACCAATTACACAAGATGGGGCCGAGGAGATCGCGAGAAGAAGTAGAGGAACGCCTCGTATTGCCAATGCTTTGCTACGCCGAGTTCGCGATTTTGCCCAAATAAAAGGCAATGGGACGATTGACTCTAATATTGCTAAATATGGTTTGGATGCCTTGAATGTTGACGATAGAGGACTAGACGAGATGGACAATAAGATTCTTAGAACGATTATCGAAAGCTTTGGAGGCGGTCCCGTTGGTTTAACGACTATCGCTACCGCAGTTGGTGAAGAGCCAGGAACCGTTGAAGATGTACATGAGCCTTACTTAATCCAACAAGGTTATTTGAAGCGGACGCCTAGAGGAAGAGAAACAACACTTAAAGCGTACGAACATTTGGGAATTGCGCCCAAACAAAACAATGATGGTTCACAAGGCTCGCTTTTCTAATTATCTTTAGAAGGTTTTTAGTATGATCTAAGAGATTACAATTCAAAAGTAAAATAAACGATGAAAGAACACATTCAATTACTTCGACAAATTAGAACTACCTTAGTCAAAGAGCTTGATGGTTTGAGCTTGGAACAATTAAACTATATTCCAGAGAGTCACAACAACAATATTGTTTGGAATATTGGTCATTGCTTGGTTGTGCAACAATTATTGTGCTATGGGTTGTCCAATCTTACCCCTTATGTGGATAAATCAATAGGGATAAAATATAAAAAAGGGAGTGCCCCTGAAGCACCTGTAACTCAAGAGGAGGTTGACTGGCTAAAGGAAATGTTACTAAAATCAGTCGATTTGTTAGAAAAAGATTTAGAAGAAGGAAAGTTTCAGACATTCAAGCCTTATACAGTAGGTTTTGGAACTCATCTTACCTCTATAGAAGATACGGTTCGTTTTAATAATGTACACGAAGGAATTCATTATGGCTATTTGTTAGCACTCAAAAAATTATTATAAGTTGCTGTTAAATTATTTACACAAAGATAAGATAGAAGCAGGATGTGACGAAGCAGGACGAGGGTGTTTGGCTGGGGCAGTGTATGCCGCCGCCGTAATCTTACCGCCTGACTTTGAATGCCCATTGCTAAATGATTCGAAAAAAATAAAAGAAAAGGATCGTTACAAGCTGCGAACGATTATTGAAAAAGAGGCTGTAGCTTGGGCAGTAGGGGTTGTTGATGAAGCAGAAATTGATGAAATCAATATTTTAAACGCTTCTTTTTTGGCAATGCATCGAGCTGTAGAGCAGTTGTCTGTGCAGCCCGAACACTTGCTTATTGATGGCAACCGTTTTAAGCCTTATAAAAAACTAACACACGATTGTATCGTAAAAGGAGACAGCAAATACATGTCTATTGCCGCTGCTTCTATTTTGGCAAAAACGTACCGAGATGATTATATGCTTGCCTTGCATGAAAAACACGCAGCATATGAATGGAAAAAAAACAAAGGCTATCCCACCAAAGCGCATCGTCAAGCACTCGTTGACCATGGTTATACCCAATACCATCGCAAAACCTTTCGCCTCAAAACAGATGATTTAGACTTAGTCTCTGTTGACAAAAAAAAATAAGGTGCATTTTTAGAGAAAAATAAGGTGCTTCTAATAGAATTGATTAATTTTGTACCTTATAATGGGGCTTTGTTTTTTATAAAACTTCTTATCTAATAAAGTTTAGAAAGGAAGGCTATTATTAAATAGTAGTTCGTTGATTTTTTACTTTTTTACCAAAAAGATAAAAAAACACATTTATATTAGTTTGATAATCAAAATTATAACAAAAAAAACAACAAATCTACAATTTGTTGATTATCAAATTAATAAAGTTTTTCAACAAACTATTGCTTAAAATAAAGAACAAAGTATTGTTGTATAAATGGGAGTATGGGGTTTTGCTTATAAAACAACTTGCTATTACAGAACAATTGGTAAAGAGCAAATCTCTGTTAACTATACTATTGCGGACCATTTACTTTCTAACAAGAACTTATATCTTATGAATGTACCAAATTCATTGACCATACTACGAATTATATTGGGATTCATTGTGCCTTATATGATGGTGAAAGGAAATTTTAATATTCGTATGTGGGCTGCAATTTTATTTGCAATTGCAGCATTTACAGATTGGTTAGATGGCTGGTATGCTAGGCGTTATAATTTGATTACAAAATTAGGTAAAATTTTGGACCCCATAGCAGATAAAATAATTGTATTGGGTAGTTTTGTCGCTTTGTCCAATGTTTTTTTTGAGAATATGTATTCGATATGGTGGATTGTCCCCATCTTTTTAAGGGAAGTGGTGATTACAGTTTATCGACTCATATTTTTGCTCAGAAAAAAGCCTATTGTTGTAGCAGCATCTTGGTCAGGAAAAGCCAAGACAGTGATGCAAATGATTACATTACCATGTGCTTATTTTTATCTAATGTTTAATCTGTATCCTGAAGCCAATCCTGTCGGAACTCCTGCTATTATGTGGTGGTTGATGCATTTAATGATTTTGGCTTCTTTGGCTTTGACGGTAGGTTCGGGGTTGCGTTTCTTTATGAAAAACTGGAAGGCCGTTAAGGAAGTAACAACCTATGAATAGCAAACGCATTGCCTAAATTTTTTTTGACAAATTCATAACATTACTTATATTAATATTTCGTGGATTTTTTCGTTTTTTGCAAAAAAAATAAAAAAAGTACTTTTGCAGCAGTTGGTGTAGTGAGTGCTTTGTGGTTGATTAGCAACTTTTTAGTTTTTTTTGATGAAAGATTAATGCGATTTTGCCACGAAGAAAAGTTATATACTTTAATATATACTTTTCAAAATCGATTATACAATGGAAGATAAGGAAGTAGAACAGGTGTCTTTGAAGAAGACCAAATATGCAGAGTATATTCGTGATTTTACGGCAATAGGAAATCCCTTTTTGTTGTTGCTAGTAACCTTAGCAACTCTATCAAGTCACCCTCAATTCAAAACTTATTTTCCCATTTTGTTGGCAGGCTTTTTCTTGAACGAAATAGTTTGCTCTGCAATTAAATATTTTTGGCACAAACCAAGACCTAATGGACAAAAATTTAAAAATGGATTTGAAAAGATAGATGCAGGAAGCTTTCCTAGCATCCATTCCTCTAGAATCTCTTTTGTTTATTTATCGTTGTCTTATATACAGTATATGGCAGGGAATTTGTTGATTGTGCCAGTGTTTTTAATTGTTATAGTAGTAGTTGGGTATTCACGCGTATTTTTAAAGAAACACTTTCTAGTTGATGTACTAGCAGGATATTTTTTTGGTTCGCTACTTTTTTTTACAATTACTTTTTTGTTAAAATAAGGGCTTTAGACTTCATTAATAAGCGTTTATATGTTATTTTTTTCAAAAAATGTACAAAAAAAACATACTCAATTTCTCTTTTAAAAAAAAAAGTGAGACCTTTGCCTCACTTTATGAGTAAGAGCATAATTAGTTTATTTACACTTTAAAACGAAATAATATACAAATGAGAAAAGCTGATTTGGTTTCTCGAATTGCTGAAAAGACAGGCGTTCCTAAGGTTGATGTATTAATGACTTTGGAAAACTTTTTCTCTGAAGTTAAAGAAAGCTTAGCGAACAAGGAAAATGTTTACATTCGTGGATTTGGTAGCTTTATAGCTAAAAAACGTGCAAAGAAAATTGGTCGTAACATTAAGCAAAATAAAGCGATCGTGATTCCTGCACATTATATCCCTGCTTTTAAGCCTGCTAAAGCGTTTGTTAACAAAGTTAAAGACCAAGTTGAAGTAGAAGAAACAGCTAAGTAATAGCCTTTCTTTTATAACAACTCTTATGACAAAATTTCAGAATCTCTGTCTTTGTTAGAAATACTTTATGAACTTATCTAAATTACAAATTGGTGTTCTCACCAGTTCTTTGGTGTTATTGTTGAGCTTAGTTGTTTTAGGACAAATGGGATATACTGTGCCTAAAACAAAAAAGGGTGAAACAACAGGGGATGAACCTAAAGAATTATTAACAGAAGAAATTGTGCTGGCAGAAGCTAGAAATGCATTGGATTCTTCGCAAACCGTTTGGTTGGCAGAATTGGATAAAGAGAAGGCACAAGCAGCGACAACAATTAAAGAGGCAGAGGTTCTGAAACTTATTTCAAGAACCTGGTTTGAGTATGGCAATTATATTGTCAGTGGGTATTATGCACGTAAAGTGGCTGAATTATTAGACACTGGAGAAGCCTGGGGAATTGCCGGTACAACGTACGGTATGGGTTTTAAAACCAGTGCAAAAAATGATGAAAAAATTCTTGCTGCTCGTCAGGCAATTGCAGCTTTACAAAAAGCTCAAGAATTAGAACCTGATACGTTGCAACACGCCCTAAACGAGGGGTTGATGTATTTAGAACTAAGCGCTGTAGATGCAACGGTTATGCCAATGAAAGGGGTACGAATGCTTCAAGATTTGGACAAGCAGTTTCCAGACAATGTGATGGTTAATATGACATTGGCACGATTATCGGTTACTCGTTCTGGTGACCTTGCAAAAGCAAAACCAAGATTAGAGAAAGTATTGGAGATAGCAGAAAAGAAAACGGTTTCAAGTGAAATCTTGCTAGAAGCAAATTACTTCCTAATTGATTGTTATAAAGCAGAAAATAATAAAGAAAAAGTTTTGTTCCATTATGATAACACCATTCGTTTGAGTGCTCCTAAGCCTTCTATGCAGGAGCAAATGATTCGAGCAAAACAAAATTATATAAATAATAATTAATAACAAACGTAAAATATCAAGAATATGCCTTGTGGAAAAAAACGTAAAAGACATAAAATAGCAACTCACAAACGTAAGAAAAGATTGCGCAAGAATCGTCACAAGAAGAAGAAGTAATTTCTTTTAAGTGATAACTATATAAAAACACAAGGGCAAAGTAATTTACTTGCCCTGTGTTTGTATAGGGCTATGAGCAAAAGATAAAGCAAATAATTGCTTTGCTGCTGCTTCTAATAGCAAAAAAAACTTGGAATATTATTAAAAGTAGTCTCCAGTTAAATACAATAAGACTACTTTGAAAGTCCAAAAACTAGATGCCCAATACTCAAAAAATGAATTGGTTTTACTAATTCGCTTCTATTATTCTCTCCTATTCTCTTTTTGATTGATGGTTTTAGATGTTTTTTAAAACTATTAATCTGAACATGTTTTACATGTTCATCTTGTACTATAATTATTTAACTTCCTTTGGGTCTACAAAAGGGGGAATGGAATTTTTTTGGCTAGAAAGTGCTGTATTTAGGCTCTTTGATATGTAGCCATAATTGATATCAACCAACAGTTGGTACCGTTCACCAGCTAATGATTTTTTGATAGTTCTTATCAATGGTGATAATAACATATTCTATAGTTAAATGATTTAGGTAACTGTGTATGAAACTAACAATGAACAGTTACTAGTAAGTATTGGCTTTATTCTTCTTGATAATAACAAGTATTTGACGATATACTAAATACTTAGAAGCAAGATGAAGATGATGCAATTTGATTTTTTGTACCAACAAAAAAAATACACCAATCAAATTTCCAAATTGTACCTATCCACTTAATAGAAGGGATATATAAATTGGAGTGTATGGATATACACGCATATTTATGAGATTGAAAAAAATATTAAAAATATAAGAGTGTTTATAGGCTAAACACTAAAGAGTATCTAAACATTTTAGAACCAGAAATAATTTGTTGTGAATTATGCTGTTCTTGTTATAATGTTAATCGGATGGATTGAAGAAACTCTTACGAAAAAAGAATAATAAAGCTTTGGAAAAAGAATTAATCATTAACTCGAACCAAAAAGAAATTCAGTTAGCATTAATTGAAAATAAAAAATTGGTAGAGTTGCATAACCAGTCCCTTAAAAACAACTTAATTGTTGGTGATATTTACCTTGGGCGAGTAACCAAATTACTGCCAGGCTTAAATGCTGCATTTGTAAACATTGGTCACTCCAAAAAGGATGCTTTTTTGCATTATACAGATCTAGGTCCCAAGCTAAAATCTCTGATTAAATTTACAAATGGAGCCATAGAAGGGAGCTTGCCCACGCATCTTTTGAAAGGATTTAATATAGAGTCCGATATCTTGAAAAAAGGAAAAATCAACCAAGTATTGACCAAAGGTCAAAATGTTTTGGTGCAAGTACTTAAAGAACCCATATCAACCAAAGGTCCTCGTCTGTGTTGTGAAATTACAATTGCAGGACGTTACGTTGTCTTAACTCCTTTTACAAATGTCATTGCTGTTTCTAAAAAAGTTACTAGCGATGAAGAAAGAGAGCGTTTAAGACGTTTGATGGAAAGTATTCGACCTAAAAATTTTGGCTTTATTGTACGTACAGCTGCCGAAGGAAAACGAGTGGCAGAATTGCACGATGATATCACTGAATTAGTCAATAAATGGGAAAAAATTTACAAAGAGTTATATCAAGCATCTGCACCAATCAAATGTTTGAGCGAACTTAATAAAACAAAGAGCTTGATTCGTGATTTTTGGAACGAGTCTTTCTCTAGGGTGATTGTCAATGACCGAAAAGTACAAGAAGAGGTTGTTAGCGAGATCAAAAAAGTAGCTCCTAAAAAAGTAGATATTGTCAAACATTATTCTGGCTCAAGACCTATTTTTGACCAGTTCGGAATTACTAAGCAGATAAAATCTTCATTTGGCAAGACTGCGACAATGGCTTCAGGGGCATACTTGGTTATTGAAAGCACGGAAGCCATGCATGTGATTGATGTTAATAGCGGTCACAAAATGGTGAGCAATGATCAAGAGGAAAATGCGCTTCGTGTTAATCTAGAATCTGCTGAAGAAATTGCCCGTCAATTGCGTTTGAGAGATATTGGGGGAATTATCATTATCGATTTTATTGATGTTCGCAAGAATGAAAATAAAGTAAAATTGTTTCATGCTATGAAGCAGTTTATGTCAGAGGATAATGCTAAGCATACCATTTTGCCTTTGAGTAAATTTGGCTTGATGCAAATTACACGAGAGCGAGTTCGCCCTGCTGTAACGATTTCAACAGCCGAGCAGTGTCCTGTTTGTACTGGAACAGGAAAGATTAACCCTTCCATTTTATTATTGGACGATATCAAAAGAGATTTGGAATTTATTATCAAATCTCAAAGCCCTAATAAGTTAACAATTCATGTGCATCCTTTTGTGAATGCTTATCTCAAAAAAGGCTTTTTATGGAGTTTGCTCATGCAATGGAGAAAAGAATATCGCCGTTGGATTCGTGTGACAGTCGACAATAAGTATCACATGATGAAATATTGTTTCTTTGATGAAAATGATGATGAAATTCGCTTGAATTAACAACTTGTGTTATCAACAATAGAAACTTATAGAGTTATTTTAAGAAAGTCCTTTGATTCATATCAACTAGTATTGAGTCAAAGGACTTTTTCCGTTATAATTATGAAATTAAAATCTCTAAATGAGGATGTGCTTTTTGTAGCGTAAGTAGTTCCTGAGTAGAAAGGTAGCGCTTGAGCTTTTTTAACTTAGGTAATTGTTGTAAGGCAGTAATTAGATCCTGAAGTTCAATATTATTAAAGGACAATTCTAAATACTCTAAATGCTTGAAATGAGGCAGCATTGATTTTAGATTAGTGACATTGCCGTTAATGGTCATTTTCTTTAAATGAGTCAAATTCTGTAGCTGAGTATACTGGATAGGGGAAGGAGCATGGTAACTCGTTTTGATAAAAAGTGACTCTAATTGAGGCATGGGAGGAATGGTATCAGGTAGTACGAGTGCTCCTGTCAAACGTAATGATTTTAAGTATTTGAACTCCGCAATACGTGGGGTGACTTGATAAATAGTTTCATTGTGAAAAGACAATGCTTCGAGATTTTCTAAAGCTAAGTAGCGGTCATCTAAGTGCTCAGAAGTAGTATCTAAATTTAGGTATTTTAGATGAGGAAGTTGTGCAAGTACGGCGATACTTTGGGTAGATAATAGGGTGCGATTGCAAACAAAATGTTCCAACTGTTGTATTTTGGAAATGTCTGAGTGCAAGCCTGTTTCCATAGAGTGCCAAATGGATAGTTTTTTAAACGTTGTAATTTGACTAAGTTGAGTCAATAAGCTTGCCCAATTCTTGCTATAAGTTTGAGTCAAACGAATTGATTTTAAATTTGGCAGCAAGTATAAATCGTTGGGAATATGCGCATCTTTGACAAAATAATAGGTAATTTTTTCTAATTGTGTCAAACTCGAAATGCCATCAATGTTTTGAGCAATCCGATGGAATTTTATGTCTTTTAAGAAGGTACAGTTTTGATACAGTAGTTGAATATGAGGAAGTAGATTTGGTTCAATGGTATAAGAATTGGAGGACATTGCACGAACGACTTCCACTAAAAAGTTAATGGCTATATCTTTAGGGGCATTTTTTAGTCCTAAGGGGACTTTCGGTGCCCATACTTTAGGACGATATCGATAAGCATACTGTGCGATTTTCCAAACTTCTAAGCTAGTACCTTCTGTAAGGCGTTCTAATTTATTTTCTGTTTTGTAGTGATCTTTTACAATTTTTAGATTAATTCTTAGTTTTAGTTTTTCTAATATTTCTTTTGAAGCATTTGCACTTAACAATTTTTTAGCTTTAGCAGCTATTTTTTTGTCTTCGGAGAACTTAAAGACAATAAACAATTCAGTCAACAATTCTTTTGGAGTCCCTCCTCCCTGTAATAATTCAATTCCTAAACTTTGATTTTCTAGATTTTGACTCAATAGCAAACTTGAAAGATGGTCGAAACTGTTCTTGTTTTCTTGTTCCAACAAATAAGGTTTTTTTATGGTATTAACATACTGTTGAAAAGCCTGTTGGCTAACTAAAGTATGTTCTTTGTCTGATAAGAGACTATAGTCTGTTATTCCTGAATTGCCAACTAGTATATGTGTGGTTTGAGCGTCTATTTTAGTTTGATAATTAACCCCATTTTCTTTCAGAATGCTACGTATTTCATTTTTAGGAAGTGTAGCTTTACCCAAAGCAACCAAGGTGTCGCCAGAGCTTAAACCGTTCTTATCGAATCGTTTTTTTTCATAATCTAGCAATTGGTTAATAACTGTAGAGCGAAATGCTTTGTCCTCAAAGGATAGAATTTCTAGAAAATCAGAGCGTTCAAATGCTCCTGTTTTTAAGGGATGTTGAGACTGAATATCAAAAAAAAGTTTTTGCGCTTTCGGAGTAAATTTTTGCTTTCGGACACGGCTTATAAAATGCTCATATTGCTTAGATGCATTAGTTTTCGTGTGCGGGTTGGTTACATTGGTAGGAAAAAGGAGCAATGCTTGATCGTATTTTCCAAAGGAATTATCTTTCCAACCGATATGCTGAATAGAGGGCATCTGTGCTAGAAAAACAGGAAATTTTTCTACTTGGTTATTTTCAAAATTGAGAACTTTTAGCTTGGGCAGTTGTGCCAAAAAGTCAGGGATTATTTTTAGCCTATTATTAGAAAGAACAAGATTTTGTAGTTGTTTAAGTCGTAATACTTTTTGGGGAATGTTCGAAAGAAAACTGTTGGTTACCGTTAACTTAGTTAAATGCTCAAGTTCCCATATTGGTGAAGCAGTTTGATCATCTAGTGGATTTTCTGTGATATAAAATTCCTTTAAGGCTTTAAAGCCATGGCGAAGGGCTGTTAAATCTGTCATATTGCCCCAGTATATAGAAATACTAGTTAAAAGAGGCAGTTGACTAATACTAGCAGGCAGTTTGGTAATATTGGGAGAACGCCAAATGCTAAGACTTTTTAAATGAACTAAATTGGATAGGCTCTCAGGTAATTTAGAGAGTACGTTGCCTTTAATAGACAAATAGCGTAAATTTTTGAGTGTTCCAATTTCTTCAGGAAGTTCTGTCAGTAGATTGGATTCTATACTTAAATGTTCTAATTGTTGTAAGTTTGAAATTTTGGGGCTTAAGGATACAAAGTCACCAGAAATATACAATTTTTCTAGAGCCGTAAAGGTGTATATTTCTTCTGATAATTGGTGATTTTTGATGCCTCCATCTCTATAATTATTAATAGAAATATCCTTAACAGTAGCTTTGTTTTTGGATAAAGCAGTACGTAGATACATATGGAGCGAGAATTTTGATTGGTAGATTTTTTTATAAAATGACTCCACGAGGTTTTATGGAGGGAGAATACAAGGACGGCATTAGCACAACAGGAAGCAACCAAGCATTAGAATGGTAGCAGTCTACTAAAAACAGCAGAACACGAGTATAGTTCTATTAAGTATCGCCCTTGTGCAAGACCAAAGAATATTTGTCTAAAGCTAAAAATCAGGTGTTTCAGAGTTGCCTAAGTGATCTGCCATATGTTCTAATTGTTCATAAAAATCAGCTCCATATTTTCGAATGAGCGGTCCTTTTACAAACTTATAGATGGGTACCCCCAATTTGGCACCATTGTCACAAGCAGCAGAGCAAATATCCCAACGATCATAGTCCAACTTCTCAAAGCTAGAATTGTTTAATTGTTCTACTCGAATAGGGTAGAGGTGGCAAGAAATAGGTTTGGGGTAATCAACAGCACCCGCTTCATAGGCTTTTTCGATACCACATTTAGCCACCCCGTTGTCTTCATACGTCATATAAGCACAGGCAGCGTTGTCAATTAAGGTTGTTCCAAATTCTTGCTCTTGTGGGACATAAACAGCGACACCTTGCTCTTCAATGGCTTTAATGCCTTCGGAGGTTAGAAAGGGTTTGACTTTTTCATAAATATTTTCCAACACTTCCAATTCTTCTGTTTCCAAAGGTGCACCATAGTCCCCTTCCCAACAGCAAGCTCCTTTGCAAGCATTTAAGTTACAAACAAATTCTTCGTTAAAAATTTCGGGAGAGATGACTTTACTATCAATGATTAACATAATTATTCTTTTACTTCAAATTTAATAGGTGCAGTATAATATTCAATGGTAAGCATTTGAGTAAGCTTATTTTCTTGTTTGATAACCGTTCTTTTTCGAGTAGCAAGTACAGTAGCCGTGCCCAACTCTAGTCGATTAGCATGTTCAGGGATAATCTGGAATTTGTTGCCTCGGCTAATGCCGCTGTGATTGATAGAAAATGTATTTCCTTTAGAATCGGTAAAGATAAGCACCAAGCCATCTTCTGACCCAAGTGCTGGTCCTTTCCAAGTGAGTAAGCCTCCTTTCGTTTTACTAACACCATCAGAAGCAATTTTAAGGCTATCAAAAGAATTCAGTTTGATTGGCAACTTAACTGTACTTCCGTCTTTCTCGGTATAACTAAAGGTATATTGATTTTCAAATGGCACAGAGTTCTTGGTTAGGCTGTATTGCAAACCAACTTCAGGGCGTTTTCTGAAAATTAAAGGCATATCGTTCAAAAAAACTTCTCCTTCAATGGCTTGGGTAGAGTCCGTTCGGAATGTCATATCTGCTTTTAGTTCTCTTGTCTGTTGCAAATAACGAACATAACAATTGATCTTAGAAAATGCATACTTATCAGGTGTAGATGGAGAGGAGTTGATAGGACCACAGCTCGTAATGTATCCCACTACTAAAGCTCCAAAGAGTATTTTAAAAAAATATTGAATAGAATGCTTCCAATTAGTAATCATATTAACCTTTATTTTAGTAGTTTTATGAGGCCTAAATATACAGAATTTCTACAAGATGTGTTGTTACTTTTGTTTCTTTAGCATTATTTTTGGTAGACTAATGACCAAGATTTGTCCATAATCTTGTAAAACAATATAATTTGGTCTAGATTATTAGACTTATAAAATAGGGGCTTTAGTATAATTTCTATATTTTTGCACTGTTTTAACGAAAAAACAAATTCCTTTCGTTAATAATGTGTTGTAGTTTGCTTTTTAATGCTTCTACAACAATAGATATTATTATGAAATGCGTTTATGAACCAGTTTGTAAATAAGTATGAGCGAAGAAACCAATTATATTTTCATACTTTATGTCTGACAATCTACTAAAAATAGAGCGACGTACCAGCTATTGGTAGATAATTACATAACTAAAGGAAAAAATTATTTTACAATTAACTCAAAAATTAAATAGACAGATATGCTCAATCGTATAGGTGCCATTTTTATGGCTGTAGCGTTATTGCTTACTTCTAATATTCAAGCACAAGATGACCCAGTACTGTTTAAAGTAAATGACAAAGAAGTTCATGTTTCTGAGTTCAAATATATTTACAATAAAACAAATGGTGAAAAGGCAGATTACAGTGAAAAGTCGCTTAAAGAGTACTTGGATTTGTATGTAAACTTTAAACTTCAAGTTGCCGAAGGTATTGATATTGGTTTGAATGATAAGCCAGAAGTAAAACGTGAGCAAGATCAATATAAACGCCAATTGGCAAGTACATATTTGACAGATCGTGAAATTACCGAAAAGTTAGTTCGAGAAGCATACGAAAGAAGCAAAGAGGATCGTAAAATTAGCCACATTTTTATTGCTGCGGACCAAAATGCAGATGAAAAAGTAAAAAGAGAAGCTTTTGAACGTGCTAAAAAAATTAAAAGTGAATTGACAGCTCAAAACTTTAATGATTTGGCCAAGCAGTATTCTGATGATCAATATAGTAATGCAAAGGGAGGAAATTTAGGTTGGTTCACAGCTTTGCAATTGCCTTATGGTTTAGAAACAGCAATGTATGAAACCAAAAAAGGAGCGTTTTCGGAAATTGTGACGACAGACAAAGGATACCACATTGTACGTGTCGATGATGTACGCCCTGCTTACGGAAGAATTAAAGTAGCGCACATTTTACTAAGAACAAAGAAAAATCCTGACCGTGCGAAAACTCTAGTAGACTCGTTGTATAATGTGTTAAAAGAGGGGGGTAAGTTTGAAGAATTGGCTAGTAAATATTCTCAAGATAATGCGACTAAGAATAGAGGAGGACAATTGGGATGGATTGGAATTAACAATTATGCACAAGACTTCGAAAAAGAAATTTTTGCATTGGAGCAAGATGGAAATATTTCTAAACCAATAAAAACTGAAGCAGGTTGGCATATTCTAAAACGTTATCAAGGAATCAAAAATCCTAAATATCAAGATGTAAAGTCAGAAATTACTAATAAAATCAAGCGCAAGCCTCGTTTCCAAATTATACAAGATGCTTTGGTAGCGGATATCAAAAAAGAAGGAAATTATCAAGAGAATGAGGCTGTGAAAAAAGAATTGATTGATCTGTTGAAAAAAGATAATACGTTCTTGACTTACAAATGGAAAGCAGAAAAAAATCAAGACCTAGAAAACAAGGCTTTGTTTACAGTTGGAAACTTGAAAGGAACTGTTCGCGAGTTTATGTCTATTGCTCAACGTGCTCATAGTGAGCGAATGAACGAGCAACCTCGTACGATTGAGGCTGCTGTAGATCGTATCATCAAGAAATTGGCCACCCAAAAATGTTTGGCTTACGAGGAAACACAGTTGGACAAACGTTATCCTGAGTTCAAGGCCTTGATGCGTGAATATGAAGAAGGAATTTTGTTGTTTGAAGTAAAAAAACAACTGGTATGGGACAAGGCTTCTAGCGATGAAGATGGTTTGAAGAAATTTTATGAGGAGAACAAAGAAAATTATAAATGGAAGCAACGTGCCAACGTAACGTTTTATACACTTCGTACAGATGATAAAAAAATGGTTAAAAAAATCCAGTCCAAAGCGAAAAAGAAAAGTGCAGAGAGCTTAAAAGCTATGTTTAACAAAGATCGTGAAATTGTGCAAACAACTAGTGGCGTTTACGAGAAGGGCAAAAACATGGAGTTGGATAAATTGAAATGGAAAGCTGGAACGGTTAGCAAAGGGTATAGCAAAGATGGATCAACGTATTTTACAAAAATAGAAGAGATTATCGAGCCATCTATTAAGACATTAGATGAGGCAAGAGGCTATGTTGTTGCTGATTATCAAGATAGCTTGGAAAAAGAACTCATTAAAAAATTAAAAGAGAAATTTACTGTTGAAATTAATGAGGAAGTATTAAAAAGTATGGTTAAATAGGATTTGAAAACATACTTTTATCCATAAAAAAATCGGTCTGCCATTCTACATGACAGACCGATTTTTTATGGATGTTTATATTAATGCTTATCTCGGTTGAAAATTTCTCGCTCCAACCATTTTTCACTGGCTTTTTTCTCAGGAACTTTTTCGGGTTCTTCCTCACATTTTTCTTCCTGATCTCCAGCAATATCTGGCACCTTGTCTTCTATTTTAGGAACATAAAGTGTTCGAATAGGGAATGGTATATCTATATTATTGGCATCAAAGGCTTTCTTCAAAGCAATCATGGCTTTACTTTTGGCTTCTAAAGCTGTTAATTTCTTCGTTGCATTCACCCAGAAACGCAGCTGAAAATCAATAGAACTACCCCCAAATTCCAAATAATGAAATTCTATTTCTTGTCCTCCTTGAGGTGGGTAAAGTTCTTTGATGGCTTCCTTAGCTATTTCTTGAACCGCTTCAAGGTCGGAGCCATACGCTACGCCACATTTGATTGTAGATCGAATTTTGGTTGTTAATCCGTAATTTTTAAAAGGATTGTCTAAAATCATTTGATTGGGAATGACAACAATATTATTATCTGCTTCTTTCAGCTTTGTATTTCTTAAATCAATTTCTACAATAGATCCTGAATAGCCATTGGTCTCTACCCAGTCGCCAACACTAATGACGTCCCTAACAGCTAAGAATATTCCAGAAAATGTATTGGCTAGAGTTCCTTGTAGAGCCAAACCTACAGCAAGACCGGCTACCCCTGCCCCTGCTAGAATAGATGTTAAAACATCATTTAGATTTAATACATTTAAAGCTAAGATCAGCCCTAATGTAATAAACACAATAGACGCAATATTTGAAATTAAGCCTCTAATAGACGCTTCTTTTATGGGTTTCCTAAGCAATTTGTTTACCCAATTTTTGACATATGTTGACAACCAATAAGCAATTGTAAAAATAAGAATTGCTAAAATTAAATTGGGTAAGTTTAATATAATCGCATCGACCCAGTGAGCCAACTTATCCATAATTTTGTCCCAAGAGGAAGTCATTTGATCTTGGAATTGATCGGTTATTTTTTCGTCCATTTGTAAATATATATTTTGTATTTTTTTGAAAATGATGCATAGATTCTATCGGATTAATCTGTGGCAAGGCACATACATCCTTTATGGCATAGACTAGCCCTACCACTTATGGCTCTGTGTCTAATAGAATGACCCTACTATCGCTTAGGCTTCTATATTTGAAGGAGATAAAAGTTATTTAAACTAAAGGATACATGGAATTATCAATAGTATCAAATACTGTACAAACAATTGCTAAAACGCAAAGAACAGGACACTACTTTTGCTTACATGTTGGTGTAACAGAAAGCTAGAATCTATGGAATAGTCTTTCTAAACGATTGTCTTAAAAACTATACTATTATAACAAGTTAGTCGACAAATTGTTTTTAAAAATATTAGTTTTGTCTTAAAAAAAAGAAGACCAATACTAGCGTTGGTCTTCTATATACTTAGCAAAGTTATTGCTTTATTTTTTGTCTCCAATTGAAAATTTCCCTTCTATAGGATTCCACAACAACTGAATAGAAGAGTAGGTAATCTCGTGAAGCGAACCGCAGTATTCTCTTACTGAGGGGTCATTGTTTTGGCACTTTTCTTTTAATATTTGAGTTTGCATTTGAGCAGAAGCCGTACTTCCCGTTCGAGGCAGTTGATAACCAAACTCTAAATGATGGTTTAGAGCAGGGTTGAATGCTGCGGCTGCCAAACCCATGGTTTGTTCTGAAAAATCTCTATATGTCAATTCGGGAACAACTTGTTCTGTTATATCATTCCATCGACCATTACGGAGTTTGAGAATATGAATTTCACCATGAAGGAAAATGTCCATGTGATTTTTTACAACTGCAGCAATTGTTTCTCCATTAGATTTCTTCAATAAACTCACTTGTAACGTAAAAATATCGCCAAATGCCTTGTCTTTTATCTCAATAAAATTGTTTTTTTCATCGACAAAAACTGTCGCATTGCTAGACTCCGCACTTTGGACAATCCATTTTCCATCTTTGGATACAATAGGATGTATTTTTATATCATCATCGTAGTCTGCTAATAGGTTGTAATAATCTATAATAGCTTGAGCCTGAACAGAAGATGTTGCCCAAAAAGAAAAGCAACAAAGTAGTAGTGTTACAGGAAGTGTCTTCATGATGTATTTGGTTTGGTAGTTAATGATAATAAGCAATATACGCAATTCTTTCTGAATCATCAATTAAGTAGTTGGGCAATTTATGGTTCTTTTGGAGGGGTGGCTAGAAGCAAAAGAGGTGCAGACAAATTACAAATGAGCAAATACAAGAAAGAATCTTTAAACACAGTGCAACTCTAACAATAAAGCCTTACCTTTGTTGGTATCAATAAACAGACTGTGAATACAAGAGATATGGTAAGTTTTGAAGAATTAAAACTAACGAGACAATACATCAATGCCTTGGATGATTTGGGATTTGAACAAGCAACTCCAATTCAAATTAAGGCTATTCCTGCTATTCGATCAGGGCAACACGTTATTGGTATTGCTCAAACAGGAACAGGGAAAACAGCCGCTTATGTGCTACCGATATTACAACGGTTGAGTTATGCACAAGGCATAGCGGCAAGGTGTATTATTGTGGTCCCAACCAAAGAGTTGGTTGTGCAAGTGACACAACAAGTCGCTGAGTTGGCAAAATATACAGATCTTCGCTACCAGGGCATCTATGGTGGTGTTGGGCGCAAATCCCAAGCAAAAGCAATTCAGGATGGAGTAGATCTTATTATTACAACTCCAAGACGAATTCTCGAACTGTATCAAAAGGAGAATATCAAACTGAATAAGGTAGAAATAATGGTCTTAGATGAGGCAGATAGAATGATGGATATGGGGTTTATGGGACAGATAAACACTATTTTAGAAGTAGTGCCTACCAAAAAACAAAATCTTTTGTTTTCTGCAACCTTCTCTCCAAAAGTAGAAGAATTGAGTTGGAATTTTATGGATTTTCCCATCAAAATTGAGATTACGCCTGAGGCAACGCCTGTAGAAACGGTAGAACAAACACGTTATGCCGTGCCAAATTTTCTAACAAAGTTGAATTTATTAGCGCATCTGTTAAAAGATGAAGAGGCATTTCATCGAATTATTATTTTTGTTAGAACCAAACAGTCCGCAAACTTAATTTTTGACCGACTACAAAAGTATGGGAAAGACAACATTCGCTTGATTCATTCTAACAAGGGGCAAAATACGAGAATTAATGCGTTTCAAGATTTTAAAAATGGTGCTATACGCATTTTAGTAGCCACAGATGTTATGGCTAGAGGGATTGATATTAAAGATGTCAGTCATGTTATTAATTTTGATGTTCCTAGAGTTTATGAAGATTATGTTCATCGAATAGGACGGACTGGGCGTGCTTTTAGAACCGGTGCAGCGATTACCTTTTTCACAAAGGCAGAAGTTTATCATATTGATAAAATAGAGAAAAAGATTAGAATGTCTATTCCAATATGTAACTTACCTGAAGAGGTAGAGGTGACCGAAACCCCATTTTTTGAAAATCAAGAAATGGAACGTGAAATTGACGCACAAAAGCACAAGGAAAATCCTGATTATAAAGGCGCATTTCATGAGAAAAAGAGTCATATTACTAAGATTAAGAATAAGAAAAGCAAACGCCCTAAAAAATATACTGGAAAATCCAATTCAGGGTATATTTCAAAAGCGAATAAAGGGAAAAAAAGTACGTCTAAAAAAGGACGCCACAAAAAAAGATAAGAGTCGCTTGTTTGTCAAGAGTGTATCTTGTTAGTGGTCAGAAGGAAAGGTGCAAGCGGAGTGATGTTAGAGCATAAATTGCTTAAAATTAAAACTATAAAAAGAATAATGACTTATAAAGAATTAATTCCTGCCTTATGTGATATTGCTGTTGATGCAGGAGCGGCTATTTTGGAAATTTATAAAGACTGCGAAGGAATCGAAATTATCAAAAAAGCAGACGACTCTCCTCTAACAGCTGCTGATCAAGCTTCTAATGCCGTTATTTGCAAAGGGCTAGAGGCATTGCCAATACAGTATCCTATTATTTCTGAAGAAAATAAGGCGGTGGCTTATGCAGAACGTAGCCAATACGAGTATTATTGGTTGGTAGATCCCTTGGACGGTACAAAGGAATTTATCAAACGCAATGGTGAGTTTACGGTAAATATTGCTTTGGTTCATGCTGGCAAAGTAGTCATGGGAATTGTATATGCTCCTGTGCTCGACGAATTGTATTGGGCTTCTATTGGTGATGGTGCATTTTTGAAAAAAGATGGCCAAACGCAACAAATCCAAGCCCCTACATTTACTATGAAGGACAAAGGAATCAATGTGGTTTGTTCTCGTTCGCACTTAAATGATGAAACAAAGGCATTCATAGAGGCGTTGGACGAACCTAATATGGTTTCTAAAGGGAGTTCGCTTAAGTTTTTGTTATTAGCAACAGGAAAAGCACACTTATATCCTCGTGTAGCTCCTACCATGGAGTGGGATACAGCGGCGGCTCAAATTGTTTTGGAAGAAGCAGGAGGCAAGGTATTGCAGTATAATACAACCGATCCAGTTGTTTACAACAAAGAGAATATGCTCAATCCTTACTTTGTTGCTTATGCAAATTTGGAAGAGTAGGAAAAGTATTTTCTCTCCCAGAGGATTATTGAAATGCTATAAATTATAAATACTACACAAAGTACTCGAAAGTAGTTTGTGTAGTATGCTTTTTTAGAAATACTAGTTAATAATACACTTTTCCATCAATAATCTTTAGACGAGCTTGACTTTCCATTTCTTTTATTTTTCGAATCGTCGTTTCGGTAGTTAAGCCTGTCAATCCTGCAATGTTCTTGCGTGTCAAATCGATTCGACAACTAAAATCTTCTGTTTGGTTATAGACATTAAATTTGATGTAGTTGAATAAAGAAATGATTGCTTCCTCTGCCGAGTTGGAGGTAATCCCATTTGCCATCACTGCTTTAAAGTATAGACGTTTGGAAAGCATTTTGGTAATGTTTAAGTGGATCGAGTGGTGGTCGGTTAGTAGTTGCTCAAAACTGCTTTTAGGGATTTGAATGATAGAAGATTTGCTTAGAGCAATAGCATTGGCAGGGTATTTCAAATTGGCAATCAAAGGAGGTTCTCCAAAACTTTTATTCTTGCCAAAAATCCCTTGTATAAACTCATTGCCTTTATCGTTGTAATAGCTCATTTTAATTCCGCCTGAAATAATTTGGAAGTAATACCTTGGGGTATTGCCTTTTTCAAATATATAGGCTCCTTTTTTATAATTGATTATTTTAAACGGGTATTGTTGTAAAATCTGTTGATCTATCATTGTTCTATATGATTTGAATCATAAGTTTTCTCCTAACACTTGAAGTATATTTGCAAGTATAAGGACAATTTAATAATTATGATGAAAATCATCGTATATAAAAATAAGAGAAATGATTGCAGATAAAACGATAGAAATCGTAAAATCAACAGCGCCAGTATTAGCAGAACACGGAGAATCTATTACAAAAGTCTTTTATAAGCGTATGTTTGCTAGACATCCAGAACTAAAGAATATCTTTAACATGACGCATCAAAAGAAAGGATCACAGCCAAAAGTACTGGCTAATGCGATTTTTATGTATGCTAAGTATATTGATCAATTAGAGGTATTGGGGGGAGCAGTAGAGTCAATCGCTCAAAAACATGCTAGTTTGTATATCACACCAGATATGTATCCTATTGTTGGTGAAAATTTATTGGCTGCAATAGGAGAAGTACTAGGAGAGGCTGCCACTCCTGAAATTGTCAATGCTTGGGCAGAGGCTTATCAGGCTTTGGCTGATATTTTGATTAATAGAGAAGAAGACTTGTATGCGAATAGAGCGCAAGATAAAGGAGGATTTAGAGGTCAGGAAGACTTTGTAGTAATCAAAAAAGTAAAAGAAAGTGCTGTTGTGACTTCATTTTATTTACAACGCAAAGATGGAACGACCGTCCCTAAATTTTTACCTGGTCAATATATTGGATTAACTCTAAATATTCCTGGTACAGATCACTTACATACTCGAAATTATAGTTTGTCAGATTGTAATTGCAAGGATTATTTGAGAATTAGCGTGAAGAAGGAAACGGGAACTCCAGACGGAATTGCTTCTGTTTATTTGCACGATCATATAGAGGAAGGAGCCACATTGAGTATCGGAATGCCTTCTGGTGAATTTGTGCTCCAAGCAGAAGAAAAGCCTGTTGTATTGATTGCTGGTGGAGTGGGGATTACCCCTTTAATGAGTATGTATCATTATTTGACTCGCCAAACAGATAGAACTGTTACTTTGGTTCAGTGTGCTTTGAACAGTGACGTGCGTGCTTTTGGCGGCGAAATTGAAGCAGGAAAGAGCAAGAAAGTAAATACAGTATTGGTGTATGATCAGCCTTTGGCGACGGATGAACTAGGGAAAGATTTTGACCATAAAGGTTACTTAGATATGAGCATTTTGGCATCTATTCCAAATTTGAAAGAGAGTGCTATTTATTTCTGCGGACCTACACCATTTATGGCCAAGACACTTCAGCTGTTAGACAATTGGGGGATTGAGGCAGAGAATATTCATTATGAGTTTTTCGGTCCAGCAGAAGAGTTAGAAGCAGCTAATATTTAGAGCAAAAAGTATTCGTATATTAATAAAAAAACAAAGCCTTGCTCAGAAATTAAGGAGCAAGGCTTATTCTTTAAAAAGCTAAAATTTTGGATAAATCTTCCAAAACAGTGCTCATTTTCTTGTGGTGTTTAATTGCTTTTTCAAAAGGAGTAGCGTGAATTTCTCGGTGCAATTGCCCTAACATAACTCCTTTTTGCCCTTTTTTGAGTGCTTCTACAGCAGCAACGCCAACTCTACTTGCCAAAACCCGGTCCATACAAGTGGGAGAGCCCCCACGTTGCATATGCCCCAAAATGGTAACACGAATATCAAAAATATCTGTTTGAGCTTTTACTTTTTTAGAAATTTCTAAAGCACCTCCTTCATCATCCCCCTCTGCAACCACCACAATATTTGACAACTTCTTCTTGGCTGCATTGTCTAGTAGTTGTTGAACCAATTCATCAATGTTGGTTTTACTTTCAGGAATAAGAATGGCTTTGGCACCTGCTGCAATTCCTGCACGAGCAGCAATAAACCCAACATCACGTCCCATTACTTCTACAAAAAACAATCGGTCGTGAGAGTCGGCAGTATCTTTGATTTTATCAATAGCTTCCATAGCGGTATTGATTGCGGTATCGTAACCTATCGTAAAATCGGTTCCGTACAGATCGTTGTCAATTGTTCCTGGCGTCCCTACTATGGCGATATCGGGATATTCTTGCATAAATATATTGGCTCCTGTAAACGTTCCATCGCCACCAATAGCAACAATTCCGTCAATACCATGTTTTTTTAGGTTGTTATAGGCTTTTTTTCGTCCCATAGCGGTTCTAAACTCATCGCTCCGAGCAGAACCTAAAATGGTTCCTCCTTTGTGCAAGATATAGCTTACAGATTTGGAATTCATTGGAATAAAATCATCGTTAATCATGCCTTTGTAGCCTCTGCGAATGCCGACCACTTCGATGTTATAATGAATGGCAGCACGAACAACGGCACGAATACAGGCATTCATTCCAGGAGCATCGCCTCCAGAAGTAAAAACGGCTATTTTTTTCATATAAATTTAGGTTAGTTAGATTTTTATTTTTTGAAGGATTGTAACAATAACAGCACAGCTAGTTATTGTTAGAAAAACAAATGGATAACATTTTTTTTGTTAGATAAGTTTAGGGTGTATGATAGACATTTGCCTAATAGATAATTTAAATTAAGAAAAAAGCGCACATTATTACAAAAGCTACCCTGAGAAATCAGAGCAGCTTTTGAAAAAAAATATTGTGGGGACAATTGATTTAATTCCTTATGATCTTATTCGTGATCGTTTTTCCATTGACTTGGAGTTGGCTAATATAAATGCCTGTAGGTACCTTGGTTCCAGCATCATTGGTGCCATCCCAAGAGGTGTAATGTTCCCCTTTGAGGGTATTTCCTACAATCAGTTGCTTTACCAATTTTCCTTGTAAGTCATAAATGCCTAAAGAGATGTCTGTTGTGTGTTGCAAATAATACTGAAGCATTGTCAAGTCATTAGATGGGTTGGGGTAAGAGGTTAAAAACAATCCTCCTTCATTGATTGCAATAGGTTCTGTTCCTGTTGGTGTTTGCAATTGTAGCAAACTATCAATATTAATCAACTCATCTCCTTGTTGATAATTCATATACTGAAAGTAGACCAAAAACATTTCATCTGTTGTATTTAACCCAAAACTTATATTTTGAGGAGGATTGTTGGGGTTAAATGGGTTATTGGTTGTATTGTCATAAATGGCTTTCCCATATAATTTGTAGCCTACAGGTAGTTTTTGTAGGTATTTGAACACATAAAAGCCTTGCCAATCAAAGTCCCATTTTGGAATGTGAATTAATGGAATTCTGTCGTATGGAGGGGAGTGATTAACAGCATAAACAATAAAGCTTTGCCCTAATAGATGGGCATGAGGGAAAATACTGAATAAAGATAAATTGGTAGACATTGGCAAGTTGCCACCTGGAGGGAACCAAGCATCTACGCTATCTACAGTATTGGCATTGATGCTAAAAGAATAATCGGATAAAACGGGGTTGGCGGTAACTTGGCGAACACCACTTGTTCCTTGTGGGTAGAAGTGAAAGTTGATGCGGGTACTGTCTAGTATTCCTTGGCTACCTTCGGGATAGTGCATTGCAAATATAATTCTTGAATTGGCGGGTAAATTAATTCCCATTTTAAGATTTGCAGTGTTTGGAAATTGAGCAGGAGAACTACCTGGCGCAAATCCTGCTATCAAAGGCAAATTAGTAGGACCACCGCAATTATGGCTGCTTGTATCTGTCCCATAAGTATTGTTGGCATCGATGTAAACTAAGACATGATGTACGATAGAAGCATTGCCAGGGATGACTTCAATTGCTTGGATGGTTTCAGAAGTAGACCAATTGGTTGGAATCGAAAAACAAACATAATCGTCATTTCCAAAGGTGGCTTTACTCACATAATCAGGAATGCGGACACTCATATCTGGTGTGCCCAATTGCCAGTTGTTAGGATTGTATACTGGGGCAGCGGGCGTGTTTTGTGGATTTCCTTGTGGTGCGCCAGCATTGACCCAATTATTAATTGTAGCAATTTCAGCAGAAGTAAGACTTCGTGCATGCGCAAACTCCGAATAATTATCATCTGGAGACCAAGGAGGCATATTGCCATTGTTTACTTCTGTTTGGATCGAAGATGCCATGCCAAAGACATCCGAGTAAGTCATTAATGAGAATGGTGCAATTCCTCCTGCATGATGGCATGACGTACAGTTGTCAAAGATAATTTGAGCGACATCATCGGCATAGGTTTGTGCCATAGATTGTCCTGTTAATAGGAGTAAAAGGCTTATAAGTAAGTAACTTTTTTTCATAAAGCATAATGTTGTTTGGTGAGGTAAGTTCGGATTCAAACTATTAAATTACAATTTTAAACACGAAATAGCAAGCCTTAAAAGTTAAAAGCTTAGACCTTGAAACCTCAAAAGGTTTAATATTAGCTGTTAAAAAGATGTTATTCTCAATGGTAAGAACAACAATTACTTAGGTTGATCGTATACTAATTGTGGGTTCTAGCTTTTTTTTTGTAACTTTAATTAAACATTACTCTGTTGAAATCACACAGAAGCAGCGCAGCAAATTAAGCAAAGCGATCTGATGAAGTCAATCATCTTGTATGATTCAATGAATACAATTTTTAAGCGGACTGATGTTAGCCTACTAATTAAATATTATAATTATTTTATTATGAAATTACTTGCTCTGTGCTTCTTGTTGTTTGGAATGTTATCTTTTTCTGCTTGTAACCAAGGACCTGCCTGTCCTGCGTACAATAGTGTGCACAACACAAAAGATTATGGGTACAATCCCAACAATGCTGCTCGTGCTAAAGAAAATAACAAGGCAGATATTGAGGCACGAAAAAAAGCTGCTTTGAGTCCTAAAGCTGCTAAACGCGGGAGAACTTCTTTGTTTCCTAAAGGAATGGTGAAGTAGGAGTGGTGACATCTTTCTTATAAGGTAAGAAGAAGCTGCAAGGGGATTGATTGTTAACGATTAAAACGTTCTACAAGAATAGAAGCCATTAAGATGCCTATGATATCGCTGAGGATGTCTAGGCTATCAAATGTTCTAGTGGGAAAGAACAGCTGCGAGGCTTCTTCTACTAATGCAAAGATTAAAACCCCAAAACTCCCTTTTAAAACGTTAAATCCAAATAACTGAATAGTGGTACAGCGAAGGGCATAATTGAACAATAATGTCAAGCTACCAAATATGCACAGGTGCCCTATTTTATCTCCTAAAGGGATGCTATGAGCAAAATTCACAAAAAAGTTTTGAGTTCCTAAATCGGCATCAACAATAATCCAAATTAGAAATAAAAAGAAGCCTACAACAGGAATGAATCTCAATGAAATATGTCTAATGGTTTGAGTTTTCGGCTTCATGAAGGCGTTTTTCTTCTTGTTCGGCGTGTCGTAATTCCATCAACTCACGACCTAAGAAATATCCTATAGATGTTCTAAGAATAACAATGATACCTAAGTTTACCAAATCATTAAATTCTGGTTTGATGACAGAGTGGAGAATGTCAGAAATAATTAAGAAATCTAAAGAAAGTATGATGTACCAACCCAATGTACTGCGAAGTGCCATGATGTCATCGTAGATGTCGCCCCCTTTAAGATTGTCAATTTCCCATTTTATGAAAACCAAAATCCCTTTGATAAAGCCAACGATTAGAATTGTAATCCCAACTAAGTCGACTATAAATTCTACCCATTCTAAAATCTCAAAAATAAGACTGTTGTGATGTCCATCGGCTTGGTGGGTTGGTGGTTCAATATGTTGCCCAAATAAAAAAACAGGAAGTAGTGTGCATAAAGCAACGATAAAAATGAAAATTGGACGAAAGGTTTTCATTGTCGATTTTTGATGTTTGTGGTATAATGTGATATAGGATGCAAGATATAAATAGGGCGTAAGAATTAAAAGTAAAGTGTCAAAAAAAATGAGATGACTTTTAGTAGAGGGGCTTAGATTAAATTGTATGGACTCATAACAAAAATAATAAGCGTCTAAGAACGAATATCTCTTAGACGCTTAAATTATTCTGTTTGTATGGAAAGCTCTTTAGTCAATGTGTTCCAATTGCACAAATAAAGTAGCAATAGATTTTCCTGTTGCTTCTGCTTTGAAGCTCATTTTACCATCTTGAGCATTATAAACTATTTCATCGCCTGACATTAATTGACTACCTAAAACCCGTTGTACTTTTTCTTGGAAGCTATAGCGACTACTTTGTCTACTGATTGATTTTTTGATGTCTTCCAAATTCAAAGGCAGTTTGGAGTAAATCACACAAAGGTAGTCGGTGCCAACATTGCCGTCCATACGAACGTGTTGTGTTTCACTAGGAATCGGAACACTATTTTTGCTATAATTCAAGGCAGGACTAACGCCCTTTTTATGGGGAAATACTTGATAAATCTTATTACTATTATCAGAACCTAAAGCATAAACATAGGCTGGTTGATTGTTGTTTAAGTAAATTCTAAAGCGAGTACCAGAACGATACGCCTTATTCATTTCATAATAATTTCCCCCCTTTAAACTGGCTTTCATTTCTTGTCCTGTATTTTCGACTAATTGTAGAGAACCTGCCAATTTATTTTTTTCATCCTTTTTGGCAATAGAAGGCATTTTGAACATTTCTACTGCTTGATAAATAAACTCAGCAGCATCTTCATACTTTACCCAAATAAAGCCATTGTCAGCCCAAGCAGGTCCCCAACTGTTCTGAACTCTAAAAGCCCCACCATCTTGTTCATCATCATAACCAATAAGGCACATAGCATGGCGACCGTGGGCATGTCCTTGATTACCATCAGCAATATCAGTACTTTTCTTTATCCAAGTAGGTCCCTTGCTATAACAAAAAGAGTTGGGAACATACATGGCAATAACAACAGGGTTGCCTTCATCAATACTTTTTTTGAGAGCTTGCACCCGTGCTTTTTCTGTTAGAGGATTGGCGGTATTCCATAAGGTCGCATAGCCTGTCATTTTATAAGGTTCTGCCTTTTTGTAAACACTTTTGGGAATGGCTGTCTGTGGACAATCTTCATCATAATCACTTAACTTTGGAATCCCAATTGTTTGGATGTTTTTGACACATTCAGATACAAATGCCCCATTACAACTAGTTTTAGGAGTAGTAACTCGATAGATAAAACCAGGTGAAAAAGCATGCTCATCAATCTTAGATTGCGATTCCCACCCTTGTCGTTGTGCTTCTAAAATCGTTCGACCGCAATAACCAGCTGCCCAAGCCGTACAAGTACCATATTGACCTTGGCTTTTTGCTGTAGGAGCATATTTTTCTAAGGATGCTTTTGTGTCTACAGCTCTATAGCTTTCGTTTGTCAATTTTGCTTTGATAGGCAAATTGTCATACTCTGCGTCAGGACCCTCAGGAATGCCCATTCCAAATTTAAAGTTTTCGGGTTGTGCCCAAGCATGAACACTCAGTAAAATACCAATTCCGATTAATGCTACCTTGTCTCTCATTGTATTATGTGTTCTATTCGTTTTTATAAATAGAGGAGCTATAGCTAGTAGTTAGCTACGCTGCTACTTCGTGGTGCTTCGTGAGCGCAGCTAACTATATGAATAAGCCCAACAACTCCATTATTTATATAATAGGCAAACTTAAAGCCAAATTATCGTTTTCTAAAAATAAAGTTTCCTCCTTCATCGCCAGTTTGTGGCATTACTCCAAATTGAGGAATATGATTGTTTGGACTGTTGTAAATGACTGCTGGTTTTACTTTGGAATAAAGCGTTTCAGCGGACAAGCAACTGGTATTGTTTTCTCTTAGTTTTTTTAGCAAATATTTGAAAAAGACGCTGTTGTCAGGAACCACCGTATTGGCACCACTTGTCATGGCACGACGACTAGGAATTTTTTCCATTTCCGCACAGGCAAATTCGGTGACATCTCGATAGCCTCCTGTAAAAATAGAACCACTGAAACAAGCATCAGCAATTACTAAGGTATGTTGAGTTTGAATACTGTTGACATAATCTCTTAGTTCAGAATTAGAGAACCATTTTAGACGATTATCTTTTTTAGCATCCGATGGCAACCAATAACCAATTTCGTTTTTGACTACCCCATGCCCTGAGTAAAAGATGAGTAGTTGATCTTGTTTTGTCAAGCGTTCTTGTAGGTAGATTAATTTCTCTAAAATTTGCTCCTTGGTTGGATTTTTTAAAACATGCACATCGTTTTTTTCAAAGGTATAGTCATTTACCAAGGTGCTTTCTAGTGCTTGACAATCATCAATAGGTTTTTCTAAGTCATTGATGGCAAAATCATCATAGTTTTCAACACCAATTAATAGAGCGTGATAATGACCACCGCCACTAGATTTGTACTCAATAATACGTTTTTCAGAACGTACGGTTGTGTAAGGCGTTTCAACAACAATCTCCAACTCATTTTTTCCATTTTGTAACTTAACCGACTCATTCACACTTTCAGTACAGTCCGTATCAACTCCAAAACCTCTAGAAGTAAAGGTTTGACCATTTAAATACAATTGAATGCTTTTGATTTCGACATTAGAATGAATGCAGGCTTTGACATTATAAGTAGGTTCTGTGCTAGATACAAAAGCATTATAAGGATAATCCCAAGTGATGGTAGGTTTTTCTTGTTCTCCTTGTTTTTTGACTAGTTTAGCTTTTTCTGTGCGATAGCTAGAGCTATTGCTAGCATCCAATGCTATTGCTTTGTCATAGTCCGCAATAGCATCTTCGATATTACCTAAACAAACTCTAGCCTTGGCACGATCTGCATAATAGTATCCCTTTTTATTATTAGTGACATTGATAGTAGCATTAAAATCACTCAAAGCTTCTCTACAACGACCTAAGCAATTATAAATAGCTCCACGAGTATGATAACTATATTCAGTAGGGGATAAGTTAATAGATTTATTCACATCTCCTAAGGCACCCAAGCATTGACCATTTAAATATTTTGCCCATGCTCTATTGTTGTAAGCAGTTGCGTGGTTGGGATTTATTTTTAGGGCTTCTGTATAATAATAAATCGCAAGATCTTGATTGTTTTTGTTTGCTGCAGCTAATCCAGCATTAAAATACTCATCAAAGGACTTGGTTAAATCTCGTTCGTAATTAAAGAGAATAGCTTTGATGCGTTTTTTATTATCCCATTGATATTGTACAAAATCCTTAGGGAATTCAGAAGAGACGATGTATCGCTCGCTTTTGTTGTTACTATATTCAGACATAACAACCACCCAAAGCCCTTCTCCATAAGCCAAGGAGGTGATGTGTTTTCCTTCTTTATATTTGGCATTCACCCAATCCGTCGGGAACTGGCTGCCCCAATTGTAAACTTGTTTGTGATAATCAGCGCCTTTAGCTAATACAGCAACCCATTCTCCATTTCCAAATGAAATATCAATAATATCTTTTCCGTCATTCCATTTTCCTAAAATAAACTCCTTTATTCCTTCAAAGTTTCCTCGTTTGCCCCAGCTTTCGTTAGTCAAACCAGCTCCTTTGGACATGACCACTACCCATACATCGGAACCATAAGCTACTTTGGTAATGTCAAATCCTTCTTTCCATTTTTTTTCTACCCAATCTCCTGGAAATTTTTTGTCTTTGTAATAAGCTTGTTGTGAGTAGGACGTAGCACTTGTTACAACATACCATTCTCCCTTGCTGTAAGTAAGGTCGGTAATGTATTGCCCTTTATTCCATTGAGTTTTGATAAATGCAGCAGGAAATTCAGGATTGTTGTCATAAGTTTGGGCATAATTGCCTTCCATCATAACCGCACACCAAGTATTGTTTTGTGCTTGTATTGATGTCGTTAATTCTAAAAGAAAAAAGACTTGGAGTATCAAAAAAAGTTTCGTTTTCATAGAGGACCGATATTTTGCTGAAAAAAAAGAAACAAGATTAAAACATTAGAATAATTCCCAGTTATCCTACATCAGTGTTTCGTGAGAATTCTATTTAAAATAAAATATAGTACTTTGTCAAAATGGCAATAGTCATGTGTGTCACGAACTATTACGAAACAGTACTGTAGGTAGTTCATCAACGAACTACTAAAAATGAATCGCACGAAGTTTATTTTAAGTATACAATAATCTAGAACTATGCCAACCTGTTTTTTATAAACCATTGAACGTTATTGGACAATCAAGTACTTTGTCTAAAT
The DNA here is from genome assembly GCF_000724545.1 of Aureispira sp. CCB-QB1. Taxonomy (GTDB): domain Bacteria; phylum Bacteroidota; class Bacteroidia; order Chitinophagales; family Saprospiraceae; genus Aureispira. Next base: position 202,502 of record NZ_JHBV01000030.1, on the reverse strand, counting down.
ACTCAAAAATCCTGCTTGCATCAACATGTGTTTGGTATGCAATTTGCCCAAAACAGAAATAAAAAAAGAGGGAATAGGTGTTCATGAAAATTGAGACGACTGTACTCTAAAATAAACTTTCTTTGAGTTAGATTTATTATGCTTTTATGCTCAAAGAATGATTCTTTTTAATAAAAAAAAAGTGAATTTTGTTACTGTTTAACTCTAAATATGTTAAACTTTGCTTTGTTGAGTTTATAATTATAGTCGTTTAAAAAGTAGAAAACACTCACAAATAAATAAAATTGGGGTGCTAAAAATATAAAAAGTAAATTGAATCAATGAAAATGACACCAGAATATATTGAAGAATATGCTCAACAGCATACTAAAGTATATGAATCGGACGTATTAGATAGATTGGAACGCAAAACACATTTGGAAGTGATGCGCCCACAAATGCTCTCTGGTTATTTGCAAGGTCAGTTTTTAGCTTTTTTTAGTCGAATGAAAAAGCCCAAGAGAATCTTGGAAATTGGTACTTATACGGGGTATTCTGCTATTTGTTTGGCACAAGGTCTAGAGGAAGGAGGAATGTTGCATACCATTGATGTTAATGAAGAATTGGAGACTATTGCAACTCAATTTATACAAGAATCTGGATTGGCAAGTTCTATTCAACAACATCAAGGAGATGCTATGCAGATTATTCCACAATTAAACGAAAATTGGGATCTCGTCTTTTTGGATGCTGATAAAATCAATTATAGCAATTACTATGATTTATTGTTACCCAACTTAAAATCGGGTGCTGTTATTATTGCTGATAATGTGTTGTGGCATGGAAAAGTTCCAGAAGGTAGTCGAGAAAAAAGAGCTAGTGCTTTGGCACTTTTTAATCAAAAAGTAACCGATGATCCTCGTGTAAATAATGTCTTGCTTCCCCTGCGAGACGGACTCATGCTAATAGAGGTAGTTTGAGTAACAGAATCATAGAATAGAGTAGTTATTGGTACCCCCCATTGGCGTTGTTGTTGTCCTTAGCATTTAGGGAACAAAGCTCTGTTCAAATTTTCAACGTATACAAAATTTGAATTTTGAATTTTTTATTTGTATTATTATGTTAATTGATTGATAAATAGAAGGTTTTGTTTCTAGTTCACTAATATCTAATTAACTCTTAATTGTTAATTTTGGGTGTTTTTTAGGAAACAGACAACAATCACACTTAATTTTTTGTATTTAGTAGAGTATAAAGTTTTATACAGCAAAATAGAGTAGCATTTTTGTTTAATGTACTATATTTCTATATATTGGATGTTGAAAAAACTAGTTTAAATTATCAAAAGCTTTGATGTGTACCAAGAAACACTATGCATCAAGAAAACACTCAAAAACTAAGTTTTGGAAAATCATATAGGGTACTATTATAATAAAAAAATAAAATAATTTCTTCGGATCGCTTGGAATTACTTTAACTAATATATATATTTGCTCTAATTTTGCATGGAAAGGGTATACTCACAACCTTTATTTTTCAAATCAAACACTTATTCCTAACTTTTAAGTAGTGTTGGTTTGAATAAAAAAGAAAAATCAATTGAGAGCTTTTTTAAGGGATTTTCTCCTTAAAGCCTGATTTTTAATTGGTTTTTTTGCGCTTTGACAAAATATAAAGGCGTATTTTTTTCTGATTACGCAAAACTTCTTTAGTTTTGTAGACGAACTTAGCAAAATATTATTCAGGATGACATTAAGACCAATTTTATTATTAGCAATCCCCCTATTGCTTGTTAACAATGTTGTTGTTGGTAGCACCCCAATCACTTCGACAAAATTGTTAACCTCGGAAGATTACGCTCCTCTTGCGGAGAAATACATCAAAGAACACTATAGTTTGGCAGTTGCAGAAATGGAACGAACCTCTATTCCTGCAAGTATTACATTAGCCCAAGGCATGTTGGAGTCTGGATATGGAACAAGTGAATTGGCGAAGCATGCAAATAATCATTTTGGTATCAAATGCCACAAAGGATGGGTTGGGGAGACGTATACACACAGAAGTAGCGAGAATGCAAATGGTTCTATGATTGCTCGTAAGTCTTGTTTTCGTTCTTATGGAACGGTAGAGGAATCTTATGCCGATCATTCTGATTTTTTGGCGTCCCGATCTAACTATTCCGAATTATTCCTAGCTAATACGACTGATTACAAATTTTGGGCAGAAGGCTTATTAAAAGGTGGTTATGCAACAGATCCTTCTTATGCTAATAAGCTCATGACAACAATAGAAAATTATAACCTAAATAAATACGATAAACATACCAATACAATTTTAGCATTTAATAATTCTACAGAAGAGTTAGAATATAAAGAAGATTTGCATGCGCTCAAAAGAAGAATTCAAACCTTAGAGTCTATTCTATCTCAAACAGAGTTGTACAAGTTGGAATTAAAAGAATGTTTGAGTGCTAAACAACAAGAAGTAACTAATCTTAAGGTCAAGCAAGAGGATCTAAGAAGACAACTCAATGAGAAAATATCTATCTTAGATAATAATCTTGCGGTGCAATACGATATGATTGCCAATCTACAGCGTAGATTACAGCGAGTGGAAAATATTCAGCAAGATATGATTAAATCTGACCCTTTGATGGGATATTTTAATGCTGATGGCACTCCAAAAAATCAAGTGCGCGTTTTCCCTGTTCGCCAAATGAACAACGAAGGTATTTTTTATCAAAGTGGACGAAAAGCTACTATTGCTTCAAAAGATAGAAATCTATTTGAGATTGCTGAAGAATATAATATTTCATTCAAAGATTTGTTGAGATACAACGATTTGGAAAATGATTCTGATTTGCCAGATGGGTATTATGTTTTTATTGAGCCTAAAGCAAATTACGTGAAAAATCAAACAGCACCTCATCAAGTAGCTATAGGAGAAACCATCCATACAATTTCTCAACGTTATGGAATTAAAGCTTCTAAATTGTACCAACGCAACCATTTGAAGAAAGGAGACGAGCCAAAATCAGGTGAGTTTATCTTTTTGAACAAGACGAGTGAAAAACAACCTAAATTAAAAGAAACTCCTACTCAAAACAACTTTGATTCTAAGTTTGGTGGCGGAGGAACTAGAGGAAAGTAGTCTAGAATAAACTATAACAATCATAAGAAAAAGATGCAAAACTATAGTTTTGCATCTTTTTTTTATATTTTTAACTAAACTGAAATACCTGTATAGGATGAGTAAAACGTTCTATTTTTATAAAAATTAAGCTCGTAAGCTCTATTTTTTTATAAAAAGATGCCATTTTGTGGGAATTTTTTTATCGTGTTGCTTCGTACAGGCATTATAATGTAGTTTACAATGATACTTATTGTTATCAAATTTAATGATTAGCAACCTGTTAAAAGCAACCATTTTTGATTTTAAACCATTAGCATTTATTGAGTAGTTTGGAGATTAATCCAAGAGAAACACCACTATTCATGGGCTATTATTATTAGGTGAAACCTATCAATTGCATGCAACGAAACACATATTTTATACTGGCTATTTTAGCGAGTTTATCCAACTTCCTTTTTGCGCAAAATTTGGACAAAGGAGAGTTAACTGTTGACGAGTATATTAGCAAATATAAGGATATTGCAATCCAAGAAATGGAACGGAGTGGAATTCCTGCTAGCATTACACTAGCGCAGGGGATTCATGAATCTGCCTATGGCAATAGTCGTTTGGCAAAGTCGGCAAACAACCACTTTGGTATCAAGTGTACTAGCGATTGGGAAGGCAAAAAAGAATACAAATGGGACGACGAAGCACGCAAATCTTGTTTTAGGGTATATGTCTCTGCCGATGATTCTTATGTAGATCATACCGATTTTTTATTAAATCGGAAGCATTATGCTTTTCTATTTGATTACGATAGAAGTGATTATAAGCGTTGGGCTAAAGGATTAAAAAAAGCAGGTTATGCAACTGATCCCAAGTATCCTGATAAGTTGATCAAGACCATCGAAAAGTATAAATTAGCAGAATATGATAAGGCAACGGGTATCTTGACCTATGATACTTCTAATGTTAAAGGGATTAAAAATTTGCCGATTTACGCATCTTCAGGAAAACATAGAACCAAACCTAGATCTTTTTTCTTTAAGTCTTATAAACCAGGTTTTTATAGAATCAATGGGGCTACTTATGCTATTTCTAGAAAAGGAGAGTCTGCGTTGGCTGTAGCCAAAAGATTTGGTATTCCTTATAAGCGTTTTTTGAAGTTTAATGATTTGGAAGATGGTGATAATTTACTGGATTATCAACCAGCTTATATTCAACCCAAGCGCTCGGTTTATAAGGGAGAGGAGACGTTTTATCGAGTAGAAAAAGATATTACAATGTATGAGATTGCCCAAGAGTTTGGAATTAAATTGTCTAGTTTGTTGGAGATGAACTTGCTTGAGAAAGGAGAGGAACCTGAAAATGGGGAGTTAATCTTACTCAAAGAGAAAGCGTTGACAAAACCTAAGCTGAGACCTAAAAACCATGTGGATTTATTACCATCGCCTTATATTGATGATGAAAAAGCTAAAAAATTGAAGTCGCCTGTTAAATCAACGACTAAATTGCCTACAAAGGTCGTTGTTCCAAAAGTAGAGCGTCCTAAACCACAGGATATTGTTATCAATACGCCTACATACGATAATACGGTATATGCAGACACCACCAAAATTAATACATCAAAATCTAAAGACAAAGAGTTTTTGAATGTTAACATAAGTGCTGGGGGAAGCTCTACAACAAATAATACAGGGTCAAGTTCAACCAACACAGTTATTAGACGTCCTCGTCCTACCTCTAACGGTTCTAACTCAACACATACACATACATCTGGAAATAGGACGAATCCAGATGCGTTGTTTCCTAGTACAACAACAACAACAACAACAACAAAAGGAACAACCAATACCAATAATTCTGACCATAATACAACGACAAATACAACATCAAATACAACGACAAAGCCAACAACCGTTTATAATGGAAACAGTACAGGGAATAGTTCTAATTATGGCAGTACAAAAGATTATCAAAAAGGAAATACAACCACTTCTACAACTACAACGGTGACTACTCCGACAACAACTCGATTCATTACACATGTAGTTCAAAAAGGAGAAACGCTTTATCGATTGCATAAAAATTATAAAGTTTCTGTTGAATCTATTCAGCAAGCTAATAATTTGACAAGTACAGTATTGAATGTAGGCAGTGTTCTAAAAATTCCTGTTAAATAATTGATAAAACAAAGGTTGTTTGTTGGCTTGGAATGATGTTAGAATAAGAGAAAGCAGGCTTCTGTATAACAATGGTTTGTTGAAACCACGTAGTAGCAGCGTAACTAACGATGACTTAAATGTTCATTAGACGTCTACTAAAATAGAAAACACATTTGTTTTTGGTCAAATGATCAAGAATTGCTTGAAATAATTTCTAGGAATTTTACAAAAAATATCCTTTCAGGATGAAGAATTATAGAACCTTTATAGTTGGTACAATTTGTTCCCTGTTTTTGGTGACAATGACAAATGGGCAAAATGAAAACAAGACTTTTATAGATATTCACGTGAATACTAGTAAAAAGCCATTTAACTCCCGATCTATTGGTCTCCAATACGGTTTGTGGGAACCCATGTTTCACGAATGTGGGACAGAAGAACAGCGTTCTAAGACGGTTATGCAAAACATAGGCGAGGTTGTCCCCAAACAATCTCAATCCCATTTGGAGGCATTGGTAAAAGGAAATACTCGGATTGCATGTATGAACTTGTCGCCCATCGAGCAGCCTTTTATCGGAACAAATAGTGCCTTGACGGACAAGAATAAGAAAAAAACAATTTCGTGTGTTTCTGGAGTAAATGCGAACCAATTGTTTTTGCGACGAAAAGAAATTGACTACTTCAAAGATTTGGTAGAGAACATTAACTTTATTGAACGTTTTGAGAATAAACCATATATGGTGAATGGCTTTGAGTATCAATTCTCTTTGATTCGAAACCAAAAACAACTAGAAGAAATTGCGCAAGATAACAATCGGGTAGGAATGGTACTAACCGTAGAGGGAGGACATTCTTTGGGACATTCTATTTATATCAATGATAAAATTACGAACCTAGAAGAATATCAAACCTTGGTTTTGGAAAATGTAGAACGATTGAAAGGTTCTCGACCTTTGATTGATGGATCTGATATTTATTTAGATGTTCCTATTCTTTGGATTTCCTTAGCCAAAAGTTATAGCAATGGTCTTGGAGGGAATGCCAATTCGCTTAATAAAGCACAACAGAGTATCTATGCTAAGCCTGAAGGCTTGAATGCTAAGGAAACAAAGCTGGGGGTAGAAGTAATTGAGCGTTTAATCTCTAAAGATAAAGGCCGTAGAATATTGATTGATATTAAGCATATGAGCTTGGAGTTCAGAACAAGATACTACAAGACTATAGAACGATCAGAAATTTTAGGAGATGGTATTCCCGTTGTCTGTAGTCATTGTGGAATTAGCGGTTTGTCCAAAAGAAATGCATTGTACAAGAAGAAAGATGAAGATTCTAAGAACAATAACTACTATCTAAACCACTGGCAGCAAAACTTATCGTTTGAGGATATTGGCAAGATTTTTTTGTCCAAAGGTTTGATTGGTATTACCTTGGATAAAACGGTGCTAGGGGGACAAACAGCTTTGACGCAAATTAATGAAACGTTACCCAATACGGTTCAAAAGCGAAAGGCTTGTGTAAAGTTATTGATGGCAAATATTTTGACGGTAATTCAAACCATTAACGATGCTGCTGCATGGGATCATATTGCTATTGGTTCTGATTTTGATGAAATGGTAGAACCTTTGGATCCTTATCAAACAGCAGAAGATTTGCCTCAACTAGCAGTCGATATTCAACGATTTTTAGAGCGCCCAGAATCTATCAACGATTTGTTTTCGGAGGAAGATATTCGAGAGTTGATGTTTGATTTAACGCCTACCGAAATTACAGGTAAAATCATGAGTTTAAATGCGTACAACTTTATTAGCCGTCATATTGGTAATATAAAGAAGCAGTAAATCATCAATTATAACAGAGAAAGACTGCCTGCTCGATTCGCTAGTTAGCAGACAGTGTGTTTCAGCTCTAAAAGCAGCATTTTGTTCTATGTTTAGATTTTTCGTTTGAATAAATCTTCCAAAGCAGGAACCAAATCAGGAAATTGGAAGTCATGCTGCATTTTTTGCAAAGCTTGAGGTATCGCTCTGGTACTATTTAAGACAACTGCTGACATTTCTCCTAACAGCATTTTGATGGCACAAGGAGGGGCAGGAACCAAGAGTGTTTTTTGGTCGTGTGCTTTAGCTAATGCTTGTGCTAAATTTTTGTTGGTAGTGGGGATAGGAGCCGTTCCATTGTATATGCCAGTCATTGTTTCTTTTTGCAACGCCTTGATAAAAATCTGACAAATATCATCTAAATGAATCCAAGGATAATATTGTTGCCCATTGCCAAAATAAGAGCCGATTCGAAAAGGATAGGTCATATTTAGCTTGGGAAGAGCACCGCCTTGTGTCGACAAAACAATACCAACACGGATGATTGGGGTACGAATTCCCATTGCTCGAATGCCTTCTACGGATTGTTCCCATTTTACGCATACTTCACTCATGAAACCAGTTCCAGAGCTTGCATTTTCATCCAAAACTTCCTCTTTTCTATTGCCATAGTAGCCCACCGCAGAACAGGCAACAAAAACCTCTGGTTGATCCTTGCGTTCGCTTAGGGCTTTAGTTAATAGTCTGGATGAGTCGATACGACTTTTTAAAATTTCTTTTTTTCTACTTTTTGTCCAACGAGCATCGGCAATTCCTGCTCCAGCTAAATGTATAATACCATCCACGTTTTCCAACGCTTTGGGATCAATGGTTTGGGCATCTAAATCCCACTTGTAAGCAGGGTAAGTAGCCTTTAAGTTTTCGGTTCTGCTCAAATGTCGAACATGCATGCCTTGTTCTGTCAATAAGAAACTGATGCGCATTCCTAATAGCCCAGTGCCGCCAGTAATTAGTATGGTTTTCATGATATTTATATAAAAAAAATATGTCTCAAAAAAAGGTCAATATTCGACATTTTATTTGTTGAGATTGCTAAATAATTAATTATATTTGTTTGAATTGTTACTGAAATAAAAACTCTTTCACTTGTACGTACTTTTTTATTATTAGAATGATAATAATGAGTTAATTAACACAAGAGATAAAAACACCACGTCGACTTTTTTTTAATAAAAGAATTAATTCTATGAGAATCTCCAAAACCTTAAAAAATCTAGGATTTGCAATAGGCTTCTTGTCCATGACCGTTGCTTGTGAAACTCCTTCGGATAAACCAGAGGACAAGACAACAGAAGAAAAGCAAGAAACTACTGAGGGGAATGCTGAATTAACGATCCATGAAATATCTGACCCAGATGGAATGAACCCCATTATTTCCAATGCGGCTAATGCTCTTTATATTCAAAACAACATTTATTCTAAATTGTTGGTGTACGATCAGCAAACACTAGAATTAAGCCCACAATTAGCGGTTGGTCGTCCAGAAATTAAAGCTTTGGAAGACGGAGAATATGCAGGTGGTATGTCTTTGACGTATGAAATCCATCCTGAAGCTACTTGGGATAATGGTACGCCAATTACGGCAGAGGATTATATCTTTACCATCAAGGTGATTAAAAATCCAAGGGTAAATAGTGCACAAATCCGTCCCTACTTTGAGTTTATGGATAAGGTGGAAATTGACCCAACAAATAACAAAAAATTTACAGTTTACTCTAAAGAGCGTTATTTTAGAGCAGAAGAGTCATCGGGGCAGGAGCCATTTATACTACCAGAGTATCACTACGACTCAGAAGGGTTGATGAGCCAGTTTACAATTGAGCAGTTGAGTGACCCTGAACAAATGGATGCTTTGATGAAAGATCAAAAAATTATGCGTTTTGCAGAGCAGTTTAATGCGCCTAAGTTTAAAAGAGTGCCTGAGGCAGTTGTTGGGAGTGGTCCTTATCAGTTTGTAGAATGGACAACTGGACAACGTGTTGTGTTGGAGCGCAAAAAAGATTGGTGGGGTGATAAAGTAAAAGGCAATAAAATGTTAGAGGCTTATCCTCCTAAAATTATCTATAAAACAATTCCTGACTTGACAGCAGCAATTACGAATGCTAAAGATGGTCAGGTAGATGTTATTAGAAGTATTCAACCAACCAAATTCATCGACTTAAAAGACGACCCTAAATTTAGTAGTAACTTCGATTTGAGTACTCCTGATCAATTTGCCTATTACTATATTGGTTTTAATATGAAAAAACCTCAATTTAGAGACAAAAGGGTGCGTCGAGCTATTGCGCATTTAATTGATCGAGATGAAATGATTGAATCTATATTTGAGGGAATGGCGATTAAAACGAATGGTCCAATCAATCCTAAGAAACCTTATTACAATAAGAATATGCCTGATATTGAATACAATATTGAAAAAGCAAAGGAATTGTTGAAAGAAGCAGGGTGGGCAGATGCCGATGGCGACAATATTATGGATAAAAAGATTGATGGGAAACAAGTTCGCTTTAGTGTAGAATACAAGTACCAACAAGGAAATATTGTTCGCAAGAATATTGGTCAATTGCTAAAAGATGAAGCATCACGAGTTGGTATTGAGGTAAATCTAACGCCTGTTGATTTTTCGACTTTATTGGAAGATGCTGATAAGCGTAATTTTGATATGGTTGCTTTGGCTTGGGTCAAAACGCCTGGGTTGGATGATATGAAACAGGTGTGGCATACCGCAGCTGACAAAGAAGGTGGTGCCAATCGAGTAGGGTTTGGAACAGCGGAGTCAGACAAATTGATTGACGAAATTCGTGTTACTCTAGATCCCGAAGTGCGCAAAGAGCTCTATTTGAAAGTACAAGAGATTATCTATGAGGAACAACCGTATGTATTCTTGTTTGTGCCTTCAGAATTGATTGCGATACACAACCGATTTGATGGTACGGAAACTTCTCCAATGCGACCAGGCTATAGAGAGGCTTCGTTTAAGTTAAGAAAATAAAAAAGATACAATATTTATGGAACAGGGTAGGGACTTAAAAGACCTTACCCTGTTTTTTTGATCTATAGCTTACTCTGACATCATGCCAGCACGACTTTCTGCTTCCCAAAAGTAGCCTTTGTTGTTTAGTTTCAAATTACCTTGTGTTAGTTGTTTAGAGTTTTCAATATTGGCACTAATCCAGCAAACTGTCTTCCCATCAAAACCTGATAAGTAAATTTTGGAATCTTGAACAGTGCCTTCTAAATGTAATTGTTTGGGATAGGTAGGAAACTGTAGGCTTGCGGCAGCTTTGTTTTTACCATCAGTAGAAATGCGAAGGGTTCCTTCTAAGGTCGAATCTTGGTCAATTGTTGCTACTAACTTCCATTCTCCTGTCAAGTTAGCTTTAGGTGTTTTACGAACATCAGGGAAACGCTGCTGAATACCATAAATGCCTGCAAATGGAATGGCATACTCTTCCCCTGTATTATCATACAAAAAGCCATCCATCTGGTCAACTTGGTGAATAATCTTTAGATAGGTATTGGCAGCACCAAAGTAAGCAAATAGGGTGTCTCCAAAAATAATGGCACTATCGGCAGCTACATCGTGCTTTTCCGTTTTAAAAATAAACTCAATGGGTTTGTCATTATTAGAGTTCTTGATTTCATAAATAACAGGGACGGCTTGGTCTTCTAATTTAAAAACGCCTCGCCATGTACCGGGAGCAAAACCTTCGATAGCAGTGTCTGCTTGTAAATCCCAACAGCTTGCCAATAAGATCGAGATAGAAATTAGGAGGAATAAAATACGCATGATAGTGAAATATAGTTGTATACAATTGCTCTCTATCAGGTGAGAAAGCAGCTTGTAGAATTGATTATTATAATGTCGCAAAGATACGCTATTTATAAGAACCTAATCTTAAAATAGCTAATAATTCCTTTAAGTTTACTCTTTGGACTAGTCCAATAGTAAGTGCCTATTTAGCTATGATGATCTAGTCTCAAGGGATTTAGATTCTAAAGAGTTTATTCTTTAAGAAAAGATGAAAAATAATTTTGACCGTTAAAATTTTCATATTTTTATGAACTTATTAGGGCTTAATTATGTAAGCTTATTATAATTTTGTATATTAGAAGTAATGGCTTATTGCTTTTAAGAACAAAAGTTAATAAACTATTATTAGAGTTAGAGATCAATAAACACGATCAAATCAAACTAAAAAAAACTATGTTGGAGCACACACATCACATGTCTTGGCAAGACAAAGAAGAAGAAATTGCCCTCCAAGAATTGATTGGTAATCATTCGAAAGTAATTGTTTACAATGATGATCACAATACCTTTGATTGGGTAATAGAATCCTTTGTTGAGGTTTGCCGTCATAATCCTGCACAAGCAGAACAATTGAGCTATTTGATTCATTTTAAAGGAAAGGCTACTGTTAAAACAGGGTCAAAAAAAGAATTAAAACCAATTAAAGATGCTCTAGTAGATAGAGGCTTATCTGCTGTTATCGAGGATTAAGTATTACAGAAGAATTTATAGGAAAATAAGGGAAATATCATTCATGATATTTCCCTTATTTTATGATTATAGTTAACTAACTACTATTAACTATGTTTCTCAAATAAAAAAGCATAAGGTTCTAACCCTTTGATATGCTTAAATAAAACCTTCATAGTACCCACCGTAGGCAATGCTACAATGGCACCTGGCGCACCCCACAAACTCGAAAATACAATGACCCCAAAAATGGTCATAAATGGATTTAGGTCAATTTCATCGCCTACAATCCAAGGTGTTAATAAATAGCTTTCTACAAATTGAGCAACCGAAACAACTACAAATACCATAATACCAGCAAAAGCACCAGAGTATAGATAGGCTAGTATCATGGCTGCCCCTCCACCAATTAAATTACCAATATAAGGGATAATAGAAAATAGAGCCGCAAAAATTGCCAAAAATAAGGCGTAAGGAACACTTCCTAATAAAAAGCCAATATAGTAGGCTACAAATAAGATCAACATAATTTTGCCTTTCCCAATAAGATATTTGTTAACAATAGAGCTAGACTCTTCCAACATGACACAGATGGTTGCTTCTTCTTCTTTTCGAACAAGCTTTTTGAAAAAATTGTGAAACATTTCTTTTTGGAGTAGAAAAAGAATAATATAAATTAAGGTTATCAAAGCTTGAGAAGCAAAGGTCATGGCAGACCCAAGCATACCTGTTGCAAACGAACGCATTTTCTTATTCGTAAAATCAGACTCAGACAAATATCGAAAAGGATTGATGCCAAAAGATTTTGAAAACCATTGGTTGAGTTCGGTGATTTTTTGAGAGGCTTTGTTTTGTATTTCAGCCCAATCACTGACAATAATGTTGATTTGCCAAGAGATGATGATAAAAATAATAGAAAACAAACTAATTAATAAGATCATCACAATAGTAATTGCTACTCCTTTGGGAAGCCCTAAGTTTTTTAATTTTTCTGTAGGACCATTCAAGGCAGTGGCAAACAATGCCGCAACCAACAAAGGAAGCAAGAGTGATGCACCTAAGTAAAGCATTATTGCAATTCCTATAAAAACTAGAATTGCAATGACAAAATTTTTTGGAGCGATGGTTATTTTAGGTGTATTGGCCATAGTGATAACGTGAAAACCTTAGGTGATGAGCTCGATGTTTATCTAACCTTTTGTAAAAGGAGGCAAGCCCTTATTGTATGTATCCTGGGCACGCTTGATCTGTTCTGCTTCCGTTGTATCTGGGTAGAGTAAGTATCGAGGTGCTAGAATTTTTTTACTAGTATTAATTTTGATTTTAATAATACTTTGAAAAGGAAATAGTCCTTTCGTTAACTCTAATAAGAACGGTTCCAATAGTTGAAATTCAGGATTGGATGTTGGAATAACAGTAGCGGTTCCTTTTAATTGATAGCCTTTTTGAACGAAGACATCTATAAAACTAACACATACATTGGGATTTTGTTCTAAATTTCGAACAGTTTGAGGCGAAGCGATATTAGCAATTAAAAGGTATTTGTCTTGATAAAGGGTGAAAATTTCCTTAGGAGATACGTTGGGAATATAATCGGGGGAACTGGTCGCCAACCAGCAAAGTACACTCTGTTGAAGATACTTCTTAATGGCTTCTATTTCTGCTAACATAAGAGATAGATTGAGTCTGTTTAATATAAAATAGTCTACTAATGAACGTTAGTGAGCAATGAGAATTGTCATAAGTTCGTTTTCCGAATAGAGTCAATTGATTTTCTGTAATTTAGCGTAGCACTATATAATATTCTAATATACCCTTATTCTTTGTCTTTAGGTAAGCTGCTCAGATCATTTTTTGCCTTCTCCAACTTTTTATTCAAGCGCTCCACCTTTTGGGTTAGACGTTCCTTCTTTTTGCTATCTTTAGTACGTTCTATCTCTTTATTTAGCTCTTTTATTCTGTCGGTAAATTTGTCGCGACGTTTGGTGTAACGTTCTTTTTTATTCTTTTTTTTGTTTGCTTTTGCTGCATCAATTAAATCCTGAAGCGTATCAAATTCTTTTCTAAAAGAAATACCAATTCCCGTTCGAATACTTTGTCCCAAAATAGTGGATTCTGTTCGATTATAAGCCTTAATTCTCAATCGACCGTCCTCCGTAATAAAGTATTCAACCTTAAAGTCACCTCCAACATAGTTGTTGCTACTAGCATTGATATTATTAACCACCTGATCGTCTCCTGCAATATCAATGTTGGTACCCGCATATACGGTCAAGCGATCGTCCAAAAATTTGATGTTTCCACCCAAACGCACATTAGAAGTCGTAGAACGAATATTGGCGCTTTCGTTATCTCTGATATTAAAATTAAAATCAAACTCTAAGCTTGAAATAAAATCCACATCTTTGATAACTCCTTCCAATAAATCATTGACATAAAGAGATAGTTGTTGAGAAACCAATTCACTCAAGGTACTAATACCCGTATTGATTCCAGAGGAAACTACATCAAGATTACCAGCGTTGCCCAACGGCAAAAACTGTTGCAAAGCAATGATACCAAATACTTGGCGGTTCAACTCATTCTTATCGGCATTAATGGTTGCTAGTGCTAGTCGTACAGGGGTTTGGAGAGCTGGATCTACATTTTCAATCTGAATTTCAAAATCAACATTAGGAGAAAAGAGTTCGCCCTCTAAATCCATCAATAAATTGACTTCATAAGGCTTGTTGGCTAGGCTAGAAAGACCTGGATTGCCAGCAATGTATTCTTTGACCAAGTTGGCGACTCCCAACTCTTTCGTATAGACCGCTTGAATATCTAATTTTGCTTTAAAAGGGTCGCCATCGTTGTCTCCCCAAGTGATTGTTCCTCCTTGTCTAACTTTGAGAGGTTTATTAATTAAGTTTTTAAATGTAAATAGATATTCTCCACTCTCAATGGTATAGTCTCCAAATATTTTAAGTTCTCCTGTTGGGGTATAGTAGACACGCATATTATTACTACTACCTCTTCCTTCGATGATATCGCCCGCTTTTTCATCGATAATCAAACGAGCAAGCGCATTGGGTTTGATTTTGGCAATAATTTCAATGTCTAATCCTGTGAGTACTTGATCTTTGATGCTTTTCTCATTTGTAGAATCTTTTTTTGCTTTGGCATCAAAAAAGCTAATATAATTGGTCTCAGTGACCTCCATGGGACCACCGATCGGCAAGTTGAAAATACTATTATCTTCTGTTTCAACATCCAATTTTAGTTTTAATCGCTCAAATGGTCCTTTGAACTCTACGGTACCAGAAGCATAGACTTTGCCATAGAAAGTATTGTTATCTTCTATGGTGGTGTTCATTGCTAAGTTGTTGTTTAGGATTGCGGTAACATCCAAACCAAAATTTTTGAGGTGATCGTGTACCAAACTGCCTTCAAGATAAGCTACAGATGGCTCGCCTTCTACAAGGACAGGAACCCCACCCGATTGGTATTCGTTATAACGATTGTAAGTAATAGGAGGATCTATATGAAATCCTTGGTTGTCAATTTTTATCTTAGCATCAGATAAAATATATTTGGTTTGTAGAAAGTTAACTTTGGTTTTGACGCCTGTTAACAAACCATCTCCTTCTATATTCATTACTGTTTTGGGACCATCAATGTTTCCAAATATTCTAGCTTGTGCAAAGGCATTTCCTTCTGTTTCAGAAATTTGATCTTGCAAGAAATATTCTAATATTTTGGCTTTGGCACCTTCTGCATTGATGTCAATATCTAAAAGATTTTGCAAGTATTTTTCTTTCGTTGCAAATTTAGGTGTAAAATTAGCAGAAGCATACAAACTATCTACAAAATTACTACTATGCGTAAAGTCTCCTCTAAATGTTGATTTTAGGCTATCGGCATGAACTAAAAGTCTAGAGTTACTCCCCCAATAATCTTCATTAATAATAAGTGTGTCAATCAAAACATCTGCATCGATTCCTTTTTGAGTGAAGACGTCTTGCATAGAGGCTTCCCCCGAAAAAATACCTTTAATATCAATTTGAGGAAGCGGTTCCATCATTCCGTACAACCAACCTAAGCTAATATTTTGAAAATCGACTTTGGCACCTTTGTTATCGTTAATAGAACTCAATTCAACCAATTTGTTCCCACTAGAAAGCTTTATATTTTGGACATCAAGTACCTTATCTCCAATTTTGATATGATTGTTGTCGTTAATCGTCCACTTTTCATTCAAAATATATAGGCGAGAGGTGTCTAATTTCAAGACGATTAATTTTTCTTTGATTTCTAATTGACCGTTAATAGACAATTGTTGGGCAATTTCTCCCACTGCATCTGCATGGACATTAAATCGAACAGAATCCCCCACGGCATCTAAAGAAAGATTAATATTGGGTATGAATGGTTTTCCATCAATATGGAGTGTATCCACAGAACCTAATACATCAAAGGTAGAACCCAATGCTTGCCCACTATCCAATTGAATGTTATCTACCTCAATGTTTCCTATATGAATTTTTCCAACTTCTCCATTAATAGTGAGGTATCCTTCTGACCCATCGTATTCTCCAGTCAAAAAAACATCTTCCAAAGATTTGAAGTTCTTGTCAATTAACTGGGTGATATTTTTTGTGTTTCGAGGAATAGAGATGATAATGTTAAAATCTTGATGAGGAATTGTATCAATACTTATCTTATCCACATCCACAATGACATCCATTAAAGGCTTATCTTCTACAACTTCTTCGATATCTTCTACTTGCAAAACTTGCCGCTGGTAGAGTTCTTGGTACAAATTGGGGTGATTGATTTTTATGAAATTCTCAATAGAACGAACCAAATTCACTACGTCGTACTCCCCAAATACGTCAATGCTAACAATATCTGATTTTAGGTTGATGGTTCGGGTGTTCTGAACAAACATGGTGCTATCGCCATCTGAAACCGCATAAATGGTATCTTTAGGAATATTGTCTGCTTTAACCTTGATTTCATCCAATTCGGAATGAACGTTGCCTCTATAGCCTTTGATACCACGAATAAACAAATTCCCAACAAAATTATCAATATTGGTTCCTTTGGCGTTGATGTCAAAGGTATCTAAGTGTAGTCCAATAAGCTCTTCAGATATGTTGACCTTATGAAAGTCGATGTTTTGAACATTTCCCAAAATATCAACACTAGGTAATTCTCCACTCAAGTCAACGATACCACGAATAAAAACATTCATATTAGTATCCTTGGAAATGATGTCCCCATCAAATTTCTTTTGTTTGAAAAGCCCGTCAATTGCAATATCTTCGTACTGATATTCTTTGAATGTAAAACTATCTATTTTAGCATTTTTTAGCTCTGCATCTAAGGTTTCGAGGGTCAACCCCGTTCCTTCTACATCTGTTTGCAGGGTAATTTGTCCGACATCATCATTATCAATAAATGCGCCGACATCAAAATTATTAAACCGAAAGCCTCCATTGTAAGCAGCCGCAGAACGCCCCTTGCGCAAATTGAGTTGCAAATCTGAGTTGATGCGCCCCAATTTGGTATCTAATTGCCCGTAAGCAACAAAATCTTGGAAGAAGCCAGTGTAAGATCCTTCAAAGTTCATTTGCCCTAGAGAGGCTAGATTGGGAGGAAGATTGACAAAAGAGATGATTTGCTTTAAGTCCTTATAGTCGGTAGAAACTTTCTTAAGCTTTAAATCCATAAAAGCCGCATCAGGAACCGTAATGTCGTTCATCGAAAGGTTGCCAATGATTCTAGAATTATGCACTTGAATATCAACATCTCTGGCTCTAAAGTTATTAACCGTTCCTCTAAATTTGCCTTTAATTGCTATTGGATTATCTAAGTTGTTTTCAATAAAGACATTCTTTTTAATTTCAGGAGCAAAAGCGGCTATATCTCTGAATGTAATGCTCGTAGTACTATCAAATGTACCAATAATTTTCACCTTGTCAGGGAATTGATAAAAATCTCTGTAAGCATCGTATTCTAACTTCAACGCATGACCAATATTACTAGAGTTTGTTTCTAATTTGAAATTACTTAGGGCAATGGTTTGGGGGCTTATAATGGCATCTCCAGAAAGATGTTTTAGTTCAAAACCACCATGATTCAAACCATGAATCTTGTTGACATGCCCCGTAAATACTTCGTGTTGTAGTCGGAAAGAATCCACATCTAAGTTGATGTTCTTAAAGTTAAGATTGGCAAAATCCAAAGAAAGAGAAGTGTCTATTGTTATCCCTGTTCGCTCATTGATTAGACGAAAGTTGACATTACTTAATAAAAGCTTTTCGCAACCAACATCCCAGTCTGCAATTGTGGTATCAACAGGAACTTCCCAAAAAGAGGAGTCAATACCAGGAATATCTACTTTATCAAATACATGCACCTTAATACTGGCATTGGACAAGTGTGCAATGTCACCCCAAACTTTTTTGCCAATCATGTCTACCCCCTCGGTATCATGTCCATGAACGTATCCTGTATCGCAGGTCACAAATGCAGCGGTGCCAATGGCGGTATCTGCCAAATGTACCCTTGCATTAACCAGTTCTGCGCCACCAAAATAGAGTTTAAATTTTTCGGGGCGAGGTTCGACAACTTCTCCTGATTCAAAAAAGTCGATTAAAAAGTGAATGTTAAAATTTTCTTCCTTAGGATGACGGAGTACTTTGAACACAGCATCTCGAACAATAATATTACCAATACTAACTTCCTTATTTAGGAGCGCTAAAATATCATATCGTTGCGCTTCGGCCGAACTAGCGTAAATTAGTGTGTCTTGATAGTGATCGGCAATAAATACGTCATAAAACTTAAAATTGGAAAAAGGCGTAATTTCTACTCGTTCTATTCGAACGGTTGTATCCCATGCTTTGGATAAAAGATTAGCAGCTAGATGCCCCAGTTGAGTTTGTACCCAAGGAATCCACAGCAATAGATAGACAATTAACATGATGGCAATGGTGGCTTTTAGTAAGCCTGTAAAGATTTTCCAAATTCGACCAATGATAAGTCGACCCAATCCTTTTTTAGGTTTGGCTTCAATGGTTTCCTCTTTAGGATTTGTATGTTCTAGTTGATGCTTAATGTTATCTGTCTTTTTTAGGGATAATTGTTATCTTTGCAAGCCTATTTTAAATAATATACTAGATATAGACCCAATAGGACTTTATTTTTTTGAAAAGTTGTATCCAATTATTGTCGTAGCAGCAAAACGAAATACCTTTCTTTTTCTGGTGATTTACTTATTAAAAATAATTCGTGTATTATTGGCGGATGCTACTTCAATTATTAACTATTATTATGCTAGATTTAGTTTCTTTATTAGTCTTAACATAAGAGTAACTATTAACTAAACCATTTCTATATAAAACGGTTTAAAAAAAGGAAAGGATAAAGATATTAAATTTATTTTTTAAGGAATAAAAAAAATCCCTAAGAATTAGATAGGGGTTAGGCTAGCATTTGTTCTTTTAGGGATCAACGATCGTTAGAACTGCTTTAAAAATTAGATGCTATATGACAATAATTTTAGCTATTGAATCATCTTGTGATGATACCTCTGCATCCATCCTCAAAGATGGAAAAATTTTATCCAATTGTGTCGCTAGCCAAAGTGTACACAAAGAGTATGGTGGTGTGGTTCCTGAGGTTGCTTCGAGAGCCCACCAAGCGAATATAGTTCCAGTAGTGGAAATGGCATTGCGGAAGGCAGAAGTTGATAAAAAAGAGTTGAGTGCAATTGCCTTTACACGAGGTCCTGGGTTGATGGGGTCTTTATTGGTTGGTGTTTCTTTTGCCAAAGGACTAGCATTAAGTTTGGATATTCCGATGATAGAGGTAAACCATATTCAAGCTCATATATTAGCACATTTTATAGATGCTCCGCAACCTAAATTCCCTTTTTTGTGTTTGACAGTATCGGGTGGACATACGCAGATAGTTTTGGTAGAAGATTATTTGTCTATGAAAATATTAGGGACAACAATTGATGATGCTGCGGGAGAAGCGTTTGACAAAACAGGAAAATTGTTAGGCTTGGACTATCCTGCAGGACCTATTATTGACAAAATGGCACAAAAAGGTCGTCCAGTATTTGATTTTACAGAACCTAATATTGCCAATCTAGATTTTAGTTTTAGTGGTTTAAAAACGAATATCTTACGATTTTTACAAAAAAATACAAGGCAAAATCCTGAATTTATTACAGAAAATCTTGCTGATATTTGTGCTTCTGTACAGGATAGAATTGTGTCTATTTTATTGAATAAATTAGTTCAAGCTGCGGCAGAAACAGGAACCAAACAAATAGCCATAGCTGGAGGCGTGTCTGCCAATTCTGGTTTGAGAACTCGTTTGGAAGAAGTGGGAACCGAAAAAGGTTGGGAAGTGTTTATACCTAAGTTTGAGTATTGTACAGATAATGCAGCAATGATAGCTATGACTGCGTATTACAAATACCAAAACAAAGAATTTGTAGGGCAAGAGGTGGCACCACTGGCTCGATACGAGTTTTAATTAAAAAATACATTCGTGTCAATAGCTTAATAATGAAGAATTAATGAGCTACTACTGATGCAAAGTGATGAAAATGAAATTATGAACTATATCATCTACGATTTAGAAGCTACTTGTTGGGAAACAGAGATAGAGACTAGGGGAAAAAAGAGGGAGATTATAGAAATAGGAGGCGTTTTAATGGATGAACACGGAACGATAAAGAGTCGTTTTGAAAGCTTTGTGCAGCCTATTGTATATCCAATGTTATCCGATTTTTGCCAACGTTTGACAACGATTTCTCAAGTAGATGTCAATCAAGCAGACAAATTTCCTGAGGTTATTGAGGATTTTCAAGATTGGATTGGACTCAATGATGGAGAAGAGTATTTATTATGTTCTTGGGGATTTTTTGATAAGAGTGCATTGGTCAAAGATTGTCAATTGCATCGATTAGATGGGCAGTGGGCTAAAAAACATATTAGTTTGAAAGACCAATATCCTAGAATTAAAAACATAGGACGAGCAATTGGTTTGAACAAAGCTTTGGAAAGAGAAGGGTTTGAATTTGAAGGAACCATGCACCGAGCTATTGATGATGCTGTTAATTTGGCAAAGATATTTCGTAAGTATCTAAATCTTTGGCGTTATTAAGGGTTGATAATTAGAAGATTAGTTTATTGCACGTATTGTTGATTAATACTCCGTTGATTTTTTAGTTTTTCTACGAAAAACGTAAAAAAGCATCTTGCATTAGTTTGATTATCAGTCTTTTAGTATAAAAGTCAATAAAAGTACATCTTGCTGATAATCAACTGCGAAGCACTCATGCAATACCACGTAGTAGCAGCGAAGCTAACTAAAAGCGTAGCGCTCACGAAGTAAACTAATACGATTTTTCAATAGAGTAATGGTTGATAATAAAAAGCCTACAACAAAAATTCATTGTTGTAGGCTTTGCCGTTTCTATTCGTGCGAAATAGGTTGTAATAACCTATTGTTTGATAAATCGTTTGGTTACTTGTTCTCCATTGTCTAGTTCGATCGACAACATATAAATTGCTGGTGCTAAGTCTTCTACCACATCTAAAGGTAAGGTTTGATAAGACAAAACATTTGTGTTCAATTGATAAATTTGTTGCCCTCTAGCATCTAAAATACTGATCTGTGCGGTTTTGACACCTTTAGGAAGTATTTCAAAGTAAATGGATAATTGTTGGTCAACAGGGTTCGGGTAAACATCAATATTAATTTCACCTCTATGATTACCCACACCACGAACAGCTTTGATCTCTGAGTATTCTATAGAACCATCACTATCGAGTTGTTTTAAACGGTAGTAAGTAATACTTTGATAATCGTTGTTGTCTATTAATTCATAATGAGTTGTGTTTGGCGTAGTTCCTTGACCATCGACCCAAGCAACTTTACTAAAAGTACTTTCATGTTCAAACATACGTTGTACCTCGAAGCCTTGATTATTCGTTTCAGAACCCGTTGTCCAATCTAATTTTACATCTTCTGTGTTGATACGTTTCGCTTCAAAGCTGATTAATTCAACTGGCAAATCAGAGTTAGGTCCTATATTCAGAACAACAATTTGAGAAAAACTGGTAATATTGTTACTAGTATTATAAGCAACAGAACCATTAGAACCAGCTGTAACATTATCCGCTCCACCTAAAGTTGCGCCCCAAGTTCCTCCAAAAGCGTTGGAAGGACGTTTGTACAATTGTAAAGGAGAACTAGCTTGTGGCTCTGCAGCATCTACAGGAGCAATATAACTCATGCGGTTGAGCGTCAAATCAATCAACGGACTAAACGTTGTATTACTACCATAGTTGTTAATAATAAAATATTCATTATCAACATCACCAGATAGGGTTCCCGCACCATGTGGCTCTTCAGTTTCTAATCTAGAAACAACCAATTCACCATTAGGGGTGGTTGCGCCAAATTCAATTTCAATCCCTGTATTAGGAAACGTGTAAACACCTCCTGCGCCAATAGTAATGCGATCGGAGGTTCCACCTGCTACCGCAACTTCTGATTTTATATAATCTGTTGCCGTCATGTTTTGAGTAGTACCATGATTGCCACCAACAGCATCTTTGACACCATTAACAGTGCCGACTAAATTATCGTTATTAAATTGATAATAAGATAATAAACCTGTTTCATTACCTTTTAGCGTTAGGTGTCTATTTTCTCGAATTTCTGCTTGCGTACGAACGGTATTCCATATTCTAAACTCGTCGATAGCACCATCCATAGAGTTGTTTCCAGCAGCAGCGGTAGGAATATGACCACCTATATTCATTCCAGGAGCACCACTAAAGTTGCCTCCAGCAATATCAGTTCCAATAGAGATTCCATCGACAAAGATTTCTCGTTGACGGCTTACAGCATTATAAACAAAGGCCAAATGATGCCATTCTCCATCTGTTGCAGCAGTTGTAGGCAGAGTCAAGTCGTCCAAAAAGAAATCAAACGAAATAGTTCCATTGTTATTATAACGAGCATGAAGTCCTGATTGCAAGGCTCCTGTACCTTGACCAAAGAAGTGATCTTCGGTAGTAGTGCTATTTCTTTTAGCCCAAAGTTCTATGGTAAAAGACGTATTGGATAAATCAACGCCAGGACAAGAAATATGTTCTCCATTTTCACTAATAGCGTACATATTACCACGAACATCAGAAACTAAAGCTTCAGATTCCATAACAACCATAAATTGCCCTGTCAATGCGATACTACCAAAACGAATGGTAGAAGCTGTCATTCCTCTAGCAACATCTAGTTTTGTCCAATTGCCTCCTGCATGCATTGGTCGCCAGTATAGAGCATATTTTTTAGGATCTATTGTAGTAAATGTTCCCGAAGGGTATCTAAATTCTAAATTGGCTAAAAAGGTTGTGGTGGCAGTTGATTTGTTAATTGTCCACATTGGATTTTGATACAAGGTAACCCCATCTATTCCACTGACTGCATTGGGGGCAAAATTTTGATACGTAACTGTAAAGTCTTCAGCGGCACTATGCCCAACAATTTCCATTTCTAGATTGGCATTATTAAAATTGAAAATCCCAGTATTGGCATTTGTAATAGTTTGGCTGTTAGAATTATTAGCCAAGTCATTGCCTACGTTTACATCAGAACCAACCCAAGCAGAAGCAACATTAAAATTAGTTAAGGTGGCATCATTGAAGCCAACTTTGTCTGTTAAAGTACTAGCTCCACTAGCTTCATTCATTTGGAAATAAGCTTGAATGCCATTTTCGCAGCCTGTTAAGGTTAGGTGCATTCGTTCTCGAATCTCAGAAGGTGAAAGTGCTCGGTTCCACAAGCGAAGTTCCTCCAATCGACCATTAAAAAACGAACTATTATCAGAACGAGCACCTAATCTAAAGTCAGTGGCACTAGTTGTAATAGGAGTTGTCAGAGGATTGGCGCCATTATTAACCGCACCTGTTGCAATCCCATTGATATAAATTTCACCCAAAGACGTACTAGGGTCGTAGACACAGGCGATGTGATTCCATTGATTAGGAAGGAAGCTTCCTGTAGGAGCATCTAAGTATACAGCTGTAGTAGGAATAAACCGCAGGGAATTAGCCCCCGAACCGCCTGTATGAATTTCTAATTCTTCAGTGGCTTTAGCCGTGATGAACTCTACCGCAGCACCTGATCCCGTCCAATATACCCAAGCTTCGATACTAACCGCAGGTACATTAAACAAGCTATTGTTAGGTACATTAACAAAGTCATCTGTGCCATCAAACTCTAATGTATTGTTTCTAGATAAATCCGTGTCAGCCGTTTCGACTACCATAAATTGCCCTGTCAAAGAGACATTTTCAAATGTAACAGTAGTCGGAGAGAAGCTACTAACTGTTGTGCTAAGTTCTGTCCAGTTGCCATCACTTCCCATTGGACGATGGTATAATTTAAAATTACAAGCGTAGGCAGCAGATAAGGTAGCGACAGGATAGGTAAATTGTAAATCACCTGTATAGCTTGTTGTATTCGTAGAGGTATTGATTGTCCACATTGGATTTCTGTGAACAGTTCCTATTGCAGGGGCAATGCTATTGGGATTAAAGGCTTGATAAGTAACGGTAATATCCTCATTAGAAGTGTGTGCTGTAAAGTTGATATTCAGATTAGCAGCTCCAAAATTCTGATTGCTAACTCCAGCAGGAACATTTAAGGTTTGACTGTTAGAGTTTCCCGCAAGATCATTGCCGACATTCACACCAGAGCTTGTCCATACACTTCCAGCATTCATATTCGTTAAGGTACCATTATTGCCTGTTATTTTATCGGATAAGGTTGTATTTCCTGTTGTTTCATTCATTTGATAATACGCAAGAATACCTGTTTCACAGCCTGTT
Source organism: Aureispira sp. CCB-QB1 (assembly GCF_000724545.1). GTDB lineage: Bacteria > Bacteroidota > Bacteroidia > Chitinophagales > Saprospiraceae > Aureispira. Next base: position 177,982 of record NZ_JHBV01000030.1, on the reverse strand, counting down.
AAGGTTAAATGCATTTGCGCTCTAATTTCGCTTGCAGAGCGTGCTCGATTCCAGAATCGAACCTCGTCAATTTGACCATTTAAAAATGCTGAATTATTCGCACGAGCACCCAATCTAAAATTTGTAGCACTGGTTGTTATAGGAGAGTTTAAGGGATTGGCACCATTATTAACCGCACCTGTTGCAATTCCATTGATATAAATTTCTCCAAAAGAAACACTAGGGTCGTAAACACAGGCAATGTGGTTCCATTGATTGGGAACAAAACTTCCAGTAGGGGCATCCAAATAAACAGCAGATGTCGGGATGAAACGCAAAGAATTTGCTCCAGCTCCTCCTCCTGTGTGAATTTCTAATTCTTCACCAGCCTTGGCAGTAATAAATTCAACGTCTGTACCTGAGCCTGTCCAATACACCCAAGCTTCAATCGTTACGGCAGTAACATCAAATAAATTATGATCAGGAATATCGACAAAGTCATCGACTCCATCAAAAGATAACGTATTGCCTCGCACTAAATCAGGGATATTAACCACGATGTTAAGTGGGCTTCCCATGTCGCCATTTGTGGCTGCAAAAACATTTGGATCAGCAGTGTTGTTATTGGATTGATAGCCTAATGAACCTGTAATATCGTTTCCGTTACGGACAATGCCAGGAGCCGCTTTGCTTCCCCAAGTTCTATTTGTAAAAGTTGGACTTTCTGTATAAAATGTTGCGCGTCCTATTGTAGCATCATTGTTATAAGCGACCGACCAAATGATTGAACCTGCACTATTCTCTAAAATGATTTCATCACTAAGGTTGTCTAATTCCAAATTGGCGACTTCTAATACTTCAGATTTGGGACAACCATTGAACCATAGCGATTCAAAGTTGCTTTTATTGTTAGCAATAACAACATAGCCACCAACAGGGATAACATAACTAGAGGTTGTAAGAACAGCATCATTGCCATCTTCGTCCTTGATGCGCCAATTTTGCAAATCAACAGGAGTACTACCATAGTTGTAAATTTCAATCCATTCCTCTTGTGTATTGGTTCCTGATGGATTGGTCAACCATTCAGTAATCGCAATTTCTTCTAAAACAACTCCTGTTCCTTGAATAGAATAGATGTAATTATTTTCATCACAATCATCATTAACAACAATTAAGGTAGCACTTTTTAAGCCCAAAGAAGTAGGGTCAAAAGTAACAGTAAACGTAGTAGATGCTCCAACAGGAATAGCCGCAGGAAATGTAATGCCCCCTACTGTAAATTCACCTGTATTGGTGTTGAAGATACTGCTTACATTCAAAGTGCCTGTACCAGTTGTATTGTCAATTGTAAACGTTCTGACGACTGTTCCCGAAGCAGGGTCTGCACCACCAAAATCGGTGTGGTCGGCTAAAGAAGGAGTAGCATCGTTGTTGGTAATAGATACACCATTTCCTAAAACGTCAATTTCGGGAAAAGCAGAAGAGCAATTTCCAGCAACACCATTAGACGAACCATCGATCCAGTTAGAGGTAGCAGTGTTTAGTGCAAAGCCATTTAAAGTACCGTTTTGAGCCCCAATATTAGTTTGGCGATCGAATAAGGTTGTTTCTGCTCCATTAGCGCCACCAGCTTCTCCCTGATTGAAGTTGTAGTAATGTACCAAATTAGGTTCATTACCAATTAATTGACAGTCTTTTCTAGTTGTAACTTTGGCTGCACAAAGTGCCTCAGACCAAATACGGACTTCATCCAATTGTCCATCAAAAAAGCGCCCTGTTGAATAACGGACATCTTTTCCAAGATGCAAACTAGCACTAGCATTGTTCTGAATAGCCGTACTAATACCAGTTGACGTAGCTTCTTTGTTGCCATCAACGTAAATTGCCGTTTCTGTTGGGCTTGCAACGCCGACCACATGATGCCAACCTGTTCCATTAATAGCAGTAGTTGATTTGGCTGTCCTAAATGTTCCTCCATCGTTAATCAAAAAGGAAATCGTATTGTCTAGGTTGAGTGATAAAAGCCAAACATTAGAACTCATATTATCAACGTTAGCAGTGGCTTGCCCCAAACCAGTACCACTAGCAGTGATCGACTGTACATTAATCCATGCTTCTACTGTAATTTCATTGGTATAAGCAGTAAAAGGAGTGCTTACATCGACAAAATCGTTGGTTCCATCAAAGTCCAGTGCCGTTGCTGGATTGACAGATTCTACGCTTCCAATTTCAGGATTGCCAAACCAAGTTGTACCACAAATATCACTTGGCGGTGCGCCTACTGTTGTTCCATTGTTAATGGCATTAGAACCAGTATTGGGACGAAAAACGTCTTGCAAACCACACTGACTGACGGCTGCCAAGTTTGGATCTGCGTTAGAAAAGAAGCTAACAGAAGGACAAAAGCTCGCATTGAAACCTGCACAAACTTCGACAATATTTTGATTGTTGGTTCCTGTATAAGTTGGTGCCAATGAATTAATATCTCTATTTAATGTCCCCGATGCGGTATAAGTATTATTTGCCAAGATGGTGTTGGTCATGTTTAGTACTCCTTGATGATAATACACACCACCACTTGAAAAGCCATCATTACTAGAAGCGTTGTTTTCAACAATTGTACAGTTGATTAGATTTAAGGTTGAGGTGCTATTGGCAAAAATTCCTCCACCATTATTGCCACTTGCATTTCCATGAATGGTGCAATTGGTCAACGTTGCTGTTCCCGATTCCATATTGAGGGCACCACCTCTACCTAGAGATCCAGCAGTATTGTTTTTTAGAGTAGAATTATTGATGAATAGTGTTCCTGAATGACTAATGGCACCACCGTGAGCTCCTGATGAGTTGCCAGAACGATTATCTTCTAGGACACAATTATTTAAGGTTAATGTTCCTCCTGTATTAAGAATACCACCACCAGGATTTGATCCTCCAGAGTCTCCTCCTTGTAGCGTTAGGTGATTAAGAGTGACGGTAACGGTACCATTAATATGCAACAAACGGTAATTGGGATTGGTAGAAACCCGAAAGATTGTATTTCCCGAAGTTTGACCTGTTATAGTAATATGGTTGCTAATCGTGGGCAGTGCTGAAGCCGTGTTGATTTGTCCTGCTACAGAAAAATTGATTAGATGCGGGCTGCCTGATGTGGCAGAGCCATCTGCATTGGCATCTAAGATAGCTTGTCGCAAGGAGCCCGCGCCTGCGTCATTTAAATTCGTCACTACGAAAGTAGTTGCCCATGTAGGTTCTAATAGGCAGGAAAGGAGTAAGATGTAAAAAAAGTGTTTCATGAAAATTGTTTTGTGTAAGGTAAATAATTGCTCAGAAAATGAATAAAAACGACGAATGAGTAGTGTGCGCTCATACAACCTCGTTAGTAATTAGCAATGTGGCTAGTACTTATTCTTTTCTGTCGACTTACTTTAGTTTAGTAATTTGTTGACTATGCTGCTGCATGGTATGAGTTACATTGCTGAGGGAGCTTATTTAATTGAGAAGACCTTCAGATGAATTAACGATGCAGTTGTATTCTTAGTAGTTCGTTGATTTTTTACTTTTTTACCAAAAAGATAAAAAAGCACATTTATATTAGTTTGATAATCAGAGTTTTAATGCAAAACGCAACAAAAGTGCAACTTGCTGATTATCAAACTAATAAAGTTTTTCAACGAACTATTGATTCTGGTTTCAACGAATTATTGTTTAGTAAAAATACATTCTTAGTTTTGAAATACGGTTCAATAATATTGGGGAAATATTGGAGGTGAAGTGATTAGAACAAATGAGTATTAAGGTTCAATTATTTGGTTAGTTTGGTCTCAAGGCTTAACGCTCTACAAATGCTCATGATCTACTTAGCCTTTAAATATACAACAATCTTTTGATAAAATTATAGGAGTATTATATCAATAGTTAATGTAAAAAAAATATAAAGTGACTTTTAATATGTTTACCTTTGGTAAGTTTTTGTGTTAATTGATTGATTTATATTGGTTTGTGTAAAGTGCAGAGTTCGTGGTAAATGTAAAACAGGCTATATTAAGTAAGTATTAAGTAAGAGAAATTGTAGTACTGCAACTTTAAAAGAACAAAGATAAGTCAATAAATAAGATCGCCATTATTCATAGATGTTCCAAGCTATTTTGTCGAAAAAATATTTTGCCAAAGGATATCTTCTACTTTTTTTGTATTTTTGCCCTAGCAAAAAATACATCCCAGAGGATGGAACAAGAATCGTTTATTACAATTTTAAAAATACAATTAAATATGTATAAGTCCGTATTATTTTCACTTGCAATGACCGCAGCCTCTTTTGGTGTGATGGCGCAAGAAACTGAAAAAGAAACCAATAAGGAGGGAAGTCAATATCAATTTACTGTACTTAAAGATATGGAAGCAACACCTGTGCAGTCGCAAGGAAGAACAGGAACATGTTGGACGTTCTCTGCTTTATCTTTTTTGGAGTCTGAGTTGTTGCGAATGGGAAAAGGAAAACATGAATTGTCAGAAATGTGGATTGCTCGCAATGCATATCATGATAAAGCGATCAATTATGTACGTATGCACGGTAGTTTTAACTTTAGTGCTGGTGGTGCATTCCATGATATTCCTTATGTTATCAAAAAATATGGTATTGTTCCTTTATCTGCTTATGAGGGATTGAATTATGGTAGCAAAACGCACAACCATGCAGAAATGGATGCAATGTTAAAAGCAATGGTGGATGTTGTTATCAAAAGTCCTCAGAATAGAGTGTTGACACCAGTATGGACAGATGCTGTAGATGGTGTATTGGATGCTTATTTAGGCGAAAAACCAGAGGAATTTGAAGTAGACGGCAAAAAATATAATGGAAAAACATATGCTAAGGAATTGGGCTTAAATATGGACGATTATGTTGTTTTGGGTTCTTTTACGCACCATCCATTTTACGAAAAATTTGTATTGGCGGTACCAGATAACTGGGCTTTTGGTCAAGTGTATAACTTACCATTGGATGAGTTGATGGAAGTAGCAGAAAGTTCTTTGATGAAAGGATATACATGGGCTTGGGCTGCGGACGTTTCCGAAAAAGGTTTTTCTTTTAGAGATGCGTTGGCAATTGTACCTGAAGATGAGTCTACCATCAAAAAAAGAGGGCGTGACAACAAACACTTTAGTAATGCTGGTGCAGAAAAAATCAGCGATGCTTTTATGCAGCCTGTTCCTGAGAAAAAAATCACTCAAGAAATGCGTCAAATAGCTTATGATAATTATCAAACTACAGACGATCATGGTATGCATGCAACTGGAATGGCAAAAGACCAAAATGGTACTAAGTATTTTATTATTAAAAATTCTTGGGGGACAGGCAATCATTGTGATGGATATTTTTATGCTTCAGAAGCTTACTTCCGTTACAAAACGATGAATATGATGGTTCATAAAGATGCTTTGCCAAAGAAAATTGCTAAGAAGTTGGGGATTAAATAATCCTAAAAAATAGTTTGCATTGATGCAAAAATAGAAGGCTATTGGATCTGTCCAATGGCCTTTTTGTATTTTTATTAGATAACGTGTACCTCAACTCAATTACTTAACCTAGGTCAAGGTCATCTTGTTTTATTTAAGTTACTTTCGTTGTGCGCTGAAATCGTATTGTAAACGCTGTTTAAATCATTATTAAAATGAACGATCAAAAACAAGGTTGGGTAGTTGTTATTGTCTTGATGTTGGCTTATGTCTTTTCATTTGTAGATCGTAATATTGTCGTGTTATTGGTGGAGGTGATGAAAAAAGATATGGAGCTTAGTGATACCAAAGTAAGTTTGTTGTTGAGCGCTAGCTTTGCACTTTTTTATTCCATTCTTGGGATTCCTCTAGGAAGGCTTGCAGATGTTTATAGTCGCAAGAAAATCATAGCAATCGGTGTTGCGCTTTGGAGTTTGATGACGGCTATTTGTGGTTTGGCTAAAAATTATGGACAACTGTTTCTAGCAAGAATGGGAGTAGGAGTAGGAGAAGCGGCTTTGTCTCCTGCTGCATATTCTATTATCAGCGACTATTTTCCAAAAGAAAAATTGGCAACGGCAATTTCAGTTTATTCTTTAGGAATTTATATTGGGTCTGCTTTAGCTTATGTGGGAGGGGGATATCTAATTGGTATTCTATCTGAAATGGATAATTTGGTAATACCTTGGGTCGGTGAAATTTATGCTTGGCAATTGGTTTTTATCATTGTAGGTTTGCCAGGTTTGTTGATGGCAGGACTAGTTTTATTAATCAAAGAACCAAAGAGAAAAGGACGGAATGCCGATGAGGCACTTCCATTTGGCGAAGTATGGGGTTATCTAAAAGAGCATGGTCGTACTTTTTTTCTATTGTGTGCCGCTTTTGCTTTCTTTTATGTTGCCGTCTATGCGACAAGTACTTGGATTCCAACTTATCTGATAAGACTGCACGGTTTGAGCGAAGAACAAGTAGGTATTATTGCAGGGGTAGGATTGTTGCTATTTCCTGCTATAGGGGTACTTTCAAGTGGTTTTATAGCGGATCGTTGGACAGCAAGGGGTGTTCCTAATGCTAAAATACGTTGGTCGTTATGGGCAACGCTATTTTTTATTCCTGCCACAGCAATTTATCCTTTTATGCCAACAACCAACAGCACCTTGATTGCTTTGATTCCTTATGGTATCCTAGTAAGTGCAACGGTAGGCGTCGCAGCTGCTGCGATTCAAGAAATTATGCCCAATAGAATGCGGGGTATCGCTTCGGCTCTGTTAATTTTAGCGCAAAACTTATTAGGATTAACACTAGGACCTACAGGGGTGGCTTTATTGACAGATTATATCTTTAAGGATGAAATGGCTTTGGGGTGGTCGTTGGTGATTATGTCGGTGACAGCACTTAGTATTGCCACAGTATTGTTTTATTTTGCCTTAAGGAGCGCAACAAGAACAGAAGCAATAGAAAATATATTGGATTCTTAATTAAAATTCCCGTTCTTTGCAAAGCAATTTTCAACATAGGTTAGAATGGAAATGACTATTCTTTAAACAAAAAAAAGAAAGTGTTGTTAATGTATATTCTAGACAAAGAATGGCTTTTAAAATTTTGATACAATCAACGTTTGGATACAAAAATTAGAAATAGATTGGTCTAAAACAATTGAGAGCTCAAGTTGAATGCGGATAAGAATACAGGGGGGAGCCATTAGCTTAATTAAAAGGGGCATGTTGAGTCCTTATAATGCAAGCGGATAGCGTTGATTTTACAAGTTGTTCTTGGGGGCGAATAGAGACCCCGCTTAGCTGGCGACGTTTTTTTACAAACGATCGAATCGGCAAATAAAGGAAGATTATTAATTATAATAAAGCATACACACGTTAAGATGGGAAAGAAAGGTGTTTTGTTGGTAAATTTAGGGACTCCAGACGAACCTACTCGAGGAGCCGTTTATCGTTATTTAAAAGAATTTTTGCTGGATCCTAGAGTCATAGACATACCAGCTGTGCAACGAAATTTGCTGGTGCGTGGAATTATTGCACCATTTCGTTCTAAGCCAGCTTCTAAGTTGTATCAAGAGCTATGGACAGAAAAAGGCTCTCCTTTAAAAGTTTATGGGTATCGACTAAAAGAGATGCTTCAAGATGAAATGGGGGAGGAGTATCTGGTAGACCTAGCAATGCGTTATCAAAACCCTTCCATAGAGTCCGTAATTTTAAGTATGTTGAAGCAACATGTTTCAGAATTGATTATTGTTCCTCTATTTCCGCATTATGCATCTGCTTCTACAGGTTCTGTTTATGAAGAAGTGATGCGAGTATTGGCAAAAGTACAGGGAATTCCCAAGCTTCGATTTGTTAATTCGTTTTACGATCATCCTGATTTTATTGCTTCTATTGTTGAGCGAGCCAAGGAACATGATATTAACGATTATGACCATGTTTTGTTCAGCTATCACGGTTTGCCTGTTCGTCAGTTGGTAAAGGCAGACTTGAGCAATCATTGTACAAAGGCAGAGGATTGTTGTTTGACGATTTCGGATAAAAATCAACATTGTTACAGCGCTCAATGCCACGCTACGACCAAGGCATTGGTAAAAGAATTGGGATTAAAAAAAGGGCAGTACACAACTTGTTTTCAATCTAGATTGGGAAAAGAACCTTGGGTAGAACCATATACAACGGATGTGCTTCAGCAACGTGCTGATGCAGGAAACAAGCGATTGTTGGTTTTTTGCCCCGCTTTTGTGGCCGATTGTTTAGAAACAACAATAGAGGTGTCTGTAGAATACATGGAAGAGTTTGAAGAGATGGGGGGAGAGCATGTACAGTTAGTAGATAGTTTAAATGACGACCCTCGATGGGTAGTTGGTCTTAAAAATATAATACTAGAAGCTTAATAGCGATGCATTTTTGTGAAGCAGCATTTCTTGATCAAGAAATGCTGCTTTTTTTTTGGACTAAATATCATAATTATATATAGTGTTGTTTTTGAAATGCAAAATTTTATTTTGATGTTCATGTTGTTTTGTGAAACTATTTAACATTTTTTTCGTAAAATAAAGAATATATATAGCTGAAAATGAGTTAGAAGAGGGTCGGACTTGAAAAAATGCGCCAATTAATATTCAAAAATATATTTTTATGAAAAAGATTATTACACTGTGCATTTTTGTGGTCAGTTGGTTGGCAACAATGAATGCACAAACGACCAAGACGCTCTCAAAGAGCATCAATCTAGCTGCTACAAAGACGATCTACATTTTACTGCCAGGAGCTGTAGAAGTCAATGAATGGGAAGAGGATTATATACGTGTTGTAACAAAGCTATCCGTTGAGAATATGGATGAAAATATTGTAAAGCGATTAATAATATTAGGTCGCTATAATTTGGTGACGGAGACAGACAAGTACGGAAAGTTAATGGTTTTGAAAATGCCTAATGTAGCTAATTTTGTTACTGTAAAAGGTGTTGATCTGGCAGAGTACTATACATTTGAAATTAGTGCCCCAAAAAATTACGAAGTGATTGTCAAAGAAGATTTAGTCCCTAAAGGATCTCATTACAAAAATACATCTAAAAGCTCTATGTAAAGCTTTGAGGACATTGAATTTATTCTCAATTCAAAGACTTATGCTACCAAAATGTAGCATAAGTCTTTTCTTTTGTCAAAAAATATTTTTTGGGGGTATTTTTTTAAATTTTGATGCCTATAGTTTAAAAAGTAGATTATATGGTTTTTTTATTTTTTTTAACTATAATTTCTTTAAAATGTTAATTTTGAAAAATTTTATTTTTAAAAAATGCTTTATTTTTTATTTTTTCAAAATTTTATTTTGTTTAAAAATTTGTAAAATTGAACTAACCCCTCTATATTTGCGTTATCAATAATAAACGATGATGAACCGCATCAACGTTCTCTCCCTTAGAAAGTTGGGGGCAATTAATCTAAAAAAAATGTAAGGTAGTTAGGCACATAATACCAACTACGCTAACACTGAAAAATATAAGTTTATGAAAAATTTAATTTTACTATTGAGCTTAGTTTGTGGTTTGGCAACAACCATGAATGCACAAGTTGAAAAAACGCTGGTTAAATCTGTAGCTTTAGCAACGTCTACTTCTGCAATTGTTAATTTGCCAGGAGAGGTAAGTCTACAAGAATGGGATAAGGACTTTATTAGAGTAACTACTCATTTGAAAGTAGATAATATGAGTGAAAATATTGTTAAACAATTGGTTGTTGTTGGGCGATATACTTTGGCGACAGATGTGGACCCATCTAATGGGACATTGATTATTACAATGCCTAAGGTTGCTAATCAAGTAACTGTAAAAGGTGTATTACTGGCAGAGTATTTGAGTTTTGAAATCAATGCACCTGAAGGGTATCAAGTAATTATTGAAAGCGAAGAAAATTTAGATAAAGCATCTGAAAATGGGGCGGTTGGTCAAGCTATGTAATTGCTAAATAAAGGGCAAAATAATCAAGTGATTATATACGAGCAAGCAAACCAGAGGTTTAAAAAAGGCACTATAAAAGCGCAAGAAGGTTGTTAGAAGTAAAATTCGAGCAACCTTTTTATTTTTTAGCCAAATCTATATAAGCCATGTGTTGGGGAATATATATTGTATAAGAAACATTTTCTTGAAGTTGTTCTCCTTTTACTACGAGTAAGTTTTCATTTTTTCTGGGAGTTAGCTTTAGACATTTTGTATTGGGATCTATTTCCTTGATCAAATCGTAACGCCCTTTTTGAGCAATAAACTCTAATAGTGCGGTGTTGTCAATTGCAAGGCTAACCCTTGTTTCTACCAAAATTCTACTTCCTTGAATATATTTAATATTTAGATTGGGGCTATTGACTTGAATACTGATAGATTGCGCCGCATCTATTGTAAAGCTTTGGTTGAGAGAGGTGGATACCTGAGCAGAAAGCAGAATAGGAAAAATAAAAAATATCCAAGCATAAAAATATTTCTTTGTAAGGGACGTCATATTTGTACTCATTGGTTAATTCTTTTTCATTGTAAATGAATGTATGGTGATACTAAGTTCTAATATGTTAATTAAATGCAACTGTTTATTCTTGCCAATGTTTTGATGGCAAAATTATGCCTTGCTTGATGGCAGATAGATTAGCTGCAATAAAAAATAAACTATATAAAGGCAATAAGTAATCGTTCATAAAAATTTATAGGCAAAAAGAATTACATTTTTAACTATACTTTTTTCTGTCCACTTACTTAATTATTAATAAATAAGCCTAAAAGACAATGCAATAGCGAGCTTTTATAAAGCTTTTTGGAGAAGCCAGAAGCAAGATTTTGCTATTATTAGACTAATATTTATTTAAATCAGGGACTTATTCTCTATAGATGTTATTATATTAGAACTTATAATTTTTGCTAATAATTGTTATTTATTACTCTGTTAAAAATCGTATTAGTTTGATTATCAATAGAATATAGTTTTGTTGGTTTTAGTGATAAAAAGCTGATAATCAAACTAATGCAAGGTGCTTTTTTATGTTTTTTATAGAAAAACTAAAAAATTAACGGAGTATTAGTTATTATTAAACAATATATAGCAATGTCGTTTCTTTTTTGCACCTCCCCCAAATGACACCACGTTAATTTTATCATCTATAAAGACAACACTAATTTGAGCGTTCAAAAGCAAACATCTGATGATTCCATTGAGCAACTATTTCACCTGAATTATTTGGCAAATGCCTGTACGGTGGGGGTACGACTTTTAACCCATTTTATATCAGGGTTTGGATGGGCTGCGTTTGTCGTAGATGGAGGATTATTGTTACTGCTACTTTGTTTTTTCTATTTATCGAAGTACAAGAAAGCTTACCTAAAGTTAATTTTACCTTTTATCATAACAACTCAAATTTTTGTAGCTGTATTGTGGTTAAGTTTTAATCAGATGGACAGCATGTTGGCACCAAGTTACTTGCTGGTAATCTTGTTGTATGGGCTTTGGACCAAACAAAAACACTATCAGCGGTTAATATTGGGGGTGACAATAGCCGTCATTGTCGTTGCGATCATAATTTCTTTGTATTTGAAATGGTGGATAGACAGAGGCTACATCGAACCATGGACGGAGTATAGCTTGATTACGCTTTATATTACTGGTCTGATTGCAATGGCTTTAAGATTTTTGCACGATCGTATTCAACGAGAGAGGATCGAGTCAGAAAAAAATGCAGCTAAATTGAGTGCTGAAAAAAAAGAAGCCGAACAAAAACGAGACTTGCTAGCGATGCTAAAAGACTTGCAGTCTGATTTCTTTTTGGAAGAAGATTTGAAAAATGCTTTTGATAATTTATTGGCTCAATTACTCAAATTAACAGGGAGTACTTCTGGGTTTGTAGGAGAGGTTATTTTAAAAGAAGATGCTTCTAATTTGGAAATTCATGCCTTCTCTACAACTCAATCAGATACTTCAGGCAAAGTGCTAGATCGTTTGTTTCCTTATATTATGGAGGCAGAGAACTATGTAATCATTAACGATGCAGCTACTCTAAAAACAGCGAATACCATAGAAAATAAACAACTAATTCGTAATTTCTTAGGTATTCGTGTAACGTACCATTATGAAACAGTGGGCGTTATTGGAATTGCCAATAGAGCAGGAGGGTATGACGAAGAATTGGTTCATTTGCTATCTCCTTTTTTGTCTACTTATGGCTCTATCTTGCAAAATATTCGACTTAAAAGAAAACAAAGAACTTACGAAAATGAATTGAAGGAGGCCAAAGAGTTGGCAGAATACTCGAACCGATTAAAGTCTCAATTTTTAACCAATATCTCTCACGAATTAAAAACACCACTATCTTTAATTTTAGGTCCTATAGATCTTCTCATGAAGAAACCCATCGCAGAACTGAACGAAGGGGAAATGAGAAGCTATCTAGGAATTATGCAGAAGAATGGTAGGAAAATGTTGGAGTATATTGAAGATATTATGGATTTAGCAAAACTAAATTCCAATGAACTTAAAATAGAGACCGAACCTGTTGTTTTGTTTCCATTTATTCAAAACTTATATACCTTATTTAAAACAGAAGTTGCTTACAGGGATATTAATTATACGCTTAACTACCAAGTAGATAAAAAGTTGGTTGTTCCACTGGACGCTAAGAAAATAGAAAAGATTATTAATAATTTGTTGTCCAATGCTTTTAAATATACAAAGGATGGAGGGCGGATTGTATTGAGTGTTTTGGTTGTAGAGCAAGCAATTAAAATTAAAGTAGAGGATACAGGAATAGGAATACCTGAAGAACATTTACCTTATATATTTAACCGTTTTTATCAAGTAAAAGGAGAAGGCGAAACGATTTTTGCAGGAACAGGAGTTGGTTTGGCTTTGGTCAAAGAATTGGCGGATATTCAAGGTATTGATATAAATGTAGAAAGTACCTTATCAGAAGGATCTTGTTTCTCTTTTAATTTGCCCTATCGTTTGCCTGATTCTTATGTCCCTGTAACTTCGACAATTACTTCAAAAGAACCCATTTCAAAAATTGCGACAACTGTAGAGGGAGAAAAAGATACTATCTTAATCGTAGAGGATAATTATGACATGCGACTATTTCTAAAAAAAATACTGCAAGATGAGTATGCTGTGATATTAACGGAAAATGGTTTAAAAGGTTGGCAAACCATACAAAATAGAGGAAGTCAATTAAGTTTAGTTATTACCGATTTAATGATGCCTGAAATGGATGGATTTGAACTCTTGGAAAAGATAAAAGGACAAGCTCCTAACGTAGATGTACCCGTTATTGTATTAACGGCCAAGCATGAAAAGGATAGTCGACTAAATGCACTTAGAATAGGAGTGGATGAGTATTTAACCAAGCCTTTTTCAATTGATGAATTGCTTGCTACTGTTCAGCATTTGATACAAAATTATCATCAAAGAAGAAAACTGAAGAGCTAGCAACAGGTTTTTATTACACACACACACACACATTTTATAGATACCATACTACATTGATCAATCACTACACCAAAACTATGTCACAACAACAAAAACCTATTTTATATAAAGAACCAGATAGAAAGCTATTGCAGTCCATTTGTCTCTATGGACTAGGTATCATTTTCGTACGCTTAGTAACCAATTTGTATATCAGTATGTCATGGTTGCCTATTGTTGCAGATGTTATCATGGGGACAACAGCTATAGGAATTTATTTTTTATTAAAGAAAATAGAGAATTTTACGTTTTTATTTTGGCCTGTTGTGTTGATTACGCAGATAAGTTCTGTGTTTTTGTGGTTTGGGATGGGAGGCTTGTTGGGACCAACAATTGCATTTAATTTGGCGCTTTTGATGATTTATATTGTGACAGATCCTAATAACCAATATTGGAGAGTAGGAGTTGTTGTTGGGCTGTTTACACTAGTTACAATTGCTGTAGAGCAATTAAATCCTACTTGGGTTGCCTCATACCCCAGTTTCAAGCACCAAGCCATAGATACTTGTATTGTGTTTGTCGCAATGATTGTATTAGTGACATTAACAACACGTTTTATGAAAAAACGTTATGAGGAAGAACAGGAACTTGCAGATAAGAAGACCAAAGAATTGGCACTGGCCAAAAAAAGTGCAGAGGAAAATCGAGATTTACTGGCAATGATAAAAGAATTTCAATCTGGTTTTTTGTTGGAAGAACAAGCCGAATATTCTTTTGATACATTGCTTAAGCAGTTGTTGGCAATCACGAGTAGTCAATATGGATTTATTGCTGAGTTAATTCATAAAGAAGATCAGATCGCTTTAGAAGCATTGACGGTTATGGATACAAAAGGTGCTTTGGAGCAAGGAGATTTGCTGCATGATACCAACTGGCAAAAAAATGGGCAGTCTATATTAAAACCATTACTAGATAAAATTCTAAAAGAAGAAACGTATATCTTGTCGGATAAAATTCCTCAAAAATATTTAGAATTAAAGCATTTTTTGGGATTTCCAATTACACACAATAATAAAATAGTGGGAATTTTGGGATTGTCCAATGTTATTGGCTACAAAGATCTATTGGCAGAAACGCTAGCACCTTTCTTATCTACTTATGGAACTATTATTCAAAATATTAGATTAAAAAGAACGCAAAGAAAGTACGAAGAAGAGTTGCGAAAGGCAAAGGAAACCGCAGAAGAAGCCGTATTAGCGAAAAATCGCTTGTTTACCAATATTTCTCACGAATTTAGAACGCCTCTCTCATTGATTGTAGGACCTGTCTCTGCTATTTTAAAACAGCCTCATGGAAGCATGGAGGAAACAGAAACACGCGAGTCTTTAGACATGGTTTTGAGGAATAGTAAGAAGGTGTTGAAGTATATTGATGATATTATGGATTTGGCAAAACTGAATTCAAATAAGTTAGAAGTGAGAAGACAAACGAATCACCTCCATTCTTTTATCGTCAACATTTATAATAATTTTAAAGTACAGACAAGTTATAGAAATATCAATTATCAATTAGAGTATAATGTTGATTATAACTTATTGGTGGATTTTGATACTTCTAAAATGGAGAAGATTATCAATAATTTACTCTCTAATGCTTTTAAATATACAATGGATGATGGCGCCATTACGTTGGCTGTAACAGATGTTGGAACAGCAATCAAAGTAGAGGTCAAAGATACTGGTATTGGTATCAAGGCAGAAGATTTGCCGTATGTGTTTAAACGGTTTTATCAAACCAAAGAGGCTGAAAAAAGAGCTGTTTCTGGTTCGGGCGTAGGACTGGCATTAGCACAAGAGTTGGCTTCTTTGCAAGGATTTGAAATTTATGTACGCAGCATTCTCAACGAGGGGACTACATTTTCCTTTTTGATGCCGAAAATAGAAGAAATTGTATCCCAACCGACAGTAGTACCTGTCAATCCTTTGGTAATTGAAAACAACTTGTTAGAAGAGACCAAGGATGTGAAAGAGGGCACTTCTGTTGTATCGCCAAGCCCTAAAAGTGACCAACCTCGTATTTTGGTAGTTGAGGACAATAACGATATGGCTGCGTTTATTAAAATGATTTTGGGGGCAGATTATGATATTTCATTAGCCGAAAATGGTTTGGTTGCATTGAATCTCTTGAAACAAGAGGGGGGACATTCATTTGACTTAGTTATTACCGACTTAATGATGCCTGAAATGGATGGGTATGAATTGTTAGAGCATATCAAAGCGGCTTCTTGGGGCAATAATTTGCCCGTTATTGTTTTGACTGCCAAATCTGGTGAAGCTAGCAAACTCAAGGCATTGACGATTGGTGTTGATGAATATTTGACGAAACCATTCTCTGTCGATGAGTTGAATATCCATGTTAAAAGACTGATTGAGAATGCTTTGGTTCGAAGAGATTGGCAGCAAAAAGCAAATGAGACGATTGAAGAGAAAGAGGACGAAAAAGCGACATCAGTTACAGATACCAATACATCGGTTGTCGAAAAGGAATCGGCATCGTCGATTGCTGCTCGTGAAAAGATAGAGGAAGCAAGAGCGGTTGTACTTAAAAATATTGATGAGACAGAATTTACTGTAGATGATTTGGCAAGAGCAGTGGCTGTAAGCAAACGCCAATTGTATCGTTTTATGCAAACTCATGTAGGGTTAACACCTTTAAAGTTTATCAATGAAATTCGTCTGCAAGAAGCTAGACGTTTGTTAGAGGAAGGTGCTTGTCGTACAGTAAAAGAGGTGTCTTATTCTATTGGTTTTATGTCTACGCGTCATTTTTCCAAAAATTATGTCAAGCGTTTTGGCAAAAAGCCTTCAGAGTATTTTAAGTAACAGTCCAATAGTTCTTTCACTAAAAAAATAGGAGACTCGTACGATTAGTTAGCACGAGTTTCCTATCTAATATTAGAACAGATCAGGTTTTACTTGAAATTAAGTTCCACAATCAAGGCATTGTGGTCAGATATTTCTTCGTTATTGGTGGGGAGGATAGAGGTTTTAATTCCCCATTGTTTTTGTTTGGGATTGTTGTGTTTACAAGCATTTTTAAGACTCAAAGAGAGTAAAATATGGTCAATTTGTTCTTGTTGTCCTTTGTAACTATACGTCCATCTTGTGGTATAATCTTCAAAATAATAACTATCGCCTGTTTGTATCAATTCCGTTTGAATGTCTTTAAATCCTCGAATGGTCAATAAAGCAGGGTGTCGTCTTTCACTATTTAAATCTCCCATAACAACCACGTGTTCCTCTTTTTGTAGATAAGGAATCATCACTCGTCGAGCAATTTCGGCTTGCATCAAGCGGCGTTGGTCGCTATCTTCTCCGCCTCGCTCTGATTTAAGATGAAATAAAAATAAATGAATGGGAGTACCTTTGTAGCTAATTGTTGCTTTCATCCCTTTACTAATTCCTGTTTCTTCTACCTCGTCTTGGTCAGATTCGACAAAATATAAACCTCGATTGGGAAAAGCTGGGACAATATCAGTTAACTCATATTTAGACAAGAAAGCGACATGTTGCCCTGTAGCAGAATCATGCGATTTGCAGACTTTCCAGTATTTATACTCCAATCCTTCTTTTTTTAATGTTTCTACGAGAAGCTGAACTTCAGAAGTATTACCAACCTCTGTTAAGCCTAAAACATCCGCATTAATAGTTTTGAGGTGTGCCGCAACCTTTTTAGTTGCTTCTTCAAATTTTTTTTGTCTATAACGATCGTCTTTCCATTCTTGCTTGGCATCTCTTGAGGCATATTTCATGTCATAAGGTAGACCATATTTCATATGAACTTTTCGTTTGAGTAAAAATTCACAATTAAAAGTTGCCAGCTTTAAGTCTTGCCCTATAAGCCATTGAAACGGGATTAATAAGACTAGCAGCAGGATTGTTTTTTTCATAATAATTATTGATTTGGTAATTTCTGTAAACGATTACATATTGATTAGTACATGGTGGTCTATTGCTAGAGAAAACAATAGAATAAAAAATGTTGAAGTTTGAACAAGCTGCTAATTAGCAATGACTTGTCGTTCAAACTTCAACATTTAAATTATTGGATCAGTTTTTTAGTAAAATGCTGTTTGCAAAACAGCAGCTAAAGTACGATTTTAATATGAATTAATAGAATATTAAATTGTTGTTGAACAATGAGGCAACTAGCAGCCCGAAGAAGGACGTTCCCCAATTCCCGACTCTTTGACCAGTCTCTTTAATGTTTTTTCATAAAAGTCTAGCAATAGATTCGTGATGTTTAGTTCAATATCAATCTTTCTAAATTCACCCCCTTTTTCTGTTTCTGGATGTTCATACGCCCCAATAGTAATAGGTACTTTCATAAAATCCAATTGTGATTTTACTGTCCAAGCACGAGCAATACCCAATTCCATATTTGACTTTAACTCACGAGTAATGTGACGAGTTGTTTTTTGAAGTGTATCTACTGTACCATCTTTATTTCCTAGAAAGTGTGTATAGGGAGTGCCATCGGGAATATCCAACGATTGATCGTACTTGCGACCAGAAAAACGGTAGCCATCGGTATGCCCTTCCAAATAAATGAAAAAATCTTCCTTACAACGCATACTAGCTTCACAATACTTGCTCAAGACTTCATTATCAACCCAAGTAGCAATTTTTTTGTAATACTCAGGATCACCCATTTTAGCCAAGTTTGTTTTTTGACATAAGTGAGGAGCCACGATATAACGAACACCAATATATCCCAATGGTTCGTATTCAACTGTTGTTTCGCAAGGTTGTTTGTCAGAGTTTAATTCTCCATACATAATTTGAGCAGACTTAGGACCAAAGGTTTCTCTTTCTAAGTGGGTCACACGCCTTGCTTCACGCACAAGCGTCCAGTATTTACACTGATAAGCTTTCCCTTCTAAGCGGCGAACTTGACAGGCTAAGTCATTATCATAAGACAAACCATGTTTGCGTTTTAGGTTGTTGATTTTTGCCAAATAAGCATCTCCTTTTTCACAAGGATCCAACAACCCTTTGATGACCCAAGATTTGGTTTGAGCGATTTTATCACAATAGAAATCAACCAAACGAATTTGGTGACGGACAACAGTATCAACAGCAGGATACCCCTCTGTCCAAGACATAATCGTATCTGTGGCAACATACAAATCCCAAGCAGCGCCGACATCTTCTAAATCTTTTGCCGCTTGTTTAACTTTGTTTTCCAAACTTTCTAATTTGTCTTCCGTTTCGCTGTCTAAAGTCAATAAATAGTCCTCTCTAAGTTTGTAAATATCTTTGACACGCTGTTCTCCTTTCTCACAGAAATTAACCGTACCATCAATGATGTAGGAACGAGCTTGAGCAATTTTATCACAATACTCAAACACAATATCCAAGTCACTAGACAACTTTTCGTCTGGCACAAAGTCTTTCCAAGTCTTATTAAGTTGCGCCAAGTTTTGATTTTCATTTTTCAATCGAGCTTTGAGTTGGTTCAATTGAGTTTGAGTGGCACTACTCAAATTAGGATTGTATTTATCAATTACTTTCTGCGCTTCGTCCAAAGCATATTGACCACTTTGGCAAGGATTGGTAAATCCGTCTAAAAGGTAGGATTGTACATCTCCTTCACGATTACATATAAATTCGTGTTCATATTCTAAGTCTTTGCTAACCTCTTTATTAGCTAGCAAATAGTCCCAAGCCTTTTTTAAATCAGCGGCTTCTTGCGTCAATCGAGCGACCTCTTTTTGCAAAAAGTCGATCTTAGCAGTTGTTTTAGAAGTTAATTCAGGGCTATATTCTGCTTTGAGTTTTTCCAAGTCGTCCAAACGTTGTTGACCCCGTTCACAGATATTTAGAATCCCATCCATTGTATAAGCTTTGGCAGCAGCTGCTTTATCACAATATTCGTATCCAAAGTCAGCTTTACCAGATAATTTATTGTCTGGTAAAAAATCTTCCCAAGCTTTATTTAATTTAGTTAATTCTGCTGCTTCATTGCTAACCAAATTTTTAAGCTTCTTTAACTTAGAGGTGGTGACATCATCCAAAGAAGGTTGGTGGTCTTTGCGAATTCTTGCAATGCTATCCAAGGCATTTTGACCTTCTGTACAAGGATTGCTCAAGCCATCCATTAAATAGGCTTTTACTTCTGCGGAACGATCACAAATAAATACATGCTCGTATTGAGCACCACTAGGCAATTTTTCTTTTGGTGTAAATTTAGCCCAAATACTATTTAAATTGGCTAAACCTTGATCACTTTTGTTGACCTCTGCTTCCAACCATGCTATCTTATCCGCCACATCTCCAGGCACATCATGCGACATACTAGCTTGAAGCTCTTTGATCTTGGCCAACATTTCGGAACCTGTATTACAAAAATCAGCAGCAGCCTTTAAAAGACAAACTTTGATATTGGGAACCGTGTAGCAACCAATGACAGGAATGTCTGTTTCAAAACCTGGTGACTGATCGGTTTCTATAAACTTAGTCCATACAGGATTGAGCGCATCAATACCTGCCCAGAGGGATTTCATCATTTCAATTTCCTCATTTAATCCCTCGACACTTTTCGGATCAAAACTTGTTTTAGCCAATTTCAAAACACGGTTTTCAAAATGATTTCTCGCATCTTTAAGGTTGGCTTCACAATAGTAAGCATGTGCCGTCATATAAAAGAACTTGCAAAGCGTTCCTTTTTCGCAAACCGTTTTGGCTTCTGGAACGGCTGCAATATCTTTGCGCGTCACACTGCTTTTGTCATTTAAGAAGCGTTGCCAAATTGGAACCAAGTCTTTATATGCTTTAATTTTTACCTTCATTAATTCATAACGCTCCTTGAACCCTGGGACTTTGTCTTGGACAGCCGTGCCCATGGACTCAATTTCTCGCATCATTTTGTCGGCACTAGGAAGATTATCAGCACAAAAATACGAGTTGGCATACATCAGAGAGTATTTGATATAGTTGGCTGGTTGAGATTTCTCAGGCTTCACCAACTTGGATACATTCGATGTTTTTTGATTGCCTAAAAACTCTTGCCAAGTTTCTTCCATGTTGACCAACTGCGCTTGCATGTAGTTCGGTAGTAACAATCCGATACTCAAAAGAAAAGGAACTAAAAATAGTCGATTTGAATGCATAATTTTATGTTGTTTTGTAAAATGGATATGGTATTGGTGTATATCTATCTCTAGACACCCAAAGCAATTTTAGCATAAAAAAAGCTTGGGGATTTCTTAAAATTAATGATTTTTTGCTTAAAAATGAAGAACGCCTTACACAAGACAATCTGTGCAGACGTTCTATATTTAGTTTTGGAGTACATAAAAATGAGGATTCTAAAGAGAGAAATTTTACGGACATTTACCAATATTAACCCGCAACAATTCTACTTGGTAATCCAATTCATCTCCGTATTTGACAGCTTCTTTTCGCTTTAGGTAATCAATCTTAGATAAGTAAATTTGTCCTTCTTTACAAGGGTTCATCAAGCCTTTCATTACCCATGCTTTAGTTTGTGAGATCGGATCACAATAGACCTCTGCTAATTTAATTGTACGCTGATCTACTTTAGAAAAGTCATCCATACTAATACAGGTGTTCCAAGCCTTATTCAAACCTTCTAAACCTGGTTTACCCTCTTCAACCATTTTGTACAAAATTTCTAATTTATCCTCCATGATTTGATCCAGTGTCAATAAATAATCTTCTCTCAACTGGGTAATATCTTTGAGACGTTTTTCGCCACGGTCACAGAAATTGATAATTCCATCCATGATATAAGCACGGCATTCGGCAATTTTATCACAGTAACTAAAGATGAAATTAATTTCTCCAGAGAGTTTATTGTCAGGAACAAAATCTTCCCAAGCTTTGGTTAACGTGGCAACATTGCCTCCTTCGTTGGACAATCTACTGCGTAATTTTTTTATTTGTGCTAATGTTTCATCGCTTAATTTAGGATTGTGTTTAGACATGACTTTATCTACTTCAGTCAAGCCATATTTACCACTCAAACAAGGGTTGGTGTAACCATCTAGTAGGTAGGCCTTAACATCCATTTCTCGATTACAAGGAAATTCATAATCATATTCATAATTATCGCTAACCTCATCATTAGCTAACAAATACTCCCAAGCTTTATTGAGAACCTCATGTTTAGCATTTAACTTACTAGATTTGGCTTCCAAAGCATCCAATTTCGCTTGTGTTTCCGAATCTATCGTTACCTCATTTTCATCTAAAACATTTTCAATATCGTCTAAGCGTTGTTGTCCTTTTTCACAAACATGAATGGTTCCATCAATAATAAACGCTTTAATTTCTGCTAGTTTATCACAATATTCAAATGCCAAGTCATAATTTTTGGAAAGAGCATCATCGGGTAAAAAATCTTCCCAAGCGTCGTTTAAGACCGTTTCGTCGCCACTACTCACACTTACAGCCGCTTTGAGTTCTTTGAGTTTTTCCATGGTCAATGAAGCAAGGGCAGGTTTGTGTTCTTTGCGCACTTTAGAAATATTTTCCAACGCCTCTTTCCCTTTTCTACAAGGATCCATTAAGCCATCCATCAAATAGGCTTTGACCTCTGCTTCACGATCACAAGCAAAGACATATTTGTAAGCAACATCGCTAGGCAGATTGCCTGTTTGTGTAAATTTTTTCCAATAGGTATTGACAATCGCCAAATCTTTTTTGATGTTGCGCACCTCTTCTTCGATGAAATCCATTTTATCAATAATAATAGAAGGAATTGGGTAAGTGCTTTTCTTTTGCAACTCTTTGAGTTTGTCCAACATTTTTTCTCCAACGCCACAAATGTCATAAGTAGCTTTAAGAATACAGGCTTTCATATTAGGAATAACATAACAATCAATAACAGGCATTTCGGCTTGCATGCCAGGAGAAATACCTGTTTCGATATAAGCTTCCCAAGCAGGAGTTAATTCATCCATTGCATCCCAAAACTGTGTCATGCGCTCTACTTCCTCGCCCAATCCTTCTATATCATTGGGATTAAAAGTTGTTGCTACAAGCCTACGAATGCGACTATCAAAAACATCTCTTGCTTTTTCTAAATCTTTTTGACAGAAGTAATCGTGCGAAATCATATAAAAGTACTTACACAATGTTCCTCGCTCACAAATCTTTTTGGCTTCGGGATGTGCCTCCACTTCTTCTTTTGAAACGCTTGTTTTGTTATTTAAGAATTTTTCCCAAATAGGGTCCAATGCTCTATAAGCCTTCATGTTTTCTTTTAAGCCCAAATAACGTTCTTCAAATCCAGGAACACGATCCCAGACTTCTTTGCCCATAGCTTCTATTTCGTGAATCATTTCCTCCGCACTTTCGATATTATCACCACAAAAGTAGGTATTGGCATAAATCAAAGAATATTTGATATAATTAGCAGGTTGAGACTTATCTGGCTTTTTCAATTTAGAAATATTAGCCGTTTTTTTGTTGCTCAAAAACTCTTGCCAAGTTTCTTCCATATTGACCAATTGCTGAGCTTGAGAAAACTGTGGCAATGAAATCAGCAAAGCTAAAGAGCATACTGTTAAAAGATATTTGTTCAAAATCATAATTATAATAGTCTGTGTGTTTTAAAGCATCTCTAAAAATAAGAATCGTTTTTTAGACAAGTGCTTATGATGTTTGTTAGAATAGAGTTTATTTGAATAATACTCCGTTGATTTTTTAGTTTTCCTACGAAAAACGTAAAAAAGTATCTTGCATTAGTTTGATTATCAGTCTTTTAGTATAAAAGTCAATAAAAGTACATCTTGCTGATAATCAAACTGATACGATTTTTCAACGGAGTAATGTTTGAAAGTTGAGAGACTAAAAATTAGAAATAGTTTTTATGATTTGATAAAAAATAAAACACTTTATCTTATACAAGAACCAACCCAAAAAATTTTTTAGAGCCATAAAAATATAAAAAAAAGGTTCTATGGGCTTCTACCAAAGCATGTTATTGACCCTTTGAAATTGGGAGACAAGGCAATTTATAAAAGCATCCAAAACAAATAATCTCCAAAAATAGAACGTCCATATCAACATAAAGTTAACATGAACGTTCTCAATATTATTGTGTTACCAATCGTTTCTTTTCTCAAAAAAGGAGACACGAACAGTGCCCAAAAACGATTAGAATTGTATAAGAAGGGGCTTAGCAACCTAGTTTTGGACGGTTACCAATACCTGATTCTTCTACTAATTCTTTTAATGTTTTTTCATAGAAATCCAACATCAAATTGGTAATATTCAATTCAATTTCGATGCGACGGAATTCACCTCCTTTTTCACTAGAAGGATGCTCATAAGCTCCTACCGTAATCGGAACTTTCATAAAATCTAATTGTTGTTTTACCGTCCAAGCGCGAGCAATTCCCAATTCCATATTAGATTTTAAATCGGTGGTGATATTACGAGTTTCCTTTTTCAAGGTATCGACAGCACCACTGCTTTTTCCAACAAAGTGCGTATAAGGTGTACCCTCAGGGATGTCTAAAGAATTATCATATCTACGACCAGAAAAACGATTTCCATCGGTATGCCCTTCTAGATAAATATAAAAATCCTCTTTACAGCGCATATTGGCCTCACAATATTTGCTCAAAACTTCATTATCAACCCAAGTAGCAATTTTTTTGTAATACTCAGGATCACCCATTTTAGCCAAGTTAATTTTTTGGCAAAGGAAAGTAGTAATGGTATACTGAATACCAATTTTACCGAGTTGTTTGTACTCAACCGTTGTTTCGCAAGGCTGTTCTTCCGAGTTAAGGTCTTCGTACATAATTTTAGAGGAGGCAGGACCAAAACGTTCACATTCTTCGTAAGTGATTTTCCAAGCTTTTAGTACCAAAGCCCAATACTTACATTGATAAACCTTTGATTTCAAACGGCTAACTTGACAAGCCAATTCTTTGTCGTACTTCAGATTGGCTTCTTTTTTTAGTTTATTAATTTTAGCCAAGTAAGCATCGCCTTTTTCACAAGGATCTAAATGACCTTTGATGACCCAAGATTTAGTTTGAGCAATTTTATCACAATAGAATTTTACCAAACGAATGTTATCACGCACGGTTCCTGTATCTTTTTGAGGGAAACCTTCTTGCCATTCCATTGTCTTGTCGGTGCTGGTATACAATTCCCATGCACTGTTCAAATCTGCTAAGTCTTGGTCAGACTCGTCTTGTTTAGCTTGTAGATTATCAATTTTTTTGAGCACAGCATCTGCCAATTCAGGGTTATCGCTATCACGTAATTTAGCAATATCTTCTAAACGACTTTTTCCTTTTTCACAGAAATTAATTGTTCCATCCATGACATAAGCTTTTACTTGAGCCTCTTTGTCACAGTACTCAAACACAAAATTAATTTTGCCTTTGATTTTATCATCAGGAACAAAATCTTCCCAAGCCTCATTTAATTTCGCAAGATTTTCAGCTTCTTTATTAACTCTAGCCTTCAATTGCTTCAACTTAGTCATTGTTTCAGTATCTAAAGAAGGATTGTGTTCCTTTTTTATGGCTTCAATTTTGTCCAAAGCCGCTTTTCCACCACCACAAGGATCTGCATATCCATCCATGATATAGGCTTTTACCTCAGCTGCTCTGTCGCATACAAACTCATGACCATAGTCGATTCCACTAGGTTTGCTTTCTGGCAAGAATTTTTTCCACGCTTTGTTTAAGGTAGCTAAGCCGTCATTATTTTCAGCAACAGCCTTTTCTAACCATTCAATTTTATCTGCTACATCCGAAGGAATAGGATGCGTATTGGTTTTTTGAAGTGCTTTAATCTTTTTGAGCATTTCATCTCCTAGGCCACACAGATCAGCCGTAGCTTTGAGAATATACTCTTTCATATTAGGAATCGAATAGCATTCAATGAGTGGTAATTCTGTATCAAAACCAGGAGATTTGTCCGTTTCAATTAACTTTTCCCATGCTGGATCTAGTTTGTCAATACCAGCCCAAAGTTTTTTCATCATTTTCACACGTTCATCCATTCCTGTTACGTCCTTGGGCTCAAAAGACGTTTTATCTACTAGTTTTTGGACACGATTTTCAAAATGTCCTCTAGATTTTTTCAAATCACCTTGACAATAATAATGCATGGCAGTCATGTAAAAGTACTTACAAAGCGTTCCTTTTTCACAAACAGTTTTAGCATCTTTTACTTCATTTTTTTCCAATTCAGCAATGTCAATGCTTTCTCCATCGAGGAAGCGAACCCAAATTTTACCACAAGCTTTGTAAGCAGCAATTTTAGTTTTTAGGTCTTCGTACTTATCCGTAAAGCCAGGAATTTTAGCATGTGCTTCGGTACTAATAGCAGCTACTTCTCGCATCATTTTTTCGGATTGCGTCAGGTCATCGGCGCAAAAATACGAATTGGCATACATCAAGCAGTATTTCAAATAATTAGCTACCTGTTCTTTGCTGGGTTCTGTTAGTTTACTAATGGCAGAAGTTTTGGGATTTTTTAAAAATTCTTGCCAAGTTTCTTCATAGTTAACTAGTTGAGCTTCTGCCGTGGGTAGCCAGAAACCTATTCCTACTATTAGGCAAAGTAAATAATGTAAGTTCTGTCTCATACTTTTTGTTTTTAGAATTTTAGAAACAGCTAAGGGTGTTGGAATAAGAAGTAGCCATTCCTAAAAAATAGTATGTTAGTTAAATAATGTGTTTTTTAGAGACGAAAAAAATTTTATGTGTGAATGATTACGTGCAAATTGATCTCTAAGAGATTTATAGTTGTGGATACCTCTATATTGGAATGATAAAACGAAATTCTAAGCTAAGGTAGTATAAACGTATTAACAATTCGTTAAGAAATTCAATTACATATATAAGGAATTACAAGCGGATTCCATAATAGTACTTCATTGATTTTTTGCTTTTTGTTAAAAATGAGGCACAAAAGAAAAAGCTTTGCTTCTATAGCTTCAAAAGCTATTGAGGGAATAATGCCTCTTTCAGACTATTTTTGATAAAAAATAAAGCGCTTTGTGAGAATAGAAATAAAAAGAACCAATTTGACCTTCAAAGATCAAATTGGTCCATATATAATTAAGTAGGTGAGCGATTTACTTTTGAAGAATAACCTTTTTAGTAATGGTATAGTTATTCATTCGGATTTCAACTAAATACAAACCACTATTTTCGTTGGTTAGTGAAAGGGTGTATTGACGATTGTGATTGTCAATCGCTACAGGTGGTGTAATAGCTTGACCTAAAACATTTTTAATGCTTAGGAAGCCTTCAAAGCTGATGTTATTATCAATATTAATGTTAATATCACCAGATGTAGGATTAGGAGATAAGTGAATACCTCGGCTTAGAATTTGCTCAATTTGATCTACTGCTACAAGGTTGTTGTTACGCAGACAAATATCAAAGTTGTGGCTATCTGCTGTGCTCATGCTATAAATTCTAAGGTAATAAACAGCACCTGTTGTCAAACCAGATAACGCATTGTTGCCTGCGTTGCCACAACCTAAACTACTCAAACTATCACAAGCTCCTTCAAATAATTCATAAGCCATAGCAGTAGAACTGCCTGTAATATTGTTAATATTAGAAACTTCTAAAAGTAAGTCAGAGCTAGTAGCGGTAAAGGAAAACCAAACATCATTGGCGATGGTTCCCATACAAGGAGCATCAGGCATAGAGGCGGAAGCATTCATATTGGTTGCCGTAAAAATACTAGTGCAGCTACTGCCTGTATTAACGGCTAATACTTCAGCGTGATAAATAGCATCGTAAGCAGGGCGGATTTTGACAGGAGTAGTTGACAAACCTGAACGAGGACCATTTAAAACTCCTTTCATGTGATTTTTTTGCCCAATGGTAAAACTATTCATACACGATTCAGCAGAATAATCCATATAGTTTTCTATCATGTCGGGCATATCGTTGACTAATGTTGTATCACAACTGTTTTTGGTGGTATCACAATCAAATTCAGAGCGATCCAAACAATTTGGAGTATCACCAATACCATCATCAACAGAACAGCTTGGTTGAGGAAAAATTCCACCGCCAGCACCATCGCCCCAAATATGGCGCAATCCTAAGTAGTGCCCAACTTCATGAACAGCGGTTCTGCCTTGTGTATTAACGGTTGTTGGAGCGCCAAAACCACCTCCAAAAGTAACACTTCTAGGTCCTCCAACGATTTCGTAATGAAGCACAACGCCTTCTCTGTTTTTGCTAGGTGCTGATGCTCCTGCTGGCCAATTGGGTAAACTATCAGGAGGATAAGCATAGCCCAATAGACCACCAGAACCCAAATTAAGCGTCCAAATGTTTAGATATTGATCAGGATCTAAAGGTGGGCTTGTTCCTTTGACACTATCAATAGAAGTGGGGTCGGGGAACAGTCCTCCAAAAGGACCTAAGCTAGCAAAGTCTACATTAGATTGTGTCCAGATAATCGTATCTAAACGAAACTCTATCTCTGTATCAGCAGCGATGCTATTGAAGATAGGACGCAAATTGCTGGCATCTGCATTTTGACGACGATAGTCGTCGTTTAGAATTTCTATTTGTTCGTTGATGGTACATTCAGATAGTTTTTCGTTGGGCGTTTTCCAAACAACATGAACCGCAACAGGTATTGTATGAATGGAGCGACTGTGTTGGGTTTGTTGCCCTATTCGGTTCGACTCATCAAAAACAGCATCAATATGTTGTTTGTAACCAGGGTGTTGTTGTTCTAATTGATAAATCGCATGGTCAAAACCACATTTATGCCACGTTTGCTGCGCGAGGAGGTGGTTGGTGGTTAGTAATAGACAGAGAACGGCTAGGTATATTAATTTCATTGTTGTTAATAATATAGTTTAATTTGTTAGTTAATTGTTGATAATGAACTCTAATGT
The DNA here is from genome assembly GCF_000724545.1 of Aureispira sp. CCB-QB1. GTDB lineage: Bacteria > Bacteroidota > Bacteroidia > Chitinophagales > Saprospiraceae > Aureispira. The sequence continues at coordinate 149,637 of NZ_JHBV01000030.1, read as the reverse complement.
AAACTTTTTTTACATATTTTAAGAGCATATTAAAAGAATAGTCTATTGAATAGTAGTTTGCTGTGTTGCTACGGTATGGTCATTGCTTTTTTTTACAAAAAATAAAAAAAGCAAGAAGTTATATAGATAGAAATGTACAATAGAATAGCCGTACGAAGGTAGGTTGTGCTGCTGTTTTAGAATGGGGGAAGCTATTTTATATTCATGTTATTAGTCAATGAATATAGCCAGAATACAAAAAATTATAAATATTACTAAAGATAGTAAAAAGCTGATACTGAGTGCGCCAAGTATTCTAATCTTGGGGTTGTATGCTGTAATGGCATCTATAATGGCAGCGCTGATCATGATGAAGATATGCAAGAACCAACTCATTGCTGTTACCAATATATACATGCCGCCTGCAACCGTCAGCATTTCAATTAATGCATCTTCACTATGACCTGCTTTGTAGCAAATAATAAGTGTGGATAAACTGTTGAATAGGACGGCACCTAATATTTTAAGCAAACTATGTTTGGACTCAATATAGTTCAAAAAACGCTCATACGAACCCATCGTAACTGGCGCTTCAAAATCTAATAAATCGTGATCTTGGGGCATTGGTAGAAAATCTTGATAAAAGAGATATTATCCTAATAGGATAGGAGGATATAGCAACTATAATAATAAGCAATGTTAAAATTATTCTATTGGATAATAGGCAATTTTTCAATATCTAACTAAAAGAAAGCCTAGTAATGTATTATTCTTTGCGTTGAATATTTTCAACAGTGCTAGCTTTTTGGGCAGGAAGCCACGCAGCACTGGTTCCAATTCCTAAAACAGTTAAAATTACGACTACAAAATCTCCCAAACGCATCTCAACAGGATAGGCATTAATAATAAATTCACCCGAACCACTTAATTTTACTAAGCCATATTGTTGTTGCAAGACACAGAGGACGATGGCTAAAAAACAACCCAATAACAGCCCAATTAAAGACAGTAAAAAACCTTCCATAAGAAAGATTTGGCGAATGAGTTTACTCGTTGCACCCATCGATTTTAGGATAGAAATATCCTTCTGTTTGTCCAAAACGAGCATCCACAAAGCACCAACCATATTAAAGGCAACCAATACAAGCGTAAATGCAAAGATAAAATAGGCAACGATTTTTTCTAGTTGGGTAATATTATAGAGTGCTTCGTCTTGTTGATAGCGATTTTGAACAATATAGTCGTCACCTGCAATATCCCGAATGGCTTGCAAGGTTTGAGTCTCATTAAAGGCAGGATCCAATTTTATTTCCAGAGCAGAAATTTCCCCGTTTTTATAAGATGTAATTTCTTGAACAAAGGCTAGGTTCGTAATGGCGTAATTATCGTATTCAGATTGTTGAACTTCATAAATTGCCGAAGGGTAAGCTTTACGTTTTTTAAAAGGTTTTTTGGTTGGGTTAGTTGATATTCGCCCTTCTCTTTTGGGCATATAAATCGTTATTGGACGATTAAACGCTTGACCAACACTAATATTGAGTGGATATGCTAAATTAGCACCAATAACCGTATAGTTTATATCCTTGATCGTATCATAAACTAGATACTTTTGATTTCCCTCTAAGCAGGTGTCAATGGCTGTTACTTGTATGTAGTTTTCATCGACTCCTTTGATGTGAGCAATATTCTGAACGCCATCATACTCAAATAGGGCAATTTCTTCCAAGGTTTTGGAAATACTGTGTACGCCTTCTAGCAAACGAATATTTTGAATCATGCTACTGTCTGCAACAAATACTTTTCCTTCATTGACAGTAATTTTTACATCAGGTTTGAAACTACCAATCAAGTTGCCCAACAATCCCTCAAAACCATTAAATACAGACATAATGATAATGAGTGCCATACTTCCAATTGCAATTCCCAATACAGCAATACTAGAAATAATATTAATGGCATTGGTTGATTTTTTGGAAAAGATATAGCGTTTGGCAAATTTGAATGGTAGATTCATGTGTCGTACTTGTATTTGTATCCAATTACTAGTAGGCGTAGGCTATTGTAAGCTATCCCCAAGTAGAAAGACAAAAATAATTATTCTTCTTCGTCTTGGCTTAATTCGTCCAATTTTTTTCTAGCTTCCATTGCTTCTTTCATTGAACGGTTTTGTGTGTTCTTTTCAGAATGAATTCTAGAGAAGAGGTTATCCAAATGTTCTACCTCATCCAAAGTATCATCAATGAAGAATTTTAGCATCGGGATACGACGTACTTGCTTGCGAATGCGTTTGCCCACTTGACCACGTAAATAAGCTAAATTTTCCCACAATTCTTTGACCACTTCTTGTTTGTAGGGAACGTTATACACACTAACATAAATATAAGCAATTCCCAAATCCGAACTCATTTTAACATTCGTGACAGTAACAAGTGGTTCAACACCATAAATAAAGGCTCCTTCTGTCTGCAAGACAGTACTGAATTCGTGTTGTATTAAACTACCAACTTGGCGTTGTTTTTTTGTTTGTTCCAAACTATTAATTAATTTTAAAATGACAAAACAGGCGTTATCCAATCGAAAAAAACGTTAACAAACTTAGATCCATGAACTAGTCTACTTGTTGAGAGGTAACGCTTGATGATAAGATTGCATCAAATAGTATAGCTAAAAGTACAGCATCTAGCAATAATATAACCATCTATTTTGCAATAGGGTTTCGTTAGATAACGGGTATTTTGAAAATAAATTCGCAAATTACCACTAAAAATTAAGAAAAACCTTAATTTTCTATTTAATAATCACAATAGTTCGTTGAAAAACTTTATTAGTTTGATAATCAACAAGTTGCAAATCTGCTGTATTTTGTCTTAAGATTTTGATTATCAAACTAATATAAATGTGCTTTTTTATCTTTTTGGTAAAAAAGTAAAAAATCAACGAACTACTAAATCATAAATCCTTCGTAGTATTTTTTACTATCCCCAATTACTAGTCCAATATTTCCTATTTATAAAGTCCTAAAAGTGCACAAATATCAGTTCCTTTGTAGCTTTTTGCTACTTAAAGAAGCACTTATCTTAAAGAAATCCCTAATCGTCTAATAGAGCCATTGATGGAGCAACAGAAACTAACTATAAAAGATATTTTTTTGTTGATTGTACCAATTGTAGTTGGTATAATTGGCTTGTTAATGTGGTGGTATGAGCTACATGAACTAATTGGCTGGCAAGGAATGAAGTGGATTCGCCAACCTATCACAAGCGTCTATATCATTCCATTCTTAATTGTCTTGGCTTTTATTTTGCCGATGCGAATAGAACTAGAAATGCCTATTGGATGGACGATTTTGTATATAGGATTACTATATGGTGCAAGTCTAGGAGCCTACTTTTTGGCGAAGCAAATTTTTTATACCTTGTATACAAGAGGGCTAATAGGAGGCGATAACGGAATTATTACCTTGTCTATTTGGAAATTAATGGCAACAGTTATTTTACTATCTATTATCTATTTTATACCAATGCGGCATTTTCATAAAACGACAGATGGTATGCATATATTAACCATTATGGTGGCAATTATTTCTGTGGTTCCAGCTAGTTTGATTTGTGTTGAGCAATTCCCCTTGTGGACTCGAGGTACTGCGTTTATAGATGCCGTCAAGTTGGGCTATCCCATCTTTTGGATGCCCATATTCTTAGGATGGCTGTCAACGGCAGCTGCCAAGGAGTGGGTTTGATGAATAATGATCTTTCAAAATCAATCAATAAACAAAAGTTGTCTTGACTATAAACTGAATAAAGCGCTTTTAACAAACACATATGAAACTATTTTTATTAATATGCTTATACGGCTTGTTAGGCATAAACACAACAACGACAGCACAAGAGAAACCCGAAATAGTCGTAACAAGTGGGCATATTGCGAATGTATATGCAATTAGTTTTAGTCCCAATAATAGATTTGTTGTAACAGCGGGAATGGATAAAACTGTTCGAATTTGGGATCGAAGTTTGTGCCAAGAATTTAGAGTGTTGTACGGACATGTTGGAGATGTTTGGAAAGTAGAGTACACTTCAGACAATCGTTATATTTTGAGTATAGACGACAAAGGAACGATGATTACTTGGGAGCATGCAACAGGAAAGATTGTACAACGAACAAAATTAGAAATGTATACCCGTTCGTTTACCTATATCTCTAATACGACACATGTGCTTGTAATGAAAGGAGGTGAAATTGTTGAACTGGATATTTTGACAGGCGCCGAAATTACCAAACATGGAGCCATTCCAGATACCGAAATTAGACTGACAAAGGATGGAGAACATCTGATTACTAGAGATGCTGCCAAAATTAACGCCTTGTCTATATATAATTATAAAACAAAGACAATTGATGGTACGTTGACTGCTAATCACGACCAAGCTTTGATGAATGTTGCTGTTAGTCCCAATGGGAAGTTTGTGGCTGGTTTTAGTATTGCTAATAAGATGATTACTATTTGGAATTTGGAAACACAAAAAGTCGTTTCGGATTTTGAATATACTAGTCAGAATATGATAGAAATGGTGTTTACACCAACGAATCGAAATCTATTGGTAATGGATAGAACGGGAGCAATTGCAGATTATAGCATTCAAAAAGGCAAGTTAAAGCGAGTCATGAACGAGTCAACTAGTCAAGATATGACAACGCTCAAAAATGGGGTTTACCGTATTGGGGTTGCCTTCGACTTGGCAATTAGTCCAGATAACACTATGGTAGGTGTAGCAGGAATGGTAACAGAAAGTGAGGGCTATGGTTTGCAACCGACTGTTTTTATGGGAGGAACATTGTTTGATTTTAAGCACAATAAGGAATTGGGGCGTTTGAAAGGGTATTTTAAAATGTCTACTCATCTATCGGTAGGGTCAAATTCGAAGTACTTGGTAAATTCGGTGTACAATAAATTTCCAGGAATTCGTGTGTGGAATATGAAAGAAGGCGATTTGGAGCAGTACATCAAAACTTCGGGGGTTGCTAGTGCTAGTGCGGATGGTTCTGTTTTTGGAACGTGGGTAGTCGGAGACAAGGAAAAGCCTGTTTTGACTGTTTTTGATGCCAAAACAATCCAACCAATTTTTGAAAGTACAGCAGTTGAAGCCTTGACAGAGATTTCTTTTAACCATGATGGCAGTCGATTGTTGACACAAGAAGTAACGATAGACTTAAAAAATTATCAAAACAATCAATTCTTTTTTAGAATATGGGATGTTAAAACGCAAAAGCAAGTAGGAGATGCTGTGTATTTCAAATCTACAGAAATGCCTATATTTAAGAGTGTCAAATTAAGCCCTAGAGGAGATTATATCATTGCTCAAACCAATGGTTCTAAAATAGTAGCATGGGAAGTTGCTACAGGCAAACAAGTTCATACTATCCCATCACAAATAGCGTATGAATTTTTATTGGATTTTGTACCAAATACAAACAAAGTCTTAATTAGCAAAACGACACCAGAATACGATGCTAATCTCAAGCGTTTGAAAGCCGAAATGACGTGGTTTGAATGGGATTACACAACAGGAGAAATCTCTAATACTTTTAAGACAGGCAAAGAAGGTATTTTATTTTCGGCAGATTTTAATGAGGATGGAACGGCTTTAGTTACAGGACAAGGAGGCTATTTTAGTGAAGTGAATTTTGATGTTGTGGTTTGGGATTGGGCAACCAAAAAGAGTGTTTGTACCATGTCTGGCCATCATGGTGCTATTAAATTCGTTTGGTTTGGAGCGAAGGGAAAACGAGTGTATTCTACAGCCGAAGATGGTTTTATAAAAGTTTGGGATTTAAAATCTTGCCAAGAGGCAGCTTCATTGATTGCGATGGAGGAATTTGATTATATTATTTTGTCTCCTGATAATTATTACAAATCATCTAAAGGCAATAATACAGGAATTGGATTTCGATTTAAGGAGAATTTATACTCGTTTGATCAATTTGATGTTCGATTTAATCGACCTGATAAGGTGTTGACAAGCTTAGGTGTTTCAAAATATTCGGTTAAACTGTATACCAAAGCTTGGGAAAAACGCCTCAGCAAGTTAGGGTTTACGCCCGATAATTTAGAAGGTGAGTTAGCATTGCCTAATATAGAGTTGAGTAATAAAGTTACATTGCCCGTTACGACAGAAAACAAACAGTTGAAGTTAAATATCAAAGCTTGGGACGAAACGCATAAATTAGATCGTATTTCTATTTATGTCAATGATGTTCCCGCTCCTGAGTTGAAAGGAATTTCGTTAAAAGAACGGTATACGAATAAGATAGAAGAAGAGTTAGAAATTAGTTTAAGTGCAGGAAAAAATTTGGTTAAAGTATCTGTTTTTAATGAAGAAGGGCTAGAAAGCCTGCGAGAGACTTTTCAGGTTACTTACCATCCCAACTCGACTAAAAAGCCCGATTTATATATTTTTACAATAGGGGTTTCTGAGTTTAAAAACGAGGAACGGAACCTAAAGTTTGCCACCAAGGATGCGAAAGATTTGATCGCTAAATTTAAGACCTCTAACTATTTTGGAAATATTCATACTCAAGAATTATTTAACGAGTCGGCAACCAAGGATAATGTTCTGAAAGCTAGTAAGTTTTTGGACAAAGCCAATATTGACGATCAAGTAATTATTTACATTTCTTCTCACGGATTATTAGATGACCAGCTAGATTATTACTTGGCAATGCATGATGTTGATTTTAATAATCCACAAGCCAAAGGTTTGCCATACGATGCTATTAATACGATGTTAGATGGAATGGAATGTCGAAATCGTTTGATTATGATTGATGCTTGTCATTCGGGTGAAGTAGATAAGGACGAAGCTGTTGTACGCTCGTCGATTGCAGCTAATGATAAGGTTCATATCAATCAAAAGTCAGGAACGACAATGGTTCGCCCAAAAGCTGGCTTAAAAAATTCTTTTACATATATGAAAACCTTGTTTGGCGATGTGTCAAAAGGAACGGGAGCAACGGTTATTTCTGCGGCAGGAGGCTATGAATTTGCGCTAGAGTCAGAAGATTGGAACAATGGGGTTTTTACATATGCTGTTCTAGAAGGACTGACTTCTGGCGAAGCTGATCGGAACCACGATGGATTGGTTCATGTATCTGAACTAAAAGATTACGTTACATTGCAAGTTGTTAAGTTAACAGATGGCAAACAGCACCCCACAACTCGCACAGAAAATGCCTTGAATGATTTTATTTTATTTAAAGTAGAACACCAGTTGCCCAATGGAAAAATTATTGGGAAATAATATTTTATTAATAACGGAGTAGTTTCAATGGAGTAATGATTTTATAATAATTATTATAATAACTGAAGGGCACGACATTTAAGGATTAAGCCATTTCAAAAAAAAGTTTGAGAACTCTAATTCCTTCCACTTCATTTTGGTTTTGATCTTCAATTAATCTCTTGAATATTGCTTGATCGTCTGAATTGATTGATGTTTGAAAGACGGCATGATTGGTACTGACATTTTTATATCCCATATGCCAACTAGGAAACAACCGATTCTCAATAGGAGAGTAGTACCTTAAATTAACTCCTCCGTGTCTATCATCGCCTTTAATGGCTTCAAACAGTCCCATAATTTCATCCTTATCTCCTTCTAGGTATTGGATGAAGCGACGATCAGAGTGTAATAAAACTCCTGTGATATTTTTACTAGGGTTATTTTTTCGACAAGAAGCTAAGATGTTCTCAATTTCTGTCGTATTACAGCTCGACTTGCGACTGCTTGTGTAAACTAATTTGTATAAATCAGGCATTTTGGGAGATTTGAAGTATGGATGATAAAATACTTATCCTAGATGTTAGGGAAAACTCCATCGATACCGTTGTGTTCCCATAACATGAAGTAATGATGGATTCCTTAACTAAAAAAACAGGAGTACCTCAAAAAAGTTTACTCACGAGGTGTGTTTTTAATTTGTATTTTAAGGGTGTTTTTTGGGTTCAATAGTTAGCAGCGCAGCGAACTAAAAGCAAAGCGTTCATACAGTAAAGTAAGTTTGCTGTATGAGTATTGTAGCGTTGATAATTAATAAGTTGTAAGTAATCGTTCAGAAAAAATTCTATAAAAACAACCTTCTTTTTGCACTACTCTTCATCGGAAAAATTTGCTTTAGCTCGCTAAAACCGCACTTTTCCTCTTCGATTAGCACTAAAAATAAGGCTATTTTTTACCTATAATTTTTTATGCCCACTTACTTAGTTTTTTATATTTTTTGATTGTTAAAGTAAAAAAGGACAGAAGAGTAAATTATTTTCCTACTGTTAAAAATCAAAAGATACCGCAACTGTTTTCATAACTTTTACAGGCATAACCTTTAATATAAATTTTATTTTTTGTCCTTTTTGGCGGGAAAGTTAAAAACTAAACTTGCCAAGTAGCAGCACAAACACCAGAGCTACAAACTTAACGGAGGGTTCTGCGAAGTACGCCGTATCACTAACGATTACCTGATGTAATGCTATAAAATAAAAATGGAATATTTTCTTTATAGTGGCAGTAGCATTAACGATTGTTCTTATGAATAGTTATGTATTGATAATGTATTAATGTGATTTAGAAGCCTTATACAATGCCAATTTTAACCATAATTTAATCTATCTTTGTTGTAGATAGATGTTATCTTTCTTTTCTTTGCAGCAAAGACAACGGTCTGTCCCCCTTATTGTTAATAATTCTAGTTGTGCCCCTCACAACTAATTAAAGTATTGGATGCCTTCCTTGTAGGTAACCGTACCATTGAGTACAAAGAGTACTCAAAAGCTTAGTAATGTATTATTTTAAACAATAAATTCCATTTTCAAATGGAGTTTAAAGCGAATAGTCTTGTACTTGCACTAATCGGATCACCCCAATAGTGTTTGGTTAAGAATTATTGCATTCATTGTCACCTTGAATTAAAAAACAATAGGATCATGAGAATTGTATTCTTATTATTATCATTTTCCATATTAGTGGGATGTGGTTTTGTTCCCAAGAGTAGTCTAAAAAAACAAAAAGAAATAACGCCAACTGTATTTGAATCTGCGTATTATCAAGATTTAGGGAGAAATATTAAGCGCTTGCATCATTTAATGCAAGGAACATTTATTGCGCACAAGGAAGGGCATAGCAAAAACTTAGAATCTTGGACTGTATCAGAAGGTGATAGTGTAATTTTATATAGTGTACCACTTGGAGAGGTTGAAAAACATGGTTACTGGTTGTACAGCTATGAATTTATGACGTCATTACCCAACAAACCCATCTATACCTCTATCAAGCAAATTAAACAAATTTCAAGAGATACTTTGGAGGTGCTCTACTACGAAACCAAAGAGCCCGTGGAGATTACCCTAAACGAGGTCTTAAACAAGGAATTGTTGAACGGGAGAATTTATTTAGACAATTTAATATTAAGAGACAAAAAGGTGGTTTACGTACGAAAATCAGCCTCTCAGTTTGTTGGTTTTTCTAAAGTATATGAGGATGAGCAGTTTAATTGTTTGCGGCAAAATAAATACGATTTGTCTCCCAATTATTATAAGGTTGAAACGGCATTTTTTGACAAAGAAAACCAAGAGGAGTTATTGTTAAAAAAACGCCCGAATCTACTGGTTAGAAGAGCAATAGACTCTAAAATATTGAATGAGATTGCAAAGAAATAAGGAGACATAAAAGCCTCCTTTATATCACAAACTATTCTAGAATTAAAAGGATAGGAATACGATAACATTGATTTGGTCTCTGCTACTATTGTTAAAAAATTGATTCATGTATCCTAGCTCAAATCGGATTAACTGGTTTAATTTAAAACCAACTCCTGCGTATAATCTATTGCGATCAAAAAAAGTTTGGGTAGAATTGATGAAAATTTCATTGTATAAAGCAGCATAGACTGTTTTATCGGTCATTTCTTTATTATTGATAGGAATATTAAGAGACAAAAAGTATCGAAACCTTAGTTTGAAGGGTTGATTTTGTACCCAGCGTTGTTCTAGCCTGTAGCGATGCTGCAAGTTGAATCGACCAAATTTTTGCTTTGTTATAAATTGTTGAAAAACCCTATGTTCATTAACTTGTTCTTTGTCGTTTGTATTTGCTAAATAGTTTTGGCTGTGGATAAATCCATAACCAAGCAATATATTATTGTTATTCTCACTAAGGTTATAGCCAATGCCTGTGCGCAAAAGAAGCTGCTCTAAATCTCCAATGACATTATAATTTCTGTATTGAACTTCGTGGTGCCAATTCCATTTAGGGCTAATTTTTTTATTTCCTAAGTAGATAATCCAATTGCCAAGTTCACTTTGTTGGCAAAAGCTAAAAAAGGGAAGTAATAGAAATGTTAAGGTGATAAATTGTTTCATAAACTGATTCAGTGGTTAACCAATTAATATTATTATTAAAAAGGCAAACGTCTGCTATTCGTAAATTAATTTGATGAATTGGGAGTAGATGGCAGATGTATATTGATTTAGCCCCCTACTCGTTTGGTTTGAGAGTAGCCCATATTTTTAAGCAAATCAACAACTTTTTCAACCCAGTTGCCTTGCAAGATAATTTCATTGTCTTTGGTACTACCACCTACACCACATTTAGATTTTAAGGTTTTTCCCAAGTCTTTTAAATCTTCTTCTGTACCTACAAAACCTGTTACAAGCGTCACTTCTTTTCCTTTGCGTTGTTTGCGATCTCGCATAACCCGAAGTTTTTGTTGTTGGGAGGGGAGGGTATCAACCTCATTGTCTTCATCATCAAACCATTCCATGTCAGGGTCAGTAGAGTAAAAATTGAGCTTTTTCTTTTTCTTTGCCATAGTAACTTTTCTTTTTAGATTCCTTGAATTGATTTAAGAATTGTTTCGATTGTGCGGGCATTTTTGGTAATGTCCTGAAAATCTCCCCAAAAATACACTAAATATTGTACATTATTAAAAGAAGTCGAAAAACGCAGCACTGTAGATTCTTTGTCTTCATTCCACGTTGACATCGCTTTTTCAAATACAAGGAATTCCGTTTTCAACACCTCTAATTCTGTTGATGTGGGGGCAAAACTATAGCCCCATACTTTTTGGGTTTTTAAGTCATTGGTATCTTCTTTATCAGAAGAAAAAATAACCATACTAATGGTTTGATCTTTTGAGGCATTAATAGTGGCACCACTACAGTTGCAGGCTTTCCCAGACATATAGCCCCCAACATACCAACCTTGTGGAATGCTGTATTTTAATTTTATAGGTGCTTGATTTAATTCCTTCCAATTTTGAGCAGAAGAAACTGACATCAATAGGACAAAAAAGAGAAGGGCAAAAAGGTACTTCATATTCCCATTTTTTATTACATTTAGAGCTCTTAGAACTTAATACAAACGTTCTAAAATAATCATATTATACATTAGTAGCCTGTTAATCATGCACTTTGTTCGTGAGGGGGCTATACCTAAATGACTAACCTTTACGTAAAAAAGCGAATAGTTGATTTTTTAGGCATTGCTTATCAGTGAATTGTGGTTGAGGGCAGACTACTAATACAAAAAGAGCTAAACATAATACAATCTTTATTCTTTCAAAGAATGTTGATTTAGCTCTTAAGGGGGTAGAATATTAATCTGTAATATAGCAAAAAAAACATCGATTCTATGTTTGAAGATGACGAAAATCTAGATAAAGCTGCAAAAAGCGCAGCCTCTAATTCATACGAAGAAACATTGGAGCAGTTGCAAGAAATCTTGAAAAATATTGAAAATCAAGGAAATGAGATCGGAGGACTGTTGCAAAATGTGGAGCAAGCCAATGCTTTGGTGCAGCAGTGTAGAGACCAATTGAGAGGAATCGAAAACCGTGTAAATAATATTTTATAGTTTTGTTAACTAAATTTTTAGTTATAAGGTTGTATATTTGTTCACATCATCATTTAAATTAACAAAAAGTGCCTAATCATACATTTGAACAATACCTAAATGAGACAAAAACTTGTCGCACACTTTTCTTAAATAAAAACAAGGATTATGGAACCGCATGGCGTATTTTGCGTCCTTCCTCTTTGACCGATCAGCTATTTATTAAAGCAAAACGTATTCGAGAAATCGAAATAAAAGGTTCTATGAAAGTAGACGAAGGTGTGAAAAGTGAGTATATTGGTTTGGTAAATTATTGCATTATGGCATTAATTCAACTGGAGTTGCCAGAGGATGCTCCGTTGGAGTTGTCAGAAGAACAGGTGATTGCTTTGTATGACAAGCATCATGAGGCTACGTTTGAGCTCATGAAAAAAAAGAACCATGATTATGGAGAAGCTTGGAGAGATATGCGTAGAAGTTCTTTGACTGATTTAATTTTAATGAAAATCTTCCGAGTGAAACAAATCGAAGATAATAAGGGAGCTACTTTGGTTTCGGAAGGTTTAGATGCAAATTATCAAGACATCATTAATTATGCTGTTTTTGCCCTTATAAAAATAGCTGAAGAAGGGGAGTAGCCTCCCAATAAAATAGTTTGAAATTAGGTATTATTACCAAATATAGTTTATACAGCAGTAGTTTGTTAAAATCACGAAGCAGCACAGCTGCCTATTGTACTCGATAATCGTCCGTTAAAAATACACATAAAAAACAAAGAACATGACAGTTTATACTCTATTTCTCTATATTGCGATTGCAGCAATAGCCTTAACTGCCACCATAGGTGTGGGACATTCAAAACTCAAAGAACATGCTGTTATCCATCCTTTACAGTGGTTTGTACAGTATTTTGTTGGTTCCTTACTGATTTTTTCAGGTTTGGTCAAAGCTGTAGACCCATTAGGAACAGCTTATAAGATGCAGGATTATTTTACCGAGTTTGCCGCACAAGGGCTTCCTTTGATGGATCTTATGCATGATAATGCTTTGCCATTTTCTCTAATTATGTTGGTATTGGAGTTGGTTTTAGGAGCTTGTTTAATTTTGGGAGTAGGAGACCGAAAAACTACTTGGACCACGCTAAGTATGATGGTGTTTTTTACTTTCTTGACAGGATTTAATTACTTGACAGGTTATACGTCCAAATCAGAACAAATTGGCATCTTAGATTTTGCAAACTGGGAGAATTTTAGCGATGGAAATATTCGTATTACAGATTGCGGCTGTTTTGGAGATTTTTTAAAATTAAAACCAATTGAGACCTTTGTAAAGGATATTATATTTACAATTTTATCGTTGTTTTTGGTTTTAAATACCAATAAGTTAAAAGAGCTGTTGCCAAGAGATAAAAAGATAGCTTCCTTGAATGTTAGAACAATTGTTGTGACTTTATTGATTGTTTTAGCAACTTGGTTCTGCTTCCAAAATTTCTATTTTAACAAACCAATGGTTGATTTTAGACCTTTTGCAGAAGGAACGGATTTAAAAGCAGCTAAAGCAGCTTGTGACGCAGATGTTGCTATTGTAGAAACGGTTTATACTTATGAGAATACAGAGACAGGAGAAATACAGTTGATCAATTCCGCCAAGATCATGGAACATGCTTATTTGTGGGAGGATAAAAATGCGGAAGGGAAAGCCATTTGGCAGGTTGATAAAGAAAAAACACAAACCAAAACTATTCACGAAGGTTGTAATTCTCAGATTCAATACTTTAGATTTGACGATGTTTTGAATAACCCAACGTATAATTTCTTAGTAATTGGTGGCGATTTGGATAAAGCGAATAAAGAGGCGTTTAAGCAAATCAGTGGATTAGCTGCCAAGGGAGAAAAAGAAGGATATACAACCAAAGCATTGTATTATTACACAGGCAAGCAGACTATAGATGAGTTTAGACACGATGTCAATGGAGCCTATGAGTTTGATACCGCAGATGATAAATTATTAAAGACAATTATTCGTGCTAATCCTGGTTTAGTGCTGCTCAAAGATGGTAAAGTTGTGAAAAAATGGCACCACAAGCACATTCCTACTTACGAAGAAGTTAAGTCTTTGATGAATTAAAATGATGATACTTGCCAACTAATTGCCTTATAGAGTACTTAGAACATTTTTAAAACAAAGCTTATTTTTTGCTTATTGTTATTTTAAAAATTGATAGAAGGCAAAAAAAATCCTGCTTAGCATATTAGTTAAGCAGGATTTTTTATGTTTCGTTCTAAACGATGGTTGATCTAAACGTCAAAGTTTACTTCAATTTCATCTGTAGTAGGAATCGCCGAACAACTCAACAAATAGCCATTTTTGACCTCATCATCACTCAACGCTAAGCAACGCTCCATTTCAGCATCTCCACTAACGATTTTACACACACAAGTAGAACAAGCACCACTCATACAAGAATAAGGTGGGTCTTCGTCTATGCGTAACAAACCATCTAAGATAGATTCGTTGGGTTGAAGTTTTAATTCGATTTTTTTGCCATTCATGGTAACAATTGCTTTGGCACCATTGCTATTCCCAATGCCATCAGTTACTTTATCTTCTACGACAAACCATTCAATGTGAATGTTTTTATCATCAACACCCAATACTTTGAATGTATCTTCAGCTGTACGCATCATTCCTTCAGGACCACACATAAATGTTTCTACAGGAGTATTGCCACGATGATATTTGGTATAAACCTCTTTGATTGTTTTGGCATCAATACGACCTTTCATGCCATCCCAGTCTACCACTTTTTTAGCAAACAAACCAAAGATACCACCTTCTTTACGCTCTTTGGGTTTTGAAAGGGTATGGATAACGTTTAACTGCCCTGCATAACGTTTTTCCAATTGTTCCAACTCTGCTTTGAACATAATCGTATCTTCATTTCTATTCCCGTACAAAAGGCAGACCTGACTTTTAGGTTCCTCTTCAAGAATCGTTTTTAGAATAGAAAGCATAGGAGTAACTCCAGAACCAGAACACAACAAGAAGTAGTCTTTAGACTGGTTGGGATTCAATTCAGTGTTAAAATGCCCTTGCGGAGGCATTACTTCGATTTCTGTACCAACCGTAACATTGTCATTGATATGATTAGAAACCAATCCTTTAAAGACACGTTTTACACCGATTTTTAAATCTTTATCCATGCTAGGGCTAGAACAAAGCGAGTAAGCTCTACGTTCTTGCTTGCCTCTGAACATAAATTTCAAAGTCAAATATTGCCCATGTTTATATTGAAATGTTTCTTTTAAATTATTAGGAACGTCAAAACTAAGCACAACAGCATTGTCTGTGTCTGTTTGAACGCCTTTTACTTTTAGCTTATAAAAATTAGTATCAGCCATTATTTAGCGTTGATTAAATTAGAGAAAACAGCCTCTTAAATTTTTTTGCAGGGCAAAATAAAGCAATTTTTAGGAATTTATTGGCATAAATGAACCCAAAATTGCACTTACTTTACAGAGGACCATTATTATCAACAGCATTCTAGTAAAGAGGTTTAATCCAAGCAGTATTGTTTGGAAGTTAAATAATTAAAACCACTAAAAGGTATCATTAATTTGGAGCATCGTTTGTATATTTATACTCTAAACAATCAAATTTGATGGTATCTTTGGTTGCCATAAATCAGACAAAAATGAATAAAATATTGTTACTAATGTTGGGAGCCTTGTTGTTGAGTGCTTGTGTCGAGGAACCTTGTATTCCTGCCAGCGAAAATATAGAAGGAGAGTGGATTTGTAATCTTGGTCCAGATTATACGTTAGAGTTTAAAAATGGTAAATTAAGCGATCCTGGAAATCTATTGAGTTATTACAAAGATACAGAAGGAGAATACAAATATAAAGAGTATACAATTGATTATGATAGCTTATATATTTTTTCTAGATTGACACCAACGAATAGTTTTTTTTATAGAAATAGCTATGCAATAACAATGGACGAATGCGATTACTTAACTCTGGAACTTAGTACGATTATCAATGGGCAACCTCATACCAACGCTATTCCTACACAATTGGTACGAGTTCGAGAATAAGAAATTCTTGAAGTATTAATAGGAGAGTAGTTCGCTATGAACGTAGCAATTCCTTGGATAGAAAGCTTAGCTGATAATGAAGGACAATGCCTTAATCTACTATTTCAGAAAAGCTAATTTTGTAATAATTTTAGCAAAGCTAATTCCAATTCTTTAGAGTCAAATGAACTGGGGGTAAAAGCAAAATTTCCTTCTTTGGTAATTAAAAAGAACTTGGGCACTGACAGGACTTCATAATCATCGGTAATGTTAGAACGACTAGGATCAAAAAATAAATGTTGTCCACTAAATTGCTTCTCTTCTAATGTTTTTTTCCAAGTTTGAGGGGAGCGATCCAATGAAACGTGCAAGAATACTACTTCTTTATCTGTAAACTGTGTCTTTAGAGCTTGTAGTGCCTCTATTTTTTGCATACAGGGGCGACACCAAGATGCCCAGAAGTCCAAATAAATTACTTTGCCTTTGAGTTTTGACAATTGGACGACTTCATCTTGAGCATTTTTTAAGGCAAAATCGGGAGCAGTTGTTCCTGCTGCAAACTGATTGGCTTTTTGAAAGGGATCTAAGACGACCTTATCCAATTCGTAATAAGGATTTTCTTTTATAAAATCTTCGTAGATGGGCAAAATAGCTGTTGGATTATCCTTGCGCAAAGCTGTTGCTAGAAATTGTGCCATCGTAAAATACTTTGTTCGTCCTGTTAAGTAATTTTTGCTGTAATGGTATAATTGCGTGTAAATACTTTCATAGGTATTGGCTTTGTAGCGGCAGCGGTAATGAACAAATGCGGTAATGAAATCTCGATAGTGTTCGTTGCCCAACGATAAATCATTCAAGACTAGTGCCGTATCTAAGAAGCTCAAAAAGCTAGTGTCTAAACGATGCCTACCTTGATAGACATCTCCATATATCAACAATTTTAGCCATTGGTCATAATCAAATTCAGTTTGCAAAAACGTTTTAAATTCCTCTGTTAACTTCTTATCAGGGTCTTCCTTAAAAAGCAAGTACATAGATTCCTTCTTTTGTCGTTCTGTTTTTAAGAGGTAGACAAATTCAGTTGGTGGCGTTTGCTGCATTATTTTGTCCAAATCTTCGTGAATCTTATAGTAGTGAATTCCTTTTCTGTACTGGCGGTAATTGAAAATAACAGGATCTTTAGGAAATTGTTTTTGATAATTTTGCCACAAGCTATTGTTGTCTTTTCCTCGCTGTCCAAAGCTAATCTTTTCAGGAAAGGTTCGACTGTCAAATTTTACGTGAAGAGAATCGTTGGGCTCTAAAAACAATTGGCACTGTTGATCTCCATAACGGAGTGTAACCAACTGTGGAATTTCGATGCGGCAGGCAATCCCAAAGTTTTGAGTCGCATTCAGTGCAGCACTGTATTCTTCAACAGTATTGTTGATGTATCGTTTGTTAATTTCTAAAATTACTTCGCCAATAGAATCGTTAAGAACCGTTCCTGTCAAAAGCGTATTTGCTTGTTGTGCTGAAAGCAATGTCCAGTTACAAATAACAACAAAAGAAAAAAGCAAAACACGCATAGTTGAAGATTTAAAACGTAAAATTCAATGTCACACGAACAGAAAAACGTTGGGCATCTCTATTATCTAAGTAGTTAATTCTCCACAAAGCATCTACGCGTATGAACTGCAAAATATTTTCAATACCAATACTTACTTCGGTATAGGGACCCTTATCAAACGTGCCGTAAAAAGGACCTTCTGTGAAGGGACGTTGGCGATCTTTAGAACGCTTAATACTTCTGTCGTAGTGATTCAAGTGATTGGCTTTTTCATGCTTGGCAGACAAAGTCCCCCAACTGGCACGAGCAGCTGTAACCAAACGCCATTTTAAGTAATCACGTATAAATTTAATACGATTTAAGATAAAACCATCCCAATGGTGCTCAATTCTAGCATGAACAAAGAAATCACTTACAAATTCAAAGCTATTCATGCTGTTAAAAGAGGTTTTGTTGTAAAAATAAGCCTCATTACCAGGATGTACTTCCAACAAAAGGTAGGGGAGCGCAGTAGCACTAAATATTTTGCCAACCTCCAACTCGTATTCAACCCACCCGACAGGACTTGTAAAAAACCAATGCTTAATACCCAGTCTGACTTTGTGAAAATTAAATTGAGATTGTAAAATGCCTTTTACGCCCAAGGTGTAATCCAAGCTAACAATTGGAAATTTAGAGCCAAGACTCAAATCTTTGAAAGGACCCGAAATTTTGCGCTCTTTGTAAGCGAAACGGGTTTTGAAAACCATTTCTGTTGAGCGAATTTGGGTAATCGTATCTACCGAACCATTCTCTGCATTTTCCTGCAAAAACTTAAAATTAAGTCCTCCAAACCTAGTGTTTTCATGTCCAACAGGATTTAGGCGACGGTGCATGACTGCCAAGCGATTAGAAAAACCTTTTTTCCAAGTGTGGTGAAACCAAACTTTTCCTTCTTGGACATACATCATTTTTTGAGGAATCGCCCGTCGCAACCATCCCGCAAACAAACTTTGGGTTTTGCGTTCTTCTGAACTTCTATTTTCAAAAGTAGCATCATTAAAAAAACTGGCACCAATAGCAGACCTTCGGTAACGATTGAATACATATTGGGTATTGCCTCCATATTTCCATCGTTTGTCTTTAAAACCATAACCTACATAACCATAGATTTGGAATTTTTTGCTCAATTTATTGCTTGTTCCAACTCCCAAACTTAAGCGCACCCCCTCTACATCGTTCCAAGTAAAGAGTTTTGAATAGGGACCAATCTTGATAGGACCAATATCTTTATAACCATTAACAACAATGGTTGCAATTTCAGCGATGGTTTTGAACAAAGGAATATTTTGAACACTATCTACCATCTTATACACGCCTTTTTCATTCTTAGAAAGTTCTTCGTGTCGGTTTTGAGTCCAAAATGTATCCGCTTTGGCTAATTCGTCATAACGAATATCTTCGGGATCTTTTTCTTGAAACGTTTGTTCTGTTTCGTTTTGGTCGATTTTAAAATCTTTAAAAGAAACGGTTTTTCGACCAATAATACCAAGACCTTTGTCTTTTTTAGTCATTGCAAAATCAATGACCGTTTTTTGTTTGAGTGGAATCCAGTATTTTTCTTTATAACGATCGTATTCTTGATAAATGATAATTCGATTAACAAGGTTGACGTTTGCCCCTGGATTCATACGCATATTTACGAGAAGCAAGGCATAGTCCTCCATAGAAACCCAAAAGTCACCGTAAAATGTATTGCCGCTTTTGTCTTTTGGTTTAAATTTCAGTTTGTAACTCCATTGTCCTTTGACTTGAGTACTATCCATGATATAGTATTCATAAAAAGTTAGGCCTACATTTGAAAACGGACTGATAAACTCTTTACCTAATATCTTTATAGTGTTGTCATAAATGTTGTACTCTTGGTTCATGCTACCAATAAACTCTACAACAGTTTGATTTTTAACACCAGAGACACGTTGTGCTTTCAACATCTCTTTCTTTTCTTTGCCCTGAACATAATACACATCAGAAATGCTTTCTGCAACATAAGCAGGCAAAAAGGGTTTAACATCAGAAACGGTATCGATATTGTCAAAAATGAATTGAAGTTTTTTAAAGATTTTCATATCTTTCATGTCCTTAGTAATATTTACCAAGTCCAATTCAACTTTGGTGTATTGTTCCGTTTCGTAAGAAGCAACCACTCCTTCCAAATCATTTTGAGGTTTGTGTTTATTGATTTGGCGAATGATTTCATTTGCAGGATTTTCACCAGCAACAACGGTAATATCTAGCCCCATGTCTATGCTACTAGATTTCATTCTAAAGTTAATCACCTGTTCACTCTTGGTACTGTCTATTGGTTTCAAAACATCTATATAACCTAGCGAATTAGTAGCCAAGGTATCTCCCTCTGAGATATCAAATTGAATGATATAATTGCCATCAATGTCAGTTGTAACCCCCGTGCTAGTACCGTATACATATACGTTGCAGAAAGGCATTGCTTCTTCTGTATCGTCATCAATAACAGACCCGGTGATTGTAATAGTCTGTGCAAAATTTAGGGTAGAAAAAAATAAAAATAAGCTAAGCGTTAGAATTGTGTTTTTCATTGATGGTTTTTCACGAACTTTTGAAAAGATTTAGATGTACGTGTATTTATCTAAAAGGTTTTAGTAAATATCTAATTTACACAAAAAAAATGAAACAAAGCTCAAAATTCGATTTTCTAAGGTTTTAGAAGGACGAATAGCAAGCCTGTATTTAGATTATTAATGAATTAGTTATAAAAATGTTACTATCCAACCAAAGACTTTTCTCAACGAAGAAGTATCAGCGTAGTCAATCTTTGATAAAATAACTTGAAAATCAATAAAAACCTATCTTTTTTAGTATTTTGACTTTATCAATAGGTTGATGTTGGTATTGCATGATATTCATTTTGTGAGATGGCTATTTGGCTCTAAAGAATATTACATTGTTAACGAACTAAGTTTGCTTAGTAAGCTTGTACTAGCAGCATGAAGCTGCTAATCTTGTAGAATTAACCGTTTCACATACAAGTCTCCCTACTTTTGGGACAGAAAAAAAAGTCACTTTTAGCATTATCGACCAAAAAATCTTGATAGATGGCTATTACAAAGAACGACGCTTATTGTTGATTAGGCAATTATATACTTGCTTATTTTTGAGAAAAAAAAGTACTGTGGCATAAAAATAGATATATGAGAGAGCAACTAATTATTCTTTTTTTCGTTCAGTAATAATGGTCCATTAAAAAAGAATTTGCTACTTTAAATTGTTATAGATCAGTTTGGTAGGGCGAAATTAGCAAGGACATTTTTTATAGATATAATTATATGACTAAAACAACACTTATTATTATAAGTATATTCATTATACTCTTAATGGGATCTAGTTATGCTTATTGGAATGCTTCTTCAATTTCTAATAAAGCATATCATTATATCCATCAGGTAGATTTATCGCTTTATACACATCGAGGAGTTGTTTCTACGTTGGAGAAAGAAGTGGAAGAACAGCGTTCGGTCAACGAACAAATTGCAGCAATTGACCAAATATTTGCAGCAGGGGACGAACTGTCCGCATTGGCAGAGTATCAGGAATTACTCAAACAAGATCCTAGTAATATGGAACTTTTGTTGAGAATGGGCATCATTTATCTGCAAAAAGAGGAATACAGCTTGGCACAAGAACACTTGTCTACTGTTTATGGATTTAAGGCATCTATTTTCTCTATGGATGCTGCTTGGTTCTTAGCCTTATTGAATGTAAAATACGAGCAGTGGGATAACGTAAAACCATTGCTACAAGAAATTGTCGATAGCAGAGGAAATTATCATTTGCAAGCAAAAGAGTTGTTAAATTGTTTGTAATAATTAGTAATACTCCGTTGCTTTTTTAGTTTTTCTACAAACCCGTAGGCTCACGAAGTAAAAACATAAAAAAGCATCTTGCAGATAATCAACGGCGAAGCCCTCACATGGTACCACGTAGTAGCAGCGCAGCTACTGCATGGTTTCAACGGAGTAAAGAATTAGAAGATGACTCTTTATAAAAAAAAAAGGTTTAGCAATATGTTCATTGCTAAACCTTTTATCTTTTAAGTAAGAGGTCAGAAAAAATAAGAACAAAAAATGGGATTATTTTTTTTGCTAATCAAAGAAGAAAAAGGAAGGCTTAGCGAGCTAAGACAAGTTTTTCTGATGAAGAGTAGCGCAAAAAGAAGACTGTTTTACTTGTTATTTTTTTTGAACGATTACTTATTGTTGAATTTATTTTTTTTGCTTTGCCCAAGAATCCTTGAGTGTCACAGATCGGTTAAAGATTAAATTATCTTTGGTAGAATCTTTATCAACGCAAAAATACCCTAAACGCATGAATTGGAATGAATCGCTAGGTTGAGCATTAACTAAACTAGGCTCTAAATAAGCCGAAACAGTTTTTAAAGAATTTGGATTTAAGAATGTTTTGAAGTCAATACTTACTTCAATTTCTTCTCCTTTTTCATTGACACCTTTTTCCTTGTGTCCCGTTGGATTTTGGTCGCTAAATAGGCGATCGTATAAATGCACTTGAGCAGGAACAGCGTGTTCGATAGATACCCAATGAATCACTCCAGCTTTAATTCCACTAGTATCTTGTCCTGAGCGGCTATTCTCATAATAGGTACAATGCACTTCTACAACGGCTCCATTTTCATCCGTTTTGAAATCGGTACAATGAACAATATAAGCTCCTTTTAAACGAACATCTTTTCCAGGGGCTAAGCGACGCCATTTGCGATTGGCCTCAATTGCAAAATCTTCTTTTTCAATATAGACCTCACGAGAAAAAGGAATGGTACGACTTCCCATGCTTTCATCTTTTTGATGGTAGTCAACTTCCAAGTTTTCTGTTGTTCCTTCGGGGTAGTTGGTAATGACTACTTTGAGCGGATTTAATACCCCCATAACCCTAGGAGCATGTTTGTTTAGGTCATCTCGAACACTTCCTTCTAAAGATGATAGAGCCAAATATTGGTCTCTTTTGGAAACCCCTGCACGATCAATAAAATCTCGGATAGCAGCAGGCGTATAGCCCCTGCGACGCATCCCCGAAAGCGTAGGCATACGAGGGTCATCCCAGTCTTGAACCAAGCCCAGTTCAATTAATTCCTTTAATTTACGTTTGCTGGTAACCGTATAGTCTAAATTAAGGCGTGAAAATTCAATTTGTTGAGAACGATAGATTTCCAATTTTTCTTGGCACCAGTTGTATAATGGACGGTGGTTTTCAAACTCCAAAGAGCACAATGAATGCGTAATACGTTCAATAGAGTCCGATTGCCCATGAGCCCAGTCGTACATTGGATAGATGCACCATTTGTCCCCTGTACGGTGATGTGGTGTTTTTAGAATACGATAAATAACAGGGTCACGCATATGGCGGTTGTCTGCTTGCATATCAATTTTAAGACGCAGCACACAAGTGCCTTCTTCGTAGGCACCATTTTTCATTTTATCAAACTCGGCTAGATTTTCTTCTACCGTACTATTTCTATATTTACTTTCTTGACCTTTTTTCTTTTCGTCATCCATTACTTTAGGAGTAGAAAAATCAACATAAGCCAATCCATCCTTGATGAGTTTCAAGGCATACTCGTATAAAGTATCGAAGTAGTCA
Organism: Aureispira sp. CCB-QB1; assembly: GCF_000724545.1. Taxonomy (GTDB): domain Bacteria; phylum Bacteroidota; class Bacteroidia; order Chitinophagales; family Saprospiraceae; genus Aureispira. Next base: position 126,485 of record NZ_JHBV01000030.1, on the reverse strand, counting down.
GACGTAAATAATAGTTTTTCCCATTCAAATCCTAGCCATTTGATGTCCTCTTGGATAGAATTTACAAAACGAGTTTCCTCTGTTAGTGGATTGGTATCGTCAAAACGCAAATTAGTCTTGCCTCCATACTTTTGTGCAATACCAAAATTAATGCAGATAGCTTTGGCATGTCCAATGTGTAAATATCCATTGGGTTCAGGAGGGAAACGGGTTAATACTCGGTTGTCAAATTTTCCAGTTTCGTTGTGTTCTTCTATGATTCGCTCAATGAAATTCAAAGATTCTGTCTTTGGCGCATCGTTATTTTTATGACTCATTTTACGCAGTCTATTATTTTTAATAATCGGCTTATTTTTCAAAGCCCTAAAGTTAGAACTTTTTTATTAGAGTTGTATATGAAAAGTCCAATTCTTAAATTGGGAAATTGCCTTCTATATAGTGTTTGACTAAGAAGGCATGAGACAAAGGTTTATTTGGGTCGTTAATATCTCCATTGGTTTCGTAGTCTAATAGCACAATGGTGTCATGTTGTTGAGCTAATTGCTTAAGTTGTTCAACTTCTTTTTGAAGTTTATTTTTCAATACCCAAAGATACATTGGAGCATAAATTTGTTTTCGAGCCTCGATATAAGAAAGCAGCTCTGTCGAATCAAGTCCCTTTTGATGCCCCAGTACCTGTCCAAATTTTCTTATCGTGCGTTTTAGCCCTTTTAGCGTTCTATTTTCAAATTTTTTAGCATCTATTCCTGTTGTTTCAAAAACCTTTAAACCTTGCCAAATCCCTTCTACTGAAGCACCTGTTTTGTCTCCCGAAAAAGGAATAGGAATTTCTTCCAATGGATAAAAAGGACTGAATTTAATCCATGGCTCATCTGCCTTCGATGTTAAGTCTAGAATAATTGCATTAGGAAAATTTTTCTCCAATGTTCTAGTAGTATTTCGACGGCTTTTGACAATGATATTCATGCGATAGCGTTTTTATTGAAAGATGAATTAATGAAATGAAAAACAAGGAGATTTAGTTCCTTCCTAGTTCGTTTTTTTATGAAAATATTATTTTTAGAAGTTTATAGATTGAATTTTATTGTTTGTTGAAGGTTATGTGGTTGATAAATAGTTGTTTGTGTTGGTTTGGGTAGAGGTGAATATATGAATATGTATAAAAAGAAGACTTTTGATAATCAATAGATAAGCTTACATTGAATGCTGTTCTTTTTTGTGGGGATAGCGTCGAAATATAATTTTTATAAAAAATAAACCAATAGAGATGAGTTTCTTTGACAAAATAAAATCGAAGTTGAAATCAATGCTTGAAGACAAATTAAATGAAATGGTTCCAGGGGCTTCGATGGAAGAATATAACAACACTAAGACAAATACAGACCAAGTAGCAGCCTACCCGAATGATTATGTAGACGATGGAGAGGAATACCATGTGATTCCAGAAGAGTATAAATTTACTTATTCTTCTGTAAAGGGGGACTTTCGGTTGCATCGTTTAAACAATGGATTTTGTGCCTCGTGGAAAACGTTTATAGTTGCCAGAGATTGGGATGGGAACCAATTGTATCGGATCAACGGATATGGAAGGTCTGTGGCTTTGAGTCCTGACAAAACCAAACTAGCAGCGAGTTCTAAAAATAAGTCGATTGCCATTTTTGATGCGGCAACTGGTGAGATGATTGGTGAGCCCGTATATGGCGATGCTTATTTATCAGATTTGTTATGGACAAAGAATGGTCATATCCTTGCCAATAATTCTGATAAAATTTTTGTTATGAACGAACAAGGAGAATTAGAATATTCTTTTGGCAAACCAGAAGGAGGAGATTTTGATTTTATAGATGGATTGTGTTTGTCTCGTTATGATAATGAACATGTTATTATTGCAGAGAGTAACAGCAAGCGATTGAGTAAGTTGAACTTTAAAACGAAAGAAATTATACATGAAGTTGTGCATCGATTTCAAATGTCAGAAGTCTTTTCAAATCCCAAAAACAATGAGTATTGGATTGTAAAAGATACCAATGGAAAAATTAAAATTCATCGATTTGATGCGCATTTGGAACATGATTATACCGTCGATTTTCAAGGAAAGCGAGGGGTGCGTTTTGTAGGACAGGCGGAACATTCTTGTACCGCATGGACGCCTTTGCCTGCATTGAGTCCTGATGGTACTCAATTTCTGGTCAATGATCAGTCGGGATTATTATATCTTATGAGTGCTCGACGAGACAGCAAATGCCATCGAATTTTTAACCGAGACTTAGTAGATTATGCCTATGCTATGATTTGGGAAGATGATGATAATTTTGTGGTTATATTGGATAATTATAGAGTAATCAAAGTTAATACACGAGGCACAGAACCTCTATTTACACAATCGGATCAATAAAATAAACGGTTGGCAAATTATAACAAAACAGAAGCATTGATATTCTGTAAAACTCTTTAGGCACATTCTATTTGTGCCTATTTTTTTGTACCTTTGCAGCGTTTTAAGGAATTATTTGACCTACTGAAGGGTTGATAGTTCCAATAATCATTCAAAAAATATGAACCCAAAACTACTTGCATTGATAGAATAGTTTTTTGTCTACTTGTGTTCTCGAATCTTTAAGTGTAGCCAAGAACAATATGATCAGCTTGTTGTTGCTTAAGTAAGCATTCAGAGAAAATACTAAAGTACCAAAAAGTAACAGTGTGGCTAAACTGCATTTCTTTTTGTTCTTTGATTAGGACTAAAAGTAAACTCAGTTTTTAGTATTATTTTTTGAACAGATTATTGATTCATTCATAACCAATAAAATAGATTTAACATGCGTGTTCGTTTTGCGCCAAGTCCAACAGGCGCCTTGCATATAGGCGGAGTCCGTACAGCGTTGTACAATTACTTATTAGCTAAAAAACATGGAGGAACTTTTGTCTTAAGAATAGAAGATACCGACCAAACTCGTTATGTAGAAGGAGCAGAGCAGTATATTATAGATGCCTTAGAATGGTTAGGCTTAGAGTTTGATGAAAGCCCTGCCAAAGGAGGTCCTTATGGTCCTTATCGTCAGTCGGAACGCAAAGAAACTGGTATTTACAAAAAATTTGCGGAGCAACTGATTGCAAACGGGTATGGTTATTATGCTTATGATACGGAGGAAGAGTTAAAAGCAGCTAGAGAAGCAGCAGAAGCGCAAGGAACCAAATTCAAATATGATGCTGTTACACGTATGCAAATGAAAAACTCTTTGACTTTGTCAAAAGAGGAGTGTGCTTCTTTGGTCAAAGGGGGAGCGCCAGAAGTTGTTCGAGTAATGATCCCTGGAGAAGGTAATGTGACCTTTGAGGATATGGTTCGTGGTGTCGTGACATTTAATTGTGCTGAAATGGACGACAAAGTCATGTTAAAAAATGACGGCATGCCAACGTATCATCTAGCCAATATTGTCGATGATTATCACATGAAAATTACGCATGTTATTCGAGGAGAAGAGTGGTTGCCATCAACGCCTCTGCATGTGTTGTTGTATCAGTTTCTGGGGTGGGGAGATGCGATGCCTACTTTTGCACATTTGCCTCTAATTCTAAAACCAGAACCAACTGCTTATTTGAATAAGAAAACCATACAGTCGTTTACCGAGCGTTTTACAGAAGATTTTGTACTCAAACATGAAGCCTATGCTCCTAAAAAAGAGCAAGTGGCTAAAATTATCCAGCCACTGTTGCAAGATTTTAAAAATGTATCTGAGCGCATTCGAATCAACGAGAAGAAAGATTCTAATTTGCAGAAGGAAGTAAAGACTTTCTTGCGTAGTAGTATGTATGGTAAATTAAGTAAGCGAGATGGGGACCGTTTAGGAATGCCTGTATTTCCTTTGGATTGGATTGGTCAAACTCAAGCAGATAGCTTTAGAGGGTTTAAAGAATGGGGCTTTTTGTCAGAAGCTGTTTTGAATATTTTAGCGTTGTTGGGTTGGAATGATGGAACAGAACAAGAAATCTATTCTAAAAAAGAAATGATTGATGGGTTTAGTATGGATCGAGTTTCTTCTTCGGGAGCACGATTTAATTTTGAAAAAGCCAATTGGTTCAACAAACAGTATTTGGCACAAATGGAGAACGCCGATTTGGTAAATTTGGTGCGTGTTGATTTGGAGTCAAAAGGTGTTCAAATGTCTGAAGAGAAATTGAATGCTGTAGCAGGATTGCTGAAAATGCGAATCAATTATGTAACAGATTTTTACATACAAGGGCATTATTTCTTTCATGACTTAGATTTGGAGGCGGTTGTTGCCAAACATCAAAAGAACTTTCAAAAGAAAGTACTGAACAAGTGGAATGAAGATTTGGAAGCATTGTTGAAAAAATTAACGGAAGCGTTGGCAACGTTAAGTCCATTTGATGCGTCTAACTTAGAGAAAACAATAGAACCTTTAATTGAAGAGAAAAAAGGAGAGGTACTGCCTATTTTTAGATTGGGCTTGTCAGGAGAAATGGGGGGACCTAGTGTTTATGAAATAATGGCAATTTTGGGGCAAGAAGAGACCTTAAACCGTTTGTCTAGTTTTATAACGTTTATCAAAGAGAAGCTTTAAAGCGTACAAAAAAAATCGTTGTAGGGAGTTTGTATGAAGTTGTTTAAAAAATAAGATGCTTTTTAAACAACTTCTACACCTATTAAAAAAAACAACTTTTGCCATGAATGGTTAAAATAAAGGTGTTGTTGGGTATAGAAAAAAATAACAAGCACTCAACATAAAATTAACAAATTCTTTAACTACTAGGGCTATTGTAACTATTTGGTCTCTTTTTGCCAGGAAGGGTACATTTTATGGATAATAATAATTGGTAAGAAAATTGCATGCATAATAGGCAGTTAACCATAGAGAACTGTCGTTTTTGTGTTTGGTTAACTATTTGAAGGAGAATGATTTTACTTCTTTTTGTTTTATTTGCAACAATATGCTGTAAAGTTAATATGACCACAAATGAACTGTCGGGTAATGAAAAAATAATGAAATTAATTTCTAATTTTTGAAACTTTGCGGTATAATTGTCCGTTTCTTGTGCATTACTAGAGTAGAACAAGTGAAACGTTTTGTTTTATTGTTTTTTACAAATATTATTGACTTATTTATAATTCTAGAGAAGTAAGTCTATCCTTTTTTAATCATAAACCTCTCAAAAGTAGCACCGCTCTATTGGTAGAGTTTAATTAGTGAGGTTGTAATGAAACATATAAATTATCACCCAAATAAATTATTTATAGAACTTAAAATAGACATCTATGAGTGAAGAGAATAAAAAGAGAACTAGATATAGTGATGAAGATTTAGCGGAGTTTGAAATCATGATTAATGAAAAATTGGCAGATGCTAGACAACAGCTAGATGATTTGAAGGACCAATTACAAGAATTGAACAATAGTGGAGATGAAAATCGTGCAGGAACATTCGATGATGGCGCTTCTAATTGGCAAAGAGAGCATTTGAGCAAGTTGGCAGCTCGTCAACAAAAGTTTATTCGAAATCTAGAGTATGCTTTGATTCGCATCAAAAATAAGACATATGGTATCTGTTCTGCAACAGGGGTGTTAATTAGCAAAGAACGATTGATGTTGGTTCCTCACGCCACCAAAACAGTCGAAGGCAAACATTCTACACAAGGCAAAGCGAAACATCAAGAAAAACCAAAGTTCTTCAAGGAATAATTTTTTGCTAAGATTCCTAACTAAAAAAAATATAAAATAAAAGAGGTTGTTTCGAACTAAATGAAACAGCCTCTTGTTGTTATGAAACAAGTATATGCTCAGAAGTAATTTGGTTTTATGGGCAATCAAAAAAAAACTTTGAAAAAAAATGATTTTTTTTTGCCAAAAGTTTGCAGATTTAAAAACTGTGCGTATATTTGCAACCGCTTAGCGAGATAAGCAATACAAAATAAACTTGGTTTTTTCGCTGATTAGCACCGGCTTCATAGCTCAATTGGATAGAGCATCTGACTACGGATCAGAAGGTTGGGGGTTCGACTCCCTCTGAAGTCACTAAAATAGGAGATAATAATAAAACAATCAGTCCCGTCCAATCTTAGTGTCGGGACGTTTTAAATTAGAAGAAAGTCATGTCTAAAATATGCCAATTAACCGGAACGAAACCTCTAGTAGGTAACAATGTTTCTCACTCAAAGCGTAGAACAAGAAGACGCTTCAATCCAAATCTACAAACAAAACGTATTTATGTTAGAGAGATTGATGCTTGGATTAAATTGAAATTGACTACTAGAGCGTTGCGTAATATGGAAAAAATTGGCACGTTTAAGTATCTAAAGCAACAATTAGCTGCTGGTTTTGATCCTAAAGTATGGGTAGAAGATGCAAAAAGTATAGAGGCTGCTAAAAATGCGAAACGTGGGTATAGAAGAGTAGAGCATGTTGATGCTAATGGACACAAGTCTTACTCTATCACTTACGAACCAGAAGGTTTGAATAACAAAAAAGTGAAACTTTCTTCTGTTATTAAATAAGAACAGTTCGCTTAATTTTTATTAGCAACGAACAAGTTGGCAATTCTCGAAAAGATTAAAATCATTATAAGCTATGGCTAAGAAGAGTAAAGGTAATCGAGTTCAGGTTATTTTAGAATGTACAGAACACAAATCAACTGGTATGCCAGGTACTTCTCGCTACATCACGATGAAAAATCGTAAAAACACACCTGATCGTATGGAGTTGAAAAAATTCAACCCTATCTTGAAAAAATATACTATACATAAAGAAATCAAATAATTATGGCTAAGAAAGTATCAAAAAACCAGAGAGCTGGGCAACGTGCTCAGAATGGTTCAGGAAAAGATCACGTTAAATGCGTAAAATCTGTGAAAGATCCAATTACTGGAAAGATTTCTTATAAAGAAGTAATCATTCACAAAGATCAAGTAAACGAGTTTTTTAAAGCTAAATAATCAAGCTTTCTAAAATTAATAATAATATACAACAGGCTTCTCCTTATTCTTGGGGAAGCTTTTTGTGCTTACACCCACTTTTAGAGCAGGTCTAAATTTTAGCTTCAAAAGCTTAAAATTTAAACGCACTTTCATAATAATTGAACACACTATGGGATTTTTCAATAAGCTCTTTGGCAAAAAAGAGGAAGAAAAGGAAAAACTTAAAGAAGACCTAAATCAAGGATTAGAAAAATCAAGAAAAGGTTTTTTCTCTAAAGTAGCCACTACTTTTGCTGGTCGAAATACTGTTGACGAAGAGGTCTTGGATGACTTAGAGGATATTCTAATTGCTTCGGATGTGGGAGTAGAGACAACAATCAAAATCATCAAACGTATTGAAGATCGTGTTGCACGTGACAAATATGTAACTATGAAAGAATTGAACGAAATTCTACGTGATGAAATCGTTCAGTTGTTGGCGCTTAATAATTCTAACGATTCTGTTACTTATGAAGTTCCTGAAGGTGTTAAGCCTTATGTTATTATGGTGATTGGTGTAAATGGTGTTGGAAAAACAACTTCTATCGGAAAATTAGCCAATAAATATAAAGAAGCAGGGAAGAAAGTCTTGTTAGGGGCAGGAGATACATTTCGTGCCGCAGCAGTAGATCAGCTAGAAATTTGGGCTAACCGTGTTGGTTGTGATTTTTATAGCAAAGGAATGAATGTTGATCCCGCTGCCGTTGCTTATGAAACAGTTCGCCATGCCAAAGAAAATGGACATGATGTTGTTTTTATTGATACTGCTGGTCGTTTGCACAACAAAAAAGGATTGATGCGGGAGCTTGAGAAAATTAACAAATCTATTGGCAAACAAATACCTGGGGCTCCTCATGAGGTCATGTTAGTGTTAGATGGTTCTACAGGGCAAAATGCTTACGAACAAGCAAAACATTTTGCATCTGTGACAAATGACGGAATTACGGCTTTAACGGTAACCAAATTAGATGGAACAGCAAAAGGAGGGGTTGTTATTGGAATTAGCGATCAGTTTAATATTCCAATTAAATACATTGGAGTAGGAGAGGGAATGGATCATTTGCAAGAGTTTGATAAGCGAGAGTTTGTTGATTCATTCTTCAAGAATAGTAAATAAAAACATCTAACGCTTAATTTTTAGCTGTTTAGAGACATAAATAGATCCTATACTAGCCTTTGGGTTGGTATAGGATTTTTTGTGTAAGGTGTTGGCAAAAAAATTATACTCTATTGCTATTGCTATGGCTAGGTCGCAATGAGTTTTGTCGTATAAAATTTAGCTATCTGTTTGGTCTGTTCTCTGATTTGAACTTCTTAATTCAAGAAACTAAAAGAAGCAAAGCCAAATAAAAAAACAACTGTCTTTTGAGGCAGTTGTTTGATATCGTATATATATGGAAATATTTTTAGCTAAAGGCAGCCCAGAAACCGTCAAATTTTAAAACAGGAATTCCTTCTTTGCTCTTGTCGATGATAAATTTCAAGAACTCTACATCAGGCAGCATATTTTTGTCTTTATTTGCAAAATCCTTTTCTTTTTTCTCTTTAGAAGCATCTTTTGGGGGATCGATGATTACTACTTGTGTGGAGTTATTTTTAGCATTGTGAATCACTACTCGCTTCTCTTGAGGTCCTTTTCTTTTTACAAAGTCCTCGTTTAAAAGCATCGATTGATTATTCAAAAATAAGTATGAATAACCACTAGTGAAGCAGATAATTGGTAAACAAAGATATTTTAAAAGAAAAATTTTCATGTTTGGTAATGAATGAGTGATTTTTAGGTGGATTATTTTATCCACAAATACTAATAAGAATAAGTAGATATTATAATCTATAAATATAAAGAGAAAGTGCTTAAATTAAAAGTTTCTTCAAAATTTTAATTTAAGTTTAACTATTTTTGTAGTTGTATATGGGGTGTATTTAATACTCCACTTCATTGGCTGCTTCGATCAAAAGTTCAATATTAGCCAAGGCACGCTTATAGACTTTGGAATAAATAGGCTCTGTTTCAATAACATTTAATTGTTCTTCGAAAAATGGCAAAACAGTTTCTAGTTTTTGTTGATTGTCTAAAGTTGTTTCGAATACAATTTCTTTGAGCGCTTCTACATCTTCAGGAGAGTTGATTTCGATGATTCCAGCATCAATAGCACGTTTTAGCCTAGGTTCGTTAAGCCCTTCTATAAAAACTGTGAATTCATCTAAAGTGATAATGACCAAACTAAATGCATAAGGGCTACGCAAATCATTTTGGTTTATCTTTTTCCAAAAAATTGGTTTGGATTGGCTCAAATCTTGTTTGTAGCCTAGCGGGAACAACAATTGTTCTAATTTATTTATGCCCAACTCAACGTCCATACGACTCAAAAAATTTCTATATTAGACTCAAAATATTAAACTTACCCAAAACACCTTTTAATAGATTGGTGTTTTATTACACCTTACTTAGTACGCAGGAAAAGGTGTAAAGGTTTTGTGTAAAGTTAAAATTATAACAAAAAAATGTACATTTAGTAGTAATAGTTCGTAGTTTTTAGTTTTTCGATAAAAAAAGACTTAAAATGACAATTAAAGTAGTTTTCAAGCACAACTTGTATTCAATAGTTGAGCATTTGCTAGAAAACGATTCTTTTTAACCTTTAGTTCTAAGCTCGTGAAGTTACTTTTATCCTTATTCTTTCTTGTTGCCACTTTCTCGTTGACCAATGCACAAGTTCAATTATCTACTCCATTAGAAATCTTGACTTTTATGGAAGCATCGCCTACGCAGTATGAACTAGAGCAACTGTATGGGGAAGTACCTGCGAAAGAGCGAAAAGTATTGCCGCATGGGGCGTATATTCAAGCAATAGATGGGAGAGAGCATCAATTAGAGTATAAAGATACTGAAACCGAAGAACAAATTGCTTGGCGAGAGAAGGCAAGAGATATTGTAAGTATAGAGAATCCTAATTATGAAAAAGCTCGTCGTTATTATCATAAAATATTGAAGAAAAATCCTCAACATGCACAAGTTTATACTTGGATTGGTGAGAGTTATTACGAAGAAAAAAATTACAAAAAAGCGGCAACTTGGCTAAATAAAGCAATTGAATTAAATCCTATTGATTATCTAGCTCGATGGCTTTCTGCCGAAATTTTATTAAAAAAAGGTCAAATAGATTCTGCTCTTTATACCTTGACACTAGCACATATTTACAATAGAAATCATCCTAGATTGATTAAGCGATTGGTTGAGGTATACGAACAACAGGGGCAATGGTATTACAGGAATTGGGGATTTGATCCACTCATGTACATTTACAAAGATGGAGAAACAGTTGTAGTAACTGCTGAAGGTATTTGGTTGACTTATGGAATGTATAAAGCAGTTTGGAATTATGATACAGATTACCAATATATCAAAGAACAACAAGAAGTGACCGACTATTTATTTCAACAAGAAATGGAAGCCATCATAGGAACGTATATGACTTATACCAACTTGAAGAAAGATGACAAGCGAAACTATCCTGTTATGAATGCTTTTGGTTTGTGTTTAGATCATGAGATGGTAGAAGAGTTTGTTTTGTACGAAATTCTTTTAGTAGATAAGCCTTCTTTATCACATCATATAACGCCTTTATTTATGAAAAGAGTCATTAAATATATTGCCCAAATACGCTCTGTAGATTATGTTATAGATGAAGAATAAACTGTTTGTAGAAAAGAAAAAAGCAGCTTCAACAAATTGTTGAAGCTGCTCCTATATATAACTGTTTGATCTAGTAATAGTTCGTTGAAAAGATTTATTAGTTTGATTATCAAAAAAATAAAAATGTGATTTTTATTTTTTTGGTAAAAAGTAAAAAATAAACGAACTACTAATCTAAATTACTAAGCGGTTCTTCCTAAAACGCTTTTGTAATTTCTAAGAACAGCACTCTTTAACTCTTTACGAGCAAAGAAAATACGACTTTTGATAGTTCCCAAAGGCAAATTTAATTGCTCCGCAATCTCTTGGTATTTGTAACCATAGTAGTGCATCATAAAAGGAACACGAATGTTGTCTTCTAATTTGTTCACCAGTCCTTGTAACTCGTTCATCATAATAGAAGAATCAGCATCATTGACAATGGTAGGTCCTCCAGAATTAAGGTAAAAATTATTGTCTGTGGAATCTAAAATTGTATTGCGCTTCATTTTTTTGCGATAGTTGTTGATAAAGATATTGCGCATCATCGTAAATAACCATGCCTTGAGGTTGGTTCCTACTCGAAACTTATCTTTATTAACCAAAGCCCTATATGCCGTCTCTTGATAAAGATCTTTAGATTCCTCTCTATTTCTAGTTAGCTTAAATGCAAAATTGCTTAATGCATTTTCTAAAATAGAGATTTCTTTTGCGAAATTGATCGTTGACATAATATAGTATTTTTTGTTTTTGAGTAAAATAACTCTCCGTTTGTTTAAACAAAGATAGGGTAAAAATAAACAAAAAGCAAATTTTGTTTAATGTTTTTGTGTTTAAGTGTAAACAATAAATGCTTTTTTACTCTCTATTTTTGGTTTTAGTTTGTTGATTATTAGTTAATTGGGCTTGTTTGATTGTTTTATATGGAATTGTTTTTTTTTTATTTGTTTAATGTTGAAGTGTTCCACAAAAAACACAAAAAAAAGGAGCAGTGTTTATAGTGTAGAGCTAGTTTGGTATGGTTTAAAATAGAAAAAGCAGCTTCAACAATTTGTTGAAGCTGCTCCTATATAAACTGTTTGATTAAAATTACTAAGCAGTTCTTCCTAACGTGCCTTTGTAATTTTTAAGAACAGCATTCTTTAGCTCTTGACGAGCAAAGAAAATACGACTTTTGATAGTTCCCAAAGGCAAATCCAATTGCTCGGCAATTTCCTGGTATTTGTAGCCATAGTAATGCATCATAAAGGGAACACGGATGTTGTCTTCTAATTTGTTCACCAGTTCTTGCAGCTCGCGCATCATAATAGAAGAATCAGCATCATTAACAATGATAGGTCCTCCAGAATTAAGATAAAAGTTATTATCTGTAGAATCTAAAATTGTATTGCGCTTCATTTTTTTACGATAGTTGTTGATAAAGATATTGCGCATCATCGTAAATAACCACGCTTTTAGGTTAGTTCCTACTCGAAATTTCTTTTGATTGACTAATGCCCTATATGCTGTCTCTTGATATAGGTCCTTAGAATCTTCTCTATTTTTAGTTAACTTAAATGCAAAATTACTCAATGCACCTTCTAGATTCGAAATTTCTCTGCTAAAATTGATTGTTGACATAACATGTATTTTTTTGAGTGTTAACTAATGTGATTTCCGTTTGTTGTTAATACAAAGCTATAGAAAAGTTCCACAAAAATCAAGTTTTGTGGAACTTTTTTGTGAAACATGTTAAACGGTAACTTTTGTTAAAACATGTTAAATGTTTTGATTGTTAGTTTGTTAGGTGCTGTGTGGGCTTTTTTTAGGGGGAAGCAATTTTTTTTGTTTAACGTTTTTGTTTAACAAAAAATGAGATGAAAAAACTAGAACAAAAAGGTGGATAAAAAACAAAAAAGGCTATTCCAAACATCGTTGAAATAGCCTGCATTTTTAATTCTAATGATTATTTAAAATTGGAACATTTTATAGTTGTTTTTGACAGCATTCCTTAACTCTTTGCGAGCAAAATGAATGCGACTTTTGATGGTTCCCAATGGAACATCTAATTGCTCCGCAATCTCTTGGTATTTGTATCCATAATGATGCATCATAAATGGAACTCTAGTTTTGTCATCTAACTTGTTGACCAATTCTTGTAGTTCGTTCATCATAATAGAAGAGTTTGCATCATTAAGAATGGTAGGTCCTCCAGAATTCAAATAAAATTGGTTATCGGTAGAATCTAAAATAGTATTGCGTTTTATCTTCTTGCGGTAATTATTAATAAAAATATTGCGCATCATCGTAAATAACCATGCTTTTAGGTTCGTACCTACCTGAAACTTGCTTTGATTAACCAAGGCTCTATAAGTAGTTTCTTGGCACAAGTCTTTGGAATCTTCTTTATTTTGAGTCAATTTATAGGCAAAATTGCTTAAGGCGCTATCTAGATTTGAAATCTCTCTGCTAAAATTTATTGTTGACATAATGTATTCTTTGACTATATAAAAATAGGTTGTTTCGTTTGTTGGAATAAAGGTAATGTACCATTTCACGAAAAGCAAGTTTTTAGCAAAAATAGATTTATCAACAATTAATGTCTATACATCTATTTATGTTTTAAAGGTTTGTTTTTTAGGTTTTTATGATGAAGTTTTAAGCATGGTTAAATAAAAGTTAAACAAAAATAGAGCTTTGAAATAGGCGTTTTTGGGGAGCTTTTGAGCTTAAGTCTAATATAGTTTTGCTGAAGGAGAGGAAGGTTATAAACACAACTGGCTGCCTCAATATGAGACAGCCAGTTGTTCCAATTATAGACAAATTTACATTTTTAGGGAGCAGGAGATTAAGCAGTTCTAGTTCTATTTAAAACTTCTTTGTAATTCTTTAAGATAGCATCTTTTAATTCTTGACGCGCAAAAAAGATACGGCTTTTAACAGTGCCTAAAGGAACATCTAATTGCTCGGCAATTTCTTGGTATTTGTATCCATAGTAATACATCAAGAAAGGAACTCGGATATGATCTTCCAATTTGTCCATTAAATTTTGTAGCTCTTTCATCATAATAGATGAATCGGCATCATTCACAATAGCAGGACCGCTAGAGTTGAGGTGAAAACGGTCGTCGGTAGAGTCTAGAATTGTATTTCTTTTTACTTTCTTTCGATAGTTATTGATAAAAATATTTCGCATCATCGTAAATAACCAGGCTTTTAGATTTGTGCCTACACGAAATTTATTTTGATTGGTCAACGCTCGATAAGCCGTTTCTTGATATAAATCTTTGGCATCATCCTTATTTTTGGTCAACTTATATGCGAATTTACTAAGAGCTTCTTCTAACTTAGAAAGTTCCTCGTTAAAATCGATAGTAGTCATAATTGTAAGTTTTGCTTTAATTGGCGGATTAATTTTTGTGTTTAAATAAAGATACTTTAAAGTTAAACAAAAAACAAATTTTGCAGAAGCTAATATTTAAACATATTTCTAATGCATATAGGCAAAGGTGTTCTGTGAAGATAGAGCGCCATTTAAGATTCAATAGATTGAACTAAAACAGCTTGATTCACAATAAACAACAAGCAGGAATTACTTTGAATCAAGGAGTATAGAAACCCAAACTAGATACTAGTTTTTCGACAGTGTTTTTATAATTTTTTAAAATGGTAATGGTTAACAAGATAACTAACTACTACTATTAAGTACTTATGTTTATTTGGATTGAGTATACCAATATAATTTGGATTTGATAAGAAGAACAAAAGATTAAAAATAAGGTTCCCATAAATAGTTTTTTTTATAAAAAAAGCGCTTTCAACATTTGTTGAAAACGCTATTATATTTATCGGTTATTCGCTTGATTTTCGCTTGTTACGACGTAGTTTAAGCAAACTAATACTTGTATTAAAGTGTTTTTATTCTCAATTAAGCCGTTCTGCTCAAAACGTTTTTGTAGTTAGATAAGACAGCCCCTTTTAGTTCCTTGCGAGCAAAGAAAATGCGACTTTTTATTGTACCCAAAGGTAGATCTAATTGTTCAGCAATCTCTTGATATTTGTAACCATAATAATGCATCATAAAAGGAATGCGAGTACTATCATGTAGCTCATCGACCAACTCTTCTAATTCATCCATCATCATAGAAGAATGAGCACCATTTAAGATGGCTGGTCCACCAGAGTTCAAGAAAAATTGATTGTCAGTAGAATCAAGGATAGTATTTCTTTTGATCTTTTTTCGATAGTTATTGATAAAGATATTACGCATCATTGTAAATAACCATGCTTTAAGATTAGTTCCTACTCGAAATTTATCTTGATTAACTAAAGCTCTATATGCCGTTTCTTGATAAAGATCTTTTGAGTCTTCTCTATTTCTGGTAAGTTTAAATGCAAAATTATTTAATACACCTTCTAGATTAGAGATTTCTTGTGTGAAATTGATCGCTGACATAATGTATTATTTTTTTGTTCTGAGTAATATCACCCTTTGTTTGTTGAAACAAATATAACTCAAAGTTAAACAGAAAACAAGTTTTGTGTAAAGTAATTTGCAAAAAACTTAAACAAAATTAAATGTAGGTACAATTATTTTTGCTTTAAAGTGTTGGTTTTTATTTAGTTATGTTGTGTTTAATTTTTTAGTTAAAAAGTTAAACAAAAATAAGGATTAAGTCTTGTTGAACCGTTTTGTTGAAGAATTTGGGAGTTTTTTGCCTGATAATTCGAGAGGAAAATGAGCGAGAAAGTTTGTTTGAACTATTAAATGAATCGAATCAATTTATTTTTTAAGTAATTCTTAACGTATCGTTTTAAACTATTTGGCATATCAATTGCGTTTATAACAGTAACGAACAAACATAACCAACTTTCGATGAGTATTTACCAAACTTACGAAAATCAAATAGCTCAGAGCAACCTACTCTGGGCTATTTTCTATTATTATATAAAGGGATTGAAAAACGTAAATTTAAACAACGTCATTGAGTTGAGGATGACGGGATTTGGTGTTGAATATAGTTTAACCAGCACAAGAATTTAGAGGCAGTTATTTCATAGTTTGCTCAAACTAAAAAACTGGGATGCAAGCTCACGCATAACAGGGGGGACTGTCAAGCCTATTTGTTTCAATTTTTCTTTTAGCCTAATGTTTCAGACAAGCCATTTGCAATAAAATTTAGTCGTTGACAATTTTCTTTCCAGCACTTTAATTATCAAATTTTTTAGACAAAGTTGTAGCAATTATAAGTGAAATTAGGGCTGAGAAAATGTTTTAAAATAAAGAAAAATTAATAGGAGGATACTTGACGTGAAACAAGCATATAGTCAAGCATTGAGGCATTTCTGAGACTTAAATTTAGGACTTCAAAATAGAAAATAGAACCAGTTTTAGAGGAAAAAAATAATATAATTTTTCGCTAAAAATGATAATTGAAATCATCTTTTATTTGTTTTTTCATTTATGAACTTTTGGATAAATATTTAAAAAAAAATAACGTTTTGATTGTCTATGAAATTGTTTTTAATTAATTGATAATCATTTGTTATTGTATTTGTTTTAATCTATGTTGAAGCTGTTTTGTATTCTTTTCTTATTAAGTTTTTTTATACATTTGAATAGCTGAAAAGAAGCTTAGCAATTACTAAGAAAAAATAAATAAATTTATATCTTTGCTGGCACATTTTTGAAAAATGACACGTTATTAGAGTGTCATTATCAATATGATATATTTAATCGCACTTTTAAAACAAAATTTAGAACCTTTTAAAGTAATCGTTTATGTTTAAATCAACTTCAAAGTTTTTGCAATTAATCTGTTGCTTAGGAACTCTACTGTTCTTTTCTTCAGAAGCTAGTGCCTCTCACTCCATGGGACTAGACCTTACTTATCGTTGCGTGGGTAACAATCAATATGAAATTAATTTGACTTTTTATCGAGACTGTAATGGTATTGGAGTACCTCAAACAACGAATGTCAACTGGGCCGCTGTTTGTGGTTCTGGATCGGTGAGATTGTCTCAAGTTAGCATGCAAGAAATTACACCGTCTTGTCCAGGTATTGTTGGAACAGCTTGTAATGGAGGCAATGGTGTTTATGGAATTGAAGAGTATAAATTTCAAGGAATCCTTACTCTGCCTGCAGGGTGTAGTAATGTGACTTTGAGCTACTCTAATTGCTGTAGAAACAATGCCATTACAACATTGAATTCACCAAGTGGTGAGCGTATTTATGTGGAAACAGAAATCGTAGACCCTGCTTTGTGCAACAACTCACCTATATTTACAAATGACCCAGTGCCTTTTGGCTGTGTTGGTCAACCTGTTTTTTACAATCATGGAGCGTCAGATGCTGATGGAGATGATTTAGTCTATTCATTAGTGGATTGCATGGACGATTCTAGTACGACAGTTGGTTATGCTGCTGGATATAGTGCAACAGCTCCATTAAGTACTACTAATGGCGTAACGATTGATCCTGCTACTGGAGCTATTTCATTTACACCAGATGTTGCTCAAGTTGGTGTTTTCTGTGTGTCTGTAAAGGAATATAGAAATGGTGTTTTTATTGGAGAAATTATCCGCGATATTCAATTTACAGCTGTTCCTTGTTCTAATAATGTTCCTACATTAAGTGGAATTAACAATACAACTGACTTTTCGACAACAGCTACTGTTGGAACTCAATTGTGTTTTGATGTATTTTCAACTGATCCAGATAGAGGACAGACAACATCTTTATCTTGGAATAATGGCATTGCTGGAGCTATTTTTACAACAGGAGGAACGCCTCATGCTACAGGAACATTCTGTTGGACGCCATCTTCAAGCGATGTAGGCATACATACTTTTACAGTGACTGTATCCGATGATTATTGCCCGATAGTAGGTCAAAATATATACACTTTTACAATTTCTGTTCAAGATAACTCTGTTCCTTGTGATAGTATTGATGTTAATATTGTATCAACCAATGATGTTACATGTTCTAGTAATGATGGTGGTGCTGTATTGGTTGCAAGTAATGGTGTTGCTCCTTATAACTATCAATTGGTAAATTGGACAACAGGTGAATTTTTCTCCAATACAACAGGTATTTTTAATACGTTAACACCAGGATCTTATAGTGTGTGGGTAGAAGATGCAAATGGTTGTACTCCTGCTTGTTCTGGACATACGTTTGTTATTGGAGGAAATGTAGTGCCTTTATCTGCAACGGCAGCAGGTCAAGATGTGCCTTGTCCATCTAATTCTACTAATGTAATGGACTCTACTAATAGTGGAGGTTCTGTTACTGTAACAGCAACAGGAGGTACCGCACCCTATTTATATTCTATAGATGGTGTTAATTTCCAAAGCTCAGGTGTTTTTGCCAATCTAGGTGTCGGGACATATAATACTATTGTAATGGACGCAAATGGTTGTAGTGCTACGGCTACGGCAACTGTTGGCGAACCAGATCCTATCAATATTGGAGTGGTTTCAGTAACACCAGCAACTTGTGGCTTAGCAAATGGTAGTATTACAATTTCTGCAACAGGTGGTGATGGAAATTACTTATACTATATCAATGGTCAATCACAAAGTAGTCCAACATTTACCAACTTAGCAGCAGGTACGTATACCTTCAGCGTTTGTGATATGAACTATTGTTTATACGATACAACTATTGTTATTCCTGGCGTTCCTGGTTTCACAGCAACAACAACTACTACTAGTCCTTCTTGTGAAGGTGATTGTAACGGAACAGCTACTGTAGCTATCAGTGGAGATAGTTCTAACACTTACACTGTAGTATGGAACAATGGTCAAATAGGTCTTTCTATTGCTAATCTTTGCGCTGGTGTATATACGGCTACCATTACAGATGCTAATGGCTGTGAAGTAACCGTAACGGCAACTGTTAGTGATCCTGATCCAGTTAGTGTTAATTTAGTTGCTAGTTCTGATGAAACTTGTGCAGGAAACGATGGTACTGCTGTTTTGAATATAACAGGAGGAACACTTCCTTATGTTATCGATTTAGCTAACTTTACAACAGCAACGACTTTGTCTAATGCAACAGGTGTCTTTACAAACTTAAATGCAGGTCAGCATGTTGTCAATGTAACAGATGCGAATGGTTGTAGTGTAAACTGTGCAGAGAACTTTGTTTTGGAAGGATGTGGATCAGGAGTAGATGGTCGTGCCCCTGTATCGTTAGGAACAGCTACTGGTTTAGGTCCAATCTTGTCTGTAAATCCAAACCCTGCTTCTTCTTTGGTTCAAGTGCGTTATCAAACATCGGCAACAGCTGTTAATATTGCTATCTTGGATGCAAATGGTAAGTCTGTTTATAGCCAAGAACAAAGCAAAGGTAGTGGAAGTCTTGAAATTATGATCAACAATTGGTCAAACAGTACTTATTTTGTAGTGATGACTGATAATAGTGGAAAGCTAATCAAAACGGAGAAATTAGTAATCTCTAAATAATAATTGTTTTTAGTAACTAAAAGAGGCGTTCAGAAATTTCCGAACGCCTCTTTTGCTTTTTAAACAGCACTTCGTGCTCTAATTTCAGTTGGTTTTTAAGGACTAACTAATTCTAATACTTGAGTCGTAGACTTGGTTTCTATCCGAACAAAGTAAATAGAGGAAGCTTGTTGCGGGAGCTGAATGGGAGTGTGATAAACTCCTGCGGGTTGGTTTTTAAATATTTTTTTGTGCAGTTCTTGTCCTAAAAGATCGTAAACACTAATGATAACATCGGTAGACTGAGTTAGAGTATACTCTAAAGTGCTTTGGAGTTGAACAGCGGGATTGGGATAGAGGTTAATAGTTGCGATATCAGAGTTGTTGGATATTTGATGGATAGAGACGGTTGTGTCCATACTAAATCGACCCAAAAATACATCGTATCCTTCTTGACTTATTAAAGTATCGTTGACAAAGATAGAGGTGTCTTGATAACTTCCTACGATGTATACTGTAGTCGGATCATGAACGATTAAATCAAAACAGAAGTCGTTGTAGTAATGTCCTAACGTTTGCCCCCATTTGTAATTTGAGTTCTCATCTATTTTGATAACAAATATATCTGTGGGGCGATTTAAGTGACGATTGGTTAAAGAATCCCCACCTATCACCAACAAACTATCGACCGTTCCCAAGAGATAGATATTATCATCTGAATCAAAGTCAACGGCATACACTCGTTCATCAAATGTCCCAGCCAATGGGAATGCCCATGTTAAGTCTCCGTTGGGTGAAAATTTTACAGCAAATCCATCTTCTTCTTTTGCACCATTTAAGATAAACGTATCAATTTGCATAGAGCGATCATACCAGCCAACAAGGACAGGGTTTTGCTTACTGTCAATGTTAACATAATACCCTTCGTCTACACTAGGACCACCCATTACCTTGATCCACAAGAATTGCCCTGTAGCGTCGTATTTTGCTAAAAAAGCATCGTAGCTTCCAAATCCATAAACCGTAGTAGCGCTATTGGGGTATAAGGCGTCTCTAAAGGCTCCAGCAACATAGATATTATTGCTACTATCAATAGCAATAGATCGACCATACTCAATTCCCGGCCCACTCAATGTTTTTAACCAAACAGGATTACCTTGTTGATCAATGGATACAATAAATATATCCCTTAAGTTGTTTGCTGTCAGACTAAAAGCACCTATCGTTAAATTATTTTCATAATATCCCGTAACGATAAGTTGCCCATTGTTAGATATAGAAACATCGTAGGCGCTTTCTTGTCCCCATCCTGTTAAGCTAGTTGCCCATTGAAAATTTCCAGAACTGTCTATTTTTGCAATCAAAACATCTAGTTCGTCAAAACTAACCAAACTATCATTATTATATCGGAAAGTACCTCTAAACTCTCCAACAATATAGATTTCATTATCGTTGCCAATAGTAATACTATTAATGCGATCAATGCTATTGCCAGCGAGTTGTTTTAACCACAGAAGTTGCCCTTGTTCATTGTATTTAGAAATAAAGCCTTTTTCGATTCCAGCACTACTTAACGAACCAAATGAAGCGCCTTGAAAAAAGCCAACGGTATAAATGTCACCACAAGGAGACTGTGCCATATTGCTATTTTGCTCAAAGGCATCTCCTGGAATAGAGGTGACCCAATCTGTCGTTAGAGCTTGCCCGTAGTTGTAACTGGCTAAAAGAGAGAAGAATAAGAAAAGGAAAGATGTTTTCATGATTATTTTTTTAGATAAAATACTTGTCCTATATAACGATTCAAAATTACTTGATGTAACTTTAAGTAGATAATATTTCTATTGTTTTGTCAATCAACGAATTATGGTTTTGTTGCGTTTTGTGTTAAGGTTTTGATTATCAAGCTAATATTAAATGTGCTTTTTTGTCTTTTTGCTAACTAAGCTTGCGCTCTCACGAGCGCAGCGAGCTAAAAAAGTAAACAACTAAGCGATAGTAATCTCATGACAGCAGGGAACTAGCCTTGCGCTCTCATGAGCGTAGCGAATAATAATCAACGACCACGAAGTAGCAGCGTAGCTAACTACTAACAAAAATAATACAAATATTACGTGTTTCAGCTTCCTAAAGCATGAACTTGGTAGGTAATTGATACTTTAACAATTAATTTGAACAGAACAAAATGAAACAATTTTTACTTTTAATTTTTGCACTTCCCAATTTATTACTGGCTCAAAAACAAATTAATCATATCCAACAGAAGCAAATTACACAAAATAGTTTTCAGCTTTGTTGGGAAAGTAGTTGGGCAGGAAAAGCTGCTGTGCAATACGGTTTAACTCCTAATTTGGAGATAGGCGTACAAGAGGCATCCCCAACCAAGAATGCATCTAATTATCAAGTTACACTACACCATCTTCAGGCAGCTACTTTTTATTATGTTCGACCATTTGTAACCAATGGAACCGATACAATTTGGGGAGCAACAGGATACTACAGTACACAGTCTAATTCTACAGGAGTGATTCATGTAATGTTTAATCAAGGTATTGACCCTTTGTACTCCAATGGTTCGATTCCTTACATTAATTCAGGAGGAAGTAATATTGAAAATGAAATTATTAGTAGGATTAATCAGGCGACAACTAGTATTGATATTGCTGTCTATAATAATACAAGAAGTGCCATTGTAACAGCATTAAATAATGCACAAAGCAACGGGGTGCAAGTTCGTTATATTGCCAATAGTGGAGCAATTACTAGCAATGCTGCTTTGAATAATTCTACCCTTGCATTTCCTGTTTTTTATGCCAATACAGCCGATTTGATGCACAATAAATTTATGGTTATAGATGCCCATAGTGTTAACAATTCTTGGGTTTGGACTGGATCCTGTAATTGGACGTATACAGATATGTATACCAATTATAATAATTCTGTTTTGATTCAAGACCAAGCATTGGCGCAAGCCTATATCTTAGAATTTGAAGAAATGTGGGGGAGTAATACCGCAAGTTACAACGCTAGTAATTCAAAAGTTGGTGCTCAAAAATTGAATAACACGCCTCATACATTTAATATTGGTGGTCGGTTAGTGGAGGCTTACTTTTCACCTTCTGACAATACAACCAACGAAATTGAATCCAGTCTTTATTCTGCGGATAATGACATTGAATTTTGCTTGTTATCATATACAAGAAATGAACTGGGAACAGCTATTCGCAACGAACATCAATCAGGAACTTTGGAACATGGTATTATGGAAAATATCAACGATCCTGGTTCAGAATATAATTGGTTGACGGGGCAAGGGGTTAACTTATTGGCGGATAACCATAGCACGATGTTGCACCACAAATATGCAGTTGTCGATGCAGGTAATATAAATTCTGACCCTTTGGTTATTACAGGTTCTCACAATTGGACAACAGCTGCGGAGGAACGTAACGATGAGAATACTTTAATTATTCATGATGCGGATATTGCTAATTTGTATTTACAAGAATTTACTGCTCGTTGGTGTGAGGTTAAGAACAATGTCAATTGTAGCTTGCCATTTTCTGTTTTCTCAAATACGAAGCGTGTGGAAAGAGTAGAAGAGGCAATTCAGATTTATCCAAATCCAACTACAGGCAGCATAAGCATTGAAATTGAGGAGGGGACAGATGAGCGAGTTGAGGCAAAGTTGTATAGTCCAACAGGACAGTTGTTGCAACGTGCTATCTTAGGAAACCAATATGGAACTTATTTTTGGGAAATAGATGTTGATAAGAATGGAATTTATTTCCTGTCGATTCAAAGTAAAACAAAGATTTGGAAAAAATCTATTCACGTGATTCGATGATTTGGTGTTATTGGAATTGATTTAGATTGCGAAACAGTCGGTAAAGGAATGTTAATGGTAACCGCTTCTAGAACAGCGATAGATTATGAGTAGTGTTTAGATCAATGAAACTAACTTTAGTTGCTACTCTGTTATTTTTATTGTATTTATTCTTGAGATATGTTGTTTGGTTTTAGTAGCAAAGCTTGAGATTCAAGATAAAGGCGAGCTTAATTAAATTAATTGATGTTTTATGAAGCAATGAGTAAAAGAATGAATAAAGGATTATTTAAAGAAAATAGATGGATATGGATTGGAGTGTCATTGTTTATTAGTTGCTTATTGCTTGGATGCGAAGTAAGGGAAGAAGAACATAAAATCATAAAACAAGACGACTTTTTTATGACTACTTCTAGGGTAGAATGCGTAGCATATGAAAAGCAAAATAGAACAACTCTTCCTAAAGACTGTTTACTATTAAAAACCGAAGTTGTTTTTCATAATGAATCTAAGGATACTATAAAATTAAGGAGTATGTCTTGTTCATATGATGCTGAATTCATGGTTTCAACAACAGATATTTCTATTCAGCCTTTTATTTGCTTTGCCAATTTTCCAATTACGATTTTAATTCCACCTCAACAGCAAGTTGTCCGAGGATTGAATTTAATTTGGGCAAATCCCACAGATAATGAAACAGTGTTTTCTCTAGCTTATATTCCTCATAAATCCTTAAATACTCAAAATATATTAGATACATTATGGACCAATACTCAAATATTAAATTGGGAAATAATTCAAGAAAAGTGTTTGCAATAAAATAAAAAACGGGGTGCTACATTTTTATGCGGCACCCCATCTTTATATAAAGAATACAAGATTCCCAAATTATCTTAAAAACTTGAAAATTGAACGACCAGGATAGTAAGCAGAATCTCCTAACTCCTCTTCGATGCGGAGTAGTTGATTGTATTTAGCAATTCTATCAGAGCGAGAAGCCGATCCTGTTTTGATCTGTCCTGTATTTAAGGCAACAGCCAAATCAGCTATCGTTGTATCTTCTGTTTCTCCAGAACGATGACTCATGACGCTAGTATATGCGGATTTATGTGCCATGTTTACTGCCTGAATGGTTTCTGTAATACTTCCAATTTGATTCACTTTGATCAAAATAGAATTAGCTGTATTTTCTTCAATACCTCTAGCCAAGCGTTCTGTATTGGTTACAAATAAATCGTCTCCGACAATTTGCACTTTGTTTCCTAGTTTTTCAGTCATCAATTTCCAGCCCTCCCAATCATCTTCGTCTAGACCATCTTCAATAGAAACAATTGGATATTTGCTGCACCATTCTTCCCAAAAAGCAACCATTTCACCCGAAGTCAACTTACGGCCATCTGATTTATGGAAGTGATATACTTTTTCTTCTGCATTATAAAACTCAGAAGCAGCTGCATCCAAAGCAATCAAGACATCTTCTCCTGCTTTGTAACCTGCATTTTCGATAGCAACTAAAATAGTTTCGATGGCTTCTTCGTTAGAGCCCAAATTTGGAGCGAAACCACCTTCATCTCCTACGTTGGTAGAGTGGTTCTTACTTTTTAGTACTTTCTTTAAGTGATGGAAAATTTCTGTCCCCATACGCAATGCCTCGTGAAACGTATCTGCTCCAACAGGCATAACCATAAATTCTTGAATGTCAATAGAATTATCTGCATGAGAACCTCCGTTTAAAATATTCATCATTGGAACAGGTAAGGTAGTTGCACCAACACCTCCAATATAACGGTACAAAGGCAATCCAGCCTCTTGAGCTCCTGCTTTGGCTACGGCCATAGAAATAGCTAAGATAGCATTTGCTCCTAATTTTTCTTTATTATGAGTACCATCCAAATCCAACATGATTTGGTCAATAATACCTTGGTCCAAAACACTGTGACCAATAAGTTCAGGAGCAATGTGTTCCATTACATTGATGCAAGCGTCAATGACGCCTTTTCCTAAGTAACGATCTTGATTTCCATCTCTAAGTTCTACAGCTTCATATTTTCCTGTAGATGCTCCAGAAGGAACAATCGCACGACCCATAATTCCACTAGAGGTATATACTTCTACTTCTACAGTAGGATTTCCTCTTGAGTCTAAAACTTCTCTTGCAAAAATATCTTCAATAATCATGATTGATAAATGACTTGAAAAAGTGAATAGTTAGTTGTCTAAATCACGGGCAAAGATAGAAGATTTTTGACAAACCTACCTAGTCTACTGCTTATAATACCAATTGAAGGGCAAAATATAATTTGATTAAGTTCCTAAACGGTTGCGATACAAGAGATCTCTACGTTGACATATTTTGGCAAATTAGAGACTTCTACGGCTTCTCGTGCGGGAGCTGTATCGTCATTAAAATAGCGAGAATAGACTTCGTTAATGGCAGCATAATTGCCCATATCCGTCATAAAAATAGTGCACTTAATTACATTCTCGAAAGTTGTATTAGCTTCAGCCAATACGCCTGCAAGATTTTGCATGACACGTTCGGTTTCTGATTTTATGCCCCCAGATTCCAATTCTCCAGTTTCTGGATTAATGGCAATTTGACCAGAAACATACAAAATTCCATTGGCAACAACAGCTTGGTTGTAGGGACCTACAGGAGCAGGCGCATTTTTAGTTTGGATGATTTGTTTCATAATATATGTTTTTTTAGTAGTGTTATTCGAATTAGCATTACTCTGCTTAAGAAACGTATTGTTTGTCTATTAGTAAAATGTGCTTTTGTTGATCTTGCTGCTAGAAAGCTGATAATTAAACTAAAAAAGCAACAGAGTATTAAATTGGATGACAAGAGCCTAAGCAAGATGTTTTAAGATGATGACTTCTTTTTTTGTCAAAAATCGACATTTGCCAACAGGAATATTCTTTTTGGTTAATGAAGCATAACGAACTCGGTCAAGTTTTACAACTTCGTATCCTAAGTGTTCAAAAATTCGGCGAACAATACGATTTCGACCAATATGGACTTCTATCCCAATGGTTTTGTTATTTTCTCCATATTCAATAGCATCGACAGGCGCAGGACCATCGTCTAATTGCAAGGTGTTGCGAATTTTTTCCAAGTCATCAGGATGTAGCGCTTTATCCAGTTTGGCTTTGTATACTTTTGAAACCCCAAAACTTGGATGAGATAATTTTTGAGCAAAGGCTCCGTCATTGGTTAACAAAAGTAGCCCCGTAGTGTTTCGATCCAAACGACCAACAGGATAAATACGCTCTTGAGTTAAATCTGAAACAAAATCCAAAACAGTTTTTCTACCATTTTCATCTTGCAGAGTTGTAATGACATTTTTAGGCTTGTTAAGCAAGATATAGACGTGATTTCTAGTAGGCTGGATGACCTTGTCTTCAAATTTTACCACATCATCTTTTTGAACTTTGTACCCCATTTCTTTTATCACAAGGTCATTGACCGTCACCAAGCCTTGTTTGATGTACTCACTAGCTTTTCTTCGAGAGCAAATGCCAGCATGTGCAATGTATTTATTGAGGCGCATATTTTCCTCAACAGGTGCTTCGTGTGTCTTTGGAGAAGCCTCTTTTTTTGAGAATTTATTTCCTTTGCCTTTGGGTGTAAACTTCTTCTTTACTGTTTTAGGAGGAGTTCGTTTTTTCTTGGAAGGTTTTTCTTCTGCATCGGCATAATAAGATGGCTCATCAAAATTATAATCAGTAGGCTTTTTTTTGTAAAACTTGCTGAAAGGTTTGTCTTCTTTATTTGGCTTACGCTTCATGTCTAATTGATTGATTGCCCAATTCTTAATGATATGAGCAAATGTTTTGATTGTCGTTAGCGATTGGGAAACTACTTTATTGTTGCAACCTTATGTGTCAACAATGTATATACTAGTATGAATACCAATATTATTTCTCAAATCTAGCTTAAAAATACAAAGTTAAGGAACTTCACGTCATGCTAACTAATGTTGCATCGAAATTTTTTGAGAGAGGCAAAAATAATCGATCCTATTGCAATACACATAAATGATTTATCCTATTTTATAGCTCCTTTTGAGGCGGCGGTGGGGGCGTACTCGTTTTCACAGGAGAAAGGTCATCGTCAGGATTAATGGGGGCATTGATAGAAAGAGGAGCTTTGTTTTTATCATTAAATGGAGGCGCATCAATATCTTCATTGGGGTGGGGATCTTCAGGCATTTCTTCCTCTTCTACCCCCAAACTTGTTCGCAATGATTTAGACATAATATTAAACACAGGCGTAATGATATATTTTTCTTGATGTTTGATGATATAAGCAGCTGCCCCAATTAAAACAAGAGCAATGAGTAAAAAACTTAAAGTATATGCAAAAGAAGCCATGAAAAAAGAAAGCAACCATCCTAATAACAAAGCAACGGCTATAGAAAGGAACATTGCAGAAATAATGGCAAGACTCCATACCGCAACCAAACCAGCTAGTGAGCCAAGACCTCTCGCCAAATCTAAAGCAATTTGACCACGATAATCTTCAAACTTATCGTCTAGATAATCTGTTAAGGACTCTTTTACGCGGTCGGTAATACTTTTTTTGCTGCCAAACATTGATTTATTAGTTTTCAATAGTTCGTTGAAAAACTTTATTAGTTTGATAATCAATAAGTTGCAGATCTACTGCATTTTGTGTTAAAATATTGATTATCAAACTAATATAAATGTGCTTTTTTGTCTTTTTGGTAAAAAAGTAAAAAATCAACGAACTACTAAGTTTTATAAGAAATGTCTTTTTAGGAGTTCTCAAATATAGCCTATTCCTTCTTGTGTATGCACGAGGTCATCATTTTTTATGAGAAACGATTAAGCTAAAATACAATAAGTCAAACTAAATTTAAAATAAAAGAGAAAGACGGTTTTGAAAATGATTCATTATATTGTTGAATGCTTGATCAATAGTTCGTTGAAAAACTTTATTAGTTTGATAATCAGTAAGTTGTTCCTTTGTTGTGTTTTGTGTTAAAAATTTGATTATCAGGCTAATATAAATGTGCTTTTTTGTCTTTTTGGTAAAAAAGTAAAAAACTAAGCTTGCGCCCTCATGAGCGTAGCGAACTAATCAACGAACTACTACTTGATGCCTCCAAGTGAAATTATGATAAAATTAGTCAATAATTTTTTCTAGATAGCAGATCTGAACATTTAGATAAACAGTTTTTAGATGAATTAGTTTACAAAATTGATTTAGAGGTAGATGAAGTCATAAAGATCGGTGATTTTCTAAAAAACGAGTTTAGAATCTATGCTTAAAATATAGAAAAAAAATAGTACATTTATGAGTTAATGTCTACCTAGTAGACCATCTATGAGCAACAAGTTTGGATTCCAACCTAATACTATAATATTGCCAATAAATCGAAGGTGAATAAAGATGAAAAAAAGCATTTTAATAACATTGTTAATATTGAGTGGCGGCTATAAAAGTATGGCTCAAACACCAATGTTGAGCAATCAAGGCGCATTAATTTCAGTGCAAAATAACGCTGTTGTCTCTGTACAAGGCAAGGTTCAAAACGATCGGAATGGAACATTTCATAACAGTAATGAAATTTATGTTTCTGGAGATTGGGAGAACAATGCCAATAATGAAGCTTTTGTGAGTAATGGGGAGGGAATCGTTCATTTAAATGGAAATAATCAAACGATACAAGGAAATTCGATTACTCGATTTTACGATTTGCGTTTGGAGAATATAGGAGTTAAATATGCCACCATAGATGTTTATGTAGATGGTTTTTTGAGGTTAAATGACAGAGAGTTTGATGTTGATACGAATACAGCGCATGTATTTAATACCGACTTGGTGGCTGTGGAACATCAGCAAGGGGGCAATGGCTGGGGTTTTGTTTCTAGCTTAGAAAATGGAGGCTTGTTGAGGCATATGGATAGGTCTAGTGTGTACTTTTATCCTGTTGGTTCCAAGTTAGGTACAGCTCGTTTTCGTCCAGTTAATATTAGACCAACGAGTAATAATGCTGTAGCATTTAAAGTACGCATGGCAAATGTAGACCCAAGTTCTGAAGGCTGGGATCGAAATTTTAGGAGTAGGCAAGTCTGTGAAATTAACCCTAATTTTTATCATAGAATAAGTCGAACAGGTGGAGCAACAGATGCTTTTGTAGAGTTTTTATTTGATGCTACACAGGACGGATCTTTTCAAGATATTGCCAGATGGACGAACACAGCGATTTGGGCAGCTGCCTCTACGGGAATATCAGGTACCAATACGACGTATAATTTAGATACTAGAACCAGTAGTCAACCTATTGCTAATTTCTCACCGAATCCATTTGCTTTAGCGCGTCTAAGCCCAGAGGTAACGGCGGCTGTTGCACCCAATCCTATTTGCTCGAATGATACAACAATCATTACTGCCAGTTCTAGTGCTACTGCTTTTACAAATTATGATTTTTATGTAGATTCTTTTTTGGTGCAATCAGGACCTTTTGATCGTTATGCCTTGACAGATGCAAGAGTAGGAGAAGTGCCTATTTGGGTAGTAGGAAGCCTTGCTGATTGTGGGGATATTAGTGATACAACCGTTTTAACCGTTTATCAAGGCGTGGTGGCAAATGCCTATTCAGATACAATTATTGTAGCAGGAACAAGTGCCAATTTATTGGCAACAGGAGGCGATTTTTATAATTGGTTGCCTGATACTGCCCTAAGTTGTAACATTTGTGCTGCAACGGCAGCTAGCCCTGTTGAAACAACGACCTATTGGGTAGAAGTAGAAAATATGGATGGGTGTAAAGATACGGCAAGTGTTGTGGTGGATGTTCGGGAGGATGTTAATCAAATTGTATTTATACCAAATGTACTGACTCCAAATAATGATGGTTTTAACGATACTTGGTTTATTAAGAATATTGAGTTTTTTCCTAAGAATGGGGTGAAAATTGTCAATCGTTGGGGGGATATTGTCTTTCAAACAAACAATTATCAAAATGATTGGGATGGTCGTTACAGTGGAGGACAGTTGCCTGCGGGTACCTATTATTATATTCTCGATGTTGGAGGTGAGTGGGGCATTCTGAAAGGAGATGTAACTATTATTAGGGAGTAAGTAGTTTTAGAAGTCTTATTTTCAGTTTTTTAGGCTGAAAGAGAGTGTTGTCATGTAATCAGTAGGTTACAACGTAATTTAATATGATTTCCTAGCGGACTAATGATA
This sequence comes from Aureispira sp. CCB-QB1, assembly GCF_000724545.1. GTDB lineage: Bacteria > Bacteroidota > Bacteroidia > Chitinophagales > Saprospiraceae > Aureispira. The sequence goes on along the minus strand of NZ_JHBV01000030.1, from coordinate 96,361 downwards.
TAATCAAAATGAAAAAAATCTACAATCTTATATTAGGCTTTATTATATTAACAAGCGGTACTAGTTGGGGACAACAAATGCCATTGTTGAGCGAATACATGCACAGCCCTGCATTGATTAACCCTGCAATGGTGGGCTGGGAAGATTTGACAGCGATCACAGCTACTTATCGGCATCAGTGGACGGGAATGAAAAACAATCCCATTACTTTTGCACTCAATTTTAGGCATTTTGATGAAAAGCGCAACATGGCATTTGGAGGAGGTTTAACGCACGACCAGACAGGACCAACTTCATTTACAGGTTTGAATATTCAATACGCTTATCACTTGAAATTTGGTTCCGAGAAAAAGAAAGAAGAAAAACGCCACCGTTTATCTATAGGGCTTTCTTTAGCGGCAAATCAATATCGATTGGACGGCTCCAAACTGCAATATAATGATGCCAATGATCCTCTAATTGTAGGCAATAGCGATTTTAAAATACTACCAGATGCAGGTTTAGGGTTGTTTTATTATAATGATTTGTATTATGTTGGTTTTTCTGTGCCTCAAATGATCTCGATGAATGTAAAGTTTGATAGTGATAATGCTTTGTCAAACATTCAACGGATTGCTCATTTTTATTTGAATGCAGGAGTCAAAATTGAGTTAAGATCCCCAAAAGATGGCTTGAGCAAACGTTCTTTAAAAGAAAAATCTAAACATTTGCTAATTCCATCGATTTGGTTTCGGTATGCTCCATCAAGCCCCATTAATATGAATTTGCACTTACGTTATGTTTGGCATCAAATGTTAGGCATAGGTTTTGGAGGGTCTACGGATGGGACGATTTCTTTTGATGTGAATGTCCATGTTAAAAAACGCTTTAGAATTGGCTACGCCTTTAGTTTGCCCGTTAATGGTCTGACCAGTCAATTAGGAACCAATCATGAAATTATGTTAACATATGTGTTTGGTAGCAACGGCAATGGATGGACTTTTGAAGCAGCAGAACAGCAAATCAACTTAAAGAAAAAAGATAAGAAAACGTCTAAGGATAACAAAAAACAAGGAACCTTATAACGAAGGATTCGATTCGAGACAACAAACAACACGGTATGGAGCATTATTGGTGGAGTAAGTGGATGCTCATTCTATTTTTGACCATTAGCTTTGGCGCTTGTAAAGGCATTTTATCAAAAAGAAAAATGGAAGAGCAATTAAAAAATTTGGAGCGATTTACGTATGAATTCACAGATTCTTCTGTTCCTCCACCTTTTCATCGTAGTTATACCATCGATGCCAATAAGGATTCTATTCGCTTGACAGTGGATAGTTATGGAGATACATTGGCACAGAAAGAATATCCAATGCCTGAAAATGGGTTTGAGAGGATAGGAGTAGCTTTGCTGAAACATAAGATAAATCGACGTTTGAAAGAAAAGCAAAGCAAGGGATGTACGGGGGGGACAACAGAATCAATTTCTTGGTCTGCAAAGAACGAAGCAAACGCTTTTGATGCTTTTGTTTATCATTGTGGAAGCAAAGACTATGGAACTTTGGTAGGAGATGTAGATAGTTTTTTAGTAGACATCCAGTTTCTGACACCAGACTTGGAGGAGGTCATTCAGACTACTCGATAGAATCTATGTGAATAGATGTAATGTGTGTAAAAAAAAGCCTGTTTTTCGATATAAAGAAAAACAGGCTTTTTTGAAATAGAAGATGGTGTTACTTAGCAATGATGAATTTCTCTACACGCTTGGTTCCCAAAGAACCTTCTACCTCAAAGAGGTAAACTCCAGAAGGTTGATCTTCTAAGTTCAACTCTAACGTTGAATGAGTTGTGTTTTGAACTCGTTGTTGATGTACTAAACCCCCCATCATATTATAGACACGACAAGTGTAGTCTTGCGCTTCTGGGCTACCAATTTCTACGGTACAAACTCCCGTAGTTGGATTGGGATATAAAGCATGTGTTAGCTCTGTTAAGGTTGGAATGACTTCTTTCCCTGTAATCAAACTACAAGCACTTTGAATGCTATCAGTACTTGTCCATACAAAATTATAATCAATAGAATTACCAAAGTCAATAGCAAAATTCTTTAAGGTGATAAAGGTAAAGATAGGACTAAGAATACGAACATGACCACTTCCTTGTGCTGTGTTTGCCCACCAACCTAAGCCATCGCCTCCGCCATCGTTGACCGTTAGATTATAACATCCATCAGACAAGAAAATACTATCTTTATAAACCGTATTAGGAGCCATAGAACCTTGAATACGCTCGAAAATGATGTTACCATCTTTGTCTTTTACAGCATAACTAGTTTCATTGGCGTAGTTGTTCGTTTGAACACTTAACAACAAAAATGGCAATGTATGAATGTCTGGAACATCATAGGTTGATTTTAACGTATTATCTTGTGGGAATTCATCGGCTACGCCATTTACACTCACAATGGTTGCAGTAAAGGTAGGGTCGTTGGGATTTGCACCTTGCCATTGTAAGGTCGGTAGCTCAATGTTTGTTTCTTCTAAAAATGGAAGATTACCTGTCCATGTATAACGGCAAGTGCCAGCACCGTTTAAGCCATACTCAATGACCAAAGTAGTGATTGGTGCGGCTCCCAAGTTTTTAACTTTTACAACAGGGTTGCCACAAAATGGATTTTTGCGCAAATGTTCTTCATGCTTGCTTGGAGCAATAATATCTATTAAAGAAGCATCGTTGGTATAGTTGTTATTACCATAAAAAACAACATGTGCATTGACCGTATAAGAAGGTGCTTGATTGCCCGACCATGTATAGCTTTGCATATCAAAGTCAATTGTATTGGCAGCACCTGCATTAAAATTCGTCCATTCAAATTCGTGAATATCTCCCTTGGAGCCAGGACACCAACCCGCACGATCGTAAATCCATGTTCCGCCTTGTGGATAAATTGGGTTAGAGCCACAGTCATCTTTCCAAATCATGGCGCTATTAAGTGGGGCACCGTTGGTCTTGACGGTGTATTGTCGTGGACAAAATTCGGCACAATTGACGTTATTATCAAAGCCATGCCCTGTAATTGTTGAAAAAATTCTAGCTCCCGTAGCATTGGCAGGAACATTGACGGTTTTTGGGGTGAAATAAGTCGATTCAAAATCGTTGAAAGTAGAATAACCTTTGGAACCTTTGTACAAGTTGTGAATGCTTAAAATGTCTCTAGGTGGGGTACCTTCTATAAAATCAAATCGGAGGGTGACACTAAAACCACTGCTCCATCCACTATAATGAGCACGAATATCACAAGTGTCTTTTAATAAGTGCACATAGTCTGTTACATCAAAAGTATACCGATGAGACCATGAATTGTTAAAACCATTGCTACCATTGTCCATGTAGGTCCCGTAAGGTGTAATGACTCGTCCTAATTCCATGTTTTCGATCACTTCATATACATTCCATGTTGTGTCTACTACTAAAGGATTGGTAGAAACGGTATCCAAATTAGTTACGGTAGAGTCAAGTGTTCCTGTCGGTCTTCTAAACCATATTTGTGTGGTATAATCCCAATCGCTACAACCCCCAGAAGCACAACCTAATGTATAGGTCATGATTACTTTTCGATAAGTTGTACTACCATCTGGAAACACTCCTTGTTGGTCATAATTGCCGAACCAAGTCATGTCTACAGCATTATGTACCAATACGGTAGTGGTATCTCCAGGCGCTGCATAGCTCGAAATGCTACAATATAGCATACTAAGTAGAAGTGTTGTATAAAGTCTCATGTTGAAAGAAAGTAGTTTTGAAGTGTTAATTTAAAATATAAATTTTCGGTCGGGGGCATGCGGAGAAAATACGAAAGGGATTAGGATTAACCAATTATTTAACTATAAAGTTAGTGTTAACTTTATAACTGGATGTACAATCCAAAATAGAAGAACACAAATTTTTTGTATAGAAAGAAAAAAACTTTGCTCCAATTATTCAACTTGGAATAGATTTAGCTATAGAGTAAAAATAATAATACATTAAAGCGATAAAAAGGAGAGAGGTTACTTACTAAAACCAAATACGTGGAAATGTAAATTGCAAAAATAATTACTTAAGATATTACACGTTCAAGAAATCACAACCTATCTTTGTTGCATATTTTTTTAACCAAAGAAAAAAGTGATCACGGACGATATAAAGATAAATAACATGAAAAAAATACTCTTTATTGGCCTTTTGTCTTTATCTACCTTGTTACTTATGGCACAATCAGACAGTGAGTTAGTAAGCATGTTAGAAGAACTCAAGCCTGTTTATGTAGAGTATCAAAAGGCAAATCAACAAAACCTTTTAAACACCGTTAGTATTACGATGGATAAAGATGGGAACAGGATTTATTTCAAAACACCTCATCGAATTGAAGGAGTAAATATTACGATAAAGGATAGAGGGGAGAAGATTGTAATCCAACAGAATAACGTTACTATAAATAAGAATTATTCGATTTCATTCGCAGCAAATCCAGGACGCTATACGGTCATTTTACAAAAACAAAATCATCTTTTAGTCGAGCGTTTAGAAAAAGGATAGAAAAAATAGATACCATAGGTATTAGTAGGTAGAACATCTTGCGTTCTACCTTTTTTTATTTAAAAAATAATAACTTTAGGAGAATTTTAAACTCCTTAGTAGACTGTCTGTTAAATAAATAGTGCTTGTATAGCAAACAGCAGAATAAGGAACCATTCTTTAAATCATTTGGATTATGAAACATATATTATGGGGTTGTTTGTTGGTTGGTCTTATCGTATTGGGCACTGCTTGTAAAAAAGAAGTGTCAAAAATGTGTACCAATAGTTTTGTAGATGAGCGAGATGGTACCGAGTATTGTATGGTGACGATAGGTAACCAAGTATGGATGGCTGATAATTTGAATTATGCTTCGGATAGTAACACCTACACGAATCCATCTAGCCCTAGTTCTGTCAATGCTGTGTATGGGCGTTTGTATACCTTTAGCGAAGCTAACAAAGCTTGTCCGAATGGATGGCATTTGCCAACTGATGAAGAATGGAAAACATTGGAAATGAATTTAGGGATGTCTGTAGCAGAAGCCAATGGACTCAATGAGCGAGGTGTAGATCAAGGTGGACAGCTAAAGTCAATAGATGGTTGGGTAGCTAGTGCGAATGCTGGAGTAGTGGGAACTAATTCTTCAGGTTTTAATGCCTTGCCCTCTGGCGAATGGAATCCTAGTTTTGGTCCTTTTTTTCATTTAGGCGAGGAAGCAAGTTATTGGACGGCAACGCCCTATGATACTACAAATACAGCTTGGATGCGTGCGTTGTCTTATGATAAAGCATCTATTCGACGAAGTTATGCTACTCAAAAAATGGGTTTTGCCTGCCGTTGTGTACAAGATTAATATGAAAAATAAAATAGTGGTTGGCTATAACCAAAAGCTCAAAAGAAATACCAAATACACAACTTAGGTGTATAATATCTAGATACCTTCTTTTTTGTGTTTCGAATAGAATAACTTTGTTCGAGAACGATTCTTCGGAATAGGAAAGAACCAAATATTGCATATCAGAATAAGAGTAGATGATTATAGATTTTTTTAAGAATTTTTGGGCTTATCTATTGAGACCCATGTTGTATCGATATCGCCGACAACTGTTCGGAGTGTTATTAGGGATAGGGATGATTGTATCGGTAGGAACTAGTTATCACCTGTTTAGACTTCCTTTTGTAGCAGTAGGAGGAATGGAGGCAATGTCCGAAAATACAACAGCACTTGTTCTTGAAACTACTCATTATCAAAGAACACTTAACCAATTAGAACAAGCAGCTTATTATCAAGATTTAAAGAGCATTTCGCTTTTGAGCAAATGGGAACGAGGTTTAAAACTGATGGATTCTCTTTTTCATGCTACCAATTCTTATGCAAATTTACTTCATCAAGCAACGATTACTAGTGGTGCTCAAATTACTAGCAACGAAACCGCAGATTGGTTGTATGCCCTAGAATCTTACGAAATAGACTTTGAGATAACTAAGTTCATCGAAGAATTAGCTCCCCAGCACACCTTAAAAACGTTATACAGGGGGTACCCCATTTACAATCTATCTTTGGGGAATGGACAAGAAATATCTATGTCTATTTTTCGGAATCTAATTTTGATTAGCCCAATTACTATTTTAGTGGAATCGGGGATAGAGCAACTGGATAATATCAGCTCTAGTGTAGCAGAGAGCCCCTCTTTTACCAAAATAGAGCAAGACATTAAAGACAATGATAAGACAAGGAATTTAGTGGTTTATCTTAATTTAGAAACTATTTCAAGCTTGACAAGTGTACTTACAAAGTCAAATCCTAGAGCTATTGTTGGTTTAATGTCAGTAGGAGCATGGATGGGGTTGGATACCCAGTTTCTGAAGGAAGGGTTTCTGTTAAGTGGGCACTTGCACCCTGCAAAAGAAAATAAATTTTTGCAAGCATTAGCACAACAAGAGGCACCTAAAAATAGTAGAATTGCAGAATATTTGCCTCAGAATATGGGAGCTATGCTTTACTTAGGTTGGAATGATTTCAAAACTTTTTATAATAGTTATAAGGAGGGAGAAGACAAAGATTTTGAAAAATATTTTATGCCTTGGATTGGTCAAGAAGTAACCTTATTTATAGAAGATCCAACCGATGATGAAAATGCTTTTGTAAAGGATAAATTGGTTTTTATCCAGAGCACCGATACAGCTTTAACTTGGAGGTTGCTCAACCGATATGCCCATCAATTTGGAGAACTTAATAGAGCTGCTTACCAGAATTTTATGGTGACTCAAATTGCAGCCAACAGCCCTTTAAAAGCACTATTTGGAGAAGATTTAGCCCCATTGCAGAATCCTTATTATACTATTATTGACAATTATATTGTTTTTGCTAATGCACGGACTACTTTAGAAGGCTGGATTAAGAGCTTTAATACACGGCAGATGATTTTAGATTTACCCGAATACCATGCTTTTTTTGCGCAGGCTAAGAATAAGTCTAATATTTATGCTTTGTTAAATACGCCCAATGCCGCCAAGTTTTTGCAATATTTGGTTCGACCTCAACTACATGATTATCTAAATACTGCCTTTCAAAAGTTTAGAAATATCTACCCTATAGGAGTTCAGTTATATGGATTTGAAAACCATTTTTTAGTCAATTTATCAACAGCTTATAATGTGTTCAAAGAGCAAGAAGAAGTTAAAGCAACCTCTGCTTGGCAGGCAGATTTGGATGCCACAGCAGCAATTGCTCCCAAGACATTGCGTTCACACGATGGGAATTATTATATTTTGGCTCAAGATGTTAATAATCGGTTGTATTTTTTTAATAAGAATGGGGAAAATTTATGGGGAAAAGACAAAGTATTGACTCGAAAAATTAATTCAGATATTTTTGAAATCGATTTTTATTCTAACAACCAAATTCAATATGCTTTTAGTACCGATTCTGCTATTTATGTGATGGATAAAGCAGGAAGTTATTTGAAGATTATTCCGTTAATTAGCAGGGCGTCTAATGGCGTTCTAGCAGTGGATTATGGCAAAGGACCTCGCTTTTTTATAGCTTGTCGAAATGGTGCTTTTTATGCTTATGAGCAAAATGGGAAACCATTATCAGGTTGGCAACCATTGGAACGGGTTGGTCGTGTGTACTACCCAATGGAATACATGAACTATCAAAATAAGCGCTATTTCATCATGGCAACTAAAGCTGGGAATTGTAAAGCATTTAAACGAAATGGCGAACCTTATTTTAAAGGTGGGAAATTGCCTGGAAATATGACAGGATGGGGAGTAGATGCTCCTATCGGTCGGATTGCAGCAGGAAATGGCAATGGAAAAATTCGCATTTTAAATACCAAAGGAAAGGGATTTGGGTTGTCGCCAGTAAAGGGAGTGCATAAAAATGTACAATTTGTTTATGCTGATGTTTTGGGGGACAAACGGAAGGACTACATTCGTATAGGGGAGGATAAAATGGCTGTGCATTACTACACTAAGGAAGAAGATAAAAAAGGACGATTGAAAGATGTTTTAAAAGAGGCTGGGGTTTATCCTTTGGGAGCCAAGGCAAAACGAAAAGCTTTTGCTGTCAATCTGTTGGGAACAACGAAGCAGTATATCGGTCTTTGGGAACCAGAAAATGCTAGTATTTCTCTAGTCAATGCCAAAGGAGAAGTGCAAAATGGTTTCCCCTTGGCTGGAACTTCTGAATTTCAAATAGTAGATTTGTTTGGTGAGCGGGGCAATACCTTGGTTGTTGCTAATAACAATCGGGTGTATACTTATAAATTGAAGTTTTAGTCTTACTGTATTAGATTTTCAATGATATTGTAAATATTATCTACCTTGATAAATTTATCTGTATGCAACAACCCCTTATATTGTACTTTAGATTGTTGATTTAGAACAATAATCTGTGGAACACCGCATGTTAGGTGCGATTAAGTAAGAATCAATAAAAACTAAAACATGATGACAAAAGAAGAATTAAAAAAAGAAATTAAAGATTTGCAATCTCTTAATAAAGAAAAAAATAACTGCAAGAGAGAATTTGAAAAGTATGAAAAGGCTTTAAAAGAAGATGGTAAAATAACTAAAAACGAGCAAAAAACTCTTGATTCAATTCAAAATACTATTCTAAAAATAGAAAATGCTATTGAAGAAAAACGCTTAAAACTCCTAACAATAAAAGAAGATTTTAAATCTAAAAACCAATCAAATTTTATTGATTTAGGAGAAACTAAATTAAAAGATAGTCTTAATTTTGATGATTATACAGGTATTCCTGAAGATATTAGTCATGTAGAATCTTCGTTTTTAGCAGGCATACAAAATTGGTGTCAAACTATTAGACATACTATCAATGAATTTGAAAAAGAAATCAATAGTGGAGAAACTAGCCAGACAGATTTTTTTGGACTCGTTGTGTTTAAAGAAGTGCTCAATAAAGTTGTAGGAAAATATGATTTAGTCTCTGAATTGGGTATTGAACTTTTTATCAAAATAGTCAATGAATTAGAAGGCAAAAAGAATGATGATGATAAGGTTTCATTAAGAGACCTTGCTCATGCTTGGGATGATAAAATTACAACTTTTCAAAAAGACATTTCCTTACACCAAAAAATGTTTCAAAAATTTATAGCTAATAGACTTAATGTAAGTGAAGGTAAATTATTAGAAGAAATTGCTTACTGGCCCAGAGGAGGTGCAAAGGGGCTCCCTCAAGAAAATGCCATTCAAAAAGCGATGCTTGAAATTTGGATGAAGAGTTTAGAAGATGATTTTGTTGATGGAAGTACTCATATTGATTTAGATGCAGGTTTCATATACCTAAAGGCTAGATACTTTGTAAATGATGCTACAGGAAAACTAATTAATTTCCCTGTTTTTTCACAAGCAGACATTGATGATTTAGAAAATCAGAAAGCCCTTGACCTATTTAAAAAATTATGGAAAAATAAATCTATTTTAGCAACTCCTCTTGATATTGAGATATATGTAATTTTTGGAGAAGGTTTTGCACCTAATGAGATAAAAGCAGGAAGAATAAATGGTCAATGGGAGCTTTTAGATCATAATTTCTCAAAAAAGCAAGATGCTATAGAAGCTGCTGCGCTCATTATTAATGATAGAACTTTCTGGTCTGTTATTAATGTAAATTCTTTAACCCTAGACTAATAAAAATGAAATATATTATACTATTTATTGGACTAAATGTCTTGTTTTCTTGCGGTAGACATACTAAATGCTTAATTGGAACTGCCTGGGTTCCTATAGACAGTTTTTATCAAACAAAACGTATGCCTCAATTTTTAGATAAGGGATCTATAACATTGGAATTCAATAAAGACTCTGTTCAAAATTGTAATGTCTCATTAAAATTAGATAGTTTAGATAGAGTTATTTTGGCTAAAAGATGGCACTGTAGGGAACTACCTGTTGAATATTATCGGGATAGTGTCGTTATTTTGTTTCCGAAACATAATAATTATAGATATAAGCTTGATTTAATAGAGTTTGTTCCAGAAAAATATTTAGAACTAAATAGTGAGCAAGAAAAAAAATCTTTTCATATGAAACCAATTCTTAATTTTGTAAAGTAAATTAAACGTCCCCTAACAAGGGCATAATGTCTTTTAACAATTAAAGAGAGTATGCTTTTCCAAATCCTTTTAACTGATTTGATTACTACCTAAATAGTTGCATTTTTCATTTCTGTTCTATTTTTTCTAGATAAGAGTCTAGAAATAAAGCTGTCAATAGCCAAATTACTAATGGCAAACTCAACCATTTGTGCGTGTTAATAGCTAGAAAATAACTACCTACATTAAGTGCAAATAATCCCCAAATAGAAAAGTATATACTTGCCATCAGTACCTTGGTCCAAGGTAAGGTTCTAGTTTTTACAAAGTGCCACATTAGCAAATGAATGTTGGCAAAGATGGTACAAAGTAGATAGATAAACTTAAAATGATATAGCTCTAACCAAAAGATAATGGTCGTAATTCCTAGTTGTAATTTGATCAAATCATGATGTCTAATCCAAGGCGTTTCGGAATGATATATTCGTCGATAGACATATTGAATAGGATATTTTAGTAGATAAATAAGACTCAAATAAGAAGCAATAGCGCCTAATAAATAGAGTGCCCAAGGTGAAAAATACATAGGATTCTTATCTACAATAATTAAACTGAAAAAGAGAAGAAAGGAATAAACCAAGATTTGAAAATGAGGGGTGAAGATAAAGCCAATCCAACCCAAAGGAACAAACCACTTAAAAGGGGGGGACTTTGCTAATCGAGCATCTATCCAGGCATCTAGAACGGTAGGAGATGGAGCAAATGCATAGGCTTCTTGCAATAATTTTGCTGCTTTGCCAAAGTTTCCTCTAGAAATTTCCACAGCTCCCATTCCGATCATAGATTCTTTTGATTCGGGGTTATTTGCCATATTTCGAATCAAAATTTTTTTAAAATTATTGATTTTTAATCCCATAATCGTATGGATCGTCTCTGCGTATTCTACTGTAGGATCTGTTGCATCAATGGCTAATGCTTGTTTTAGTAATTTATCAGCCCTAAAAGGATGCTTGTCCATATACAATAAAGAAGCAATGGCCAATACTGTAGGGTTTTCGGTTGAAGCATTTAGACAGTACTCAATATGTTTTAATCCTTTTTCTTTTTCAGCAGCATGATAAAACAATAACGCCAATCTTTCGTGACACAACAAATTATCTGAGTCCAGAGCTAAGGATTGATAAAAAGCCTCTATTGCCTGTTTGATTTTATGCTGTTCTTGTAGGCAGATGCCTTTCAAAAAGTACAGCTGTGTATTTTCTGGATCAGAATCTAAAGCTTGTGTAATTTCTTGTAAGGCTAAATCGTACTTTTTTAATTCGATAGCGGCTAAAATTCTACCAATTTTAGGGTCAGAGCGCATGGTAAGTCTATAAATTTCTTAGTTCCTCGATTTGATGGTAAACATATTTTACATTAGGAATAGCGTCAAAGCCAAGCCCCATACTAAGTGGGGCAAAATTAAGATTAGAGGAACTATTTCGATTACTCTTTTGGTCAAATTTGCTATTAAACAAAATAGAGCCAGAGCCATCTTTTTTTTCTAATACTTGAATGTCTGTCAAGGCGGACAAATCAACAAAGCGTAGGTTGTCACCCCGTTTGATAACAATTCTTTTTTCTGTTAGACCATAAATGATTTTCTTGCGAATATACATATCGTGAAAGAAGCGACCAATAATCAAGTAAAGCCCAATTAGGACAAAAGGAATTCCAAACAAAGCCATAAAAATAGGAGCGTCCATAATAATGACCATAGATTCCCAAAAAATAGCAAAACCTCCCCAAGCCAAACTGAACGGAATTAAACAACCATCAGAGGCACGAAAAATAATGCCCTGTTTAGGTCGATTGGCCCAAATAATGCGTTCTCCTTTATTTACATGTTTTTTCAGATGTTGTTTTGCTGAATTGCTCAAAGGAGAAAAGTCATCTAGAATATCATTTTTCATAGTTCACATCAATTAGATTTATCATTATTTTATAGAGGAATTGCATGCGCTTGATGATTAATAGATACGACTACCGAAGTAGTTTTAAAGCATGATTACAAGTCTCTTTTAAATCACTCGCAATCAAAACAGCTGGATTTTGTTGTTGCAAACGCCTGCGAATGTATCGAGCACCACTAAAGCCCTCCTCAATACCAACCACTAGATTACAATTGAGTGCAGCTTGTTTTGCTGCCCATTCTCCAAGTTCAAATCGAGACGTTTGAGCATAGGCACGTTCTGAGAAATGTTCTTTTTCTTTTGCTAACCAAAATAAAATACAGCCACAGGTTGCCGCTCTTTTCAAAAAGTAACTTTCCCAATCAACTTGTTGCTCATAAACAAAGTCTTTATCAAGATAAGCTTTTTTGGGAGAAGCAACGAATGTATTAGAGGCTTGTCTTTGCAAATAATCAATAGCTTCTGAATGCCAAGCAGGCGCCCCTTGAATTGGACCTGCTAAAAAAATAACAGGCACTTGTGTGTCTATTTTAGGATAATGCGGCGGGAAAATAGTGTTGTGGTGCATGATAAAATACAAATTATAAATTAGGAGGCGTAGCTTGTTCTAATAATTCAAAAACACGTTCAGCATCCGTATAGTTCGCCAATAAATGAAAATCGCCTAATACGCCAGTTTGCAAGGCGTGATTTTCTGCATCAATTCCTACAAAAGGCATCTTCAAGGAAGCACAACTATGTTTATCCCACAAGCCATCACCAATGTAAACAATGTGTTCAAAATCCTCCACTTGATGCAAGGTTTTGGCACGCTCAACAGCCGTTAACATCACCTCTTGTCGAGTAATTGCATCGCTAGCTGTTGCTAGAGGATAATTGCTAATATCAACACCTCCGCCCTTGAGTTTTATTTCTGCAGATTCAACCCAGCAACCTGTTGCTAGAGCGACTGCCCATTCGTCTGAAAAAGCATGTAGAATTTCGGGGGCTCCTTCTATAGCTTGAAAGTAATGAGGATTGGTATGCAACGAATTATTTAAGGCTTCAAAGTAATATTTTTTAAAATCTACTTCCTCTGATTGGCTTGGGACACGTTGGTGAAAATGCTCATAAAGCTCAATGAGTATAGAACTATCTGTAAAATGTTTGAACATGCTTCCGTCAAATGTGTCAAATTGCTTGGTAATGAATTTTTGAACGGTATCTATATAACAAACGTGATCAATTTCGTTGGTTTGGGTTAGTGTGCCATCAATGTCAAAGATGGCGAGCTTTGTTTTTTTCATAATAATCCTAAAAATGAAAGTCCGAAAATGAGGATAATAGTAACTGTTAAAATAGCGCCAGAATAGAGCCAAATGTTTTTGTGGTTAGATTGACCGGTTTTGCCATTATAAGTCTTGCCACAAGAGTTGCATTTTACATGATTTAACAATTGAGGTCCTAAAAGACCGCCCCACCAAGTTGATTTTACTTTGGTATAGTCCGTCTTTTGGCAATTATAACAAGGTTTATAATGGTATGGATTAGAGGTAGTAGGCTCATCTAGTATAGAAGACATTTTAGTAAATAATTAAAAAAGATAAACAGATATTGTTAAGTAGATCATTGAAAAGAGGGTTAAAATAACCAGAAGTGGCGTTACAAATTTTATCCATTTGTCATAGGTGACGTTTACCATTGTTAAAGAAGCTAAAATTAAGCCTGTAGGGGTGATAAATGCCATCAAGCCCATCCCGTATTGATAAGCGTCCACGACAATTTCACGAGGTGCACCGACAACATCTGCTAATGGTGCCATAACAGGCATTGACAATACAGCCATTCCTGAAGAAGAAGGAATAAAGAAGGATAAGCCAGCATAAATGAACAACATTACATTGGCAAATAAAGCTTTAGGCATTCCTTCTACTGCACCAGAAGCGTAGTAAAGTAAGGTATCACTAATCAATCCTTCGTCCATTAAGAAGGTAACACCTCTTGCTATTCCTATAATTAGCGCCACATTTAACAAGTCATTGGCACCTTTGACAAATTCTTGCACAAATTCTTTTTCCTTTATTCCGGCGACTACACCAATTAGAATAGCGCCCACAAAAAAGACCGTTGTCATTTCCATAAACCACCAACCTAACTGAGAGACACCAATAATCATGACAACAAAGGAGAGCAAAAATAAAAGGAGTACCAATTGTATGGATAAGGTGAATTGGTGTTCTTTATCCAGATTGGTATTCATAAATTGCGCCTCAATAGATTCTTTTTGATCATAAATTAAGGAAGAATTTGGCTCTTTTCGCACTTTTTCGGCATAACGGATAATATACCAAAGGCAAATGCCCATTCCTAAAATCAACATTAACAAACGCCCATAAAGTCCACTCGTCCAACTAATACCTGCCGAATTAGAAGCAATGATGGCACTAAATGGGTTAACCGTAGAGGCCATTGTTCCCATGGAGGAACCTATATAAATGGTCGCCAAAGCAACCATAGCATCGTATCGAGCGGCTAAAAAAACGGGAACTAATATAGGATAAAAAGCAATGGTTTCTTCTGCCAAACCAAAAGTCGTTCCTCCTACGGCGATCAAAGAAGAAATAATGATAATCAACCAAGTTTCTCGTCCTTTTAAGCGATTTGCTAATCGAGCAACTCCCGCATCAAAAGCACCAGTATGGTTAACAATACCTATAAAACCACCAATAATTAAGACAAACAAAATAACTTCAATAGCATCCTTGATTCCTTTTAGAGGAGACTGAATGAAGTCTACGATTCCTTGTGGATTTGCTTCTACTTGATGGTACGTTCCTGGTATCCCTACTGCCTTCCAAATATCTCCATTCTCAAACTTTTGAATATCTATTTTCATACCTAAAGCATCTAAGGTGGCTTGAGTGCCTGGAAGTTCTCGATCGCCATCTTGTGCGTGATGAATGAATAGAGCTGCTGTGTTTTCGGTAGCAGCTTTGTATTCTAGTTTATCGTATTTTCCAGCAGGAATTAGCCAAGTAGACAAGGCAACTAAGGCAGCAATAATCAATAAAACCGTATGGGCAGTGGGAAAGCTGAAAGAAGATTTTTTTTCTTTTTCATCTAATGGTTGATGCATATTTCTTTAGATTCACTTAGGTTAGCTAATAACTTTAGAATGATTAGGTGATACATGGGGTCACTACTTTGAGAATTTTTTTGTAGAAAAGTCCTTAAAGTATTATTGATTACAAGGAAAGCGTTAAACCAATGACACCTCCATAGCGCAATGGTTCGCCTACTTTATACCCCATAACAAAGTCGACACGCAGAAAACGAAACAAATTCCATCCAATTCTATCCAAACCAAGGTTAAACTCCATGTATTCTCCTTTTTCTGGTGTGTATAGCAGGTGATAACCTGTTACAAATTCAAAACCAAGTGCTTTGAGACCTGGTATTTTATTCCAAATAAAGCCATTAAAATCGTGTTGTACGTGTAGCATACCAAAGGCTGAACTAGTGCTGTATTCGTAATAGGGTAATAACTGAAAGGTACTTAAATATTCACTAGTTTTAGCAATAATGGTTTGGTTTCCATTAAAATGCTGAAAATCCATGAAGTAAAGTTTGGGCTTATAAGGAAACCATCCACCTGTTGCTTTGAAACTCAATAAACCTACGGTACCAATTTTGATGTTGTCTTTTTCTACTTTTAATTCTAAGTAATCATAGTTGGTGCCACCGCCTAATATTGGGATGCCTCTTTTGTATCGAATCCAAATATCTGGAAATTTTGATTCGGTGTAGAATCGACGGTTGGGGTAAGAGATGTATTTTTGTCCAAAACGGATGCGCAAGGCGAGGGAAATTTCTAAATGATTGTGCGCTAAAAAGCTAGGAGCATCTTTCATGGTTCTAGGGTGTCCTAGATCAGTAGGGTTATTTGAAAAAAAACGATTGGTGTTTTTGGGCACCCAGTTGCCTTCTGCTGTATTGGTCAGGGCTATTCGGTGAGCGTATTTGATGCCTCCTCTAAGCAATAGCCCATTGACAACCTGTTGAGAATAAAAAACTCGACCATAATACTCGTCATAGAGTTTCATGTAATTGAGTTTTAGTAGTAAGGTATAATAGGTATTGACAATATCAGGAATAGGTTTGCTAGGGTTAAATTGTCTTTTCATACGACCACCTTCTACATGGAGAAAAGCATTATCAATGGCATTAAAACGGATTTGAAAAAAGCCCATGCCCCTAAATTGATTGTCATCAAAAGAATATTCCCCTTCGGCATGTAATCGAAACCACTGCCGCTTTTCTTCATTGATTTCTTTTCTAAATTCGACGCCCAAACCTATGATTTGTCCTTGGACCGTATTAAAATGCAAGGTATTGATAGGAGAAAGAAACGTTAGTTTGTAGTTTCGATAAGAATTTTGAAAGGTGTAGCCCCCCAACAAGTCTAACAGTTTAGGGCGATTGGCAATCCGATCAATAGAATCTTTATAAGCCTTCGTTTGGGTTACTTTTTCGACACTATCCTTGACGTGATAATCCGTAGCTTCTTCTACCGACAAAGGAACTGGACGAATGGAATCCCAAAAGGCATTGATTTTTTTATTGGCTAAATCTTCTACTTTAAAAATTTCGGCATTAAAGAATTTGGGATCAAAAGAAGGGGTTAAGTCATAATTCCTAAAAACGCCTACAAAATTCCCTCTAGTCGCAATAATTAAAAAACGAAGGGTGAATTTAATGTCTTGTGAAAAAAGACGCCACGTTTCATTATTTAGTTTAATATGGGTTTGTTTGAAATAAACGGTATCTAAAACGGAGATGTTGACGGCTTTGCCTGTCGTGAATAAATCGGTACTGTGAATAGCCCAATCTTCATCTACGATATAAATATAACCACTAAATACCGCTCCCAATTTATTTTTAGGAATCACCTCAATTTTATAAACCAAATGCCCTTCATTATCATAAAAAGAAGTCTCTAAGCGATATTTGTAAGCCCCCAAAGCACCATTTGCAATGGGAGATAGAATTTCAGTATCGCCCAATTCAAAGGAATTTTCATAAAAAGACATGCTCGCCATTGCTGCCCCAGAATTGAAACTAAACCCATTGTCATTGCCACTTACCTTGGAAGAGGACATGATTTCCTTGAATGCACCATCTTTGTAATGCAATTTGGAAACGGATTCAGAGAGATAGATAATTCCCGTACCCGTAGAATCCAAGCCTTCCCGAAGCATATCCAAGGATTGCCCCATAAATGTTTTTGGCAAATTTCGAATGTGTTGAGTGCCTTTTACATAGGTCTCACAGCTATATTGTTTTACTTGATTGAGATAAAATTTACGTTTTTTTATTGCTTTTCGGATGATTCGATAAGCAGGATCTTCACCAGCCGTTACAACAACTTCCTGAATATTATTGGCAATTGGGTTTAAGACAATATCTAATGTAATATCTGCTTTTTCGATAACAACCGTTTCTGTTTTAGACTCATAACCAACATATTGAAAAACAATTTCATAAGTTCCTTCTTCCAACACCAAGTCGTATAAACCATCAATATTGCTAGTTGTTCCTGTGGAAGTTCCTCTAACATAGATGCTGGCAAATGGAAGGACGTCTCCTTTTGCATCCGTCAATTTTCCACGAATGTGTGCTGCAAAAGTTGTTGTCACAACTAGGCAATAAAGGACAAAGGACAATAGGTGTTTCATGAATCTTATTTCAAGTAGTTAAAAAATGGGAACTCAAGACGAGTAGTCAGACTAACTAAAATAAGAATACTAATGAATAAGTTGGGGTTTTGTACTGAATTTAACGTCGAATAACAAAAAAGAGCCGTTCTTTAGACTTTATTTTTCCTATGTTATGAGGTTTTTATTGTTGCAGGGCGAATGGTAGGACAGAAGTAGGTTAGATGAGAATATTTAATTAATAGACTATGTTTAGCAAACTAAGTACTTGCTAAACATAGTCTTGAGGAAGAGGAGTAATTGGATAACTTTGCAACAAAGAAATCATTGTAAATTTTATACATTGATTTGTTGTATAAACATTTCTTTGTGATGGCCAATGTAGAGTTGGTTGATTATTAAGGTTTAAGTGTCTGCTGTGTTATTTTGTATTATAATAATACTAGATTAAACCACTTCGCCAACAACAAAAATACTACCTCCAACAAACACACAATCATCGTCGCTAGCCTGTGCCTGTGCTACCTCAAAGGCTTCTTGAACAGAAACATAAGCCTCTCCATTCAAACCATAAGCTTCTGCAAATTGTTGAAGAGTGTGCGCATCCAATCCTCTTGGTATATCCGCCTTACAAAAGTAATAAATAGCATCTTTGGGTAAGAGCGGAAATACCTTACTTAAATCTTTATCATTAACAGTTCCAAATACAAAATGAATTTGCTCTTTGTTTAATTCTTTCAAAGCTTGAAGTGTGTACTGCAAGCCGTGCCCATTGTGTCCAGAGTCGCATATTGTCAATGGAAATTCAGACAAAACTTGCCATCGACCCAACAAATGACTGATGTTTTGTACATCTGCACAAGCGGCTCGAATATGAGCAGGAGTAATATTGAAATTTTCTTTTAATAAAAAGAAGGTTGCTAATAAAGCTGTTTTTAGATTGTGAATCTGATAAGCACCTGTTAAATCAAAAATAAGTTCGTGAAAGTTGAGGTTATAAGGCTCGCTTGTAACGGTATAGATTGCTTTTTGATAATCTTTTTCGATCAATTGAGCTTCTACCACTTCATCGACAAAAATAATTGCTGCATTTTCTTGTACTGCTTTTTCGACAAAGACAGGAGCCGTTTCAATATGTGTTTCTCCTATCAAAACAGGAACATTAGGCTTGATGATTCCAGCCTTTTCGCCAGCAATTAACGCCAGTGTATTGCCTAGCATGGCTTCGTGATCCATTCCTATATTGGTGATAATCGAGAGCAGAGGAGTAAGAATATTTGTTGAGTCAAGTCGCCCTCCCAAGCCTGTTTCAATAATGGCAATGTCTACTTGTTCTTGATGAAAGTAGTCAAAAGCCATTGCCACAGTCATTTCGAAAAAGGAGGGTTGAATTTGCTCAAATATTGCTTGATTATTGGCAACAAAATCAACAACAGATTGCTCCGAGATATACGAACCATTAATTTTGATCCGCTCCCGAAAATCTCTATAATGAGGAGAGGTGTACAATCCTACTTTGTAACCTGCGGTTTGTAGAATAGCTGCTAAAATATGTGCTGTCGAACCTTTTCCATTGGTTCCAGCGATATGGATACTTTTAAATTGATTTTGTGGTTGTCCCAAGTGCTCACATAAAGCAGTGATGTTTTTTAAATCCTTTTTGAATGCTTGATTGCCTACCCGTTGGAACATAGGTAGTTGGCTGAAAAGCCATTGTATTGTTTCTTGATAATTCATAATGTAGTAATCGTAAAAAAGTCAATGGACAAAAACGCAATTTTAAACAACTTTACCAATAGCCTATTATAACAACAAGATTACCTGTTGTAAAGTTTATTAGATAAAGCGCTCCTTGTGTTATTAACACAAAAAATAACAATGCCCCACCTATTGATAATATACACCTTTCATCAAATAATTTTCAACATAATCTTGAATGCCTTCTTCTAAACTATAGAAATCTTTTTGATAACCAGCAGAGCGCAATTTCGACATGTCTGCTTCTGTAAAATATTGATAATTACCTCGAATATCTTGTGGTGTATCTATAAAACTAATGTCGGGTGTTTTGCCCATTGCTAAAAAAGTATGTTTGGCTAAGTCGTAAAAGGTGCGAGCAGTTCCTGTGCCCACATTGTATAAACCAGAGGCAACAGAATGATGCATCAAAAAGTCAATAATAGACAATAGATCTTTGATATATATAAAGTCTCTGCTTTGTTCTCCATCTTTAAAATCTGGACGATGTGAGCGGAAGAGTTTCATCTGGTTGGTTTGTTGGATTTGGTTAAATGCGTGAAAAATAACCGATGCCATACGCCCTTTGTGGTATTCATTAGGACCATAGACATTAAAAAACTTAAGACCAGCCCAAAAAGGTGGTTGTTCTTCTTGATTGAGCAACCAATTGTCAAAATCATTTTTTGAATCTCCATAAGGATTGAGTGGTGTCAAGGCACTTGGGTGAGTTTGGTCGTTATAGCCTTGTTCTCCTAGACCATAAGTTGCCGCGCTAGAAGCATAAATTAATGGAATTTGATGTTGCGTGCAGATTTTGGTAATAGACTTACTATAATTCAGATTCAGTTGATCAAAAATAGCCACATTTTTTTCGGTAGTATCTGTTCGTGCCCCTAGGTGTAACACCAATTCTATCTCTGTAGCATGTTCTGAGAACCAAGGCAAAAAATCTTGCCGATCAATTTTATACAAATATTGTGCATTGGCTAAGTTTTTATTTTTATCAGCTCGATCAAATTGATCCACAACGACGAAGTCTTTGCTCGTCTTTTTATTTAAGTGCGTTAATAAGCAACTGCCAATGAATCCTGCGGCTCCTGTTATTACAATCATAATCTACAAGGTTTAATTTATTATTAGATGTTAGAGGGCTTGGCTTCTAATTTTAAAACTCTTTGAGTCGTTTCTAAAACTTTAAAGCGTTCGTCTGCTCGTTGCCCAAGCACCCAAAGAATAGTATCATTCGCATCGCACAACAACCAAGTTGCATCTTTATCAAAACGATTCATTTTAATATCTTTAAAAAATTTGCTCAATTTTTTCTTTTTACCTCGCATACCTAATGGATAAAAAATATCTCCATCTTTCCAATGCCTCAAATGCAGAGGGAAATGTAGGACATCCATATCCAAATAAACAGTTTGTGGAGTTGTTTTTAAGTTAATTTTTTGGTTTGAAATTTCCCATTGTAAGCTTATATCTGCAATATTTAGGATGCCTTGAGAAGTATCAAAAGGGGCTAAGGTGTGCAATGCTGTTTTGTCATGAGCAATAGGACTCACAATCCAATGGGTACGATCCCTCAATAATTGATGAGTTTTGCTAGTATATAGAGCACCAGATTCTTCTTCTTTTCTATGAAAGATGTATTGAATTTTGGAGGCTTTGAAATGATAGGGACGCAAAATCTCATAAAGCAAGCTAATAGGAGAGGGAGCTTGGGTAATCCCCGCAATATCAATCCAAAGGCTAGTTCCTTTTTGAGTTGTATGTTCTTTTTTTAATTGTTGAATGGCATAATCATACAATGCTTCGGTCTCTCTGAAACGGATGAAATTTTCTTCAAAGGTTTGTTCTAAATTGGGATTGATTCGCTGAAGCTGTGGCACGACCAAATGTCGCAAAGCATTTCTAGTGTATTTTGTACTACTGTTAGAACTGTCCTCCCTGTATTGAAATTGATTTTTTTGAACGTACGTTTCAATATCTGCACGAGTGCTAGATAGTAGTGGGCGAATAAGGTATCCATTTTTAGGCAAAATACCATGCAAACCACGAATACCACAACCCATAGTTAAGTTGAGGAGTAAAGTTTCAATAGAATCATTAATATGATGCCCTACAGCAATGTATTGATAGTCGTATTGAACTCGAATATTTTCAAGCCATTTGTAACGCAAATCTCTAGCGGTAACTTGAATACTTTTTTTGGTATGTGCAGCCTCTTTTTTAGTTTCAAAACGGACACTGTGAAATGACACTTCAAGCTGTTGAGCCAATTGCTCTACAAACAGTGCATCCGCCTCAGATTCGTCAGCTCTTAGTTGAAAATTACAGTGGGCTATACCAAATTTAACACCTGCTTTTTTACACAGTTGGACCAAAGCAATTGAGTCAATGCCACCACTAACTGCAATCAAAATACGATCTCTAGACAGTCGAAATAATTCTTGTTGTTGAACATAAGTAATAAAGGTGGACAACATACGGCTTGTTTTTATAAATGGCGATTATTGATATTAATTCGCTAAGATAGCCTAATACTTGGTAGATTTTTCTTCTTTTTATAGAAAATCAAAAAAACATTGCTGCACCATTTTTGATTTTTGATATAGAGCAATTTTATAATTTAAAAGTTGACGGTGTTGATTACTAATAGTGTATGTTTTTATTGAGTTGTTGTTGATCAAAAAAACAGTTTTTCTAAGCCTTCTCCCAAGTTGGGAAGATCGATCAACGCTTCGTAAATATCTCGCTCGTTTTCACTTTCAAAAAAGGGAATCGTAAATGTTTTCTGGTAAGCTTCCAGAGTAGTTTCTTGCTGTTTAACTTTTCGTTCAATGGATAGATAAGGGGCTTCAGACAAGTCATCCCATTGATGTTCCGCTAAAAATAAAACATCATATTCTAAGATGGAAACTTGATATTGACTAACACCCCAAATGCTAAAATCCTGCTGATCTACAATTTGTAATTGCTCAAATGCTTTTATAAAATTAAAGCTTAATTGCGAACGCAGAAGTGTTAGTGCCAAAAAGTTATTGGTAGCGTCATTAGAAGCTATAATTTGTCTAATTCTAAAAGGAATGGTTTCATCTAGCATGATTTAGATAACTTGATCAATGAATTGTTGAGTGCGGTTCCGTTAGTATTGGGTTAATTTGTGTCATTTGAATAGGTTTAAAATAGGTTGTAGTCCAGAAAGCAGATAGCGTGGCTATACCAAAGGTAAGGATTAAATAGAAAGGTTCCCTATACCAATCATTAAATAAAATGATGCCAATAGGGACGAAGATGAGCCGAATAAGCTCAGAGGTAAACAACCATGATTTAGATTCTAAAATACCACTTAGATTAACAATGGTATGCCATAAAAAGGCAGCGCCTATCCAGCGCTCAAAAGTAGTCCAAGGTGAATGACTGTTGATGATGAATAGCATGATGATGAGCCCAATTAGAGTATGCAGAATAAGATATATTTTTGAATGGCTAAACATTACTGATTGGTAACGAACTTGATTTTTTAAAGTGATTTCTTGATTGGGAACATAGGGAGGCAAGCCTCTAGGCTGCCAAGTCAAAGGCATGAACCAAAGACGTATTTTGTCCCACCAATAAGGAGCCGCCAAAGCTTTGTTCCAAAGGATTATATAGTAATGAAAATTAATCTTGATTGGGTTCCACGATTTTGGGCCATTATACATCCCATAGACAACCTTGTCTGTTTCCTCTTCAAAAGTGCCAAAAAGCCGATCCCAAATAATTAGGAACTCTGAATAGTTCTTATCTAGATATTTAAAATTGACTCCATGATGGACTCTGTGATGAGAAGGGGTATTAAAAATAAATTCAACCCACCGCCAAAACTTTGGTAGCACTTCTGTATGATGCCAATAACCTATGAATAAATGAATGCCTGTCATCATATAAATATCAAAAGGCTCAAAACCAATGATCGTTAAGGGCCAAAAAAAGAAGAAGGACATAAGACGTTGAGTAATGCTAGCACGTAGACCAACCATCAAGTTCATTTCTTCGGCAGAATGATGGGGAGAATGAGCTGCCCACATGATATTGATTTCATGCCCCCAGCGATGTACCCAATAAAAAATAAAATCAATGCCTAGTAGTAACAATAGCCAGTTGTACCAGTGTGCTGCATCCATTGAGATGTCGAACCAATGAAACTGTTCCCAAAGATAACCATAAGAAAAATAAACGGCTACGGCAACAAGTACGTTGGTACTTTGATTGCCCATTGCCGTACAAAAATTAGCAATAGACTCTTGAAATGTAAAATATGATTTGCGAGCCAACCAGCAATAGATTAACTCTAGAATGACCAGTCCAACAGCCAAGGGGGTTAATAGACTGTAGATGTTTTTAGCTGTCTTGGAAAGGTTTGCAGTTTGACCAAAGTCTGTAAGACAGTAGACGGTCATGAGTATGGATAAGAAAATAGTCCATAAGATATGTGAAGTTCTTATCATGACAATGTTTATTAAATAGGGGAAAAATGGTTGTTCAACTTTATAACTTTTGAGTATACTAAAAAAAAGAGTAACAAACAAACACATTTGAGAAGAAAGTATTTTTATACGCCTTTGGAAAGCAAAAGATTATAAAATGTAACTTATTTGTTTATTTGTGATTTTTTTTTACCAAAAAAATTATATTTTATTTGCTTTTAAAATAAATTAAAATTAGTTTTGTTATCTTTATCCTTGAAAAAGAGACCAAAACAATTTATAAACACTCAAGAATTAAAATTATGATTTTAGATGAACCAAGATCAATTTCCTTTTCTTTTAAAGGGAATGGCGGAAAATTATTAGGCATTTATATTGTCAATATGTTTCTAATTGCAATTACAATCGGATTGTATTATCCTTGGGCAAAGGCAAAGATGACTCGATATATACATAGCGAAACAGAATTAGAAGGAGAACCTTTTGTCTTTCATGGAACAGGGAAAGAAATGTTTATTGGATTTATCAAGTCAGTAGGGATTGTTCTTTTGTTTGGTATTAGTGTGCAGCTTTTAACAATGTTGTTTGGATTATATGGAGCAATCATAGGGGGGCTTCTTTCAGTAGCCTTTTTTCTGTGCGCCTTTCCGTATGCCATACATGGTTCTATGCGTTATCAAACATCTAGAACTTCATGGAATGGTGTGCATTGGGGATACCGAGGTAATTTGGGGGTATTTATACGCAAATTTATTATAGGATATTTTATGACTGTATTTACCTTAGGAATTTATGGGGCATGGTACGCTCAATCACTCCGAAAGTATATTGTTGGCAATACTCGTTTTGGAAACATTGAATTTGAGTATGATGGAGATGGGTTGACCTATTTTGTCATGCACTTAAAAGGCATTGTTTTGACCATTTGTACCTTAGGGATCTATTTTTTCTGGTACAACAAAGATATTTTTAACTATCTAGTGAACCATACCTCAGCAAGACACGAGGAAGAAGAGATTGAGTTTACTTCTGAATTAACTGGTGGAGCTTTGTTCGGGCATATGTTCACCAATGCATTGTTAGTGGTATTTACCTTAGGAATTGGTTTTCCTTGGGCGATTGTTCGTACCCTTCGTTTTGTTTATAGTAATATAAGTATCAATGGTAATTTTAATGTCGAAAAACTAGTAGACACAGAACCTGCTTATAACGATGCACTAGGCGAAGAGTTAGGAGGTGTAATAGAAGCAGCTTTGAGTTAAATGCTTGTAATAAGTATATAAGAAGATATGATGAAAGCGATTCTAGGCAACAAACTTAGAATCGTTTTTTATTAGAAGCTATAGAATAGGAGTTAGCTGTGCTGCTACTGTGTGGTAGTTGATTATTATTCGCTACGCTCATGGGAGCACAAGCTTGGTTTGTTAGTATAGTATTTTAAAATTGAACATCTGTATTGGGAAGCCAAGCCCGAATCTCTGCAATATGGGAAGTTGAAATGGGGTTATTAAATAAATAAAGTCCCGTCAAATTAGCTAATTTATGAATGCTTTCAGGAATGGAACTGACTTTGTTGGAAGGTATTTCTAATAAACTCAAGTTATTTAGATTCCCAATACTTTCGGGCAAAGTAGTTAGTTGATTGTTTTGAAGGTGCAATCCTTGAAGGTGCTTTAGGTTGCCAATACTTTGAGGCAGGCTTTGCAATTGATTGTACTCTATTTTTAGAAGCTCTAAGTTAGGCAATTGCCCGAAACTTTCTGGTAGGGTTGTTAGTTGTCCTTCTTTGATGTACAGACGTTTGAGACCAGCCATATGGTGGATGTTGTCAGGCAAACTAGTGATTGAAGTTTTGTCCAAGATCAACTCCTCCAAACTACTATGTTGCGTAATCGCATTAGGCAACTCTGACATTTGAGCAAGACTCAAATCCAGTTTTTTGAGACTGCTTATTTGCGCAAAATCAGCAGGCAAGCGCTCTAAGTTGAGCCCCCCAAGTTCTAAAGTAAACAATTTGTTCAAATTGATAAATACCGGGATGCATTGTGTTACTTGCAGTCCTGTGTGCCCCATATAAAGCTCCTCTAAATTGGACAACATTTGAAAACTAGATGGTAAGTTTTTAATTGGATTGCCACTAAAATTGAGCTTCCACATAGTCGACAGAGCACCAATGTTTTCGGGCAAATTTTGAATGCTATTATAAGCAACTTCCAAAATTTGTAATTCAGGAAGTGTTGTTAAAACCTCAGGCAATGCAGCAAATTTGTTATCACGAATATCCAATAGCTTGAGGTTGACCATTCGTTCCATTCCTCTCGGAAGTGCTTGGATATTATTGTATTGGAGGTAAACTTCTTCCAAGTTTTTTAATTTGCTAAAACTCTTTGGCAGCGATTCTAGTTGATTTTTGTTAGCCTGCAAAATTTGCAAATTTAAACACTTGCCAATTCCTTCAGGAAGGGTTGTCAATTCATTTCCATCCAAATATAGTATTTGCAGTTTTGTTAATTTGTGAATATCCTTTAATTCTGTCAAACGCTGCGACCTAAGGTCCAATACATAGACAAAATCAGGATTAGCAATTGCTTCATCTAAAGAGGTATAAGTTTGCGTTTGTGATAATTCTTCTGGGCTCAATAAGTATTGAGCTTGAATAGAAGAAAGGGGTACGATATAGATAAAAAGAAGAAGGTAAAAGTATCTCATTAAATTATGATTTGGTTACTACTACATAGTAGTTCGTTGATTTTTTACTTTTTTACCAAAAAGATAAAAAAGCACATTTATATTAGTTTGATAATCAAAATTTTAACACAAAACACTGTAAAGGTGTAACTTATTGATTTTCAAACTAATAAAGTTTTTCAACGAACTATTGTACTACAAATACCAATGATGTATATTGTTTTTCTATAATAAATAGAGCAACAACGCGTGCTTCAACTAAATAATAATTTGTTTTAAGTTTGTAGCAACTTAGAATCTTAATAATTGTTCCAAATTTGGATAAGGGGGATAATGATGATAAATAAAAGTACAAAAAAATCACTAGAAGAATGTTAAAAACGGCATTGGAGTTAAATTTTAGACCTAATTAAAAAATTGTTAAGCTTTCATGAAGTTGAATAAAACCAGAGCGATTCGTTTCTTTTCTTTTGAAATTCTATATTTTTGGGACATTATCCACCAATCAATCGTCCAGTTTTGAAGGAACGAAAAGTAAGGGAACAAAAAATTAATCAATCGATGAATCAAAAATTTGCTAATGACATTCAGTCAGGTTTAAGTGCTACTCAAAAGTCCATTCCTTATATTTATTTTTACAATGAACGAGGTTCATGGCTATTTCAACAAATCATGCAATTGCCTGAATATTACTTGACAGCTTGCGAAATTTGTATTTTAGATACTTATAAAGGCAAACTGTTAGAATATTTTCAAGCCAAAAAGAAAGGGTTTAATTTAGTTGATCTTGGAGCAGGAGATGCTTCCAAAACAAAAATTCTTTTGCAAGATTATGTAGAAAAAGGCGTTCCGTTTACTTACACACCAGTTGATTTATCGACCTCTATCTTATCGGCTTTGTCCGAAAGCTTGGATGCTGCTTATCCTGATTTGAAACATCAGGCAATGAATAAAGAATACTGGGATGCCATGGAAATCCTAAAAGATAATACGCCCAAATCAGAACGAAAGGTGGTTTTATTTTTAGGGGCAAATATTGGGAATTTCACCTACGAAGAAAGTGTTGATTTTTTGACGACACTCAAAAGCTACTTAAATCCAGGTGATCAAGTACTAATTGGTTTTGATTTGAAAAAACGTCCAGAGATTATTTACAAAGCATATCTAGATTCGAAGGGAATTACAGCAGCATTTAACCTCAATTTGTTGCATCGAATCAACCAAGAACTGGGTGGAAATTTTAAACCCAACTACTTTAGGTTTTATCCTTATTATAATCCTCAAACAGGGGAGTTGAGAAGCCACTTGGTAAGTCAAAAAGACCAAACGGTGACGATTGATGCATTAAATATGGAAGTGAAATTTGAACAATGGGAGTCTATCCATACCGAAATTTCTAAAAAACATACCATCAAAGAAATAGAAAGCCTAGCAACAGCAGCAGGATTTACAATAAAGGAACACTTTTTGGATAATAAAGCTTATTTTGTAGATACATTGTTAGAAATTTAGAACCAACTGCTGTTTGTTGTAAGTAGTAGTTGCCAACAACAAATCGTATGAAACAAGTATTGATAGCTCTATTGTTAATAGGGTGGGTAGAAGCAGCTTTGGCGCAGAACCTAACCGAACAGTTATACCAACAATTAGGTCCTTGTGCCACTACACTCGAAGAGGAAGGGGAAGAATTTCATACCCTAAAGGATGCCTATGCCAAACAGGGCTATTTATCTATATCAGGAGGATGGCCAACTTGTGGCTGTGGCTGCAATGCCACTGTTGCTGCTTTTAGAGATGCTCAGAAAAAGTATACATTTGTCCGTTGGGAATATTGGGATTGTGCGCAAGAGTTTGGACTGTATACTTCGAGTAATATAGAGGAGGTACTACCAAAAGGATGGAGTATCAATTCTTTTGTTGATGCTCAAAAAACACCGATAACAGAATTAACCCAAAGCTATTTTTACATAGCTGTTGAGCTGCCAATTTATGGGACAGATGTACACATTAAGTTAAAACCCTTGCCTTTGGGAATGTTGGGTAAAAGCAATAATGGTCTTGTGTACAATACCAAATCAGTTGAGATCATGGATGCTACGGCAGCGAATCTTCGCTCTATTGCCAATTTATTGGAAACGGAAGCACAACTAGATTTGCTACAGACCAAAGGGATAGGAGCATTGCCAGAATTATTGCAATCCAAAATCCGAGCTATCTTAAAGCAGAACCATGGCTACACAGAAGCAAAATTTGAACGCCTTTTGAACGAAGCGCATCGAGCCTATCGCATTTATAAACAATTAGATTTTGATGCAGCCATCTGGGGATGGGATCGAACTCAAGCACGCTTTTTCTTGAAAAGTAAGACAAAAAAGAATGGAACAAAGACGTTTTGGGAGTTTTTAAAAACTGCGAAAACGTATGAAGTATTGTGTTAGTTGGCACAATAATAAGCATGCTCTCTTTTTGAAAAGGGGGCATTTTTTTGTTTGAGGGATGTGTTTAGCAAATGACAACCACCCTTAATGACAATTGGCAGGCATAATCCAAGAGGTCACCTTACTTTGCAATACTGGACTAAGATAAGGAATGCCCAAGTTGAGCCCCCGAATGATAAATAAGACCGCCATAAACCCTACAAAAAAAGGAACTATTTGGCGCATTCTGTTCCGTACCGAAATAGAAATAAACCCTCGAAATTGACTGGCTAAGATCATGATAGGTAAGGTGCCTAAACCAAAACAAATCATATAAAGTGCGCCCAACCAACCTTGTCCTGTAGCAATAGCACCCGCCAAACCTGCATAAACCAAACCACAAGGAAGCAAGCCATTCAGCAAGCCAATACCATACAAAGCTTTGGTCGAATTATTTTGAAACAACAAGCCCATTTTTTGACGCACCCACAACTGAAGTTCTGCTAGTAGGCTGCTCTTGTTTTTTTGTAATTGAACATATTTGGGGAATAGGAGCACCAGCAAGATAAAAACACCTAAAAAAATCGACAATCCTTGTTGAAATCCTGCAAAAGAAAATCCTTTTCCTAAAAGCCCTAGTACAAATCCTAGTAGACCATAAGTGCTGATTCTACCCAAGTTATAGATGAAACCACCCCAAAGTTTGCTATACCAGTTTTGCTCTTGCAACGGTAAAGAAAAGGCTATGGCACCACACATACCAATACAATGAAAGCTACCTAGCAACCCGACTGAAAATGCTGTTAATAACGCTATCATATTGATTGGTTTAAGGAATGAAAATCTGTTGTTCAATGTAGTAATCCTTCTCTTGATCCGACCAACTTAATTGCACTTTATAAATACCCTTTTTGAATTTGTTGAGTGCTATTTGTTGTTGTTGGTTGGCATCGATTTGCAAGGTTTCGCCAAAGTCTAGATTCTTGTCAGAAGGTCGAAAAAAATGAATTTCTCCTTTGCTAAATGAATTCGGAAAAGAGAGCTTAAAATAATCCTCTTCAATCTGCCAACTAGGCTTTGTGTCTAGTGTCAACACATTATTTTGTTGATCAATTCGATTTTGGAATGTCACTTCTTGTGCATAATAATCTTCAGCTACCAAATCAAAATTTTGTTGCACGCATTTGTAAAGCATGAATAACATGAACGTTATAAAAGCAACAAAAAAAACAGCAATTCTATATCCCCAATTCATCTTTTTTAAATTTTAAGGGTAAAAAATAGACCAATAATTGCGACACGTTATGCGTTTTTATAAAAAACAGTTAATGAGTAGTTCAGTTCGTTATAGTATTAGGAGGGTAGGGGGCTAATCGTGTCGGGTATTAGCCCCCTGTTTCAAGTTGGTTATTCTCCTAAAAAGTTGGTTTCTACTTTATCAACTTGTTCGCCATTATTATAGATACCAATGACAACCGGTATTTGACGGGTAGCATTTTTTTGTTCAGGTATAATGACAAAAAGAGATCCAGATGTTTTGCTTCCTTTGGCTAATGACACAGTACTGTCGCCAATAATTTGGACATCTCCTTGTGGTGTTTCCAGTTTAAATTCTAAGACAAAATCTTCGTTCGATTTATTGACAATATTATAATTGTATAAATTACTCCATCGACCATCAACTTGTTTTTGTAAAAGCGTTCCTGGAGTTCTCAGAATCGTTGCCTCAATTTTATTTCGAAATAGAAGCAAACCGAAAATAACAGATGTTAAAGCGATCAAGAGCAAACTAAAACCAATGGTTCGTTTGTTCAACTTTAGCTTCGATTCATTTTTGATATGATACTCAGAAGTATAACGAATCAATCCGCCTGGCATAGACAGTTTATCCATGATACTGTCACAAGCATCCATACAAGCAGTACAATGCACACATTCCAACTGTGTCCCATTACGAATGTCAATTCCTGTGGGGCAAACATTGACACACTGATGGCAATCGACACAGTCGCCTTTTGCTTGTGCTGCTCGATCTTCGTTCTTTCTAAATTTTGCCCTATTTTCTCCACGTTTATAGTCATAAGCGACCACAATAGAGTGTTCGTCTAGCAAAACCCCTTGCAAACGACCATATGGGCAAACAGAAGTACAGATTTGCTCTCGTAGCCTAGAGAAAACAATGTAAAAGGTAAAGGCAAATAGAAGAATACTCAAGAATCCTACAATATGATCGCTAGGTGGAGCGGTGACAATTGAGGTCAATTCTTCAATACCAATAATGTACGCTAAAAATGTATTAGAAATAAGAAACGAAACGGCAAAAAATAGGATATGTTTAAGCACTTTTTTGAATACCTTAGAAGGAGTCCATGCGGCTTTGTTTAAAGCTTTTTGTTTGTTCCAATCTCCTTCAATCCAATATTCGATTTTGCGAAAAACCATCTCCATAAATATCGTTTGAGGACAAACCCAACCGCAAAATAAGCGCCCAAAAACTAAGGTAAAAATTCCAATGGCAATGACCCCAACAGCCATGACAAACATGAAGATATAAAAATCTTGAGGATAAAATATGCTGCCAAAAATGACAAACTTTCGTTCAATGACATTCAGCATCAAAATGGGATTGCCGTTTATTTTGATAAAAGGTCCCGAGAACAATAAAGTAAGTAAAATAATACTGACCAGTACTCTATAGTTGTGGAATTTTCCAGAAGGTTTTTTGGGGTATACCCATTTTCGATTTCCCGCATCATCTACTGTAGCTAAGGAATCTCTAAATGATTCTTCCATGTTGTTTGGCTTTTTAGTCTTAGTACTTAGTGAACGCAAATTTCTCCTTGTGGCTCTTTAGCTTTGGCAGGCGTTGTGCCTTTTAACGTCAGGATATAACTGGCAATTTGCTGAATTTGTAAAGGGTTAAGTTGTGTTTGCCAACTAATCATTCCTTTGGCAGGAACACCATATGTAATGGTTTTAAAGACAGATTTTATGTCACATCCATGTAGCCAGTTCTCGTCAGTTAAGTTAGGTCCAACATTTCCTCCTCCATCTTCTACGTGGCAAGACGCACATTTTTTGACGTACAATTCTTTTCCAGTAGCTAAGGCAGTTGCATCGGTCAAGGCTTCTACTGTATTTTCATTGATTTTGGCATATTTAGTCGCCAGCAAGGCTTCTTTTTTAGCTTGAGCAATAGCTACTTCTTTTTGGTATTCTAGTGTTTGTAAGCCTCCCATACCAAAAGCATGATAATACAAGATGTATCCAACACCAAAGAGCACACAACCTGCAAAAAAATACGTCCACCAAGGAGGCAAGGCATTGTCCAGTTCTTGGATGCCATCGTGTTCTCCTTCTAATAAAATTTTTTCTTCTTCCTCAACGGGAACTGCATTGTTTATATTTGAAATAAAGTCCTTTGCCATGATATTTTGGTTTATATTTTGGATAATAATACTAATCCTCTAAAGGGATGTTTCCCATCGTTGTAATATGTGCTTTGCTGGCTCTAACAGCTATCCAGCAGGCGAATAGAAAGACAAAAAAGAAAATTAGGAACGAGATAATAGGGTAGATTTCGATGTTCCCAATACTCGTCATATGATGTTTGATGAATTTAAGCATGATTCCTATGGTATTAATAATAATGATAAACTGTTTAGTAGTGTTTAGGGAGTAGATAAGCGCATAAAGTGAGGGGAATGCAAATGTCTACCTCTGCAATTTCCCCTCTAATAGCCTTTGAGCTATTCCTCCTCAACAGTTTCTTTTTGCATAATATCCGTTCCGAGACGTTGTAAGTAAGCAATAATTGCAATTACTTCTCGGTCACTTTCTGCACCATCAATGGTCGCAGCTATTTCATTGGCTTGTTGGTGTAAATCTTCCATGGCTTGTTCTTTTTCATATCCTTCAGGATAAGGCACTCCAAGGGTACGCATCGCTTTAATTTTTGCTTTGGTTTGACTTACATCTAATTGATTTTCTAGCAGCCAACTGTATTTAGGCATGATACTTCCTGGAGAAATTTCTTGTGGATTTCTAAAGTGTTTATAATGCCAATCATTACTTTTATAATTTCGACCGCTAACAACGCCTTCTCTAGCCAAATCAGGTCCTGTACGTTTTGATCCCCACAAAAATGGGTGATCGTAGACAAATTCTCCAGCTTTAGAGTATTCGCCATAA
This sequence comes from Aureispira sp. CCB-QB1, assembly GCF_000724545.1. GTDB lineage: Bacteria > Bacteroidota > Bacteroidia > Chitinophagales > Saprospiraceae > Aureispira. The sequence continues at coordinate 63,105 of NZ_JHBV01000030.1, read as the reverse complement.
CGTTCCGTCTCTGAACGGAAAGGACGAATCATCTGACTATGACAGTTGTTACAACCTTCCTTGATATATAAATCCCTTCCTTCTAGTTCTAGTGGTGTAAGTGGTTTTACACTAGCAATTGTAGGGACGTTGCTTTTGATCAAAAAGGTGGGTACTAATTCTAAGGCAGTACCAATAACAATGGCAACTGTACTTAAGAACAATAGTTGCACAGGGCGACTTTCAACGGCTCTATGCCAATAACCATCTTCATGAGAAGGCATTAAAGCAGGTGCTTTGGCTTCTGTGTCTGGAGCAAAGGTTCCTTTTCTGGCTGTTTTGTAGAGGTTGTATACCATCATCAACGTACCAATAAAGAATAACAAACCTCCAATTGCTCTTAAGCCATACATGGGAATAATTTGAGTAACGGTATCCAAAAAGTTCTGATAAACTAACATACCTTCTTCGTCAAATTCTTTCCACATCAAACTCTGTGTAAATCCAGCCCAGTACAATGGAATCGCATACAAAATAATCCCTAACGTTCCTATCCAGAAATGATAATTGGCTAATTTTTTAGAGAACAATTCTGTTTTGTATAGAACAGGGAACAACCAGTACAACATTCCAAAAGTTAAAAATCCATTCCATCCTAATGCACCAATATGCACATGAGCAATTGTCCAGTCGGTATAGTGACTAATGGCATTGACGTTTTTTAAAGATAATAAAGGTCCCTCGAACGTTGCCATTCCATAACAAGTCAAGGCGACCACCATGAATTTTAAAACGGGTTCCTCTCGTACTTTATCCCAAGCTCCTCGAAGCGTCAATAAACCGTTCAACATACCTCCCCAAGAAGGAGCAATTAGCATGACAGAAAAAGCAACTCCTAATGACTGAGCCCAGTCGGGTAAGGCGGTATATAACAAATGATGTGGTCCTGCCCAGATATAGAGGAAAATCAAAGCCCAAAAATGTACGATAGACAATCGGTAAGAGTAGACAGGGCGGTTAGCTGCTTTGGGAACAAAGTAGTACATTAGTCCCAAATAAGAGGTGGTCAAGAAAAATGCTACGGCATTATGACCATACCACCATTGTACCAAGGCATCTTGTACCCCTGCATAAACAGAGTATGATTTTAGCATACTTACTGGCAGCTCAAAAGAGTTGACAAGGTGCAATAAGGTAACGGCTACAAAGGTAGCAATGTAAAACCAAATAGCTACGTATAGATGTTTTACTCTACGGTGTAGGATGGTTAACATCATATTCAATCCAAAACTAACCCAAACTAAGGCAATCGCAACGTCTATCGGCCATTCCAATTCGGCATATTCCTTTCCTGTGGTAATCCCAAAGGGCAAGGTTAGGGCAGCCGAAACAATGATTAATTGCCAACCCCAAAAGTTAATTTTACTGAGCAAATCACTATACATTCTAGTTTTACAAAGCCGTTGCAAGGAATAATAGACTCCTGCAAAAGTTCCGTTTCCAACAAAAGCAAAAATAACAGCATTGGTATGCAAAGGACGCAAGCGCCCAAAGGATAAAAAGCTGGCGAGGTTTAAACTCGGAAAAACTAGTTGAAAGGCTATGATTAAGCCTACCAACATCCCTATAACACCCCAAAATATGACGGCAATAGAGAAGTTTCTAACCGTGGTGTTATCATAATGAAAGGTTTCTAAATTTTGTGTATTCATCGCGTAATGGTTAGTTCTATGATGATAAATAGTTATTCGATCGGATTTGTAAGATTAAAAGCACCCCACTTGTATGTTGTCGGGGTCGTTCTTTTTAATTTCTGGATTCGCTTTGTTCATCGTCAAACAAAATTCGAATAGAAGGAGTATGTGTATCGTCGTACTGTCCTGTTTTGATTGCAAAAAAGAAAGCCATTAAAAAGCCTAAAGCAATCAAAAAACTGACAGCAATTAATAAATAGATTGCGCTCATAATTTTGTTGTTTTTACAAATGTACGGAGCTATAGTTTGCTTTGAAATGATGCATTTGAGCCTTAAAAATGATTCTAATCAATGTGCTTTATTTCTATGTGTGCTGACCTATACTGTTTGACTGAAAATGGGAGTGTTGGGGCGTTTTTGCCACAAATACTCGTCAAAGCACATACAAACATTGCGTACATATGGTCGACCTTTTTCTGTAATCAACAATTGATTGGGAAGGCGTTCAACTAAACCGTCTTTTTCCATTTCTTCCAATTTTCGAAGCCCTTTGTAAATAGCAGGATTGTTTAAATCGTCATGCGACCATTGAGTAGAGAGTTGGCACATTAGATTTAAAATGTGTTGCCTAATGATTAAATCTTGTTCGCTAAGTTGATGTCCTTTAGAGAAAGGAAAAAGCCCTTGGTCTACTAAGTCTGCATACTCTTCTACCTTTTTGACATTTTGAACAAAGCCTGTCCATGAGTCGCTAATGGATGAAGCACCTAAACCTACCATCAAGCGAGTATGGAAAGGGGAGTAGCCCATAAAGTTGCGATGCAACTGTTTGTCTTGGCTAGCTAGATACAGAGGATCTGTCGATAGAGCAAAATGATCCATGCCGATCTCGTGATAGCCCATTTCTTCAAAACGCATTTTTCCTAATTCGTACAAAGCACGTTTCTCTGCATCAGAAGGTAATGTTTCTGGTGCAAAGCTGCGTTGACTAGGTTTTAACCAAGGTATATGGGCATAACTATAAAATGCAATTCGGTCTGGTCGCAATTGGTTGACTTGTCGAATGGTTTCATCAACAGATGCCAATGTTTGAAGTGGAAGCCCAAATACTAGGTCAAAATTGATAGAGGTGTAACCTATTTCTCGAGCATTTTTAGTCACTTCCTCAACCATTTCATAAGGCTGAATTCTATTGATAATTAACTGAACTCTTGGATCAAAATCTTGAATGCCCAAACTAACACGTCTGAAACCAAGGTCGTATAGTGTTTGCAGATGTTCTTTAGTGGTATTTTTGGGATGTCCTTCAAAACCCAAAACGGCATTGGGTGCAATGACTGATGTTTTTCGAATGCCTTCTAGTAATACGCGTAAATTTTTAGGACTAAAAAACGTAGGTGTTCCGCCTCCTAGATGGATTTCCTTGATGTTGGGTTTTTCTTCAAATGTATCTAAATACAATTGCCATTCTTTTAGCAAAGTGCGAATATAAGGTGATTCGACCTCATGATTGACGGTGATTCTTGTGGTACATCCACAATAGGTACACAGACTACTACAAAATGGTAAATGAATGTATAAACTAATACCATCCGTGGTATTGCTAGCCTCAAAAGATGCTTTGACAAGGTTTTTCCAATTGGTTTCACTAGGACTATTGTACCAAAAAGGTACGGTTGGATAGCTGGTATATCTCGGACCAGGAACATTGTATTTGCTAACTAGTGTAGCCGATGGGTCTAAATTAGATGCGTTGTTTGTCATAACAATATTTCATTTTGTTCCGTGCTAAATTGTGTGCAAGATATTCCAGTTAATTAGTAGGAAGACTATAAACTACTTCAAGTATTTGGGTGTTGGTTCTGTTAATGAGGTGGAAGTTGGTGACACAATTTTCAGAGAACCTGTTCAAGAATAAAAGAATCAATTAAGTTGTACAAAGGACGAGAAGAATTGGAATTTAAATGCTAAGGAAAATCATTTTGAGTGATGTTTTACATCATTTCCAATGTAGTAGAGAGCAGCTATATTTGTATCATAAAGATTTTGTAATACAAAAAATAACGTCTCATGAAAAATACAAAAGGTCTTATGGTAGTTGCTTTTATGGCGATAGCAGAGCTAGCTACAGCTGCCAATACAGAAATGATGAATACAATTGATGCCAACGCAACAAGAGAAGCAGTAGGAATGACAGCGATTACATTAGTGCCTGTTTTAGTACTAGTTGTTTTCTTAGTAGTATTAGGGTTTGCGACTCAAAAAATTCCTGGCTTAAAAGGATAAAATAAATGTTATGGTTGCCTGCGAAATTCAATGTTATCACTGTGGAGAAGATTGCGAAACAGAAGCAATAAAAGTTCAAGAAAAGCATTTTTGTTGTGATGGTTGCAAAATGGTGTATGAGTTGCTAAGTGAGAATAATTTAGATGCTTATTACCAACTTGAATCCCGTCCTGGGAATGCCGTTCGACAAGAAAACTCTAAGGAGCAATACGCTTATTTAGATTTGCCTGAAGTCCAAGAAGCTTTGCTTAATTTTAGAGAAGAGGGCTGTTCTAAAATTACAATTACAATCCCTAGTATTCATTGTAGTTCTTGTGTGTATTTGCTTGAAAATTTGCCTCGTATAAATCCTGCCATTGAACAGGTTTTAGTAGACTTTGTTCGTCGAGAAGCAGCCATAACATTTGATGATAGAAGGCTTTCGCTGAGAGCTTTGGTAGAGCTGTTGGTTAAAATAGGATATACGCCTGATTTGACACCAAACAAAACGTCAAAAAAGAAGTCTATCAATAGAAAGCTTTATCTAAAAATAGGCTTAGCAGGGTTTTGTTTTGGAAATATCATGCTGCTAAGTTTTCCCGAATATTTTATTGTCAATGAGAATGATTTGGTCAACTACAAAACCTTTTTTGGTTGGCTGAATTTCTTGTTGGCATTGCCTGTTTTGTTGTACTGTGCACAAGATTATTTAAAGTCTGCTCTTGCTAGTTTGCAACAAAAAATGATTGGGATTGATGTGCCCATTGCTTTGGGAATAATTGCCTTGTTTGCGCGGAGTAGTTATGAAATATTTACTCAAACGGGGGCGGGGTATATGGACTCCTTTGCGGGGCTCATTTTCTTTTTGTTAATTGGAAAATGGTATCAAAATAGAACGTATGAATCCTTATCTTTTGAACGAGATTATACTGCCTACTTCCCAATTGCAACTACCAAAGTAAATTCAGATGGAAGCGAAAAGCAGGTGTTGATAGAACAGTTGAAAGTAGGGGATGTTATTAAAATTAGAAATCAAGAAATTATTCCAACTGATAGCATCCTAAAAAGCAAAGAGGCTTCGATAGATTATAGCTTTGTGTCAGGGGAGTCGATTGCCATTTCCAAAAAAGAAGGAGATAAATTATATGCAGGAGGTCGACAAATTGGACACGTTATTACACTAGAAGTACTCCAAGAAGTTAACCAAAGCTATTTTACACAACTATGGAACCAACCTATTTTTCAGGAAGAAAAAACAGCGGTATTGTCCAAAACAGTAGATGCCATTAGCCGCTATTTTACCATTAGTATATTGAGTATAGCAATGCTAACATTATTGTATTGGTTGTGGGTGGATGCATCCATTGCATTGCTCTCTTTTAGCGCAGTATTAATTATTGCTTGTCCTTGTGCCTTGGCACTGTCAGCCCCATTTGCTTTTGGAAATATATTGCGGCTGTTTGGTCAAAAAGGATTGTTTCTTAAAAATGCTTTGGCTGTAGAACAGTTGGCAGAAGTGACGGATGTTATTTTTGATAAAACAGGCACCTTGACCACCAATGATGTTGCCAATGTTCAATTTGTTGGCGAGACATTATCCGAAATTCATTATCAACAAATTTATGCTTTGGTGCAGAACTCAACTCATCCGTTGAGTCAAATGTTGGCAAAATACATTCAGGGGCTAGATTTTGTAGATACCCAAAAAGATTTTCCAATAAAAGCATTTGTGGAAACAAGTGGTCAAGGGATCGAAGCTTGGATTGACGACCATTTCATAGAAGTAGGATCTTCTAAGTTTGTAGGAAAGTCAGCCTATCAAATGGAAGGCTTAACAACGGCAGTGTATGTAGCAATTGACCATTATTGTTTGGGGTATTTTATCATAAAAAAAGAATATCGAAAAAACATAGAGACGGTGCTAGAAAATTTGAGTAAAGATTTTACGCTGCACCTTCTATCTGGAGATAATGATGCAGATCGAGCTTATTTACAGCATCTTTTTCCTGCGCATGAGAGTTTGCATTTTCAACAAACTCCTGTTGATAAATTAAACTATGTAAAGATATTGCAACAAACTGGAAAAAAAGTATTAATGATAGGTGATGGGTTAAATGATGCAGGAGCCTTGCAACAGGCAGATGTAGGTATAGCTGTCGCCAACGACGTGCATAGTTTTTCGCCTGCCAGTGATGGCATCTTAGAAGCTTCCAAAATTAGTAATTTAAACCACTATACTACTGTTGCTCAACGTACCTTGTCAGTTGTCAAAGCTAGCTTTATACTCTCTTTACTATATAATAGTGTTGGTTTATTCTTTGCTGTGCAAGGATTGTTAACGCCTGTTATTGCGGCGATACTCATGCCGTTAAGTTCTATTTCTATTATTATTTTTACAACTATTTTGACCAATTGGATTGCTAGGAGATAGCGATAGCTTTATTCACTACATTTGTAACTCTGGGTTTTGTATTACATATGACAAGCTTATTGGGTAAGTGTAATGAACTATTGAGTTTAATAAAATTAGTTAACATAGAGTTAGGTTATTTTGTTAGTAAATGAAATGAAGTGTAGTGTTTTTTATATGTAAAATATTTTTTTTATTTTAATTAAACAATTATCCTGTTTTGCTTGTTATAATAGTATAAATGTATTATAAGGATGCTTTTTGAAGTTGTAATTTTTGTTTTTTTTTGTAAAGTTTTGTGACTTTGAATAAAAAGTGTTCTAGTCTCTTTAAAAGAAAATGAATTATGAAAATTATATCAACATTATATACCACTTTATTTTTGATGACCAGCTTTTTTTCAGCGAGTAGTCAAGTTTTAGAAAACAATAATTTGATTCAGCAGCCTACATGAACAAACTTTAATGCAGCAATCGTCAATTATACACCAGAAATCAGTGTTTGGGATTTGGAACGCTTGTATTGTGAAAATGCTTCTTTGGTGAAATTTGAAAGTGTAGATGCTGAGCTAGTACGTCCTTACGAAATAAGGGTAACTTGGTCAACAGCACTAGAAATGAATAATAATTATTTTGAAATACAACATTCTGAAACGGGCGTTTATTGGGAAACAATAGGCGTTGTAGAAAGCAATGGAAGTGCAGATGTTATTCAAAACTATCAATTTATTGACAAGCGACCATTGGTAGGGTATAACCATTATAGAATCAAACAAGTAGGATTTAATAAGGATCATTCGTATTCAGAATCTGTTGTTGTTTCTACAGAAAGAGATAAAGAAGCATTTGTTGTTGCTCCTAATCCTGTATATGAAAATCAAACGCTGGTACTGATGAATATAGAGGGAATTGAGCATATTGAAGTCATTAATCGCTATGGAAAACATGCGCGACAATGGCACGAACCAAGAAAAAGAATCCCTATGGATTTTGGCACAGGAATCTTTAGTTTAAGAGTTAAAACCGATCGTGGTTGGCTGACAAAACGTATTGTCGTACAGTAATATCAATTGTAAGTTACTTAGGCTAATAGTTCCGTTTGTAATGTTATAGAAGGTCTTGTATTGCCTTGCTATAACATGAAGAGTCACCTATGAAGATATCAATATCTTCAAGGTGACTTTTTTATTTTTATTAAAAATATTTTTGCCCATGCGTTGTGCATATTCTCCCCATAAAATACTAGTCCATATCTCAAATACAACTACTCCAAACTATCAAGATTACTCAGGGAGGAGTTAATAGAGTTTTCTTTCAAGCAGTTATAAGCAAGCTTATATTCATAGTTTGTATTGACGATACAAACTAGTATAAAATAGATACCTACTTCAATTTACGCATAAAAAAGAGATAATCAAAATCATTAGGCTGTTTATCAACAACGCAATCCTCAAGAAGTATCACATAGTCGCAGCAAACTGAGTTTATTAAAGGAAGTAATAAAACTAATCCAATAAGTGATTTTGGAGGTAAATAAATCTAAATTGCTTCATATGTTAAAGTCCAGATACTTTTGTTAGCTTAAATGATTTATTTATAACCATTTAGATGGTTTTTGTTTTTTATTGTTTATAATAAGTCTAAATAAAAATTGGTTTTTTAGAAATTCAGAACTACATTTGCGGTGTGTTACTTTTATTTAGACTTAATCTTAATAATTATATAAAAATGAAAACACTACTTCAACTAACTCTATTTTTGTGTTTGGGCAGTAGTTGCCTTTATGGTCAGACCACCCACAATTTTTCAGCTGGCGCAGCTTATGCCAATAGTCAGTATTACAATCTAGCTACCGATGTTACAACAGATGTGGCACATACTACTTGGGATATTGCTTTTAGTGTAATAGGTGGAACAGATGCAGGAATATTTATCAACGAAGGAGCTTCTTTTTCGGGAACAGCACCCAAGGTATATCATATCCCCAATAAAACATTTGGAGATAATATCGTAACTGCTGATTTGGGAGACGAGCTAAAGAACACAGAACAGTCTTGGAAAGAAGGCGCTTTGAACAGCATTAAAGTGGCTTCTAACTGGGCAGACTATGGTTGGGGAACATACAACATGACCAACCACAAAGTAGAAGGAACAGCTTTATATGCCATTGAATTACCGAATGGAACTTACAAAAAGCTATTTATCGATGAATTAGCTGGAGGTAGTTATTCCTTTAGATATGCAGACTTTGATGGCACTAATTTGCAGCAAAAAACAATTAGTAAAAGTGCTTATCCCGATCAAACCTTAGCTTATTTTTCTTTTACAACAAATACAACAGTAACAGTAGAACCTGCTACAGGTTGGGATTGGGTATTTACCCGTTACGAAACAACTTTGTATAGCTCTGGAGCACCAATGCCATATACAGTGACAGGAATTTTGACAAATGATAAGGTAGAAATAGCCTTAGCGGATGGTATTAATCCTGCTACAGTCGATCCTGCAAATTACACAACAACTGCCGATAGTTTGACAGCGATTGGGCACGATTGGAAAGCCTATGATTTTTCAAATGGTTGGACAGTAGATGCTGATCGTGTATATTTTGTTAAGACAGCAGATAGTACTTTGTACAAAATCCAATTTGTAGATTTTCAAGGCTCTTCAACAGGGCAAGGAACGTTTGTCAAGACACATATAGGGCAGTGGACTTCTATTGAGTCAACTCAAAAATACCGTCTTTTAGAACAATTCCAAGCTTTTCCCAACCCTGCTTCTGATTATGTAAACATCACATTTACTTTAGCTCAAGCAGAAGAAAACTTAAAGATAGAGTTAAGAGACATATTAGGAAGGTTATTGGTTGAAAAAACAGTGGATGCTCAATCTGGTTTGAATGGAGTGGAACTTAATGTATCAAGTTTTGAAGCAGGAAACTATGTATTGACACTACAATCAGACCAAGTGTTAAAAAGTCAATCTATCCTGATCAAATAGTAGCCTAGTAATCAATTTTAGGCACGACTAACATTTTTGCCAGTGATATGGTGGATTCGTTTGACACAGTCTTGCCGCAAAGCAATATAATAAACATACAATGAAATCAATATCAATATATTGGATCTTAATAGCTGGACTATTATTAACTGTCAGTTCTTGTAGTTCCGAAGCGTCAACAGATAGTCAAGTTGCAGATACATCTGCGGATGTCACAGAAGAAAAAGAGTGGCGCATTGTTTCTCTAAACGGAACGATTACGGAGTTACTTTATGAATTTGGTTTGGAAGAGAGTATTGTAGGGGTAGATGTAACGAGTAATTATCCTGAAGGAACTAAGTCCATTCCTAATTTAGGGCATAGTAGTCAACTCAACACCGAGGCAATTTTAGCATTAAAGCCTAACCTTATCTTGATGGACGAAAAAATGCAAGGCAATAAAGCTTTGAGTGGTTTGGAAGCTTCAGGAATTAAAATTAAAACAATAAAAGTTCCTCATACCTTGGAAGGATCATTGGAAGTTGCAGAGCAGTTAGAGACAGTATTAGAAAAAAGCATTGAAACAGATGCTTTAAAGGCTAAAATCTCAAAAAACAAGCAGCAACTAGAACGCATTTTGAGCCAAACAACAGAGCGACCTAAGGTGCTGTTTATTTATGCTCGTGGGGCACAAGCTATGATGGTGGCAGGTAAAAATACCTTTGCAGAAGCAGCTATTACTTTAGCAGGAGGAAATCCTGTTGTTCAGGAATTTGAGGCATTTAAACCATTAACACCAGAAGCTTTGTTGCAATATCAACCAGAAGTGATCTTGATGTTTGATTCAGGATTGGCGAGTTTGAGAGATGCGACTAATAATAAATCAGGAGAAGAACAATTGTTAGGAATACCTGGTGTGTCGCAAACACCTGCTGGTCAAAATCGTCGGATTATTGCCATGGAAGCCCTTTACTTATCAGGGTTTGGTCCAAGATCTAGCGATGCCATTTTAGAATTGGCAACAGCACTACATCAAAAAGAATTAAGTTTGTTAAATGAAGTTGAATAGAGTATTTATGGCTTCCACCAAAGCACCTATTTCCATTGTTGTAAAGTTAAGTTTGCTACTTTTATGCACTGTCTTTTTTTCCCTTTGCGTGGGAGCTTACTCTATTTCATTTCAAGAGATGATACATATTTTAGGAAGTTGGTTAACTGCCAAGGAGGTGGATGAAAGCAGTGTGTTTTTGATTGGCCAGATTCGGCTGCCTCGCATTATGCTTGGTTTACTAGTTGGAGCAGCATTGGCTATATCAGGGGCAGCGATACAAGTTGTTTTTAGAAACCCCTTAGCAGAACCAGGTTTGATTGGTATTTCGAGTGGGGCGATGTTTTTAGCTGCCGCCTTTATTGTACTAAAAGACTATTTGCCAATTGATTTAGGAATTTTGGGGCATTATATAGGTTTGTCTTGTGCCTCTTTTTTGGGCGGTTTATTGGCAACTGCCTTTGTTTATAACTTATCAACTCAGAATGGTCGTACAGCTGTTAGTGTTATGTTACTAGCAGGAGTAGCGATGACCGCATTAGGAGGAGGTTTAACAGGTATTTTGATTTTTTATGCTACAGAAGCACAATTGAGAGATATTACTTTCTGGAGTTTTGGCTCTTTGAGCGGTGCTAATTGGGGAATTGTTAGTTTATTAGCCTTTATAATTTTGCTTTCAATGATCGGCATTATTCGGTCGGCCAAACAATTGGAAATTATGCAATTGGGAGATCAAGAGGCAAGTTATCTTGGAGTAGAAGTAGAAAAGATAAAAAGAAGGGTTGTGATTTGGGTGGTTTTGATGGTTGGTGTTTGTGTTGCCTTTACAGGATTAATTGGTTTTGTTGGTTTAATGGTTCCTCATTTGGTGCGGATTTATTTCAAAGAAACCTCATTTGCAAAAAATGTCCTGTATACAGGTCTGTTGGGAGCCGTACTATTGAGTTTGGCTGATACAGTTGCTCGAACAGTCGTTGCTCCAGCTGAACTACCGATAGGTATTTTAACAGCACTACTAGGCGCTCCTTTTTTTCTTTGGTTATTAATCAAGCAAAAGTCTGTCGGTTATTAAAATCAATCGTCCATTGCTTGGCTATGGTGCTATTGCGTGTTGTCCAGTGTGTACTATACAGTTAATATAAAATGTAAAACTATGTTGAATGTTAATAACATAAGTGTCTGTTTAAATAGAAAACAGTTGTTAAAAGGGATTAACTTTGATTTGGATCATGGTGACTTTATGGTGCTTTTGGGAGGGAATGGAGCTGGTAAGTCAACCTTACTAAAGACATTAGCTAGAAGTTTGCCATATCACAAAGGTCAAATTTCGTTTAAAGGAGAAGATTTGAATTATTGGACACAAATAGCCTTGTCTCAACAACGAGCCGTTTTATCTCAACATACCTTTCTAGTTTTTCCAATGAATGTACTAGATGTTGTTTTGCTGGGACGTTATCCTTATACCCAAGGAGCTAAGCCTAATACAAAAGATGTGGCAATAGCCTATGAATTGTTAGATTTAATGGGAGTTGCTCAATATGCCGAAGAAGATATTACTTGTCTATCGGGGGGCGAACAGCAACGAGTACACATTGCCCGTGTTTTGGCGCAAGTGTGGGAGAGCAATGCCGAACAATCTAAATTACTGTTTTTGGATGAGCCTACTTCTAATCTAGATATTGCTTATCAACATATTTTATTAGAACTATTACAAGATAGGGTACAACAGCATGGCTTAACGGTTCTAGCTGTTTTGCACGATATGAATTTAGCAGCTCGATATGCTACAAAAATTGCCTTACTAAAAAAGGGCGAATTATTAACCGTAGGAACACCTTTAGAAGTTTTGACAACCGATTGGATAAAGCAAACTTTTGGCGTTTCTTCTATCATACAAACGCATCCAATTTTTGATTGCTTGCAAGTGTCAACTTATTAACAAAATCAATGACCAAGTAGTAGCTGCAAACCGAGTTGTGTGAGCTCACAACCATAGGAAGTAACAACGCTAACTACGAATAAAAATTACAACGATGAAAACAATCACATTAAAAGAACAATATACATTGTATAAAGAAGCACATCCGAAAGCACGAATCAGAGATATTTCTATTGCATTAGGAGTTTCAGAAATGGAATTGTTAGAAGTAGCAGAAGTAGAGCAATTGACTTATTTGGGGAATAATTTTAAAGCAGTTTTGAAGGAAGTGCATGCAATGGGGCATGTGATGGCACTAACTAGAAACGAGCATGGTGTCCACGAAACCAAGGGGGTGTATGAAAATGTTAGTTTTATGGAAAAAGCACCAATGGGGATTGCACACAACCCTATTATTGACTTGCGTTATTTTTTGAGTAATTGGGCACATGTTTACGCTGCTGTTTTTCAATCAGGCAAACGTGTTATGCATAGTCTTCAGTTCTTTGACAAATATGGAAATGCCGTTCATAAAATTTATGCTACTCCTAAATCAAATTTAGATGCTTATCATGCATTGGTTGAAAAATATACGACAGGGAATCGAATGCAAGTTCCGATGGAAGTCGAAAAAGTAGAACCTTCTGCCAAAACAGATACGGCTTTAGATATTGGTGCTTTCCAAACGGCATGGTTGAATATGAAAGATACGCATGACTTTTTTGGTTTGTTGAGAAAATACAATTTGACTAGACAAGCCGCTTTTTGTATTGCACCAGAAGGAACAACCTATCGAGTACAAAAAAATGCAATTGTTGATATGTTGGAAATGGCTGTCGCAACAGGAACTCCTATTATGGTTTTCTTGGGGAACAAATCTTGTCTACAGATTTTTTCTGGAAACATACACAAAGTAGTGGAAATGAATGGCTGGTATAATGTTTTAGACAAAGACTTCAATTTGCACTTAAAATTGGATGCTATTGATGAAGCTTGGGTGGTAAAAAAATATACGACAGATGGGATTGTAACAAGTTTGGAGTTGTTTGATAAAGAAGGCAATCAAATTTTGTATTGTTTTGGACAACGCAAACCTGGCATTCCTGAGTTAGATATGTGGCGCAAAATTGTTGCTAAATTAACTCCATTAACAACATAATCTTCACGAATAGATCAGCGTAATCATGAAACATTTTTTTTGGATTTTATTGTGGAGCCATCAACTTGTTGCTCAAGAAATGTTGGATAGCATACCGCTTTCTGTTTCTTTTGATGAAGAAATCGTCGTGACAGGACAATATAGTCCAACAGAAATGCAAGCCTCCACACTACCAGTTCGAGTGATTACCAAAGAGATGATTACCCAGCGGGCAGCAACCAATTTAACGGAAGTTTTTCAGCAAGAAGCCAACATTCGAATTGCACAGGATCCTGTTTTAGGAACCATTATGACAATGAACGGTTTGGAGGGACAACATATCAAAATTTTGATAGATGGCGTACCTATGATTGGGCGAAGCGATGGAAATTTGGATTTGGATCGGATTCAAGTGCAAGATATAGAACGCATAGAAATTATTGAAAATGCAATGTCCGTAGCTTATGGAACCAATGCGTTAGGTGGGATTATTAATATCATTACAAAAAAGAGTCCTTCAGGTGACTGGACAGCTCGATTGACAGGACAATTACAAAGCAATGAACAATATAATGCTAGTCTTGCCTTAGGCAAAAAATGGAAACATATTGCTTTGGATTTTAACTACAATTTTAGTCATTTTAATGGCTTTTCTACAGATACATTACGTAGTCAAACTTGGAACCCCAAGCAACAACATTTTGTAGGAGGAAGGTTATTTTATACAATTCCTTCGAGTAGAATTAATTTATCATATCAATACAATTATTTAAACGAAGTTATCCAAGATAGAGGAAACATTAAGCTAGCCGCTTTTCCTGCCTTAGCTTATGCAAAAGATTATGATTTTGTAACGATTACACAAGATCATACCGTTGCTGCTACAGGATACTTGGATCAAAAGCAGCGGTATTATTTAGATGCTTTATTGGCTTTTAATGATTACCAACGATCCAAAAATGCTTATTTCCGTTCTATGAAAGAGAACATAAGCGAAGACACTTTAGATCAACTGGATTCAGATACAACTGCTTTTCAAGCTTGGAACCTTCGAGCAACTTTAGCGAGTCAGTATCGCCAACGGTTAGATTTTAAGGTAGGAGTTGATATTCGATATGATTATACAACAGGACAAAGGCTTCAGAATAAACGTGCAGCATTAGGCGACTTTGCAGCTTTTATCAACCTTCGTTACGAACCCATCCAACAATTATATCTTGAAGGAGGCGTGAGGGCAGCTTATAATACAACAGGTTTGGTTCCCATCACTTATTCGTTAGGACTGAAATGGAAAGTTATAGATGGGATGAATGTTCGTTTTTCGTATGCTAGAGCTATTCGAACGCCCTCCTTAAAAGAACTTTACCTCAATTTTGTAGATGTCAATCACAACATTCAAGGAAACCCTAATTTAAAGCCAGAGTATGCGCATACCTTGAGTTTAGGATGGGCGTACAACAAGGTTTATAAGGGAGGACATATGGCGAATATTGCAGTAAATGGCTTTTACAACTATATTCAGCAACAAATAACCCTTTATAGTTATGAGAAAGATAGTTTGGGAAATTTTGTTATCAACGACCAGTCCAACCAGTATGCTTATTTTAATTTGGAAGAGTACCAGAATTGGGGAATCAACAGCCATCTTAAATATCAATACAAAGGATTGAAAGTTCGATTTGGAGCAACCTTAATTGGGCATTACAATCAATTGAGTCAATCAGAAGAGAGCATTCAACCTTTTCAGTATACTTTGGAGTTTACACAAGAACTAAGTTATACGTTCCAAAAATTGGGCTTGACATTAGCGCTCTTTCGCAGAGATTATGATAAACAGATTAATTATGTGGCTGTAACAAATCCTATGACTCAAGAGAAAGAAATTGTACGAAATGAATTGCAAGGCTATGGTTTGATGGATGTGGTGGTAACGAAGCACTTTTTTAACAAAGGTTTGTCTATTAGTGCTGGTGTGAAAAACGTATTGGATGTACAACAAGTTAATCGATTGGGAACAGCTGTTGCGCATGGAGGAGGAGGAAGTGGTTCTGCTTCTGTAGCAATGGGACGCATCTTTTTTGTACGTTTAATTTGCGAGCCTTTTCAAATTGCAGCAAATAAATGGAACGATTAGATTGGGTTGGGATATTGACAATATAACCAGAAAAATTCAAACATGGAAAAAGAATTTTCAGAAGACGAATTGCAAGAGCTGGCAAAACAATTGAATTGCCCAAGTGGCATACAAGGACTGGCTGTTGCCGATAACATGGATCAATCGAATAGAAGTATGAGTCTAGAAACTATTCGAACGATGGAGGTTAAGGACAATCAATGGCTCTTAGAGTTAGGGCATGGAAAAGCGGGACATTTGGTTGACCTCCTAAAGCAAGCTAAAGGGCTTCGTTATTGGGGAATAGAAATTTCTGAATTGATGCAGCAAGAAGCCATAAAGGAGAATAGTATCTTGGTAGAAGAAAGACTTGCTAATTTCTCTTTATACGATGGATTACAATTGCCTTTTACAGCAGAGATGTTTGATGCTATTTTTACAGTTAATACACTTTATTTTTGGGAAAATCCTGTCGCATTATTAAATGAAATGCATCGAGTTTTAAAGGAAAAAGGGCGCTTGTATATTACATTTGCTCATCAAGACTTTATGCAAGAATTGCCATTTGTTAATGAGCGATTTCGGTTGTATGATACGACTAAACTGCAAGCTTTAATTTCCCAGACCGCTTTTCAGATAACAAATATTAGCAATAAAACAGAACAAGTTAAAAGTAAGACAGGAGCAGAAGTCATTCGAAATTATTCGATCGCATGTTTGGAAAAGTGCTTATAATATTGGAAGCTAGATTCTTAGAAGAACTATAAATTTATGCCAGTTAAATTTATTTAGATTAAGTCTACTTAAATTTTGTTTTTGCAATTTGAAACCCTAGATTTGCCTGCGGTTTTATTTAGACTTAATCTTAATAATTATAAAAAATGAAAAATCTTAAACACACTTTGTTGCTAGGAGCTGGATTATTGTTCTGGACTTCTTGTACCCCCGAAACAACAGATCCTAATGCGGATTTAAAAACCAATGTTGTTAACAATTACTGTGAAATAGTATATGCTTCTTACGAAGATTCTTACAATAAAGCGGTTGATTTGCAAACAGCAATTAATGCACTAGTAGCTACACCAACACAAACTACTTTTGATGCTGCTAGAAATGCTTGGTTTGTTGCTAGAGAACCTTATGGGCAAACAGAAGCGTATCGTTTTTATGATGGACCAATTGACGATGCGGATGGACCAGAGGGAGCTTTGAATGCTTGGCCTTTGGATGAAAACTACATTGATTATACGAGAGACAATGCAGGAGGTACTGCCAATACAGGAATCATCTATGATGTGACCAATTATCCAAATATTACAGCATCTGTATTGTCAGGAGCGAATGAGGTAGGCGGCGAGAAAAATATTAGCATTGGGTACCATGCAATTGAATTTTTGTTGTGGGGACAAGATTATATTGATGTTAATACCAATGCAGGTCAAGGAGGAAACCGTTTGCACACAGATTACACCAATATAGCCACCAATCATGTTAGACGTGGTGAATACATCAAAGCTTGTGCTCAATTGTTGGTAGATGACCTAGCAACATTGAAAGCAGAGTGGGCGCCAGGAGGTACGTATAGAACATACTTTGAAGGTTTGTCTACAGATGTGGCTTTATCAAAAATTCTTACAGGTATTGGCGTTTTGAGTAAATCTGAATTAGCAGGGGAGCGTATGTTTACAGCATTAGAAGCCAATGCTGTTGATAATCCGCAAGAAGATGAACACTCCTGTTTTTCGGATAACACACACCGTGATATTATCACTAATGCAGCAGGAATTACCAATGTATTAAAAGGAACGTATACACGTGTATCTGGAACAACAGTAGGAGATGCCCAATATTCTATTCTTACTTTGGTCGCTAAAATTGATGCAACTAAAGGAGCTGACTTGACAGCAAAAAATGTAGCTGCTACGGCAAAAGTTTTGGCTATTCCGACACCATTTGATAAAACGGTAACAGAAGAAAATGTAACTGATAATGGACCTGTATTGCAAGCAGTAACAGCGTTGCAAAATCAAGGTGATGCTATTGCAGAAGCTGCAACAGCACTAGGATTGACAATTAGTACCGAACTACCTGAATAATTAGCGTTATTTGTTATTTAATTTATGGACTCAGCAATCATTTTGGTTGCTGAGCTTTTGCATTTTTATAGTTAAATTTGTTTTATCATTATAATATTAGTAGTTAGCTACGCTGCTACTTCGTGGTCGTTGATTAGTTCGCTACGCTCATGAGGGCGCAAGCTTAGTTTTTTACTTTTTTAGCTTGGTTTGTTACTCCCTTCGGTCGTGAGCTCGCAAGCTTAGTTACCAAAAGATAAAAAAGCACATTTATATTAGTTTACTTCGTGAGCGCTGCGCTTTTAGTTAGCTGCGCTGCTACTTCGTGGTACTTCGTGAGTGCTGCGCAGTTGATAATCAAAATTTTAACATAAAATACAGCGAGTTTGTAACTTGTTGATTATCAAATTAATAAAGTTTTTTAACGAACTATTGAATATGAAAACTCAACTTTATTATTGTTGGTTACTAATTGTTGGGATTAGTTTGAGTGCTTGCCAGAAAGAACAAGTACTTTATGCTGAAAAAGGCGAGGAATATGCAGGAGGAGCAACCACTTTTTTTAATACCTCCAGAAATGCGTTTAGTTTTGCTGCACCGAATCTCAAAGGTTTGGAAGCCTTGCAGTTTACTACTGGAAATTCTTTTTTTAATCAAAGTTGGGTGAGTGCCGTTGCTTCAACTACTGGACGAGATGGCTTAGGACCCTTGTTTAACGAAACGGCTTGTTCTGGCTGCCACTTTAAAGACGGCAGAGGAAGAACCCCGATGTTTAATGAAAAGTTTGGTCATGGAATGTTGATTCGATTGAGTGTGCCAGGTGTCAATGCACATGGTGGTCCGTTGGCAGCGCCTATGTATGGTGGACAGTTGAGTCCTGGAGGAATTAACGGGATTCAAGGAGAAGGTACTTTCGAAATTCACTACACAGAAATTGCAGGAACCTATGGCGATGGAACCAGTTATTCGTTGCGGAAGCCTACCTATGTTTTTCAAAATCTTGCTTATGGGAATATGGATAACAGCATCCTTTTTTCGCCAAGAGTTGCCAACCAAATGGTCGGGATGGGGCTGCTAGATGCAATAGAAATTAGTGCCATAAAAGCATATGTTGATGAGTCTGATGCGGATGGCGATGGGATCTCAGGAAAAGCAAACTTGGTCTACAATCGTGCAACCAATACAATGGATTTAGGGCGATTTGGATGGAAAGCAGGAGAGCCTACTGTCCGTCAACAGGTGGCAGGAGCCTTTGTTGGTGATATAGGTATTACCTCTAGTTTGTTCTTAGATGAAAATCACACTAATCTGCAAACAGATTGTCAAACTGTTCCAAATGGTAATAATAACAATGGGTATGAACTGGATGATCAAGTATTGGATCGAGTAGAGCTTTATTCTAGCACGCTAGCAGTACCTGGGCGTAGAGATTGGAACGATCAAGCTGTTTTGAAAGGAAAAGAACTATTTTTGAAAGCTAATTGCCAAAAGTGCCATGTTCAAAAATATAAGACAGGAACGCATCCTAAATTTGATGCTTTATCCAACCAAACCATTTATCCTTATACGGATTTATTGTTACATGATATGGGAGAAGGTTTGGCAGACAACCGTCCTGAATATTTAGCAGATGGGCAAGAGTGGAGAACGGCTCCTCTTTGGGGTATTGGATTGATTGAGAATGTTAATGGGCACACAGAGTTTTTGCACGATGGACGTGCTCGAAATTTGGCAGAAGCAATCCTGTGGCATGGAGGAGAAGGTGAAGCGTCTAAAGAAGCATTTAGAACCATGTCTGCTGAAGAGCGGGAACAACTTATTTTATTTGTGAAGTCTTTATAGCTACTCAAGTAATTTGCTTAGACTAGTAAAATTAATAAACACTGAGTTATAAAAATTAATACTCTGTTGATTTTTTAGTTTGATTGTTAATCTTTTAGTGTAAAGACTAGTAGAAGTGCATTTTGTTGATAATTAAACTAATATGATTTACTGTGTAAGCGCTTTGCTTTTAGTTAGCTGTGCTGGTACTGCGTGGTTTCAACGGAGTAATGAAAAATAATTGGTATGCGAATAGTTTTAAAAGCACTGATGCTCTTAATAAGTGTTGGTTTGTTAAATATAGTCGCTTGTAAAAAGCAAGCTGATTTTGATAAAAAATCTATGTTAACGGGGATTATCAACGATTATGTATTGCCTAGTTATCAAGAATTACAAGTGGATAATCAAGCGTTAGAGGCTGCCTGTATTTCCTTTGGAAATACACGGACAATGGCACAATTAGAAATAATGCAAAATGCTTGGAAGAAAAGCATGCAATCGTGGAGTAGGGTAGAAATGTTGGTATTTGGACCAGGAAGAACAAACTATCGCTATACTCAATTGGATAATACGCCCATTAAATCCATTTCTATAGAAAATTCGATTAGTGATACAACAACAATAGATTCGATTTATATTGCTGGTAGAAGTTCTTATACCAAAGGATTAGCGAGCATTGAATACCTGCTTTTTGATGAGAATAATGATCAGGTCGCTTTATTGGGACTTTATCAGACAGATATCAATAAAGATAGGCGTTTTGCCTATTTGTTGAACTGTATAAAAAATACAAATGCTTTGATTCGCACTATTGAGTCAGAATGGCGAAACGCTTATGGGAAAACTTTAAGCGAAGGAACAGGAAATACAAGTCAGGAAGGTATTGCAAGTTTTAGCAATGCTGTTGTACATATGAGCCAAACATTGGCAGCCAAAAAACTAGCCAAGCCACTAGGAAAGGAAAGTGTGGATCAATTGGTGCACCCCGAATACTTAGAAAGCCCCTACGCACACTTTTCTTGGGATATTATTTTGTACAATCTACAAGGAATTCAGCAAATGTTTGGAACTACCGAGCGAGGTTTAGGAAGTTATTTGACTTACTTGATCAATGATGAAACGCCAACCAACCGTATTGTAGAGCAAGCAAAAAAAGTAGAAATACTTATCAAAGCAAGGCAATTAACTATGCTGGATGATCTCACAGGAGATACGGCGGCTGTAGAAGAGATTTATCAAGAGATGAGAGCTTTGTATACCGATATTAGCAATAATATTTCAACATACTTTTCTATTACAATCTTAGCAAATCCAGATGATGGAGACTAAAATGTTTACTATTATAATCAATAGTTAGCTGCGCTGCTACTGCGTGGTTTCAACGGAGTAATGTATAACAATAGTTCGTTGAAAAACTTTATTAGTTTACTTCGTGAGTGCTGCGCAGTTGATAATCAGTAAGTTGCACCTTCGTTGCGTTTTGTGTTAAAATTTTGATTATCAAGCTAATATAAATGTGCTTTTTTATCTTTTTGGTAAAAAAGTAAAAAAGCAACGAACGACTAGTATAAGTAATCGTTTAAAAGATAATCATCAATAAAAAAGCGAGCCATTTTCATTAATTGAAAATGACTCGCTACAAAATTGAACAACGATTATTTATGAAGTAATTGTTCTGTAAAAATTACTTGTTATTTCTGTTGTTTCTATTTCTATCATTGCTTTTGTTGTTTCTATTCCTGTTATTACCTCTATCTTCACGAGGTTTGCGAGGACGTTCAACATAGCCTTCTGGTTTGTCCATCAATACTTTGCGAGAAAGTTTGTATTTGCCAGTACGCTCATCAATAGCCAATAATTTAACTTTAAGAACATCTCCAACTGCTACAGCGTCTTCTACATTCTCAATTCTAGCCCAAGAAATCTCAGACACGTGTAGCAAACCTTCTTTGCCAGGCATGAATTCAACAAAAGCTCCATAAGGCATGATGCTAACAACTTTTGCATCGTATTCTTCGCCAACTTCTGCTTCCGCAGCAATTCCTTTGATAATTTTCAAGGCAGCATCTACAGTATCTTTACCAACACCAGAGATGAATACAATTCCTTTGTTATCTTCTTCTTCGATTGTAATTGTTGATCCAGTATCTGATTGAATACCTTGGATAATTTTACCACCAGGTCCAATAACAGCGCCAATTTTGTCGCCAGGAATCTCGTAACGAATGATACGAGGAGCATGAGGTTTTAAATCCTCATTGTGTGCAGGAATGGTTTCGTTCATCAAGTTTAGGATGTGTAGACGACCTTCGCGAGCTTGTTGCAAAGCGGTTGCCAAAAGATCGTAATCCAAACCATCAATTTTGATGTCCATCTGACAAGCACAAATACCTTCAGCAGTACCAGTTACTTTAAAATCCATGTCTCCTAAGTGATCTTCATCACCTAAGATATCCGACAATACAACAGCACGATTTCCATCTGAAATTAGTCCCATTGCAATTCCTGAAACAGCAGCTTTGATAGGCACACCAGCATCCATTAGAGCCATAGAGCCCGAACAAACAGAAGCCATAGAAGAAGAACCATTAGATTCTAATACATCAGAAGTAACACGAACCGTATACGGATAATCCGAAGGGAAAACCATTTCTAAGGAACGACGAGCCAAATTACCATGACCAACTTCTCTACGAGAGACACCTCCGACACGTTTGACCTCATTGGTACAGAAAGGAGGGAAGCTATAGTGCAAAAAGAATTGATCGTAACGTTGATCCATAGCTGTGTCTACCATAGGTTGATCTAGCTTAGAACCCAATGTAACTGTTGCCAAGGCTTGAGTTTCTCCTCTATTAAAAATAGAAGAACCGTGTGGAGAAGGAAGAGAATCTACCTCACACCAAATCGGACGAATCTCGTCTGGTTTACGACCGTCCAAACGAATTTTTTCAGCCATCACCATTTCACGAATGGTGTTTTTCATATTGTTATAAAAATACTCACTAACAAAGTGACCATTTTCTTCCATATATTCTTCGCCATATTTTTCTAGCAAGCTTTCTTTTAGTTCCTCTTTTATTTGAGAGAAACCTTCTTTGCGTTGTTGTTTGCTAAGTGCTCCTTTGGCAATGGCATAAATTTTATCCGTAGTAGCTTCGTTTACTTCAGCTTCTAATTCAGGATTGGTTTCTGGTTCTTCGGTAGGTCTATTTTCTGTAATCCCCAAAGCCTCACGCAAATCTAATTGCAATTGACATTGCTCTTTGATCGCTTCGTGACCAAATTTAATAGCATCAATCAATTCTGCTTCAGAGCATTGGTCCGCTTCACCTTCTACCATTGCAATATTATCCATTGTACCACCAACGATAAAAGTCATATCGGCAGTTTCTAATGCAGATCGAGTTGGGTTGATGACAAATTCACCGTCAATACGTGCTACACGCACTTCAGAGATAGGATTTTCGAAAGGAATTTCGGAAGCAATTAAAGCTGCAGAAGCAGCAAAAGCAGCGTAAGCGTCTGCCATGATTTCAGTATCACCAGAAATCAACGAAACAAAGATTTGAGTTTCGTTCATGTATCCGTCAGGAAACATAGGACGGATAACACGGTCAATCAGACGACAAACTAAAATTTCGCTATCTGAAAGACGAGCTTCACGTTTGAAGAAGTTGCCAGGAATACGTCCCGCAGCAGAAAATTTTTCGCGAAACTCAACCGTTAGAGGAAAAAAGCTCTGATCTGGTTTGGCTTCTAATACTGATACTGCGGTTGCTAATAGCCACATGTCTCCGTGGCGCAATACAACTGAACCATCTGCTAGAGCAGCTAATTTGCCACTTTCTAGCGTAATTTCTTGTCCAGAAATTACTTTAGAAACAGTTGTTGGAATTTGTTTACCCATGTTGGTAAAAATTTTAAGTTTTAAATAATATTATCCATCATGATATGCCATTTACATATCACGTCATCCAAAAAATTGCAGCCTTGAAAACTGCAATCGGAACCAAGGTATAACTAAATATCCACAGGTTCCTTAGTTTGCAACATAGACAACATCGCATTGTCTTTTGTTAGCGTCAAAATATATGATAATTTACTAATAAGTAATCGTTCAGAAAAAACTATATAAAAAACAACCTTCTTTTTGCGCTACTCTTCATCGAAACATCTTGCTTTAGCCCGCTAAAGCTGCACTGTTCCTCTTCGATTAGCACTAAAAATAAGCCTATTTTTAGCTATATTTTTTTCTGCCCACTTACTTATCACGAAAAAATCTTTGAGAAGATCTTTTATTAGTAAGTTATAGTTGCAGCAGCAGCTTCAAAAATACTATTCTAGGTATAGAATAGACCTTTAAAAGCCTACCTGTAAAAAGCAAGAAAGTGCTCCGACAGGAAGCACTTTCAAACGTATTTGTATGTATCATTATTTGTTTTTACCAAGAACGTCTCTTATTCCAAGTTCTTTGATAAGCTCACGATATTTGATAACATCTTTGTCAGCTAAGTAACCCAATAAAGAGCGTCTATGTCCAACCATTTTCAACAAAGAACGTCTAGTAGAGTGATCTTTGTGGTTTGCTTTTAAATGCTCAGAAAGGTTTTGAATACGAAAGCTTAACAATGCAATTTGACCTTCTGTAGAACCTGTGTTCTTTTCTGAACCACCAAATTTTTTAAAAATTTCAGCAGTTTTTTCTTTTGTTAGGTAAATACCCATTTTTTGAATTTTTTTGTATTGATTACTAATCAAGATATTCTAAATCATATTTTAGCTCTGCAAAAGTACGGTATTTTTTGATAAAAAAAACTTTTACTTTAAGAAAAGTACAAATTTTATGATATATTTACCTTATACCGAGGTAAGGCAACCTTTGAAAATATGAGGGAATCTCCTCTATATGAAGAAGGGAGGAAATACCCAACCTATATAACATTCACTAAAAATTATCAGAAATAACTAGAGAACAAGAATAGAAAATTGATGCATTAGATTTGCCAATGTATTCTTACCCAAAAATCATTTCGTGATAATATCTAATAGACCAAAGATAAACTAAGATGGCAAAACAAGAAATTAAGGCCTTAAAAGATATTGTAACTTTTAAGAATCAAATTAGAACATTAGACGAGTGTGAAACAATGGTGCGCTATGCACAGTCGCAAGGCAAAAAAGTTCCTTCGCATGTTCTTAAACAGATGTCTGATTTAAAAGCCATTGCTCATGAGCTAAATGATGAGTTAAAAGCAGGAAATATAGAGAACTTAGACCCACGTTCTTTAAATATGGCTTTGATTGGTCAACTGCATCGTGAAATGGCAAAAGTAATTGCTCCAGCAACTCCTGCGACGGTATTATTGATGGAAGAGAATAAGCACGGTGGGATGTTTGGACTTTTGGGACCAGTACCATTGGTGCGTCGACTCAATGTAATTACCATGCTTTGTTTGTTGACTTTCTTAGGTTTGTTCTTTTTGCCAGAAGTAGATTCCTTGACCGTGAATGGCGATATTTTGTCTTATGAAGGGATGGCTTTTGTTTACAATGAGTTGGTGATTTTGTGTATAGCAGCACTAGGTGCTTCTTTTTACGCTTTGTTTGAAGTTTATAAATACATTACCAAAAACTCTTACGATCCTAAATATGATTCTATTTATTGGATTCGATTTGTATTGGGGATTGTTTCGGGGGTTATCTTGGCACAATTTATTTTCGTATCTCCAGAGATTTTAGGAGAAGATGTCGGAGATGTAGCAGATAATGTTACTAGATCTAGAGAGTTAGGCGGTTTTATGACTTACAAGCCAGTCTTAGCTTTTTTGGGTGGTTTTTCTGCTAGGGTAGTACACAAGATATTAAATTCTATGGTAGAGGCAATAGAAACCTTTATCAGTGGTTCTGCTCGTGATATGGTGGTGGCAAGAGAAGAGGCGGCTAAATTAAAAATGCAACAACAAATTGATAGCATTAAACTAAAAACAGCTCAAATAGAAGGTGCTGAACGTATGAAATCTACGATCAAATTGATGCAATTAAAAGAGGAGTTGAATTATGGGGCTAATAAAGATGATATTGCCTTTAGGCTAAATCAAATTATGAATGAATACATGAAGCCTGTAGGTGGTGTTGATATTGATTTTACTAAAACACACCAACCTGTCCAACCTACAACAAGTAAGGGGGATGTGCCTATTGTAGAGGATAATTACCAACCAGAGGTAGTCGATAATTTTGATGAGCCTATTGTTAATGATAAAGGCGAAGTGGTGGAAATAAAGGATGTGGATACAATTGATATTCCTGATTTTCCAGACGATTTAGATAATCCTGATTTTCCAATGCCTGGAGATATCAAAGATGATTTTGATCCCAATGATCCTAACTTAAAGGTTTAAGGTTTGCTTGCCTCTAACTAAGGGCACAACAATTATGAATCGTATGTGTTGTTTTCTAAAATTCAATACATACGATTTTTCTTTTTAATAATTGTGGATTAGTATTTTCAAAAAAAAACAAAACGATGTTTATAATAGATATAACCTATAAAGTAGAACTTAACCAAGTAGACGAACATTTAGAGGCTCACATCGAATATTTGAAGGAGCAATATGCCAATGGTAATTTTATTGTATCAGGACGCAAGGTGCCTAGAACAGGAGGAATTATTCTTAGCAACCTTACTATCCAAAAAGAATTGGAAGAAATTTTGGATAAAGATCCTTTTAAAATAAACAATGTAGCAACGTATACAATTGTTGAATTTGTGCCAAGTATGACAAGCAAAGAGTTAGAGGTTATTAAGGCGTAATTTTTAACATAGCTATGAGTCGAAGTCTTAACAGAGTAATAGGAGGCTCGATGGTTGTATGAATGAGTTTTTGTTAAAAAATAAAGTATATCTGATATATGAGAATCGTATTTTTTTTATCTTTTTTTCTATTAATGACGTTAACTGCTATTGCTCAAAATGTAGATGAATCGTTGTTGATAGCTTCTTTAGAAAGAACAACTTGTTATGGAAAGTGCCCTTATTATGAGGCAAAGGTATATTCTAATGGTATTGTCACGTATAAAGGGCGAAAAAATGTAGCGAATATTGGACTGTATCAGGGAAGAATTTCTGCCAAACAAATTCGTCAATTGTTAGACAAAGCAAAATCTATAGGGTACATTCATTTGGAAAATAAATATCCTATCAAAGGGCTTGGAATTATTGACTTCCCTGTATGTATAACAAGTGTTCGTGATGGCGATCAGAAAAAAATGATTTATAATCGGAACGATTCTCCACAAAGATTGGTTGAATACCAAGACTTCTTTGATGAATTGATCGAAGAAATAGAATGGACAAAAGTAGAGGATTATAAATAGAAACATTCTACTAAAAAAAAAATATTTTTTTTAAAGCTCTGGAAATGAGTTGTATAAAAAATAAATGCAAAATTACTTTAAAAAAAGTCATCAAAAAACTTGTACTTTTATAAAAAGAAGGTATATTTGCATTCCATCAAGGAACGATGGTCGGGTGGCCGAGCGGCTAGGCTGGGCTCTGCAAAAGCTCCTACAGCGGTTCGAATCCGCTTCCGACCTCTACTAAAAATCCTGCAAACTTAAAAGTTTGTGGGATTTTTCTCTTTTAAAGAAACTCGTCTTTTTACTTAGATTTTATCTCCTTTCTTCTTGCTTAAAAGGATGTTTATACCTATACTTGTGAGCAAAATAATGAAAATAGACCAATTCAACATTTTAGATAGCCCAATTTTAGTTATATAGATATTTTGATGCATGTGTGACTAAATTTTTATTAGGCAGAATGCCTTCTAAAAAACGGGGTGAAGATTGAAAATGAGAAAAAATAGATCAAAATATAGGCTTATAGCGCGGCGGATTGTAGACAGCAAATGGTTTACATTAGGAATTATGTTTCTCATTATCCTAAACGGATTATTGATTGGAGTTCAAACTTATGACAATGCCCCCGATTCTATTCGAGTGATTCAGTTGTCCATTTTATTTGTTTTCTTTTTGGAAATCATTATTCGTTGGACTGGACGAAGAACAACAGAGGAGTATATTGGAGATTGGTGGAACTGGTTTGATATCTTTATATTAATGTTGGGCGTTATTCCTGAAGTAGCCGATATTTTACTCGAAAACAGTAGTGCAGAGCAACAAAATATCATGTCGACACTGCGAATACTAAGGGTTGTCCAATTGACACGCTCTATTCGCGCTATTGGAGAACTTCAGTTGCTAATTGGTGTCTTGATAAAGTCGATACGATCCTTATCGTATATCGCTGTTCTTTTCTTGCTAATCATGTATATTTATGCGATCATAGGAGTTACTTTATTTAAAAATCCCGATTATGCTAATTCGGAGCATATCAAATTGACATCTAGTAATCCTGACCCTTACGGTGATTTAGGAGAAGCATTTTTTACGTTGTTTAGAATTTTAACGGGGGAGGACTGGACCGATTTGAGATACAACTTATTATCAGGGAAAGAAGTGACTGGAAGTGTACCTGTCGCATCGAATACGGTGATTACTTTTTATCATGTTTCTTGGATGATTATAGCAGCTTATTTGCTTATTAACTTGGTAATTGGCGCTATTGTAAACAATTTCCAAATTGTTTTGGAATCACAAAAAGAAGCCGAAGATAAATTAGTAAATTCCAAAGGAAAACCTTTAGCGAGTGGTGACGGTGATCGCCCCGATGATGATAGTAGACGTCCTATTAAGAGACCTAAGGTTTAGATTCAACTTCAAATAGAAAATTGAATTTGTCCTTGCAATTCCTATAATCATTACTCCATTGAAACCACGCAGTAGCAGCGCAGCTAACTAAAAGCAAAGCGCTCACGCAGTAAATCGTATTAGTTTATTACATGAGTGCTTCGCAGTTGATTATCAGTAAAATGAACTTTTTGTTGATCTTTGCAATAAAAGGCTGATAATCAAGCTGAAAAATCAACGGAGTATTAATAATATCAATACAGCTTCTTAACGATTAAAAATTCATAGAGTTCATGATAGAACTAACCTACAAAGCTATTCAGCCTTATATTGTCGCAGAAGTACAACAGGGAGAAATGATGTACTGTCGATTTTTAATAGAGGAGCGAGAGTTTGAAGCCGATGCAACGATAGAAAAAATAGAGGATGCTAGTGGCTTAGGGATTATTGTTAAGAATCCCAATAAGATGCGCTCCATGTTGTTGAGGGCTCTAAACAAAGGGGTTAGACGAAAAGAAACGGCTACAGAAAATACGCCACCAGTTTATTTTGCCAAAAAGGAATTGGAAGCGGCTGTCGTTCGTGCTTTTGAATCTATTTTAGATGAGATTGTTTATATTGAAACAACAGGAAAATGGCGTTTGGCAACTCATTTTTCAGAATTTGAAGTCTATATTCGACAACACCCATTGACAGAGAATTATGATAAAAAAATTATGTCTCGAATGTTGGTCGAGATGGCTCGTGCGGATGGTCGGATAGAGCAAGAAGAACGCTTGTTTTTTAGCCATTTTTTGAATAATGAAATGGGAAAACTAAGTGATTTAATTACTGCTCCTTATTTAACAAAGTCGGATTGCCAAAAAGTAAGCTTGCATGGTCGTTTGACGATTTTTGTTATTGTAGCTGCGGTCGCTTTGACTGACAACCAATTTCAAATAGAGGAGCAAGAGAAGTTAAGTCGTTTTGCAGAAATATTTGAATTGACTGCTGAGCAAGAAAAGGAGTTGTTTCGGATGGCACAGGATTATACCTTAGAAATTAAGTTAAAGGTAACGGGCAAAGCTCTTAGTATAGAAGCTTTGCACGAATTTGCAGACAAAATAGCTATGGAATGCCAGCGTGCCGAACAAATACAAGCCAAATTTAAAGCTTAGTGACTGCTTCTTGCAAAATTGCTTCATAAACAGCTCGCCATCCTTTCCATTGAGCTTGTTCACAGAAAGAGTTATTGTGCCAAATACTAATTAAATGCCCTTCTACTTGCTTGGTTTGCTCAATAATCTGATGAGCTTGTTTAATAGCTTCTTTGGGAGTAAGGTTTAGATACGTATTTAAGGTAACATCCATCAACTGAAATGGAAAAACTTGGAGCTCGGTACATTCTTCTGTTTCCAAATTATACCAATAAAATGGATGGGCTATACTAGCTCTAAAACCTAGCTGTTGGGCATAACCCATGGTATAATCTTCCTGAATTCCTAATTGGGCAAGTTCAGAATATGTTTTAGGGAATTGCAACATTAAAAAATGCTGCCTACTTTTTTGTATGGATTGTTGCGTAATGTCTCGTAAACGATAAAGCTCTTTTTTCGTAATGGCTTGATTTCGATTAGATCCAAAAGAGGGGTGTATTCCTATTGGATGTGTTTGGCTTTTGGTCTGAATCAGCTCTCGAAAATGTTTATTACTATGATGAATGTTTTTATCATAAGTCCCATAATCCCCTACCAACCAAAAATAGATGGGATGGATTTGATAGGTTGAATCTAAACTGTCTAAATAATCAAATGTATAATAAGGGTCCTTTTGCAATCGTAACCAAGTCTTGATTTGTGCTAGAAGAGTCGTGCGGTCTAAACGCAAGAGGTTTTTGGCAAAAGCTGCTCCTTGTCGAAGCCAACCTTTGTTTAAAAAAGCATAGGCATAATCAATATCGTAAGTAGGCGTGTATTGATAAGAAGGGGAATGGTATTCGAGGTAAGGATAGTGTTGTTGTAACAATCTTTTAATTCTTTGAGCCCAAAGATTGACCAAGGGTTGTTGCAAAAATCCATGTTTATAAGCTTGGCTGTTATTGGCTGAAAAACGCCCAAACTGATCGGCATCAAAAGGTAGGTACTCTTCGTAACGACTGACAAGATAAAAACTAAGGGCAAATGGGTCAAAAGGAAAAATAGCCTGTTGATTATGAAGGGTAGAAGGGTGAAAAAATGCAGCCATTAAGTTTTTATGCTCTTTAAAATCAAGATGAATAGCTCGTATTCCCGTTTCAAATAAAAAAGAATGTGGAGAAAACTGCAACACATCTTCAATAAAGTGATTGCTATAATTGATTTTGGCGACTTCTTTTGTTTGGTTAAAAGCATAAAGATCAGTGCTAAGGCTTACCTTAGGAATACCTAAAATTTGATTGAATATTAAGTCAAAAATATAAGAAATCCTAGGGTTTAGAGTAGGGGTATAGATGAAAATTTCATTCATTTTTTGGATTTGATATTTGTGTTTAAGTAGTTGTTATTTAGTTGTTTATGTGTTTTTGTTGTAAGGAGGGAGGTAATTCTACCTTAGATATGCGTACCAAATAATTGCTTTTTGTAATAGAAGCCTTATATTTGTTTCAAATTTCTTTTATCTTTCTGGTATTAGAAATGGGTAAAATTGACTTTTTTAAGTCCAAATTACAAAATTTAATACAAAAAAAATACTAGTGGCTACAACATCAGATATTCGCAAAGGAATGTGTCTTGAACACAACGGGCAGACATATATCATCGTGGAGTTTCAACATGTGAAACCTGGTAAAGGAAACGCATTTGTACGCACGAAACTAAAGAACTTAACAAATGGAAAAGTAGTAGATCACACTTTTCCTGCAGGACACAAGATTGAAGATGTGCGCGTGGAGCGTCGTCAATATCAATATTTGTATGATGATGAGGAGCGTCTGTACTTCATGAACAACGAAACATTCAACCAGATTGATGTCATGAAAGAAATGGTAGACAATCTTCAATTTTTGAAGGAAGGTATGGACGTAGAAGTATTGTTCCATGCAGAAAAAGAAATTCCATTGGCTTGTAGTTTGCCACAATATATTATCTTAGAGGTAACAGAGGTAGAACCAGGAGCAAAAGGGAATACAGCAACCAATACCTTAACACCTGCTATTGTTGAAACTGGAGCGGAAGTACGTGTTCCTTTATTTATTAAGCAAGGAGATTTGATTCGTATTGAGTCTGAAACAGGCGCTTATATGGAGCGTATGAAAAAATAACCTTGTGGTTAAAAGACTTAAAAGACTATAGAAACTTAATATTTTATACCTAATAAAAACGAACTTATTATGGAGTTTGAGAAAATCAAAGAACTCATTAAGTTGATTCAGAAAAGTAAAATCAGCGAATTTAAATATGAAGACGAGGCTTCTAAAATTAGTATTCGTACTAAAAACTATTCTGCTCAGAAAGAGGTTATTGTACAGCCTTCTGTTATGCCAGGAATGCAAGTACCAAGTGTTGCTGCTACGCCTGTAGCTCCTGCTGCTAACAATGATAATGCTGCCACTCCTGCCGCTACCAAAGAAAGTGCACCAGCAGCAGAAGAATCAAATAATTATATTGAAATTAAATCGCCAATGGTAGGTACTTTCTACCGCTCTGCATCACCAGAAAAACCAGCGTTTGTAAAAGTTGGAGATTCTATTGGTGGTGATGATACGGTTTGTTTGATTGAGGCTATGAAATTGTTTAATGAGGTTAAAGCAGAAGTTGAAGGTCGTATTGTGAAAGTAATGGTAGAGGATGCTAGCCCTGTTGAATATGGACAAGTATTGTTCTTAGTTGAGCCAGCTTAATATTAGATAACGTCGTGTAGATGGACTGTTTTGTAAGCTTTATTGTATAAGCAATAAAGATAAATAAGTGCTATCTACAAGGGATGAATTCTATTAAAGTCCTAATCAAAAACAAATAATATGTTCAAGAAAATATTAATTGCCAATCGAGGCGAGATAGCTTTGCGTGTTATTAGAACATGTAAAGAAATGGGCATCAAAACTGTTGCTATTTATTCAACAGCAGATGCTGACAGTCTACATGTGCGCTTCGCTGATGAAGCAGTTTGTGTAGGACCTCCAGCAAGTAATTTGTCGTACTTAAACATTCCTAATATTATGGCTGCGGTAGAAATTACCAATGCCGATGCCGTGCATCCTGGATATGGATTCTTGGCAGAGAATGCTGAGTTTGCTGAAATTTGTGCGCAAAGTGAAGTGAAATTTATCGGTCCAGATCCTGACCATATTCGCAAAATGGGAGATAAAATTACCGCTAAGGAGACAATGGTAAAAGCAGGCGTGCCTGTTATTCCTGGTTCTGATGGCTTGGTAAAAAATCTGGATGATGCCAAAACCATTGCTCAAGAAGTTGGGTACCCAATCATGCTTAAAGCTACCGCTGGTGGTGGTGGTAAAGGAATGCGTTTGGTTTGGAATGAAGACGAGTTAGAGTCTAATTTGACTGCTGCTCAAAATGAGGCT
This sequence comes from Aureispira sp. CCB-QB1, assembly GCF_000724545.1. Classification (GTDB taxonomy): domain Bacteria; phylum Bacteroidota; class Bacteroidia; order Chitinophagales; family Saprospiraceae; genus Aureispira. Next base: position 30,374 of record NZ_JHBV01000030.1, on the reverse strand, counting down.
AGAGCTTCTTTTGGTAACGACGGTATGTATATCGAGAAGTTTGTAGAAGAGCCACGTCACATTGAAGTGCAAATTGCTGGTGATCAATATGGTGAAGTTTGTCACCTTTCAGAGCGTGAATGTTCTATCCAACGTCGCCACCAAAAATTATTGGAAGAATCACCTTCTCCTTATTTGACAGATGAATTGCGTGAAAAAATGGGAGCTGCTGCGGTTGCTGCTGGTAAAGCAATCAACTATGAGGGAGTAGGTACTGTAGAATTCTTGGTGGACAAACATCACAACTTCTACTTTATGGAAATGAATACTCGTATTCAGGTAGAACATACTGTAACGGAAGAAGTGATTGATTATGATTTGATCCGTGAGCAAATTAAAATTGCTGCTGGTGAGAAAATTTCAGGTGAAAATTATTATCCAACGATGCACGCAATTGAGTGCCGTATCAATGCAGAAGATCCTTTCATGAACTTCCGTCCTTGTCCAGGAAAAATTACATCTTTCCACAGTTCTAAAGGACACGGGATTCGTGTAGATACACACGTATATGCAGGATATACGATTTCTCCTTATTATGATTCTATGATTGCAAAGTTGATTTGTAAAGCTAGAACAAGAGAGGAATGTATTAGCAAAATGCGTCGTGCCTTGGATGAATTTATTGTAGAGGGAATTAAAACGACAGTTCCTTTCCATCGTATGTTGATGGATAATGAGAACTTTATCTCTGGTAACTTTACAACCAAATTCATTGACTCGATGGATTTAGATAAGTTAAAACCAAAAGAAAGTTAAGTGCTTTTTTTTGAAAATATAGTGGAGTCTAGCCATATTGGTTAGACTCTTTTTATTTTTATAGGGAGTATTTGGGTTTGATACGCTGATATTGAAAAGAAATAGGGAAGTGAGGATAGTGGTGAGCACTTGTCGTTCGTTTGATTATGATAACATACACCAATATCAAATTCTATGGATCAAATTATTGGTACCGCATTTGTAACACCTTTTGTATGATGAACTATTTTTTATACTTCTGCTTTTTTATTGGATTACTTCCCTCTTTTTTGTTGGCACAAGAAAACCCCAAACTAGCTATAGCCAAGCTAGATAGTCTCGGTGTATTAGCTTATTATCAAGAAGATTTTAGGCAAGCCACTCATTTTTGGGAACAAATGAAAACAACTATAGAAACGCATGGCTTAGAGGAAGCATATTTAGGAGAACTCCAATATCTTGCTGCGTTGTATTTAGAAACCGAGCAATATACCTCCGCAGAACGCTTGTATTTAAAGTTGCTTGAATTGCAAAAGGCTTCCAATCAGGTTGAACATCTCTTTTATATTCAATGTATCGGTCAGTTAGGGTATTGTTACTATGGAATGGGGCGTTATGAAGCGGCAGAAGTATCTTATTTAGAAGCATTAAAAATCGCTCGTTCTATATTGGAAGACGAGGCACCTACCTATTCGAGTCTACTCAATAACTTGGCATTATTATACAATACGCTAGGAAAATATGAAGAGGCGGAACAACTCTATTTGGAAGTTCTAGAAATTGATAAAAAAAGTAATAGTACGCATTATTATGCAACAAGTCTCAATAATTTGGCGGTTTTGTATCAGGATATGGGGCATTATGAAAAAGCTGAAAAACTATACTTGGAGTCACAAAAACTTAGAGAAAAAATATACGGAACGAATCATGTAAATTACGCTTTAGGATTAAATAATATAGGTAATTTATATGCTGCTATGAATCAGTTTTTTCAAGCCGAAACCTATTATCAACAAGCTCGGAAGATATTAGATGCCCATAGTCCTTATTATATTTATAATCTAAATGCTTCCGCCCAATTGCACTTTAAACAAAAAAACTATGAAAAAGCAGCATCGTTGTGGCAACAAGCATTAACAAGTAGCCAAAAGGGACTAGGAGAAAAGCACCCTTCTACGGCTCAATATTGGGACCAACTAGCTAGGTTGTATTTAGAGCAGGGAAGTGAAGAAAAGGCTTTAATATATTGCAGAAAAGCGATTCTAGCGAATATTCCTAATTTGGAAGATGCGGAATTTACAGATTGGCAACAATTGGATACCATAACTTATTTTAGTAACGAGCGTGCAAGAACATCTTTGTTGACTTTGTTAGAAATATTTGAGCAAATCTGCAAGGAAACAATACTCCAAAAGAAGTGGGAAGAATTTTTTACCATTAGTATGGTTGTTATGCATCTGAATGAACGAATTAGAAACGATTTTACTAGTAATGCGAATAAACTAAGAATTTTAGAAAGCAATGTAAAAAGTCTAGGATGTGGAATTCATGCGGCTGTTTTTTTAGGCGGCAATTCGTATTATAAAAAAGCGTTTGCATTTGCAGAACAAAACAAATCCATTTTATTAATGGAAGCCTTAAAAGGTCAGCAAACTCGTGTTTTGGGAAATTTGCCCGATTCTTTGGTCTGGTTAGAGTCTAGTTTACAACGACAACGGGAGCAATTGTTTCAAAAAAAGCTCTTGGCGACAACTTTGGTTGAAAAACAGAAATTGACAGAGCAGCTCAATAAACTGAATATAAAAATTGAACGCTTTGTGGCAAAGATACGGCATCATTACCCTCAATACCACCAACTAAAATACAATAGCTTAACCGCTAGTGTAGAAGAAATACAGGCTCTATTAGAACCACAAGCTTTGTTATTGGAATATTTCATCTTGGAAGACTCTACCTATCTTTTTGCCATTTCTAAAAATAAGATAGAAGTGATTAATATCTCTTGTGCAGAACACAAATTATCAGAGTATATTCGGAGCTTGCGATTGTCTTTGAGCGACTATGACTTACTTGATAAAGCACCTAGGGAGGCTTATCTACTTTATATCAAATCGGCAGAATGGCTGTATCAAACGTTATTAAAACAAGTATTAGATAACAACAAGGATATTAAGGATTTGATTGTGGTGACAGATGGGGAGTTGGGACACATTCCTTTTGAGGTATTACTATCTCAGCCTGGTCCACAAAATGGCGTCAATTATAGCGCGTTGAAATATTTGGTAAGGGATTATAATATTAGTTATAGTTATTCCGCTAGTCTTTGGGTCGAAAATTTGAAACAGTCTGCTAGTATTGCTCGCGCTGGTGTTGAACAACAAGTATTGGCTTTTGCTGCCAGTTACCCCAAGCCGCAGCACAGTTTGTATAGTTTACGTTCAGAAAATGTTTGTGCTATTCGAAGTGTTTTAGAAGATTTGCCAGCTGCAACGAAGGAAGTCAAAGGTTTGTCTAAGATGTTTTATGGAGAATTTTTGACGGGAGAACAGGCAAGTGAAACAAATTTTAAAAAATTAGCAGCTCAGTATAGTGTGATTCATTTAGCAATGCACGGAGTATCAAACGAAGCAGAACCAATTTTATCAGCTTTGGCCTTTTCAGAGGATTATCAAGCAACGGAAGATAATTTTTTGCAAGCGTATGAAGTCGCACAGTTGCCCCTCAATGCCAATCTTGTCGTTCTATCTGCTTGCGAAACAGGATACGGAAAATTTCAACAAGGGGAAGGAATCATCTCATTAGCTCGTTCGTTTATGTATGCAGGTGCTCCTTCTTTGGTCGTGAGTTTGTGGCAGGTTAACGATCAAGCCACAGTTATTATTATGCGTTTGTTTTATCAGAATTTAGCAGAAGGAATGACGAAATCGGAAGCACTTCGTTATGCAAAATTGAACTATTTAGAGTTGTTTGACGGCATGGCAGTCCATCCTGCACTTTGGTCTGCATTTATACAAATAGGAGATAGCCATGCGATAAAATTGGAAACGAAAAAACAGTGGTACTGGTGGTTGGTGGCTGGCACAGTCGGTGTACTTATACTAGTTCTAGGTTACAGTCAATACAAGAAGAAGCAAAACGAATCTTTAGATATAACCGAATAAGCACATACTTTTCCCAAAGTATCTTTTTTACTAAAAGCCTTTGCATCCTTTTCTTAGGAAGAATTTTTCCTGAATTTTCTTTATTTTTAAGTATTGTCTTACCCTGTCTCTAAGGATATTGTGTGAATTGATACAGTTCTTTTTTTTAATCGCTAGTTTTATATTAAATTGTGTTTATAAGTCCGTTGAGTTTTTTTTGCTTCAAAAATACTCGTTTTAGTCGTCCACTAAAGCTCCGTTTTTTGAACGATTACTTACTTATTTCAGAAAAATTCCCCTTTTAAAATAACGATTATCACCAATGATTTTATAAGAAGTAAGCTATTTTGATTAATTCTTTTATCCAAGAAGTGAAAACAAGCATCTGAGGAGAGATGGTTTCTCTTTTGATGATGCTGATAAAGAGAAAAAGGCTACAGCCAATCCTTATTATTATAGAAACGACGTTTCGTGATAATTGTTAATAGCAACAAATATTTATGCATCCCATTAAACTACATTTATTTTATTATATATTCCTACTCCTTTTTTTGAACGGTTTTGCTGCAAAGGGGCAGTCGTATTTGGTACAAACAGAACAATTATCAATAGAAGATGGTTTGTCCAATCGTTTTGTTCGTTCTATTCTTCAAGATACAAAGGGGTTTATGTGGTTTGCTACCAAGAACGGTCTAAACCGTTACGATGGCTATACCTTTGATGTGTTTACAGAAAAAAACACCAATCTACAAAGCAGTTTTATTGATAAAATCTTTGAGGATGCTGATAGTAATCTTTGGATAGGACATGCTGTTAACGATGGAGCAACAGAGAGGTTTTCAGCTATCGATATCATGGATATCAATACTTTTGAGATAAAACCTTTGGAAAAACACCTAGCAGATGAACTGCCTTGCCAAATTCAAGACATTTATAAGATCTATAGTATCTCTGAAAATAAGAATTTGTATATAACGACTCAAAAGGGAGCGATTTATATTTATAAGGGCAACAAAAAATTTGAATTGTATTATAAACACCCAAAAGCATCTACAATACGTGCTTTTTTTTGGGGAACGTTGTACAATTGGGTAGTTTGTGAAAATACATTAATGGCACTAGACAAACAGGGGCAGGTTGTGTATCAAAAGGATATAAAAATAGATGCTCTTTATCGATGCAGTTTTATGGGGGAGGAGAGTCCGTATACAATTCGTCTAGAGACGAATGATAAATTTCATGCTTATGATAATTACTATTGGAATGTAAAAAAAGATTCATTGGTAATCAACAAGCCTTTTGATTTTTTAGGAAAGACGATTCCTATGGAAGTAAATGCCGGATTTGAGCACCGTCCTAAAACCAATTGTTTGGTGTATCAAGATAGAAAATCTGTGTGCATTTTTGCCCCCAACCAAAAAGTGATCTATAGCCAATCCTTTTTCAAAGGAAGACGTTTTGTAAGAACCGTATATGTTGACCGCCAAGAAAATGTTTGGATTGGGGTACTTGCACAGGGGCTAGTAAAGGTCAGTTACCAAAAAAATCGATTTGAACCATATTTGGTTGATACGTCTGCACGTTCTGTTATTGAACTATATCAAGATAGTGTTTTGTTGTTGAATAGTTATGGGGGGCAATATGCGTATCATTTGTTTACACAAGAAAAAAAATTATTGGATACATTGGCTTATTTGGATGCTCAAAAAAGTCAAGATGGGCGTTTTATTTGGTTGAGTTCTCCTGGATTGCATGTCAAGCGATTAGAACGAATGCCTCCTTTTAAGGAACAATTTTTCTTTTACAAGAAAAAAGACCAGAACAAAAAGGAGCAGCAAACGGGAATGCGTTTGTCCGCAGCTTGGTCTATTTATGAGGATGAAAAAGGACGCGTATGGGTAGGGACTGTGAATGGATTGAGTTATATTCAACAAGGAGAAGATTCTATTTCTGTATTTGATAATTATGGCGATTATCCAGAATTAGCAGGTGCTATTGTTAATTCTCTGCATGGCAACAAACATGGTGTTTGGTTGGGGACTTCTCAAGGACTCTATTTGATGAATTTAAAAATGGAGGTAATTCAACGTTACAGCAAGGAAATGAAGGCGCCTTATAAGTTGCCGTACAACCATATCTATCATATTCATGAAGATAAGAAGGGGATTTTGTGGCTATCGACCAAAGGAGGCGGAGTAATTCGTTATCATATAAAAACAGGAACGTTTAAGCAATTTACAACCGAAAATGGTCTATCTCACAATGTCGTAAATGCTATTTTAGAAGATGATTATGGCTATTTTTGGATGAGTAGCGATTACGGCTTGATGCGTTTAAACCCTAAAAATGATATCATTAATACCTATCTAACAGAAGATGGTATTTTGCATACAGAGTTTAATCGAAAATCAGCATACAAAGCTTCTACGGGAAAGCTTTATTTTGGGGGCTTGTCGGGAATTATGGGGCTTGATCCTGCTGATTTTTTAGAAGAAAAACTACAAGATGTACCACTTCATCTTGTCCAATTTCAATATTTTAATGGCAAAGAGGGAGCCTTGATTGATGCGACCGAAGAAGTCGTAAAACAGGGAAAGATTGTATTGGATTATACGGATCGTTTTTTTACGGTAGAATTAGCATTGCTAGACTACAAAGCTTCCAACAAACGACAATATGCCTACAAAATAGAGGGGTTGGAAAAAGATTGGAATTTTACAACTAATAATTCTATTCGAGTCAATAGCTTAGCAGCAGGGAACTACACCTTATTGGTAAAAGGAGAGGGTAGCAATGGTTTGTGGTCAACAGAGCCATTAAAAATTCCTATTATTGTAAAGCAACCGTTTTACCTAACTTGGCAATTTTTGCTTTTTATTGCTATTTTGCTTTTTGTAGTGGTGTTATTATACTCTAGGTGGCGGGTGCAGCGTTTGTACCGTGTCAAGATGCACTTAGAACAAGAAGTCTCCAAGCGGACACAAAAGATAGAGCAACAGGCAAATGAACTAAGGGAGTTGGACAATGTAAAGTCTCGATTTTTTGCCAATATTTCGCATGAATTGAGAACGCCTTTAACATTGATGTTGGGACCAATTGGGGCGATTTTAGAAAAGCACTATGGAGAAAAGTTCGAAGATATTGAACAGGTACTAGAATTGGTCAAACGAAATGGTATTCAATTGCAAGGACTCATTGAAGAAATTCTTATTTTATCAAAGCTAGAGGCGCAGAGTGTTGAAATAGAAGAAAATGAGCTGCAACTCATTCCTTTTCTCAAACGTTTGTTTTTTGCATTTGAGGCACAAGCAAATCTACAAGGATTGGATTGGTATTTTAATAGTGCTATATCAGAGGATTTATATGTCGTATTGGATGCTAGTAAAATTGAAAAAATTCTAAATAACTTATTGTCGAATGCGTTGAAGCATACTCCAAGAGGAGGGAAGGTTGAGCTTAAAGTAACTAATAAATGGATGGATAATAAAGCATTGATGCTTTTGATAGAAGTTATCGATTCAGGAACAGGAATTCATCCAGATGATTTGCCTCATTTGTTTGATCGGTTTTATCAATCCAAACAAAAGGAAGCGATTGTTCAAGGTGGAACTGGGATAGGCTTGGCTTTGACCAAAGAATTGGTGCAGTTGCTAAAAGGTAGGATAGAGGTACATAGTGAATGGACAAAAGGTGCTAGTTTTTTGGTAACGATCCCTTCTACTAAAGTGGAGCATCCTGTACAAGAATGGGTATCAGAGCCTGAAAAAGAGGCGTCTGTTCCAATTGTTACTTCGACTATTTCTAAATCTACGACAACTATTTTGATTGTTGAGGATAACAACGATATGCGGAGTTTTCTGGCAGATATATTACAAGAATATCAGATTATAACTGCCGAGAATGGTCGTATTGGTTGGGATATTTTATCCAAACAAGCGCATCAAATTGATCTAATTCTTTCCGATGTCATGATGCCAGAAATGGACGGTTTTGAATTATTGCAAAAGGTCAAATCACATACTGAATGGCAACAATTACCTATGATTATGTTGACAGCAAGAGCAACCGAGCAAGATAAGTTGTTTGCACTTAGAATAGGAGTAGATGATTATTTGCAAAAGCCTTTTTCTCGTCAAGAGTTGCTTATCCGTATTCAAAATTTATTACAAAACTATGCGCAACGCAAAGCTTGGCAACTGGAAGCAGCTAAAGAGGAAGAAACAAGCCCCAAACTGTCAGTTAATGATTCTAAAGTAGGAGGAGATAAGTGGATGGAAAACTTAGAAGCCATTGCAAAAAGAGAGGTTGGAAATACACAGTTTACGATTACTAGTCTAGCCTATGACTTAAATCTTAGCGAACGACAATTGCGTCGTAAAATAAAAACCAAAACGGGCTTGACTCCCAATCAATATTTTAGGGTTGTGAAATTGGAAAAGGCTAGAGAGTACCTAGAGAATAGACATTATGAAACTGTTTCGGAAATTGCTTATAAGATAGGGTTTTCGAATGTGCACTATTTTTCTAAAATTTATCAAGAGCAGTATGGAAAGAAACCTAGTGAATATTTGAAACATTAGTTATTTTGTTGTAGCTTTTTTCGCAACCGACTCAAAGATTCAGGGGCAATACCTAGGTAAGATGCTATGTGGTGATGGGCAATTCTATTGGTAATCTGCGGGTACTTTTCTAATAACTCTACGTAACGTTCCGTAGCAGTTTTGTGCTGCAAATCATAGATGCGAGTTTTAGCGAGCACGTACATTTGTTCTATCAGCAAACGCCCTAGCCGTTCAAAAACAGGTTTTTCTTCATATAACTTTTGTAAATGGTCATAATGCAAGACCAACAGCGTGCTATCTTCTAAGGCTTGTATCGTTTCTATAGAAGGAACTTGATCAATAAAACTATGATAAGCTGATAGCACAGGGTTGCGTCGTTCAAAAGAAAAGTATGAAACCATTTCTTTTCCATTTACTGTAGAAAAAATTCTAAGTACCCCTGTCTGTACAAAGCCAATATATTGACAAATAGCACCTTCTTGTACCCAATATTCACCTTTTTTTAACGAGATTGTTTGGGCATTGGACAAAGCTCTATCCCAGTCTTTGGGTGACAAATGAGCAAATTGTGCTACTAATTTTTGTAGTCTAGGGAGCATTGTATGGTGTAAGTTATAAATGTCTGTTCTATACGATTGTTTATAACAATTCTCAAAAGGCAAACTTGTATAGAATGTTTAGATAATGGAAAGAAAAATAATTAAGGCAACTAAAACGAAGAAGCCAACGACAAGCACCATATAGTTGGTATTACTTTTATAAATTTCATACATAATGACAAGCAAATCTGTCCACTCCATTCTTCGAGCTAGGGATTCGGTTGCAACAAAAAAGTACTTTGAACGATTGCCTTTAGAGGTGTGGTCACCGTGTTTTTTTAAAATAAAGAAACTTTCGTTGAGAAATACTCGTTCGTATAATTCGTGGCGTCCAGCAAATTTAATTACTAATCCCCCCAAGGTATATTCCCAACTACCTGTAGAAATATCTCCATCTAAAATGCGTAGATAACTACCATTATCTTCAAAAATATGTAAAATAGCTTCCTGAAAATGCACGTCATCTCGAACTTCCATCCAACGTCTATTGACATAAAATTCTTGCTCGTACAAATCTTCGCTAAAACGAGCCAGATATCTCATTAAGAAGTCAATTCCTTCATCCAATGATTTGAATGTGGGAAGCTCCTCGTTCATTGAATTAAATATCTTATTAAAAATATTCATCTAGTGTTTTAGATATATTGTTCTGAGTAATAGTTATCTAATTGTTTGCTTGAGAAATTAACAAACGATGTTACAAATAAACCTTAAATATAGTAAAATTCCTATGAGTAAGTAGGAGGTTATAATTAGTTTAATGAATTTCTCCTAAAATAATACCTGTTAATGATACTTATGGAACTACTTTAAAGATGCTCTATAAGTTATTAAAAGTAAATTTTTATAAAAAAAAGTCCTACTTTTGACAAATACTTCAGATTACCATAACTTGCGTTTTGCCTTTGCTTAAAGAAGTCATTAGACCGAAACAAAACGCTAAACAATATTAGTTCTATCCAATGAATCAATCATTTCCCAAAGTCTCTATTATTACAATCTGTTATAATGCTGCTGAAACCATCGAAAAAACGCTTAAAAGCGTTGTAGCACAGGATTATCCGAATATAGAATATTTAATCATAGATGGAAAGTCCAAAGACAACACTTTAGAGATCGTATCGAAGTATAAAGATCAAATTGCACTTATACTAAGCGAACCAGACAAAGGAATTTATGATGCTATGAATAAAGGCATGGAAAAGGCAACAGGGGATTATATTTGGTATATGCATGCTGATGACCAAATTTATGCCCCAGATACGCTAAGTATTATCATGAAAAATCACCAATACGAGGATTTTATTTATGGCAAAGCTCTATTGATTGATGAGAAAGGAAATGAACGTAGTTTGGAGACTAGAAAGCCCCATCCTAAGGATAAAGACTTATCGTGGAAAACGATGAAACAGGGGATGGCGATCAGCCATCAATCCATGCTTGTCAAGCGTTCTATTGCTCCGAAGTACGATTTGCAGTATCGTTATGTTGCAGATTTTGACTGGTTAATACGAGTCTTAAAAGCATCTCAAACGGTTCGGGATACAGGAACCTATTGGTGTCGTTTTGCTGAGGGAGGCATCTCCACTCAACATAGGAATGCATCTTTGAAAGAACGATTTGCAATTCTTCAAAAACATTTTGGACTCGTTTCAACACTGTGGCAACACGCTTGGATAGTTGTCAAAGCTCTAAAACGAGGTTCTATTCGTTAAGGTCTAACAGGGCTTTTATTTTCGAACGTTTGGATAGTTGTTTTCAAACCATTCTACCGTTTTCTTTAAACCTTCATAGAGGGGTGTGAATTGAAAGTCTGGTAAATAGCTGCGTAATTTAGAATTGTCGCTTGGTTTGCGAAATTGCCCATCAGGTTTGTCACTCAACCAAATAAGTTTGCCTTTGAATCTCAGAAGTTCGGCAATCATTTCTACCAACGTTTTGATACTCACTTCTTCTGAAGTAGAAAAGATAATAGGCTCGGATTCTTCGTATTTTTCCAGTGCCCATTCGGATAGTTGAGCGACATCTTCAGAGTAGATAAATTCTCTCAGAGGTTTGCCTGATCCCCAAACTTCCAAATCCTTGCCTTGTTCTCTAGCTAAAAAGCAACGATGTATGAGCGAAGGAACAACATGACCATTTTCTAGATCAAATAAATCTTTGGGACCATAGATATTGGTAGGAATGACTGAAACGTAATTTAGTCCATATTGTTCTCGGTATGCCCTAATTTGAACATCTGTCATTCGTTTGGCATAGGCATAAGCATCGTTGGAAATATGAGGTGGTCCTTGATGAATTTTTTCTTCAGAAAGCGGATATTCTACGGTATCAGGAAATATACAAGTAGACAAAAATGCGACAAGACGTTCTACTCCATGTAAACGAGCTGCCTCAATAATATGCGTATTCATTAGAATGTTTTCTCTAAAAAAATCACCTTTATAGTGCATATTTCCCCAAACACCACCAACTTTTGCCGCACAATGAATGACTTCTTTCGGCTTATGCATTTCAAAAAAATCATTGACAGCATTCCAATCTGTCAAATTACAATCTTTACGACCAATTTTTAAATCTGCATGAATTGCTGAACCAACCATTCCTGTACCACCTGTTACTAATCTATTTGCCATGTTACCGTGTAATTTATACTAAGTGAGAACTCAGACACCAATACAAAATATAATTTAAACTAATTCTGCTTTCTTACTTAAGACTATTATTATTCTTAATACTCCGTTGATAGACCAGTGAGGGTTTATCTTTTTGATAATCAAATAAATATATTTTAGATGCGCTGTTGTTGTGCGGTTTCAATGGAGTAATCTATTCTAGAATAGAACAAAAATAAGATAAAATGTGAATTCAACTTATTAAAGTTCTAATTTTATAAATACTGTTAGAAGGAGATGGTATTGATAGTACAAAAAAAACAAGCTACCTTAAAAAAGAAAGCTTGTTTCATACACCTTTAAAACTTAGCATAATTAAAAAGGTAATGTGACTTTAAAAGTAAGATTAAAATTCATTTACTTCATCGGCAGTGGTGTTTTGTTTTGTAATTGAACTTTAATGCATTTTTTATTTTAAATGTTACCTATTTTTTGAAATAAAAAATGGCAACTTTGGTTAGTGTAATGATAGTAGAATTAGTGAAATGTGTTAAGGCTTTACTAATAGTTGTTTATCAATGATGTTGAAGACAAAGCATCCCACTAATTAATTTTAGGATATTGGCGAACACGTTTAGGAGGAAGTAGAACTTTTATTATCATCGTCATCTAAAGTAATGTAGCCCCAATCAATACCCTTCTCAATCTTTCTGAGTTGAGCCATTGTAATATTGAAGTTTTTAGCCAAAATTTGTTTTTTGGTTTTTCCCTCTTTGAGACGTTGTTTTAGCAGACGAACTCTCGTCGGGTTCATTTTATTCAATGGAGAAGGTTTTCTATTCTTAGGATCATAAACGCCATTTTTAATCTGAAAATCTGTCATTTCTCGCTGCGACATCCATTTCAAATTTTGGTAATGGTTGTTTAAATTATCTTGGTCCAAATGAACTACAAATTTTTGATTTTCATTGTCTTTAGGACAAAACTCCTCTGCTACCAGTTTGTGAATATAGCACCCTTGTGTTGAGTCACCTTCTAGCCTTAAATTTAAAAGCATAAAACCTTGAACGGTTTTTGAACCTTTCAAAAGTTGCTCCTTTTTTGTGACTTTGTCTATACTTTTAACTCGACCATAATCGGAAAAGTAGTAATCTTTTTGTTTGGTGGGAACTCTAGTTTTTACTTTCGCCCAACGCTCGTTCCAGAAGCTCTTGATAGTATTAGTAGTTTCCATGTGTGTATAATATTTTAATCATTGACATGCATAGTTAGGTGGTATGAATTATATAATACAAATTATAATTCATTCCCTGTCAACTAGCTGTGCAACTATTGTTGTTGCCGAATGAAGAGTCTTTGCATAAGACTCTTGTTTTATATTCTTACGGTGTATCTGCTAAGGTTCTAAAGGTTACATTAGAAGGAATAGATACGGATAAGTGATTGTATTATAATTAACAAGGAATCTAAATTAATGTTGACTGTAAAAAAAAGTTTTTTTCAAAAAAAAATGTTAACTTTTTGTTATTGTTCTCATAAGTAAAAGAAAAACGATAAATTTTCCTTAGAGAAAAATACCAAGGCTTGCGTATAGGCTAGAATGGAACATCATCAATCCCATTATTGTTTTCATTAGCTTCATTCATCTTAGACGAAAAAGTTTCTCCGCTTAATTCGTTGTTAGCTTGATCAAAGAAACTTGAATCATCCAAACCAGTAAAGGCATCATCATCTAAATTTGAGAATTTTGCATATTGCCCATCCCACTTAAGGCGAACAGAATCCAACGCTCCGTTACGGTGTTTAGCGACAATAATTTCTCCAATACCTTTGAGCGAATTCCCTTCTTCATCTTCTAAAATTTGATAATACTCTGGACGATAAATAAAGGATACAATATCTGCATCTTGCTCGATGGCTCCAGACTCCCTCAAATCCGATAATTGAGGACGTTTAGACCCTCCACGAGTTTCTACAGCACGAGACAATTGAGAAAGTGCAATAACAGGAACATTTAACTCTTTTGCCAATCCTTTTAAACCACGAGAAATCATCGAAATCTCTTGTTCTCGATTGCCTTTATTATCGCCACCACCAGTCATCAATTGTAGGTAGTCAATAATAACCATCTGAATGTCGTGTTGCATTTTTAAACGGCGGCACTTAGCGCGTAGTTCAAAGATACTAATACCAGGTGTATCATCAATATACAATGGAACATTACTTAGTTTATCGACTTGAGCATGTAGTTGTTGCCATTCGTAGTCTTCCAATTGTCCTTTACGTAATTTTTCAGAAGCAATTTCTGTTTCCATAGAAATTAAACGATTGACCAACTGCAATGAAGACATCTCTAAAGAGAAAAAGGCAACTCCTTTGTTGAACTCAATAGCAGCATTTCTAGCGACAGCCATTGTAAAAGAAGTATTGTGTGTCACAGTCATATCCTCTAATAAAAACAGGTGGTTTTTATCTAGAGTAAAACCATAATAATCGTCTACTATGTCTTCTTCAACTCGAATATCCGTTAAGCGCCAATCTTTTTGATAAGCACGAACTTCGGCTTGGTTGTTGATCCTTACAGGAATATTGGCAATGTTACCACGAATAGAAAGGGTATAAGTAGCAAGGCTAGATGATGAGGTTTGGGATTTTTCGGTGCTTACCAATGAGGTTCTAAATCCTAGAGAATCACATAAAAACTTAAGTTGTTCAGCGATAGATAGCTCTGTTATGGCAATTTCATAGCAATCGGATGCAGCGATATAACGCCCACTACTATCAATGAACCCTGCCAATAAATCCAAACGCTTGTTTGAGGAGTTGATAAGATATTCTGTCGGAATATGTTTGTTTTTAATTAAGTTCAATTGCTGTAAATCATTCATCAAACTATAACCACTAGATATTTGAGAGTGCTCAACAGTAGACTGAGAAATATTTTCTCTTAACTGTCTGGTTTCAATTGACAAGTTTTGTTGTGTCGCAAATTGACGAATATAACGAACCGCTTTTTGGTTTTGTGTTTTATATGATGCATGATTAGCTGTACCTGTACCAAGACCTAACCACAAACCAATGAAATAAGAAGGCAATGAGGTTGTTTGTGCTTGAAAATCAACAGGAACTTTATATCCTTTGAAATTAGATTTAAAAGAATCCGATTTGCCAAGCCAGTCTTTAACAGAAATATTTAAGACCTCTCCTTTGGCATAAGAATCATAAGTAGCACTAGATTTTAGTGACAAGACATGACTTTCATTGACTCTGTAAGGAATGCCTTCATTTTGATAAATCCAGTACATTTTTTCTTTGCCACGAGCAATAGACGCAACTGTTCGAGGCGTGGAATCATCTCCCATCAATAAATCTCCAACTTGGATATTTTCGACTTTTTCAAGTTGTCCATCATATTTGAGCACTTTCGTGCCTTTGCCCAAACACTTTCCCATACCTGGTCGAGCTGCAATAATAATTAAATCAGAAGGCTGCCAACCCGATGTCAATTTATCCAAATTGACAAAACCTGTAGGAACCCCTGTTAAGCCCTCTTCTTTTCCACTCATTTCCTCCAGCTGTTTAACAGCCATATTGACCAATGTACTCATACCCAACGAGCCACGGCTTAGGTTCTGTTCTGTGATGTTGAATAAATTTTGCTCTGCGCTATCGAGCAAGTCAAAAACATCTACCGTATCTTCATAAGCAGCTCGGATGGTTTCGGTAGAACTTCTGATTAGTTCTCTCTGAATAAATTTTTGAGCTATGATTCGGGCATGGAATTCAATGTTAGCAGACGAAGCGACACGATTGGTCAATTCTACTAATTGATAAGGTCCTCCGACCATTTCCAGTTTCCCCATTTTCTTCAACTCCTCTGTCACTGTTAACAAGTCAATAGGATGGCTTTTTTCAAAGAGTACACAGATAGCTTTATAAATATGCTGATGAGCTTCCCTATAAAAAGAAGCAGGACGTAAAATATCAATAATCAAAGCAACGGCATCTTTATCAAGCATTAATGCACCAAGTACCGCCTCTTCTAAGTTAATAGCTTGAGGTTGCACCTTCCCGTGCTCAGAGAAAGCATCTTTCTTTTTAGTAAATTTTTTTGTGAAATTTTTATTCTCGTCCATTATATCCTTGTAATCTATACTGGTTAGTTGATGTTAGAGTTGATGTTGTAAATGCTACAAAATCATTTTTTTAATTCTAATGTTTTTTTAATCGTAGTCTGCCCAAAGGAGTCCGTCAACTTAGTTATTAATTTAAGGCAAGTTGCCTTTTTTAGTTTATAAGAAATTGAAAAACTAAGTTGATGTCTTTACAAAAAAGGTTGTTTACTTCGTGAGCGTTTTGCTTTTAGTTAGCTACGTTGCTAGCGTGGTTTATATAATTTTTTCTGAACGATTACTTAAACATGAAATGATTCGTAAATACTTCTTAAGAGTAAGCCTACAAAAATACGCTTTATTTTTAGCAAGGACAAAAAAGTGCTTAGATAGATTCTATCTTTTTTGTGAATAATGTGTCAAAAAAATCTTTCTGTTTTTGAGATTTTTGCTTGTTAATAATAAGCTTTTTATTCTTCAAAGCAGTATGAATAGGCAGTTATAAAAGTAGAAGAGGGTATGCCATTCAATAGGCAAAACGACTAAAATTTTGCTCTTTTATTAGGGTTATCTTTTAAAAAACTACCCCAGTCGTTGTATTTTTTTTGCCCTAAAGCCATTCCTTGAGTTTGGATGTGATGACAAAAAGCAACCCCTAGGGCATCCGTAGCATCCAAGAGGTCTGTTTTAATATCTCCATCTACGACGTGTGGCAACATTCTAGCAATCTGTTCTTTGGAGGCATTTCCATTACCTGTAACAGCTTTTTTTATGCTACGAGGAGAATATTCTTCAACGGGAATGCCTTTCTGAGCAATGGCTACCATAGCAACTCCTTGAGCTCTACCTAGTTTTAGCATAGATTGCACGTTTTTACCATAAAAAGGAGCTTCGATGCCTGCATCTGTAGGTTGGTAAAGTTGGATAAGTTTTTGAAGTTCTGTAAAAATATGTGCTAACTTTTGACCATGATTGTCATATTTAGCCATACTGAGGGTGCCCATTGTAATAATGCGCGGCTTTTTTTTGTTAATAACTTGTATAAAGGCATAGCCCAAGACATTGCTACCAGGGTCTATGCCCAATATGATTTTTGGTTTTATGCTCATACGTTTAGTTCGTTATTTGCTAATTGGTAAA
Source organism: Aureispira sp. CCB-QB1 (assembly GCF_000724545.1). Taxonomy (GTDB): domain Bacteria; phylum Bacteroidota; class Bacteroidia; order Chitinophagales; family Saprospiraceae; genus Aureispira. Next base: position 13,432 of record NZ_JHBV01000030.1, on the reverse strand, counting down.
AGACAAAGATACAAACAAGTTTAAAAAACAAAGCGAAAAACAAATTGTTTCTTTTTTTGAGACACAAAATTAGAAGCTTACGATCTTACAGAAGATTAGTAAATTCTTGTAAATTTGCAACATGCATACAAATACAACATCATCGCTATCTATTAAAGGTAAAGGCTTTCTTTTTAAGTCGTTAGCACAACATAAATTTTTTGTACGTATTCTAAAACTGACATTGGTTATTGTTTTGGGAGCTATTCTATATCATCAAATTTTTGGCAGAGAAGATTTGACCTTGCAAAAATTAGGAGTAGAATTTTGGCAGCATTTGTCTTGGAAAAAAGTTCCTTTATTGATGCTTGTACTTGTATTAATGCCTTTGAATTGGTTTTTTGAAACTCAAAAATGGCTAGCTTTGATGCGTAAAATTGAATCTATTTCATTTTTCCAAGCCCTAAAAGTAGTGCTAATCGGATTGAGTTGTTCTTTGTTTACACCCAATAGAGTAGGAGAGTATGGAGGACGTGTAATGATGGTATCTCCCCAAAACCGCTTATTGGCTATTTGGGCAACAATGGTTGGTATTTCTAGCCAATGGATTGTTTTGGTTGTTGGAGGATGGTGGGGATTGATGGGCGCATTTTATGGGGGACTTATTCCTATCCATGAAGCATTGTTAAGTAGCTTGATCTTAGTGGGTGGAGTCGCATCGAGTTGTTTGTTGGGAATCTATTTTAATCTACGAAAAATTGTGCCGTATAGCATGAAGTTTAAATGGACAAGAAACTGGGCGATGAAGATGCAACGTTCTTCTTTTGATTATTACAATAACAAAGAATTAATAGAAGCCTTAGGCTATTCAATAACACGTTACTGGATTTATTCTTCTCAGTATGTTTGCCTGCTTTTCTTTTTTGGATTTGATGCGAACATTTTAAGCGCTTTTTTGGGGGTCATAATCGTCTATTTATTGCAAACAGGAATACCGTTACCACCCTCAACAGGTCTATTGGCAAGAGGTAATATTGCCGTGTTAATCTTGGGATATTTGACTGTAAAAGAAGATGCATCAATGGCGATCTTGTCTGCTACGTTTAGTCTTTGGATGATCAATGTTGTGTTGCCATCTGTTGTTGGGGCTTTTTTGATTGCTCGCTTGGGATGGAATGAAAAAGAAGCTGAAAGCGAGGAGCAAATGCCTGTTACTTCTAGTAGGGAATGCACTATTCAGCCTTAGTAAAGGAATAGGAATACAATAGCCCATTCATTTTGGAACGAACTATTGTACCCATTATAGATAGCTTTATACAAATAAAGGCGTAAATTTGAAATCACCTCCATCAAATAGCCCTTTGTCACTTAATTTTAATCTAGGAATAACCAACAAAGCCATAAAAGATAGTGTCATAAAAGGGGCTCTTAGACTACAGCCCAATTGCTCCTTTGAAAATCGGTCAATTGTAGAATATAAATTGGCGACAAGCTCACCTTCATCGGTTGACATAATACCAGCGACAGGAAGTGGCAAAACGTGTTCTTGTTGAGAACCAATTGCCGAAATACCCCCTTTGTTTTTTATAATTAAATTAACTGCTTTACAAATGGCATCATCATCTGTTCCGACCGCAATAATATTGTGAGAATCGTGTCCTACACAAGATGCCAATGCCCCTTCTTTTAAATTAAATCCATTGATAAAGGCAACAGCGGGAGGTGTATTGGAATAACGATTCACAACGACCATTTTGAGAACATCTGTTTCGGTGTTAGATATGGTATTGCCCTGCTCAATTTTGGCAGGGGCTTCAAAACTTTCAGTAATCAAGGCGCCATCAATTGCTTTGATCACATGAAGGGTTTCTGTTTGAGGAACACAGACAAACTCTTTAGCCTCTTTAGGGTAGGTATTGAAGTTATTAATAGCTACTTCATCCACTCTATGAATAAGTGATTTACCGTCTTGAGCAACAAGTTGCCCATTGATATAGGTAGCTTCAACTTCAAAATTCTGTAGATCTTTTACAATGGCAAAGTCTGCCCAATCGCCCACTTGTAATAATCCAATATCTAAATTGTAATGTTGTACTGGGTTGATGCAGGCAACTTGAAGGACATCAAATAAGGGAATACCCTGTGCCACTGCTCTTGCTGCTAGTTGGTTGATATGACCCAACATAAGGTCATCAGGATGTTTATCATCCGAACAAAACATAACGTTAGCTGTATGCTCGGGAAGTATAGAAATTAAGGTGTCAAAATTTTTAGCAGCAGAACCTTCTCGAATGATAACTTTCATACCCAAGCTGAGTTTTTCCAAGGCTTCTTCCAATTCAAAACATTCGTGATCGGTACTAATACCTGCCTGAATGTATTTTTGAATTTGTTCCCCTCGAACACCTGGAGCATGCCCATCAATAGGTTTGTTAGCAGCCTTGGCAGCTGCTAGTTTAGCCATAACCATGGGATCCTCAAAAATTACCCCAGGGTAATTCATCATTTCTGCCATATATTTGATGTCGTTGTCCGCCATCAATGTTTTGATTCCTTCCACATCAATTTCTGCCCCTGCTGTTTCAAAACTAGTAGCAGGAACACAAGAAGGAGCCCCAAAATTAAACTTAAAGGGCACTTTTTTCCCATTTTCAATCATATAATAAACCCCTTCAAGCCCCATTACATTAGCAATTTCATGAGGATCAGAGACCGTTCCGACGGAACCGTGAATGACTGCTAAACGGGCAAACTCAGAAGGAATGAGCATAGAACTTTCTATGTGCACATGTGCATCGACAAATCCAGGAATAGCATAGCCTTCCACTGATTCATTAATGGGAGTAATTTGAGCTATTTTTTTGTCCTTTAGCTCAATTTTAGCAGCAAAGATGGTTCGATTGTTTATATCAACGTAATTAGTTTTGATTATCATACTTAGTCCAATTTGAGTAGTTTGAGAGACAAAAAGTTAAATCCAAATTTAATTAAAATAACTAATCGTTTAGAAAATATACAAGTAAACTGCATTTCTTTTTGTACGATTTTTTATCAAAAAACATCTTGGGGGCTACTGTATCGTAACATCGAACTGTTTCCTCTTTGCTTTTCGATTAATACTATAAATAAACTTAGTTTTTATGCTCATCTACTTCAACAAAAAAGGTTGCATTCATTGAACACAACCTTTGATTTATATTAAATGTATTGTATAATTCGAGTCTTAAAACAGCGCTTTTCCTAGTCGCTGCTTACGGAGCAATTTAGGCAATTTGACTGATGTTTTGTAATTTTTCTGCCAAACCTTCGATAGATTCAATTTGGTCTTTGTATTTAGATAATAACTGAGCTGCTTTGTTGCTAATACCGCTAGTTAAGGTATCTAAATTGCTATTAGATTTTTCTCCTTGTTTTGCTCTAATTTTGTCAATATGAGGTTGAAGTTTATTCTGAATAGTTTTAGCCGCTTCATTAATTTTTTTAGCCGCTTCTACTTGTTTGTCTTTATCAGAGCTAGAAATGAAAGTCTCCAATTGAGGCATCAATTCTTCAATTTTATTCCAAGCAGAAAGTATTACCTTAGGCTTTTTAGAACTGTCTACTTTTGCAACTTGATCGTAAATCTTTTTAGCCTCTTGGAATGCGCTTTTCAAGTCACCTAATGTACTTAGTTCCGTTTCTTCTTCAAGCGTATCGTCCGTGTTATTATTGGGTTCAGTCTTAGTTTCAGGTTCAAGCTCTGTATTGGTATCAATTTCAGAAGCATCTTCTGATGTACCCGTTACATTTAGTTTTAATTTAATTGTTTTGTCAAATAGCTCGTTCAATTCTTCTACAATGACATCTGCTGTTAGACCTCCTTTTTTGATTTCTAAAGTGATTTCACCTTTGCCTTGAGTTGCTTTTACCAAAGAAGTCCATTTAACTAAGTGGATACTCTTGTCTTTTTTTAATGCTTTATAGGCTTTGTCTGCTTCGTCCCATTTTAGAAAAGGAATAAAAACAGCAATTTTCTTTTTGCTACCAAGGTTATACTTTGTAAATACTAGACCTGCTTTTGCTTTTTTTACAACAGCTGTTTTAGCGTGTTGTTTTTTGTATTCTGCATATTTTAATGCTTGAAATGCCTTAAAGTCAAATAATTCCTTTGCCATTGGTTTTTATGTTTTTTTAAGTGTGAATGTTAAAATTACAGATAAGAGTAATCCATGAAGCAAAATGCTATATTTTATCCAAGTGTTTTAAGGTTTACTCGTTTCAAAATTGTTTTTATTTCAGATCGGCGTTCATTCATTTTTTCAACTACTCCTAGTAGTGATTTTTTTAATGTTGCCCTACTTTCTGCTTTGCTTTTTTGTGAATGAATTCTTGATTCTAACTCTTTCCATTGAGGTAATCCAGATTCCAAAACTTTTTTCTGAGAAGTAAAACTATTTCTAGTTTTTTCATCGGTTTGAGTTAATTGCGCTAAAAAAAGATGCCCTGCTTTTCGAAGCGCTTTTACAAAAGCAGCATCGTTATTGGTGGTTTCTCTCTTTTTATAACGAGGCATGACATCCTTTACCAATTTTTCAATTCCCCGTTTTAAGTTTTTGGCTTTATCTACAATTTCCTCTGTACTAACCAGTACCGTTTGATTGTTTTCAGTATTCGAAGTATTGGGGTCAACAACCTGTTCTATTTTCGAAGGATCTTCAGAATCGACCATAAGAGGAGCATCTAACCAACGAATTTCATCAATTAATTTTAATGAAGTACGTTGCATTTTTTTTAGTGTCCTCATGACACTAGCTTTTTTGCCTTTAGCTAGCGATAAATTGGGATAAAGACAAAGTACTTTGCTGCCTTTTTCGTTCAAAATAAAACAAGTTCCCATCGAGACTTTTGTCTTATCAAATCCTTCTTGCCCTTTTCCTGCTGCCTTAAATAGCATTTTTTGCGTTGCTGTGGGTGTACCAAAAACTAGTAGATGCTCATCAGCAGTATAATTCTCACAAAAGAAATACTCTGTTGTTTGCTCAACATGCGTCTTTTGAATCAGTATGTTTTGTATACCTTTATAATACTTACTCAAAAAGCCAGTATCAAGATTTCTACTTTTTATTTGATCCGGTTTGAATTTGGTTAGAATATTAAATGCCACAGTAAAATGGGTTAAAAATGATTGATAGAAACAATTACCTACAAAGCCCAATACTCCAATAGGTGGACTTTAAGAATTCGAGTAAATTTAAGAAAAAAAAACTGAAAAAACAAACCATTTTTCTTTTTCTATTGGAGAGGACACTGCCTTATATTAAAAATAAAAAACTAAAAGAAGAAAATGAAGCATAAAAACTAGAAGGAGAATTTCATTTTGTTAAAGAAGAACAAATGTTTTTAGACCAATAGGTTTAAATTATAGTTGGTTCTTAGTACTTTTGTGGCTAATTCATATAAGATATCAACAAACTTGTGTGATAATATGTTGTCTGAAATACAGCAGGCAAACTTTTTAGTTTAAACAAAACTGTTCTTTGATAAATAATGTGTATTTATATATAAGTAGTTCGTTGATTTTTTACGTACTATAATAATAGTAAAAACATGATTTGTACAAGAACCAACAAAATGAGAACAAATAAAACGTTATGGCAAAAATTCCAATAGACTTAACGAAGGGAACATTAAAAGAAGTAGAAGTACCAAAAGAAAACGTTATTATTGGTATAGACCTAGGAACAACAAATAGTTTAGTTGCTTATATGTTAGATGGAACGCCGACTGTTGTTACGGATCATATTGGTAAAAATGCCTTAGTCCCATCTATTATACATTTTGAAAATGAAAATTCTGTAGTGGTAGGGCATGATGCGATTGAAAAATTAGTGACAGATCCAGAGAATACTATTTTTTCGATTAAGCGATTGATGGGAAAATCGTATCAAGATGTGGAAGACTATAAGCGCTTTTTTTCTTATCAAATTATTGATAATGAGGTAGAAGATAGCTTGGTTAAAATTAGGATTAAGGATAAATTTTATACGCCAATTGAATTGTCGGCAAAAATTTTGGCACAACTCAAACGACGTATTGAGAAAACGCTTGGTGCTGAGGTGACTCGTGCCGTTATTACAGTTCCTGCTTATTTTAACGATGCCCAACGTCAAGCAACACGGGATGCAGGGAAATTAGCAGGACTGGATGTCTTGCGTATTGTCAATGAACCCACTGCGGCAAGTTTGGCATATGGAATTGGGTTGGATGCAGATGATATTAAAACGGTTGCTGTTTATGATTTGGGAGGCGGAACATTTGATATTTCTATTCTTAAGATAGAACATGGTATCTTTGAGGTGTTGTCTACAAATGGAGATACTTTCTTGGGAGGGGATGACTTTGATCGTGCGATTCAGCAATATTGGATGGATACCTACAAATTTGATACAGATAATAATGCCGCACTGACACAAGAACTTCGATTAGCAGCAGAAGCAGCCAAAAAATCTTTTGCAAAGAAAGCTACTTTTGAAACAACTATCGCTGGAATTACTTGCCAAATGACCAAAGATCAATTTGAAGAAATGGTGCAACCTTTGGTACAACGAACTTTGGCAGCTTGCGAAAATGCACTCAAAGATGCAGAGTTAAGTATTAGAGATATTGATGAAGTTATTATGGTAGGTGGCTCGACTCGAATGGATTTAATACAGCAACGGGTAGGACAGTTTTTTGATAAAAAGCTTAACAATACGCTTAATCCAGATGAAGTTGTTGCTTTGGGCGCCGCAGTGCAAGCGGATATTTTGGCAGGAAATAATCAGGATATATTGTTATTAGATGTAACGCCTTTGTCGTTGGGAATTGAAACAGTAGGAGGGCTAATGGATACCATTATAGCGAGAAATACAAAAGTTCCAATCAAAGCTGGTCGTCAATATACTACTTCGGTAGATGGGCAAACCAACCTAAAAGTAGCTGTATATCAAGGTGAACGTGATTTGGTTGCTGATAATAGAAAGTTAGGAGAGTTTGTTTTGCGTGGCATACCTCCAATGGCGGCAGGAATTCCCAAAATTGAAATTCATTTTCTGTTGAATGCGGATGGTATTTTAAAAGTTCGGGCAAAAGAATTACGCTCAGGGGTAGAGCAAACAGTAGAAATGCGTTCTCCTTATGGGATTTCTGAAGAAGAAATGGGGCGTATGCTATTAGAGTCAATTCAGAATGCTAAAGGAGATATGGCTGTACGGGCGTTGATTGAGGCTCGTACCGAAGCTCAAAATGTCGTATTGGCTTCTCGTAAATTTATCCAACAAAATGTCACCATATTGACCAAAGAAGAGGTAGAGAAGACAATGGAGTTGGTAACAGCTCTTGAAACAGCTTCTAAGGGTGAAGACAAAGATTTGATTCATCAACGAATGGAAGAACTAAACGAATATACAACGCCATTGGCACATCGAGCTTTGGATGCTAATATCGCCAATGCGATGAAGGGAAAAAAACTATAAACAGAATAGTTGTTAAGAAAAGGAAGGGAACTGTTTGCAGTTTCCTTTTTCTTTTAATAATAGCTCATTAAGATAATAGCTCATTAAGGCAAGCAACTTCATGTAGTAGCAAGCATCGTTGAATTTATCTATACTTTTTTATGCCATTGATTTAAAAACTGATATCTAAACACATCAAAATGGAATATAAAAGAACATTAGTTATCGGAGATATTCACGGCAGTATTGATGCACTAGAAAGTGCTTTGAAGGCAGCCCATTATTCTCCTAGCGAAGATCGAATTATTTGTTTGGGAGATTATATTGATGGTTGGAAGTATTCTTATGAGGTGGTAGATAAGTTGATTGCGTTGCAAGCAGCATCGCCCTTTGAAAATATTTACTTGAAAGGGAATCATGAAGAATGGTTTTTGGAGGTACTGAATCAAAATTTTGAACAATTTAGAGTAGATCGATTTATAACTACCAAATACAGAGACTGGATGCTGAGTGGTGGTTTGTCTACCTATCTATCTTATGCGCAACGAAGTGATGCGGAAATTTTGAGGCATAAAACGGCATTTTTTGATAAGTTAAAATTATATCACATCGAAAACCAAAAATTATTTGTACATGCTGGTTTTGATTATCAAATGGGCTTTGAAGCATCGTTGCAATTTTATCCAGAGTCGTTGCTATGGGATAGAACCTTGTTTCGAAAAGTGGTACAATTATGGAATTTGGAACAGGAGGGGGCTTGGGTTGATAAAAAAGTAACAAAAATAGATCAATTTGAGAAAATTTACATCGGGCATACGCCAACGATTAAGTATAATTGGTCGATTCCACAAAAAATGGGTAATGTTATCAATCTAGATCAAGGCTGTAAGACAACAGGGGTTTTAAGTATTTGGATAGAGGAGCAAGACGTTTTTTTTCAGAATAAGTAAGGAGGCTTTAAATCTAGTTTTAGAACTTGTTCTTACTTACTACAAATCTGCTCAATGCTCCCCAAAAAGACATTATCACGAATTGGTTTTATGAGAAATTGGAAAATGCTATTTTTTAGCTATACAAATTAATTCGTGATAAGTAAGTGGACAGAAAAAAGTATAGTTAAAAATGTAATTGTTTTTAGTGCTGTTCAAAGAAAAGAATTGAAGTTTTAGCGGGCTAAAACGAGATTTTTTGATGAAGAACAGTGCAAAAAGAATTCTATTTTGCCTATAAATTTTTATGAACGATTACTTAATGTCTAATAAGCGCCATAAAAAAACAAAACACATACTAGTTTTAATATTAAGACGTTTTTTATTTTACCAAGGATTGGTACATTTATAAAATCAAGGACTATAATTTTAAATCGATATGCATTATAAAATCAGTATTTTTTTTACCTTATTTTTTACGTTACAAATAGCTGTCGCACAGCAGGATTCTAGTAATTATCAAAAAAAATATGCCTTTCAAATTAAAGACCCAACAGAAGGTTTGGAAAAAGGGCAGGAGTTTTTGTATGTAGATGGTATTTATAAAGTTTGGGATGGAGAGCGATTTAATTGGGGATTTTATGATGATAAAACCAAAGAAAAGTTAACCAAGGCTAAGTATGATACTATAACTTATCGTTACTTGCATCAAGAAAAAAAAGGTTTTTATAGAATCAAAGAAAATGGCAAATGGGGAATGTTGGGGGACGATCGTAGCGTTTGGGTGCCTGTACAATACGATGCTTTAAACTATATATCTAAACGTCAACATCCTTATATCAGTATTGAAATCGGCGATAAATATGGTGTCCTAAATACTGATGGAACCCCTGTTTTAGAAGCGATCTACGATGATATTTTGTTTGATGGTTACCGTTATAAGGTCAAAAAAGGAGCTAAGTGGGGGCTAAAAAATGCCAAAGGAGAGGAGTTAATTCCTACTTGTTTTGATCAAATAGGGGATCACCAATATATTAGCCACACTCGTGTGAAAATTGGCAAGAAATGGTCGGTTTATAACTGGATTAAGGATAACCCTTGTCAGACAGAAAAAAAATACGATGATATTGATTATTTCTCTCGTTACTTTGTGGTTAGAGAACAGGGTAAGTTTGGTTTGTTAGATATTAATGCAAAAGAAATTCTGCCTTTTGAATATGATTTTATGTCTCCATTTTTCTTGAAATACTTGAATAGTGTCTTGGTAGGGAAGGATAAAAAAGTAGGCTTGTTGAGGATAGATACTAGTGACCAAGTACATACTGCGGTACCAATTGAATATAGCGATATTTGGATTGATGAAAATAACTTTAAACTAAAAGTTCGATTAGGCGATAAAATCGATTATTATTATAATGATCAAACGCTTTTTGATTTGGCGTATAACGATGTGCAATACTATGAAGATATTAATCGTGTGATGGTCAAAAAAGGCACTAAATGGGGGATGTTAACGGTAGAAGGTGAACAAATTATTCCCATTGCTTATTCTAAAATTCATGTTATGAATGCCAATCAGTTTATGGTGCAAAAGGGGACTAAATGGGGAGTGTTAAATGGGCAGGGAAAGGAAATGATTCCTGTTATTTATGATCAATTTGATTATCGACCTAAAAAGAAATTTTTCTTTGTCTTAAAAAATGGTAAATGGGGGATTGTCTCGATTACCAAAGGAGTTATTTTGCCTCCTAAGTATGAAGATATGTATGCGCTTCCGAATAGAACTTATATGGTCAAAGTAAAAGGACTTTGGGGAGTTGTAGCTGCAGGAGGACGTGTCATTGTTCCAGCTGAGTATAGTTCTTATAAATACAAATATAAAAATAAAGAAGTAGTTTTGATACACCCAGATGGTCATGTTAAAAAATACCCGCTTCGGTAGAAGCATCGGATACTATTCATTCATTTCCAATAGTACGAATAGTAGTTACGGTATTGCCTCTAAGAAAGAGCGTTGCCATTCCTTTTTTTCCATAATATATTTTGGTATTGGGCAGCCATTTTTGCAATGTTTCTTCTACAAAAGCACGGTTCCTTTGTTTTTCTTCGTGCCACACCAATATTTTTAGATTTTTTAATTTTTGAATGCTTTGTGGGAGCGTTTTACGACCAATAAATGAAAGGTCTAAGGCAATAAGATCGGGAACATTCGCCAAAGCATTAAATGCTTGATTTAGGTTGATGACACGATTCCCATTCAAACTCAAAACTTGAAGCTTTGTCATATTTTGAATGCTTTTAGGCAAGCTTCGTATGGGGAGTTTCTCCAAAAACAATTTTTCAACGTTTGACATTCGAGTTAATACCATAGGAAATTTAGTAAAGTTATTGTAAAACTCAGACATTCCTGTGTGTAGATTGCTGATGTCAACTGTTTTTAAATTGGTTAAATTTGAAAAGTAATTGGGTAGCGAATTTAAGCGATTATCAGCCAATACCAATTCGTCAATCTGTGTAAGCAATGATAAACCCATAGGGAGTTGTAACATGCCATTGGACGAAAGGTCAAGCTTTCTAAGTTGTTTGCAAGAAGCCAAATTAGGGTTGAGGGCTTGAACCCTATTGTTGCTCAATGATAGATACCTTAGGTTGGGATAGTTGGCAACTTTATTGGGGATGTAGTAGATGTTTTGATAGGATAAGTCTAAATGTTTGGTGCGTTCGTAAGCATTATTTTGATAAGGGGTTGCAATATTTTGATAGACCTTTCTCAATGACTTTCTACTGCCATGTTGTAAGGCATTCAGTTGCAAATTTCCAAAAAAATTCTTTGTGTCAGGAAGCTTGGGCAATGACTTAATATAAAGCTCTTGAGCAATGGTATCTTGTATGATTTCAGGAATTGCTAATAAATTTTGTTCCCATGCTGTTAAGCTATCTGTGATAGATGGACTAGGAACCTCCACAACCGTTGATGTCGATTCTGCCGATTGGCAAGAGCAGCAACAATAGTATAGCCAAAAGATAAAAAAATAGTGCATGGAGTAATTTCTAGAAGTTGAAAAGTTAACAAGAGCCATCACGATATAAAAATGTTACAAGTACATTCCCGATTGTTCTATTTCTTCCAAAACTTTATCAGGAACCCAATATCGAATAGACTTACGCTCTTTAATTAATTTTCTAATAACAGAGGAAGAGATTTCCATCAAAGGGGCTTCCACCATATGAATACTAGGATGTTCTTGTAGGGCACCTAAATCATAATTAGGACGACTATAGACATAAATTTCGTAGTTAGCTAAAATGACTTCGTAATTTTTCCATTTATGGAAAGACCCTAAATTATCTCCACCCATAATCAATACAAAATCATGCTCTGGGTGTTTTTCTTTGAGATAGGTTAGAGTATCAATGGTAAAAGAAGGTTTGGGTAACTCAAATTCAATATTACAAGATCGTAACTTCAAATGTCCCTCAATACTTAGGTTGACCAAATGCAATCGATCATAATCATTCGCCAAAGTAGCCCGTTTTTTATGTGGATTGTGTGGGGTAACTACCAGCCAAAGTTCTTCCAAAGGAGTATTTTCTACAATGTGATTAGCAATGATTAAATGTCCTGTATGAATGGGATTAAAAGAGCCAAAAAAAAGTCCTATTTTCATGTATTCTATTCGTTTTTTCAAAAATACGAAAAAAAGGTGAGTTTATGGTCTAATACCAATCCATATTCTAAGCATGGATTGGTATTATAATTGGCTCTATTCTTTTAGATAGGGTCTTTTGATTCAATGAAAGAGCAGTTTTCTTTTGACAGAGACCACTTTTTTGATATTACGAATAGACGAATCAACGACCACGAAGTAGCAGCAAACCCAGCTTGCTGGCTGATGACCGCAGGGAGTAACTAAGCTAACTGCTAACAAGATAGCATTGTTAATTCTAGAAATATGAAAAGTTTATTCTGGAGTGCCATTTTGAATCCAACAGTAGATTTTTTGCAAGTCAGAAGTGCTTAATTGAGCTTTTCCTTCTGGCATTCTACTATAACTGCCTTCGTGCTGCATACTTCCCATAAATCTTGCTCTAGAAGATTCTGAAACAACAGCACCATAGTTACTAAGGTTAATCCCATCGGCTTTTGTTGTAGCATCATGACAACCACTATAAGCACAGTTAGCATCCATAATAGATTTTATATGATTGGTATAGGTAGGAGCAACAGCCGTACAATCATAGGTAATGGCTTCGGTTTGACAAGAGGAGAGGGAAAGAAGGACGAAAGACAAGCCTATAAAAAAAATAAGAATTTGCTGATTCATCATAATTAAAACAGTTTAGATAAAAGAATTTGTTTACCTAAAGTCGTTTGCTGTTTTTTTAATCCCCTAAAATTTGTCTTTATAAATTGTTTTCTTGTTGGCAAGAAGGTAAAAAAAAAAGTGCTTCCCATTAATTGAGAAGCACTTTTTATATCGTTACTATTATAAAAATAGTTTAGTTTAATTTGAATCGAACAGGCAAGTTGTATTTTACACGTACAGCTTTACCACGTTGTTTTCCAGGAGTCCATTTTTGAGGCATTCTATTCATCATGTTAATGATTCTTAATGCTTCTTTTCCACATCCTCCTCCTGGATCACGCAAAATCTTAGCATCTTTGATAGAACCATCTTCCATAACGGTAAAACTTACAACAGACATTCCTTCAATTCCGTTTTCACGAGCCATAGTAGGATAGCTGATGTTTTCGTAGATGAACTTCAATAATTTCTGATCCGCACAAGCTTTTTTTGCATTATTGTCACCTGCTTGATCTTCACAACCAGGGAAGCGAGGCATTTGCTCTACAATTGTAAAGATTTCTGGCTCTGGCTCTGGTTCCGGCTCTGGTTCTGGCTCCGGTTCTGGAGCTGGACCATCTCCATAAGGACCATCATAGTCGGTAGGAGTATCATTAATTTCTGTATCCTCTTCTATTTCTTGATCTTCCTGTTCCACTTCTTCTACTTCTTCCTCCACTTCCTCGATTTGAGCTGGTGGCGGTGG